>CAWBXT010000007.1:0-122334 GCA_963792765.1 uncultured beta proteobacterium | reverse complement strand
TGACTTGGCCGCCGCGGCGAACTCTTCGAACGTGATGCTGGTCATCGGCTCCTCCGCGGGTCCATTCGCGGTCGCGTCACGCCAGCATAGCCCGTCACACACTTGGTCGGCAACCGCGCTCGCGCAAGCCCGTGGAGCGCATCTGGGGACGTTCTGCGTTCGCCTTCGCGCGAACCTTGCCGCGCCGGGGTCGAGTCCGGCGCATGCGGTTCGATCATGTCGCCGCGTTGGCACCAGCGTTGAGCACGTCGACATCTGACCGCGTCTCGACTTCGGCGTAGGCCCTACCACCGGCGCGCAACACCGAGTGCTCGCGCTCGGACTGCAGCAGCGGGTAGAACATCTCGTGGAACCAGCGCTCCTTGCCGAAGATCCGGTCATCCTGCAGGCCCACGGCCGCCGGGTACTTCTGCGTGATGTGCGCGCTACCGAACAGCACGTCCCAGACGAACAGCATGTTGCCGAAGTTGCCCTTGTAGTGGCCGATGCCGTCGGCATTGGTCAGTGCATGGTGCGCCCAGTGCGTGCTCGGTGTCGAGATCGTGCGTTGCACGAGCCACATCAGCGGACGCAGCGCGCGGATGCGGTACAGCGGCTCGTCCCAGCGCCACGCGCTATGGGCGCCCAGAATGATGGCGATCTTGCAGATCAGGTAGATGCTGTAGACCACGCCGAAGCCCAGGTACAGCGCGATGCCGCCGAACCACAGGCCAGGCATCATGAGGTAGTAGAAGAGGTTGTTGCGGTAGGTCACCCTGATGCTCATGTAGGTAGCCGTGTGGTGCGCACGGTGCAACGGCCACAGGAGCGGGCTGTGCGAAGCGCGGTGCCACCAGTACTGGCTCAGGTCATCGGTCAGCAGCAGCAGACCGATCATCGCCCACCATGGAAGGTCTGCAAGGGCGTTGAGCTGGCTCGGCATCAACCAGGCCGACAGCTTGCCTGTGATCAGGATCGCCAGTGGCTGCGCCACGGCGATCAGGCTCAGGAACATGAAGAGTTCGAGCTTGGTGTCGTCCGCGCTCGCGCGCACCGTTTCCTTGTAGCGGCGTGACGCCCATTCCATGCCGGCAAAGCCCAGCATCACGCTCACGATGAGCAAGTTCTGCAGTAGCGGGTTCATGTTCTGAGTCTCCTGTTCGGCTCGGAAGGTGGCCGGTGGGCTGACTTTGAATGCGCGGGTTCAATGTGTCCAATGCATAATTGACAACATAACAATGCATCTGGCACATTTGCCGGGTGGTCGAGCTACGCCGCCTGCAGCATCTGCTTGCCCTTGCCGACGAACGTCACTTCGGCCGCGCCGCCGAGCGCGTTCACCTGAGCCAGCCAGCCTTCAGCCGCAGCATCCAGGCCATCGAGGCGGACCTCGGATTGCGCCTGTTCGAGCGCGACGTCGGCGACATCCGGCCCACGCCCGCCGGCGACTTCCTGATCGGGCGGGCGCGCAGGCTGCTCTTCGATGCGCGATCCCTGCACCGGGACGTCGACCTGTTCCGCGACAGCAAGCTCGGTGATACGGCGTTCGGCGTCGGCCCGTTCCCGGCGGCGACGCTCATGCCAGGCGTGCTCGTTGCGTTCCGCCGTCAGTACCCCGCCGTCGGGGTGCGTGTCGAGGTCAACAACTGGCAGTTGCTGCTCGAGCGCCTGCTTGCCGAGGACATCGAATTCTTCGTCTCCGACGTGCGTGACCTGCCGGTCGATCCGGCCATCGGCATCCGTTCGGTCGGTCGCCAACCGGGCACCTTCTATGCCCGCCGCGGCCATCCGCTGGCGCAGCGCGAGTGCACGCTGGCGGAGGTCTGGTCTTTCGGCGTCGCGGCGACGCGCCTTCCTGCGTCCATCAAGCGAGCGTTGGCGGCGCTCCTCGGCCTGCCTGAAGGCGACGCTCCGACGTTGGGACTGGAATGCGACGACATCGCGCTGCTGCGGCGGGTAGCGCTCGAGACCGACACGATCCTGGCGTCAACCGACGCGGCGGTGCGCGACGAGGTAGGGGCCGGCACGCTGCTGCGCCTGCAGGTGAAGGGACTGCCCCAGCTGTATTCGCAGATGGGACTTGTCACGCTGCGCAACCGGACCCTGTCGCCGAGCGCACGGCGCGTGATCCGCGAGATCGAGACCGTAGCGCAGCAGGTGAACGTCGATTTGTCTTGAGCATGGCGGTGCCAGCACGCCATGAAGCGGTTCAGGCGCGGCTGCGGCACCAGCGCCGCCAGCCGCCAGAAGAACTCCGACGGCCGACGGTTACTGCCGCGCCAGCACCGGCGCCAGCGCGACGCCGGTGTGGCTGCCGCTGGCAACGACCTGTTCGGGCGTTCCCTCGGCGACGACGCGCCCGCCCAGCGCGCCGCCCTCGGGGCCGAGGTCGATCACCCAGTCGGCCTCGGCGATCACGTCCAGATCGTGTTCGATGACGAGCACGCTGTGGCCGCCGTCGACGAGGCGGTGCAGCACGCGGGTCAGCTTCTCTACGTCGGCCATGTGCAGTCCGACGGTCGGTTCGTCGAGCACGTAGAGCGTGTGCGGTGCCTTCTGGCCTCGGCGCGTCAGATCATCCCTGACCTTTACGAGTTCGCTGACCAGCTTGATGCGCTGCGCCTCGCCACCCGAGAGTGTCGGCGACGGCTGACCGAGCGTCAGGTAGCCGAGCCCCACATCCTTCAGCAATTGCAGCGGATGCGCGATGTTCGGCAGCGCGGCGAAGAACTCGACCGCCTCGTCGACCTCCATCTTCAGCACGTCGCCAATGCTCTTGCCGCGCCAACTCACGGCAAGCGTCTCGGCGTTGAAGCGTTCGCCGTGGCAGGTGTCGCAAAGCACCTTCACATCGGGCAGGAAACTCATCGCGATCGTACGCAGGCCCTGGCCTTCGCAACCCGGGCAGCGGCCGTCGCCGGTATTGAAGCTGAAGCGCGCTGGTGCGTAGCCGCGGGCACGCGCCTCGAGCGTTTCGGCAAACAGCCTTCGGATCGTGTCCCAGAAGCCGACATAGGTCGCCGGGCACGAGCGCGGCGTCTTGCCGATCGGCGTCTGATCGACTTCGAGGACGCGCTCGATGAGTTCGAAGCCTCGCAGGCCTGTGCAGCCGACCCACGCCGGATGCTCGCCCGCGGCGAGACGGTCGCGCCCGGGCTTCGTCGCACGGAGCGCCACGGCCGCGTGCACGTTGGCAAGCAACACATCGCGCGCCAGTGTGCTCTTGCCCGAGCCGCTGACGCCGGTGACGGCGACCATGCGTCCGATCGGCACGGACACATCGAGCTGCTGCAAGTTATGCAGCGACGCGCCGGTGAGACGCAGCATCGGCGTGTCGCGATTCACCGATCGCCGGGCCTGCAGCGGGTGGCGCGGCGGATGCGCGAGAAGACGGCCGGTGACGGACTCCGCGCTCGCTGACAGATCGGCGACGCTCCCTTCAGCCACCAACCGCCCGCCGCGCTTGCCGGCGCCGGGGCCGATGTCGATCAGATGGTCCGCGCGGCGCATCGTGTCCTCGTCGTGCTCGACGACGACAAGCGTGTTGCCCTTGTCGCTGAGCGTCTTCAATGCGTTCAGGAGCACCTGGTTGTCGCGCGGGTGCAGGCCGATCGTCGGCTCGTCCAGCACATAGCACACCCCTTGCAGATTGCTGCCAAGCTGGGCCGCAAGGCGGATGCGCTGCGCCTCGCCGCCGCTCAAGGTCGGCGCTGCGCGATCGAGCGTCAGGTAGCCGAGGCCGACCTCCTGCAGGAAGTCGAGCCGGCTTCGGATCTCGCTGATCACGTCGCGCGCGATGCCGCGTTCGCGCGCGCTGAAAGCGCCGTCGCGGTCCAGCCCAGAGACCCAGCGCGCCGCGTCGTCGATCGCGTCGGCAGCGACGGCGCTGATGGCGCGATCATCGAAGGTCACAGCACGCGCCGCCGGGTTGAGCCGCGTGCCGTGGCAATCCGGGCACTGCGCGTCGCCTACGCCCTCGACCTCCATTTCCTCGGACGGGAAGCTCTGCTCCCGACCGTGGCCATCGTCCTCGCGGATCGAGTCGTCGTAGGCTTTGCGCTGTTCGCGCGTCAGCGCCAGGCCGGTGCCGACACAGCTCGTGCACCAGCCGTGCTTGCTGTTGTAGCTGAACATGCGCGGGTCGAGCTCGGCATAGCTCGTGCCACAGGTCGGGCAGGCGCGCTTGGTCGAGAACACCTTGACGCTGCCGATGCCCGCGCCGGTCCCGCTGTCGTCCATCGCTGCAGCCAAGCCATCCAGTGGCGCGAGCAGGTGCATCACGCCCTTGCCGAGCTCGAGCGCCCGCGCCAGCATCTCGCGCAGTGACGCCTCGTTGTCCACGCCGACGACGATGTCGCCCACCGGCAGTTCGAGCGTGTGCTCCTTGAAGCGGTCCAGCCGCGGCCATGGATCGACCGGCAGGAACTCGCCGTCGACTCGCAGGTGCGTATGGCCACGCGCCTTGGCCCACTTGGCGAGGTCGGTATAGACGCCCTTGCGATTCACGACGAGTGGCGCGAGCAGGCCGACATGCTGGCCCCTGTGACCGCCCTGCTCCGGCTCGCGAAGCAACTGCGCGGCGATGCTCTCGGCGCTCTGCGGCCGAACCGGCGTGCCGTCCTTCGTGCAGTGCTGCAGGCCAAGCTTCACGTAGAGCAGGCGCAGGAAGTGCCAGACCTCGGTCGTCGTCGCGACCGTGCTCTTGCGCCCGCCGCGAGACAGTCGCTGCTCGATCGCGACTGTCGGCGGGATGCCATAGACCGCGTCGACTTCCGGCCGGCCCGCCGGCTGCACGATGCTGCGCGCGTAGGCGTTCAGCGATTCGAGATAGCGCCGCTGCCCTTCGTTGAACAGGATGTCGAATGCGAGCGTGCTCTTGCCCGATCCCGATACGCCGGTGATCACGCTGAACTTGCCGCGCGGAATCGACACATCCATCGACTTCAGGTTGTGCTCGCGCGCATTGACGATACGGATCGATTCGTCGACCTCGCGCCGGCGCTTCAGAACGCTCTGCAGCGGCATCCCTTCCTCGACGCGATGCCCGTGCAGCGCGTGTTCATAGTCGCGCAGCGCCTTGCCGGTGTGCGAAGTCGCATGCGCGGCAACGTCGTCCGGGGTGCCGACGCATACCAGTTCACCGCCGCCTTCGCCGCCCTCGGGGCCGAGATCGACGATCCAGTCGGCGGCGCGAATCACGTCCAGGTTGTGCTCGATGACGATCAGCGAATGGCCGGCGGTGAGCAGCTTCCTGAGTGCGCGCATCAGCTTGGCGATGTCGTCGAAGTGCAGCCCGGTCGTCGGCTCGTCGAACAGGAAAAGCCGCCCCTTGCGCGCAACGCTCTGCCGCGAAGCCGACGCCTCCTGCGCCGTCTCGGCGAGGAAGCCAGCGAGCTTGAGTCGCTGCGCCTCGCCGCCCGACAGCGTCGGCACCGGCTGGCCGAGCTTCACGTATTCGAGGCCGACGTCGACGATCGGCTGCAGCACGCGCAACACCTCGCGGTCGTCGCGAAAGAGTTGCACGGCCTCGCTGACGGTGAGTTCCAGAACATCCGCGATGCTGATCTCGCGGAGCAGGTCGCCCGGCAGTCTGCGGTCGATCTTCACGTCGAGGATCTCGGCGCGATAGCGGCGGCCGTCGCAGTCCGGGCATCGCAAATACACGTCGGAGAGGAACTGCATCTCGACGTGCTCGAAGCCCGAGCCGCCACAGGTCGGGCAGCGCCCGTCGCCGGCATTGAAGCTGAACATGCCCGCGCCATAGCCGCGCTGCAGCGCGAGCGGCGCCTGCGCGAAGATCTTTCGGATCTCGTCGAACGCGCCGACGTAGCTCGCTGGATTCGAGCGCGCCGTCTTGCCGATCGGGCTCTGATCGACGAACACCGCGTCGGTCAGCCAATCGGCGCCGAGCAGCGCGTCGTGTGCCCCGGGCGTCTCAGTCGGCTTGCCGAAGTGGCGCGCGAGCGCCGGATACAGAAGATCCTGCATCAGCGTCGACTTGCCCGACCCCGAGACGCCGGTGACGCAGACGAGCCGCTGCAGCGGAAACTCGACCGTGACGTTCTTCAGGTTGTGTTCGCGCGCACCCTGCACGATCAGGCGTGGTGTGCCGGCCTCGACGACGCGGCGCAGGCCGATGTCGACCTGCCTTCTGGCGCCGAGGTAGTCGCCGGTCAGCGTCGCGGCACTGCGCGCAGCATCCGGTGTCCCGTCGAACACGATCTGCCCGCCGCGCTCGCCGGGGCCGGGGCCCATGTCGATCAGGCGATCCGCGGCGAGCATCACCGCCGGGTCGTGCTCGACGACGACGAGCGTGTTGCCGGCATCGCGCAGCCGGTGCATCGCTTCGACGATGCGGCCCATGTCGCGCGGATGCAGGCCGATGGACGGCTCGTCGAGTACGAACATCGTGTTGACGAGCGAAGTGCCGAGCGCCGTCGTCAGGTTGATGCGTTGCACTTCGCCGCCGGAAAGGGTGCGGCTCTGGCGGTCGAGCGTCAGGTAGCCGATGCCGACGTCACACAGGTACTTGAGTCGCGTGCGAATCTCGTCAAGCAGGAGCTTCAGCGCGTCGTCGAGCATCGTGCTCGGCAGGCTCAAGCCGTCGAAGAAGCGGCGCAGGCGGTCGATCGGCAACTGCATCAGGTCGTGCAGCGACAGCCCCGGCAAGGCCTCGAGTTGCTCGCGCGTCCACGGCACGCCGACCGGCATCAGCCGCGCTTCTTGCGCCATGGCCGCATCGGCGTCCGCCTTCGACCCGAGCCGCCACAACAGCGCCTCGAGCTTCAGGCGCGCGCCGCCGCAGGCCGGGCACGGCGTGTAGCTGCGGTACTTCGACAGCAGCACGCGGATATGCATCTTGTACGCCTTGCTCTCCAGGTAACCGAAGAAGCGCTTGATGCCGTACCACTGCTTGTTCCAGTTGCCCTTCCAGTTCGGCGAGCCCTCGATCACCCAGTCCCGCTGCGCCGCGGTGAGCTGCGCCCAGGGCGTGTCGCGTGGAATGCCGGCCTCACCGCCGTACTGCAACAGGTCGGCCTGTATCTCCTTCCAAGCCGGCGTCTGGATCGTCTTGATAACGCCGTTGCGTAGCGTCTTGCGCTCGTCGGGAATGACGAGTCCCCAATCGACGCCGATCACGCGGCCGAAGCCGCGGCAGGTCTCGCAGGCACCGACGGCAGAGTTGAACGAGAACAGCGCAGGCTGCGGGTCGGCGTAGCGCAGGTCGCTATCGGGGCAATGCAGGCCGGTCGAGAAGCGCCACAGTTGCGCCTCCGCGCCTTCTTCGTTGCCGAGGACATAGACGTTGACGCGACCGCTGCCACGCTTGAGCGCCGTCTCGATCGCCTCGACCGCGCGCGCCTTCTCGGCACCCGCCATGCGAAAGCGGTCGGCGACGACGTCGAGCAGCTTGCGCGGTCCTGTCGGCGATGCCACCTCGCGCTCGGCCTGCACGCGCGTGAAGCCGCTGGCACTCAGCCACTGCGTCACTTCGTCGGCAGATGTGTTGGCCGGCAACTCGACCGGGAAGGTGATGGCGAGGCGCGGATCGTTGGCTTGCGCCGAGCGTGCGAGCAGCTCCGCGTAGATCGTCTCTGGCGAATCGTGGCGCACCGGCCGCGCGGTCTCTCGATCGAACAACTGCGCTGCCCGCGCATAGAGCAGCTTCAGGTGGTCGTTCAGCTCAGTCATCGTGCCGACCGTCGAACGCGAGCTGCGCACCGGGTTGGTCTGGTCGATCGCAATTGCAGGCGGGACGCCATCCACTCGATCGACCGCGGGCCGGTCCATGCGGTCGAGGAACTGGCGCGCATAGGCGCTGAACGTCTCGACGTAGCGCCTCTGGCCCTCGGCGTACAGCGTGTCGAACACCAGGCTCGACTTGCCCGATCCGCTCGGCCCGGTGACAACCGTCATCTCGCCGGTGCGGATATCGAGGTCGAGGTTTTTCAGGTTGTGCTGGCGCGCACCGCGGATGCGGATGACTCCCGACATGGAGAAGGTGCTTTCTGGGGCGAAGCGGAAGATTCTAGAGATCCGGCTGCGCCCTCGCCGCCCCCCATGTTCTTGGGAGCGGGAAGTCGGCGACGGGGTTGCCGTCGAGCAGAAACGGATGTAACGTCATGTAAACGACTGGAGAGCGCAGATGGTTGCACGGGCATGTGTGAGCACGCGGCTTCAGGTTCACCATGCCGTGGCGACACGCCGCGTCATCGGGCCACGTGGCAATCGCCCTGGCGGCGGCGCTCTCGGCGTCGTGCGGCGGCAGCAGCGAAGACGGCTCGGATGCCGCCGCGACCGATTCATCGACGGAGAGCCGAGCCAAGGCGCTCGGCATTCCGGTCGGCTCGATTCCGCCCGACGCCGACGTGATGGGCATGTGGTCGGCGGTGACGCCTTGGCCGCTGATCCCCTTGCACGTCGTGCTGCTGCCCGACGGCCGGGTGATGAGCTACGGCACGAACGGCACGGGCAAGCAGACCGGCAAGTTCATCTATGACGTCTGGAATCCCGCAGCCGGCCTGCCCGGCGAGCACCTGACCATCAACAAGGATTCGCTGTCCGACATCTTCTGCAGTTCGCAGCTGTTATTGCCCGGCAGCGGCGCGGTCGCCATTGCGGGCGGCGACAACTGGACCGGCACCGGCACGACCAACACCGGCAACAACAGCTCCAACATCTTCACGCCCGGCACCAACACGATGGTTGCGGGCAACAACATGAACCGGCCGCGCTGGTACGCCAGTTCGGTCACCCTGCTCAACGGCGACACGTACGTTCAAGGCGGGAGCGGTGGCGAGGACTTTCCTGAGGTGCGCGACAGCGACGGCACCTTCCGCCTGCTCAGCGGCGCCAGCACGTCGGCGCTCAGCTACTACTACCCGCGCAATTTCATCGCACCCGACGGCCGGCTGTTCGGCTTCGACGCCAACTGGCCGCATGTACTACGTCGACCCCAGCGGCACCGGCAGCGTGACGCGCATGAGCACATTCGCCTCGGCCTACCGAGGCGCCGATTCGACCGCCGCGATGTTCCGCCCGGGACGCATCCTGCAGTTCGGCGGCAACTCGAACGGCGCGATCGTGATCGACATTCGCGGCACGACGCCGACCGTCACGACCACCGGTTCGCTCCTGGCGCAGCGACGGCTGGGATCGGCCACCATTCTGCCCAACGGGCAGGTGCTGGCCACCGGCGGCAGCGTGACCTACAACGTCACTGGACGGCGGCGAGAGCTACGCCGCCGAGATGTGGAACCCGGACACCGGCGTCTGGACCCGGGGCGCGAGCGCCGTCAAGGCGCGGCTCTATCACTCGACGGCCTTGCTGCTTCCCGACGCGACGGTGCTGGTCGGCGGCGGCGGCGCGCCGGGGCCGCAGAACAATCTCAATTCCGAGATTTACTACCCGCCCTATCTGTTCGCTGCGGGCGGCACGCTCGCGCAACGTCCGGTCATCGACGCTGCCCCGGACGTGGTCGATATCGGCCAGACCTTCCAGCTGCAGGTGTCGGGTGCAACGCCGGTGTCGCGCGTCGTCATGGTCAAGACGGGCTCGGCAACGCACGGCTGGAACATGGAGCAGCGCTTCATCGAACTCGCGTTCGCTGCCGACGGCAATCAGTTGTCCGTGCAGTCGCCGGCTCATGCCGCCGAGGCGCCGCCCGGCTTCTACATGGTGTTCGTGCTGAACGCCGCCGGCGTGCCGTCGGAAGCCAAGATCGTGCGCGTCAACGTGGCCGATCAGCCGAATCCGGCGATCACGCCCAGCGTGACGCACCCGGGCAACCAATCGAGCATCCAAGGCGCCACGGTCGACCTGCAGATCGCAGCGAGCGACCCGAACGGCGACGTGCTGTCCTACAGTGCCGGCGGACTTCCTCCCGGTCTTTCGATCGACGCACGGACCGGCAGAATCCAAGGTCAGACCAACGCCGCCGGTGCCTTCGAGGTTGTCGTCAGCGTGAGCGACGGCGTGAACTCGGCGAGCACGAGCTTCAGCTGGAACGTGACCGACGCCCCGCCGCTGGTGCTGGACGTGCCCGTCATGTCGCCGCCCGCCCAGACCGGATCGGCCGTCAGCTTCACCGCTACCGCAACCGGCATCAACACCGTCTACAAATGGAATTTCGGCGACGGCTCGCCGGAGACGACCTATTCGAGCTCACCGACTGCCAGCCACAGCTACACCGCGCCCGGCGTGTACTACGTGACGGTCACGGCCAACGACGACCGCAACATCGAACGGCGGCAGACCGTGATGCAGGTCGTGCACCTTGCATTGACCGCCATGAAGCCGGGGGTCTCGTCGAACATTCTGGTCGAGCCGCGCAGCCCGAATGGCGACCGCCTGTGGGTCATCAACCAGGACAACGATTCTGTGTCGGTGTTCGACGCGGTGAGCGGTGCAAAAGTCGCCGAGGTGCCGGTCGGCGCCGGACCCAGAACGCTGGCCCTTGCACCGAACGCCCAGGTGTGGGTGACGAACAAGTTCGGCGCCAGCATCAGCGTGATCGATGCCGCTTCGTTTGCCGTCACGCGCACGATCGCCCTGCCACGCGGCTCGCAACCCTTCGGCGTGGCGATGGCACCGGTCGGCGGCTTCGCGCTGGTCGCGCTCGAAGGCAGTGGCAAACTGCTGAAGTTCAATACGGCGACCTACGCGCAGCTGGCCACGCTGAGCGTCGGCAGCAACCCGCGTCATGTGTCGATCACCGCCGACGGCAGCGCGGCCTATGTCTCGCGCTTCATCACGCCGCCCTTGCCCGGCGAGGGCACGGCGAGCGTCAACACGACCAACAGCGGCGGTGAAGTGGTGATGGTCGGGACGTCGGCGATGAGTGTGTTGCGCACCCTGTTGCTGGCCCACAGCGACAAGCCCGATTTCGAGAACCAGGGGCGCGGCATACCGAACTACCTCGGCGCGGCCGTGCTGTCACCCGACGGCACCCAAGCCTGGGTCCCTTCGAAGCAGGACAACATCAAGCGCGGTACGCGACGTGACGGCGAGGCGCTGAACTTCCAGAGCACCGTACGCGCGATCAGCTCGCGCATCGACCTCGTCAACAACCGCGAGGATCTGCCGGCCCGCATCGATCACGACAATGCCAGTGTCGCCAGCGCCGCGGCGTTCGACCCGAACGGCGTCTATCTCTTCGTCGCGCTCGAGACCAGCCGCGAAGTCGCGGTCGTCGACAGCTACGGTCGGCGCGAGCTGTTCCGCTTCGACGTCGGCCGAGCACCGCAGGGTCTGGCCGTCGCGCCCGACGGCCTCAGGCTGTATGTCAGCAATTTCATGGATCGCACGGTCGGCGTCTACGATCTGCAGCCTTTGATGACGCAAGGAGCAGTCGACGTCCCGCTGCTGATGACGCTGAACACCGTTGCGGCCGAGAAGCTGAGCCCGAGCGTGCTGCTTGGCAAGCAGCTGTTCTACGACGCCAGGGACACGCGCCTCGCCCGCGACCGCTACATGAGTTGCGCCACCTGCCACAACGACGGTGGGCACGACGGTCGGGTCTGGGATCTGAGCAGCCTCGGCGAAGGCTTGCGCAACACGGTCGGCCTGCGTGGCCGCGCGGGCGCACAGGGCTTTCTGCACTGGAGCGCGAATTTCGACGAGGTGCAGGACTTCGAAGGTCAGATCCGGACGCTCGCGGGCGGCAGCGGATTGATGAGCGACGACCAGTTCGGGGCCGGAACACGCAGCCAGCCGCTGGGCGACAAGAAGGCTGGCCTCAGCACGGACCTCGACGCGCTCGCGGCCTACGTGGCGTCGCTCGACAAGTTCGAGCCCAGCCCCTTGCGCAACGCCGACGGCTCCCTGAGCACTGCGGCGGTGGCCGGACGACTCGTGTTCCAGATCAAGAACTGCGCTCAATGCCACTCGGGAACGGCCTACAGCGGCAGCGGCGACGCATCGATGCTGAAGGACATCGGCACGCTCAAACCAACCAGCGGCAACCGCCTGTTCGGTCCGTTGACCGGCATCGACATTCCGACCTTGCGCGATGTCTGGTCGACCGCGCCCTACCTGCATGACGGGTCGGCCGCGACGCTGGAGGCAGCGATTCAGGCGCATACCGGCATCACCGCATCTAGCGCCGATCGGACTTCGCTCGCCGCCTATCTGCGCGAGATCGGCAGCGATGAGGAGGGTGCACCCGCATTCGACGTTGGCGCCGGACTGGCGGGCGACTACTTCGACAACAGGACGCTGAGCGGGTCGCCAGCGCTGAGGCGTATCGAAGCCATCGACTTCAACTGGGCGAACGCCGCGCCCGCACCGGGGGTGGGCAAGGACAACTTCTCGGTGCGGTGGAGCGGCAGCGTGCTGGCGCCCCAGAACGGCAGCTACCGTTTCCGGACCGTCTCGGATGACGGCGTGCGTCTCTGGGTCAATGGGGTGAAGGTGATCGACAAATGGAACGATCACAGTTCCCGCACCGACACGAGCGGCATCGTCACGTTGGTCGCCGGCCAGAAGTACTCGATCAAGATGGAGTACTACGACCATAGCGGCAAGGCCGAGGCGCGACTGCAGTGGCTGGTGCCGGGCGGCACCTATGTCGCAGTGCCGGCTGGCAGCCTGTTCGCTCCGTAGCCGGGCAGCGCGGGTTCTCAAACAGCCTCGAGGCGCGATCGAGGCTGTACCTCCATGCAGTCCAGGAACTCGCGCGCGGCGCATGGCCGCGGCCGAACCGTCATCGATCTGGTTGGTCTGACGTGTCAGGCGGAAAGAAACCGCTCCACCAGCGCCAGCTGTTCGGGCACGTTCAACGCGGGCGCGTGACCGCAGCCGGGGATCGTGACGACGACAGCGCGCGGGCCGCGCTGGCGCATCGCGTCGGCGGTCTCGGCGAGCAGCAGGTCGCTCGACTCGCCGCGCAGGCAGAGCACCGGGATGTCGAGGCTGTCCCATTCGGCCCAGCGTTCGTAGTCGTTCGGGCGCGTGATGAACTGCTGCACCATCGCCGGGTCGTAGTGCGGCGTCACGCGGCCGTCGGGCAGGCGGCGTGTCGAGGTTTCCGTCAGGCGCCGCCATTGCGCATCGGTCAGAAAGCCGTAGGGCTTGTAGACGGTGCGGAAGTAGGCCTCGAGTTCACTCACCGTCGCGAACGCGGCCGGATGGCCGGCGTAGCTTCGAATGCGCTCGATCGCCGCCGCGGCGAGTTGCGGCCCGTTGTCGTTCAGGATGAGTCGCGTGATGCGTCCGCGCAGTGCACTCGCCGCCGCCACCAGGCCGATCGACCCGCCCATCGACGTACCGACCCACTGCACCCGATCGAGGCCGAGCTGGTTCAGCAGCGACTGCGCGAGTCGCACGTAGAAGTCGAGGCAGTATTCGCGCGCGGGATCCGGGCTCCACTCGCTCAAGCCGCGGCCGATCGTGTCAGGGCAGATGACGCGAAAACGTGTCGACAGGTGCTCCGCCACCTCGTCCATATCGCGCCCGGTACGCGCCAGGCCGTGCCAGGCGATCACCGTCTGCGCGTGCTCGGCGCCCCACTCGGTGTAGTGGAGCTCGCGCCCCTCGCAGCGCAGATAGTTCGACGTAAAGCCTGTCATGGCGCGGTCGCCTTCGCCAAGGCGCGCGCGCGCAGTCGGCCAACGACGCCGGTCGGGAAGTGATAGACCGAGAGCACGAACAGGATGCCCAGCCAAAGCAGCCAGCGATCGGGCGAGAAAAGCGCCCCGAGGAGCGGCACGCCCTCGAGCACGCCGCCGTTCGTCGACACGAGCTTCATCACGTCCTGCAGATAGCTCTGCGCGAGCATGAAGAGCACGCTGCCGATCACGGCGCCGTAGATCGTGCCCATGCCGCCGATGACGACGATCAGCAGCACGTCGAGCATGACCTCGAACGACAGCGTGATGTCGGGACCGACATAGCGCACCCACAGCGCGAGCAGCACGCCGGCGATCGTCGCGAACAAGGCCGACAGCACGTTGCTGAGCGTGCGATAGACAACGGTGCGGTAGCCGATCGCCTCGGCGCGGAAGTCGTTCTCGCGGATCGCCTGCAGCACGCGGCCGAACGGCGAGTTGACGATGCGCAGCAGCAGCAGTACGAGCGCGAGCACGACCGCGAACAGCAGCCAGTAGGTGATCGTCTTGCCGTCGATGAGCAAGCCGAAGACCTCGGTCTCGAAGGGCTCGAACGACGGGCTCAGCCACTCCGGTGTGCGAAAGCTCAGCCCGTCCTCGCCACCAGTCAGCACGGAGAGCTGAGACGCGAGGGTCTGGAAGGCCGAGGCCACGGCGAGCGTGATCATCGCAAAGAAGATCGCCTTCACGCGCAGGCTGAACAGACCGACGGCGAGCGAAAGCACGACCGATATGGCGAGCGCCGAAACGGTGCCCACGCCGATCGCGACCCACCCGTCGCCGAGGCGCGCGCTCGCGATCGCGACACCGTAGGCGCCGATGCCGAAGAACATCGTGTGCGCGAAGCTGACGATACCGGTGTAGCCGAGCAGCAGGTCGTAGCTTGCGACGAGCAAGATGAAGACGAGCATCTTCGCCGCAACCGACATCGCTTTCGCACCCGGGAACAAGAAGGGCGCGAACGCGAGCGCGACGAGCACGACGACGAGCATGAGCGCAAGCCATACGCTGCGCGGGCGGTCGTGGGAAAGGAGGCGGTCCAGAATCATCGATTCGTCACCGGATACAGCCCCTGGGGGCGCCACATCAGGACGGCGACCATCAGCGCGATATTCGAGAACAGCGCCACCTTCGGCGCCAGGAAGCCGGTGTAGTTCGCCATCAGCCCGACCAGCAGCGCGCCGACGAAGCAGCCGAGCGTCGAGCCCAAACCGCCGATGATGATGACGATGAAGATCAGCACGTTGACCTGCGCGCCGATCTGCGGCGTGACGCTCTGCTGATACAAACCCCACAGCACGCCGCCGAGGCCGGCCAGGCCCGAGCCGACGACGAATACGCCGACGAAGAGTCGCCGGATGCGGTAGCCGAGCGATTCGACCATCTCGCGGTCCTGCACACCGGCGCGGATCAAGAGGCCGATCTTGGTGCGTGCGAGCGTGAACGCAAGCGCAGCGAAAACGAGGAGGCCGATGCCGCCGGCAAGCACGCGGTAGCGCTCGATCGCAGCGTCGCCGATCAGCCACGCGCCGCGCAGCGCTTCGGGCAGCGGCAACGCGATCTGCAGCGGGCCCCAGATCATCTTGATGATCTCCTCGCCGACGATCATGCCGCCCATCGTGATCAGGATCTGCTTCAGGTGCATGCCGTAGACGGGGCGGATGATGACGCGCTCGAAGGCCCAGCCGATCGCCGCGGCGACTGCCATCGCAACAAGCATCGCTGCGAACACACCGGCCATGCCGCCCCATCCCGCGCCGGTCGTCCAGCCCATCACGCTCGTCGCGACGAAAGCGCCGATCGCAATGAAGATGCCGTGACCGAAGTTGAGCACGTCCATCAGCCCGAACACGAGCGTGAGTCCGGACGCAATGACGAAGATGATCAGCCCCATCGCGAGGCCGGCGACGGTCAATGTGAGCCAGGTGCTGCTGCTGCCGATCGCGGGCAGCGCGAGCGCGACGAGCGCGAAGACGAGTGCGATCGGGCGCCAATCGAAACTCGCCTTCGGAATGTCGTCCGCGGCCTGGTCGCTCGTCAGTGCAGTCGTCGTTGTCATGCGTGCGCTCCGAGTGACAGGCCGAGCAGCCGCTGCTGCAGCGATTCGTCCTCGGCAAGTTCACGCATCGCGCCACGGTGCACGACGCGGCCGTCGTCCATCACGGCGACGCTGTCGCCGAGCGCGCACGCCATCGGGAAGTTCTGCTCGACGAGCAGGATCGTCGTGCGCTGCGCCTTCAGTTCACGCAGCGCGCTGATCAGGTTCTGGATGATCGCGGGCGCGAGTCCCTTGCTCGGTTCGTCGATCAGGATCAACGCGCGCGGCTCGCAGATCGCGCGCGCGACGGCGAGCATCTGCTTTTGGCCGCCCGACAACTTGCCAGCCGGGTAGAGCCAGAACTTCTTCAGCGCCGGGAAAAGATCGAAGATCCACGCCAGGCGTTCGGCATCGAGCTCGCCCGCGTGACGCGCCGCGCGCGCGGCGAGCACCATGTTCTCCTGCACCGTCAGGTCGCTGAAGATGCCCATGTTTTCAGGTACGTAGGCGATGCCCGACTGCGCGACGACCGGCGTCTCGTGCTTCTCGATCGCGCTACCGCGAAACCGGATCTCACCTGCGCTCGCGCGCCACAAACCCATGATCGTGCGCAGCGTCGTCGTCTTGCCGGCGCCGTTGCGCCCGAGCAGCATGGTCACCTCGCCCTCGGGCACGTCGAGATCGACGCCGTGCAGGATGTGATACGCGCCGATGTGCGTGTGCACGCCGCGCAAGCTGAGCAGCGGATCGCTCACGCAGCCTGCTCCGTCGCAACGCCGAGGTAAGCGTTCTGCACGATCGGCGAGGCGATGACGGCCTCGGGCTCGCCGTCGGCCACGAGTTGCCCGTTGTGCAGCACGACGATGCGGTCCGCCAGCTCGCGCACCACGTCCATCTTGTGCTCGACGAGCAGGATCGTGCGGTCGCCGCGCGCCTTCAGCGCGCGAATGAGGTCGAGCACGACCGGCGCGTCGTCCACACTCATGCCGGCGGTCGGCTCGTCGAACATGTAGACCTTGGGGTCGAGCGCCATCAGCAGGGCCACCTCGAGCTTGCGTTGGTCACCGTGCGGCAGCGCAGCCGCCGGCACGTCGCGCTTGTCGGCGAGTTGAACCTGCTGCAGCAGGTCGACCGCTTCGGCGATCCATTCATCGTGGTCGAGCCAGACCTTGAACAGCGCCAACCCGCCGCCGCAACGCGCCTGCACCGCAAGCCGAACGTTCTCGATCACAGGCAAGTTCGGGAACAACTGCGTAAGTTGGAACGCGCGGCCCAGGCCGCGGCGCGTGCGAGTCGAGGCGGGCAGCCGCGTGACGTCCTCGCCGTCGAGCTCGACCCGCCCCTCGCTCGCCGGCAACTGCCCGCTGATGAGGTTGAAGTAGGTCGTCTTGCCGGCGCCGTTGGGCCCGACGATCGCCGTCAGCGTGCCCGGTTCGAAGCGGCACGAGACGTGATCGACGGCGACGTGGCCGCCGAAGCGGATCGTGAGGTCGCGAGTTTCAAGCACGGCGTTGATGCTCGGCCGCCGGCCGGGCATTCGTCAGTCTGGCTGGGCGCCCCCGGCTTGGAGGGGGCTCGGGGGAGCGAAACGTCCACGCGCGCAGCGCCGAGAGGCGCCTGCGGCGCTTGTCAGCGCTTGTTCTGGATCGGAATGTCCATTTCGCTCGCCTTGATCTCGTGCACCAGTTCGGGCACGCCCCAGGCGAAGGCCGGATCGACCTTGATCTTGAAGTGGTACATGTCCTGCATCGCCTGATGGTCCTCCTTGCGGAAGGTCATCTTGCCCTTGGGCGTCTCGAAGCTCATGCCTTCCATCGCGGCGATCAGCTTGTTCGTATTCGTGTCACCTTTGGTCTTCTTCAGCGCATCGACGACCGCGATCGCCGCGCTCATGCCGCCGGCGGTGAAGAAGTCAGGCGGTGCCTTGAACTGCTTGTAGTGGTTCGCGACCAGCCATTCGTTGACCGGGTTCTTCGGGATGCCGAAGTAGTAGTACAGCGCGCCTTCCATGCCCGGGTAGGCCTTGTAGGCGACCATCGCCGGCAGGATGTTTCCGCCGGTCGCCATCTCGATGCCGTAACGCTTCTGCAGCTCGAGTTCAGCGAACTTGCTGAACGGCGACGGCGCGCCCGCCCAGACGACCCACACGATCTTGCGGCCGGGCTGATCCTTCATCGCGTCGATCAGGTGCTGCAGGGCAGCGGTGAAGTCGGTCGTACCCGACGGCACGAATTCCTCGTGGACGAACTTGGCTTTCTTGATGGCCGTCTTGAAGGCCTTCACCCCGTCGCGGCCGAAGGCGTTGTCCTGCGCGAGTGTCGCGACGACATTGCCCGGCTTGTCGAGGGCAACCGCGTTCGAGATCGCGTCCTGCGAGCTGTTGCGGCCGGTGCGGAAGATGTACTTGTTCCACTTGTCGCCGGTGATCGAATCGGCCACCGCCGGTTCGACGAGCAGGATCTTCTTGTACTCCTCGGCCACCGGCAGCATCGCGAGTGCGACCGGCGAAGCGGTCGGGCCCACGGCGATATCGACCTTGTCGTCGGCATACGCCGCAGCGAGTTGCGCCTTGCCCACATCGGGCTTGCCCTGGTCGTCCTTCTCGATGACGACGAGCTTCTTGCCGGCAACCATCATCGTGCCGCCGGTCGCGTAATCGAGCCCCATCTGAAAGCCGGTGATGGTCTGCTTTGCATAGGCCTCGAGGGGACCGGTCTTGCTCGCGATCAGCGCGATCTTGATTTCCTTGGCGTCGGCGGCGCTCGCCGTCGGGACGACGACTGCCGCCAGGGCAGCGGCGCACAGCGCCATGGCAGTAAAGAGGGTTCGCTTCATAAAGTCTCCTGCGGGGATCGGTTGCGCTCGGGGATGGGCGCATGGCGTACCACGGCAGTGCAAATCGCATGCCTCATCTGCACCGACTTAGTGCAATCCCTAGGTTGCTGAGAAATTCCCGGGCAATTCGCAGCACTTCGGGTAGCAACGCCAAAATCTAAGTCGCCAGAATCGTCCAATTATCAGTCACATCGAATCCGGGGCTCGAGGTCATAACTGTCTTCATTCTAAGACATTGCCCACCTTTCATACACAACACGCAGTGCGCCATGTCGTCAATTCGATTCACTGCGTTCCCCCGATCACCGCGAGCTTCTCGTAGAGCGTCGCCCGCGAAATGCCGAGCAGCCGCGACGCGGCAAGCTTGTTGCCGCGCGTCAGCGTTAGCGCCTCCTGGATACTCCGCGCCTCGAGCTCGGCGATCGCTTGCGGCAGTGGCTTGACGCCCACGAGGGCGGGAAGGCCCGCCGAAGGGTCACTGCCGGCCAGCGCCGCAGGCACTGCACGATCGGTCGCGGTTGCCTCGAAGGCCACCGGCGGCGGCGCGCTGCTTGGCGCACCGCGCCGGACGCCGTCCCGGGCATCGCGCGGCGCGCCAGCGTGCGGACCGAAATGCGCCGCCGTCAACACAAGATCGTCCGTCATCAGCGCGGCCTGTTCGAGCGCGTTGCGCAGCTCGCGCACATTGCCCGGCCAGGGTTGCGCGGCGAGGTGTTCGAGCGCATCGGCGCTCAGGTGCCTGGGCGCTAGGCCGCTGCGGCGCGCGACGTCTTCGGACAACGCTTCGGCGAGCGCCTCCAGGTCGCTGAGCCGTTCACGCAGCGTCGGCAGCCGGATCGGCAGCACGTTCAGCCGGTAGTACAGGTCCGCGCGAAATTCACCCGCCGCCACCATCGCCTGCAGGTCGCGGCTTGTCGCCGCGATGATGCGCACGTCGATGTGCTGGACTTGGTTGCTGCCGAGCGGCTCGAGCTCGTGCTCCTCGAGCACGCGCAGCAGCTTGGCTTGCAGCGCAAGCGGCATGTCGCCGATCTCGTCGAGAAAGAGCGTGCCCGAATCGGCGAGCTTGAACTTGCCGTCCCGCCCCTTCCGATCGGCGCCGGTGAAGGCGCCGGGTGCCACACCGAAGAACTCGGCCTCGAGCAGGGTATCCGGCACGGCCGCGATGTTGACGCCGACGAAGGGCCGCGCGGCGCGCGCGCTTGCCGCATGGATGCCTTGCGCGAGGAGCTCCTTGCCGGTGCCGGTCTCGCCGAGCAGCAGCACGGTGGCGTCGGTTTGCGCGGCGCGGCGCGCCTGGCGCTTGACCTCCATCGCCGCCGCGCTCGCCCCGATGAAGCTCGCGATCGTGTACTTGGGCCGGCGCTGCGCGGCGAGCTGCTTGCGCGCATCGTCGAGCTCGCGCTGGAGGCGGCTGAACTTGACGATCAGCGGCTGCATCGTCGTCTCCGGGTGATCGAGCAGCACCAGGCCGAGCGCGCCGATCACTTCTCCCTGCGCGTCGCGCAGCGGCAGGCGGCTGACGAGAAAGGTGCCGGCCTGATTGGTCAGGAGATCGACGAGGATGGCTTGCCCGCTGTCGATCACCTGCGCCATCAGGGAATTGGGGACGACCTCCTCGACGCGGCGGCCGACAAAATCGCCCTCTTCGCGCCCGAGCGCGGGCAGGAATCGCTTGTAGCCCTCGCTGATCCAGACCACGCGATGCGCGCGGTCGACGACCATCATGCCCATCGCCGATCGCGCGAAGCTGTCGAACATGCTGCGCGCGGCGAGCGCGAGCATGCCGTCCGTGTCGCCGGGCAATGCGAGCGGGGGAGCGGACGTCGCCGGGTTGACCATGGTCGAGACAACAGCAGGTTGGTTCGCCGTGGACTCTACGCCCACCGATGGCAAGGGACATCCCTGCAACGCGCGGCGTCGAGTCCGCGTAGGCTCCACCATCTTCCGAGGAGCGAGAACCCATGACGACGGCCCCGATAGAGACCGACTACCTTGTCGTCGGCGCAGGCGCCACCGCGATGGCCTTCGTCGACACGCTGCTCACCGAGTCCGATGCCGATGTCGTCATGGTCGATCGCCACCACCGCCCCGGTGGCCACTGGAACGATGCCTACCCCTTCGTGCGATTGCACCAGCCCGCCGCCTACTACGGCGTCGCCTCGCGCGAGCTGAGCAGCTGGACCAAGGACGAGACCGGATTGAACCAGGGCCTCTACGGCCTCGCATCGGGCGTCGAGGTGCTGGCGCACTTCGACCAGGTGATGCAGCAGCGCTTCCTGCCCTCGGGCCGCGTGCGCTGGTTCCCGATGAGCGAAGTCGGCGTCGGCCCGGGCACGGCACACACGATCAGCTCGCTCACGAGCGGGGAGACGCGCGAGGTTCACGTGCGCCGCAAACTCGTCGACGCCACGCACGCGCGCACGCAGGTGCCGGCCACGTGCAAACCGAAGTACGCGATCGCGCCCGGCGTGCGCTGCGTGCCGCTGAACGATCTGCCGCACATCGAGCGGCCCCACGCCGCCTACACCGTGGTCGGCTCGGGCAAGACCGGCATGGACGCATGCCTGTGGCTGTTGCAGAACGGCGTGCCACCCTCGCGCATCCGCTGGATCATGCCGCGCGACGCATGGCTGATGGACCGTGCGAATCATCAGCCTGGCGCAGACGACTTCGATCACTCGATAGCCAGCACGATCGCCCAATTCGACTCCGTCGTCGAAGCGACATCGGTCGCCGACCTGTTCGCGCGACTCGAGAAGAGCGGACAGCTGCAGCGCATCGACCCGAGTGTCGAGCCCACCACGTACCGCTGCGCCGTCGTGTCGCAAGGCGAGCTGGCGCAATTGCGGCGCATTGACGACATCGTGCGCCTCGGGCATCTGAAGGCGATCGAGCCGTCGCGGATCGTGCTGGAGCGGGGCGAGTTGGCGGCCGACCCAGACACCCTGTACATCGATTGCAGCGCCGGTGCGATACAGATGCCGCCGCCGGTGCCGGTGTTCGACGGCGGTCGTATCAATCTGCTGATGGTGCGCACCTGCCAGCCGCTGTTCAGCGCGGCGTTGATCGCGTTCGTCGAAAGCCACTACGACGAACCGGCGCTGAAGAACGCGTTGTGCACGCCGGTGCCGAGCCCCGAACGGCCTATCGACTGGCTGCGCATGCTGGCCGTCAGCATCGCCAACGGCGGGCGCTGGAGCAAGGAACCGAAGCTCGGCGCCTGGCTCGCAGCGTGCCGGCTGAACTTCTTCACCGCGATGCTGCGCGGTGTCGACATGAGTGATACGACCAAGACCGATCGCCTGAAGGAAAGCCTTGTCAAGGCCGGTTCTGCAGCGGGCAAGGCGGCCGAGCTGCTGGCCGCGCGGGCGTAGGCGCCAACGAAGCCGCGCGGTGCAACCGCGACCGCGGACCACGCCATTCGGCACTTCATCGGACAACGATCATGGACGAACCCCGCATCGACACCCTGCAAGTCGGCAACCTCCGCATGCGCATCGCGTCGCAAGGCAGCGGGCCGCTCGTGCTGCTGTGCCACGGCTTTCCCGAGTCGTGGCGCTCGTGGCGCGCGCAGATGACCGCCCTGGCCGCCGCCGGATACCGCGCCGTCGCGCCCGACATGCGAGGCTATGGCGGCACCGATGCGCCGGCCGACGCCGATCAGTACACGATGCTCCATCACGTCGGCGACATGGTCGAACTCGTCCGCTTGCTGCAGAAGGACGGCGACAAAACACCGCCCGTGATCGTCGGCCACGATTGGGGCGCGCCAGCGGCGTGGCATGCCGCCCTGTTGCGGCCGGACCTGTTCCGCGCCGTCGTCGGCATGAGCGTGCCCTACATGCCGCCTTCACGCACGGACCTGCTCACCTCGCTCGAACAGATGGGCGTGAAGACCTTCTACATGCAGTACTTCCAGACGCCGGGCGTCGCCGAGGCCGAGCTCGAGGCCGACCCCGAAGCCACGCTTCGCCGTGTCTGGTACAGCCTGTCGGGCGACGGGCCGGGCGGCGTGGCGACCGTGCTCTCGCCTGGAGCCGGCTTCCTCGACAACACGGTGGAGCCAGAGACGCTGCCCGCGTGGCTGAAGGCCGAGGAGATTGCCGAAGTCGCCGCCGAGTTCAGACGTACCGGTTTTCGCGGTGGGCTGAACTGGTACCGCCACCTGCGTCTCACGACCGAACTGCTCGCGCCGTGGCGCGGCTGTGTCATCCAGCAACCGTCGATGTTCATCGCCGGCACGCGCGACGACGTGATGCACTTCCCCGGCATGGCCGACAACGTGAAGCGCCTCGCCGAGGTGCTGCCCGGCCTGCGCGGCACGCATCTTCTCGAAGGTGCCGGGCACTGGATTCAGCGCGAACGTGCGCAGGAAGTGAACGCGTTGCTTCTGGAGTTTCTCGACGGACTGTAGGCGACGCGCGAGGGGTTCAGTTCATGCTGAGCTGCATGCCTGCTGGCCGCAGCACGCGCGCCAGATGCGCACTGAAGCGCTCTGCGTTCTCGAAGCCTATGACGCGGGCCTGCTCGATTTCTTTGCCGGCTGGCGGAAAGAACAGCAGCGCCGGCGGGCCGAACAGGCCGTATTTGCGCATCAGCGCCTTGTCGTCCGCGGAGTTGGCCGTCACGTCCACACGCAGCAGTGTGAGTCCGGCCAAGCGATTGCGCACTTCGGGGTCGCTCAGCGTGAGGGACTCGAACTCCTTGCAGGCGACGCACCAGTCGGCGTAGAAGTCGACCATCACAGGGCGGCTCGACGCCTGCACCGCGGCGTCGAGCGCGGACAGGTTGGCGACGGTCCGAAACTGCGGCTCAGCTGCCCCTCGTGCCGCGACGGACACCGTGGCCGCCTGTGCCGCCGCGATGTGCTGCAACGGCTGGAGCAGATCGCGCCCGCCGGAAGCCATGCCCGCGAGTTGCAGCATCGCCACCACCGCGAGCAGCAGGCCGACGCCCTTGGTCAAGGCGCGGCGCGGCGTGATGCGATCCGGGATGCGCTCGAACGCGCCCAGATAGACCGCCGTGCCGAGCAGCAGGCCCGCTGCGCCCAGCATCAGCGCCCACGGCGGCAACACGGGCGACACCATCCACAGCGCAACGGCCAGCAGCATGACGCCGAAGAAATGCTTCACGCGCTCCATCCAGCCGCCAGCGCGTGGCAGCAGCGAGCCCGCCGAGAGGCCGACCAGCAGCAGCGGGACGCTCATGCCACAGGCCAGCGAGAACAAGGCCACGCCACCAAGCGTCACGTCCTGGGTCTGGCTGATGTAGACCAACGCGCCGGCGAGCGGCGCGGCGACGCACGGCCCCACGATGAGCGCCGAGGCGCCGCCCATCACGAACACGCCGACATGCTGCCCACCTTGCAGCCGCCCCGAGAACTCGGTGATGCGGCTCTGCACGCTGCTGGGCATCTGCAATTCGTAGACGCCGAACATCGACAGCGACAGTGTCGCCAGCAGCAGCGCGAAGGCACCGAGGACCCAGGCGTTCTGCAGCGCCGCGGCGAGGCCTTCGCCAGCCAGTCCGGCGGCCATGCCCATGGCCGTGTAGACGAGCGCCATGCCGAGGGCGTACGCGAGCGCCAGCGAGAAGCCGCGCGCACGCGAAACCGTACCGCGCTGGCCGACGATGATCGACGACAGGATCGGGATCATCGGGAGCACGCAGGGCGTGAACGACAGCAGCAGCCCGGCGAGCAGGAACACGCCCGCCACGCGCAGCAGGTTGCGTGACTGCAGCGCGGATGCGAACTTGCCGGGCTCGTCGCCGGTGGCACCGCTGCTGTCGCTCCCGCCACTGCCGTCGCTTCGCACGGGCCGCCCCGCTTCGACACCGGCGCGGTCCGGCATCCAGGCCTGTGCCTGTTCTTCGGTGAGTGCCGTCAGTACCAGCCCGCCCGCCCCAGGCTCGACCTTGAATGCGCGCTCCATGGGCGGATAGCACAGGCCCTCGTCGGCGCAACCCTGATTGCCCACGACGAGCTTGAACGCGGACTTGGCCGCCTGCGCCAGCGGCAGCACGAGCGTGACGGGGGCCTTGAAGACTTCGACGTTCTTCTGGAAGGTGGCATCGAATTCGACCGTGCCACGCGGAATCTGCAGCGCGACGCTATCGGCGTTGGCGCCAGTGTCCGCCGGCGCCGGCGTGATCGACGCGTTGAACTTGTCGCGATAAAGGTGGTAGCCGGACGCGACGTCGAAGCGCAGTTCGATCCGCTGCGCATCCAGCGCGCGGGCGCTGAGCTTGAAGGCGACTTCGGGGTCGAGGAATTGATCCGCAGCGCTCGCAGCCGCTGGCGCCATTGCCAGCAGGAGCCCGCCGAGCAGTGCGCCCCATGCGGGGCGGACCAGATTGCGCAGCGCGTGCTGCAACGAATGTGTCATGTCGATGTTCCCAAGAAGTCGACCAAGCTCAGGACGGCGTCCTGGGCTGCCCCTCGTGCAGACAGCCTTGCGCATCGACGGCAAGGAAGGCAACGTTCTGCGCTTGCAGGAAGTCGAGCGCGTCCGCGCCCTTCAACATCGCCACCGTCGTCAACGCGCCGGCGGCCAGGCAGGCCGGCGCGATCACGCTCACCGAGCGCCAATGGCTCACCGGCCAGCCAGTGCGCGGGTCGAGCACGTGGCAATAGCGAACGCCGTCGCGCTCGAAGAAGCGCTCGTAGTCGCCGCTCGTGGCGAGCGCACCGCCCCGCACCGGCAATTCGGCCAGCAGCCGATCGGAAAGGCGTGGATCCTGGATCGCGAGCATCCATGGATTGCCACCCAAGCGCGGCCCGACGAGGCGGATGTCGCCGCCGAGATTGACGAGGCCGTGCCTGACGCCGCGCTCCTGCAGCAGCGTCGCCGCCCGATCGGCCGCGTACTCCTTGCCGAAGCCGCCGAAATCGATCTCCATGCCTGCTGAAGGCAGTTCGATCTCGCGGTTGCGCCAGCGCACCTTGTGCCAGCCCACGAGCGGCAGCAGGCGCCTCGATCTCACCCGGCGCCGGCATGCGCTGCGCGCGGAAATCCCACGCCTTGCGCAAGCTGCCCGAGGTGATGTCGAACAACCCGCCGCTGCTGTCGAAGAGTTGCGCGGCGAAGTCGAGCAGGCCGGCCGTCTCGGCATCGACGCGGATCGCCTGGCCGCTGCCGGCCGCCGCGTTGATGCGCGAGACGATGCTGTCGGCGCGGTAGCGCGAGTACTTCGTCTCGATGCGGCGGACTTCGGCGATCGCTTCGGCGGCGAGCGGCTCGGCCTTGCGCCGGCTCAGCCCGGCGATGCGAACCTCGCAGCTGCTGGCCATGGCGGTGAATCCGAACCCCAGGTCATCCTTGTTCATCGCGTCGATTCTGCCGTCGCGTGTGAACGACTGTGGCAAGGCGGTGGCGGGCAACACGGACGGTCCTCAGAACTTGTAGCTCGCGCCGACCTGCACGAAATAGGCCGAGAACGGATCGAGCCCGGGCGAGCCCTGCCCACCGACGCGCCAACTCGTTCGCTGCTCGTAGCCCTCCACGTTGCCGACGACGCTCCACTGGCGGGTCAGCTTGTACTCGGCGCTCAACCCGAGCGAGATGGCGCCGAAGGCGGCGAGGCGTTGGTCGCCGCTGTTGTGCTGCCCCGGCAGCAGGTCCGGAAAGATCGGGTAGCCCGCCGGGTCGTAGAGCGCTTCGGCATAGAAGTTCGCGGCGCTCTGGGTGTAGAGGCGCACGAGCCCGGTCAGCGTGAGCGCGTCGCTGACCGGCTTGACCCACTCGCCCTGCAACGTGCTGGCGCGCACGCCGAAGGTGTCTTGGTAGTAGCGATAGCTCCCTCGCAGCGCAGAGCCGTCGCCTTCGAGGTAGTGGTTCCAGCGCGCGAGCATGGCGAACTGGCGCCGCGAGGCGGGTCGGAAATCGAGCGTCTTGTAAGGGTCGTCGTAGTAGCCGGTGCCGACGGTGTAGCCGACGTTGATCTGCGCAAGATCGTTGGCCGACACGGCCTGCGTCACGCCGAGCATGAACTCGGTGACACGCCGCTTCTCGTTGCTCACACCTTGCTGGCCGCCATTGGTCGGGTTGATCGTGTCCCACGAGCCGCCGATGCCGGCATTCAAGGTCGTGTTGTTGTCGTCGGTCGCCCAGCTGCCCTGAAGCGAAGCCGCGTTCGACACGTAGTCGTTCTCGCCCGAATAGCCGTAGCTGGCGGACACCGAGGAGCGCGTGAAATAACGCGTGACGGCAATGTCCGCTGCGTTGCGCCGATCGTTCATGACCGACGCGCTCGAGATCGAGGATTGCCAACGCGGCGTCGCGCCCGACACGGCGTCCGTCACCGCCGAGGCCTCGAGCAGCCACTCCGAGCCGATCGGCTTGCTCACGAACATCGCCGGTGAGCTCACGTTCACGCGCTTGAGACCGGGCTGCGAATCCTGGTAGTAGAGGTACTTGAAGGCGACGAGCCCGTTGTCGGCGCCGCCTTCGGCGTGCGCCGGGTTCGGGCACACGCCCGGGAGGGCGAGCGCGGCCAGCACGATGGCGCCGGCGCCCGGTCTTGCAGCGGGCTTGGTGGCGCGCGTTTTGGGTTGCTGATTGCGACGCATGGGATGGCCTCAGTTGCAGCCGCAGCCGCCGCCGCCGACGCCGTAGCCGCCGGCCGCCGCTTCCTTGCTCTGGAAGATGTGCTGGCGGAAGCGCTCGGTGAGGGGGTCGCCACCCATCGTCATCTCTGTCTTGGCGAGGTTGCCCTTCTCCCAGGGCTGGGGCGGCGCCCAGACCGAACAGGCGCCGAGCGTCGAGGTCGCGAACAAGACGAGCAGGAGTGTCTTCATGGCGGGTCCTCTCAATGCGCCTTGGCGGGGTTCAAAGCGGCGACGAACTTCGCCTCGAGTTCGGCGCGGTCCTGTTCGCGAAAGCCCTGGTGGATCGCCAGCACCTTGCCGTCGGCGTCGATCAGCACCGAGGTCGGCATGCCCTTGACGCCGACTTGGCGCGCGGTCTCGCCCTTGGCGTCGTAGGCCAGCGCGAACAGCGCCGGGTTCTCGGCGAGGAAGCGTTCGGCGTCCGGGCGCTTCGCGTCGAGGTTGACCCCCACCACCTGCAGACCCTTGCTGCCGTACTTCGTCTGCATGTCGTTCATCCACGGGAAGGACTGTTTGCATGGCCCGCACCACGAGGCCCAGAAGTCGAGGTAGACAACCTTGCCCTTGAGATCCGAGAGCTTGGGCGCTACCGTCGCCCCGGGCAGCGCAATGTCGGGTACGGCTTGTCCGGCTTCGAGCGCATGGGCCATGGGGCCGAGAGTGCGAGGGCGATGCCCGCAAGCGCGAGCAGTGTGTTGAGCTTCTTCATCGATTGATCTCCTTGGGGGTCTTGAACAGGTCTTCTTGCGCTGCCGCCGGCGCGTGATGCCGCGTGCGGCGCGACCACAGCACCGCGCCGGCAAGCGCACACAGCAGCCACAGCGTCGGGTCGAACAGGCCGGCCTGCGGGTCGACGAGCGAGCAACCGCCTGAGCCAGGTATCTGGGTAGCCGCCGCGACGGCCGCGGGCGTTTCGGAGACCTCGGCCTCGATCTTCAAGGTGGGCGCGACACCGTCGGCGTCTGTCGTGACGACCAGCATGTCCTCGGCGTCCCCCGCTGGCGCACCTGCTGCGAGCGCCACTGACAGTTCGCAGGTCTGCCCCGGGGCGAGTGACAGCGGCAGCGGGCCGCAGGCCTGCGTCACCGTGAAGCGACCCGCCTTGACTTGAAGGGCGGTGACGCTGATGTCGGTCGTGCCGGTGTTCTTGAGCACCGCCTTTCCGGGAGCCGGTGGTTCGCCCGAATCGCCGCTTGGCAGCTTTAGCGAGGTGGGCGACATCGTCAGCTTGGCCTGACCGGGCAGCACGCCCAGGCCATCGAGCGTGACCGGCGCCGGGTCGGTACCTGTGGAGCTGACAAGGAGCGTGGCCATGCGCTGGCCCACCTGCGCGGGGGCGAACACGAGCGTCACGGTGCAAGTCGCCTGGGCGGCGAGGCTCATGCCGACAGTGCACGTGCCGCCCGCGCTGAATTCGCCGCTCCCAGTCCCGATCGCATCCAGCGTCGCCGAGCCCGGTCCCTGGTTGATCAGCGTCAGCGTCACCGGCGCGGAGGCGGCGCCGACGCCGGTGTCGGTAAAGACCGGCTGTGGCGCGGCGGGCGTCCAGCTGAGCACGGCCAGGGGTGCCAGTGCGCCGATGCCGCTGAGGGTGACCTTGTGCGGCGAGCCCGGTGCATTCGAGTTCACCGTCAGCAGCCCGGCGAACGAGCCGACGCCCGAGGGCGCGAATGCGATCGAGAAGTTGCAGCTCGCACCGGCTGCCAGGCTGGCGCCGCAAGTGTCGGTCGATGAAAAGCCGTTGCCGCTGATCGCGCTGCCGTTGAGCACAAGCGTGGCGCTGCCGCTGTTGGTCAGGCTGACCGAGCGCTTGAGCGCGGCCCCGCCCACCGTCGCCGTGGCGAAGTCCACTGCAGCCGGCGTCATCGTGACCGCCGGCGCCGGGAGGGGAACGGCGACGCCGGTCAAGCCAACCTTCACCGTCGGCGCGTTCGACGTGATGTCGAGACTGGCCGTGCGCGTGCCGATCACCGTCGCGGTGAAGCGCACGCTGATCGTGCAGGTCTGCGCCACCGCGACGTTCATGCCGGCGGCACACGAGCCGCCGAGCGTGTAGTCGGCTGCGTGGGCGCCCGTGAGCTTGAGGCTGGCGAGCACCAGCGTCGCGTGCCCCGAGTTCGTCACGATCAG
The DNA here is from genome assembly GCA_963792765.1 of uncultured beta proteobacterium. Lineage (GTDB taxonomy): Bacteria > Pseudomonadota > Gammaproteobacteria > Burkholderiales > Burkholderiaceae_C > CAIKUF01. The sequence goes on along the minus strand of CAWBXT010000007.1, from coordinate 93,133 downwards.
GCTCTGCGTCGCGCTCGAACCCAAAGGCAACGCGCTGAAGCTGAGTGAGTTCTTGTTCACGGACACGACCGGCTGCGGCGAAGCCGTACCGGTGCCGTTGAGCGCCACCACGGCCGGACTGCCCGGTGCGTTGTGTGCAATGCTCAACGTCCCCTTGCGCGCGCCGACCGCTGCCGGCGTGAAGTTGATGCGCAGCGTGCAGCTCGCGCCGACCGCCACGCTGGCGCCACAGGTGCTCGTCGCCGCCTTGCCGAACTCACTCGCCTGCGCGCCGCCGATCGTCACGGCGGACAGCAGCAGCGGCGCCTGGCCGGTGTTGGCAACGGTCACGATCTGGTCCGCCGAAGTACTGCCGACGACCTGGGAGTAGGTCAAGGCTGTCGGCGTCACCGACGCGACGGGCGCCGCTGCGACCCCGGTCCCAGACAGCGTGAGTTTTGACGTCGCTGGGCTGGCGTTGTGGCTGAAAGTGAGCGTTGCGCTGGCGCTGCCGGCGACGGCGGGCTTGAACTTGAGCGACACGGTGCAACTCGCGCCGGCGGCGACCGATCCGCCCGCAACGCAAGTGCCGCCGCTGACGACGAAGACCGTCGGGCTGCTGGAAACGAACGACTTCACGAGCAGCGCCGCGTTGCCGCTGTTGGACAGCGTGACGCTCTTGGCCGTACTCGTTTTGCCAACCACGGTCGAAGCGAAAGCGATGCTTGTCGGGTTGAGCACGGCCACTGGCGCCGGCGCTGCGACCCCGGTGCCGCTCAGTGCGACCACCGTCGTCGTCGGCGTTGCGTTGTGCGCGAATGTCAGCTTGCCCGTCGCAGCGCCCACCGCGACGGGCTTGAAGCTGACCGTCACCGTGCACGAGGCACCCGCCGCGACCGACCCACCGGCTCTGCAGGTCCCCGGCGACACGGCGAAAGGCCCGCTGACGGAAAAGCTGATCGGGCCCAGCGGCGCGTTGCCGGTGTTGGACAACGTAACGGTCTTGGATGCACTGGTTGCGCCGAGCGCCGTTGCCGCAAAGGCGAGGGAGGTGGGCGTGGCCGATGCGATCGGCGCGTTCGCGGACACATTGGGGTTGCCGAGATAGGCTGCGATGTCGGCAATCTGCTGCGCGGTCAGCGCGCGCAGTACCGAGTTCGTCATCGTCCCGTTCAGGATCGCACGGTTGATCAGTCCCGGGTTGTCCGCCCCGTTGCCGACCTTGCCGTAGCGGTCCGTGGCGTTCGATGTGCCAGTGTGGCAAGTCAGGCAAGCGCCGGGGTAAATCGACTTGCCGGCGAGCGCATCGCCCGGCGGCCACACCGTGGGCGGCGGAGAAACCGACGCCTGCGAGACGCCGCACGCGAGCAGCCCGAGGCCGAGCGCTACGAGGCGCAGTGTGGCGAGGATTCGATGCGTCAATGCAGGCATGGAGGTGTCCTTCGAACGTCAAGTGATGCGTGATGCCAGCGCGGGCCAGGTCGCGATGAGGAGAAGCCAGACCAGATTCATGCCCGCGTGCGCCGCGATGCAAGGAAGCACGCTGCGGCGACGCTGGTAGATCCATCCGATAGCCAGCGCCGGCAGCAGCACCGCCACCCCCAGTGCCCAGTTCCGCGAGAACGCGTGCACCAGGCCGAATGCGAGCGCCGTCAGCAGATTCGCCGCCATCGGCACAGAGCCAGCCGTGAGCAGACGCTGCTGCAGACCGAGACGGAACACGATCTCTTCGAGGACGGGCGCCACGAGCAGCAGCACAACCGAGCGGGGTGCGAGTGCGAGTACGACCAGCATGCCGAGTGCAGCCATCACCGTCAGCCTGCGCACCGGGCCGTTCGCCGCGCGCCAGGGGCCTTCGCCGCGAGGTGCGGTCGGTTGCGCAATGGAGATCGGGAGCTGGACCATGAGCGAACTATATGGGATAATTTCCCACATAAGTGCAACAAGCTCGCGAGAATTTGTAACAATGCTGAAAATCGCGACTACGTTAGATGGCGTAGGGTCGCAGCCGCTCGCACCCAGGATGCGGCGGACCAGTCCACATCCTTTTATGGGATAGAATCCCACATAACCCTTGTACTACTGGTCACTCGCTCGAAACCATGGTGACAAGACGCAATCTCCGATGAACCGATCCGTTCCGCAACCAGACCCGTCGCCCCGCACGCGTTCAGTCGCGAGCGAGGATCACGCTGCGCTCGCGCTGCGTGAGGCAACGGTGCTGATGGCGCCGGTGGTGCGCTGGCTGCTGCGCAATGGCGTGTCCTACGGGTCCTTCGCCGATTTGCTCAAGACGGTGTTCGTCGACGCCGCACGCTCGGAGCTCGCGAGTCAGGGCACGCAGCCCAGCTTCTCCGCGCTCAGCGTGCTCTCGGGTGTTCACCGCAAGGACGTGCGCGCGCTCGAAGCGGCATCGCAGACACAATCCGGTGAGGCCGTGGCACCGCGCGGTGTGCCGGTGGCGTCGCAGGTGTTCACGCGGTGGATGACGAACCGCCGCTACCGGACACGCGACGGCAAACCGAAAGCACTGCCTCGCACCGGCGACGGCATCAGTTTCGAGAGTCTTGCGCGCGAAATCTCGCGCGACGTCCACCCCCGCACCGTGCTCGATGAGTTGCTGAGGCTGGGCCTTGTGCGTCTGGACGGGGATGTGGTCAGGCCGATCAGCGTCTCGTTCACGCCAAGCCGCAAGCTCGACGACCTCACTGCCTTGTTCGCCGCCAACGCGGCCGATCACATTGCAGCTGCGGTGCACAACCTCACCGTCGACGCGCCGCCCAAGCTAGAACAGAGCGTGTTCGCCGACGGCCTGAGTGCTGAGTCGGTCGATCACCTGATGGCACAGGCACGCGGTGCCTGGAGCGCAGCGTTCGAAACCATGGTCCGAGAGGCCACGAACCGCGTCGAAGCCGACGCCGCGCTCGACGAGTCGGATCAGCACCGCATGCGCTTCGGCGTGTACTTCTACAGCGAGCCGCAGGCCCAAGCCGCGCCGCCAGATTTGAAATCCCAGGAAAAGGCTGCCGCGCCGCGCGCCCGGCAATCAAGGAGAAAACCATGAAGCGATCCCGCGGCGCACTGCGCGCAATCGGCCTTTTGGCCGCCTTTACGCTCGCCCTCGGTGCAGGTTGTGGCGGCGGTGGGGTGGGCTCGGGCGGCACCGGCATCACGCTCGGCGGTCTTGCCCAAGGCCCCGTAACCGGCTTCGGCAGTGTGTTCGTCGATGGTGCGCGCTACGACGACAGCAACATCGCCACGTTGCGCGAAGACGAGCCTGGGCGCTTGGTGAAAACGGAGGCCCACCTCGGTGACATCGTCGAGCTCGCGTACACCGGCGACAACGTGGCCACGCGACTCGAGGTGGACCCGACGGTCGTCGGCAGGGTGGCAAGCGTCGGTCTGCCGGGCAACTTCGTCGTGCTCGGTCAATCCGTCACCACCAATGCAGACGCCGCGCGCGGCCCCGTGACGCAGTTCGGCGGCGGATACGTCGACGCCACATCCATCGTAGCCGGCGACGCGCTCGAGGTGCATGGCTTGATCGTTCCACGAACGGGTGGCTTCACGGTGCAGGCCACGCGCATCGACAAGCTCGCCGCGTTGCCACGCTTCCTTCGGGTCAGTGGCTTGGTCAGCAGGGTTGGCACCGACGGATTCCGTTGTGGTGCATTGGTGATCGACACGCGCTCGGCAAGCCTGCTGCCCAAGGGGGCGACACTCGGCAACGGTCAAATTGTCACGGTGCTGGCTGCGGCCGACACGCTCCGAGAGAACGTCGGCGGCACACCGCGCGTGACCGCGAGCCAAGTCCGTGTCCAACAGATCAGCGGCGCAGGCGAGTCGGCGTCGGTGAGCGGCAAGATAGGCGATCTCGACGTCAGTTCCGGCCGCTTCGAGCTTGGCGGCGTGAAGGTGCGATCGGCCGGCGCGACGCTCGTGCCGTCAGGGACCAAGCTACGGGAAGACCTGTACGTGCGCGTTGACGGCGTGGCGAATTCCGATGGCTCTATCGATGCGACGACCGTCACCGTTCGCGACGGCAGTGCCGAACCCGAGGGCGAGGTGAAGGGCAACGTCGACGGCTATGTTCCTGCAACACAGAGCTTCCAAGTCCGCGGCGTGCAGATCGACGCCAGCCGCGCGACGTTCGAAGGCTGCCCTGGCGGCGCGGTCGCGAACGGGCTCTACGTCCAGGTCGAAGGCTCTCTGACGACGGATGGGATGACGGCGAAGACGGTGCACTGCGAGGACGAGCCGGGTGACGCCACCGTCGAGCGCAAGGGCCGCGTGGACAGCGTCGACACCGGCGGACGGACGCTTTCCCTCGCGCTGGAGAAAGGCGGATCGCTCGTCGTGCGCTGGACCGAAGCGACCTACTTCCGCGACGTCAAGCCCGACGCATTGCTGGGCAAGCGTGTCGAGGTAGACGGCGTGCTGACCGACGGCGTGCTGACAGCGCAGAAAATCGCGCTCGACGATTGATCTGCTCTCTGCGGCGCTGAGGGCACGCGTCCCCTCAGCCGCAGCGCGCCGCCGGTCTTGTACGGCGTCGCCGTCATGAAGGCCGGCAGCGAGGCGGAATCGAAGGGGACAGTTGACGACCGGCGCGACACGTCCGCACCTTTGTCAATGGGATCGACCGGCGCCAACCACACATGGCTGTGCAAGTTCTTTGCATGTGGCGGGCGCGCCGCTGCGCCTGCGCGCAACTCCGCCAAGCGCCACAGGTTCAGCGGCAGCAGTGCCAGGTGCAGTATGAGCACGGGGTCGAGGTGTGCCGCCAGCGCGTAGGCAATGAACATCAGGTTGCTTGCGATGGCCATCGCCCGCAGGGCCGTGAGAGAACGCAGCGAGAAGGTCAAAAGGACCAATGCAGCAGCGGCATATCCGAGCAACTCGGTCGTGACGATCATGCGAGTCTCCAAGGGTTTCGAAGAAGCTTCCCAATAGACAACGGGATCGCCGGCTGTTTGCGGACATGGCTGCACGAATGCAGCGTTCTTGTCCGCTTCGATCGCGAGAACACGTTCATTCAGGTATGGAACATCCCGTTCCTGCAGACCCCGTCGAAAGGGAACCCTCCGATGAAACTGGCCTTGATCCGAATTGGCGGCTGGCACGCGCGAGCGGCGATGGCCGCGATCACGCTGGCAGGCATGGCGCAGGCCGCAGCGCAAACCGATCTGGTGTACGAACCGTTCGACTACGCCGCCAATGCCGCGCTCAACGGGCTCGCCGCGACCGGCCAGAACCTGACTGGAAACTACATCACGTCGTCGCAGCAGGACCTCGTTGTCGGCACCCCAGGGCTCACTTACGGAACCCTGCGCGGGTCGCTGCCCACGGTCAGCGGCAACATGCTGTCGGACGCAAGTCTCGGCGGGCCCGGCGCCGTCACGGTCGACGTCGATCAGGACGTGCTCATCCGGCCAGGCGAAGGGATCTACTTCAGCGCCCTTTTCCGATTCGACGACACCGGCAACCGGGTGCCTTACGCTACCGTGACGTTTCTTGACGGCACCACCGGCGACGAACTCGGTTTCGGTGAGCCGGTCGTCGGCAGCCGCGCGGTCAGAGTCTTCGCGAGCACCGGCTCCACGGGCGGGATCATCTCTGCCGGCGCCGACAGCTCCTTCGTCGATGGCCAGACCCTTTGGTTGATGGGCCGATACTTGAACGGCGATGCAGCCGGCAGCGATTCGCTTTCGCTCATCGGCTATGACACCGCGGGCCTCGCCGAGATACCAACGGACTTCGATCTGCTCGACCCGAGCGCCGCCTTTGCCTACTCGATCGAAGGTGTCGACATCAACTTCGAACGCATCTCGTCGATCCGCTTCGAGGTGCGCGGCGCCAACAACAACTTCATCGACGAGTTGCGCATCAGGCCCGCGTCCGCAAGCGCGGTGCCGGAACCGACGACCGCGGTGATGATGCTGGCCGGCCTCGCGCTGGTGGGGTATCGCCGCAAGGTGAGCCGCCGAGCCTGCGTGCGCCACGCGGCGGTCGCGTCGTGCGGGTGAACCCGTCGGGCCTTCGACGCTTGCTCGGCGCAGCGACCCGAAGGGCCTGAACTCCGAGCCAGCCATGCCGCCTGCGAACCAGGGTCAATAATGGGTGCTCAGGAGAGCGCCCATGGACGAACCGACACCGCAAGGCAACGCCGGCGTCGACGAGAACTTCGCGGCGAGCTATCGCGAGCTTCGCCAACTCGCGCGCGCCCGGCTCCGTTCGGGCGGTCGCAACACCGTGCTCGACACAACGGCGCTGGTGCACGAGGCCTTCCTGCGGCTGAGCGATTCGGGCTCGCGGTTTCCGGACCGGGCGCGCTTCCTCGCCTACGCCGGCAAGGTGATGCGCTCCGTCATCGTCGACTTGGTGCGGCAGCGCCAGTCCGAGCGACGCGGCGGCGATGCGGTGTTTGTCGCACTGACCACCCAGTTCGGCGAAGCCCTCGCTGCCGACGAAGGCAAGGGCGAGGCCGAGATCCTGGCTGTGCACGAGGCGTTGCTGGCGCTGGAGCAGGTCGATGCGCGCATGGCCAAGGTCGTGGAATTGCGCTATTTCGCCGGCCTGACGGAAGACGAGGTGGCGCAAGCGCTCGGCGTCACCGACCGCACCGTGCGCCGCGACTGGGCTCAGGCGCGACTTTTTCTGGCCGAAGCGCTGAAGTCCTGAGGGCCGCCCGCGCCTCGATCACCGATGGCAGCGCCGTTTGATCTCGACCCGACCCGCTGGCATCGGTTGCGTGACCTGCTCGACGAGGCTCTGACGCGCCCACCGTCGGAGCGCGCCGCATGGCTGCGCGACCTGGAGCCACGGGACGCAGAACTGGCGCCGCGGCTTAGGGCGCTGCTGGCGCACGACGAAAGCGGCGCCGCGCTGCCCGAATCGCTGCCGCGTGTCGAGACCGGCGCCTTCGCGCCCGCGGTGCCGATGCCGGAGCGCGTGGGGCCTTACCGGCTGATCCGCGAACTGGGCCGTGGTGGCATGGGCTCGGTATGGCTGGCCGAGCGCGGCGACATGCTGGTGGGGCGCAGCGTCGCGTTGAAGCTGCCCCACGGCAGTTGGCGGCTTCCACGTCTGGCCGAAAGGCTCGAGCGCGAGCGAGAGATTCTCGCCACTCTCTCGCACCCGAACATCGCCCGCCTGTACGACGCCGGTGTGTCGGACGACGGACAGCCGTGGCTGGCGCTCGAGCTCGTCGACGGCGAGAGCATCGACGTATGGATTGCGCGTTGCGCGCCCGGATTGCGCGAGCGGCTCCACCTCTTCACCCAGGTGGTGCAGGCTGTCGCCTATGCCCACGGCCAACTCGTGGTGCACCGCGACCTCAAGCCGGCCAACATTCTCGTGACGGCGGAGCAGCAGGCCAAACTGCTCGACTTCGGCATCGCCAAGCTGCTCGAAGGCGGCGTCGCCGAGGCCACGGCCCTGACGCGCGAAGCCGGCCGGGCCTACACGCCCGAGTACGCATCACCGGAACAGGCGCGCGGCGATGCGCTAGGCACCGCGTCGGACATCTACTCGCTCGGCGTCGTGCTCTACGAGTTGCTTACCGGCATGCGGCCACCGCCTGCCGGCAGCGGCCGACCGCCGCCTCGACCCAGCGAGGCCGCACACCGCCCCGCGCTGCACGGCGATCTCGACGCGATCGTGCTCAAGGCGCTCGAACCGTTGCCTGCCGCGCGCTACCCCACCGCGCAAGCGCTGGCCGAAGACATCGAGCGCCATTTGCAGGGCTTGCCGGTGCAGGCCCGGCCGGCCAACGCCGGCTACCTGGTGCGCCGCTTCCTGATGCGCCACGCATGGGCAACCGGCGTGACCACGGCGGCGCTTTTTGGCGTGCTGGGCGGCGCCGGCGTAGCGATGTGGCAGGCGCAGGTGGCGCGAGCCGAAGCGCGTCGGGCCGAAGCCGTCACCACCTTCATGGCCGACGTGTTGCGCGAGGCAGATCCCTACCGGGCCACTGATTCCAAGCCCACCGTGGAAGGGTTGATCCGGCAGGCCCGCGCCAAGCTCGGCAACCGTTATGCCGACCAGCCGGAGCTGCGCGTGCAGCTGCTCACATTGCTGGCGGTCAGCCTGATCGGCCTGTCGGCCTTCGACGATGCGCAGACGCTGCTGGACCGGGCGCTCGCCGAGGGTCGTGCCGCGCTCGACGAGCGCCATCCAGTGGTGCTGAGCGCACGTCTCGCGATGACCACGCTGTACCGCAATCGGCTGCAGACCGACGCTCTCGCTGCCGCAATTGGGCCACTGCTGCACGATATGGAACGCACGCCGGGCGTCGAGCCGGGCGAGCTGGTCAGCGCGTACGAGAACCTCGGCCACCTTGCGATCGAAGAGCGCCGTCCCGCCGACGCGGTGGCCGCCGCCGACAAGGCGCTCGCCCTGCTGCGCCAACAGCGACCGGTCGACGACGCGCAGGTGGTCACCCTATCGCTGCTGCGCAGCGTGGCGCTGACCTATCTGAAGCCGCCGCAACGCGCACTCGACGCAGCCAGCGACACCCTGAAGCTGGCGTTGGCAGCCTGGGGCGACGACAAACCTCACGCCCGGGTACTCGACGTTCGCAGCGTGTATGGACGCGCGCTCGGCAACGCCGGACGTTATAGGCAGGCCGCCGACGAACTGTCGCGTGTGGTCTCGGACGCAGAAGCCTTGCTCGGGCCACAAGCGCCGATGATCGCCTTCACGTCCGCCGACGTGGCGCGCTTCGAGCTCGCCGCCGACCGCCCCGGCGTCGCGCTGCAATACGCTGACCGCTCGATGGCCACACTTGACCAGGCGGGCATCGACGACTCGTTCACGCGCCTGGTCGTGCTGTCGTTGCGCGGTCAGGCCCTCCTCGCCTTGCGCCGGCCGCAAGCCGCCGCGGTGCTAGAGCAGGCCTATGGGTTGGCGGTGCAATCGCGCGGCGTGGACAGCCCGACGGCCGGGCACGTCGCGGCCTACCTTGCGCTGGCTCAGGCACGGGCCGGAAACACGGATCTGGCAACCCGCACCCTTCAGGCACACCCACCGCCGAGCGAGGCCGACGGCCGCGCGCTGGCCTTCAACCTGCACCACCACCAGGGCGTGCTGTTGCGGCTCGCGGGCGACAGCGCCGGCGCCCGCGCGGCGCAGCATCAAGCGCAGGCACTGCTGTCGGACGGCGCGAACGACGCCTGGCGTCGGCAGCAGGTGCAAACGGAGTTGGCGCGTCTGGCCCTTGCCGAAGGCGACACCGGGCCCGGGTTGGCGCTCGGACCGGTGGTGCCAGGGTCGGGTCCGGCCGCTGGGCCTCGGGAAGCCGAGCGTCTGGAGGTGTGGGGACTCGCACTGCGGGCCGCGGGCCGCGGAGAGGAGGCCGGCCGCCCGCTGGAGCGGTCCCAAGCGTTCTGGCAACAAGCCGCTGCGGACGCAGCGCGATGAACTCCAGCTCAGCAGGCGATCACCCGCACTGTCCCACGAACCCGCAGGCAGTGCAGAAATCGCAGCCGTCGCGGTGGATCAGCGTGGCGTTGCCGCATTCTGGGCAACGGGCACCGGCGATCTCCTGCGTCGCGTTGGCCGCGCCCGCGGAGCCGGACGGTGACTCGAGCACCCCCATCTCGCGCAGCGGGAAGCCCTCTTCGTTCAACACGCCGAGCATGGCGTAGCGATGGATCAAGAGGCGCGCCATGTAGGCCACTGTCGACGGCCAGACCTGCTGGCGGCGTGGTCCGCCGGGCAGCGTCGGCACGAAGGCCATGAAGTGGCCGAGCGGCTCGGCGTAGTTCAGCAGCTTGCGCAGCTTCATGCCGATCCAGGCCGGGTCGACCACCCGCATGTCGAGCGACAGGATGCGTGCGAGGCCGTCGAGCGCGCGCGGATAGTTGCCGGAGAACGCGAGTGCGCACGGCCGCGTGATCGCGCTGCCGTCTGCGCCGGGCAGCGTGATTTCCTTCAGCGTGAGCGTCAGCGACTCGCCCGACGCGGGGTTGTCGATGTCGGCCGACCACGCGAGCGTGCCCGACGGGCCGGTGCGCGGCTCGTCGAGGCTGAAGAGCGCGTCCATCACCGGTGTCGGCCCGCCGTCGGCGAGTGCGCCGAGCTGTTCGCAGCGCCAGCGCAGCACCGCCGCGGTCGCGGCGACGACGCCGGGGAACATGCGCCGCTCGCCATACGGCGGCATCGGCATTTCGAAGGCGCGCTCCTCGGCCACGGTCGCGAGCGCGTCGAGCTTCAGGCGCAGCCAGGCGGCGTCGTTGGTGCGCAGGTCCATCGACAGCGTCTTGGCCATCGCACCGAGGCCGCGCGGCTGCTCGGCGCCATTGACCCACACCTCGAAGGGCCGCGTCGGCGCAACGCGATTGGCGCTTGCGTCGCGCTTGTCCGGGGTGCGATCGGGTGACGTCGGCACGCCGTCGGCGGTCTCCGTGCGTTCGACCGGCAGCTCGCCGACGAACAGAGCGAAGTCCCCGTGCGGATGCTGGATCATGTAGGTCCAGGCCGAATTTCCCGCCGCCAGATCGGGACGGCCGGGCCAGCGCAGCGAAGCGAGCACCGGCGCCGGCAGGCGGTCGAGCGCGAGACGCTGGTTCGCGTCGGGTGCGGTGAGCGGTGCGGGCTGCGCCTCCACGCTCAGCACCGAGCCGAGCACCGCGTTCGGCCTGTAGGTGGCGAGGCCCTTGAGGCCCTTCTCCCACGCCTGCATGTAGAGATTCTTGAAATCCTCGAACGGATAGTCGGCCGGCACGTTGACGGTCTTCGAGATCGCGGTGTCGACGAAGGGCGCGACCGCGGCGACCATCTCGGCGTGCGCCTGCGCGCTCATCTCGAGCGCGGTGACGAAGGCCGGCGTGAGCGTCGCTTCCTTGCCCTTCAGGTGGTGGAACAGCCGCCACGCATGATCCTCGACCGCGTATTCCTTGAAGGTGCCGTCGGGCTCGCGTTTCTTGCGCTTGTAGCTCCAGCTGAACGCAGGCTCGATGCCGTTGCTCGCGTTGTCGGCGAATGCGAGGCTGATGGTGCCGGTCGGCGCGATCGACAGCAAGTGCGAATTGCGCAGGCCACTGGCGCGGATGCGCTCCTTCAGCGCGGCGGGCAGGCGCGACGCGAAGTTGCCGCTCGCGAGATACAGGTCGGCATTGAAGAGCGGGAACGCGCCGCGCTCCTTCGCCAGCTCCACCGAGGCGTCGTAGGCGGCGTTGCGCATCGCCTCCGCGATCTTTGCGGCGAACGCGCGCGCCGGTGCTTCGTCGTAGCGCAGGCCGAGCATCACGAGCGCATCGCCCAGGCCCGTGAAGCCAAGCCCGATGCGCCGCTTGCTGCGTGCCTCGGCGAGCTGTTGCGGCAGCGGCCAGACGCTGACGTCGAGCACGTTGTCGAGCATTCGCACCGCGACGCGCACCACCTCCGCGAACGCCGCGTCGTCGAAGCCTGCATCCGACTCGAACGGTGCGCGCACGAAGCGCGTCAAGTCGATCGACCCAAGGCAGCAGCAGCCGTAGGCCGGCAGCGGTTGCTCGCCGCAAGGGTTCGTGCTGGAGATCGTCTCGCAATAACCGAGGTTGTTGTCGGTGTTGATGCGGTCGAGGAACAGCACGCCTGGCTCGGCGTGGTCGTAGGTGGACTGCATGACCTGCTGCCACAGCGTGCGCGCCGGCAGCTTGCGGTAGACCCACATCCCGTCGGCACGCTGGTACGCACCGTCTTCCTTCTGCGCCGGACCGGGTTCGGCGCGGTGCACGAGCTCGACATCGCCGCCGTCGCGCACGGCACGCATGAAGTCGTCAGTGACGCCGACCGAGATGTTGAAATTCTTCAAGTCGCCGCGGTCCTTCGCGTGGATGAATTCCTCCACGTCCGGGTGGTCGCAGCGCAGCACACCCATCTGCGCGCCACGCCGGCTGCCGGCGCTTTCGACCGTTTCGCACGAGCGGTCGAAGACGCGCATGTAGCTGACCGGCCCGGACGCGTTCGATTGCGTGCTGCCGACCCACGCGCCGCGCGGGCGGATGCGCGAGAAGTCGTAGCCGACGCCACCGCCGCGGCGCATCGTCTCGGCGGCCTCGGTCAGCGCCGTATAGATGCCGGGGTGACCGTCCTCCTCGGTCGCGATCGAGTCGCCGACCGGCTGCACGAAGCAATTGATGAGCGTTGCCGACAGCGCCGTGCCCGCGGCCGAGCTGATGCGCCCCGCAGGGATGAAGCCGCGCTGCTGCGCGTCGAGAAAGCGGGCTTCCCACGCGGCGCGCCGATCCGGCGCCTCGACCTGCGCGAGCGCGCGCGCAACGCGACGGCGGATGTCGTCGGCGCTCCTCTCGTCGCCCTTGGCATACTTTTCGAGCAACACCTCCTCGGTGATCGCCTGGGTGGCAAGCGCGGCTGGCGCAGAAAGGGCGGAAGGCTTGCGGGTTTGGGTGTCCGTCACGGGATCTCCTGGGTCGTGGCCGCGAACCACATGTGGATTCTTGCGGCCGAAGTGTTGTTGTGTGGGTTCAGTCAGGCATCGACGGTCGTTTGACGGCCCTGGCGAAGCTTTCGAGCGTCGGCGATTGAGCGCCACCGGCGAGAGGAATGTCGATCAACCGGAAGCGTCCGCGGGCGGGCAATACCCGTTGCGGTGCGGCTATCGCCATCCATGCCAGCCACCATCGTAGCGAAATCCCAAACCCACGACGGTTTGAAGGGGGCGACCGGGGCGAAGGCGTGCAGCGCGCCAGCGAGCACACTGCGCTCGATGCAGAGGCTTGGTACATACTTCGAGCCGCTATCAATGCGAACCCGGCAATCCGTCCCATGCCCTCACCTGCTGTCGAGGTAGATCCCGCCGCGCAACCCGCGCGACTGCCGGTCCGCAGCGTCCTGGCGGGACTGATCGGCGCCGGCATCGGGCGCTCGTTGACACCCTCCATGCACGAAGAGGAAGCGCGGCACCACGGCTTGCGCCTGCACTATCAATTGATCGACCTCGACCGGGACCGGGACGGTGCGGCTGCGCTGCCCGGTTTGCTTCGCGCAGCGCGCACCATGGGCTTTGCGGGTCTGAACATCACCTATCCCTGCAAGCAGTCGGTGCTGCCACTGCTCGACGAACTCTCGGACGAGGCGCGCGAAATGGGTGCCGTCAACACCGTTGTCTGCCGCGACGGTCGCCTGATCGGCCACAACACGGACGGTTCGGGTTGGCGCTGGGGGTTCGAGCGCACGCTCCCGGCGGCGGATCTGACACGGGTCGTCCTGCTCGGCGCGGGTGGCGCCGGCTCGGCAATTGCGCATGCGGTGCTGAAGATGGGAGCGGGCATGCTCGTCGTGGTCGACAGCGACCGGGCGCGCGCGTCGGCGCTCGCGGCAGAGCTTGCACCGCGCTATCGCGGGCGGCTCGTCGCCGAAGGCGACGTCGGCCGGGCGCTTGAACGGCGCGAGCGGGCTCATCCATGCCACGCCCACCGGCATGGACAAGCTGCCCGGCCTGCCGCTGCCCGAAGCCCTGCTTCGCCCGGACCTCTGGGTGGCGGAGATCGTCTACTTTCCGCTCGAGACCGCATTGCTGAAGGCGGCGCGCGCGAAAGGCTGCGCGGTCGTGGACGGCGGCACGATGGCGGTCGGCCAGGCGATCGGCGCCTTTCGCCTGATCACGGGCATCACGCCGGACGCTGCGCGCATGAACCTGCACTTTCGCAAACTGGTGGCCGAGCGCGGCCAATCCTGACGCGGCGGCCCATGCGGCGCACGCCCTGAAGCTGACCGGAAGGAGCTGACCATGCCGATCGAAGCGACCTCGCGTGAGGCGATCGCCCCGGCACCCAACCCGCTCGGGCTGGACGGGATCGAATACATCGAATTCACGACCCCGAAGCCGCAGGCACTTGGCCAGATGCTCGAGTCGATCGGCTTTCGCCCGATCGCGCGCCACCGGTCGCGCGAGATATTGCTCTACCGGCAGGGACCGATGAATATCGTCGTGAACGCCCATGCTGGCGTCACGCATGTCGCGGCGGCAGCGGAAGAAGCGACGCCGTCGATCCGTGCGGTGGCGCTGCGCGTGCGCGACGCACGGTCCGCCTACGAGCGCGCACTCGAACTCGGTGCCTGGGATGTGCCGATGCACGCCCAGGTGATGGAACTCAACATTCCCGCCATCCACGGGCCGGGCGGCGCGCACATCTACTTCGTGGACCGCTACGAGGAGTTCTCGATCTACAGCGTCGACTTCATCCCGATTCCAGGCGTCGAGCCGAATCCACCGGCCCGGGATGGACTGCATTTCTTCGGCCTCGTGCAGTACATCGGCCGCGAGCGCACCGGGGATTGGGCCGAGTTCTATGCCCGCCTGTTCGGCTTCGAGCGACTGAGCGACACGACGCGCTTCGGCATCCTGCATCGCGGCACCGTGATGCAGAGTCCCGGCAGCGCTCGCAATCGCTTCTATCTTCAACTGATCGAGCCCGATGCGTCGATAGCGACGTCCGGCGAGCATGAGCGGTTCCATCGCATTGGTCTGGGGACGCCGGACGTTGCCGCCACGGTCGCAAGTTGGAGCGCACGCGGCGTCGAGTTCGTCGACAGTGGCAACGCGGCGGTGACGGCACAGGGCGCGATCACCCGCACCCTGCTAGAGACGGTGAGCTTCGAGCTCGTGCACGACGCGCGGCCATGAACATCACGCAGTTCGGCATGGACACGATCTCGCTCGCAGGCCCGCTCGAGGCCAAGCTGCGCGCGATTCGTGAAGCGGGGTTCTCGCAGGTCATGCTCAGCGCGCGCGACATCGTCGGCCATCCCGACGGCTTGGACACGGCCGTGCAGCGCGTCAGAGAGAGCGGTTTGCGCGGCACCGGCTTCCAGGTGCTGCGCGACTTCGAAGGTCTGTCGGGTGCGCTGCACGACTACAAGGTCGACATCGCGAAATCGATGATCGAGATGTGCGCCGCGCTCGGGTGCAAGGTGCTGCTCGCATGCTCGTCGACCTCCAAGCATGCGGCTTCCGACAACGCCTCGCTGGCACGCGACCTTCGCAAACTCGCCACGCTCGCGATACCGCATGGTGTCAAGGTGGCCTACGAGGCGCTGTCCTGGGGCCGCACAGTGAACCGGCTGCAACAGGCGTGGCGCATCATCGAGGAAGCCGACAGCGTCAACCTCGGCATCGGCATCGACTCGTTTCATCTGTTTGCCGCGCAGGACGATCTCGAAGAGCTCGATCAACTCGATGCCCAGCGCATTTACCTCGTCCAGTTGTCGGACTTCATGTGGCAGGAGGCCCCGACCTTCGAGGAACGCATGGCGACGGCGCGGACGTTTCGCGTGTTCCCGGGCGAAGGCGTGCACAGCGAGCAGCTTGCGCGACTCGTCGTCAAGCTCGACCGCCTGGGCTATCGAGGCGACTACAGCTTCGAGGTCTTCAACGACGACTACCAGCAGCTGCCGCTGCCCGCGGTCGCTGCACGCGCGCGCCGCGCAGCCATCTGGCTCGCGGAGGATGTGCTGCGTCGCTCCATACCCCTGCCAGGCACGCTGAAGCTGGGCCGTTGATCCGACGCTGCAGCGCTTGCGCGTGCCGCTGGGTCACTCTCCACTAGAGGCGTAGCGCTGCCCCCAACCGGCGCTGCCTCAGGCGTGCGGACCTTGCGCAAGCGCACCACCGGCAAGGCCGGCAGCCAGCAGCCATGCCTTCATGAGTTGCGTTCTGCGCCACGCCGACCAACCGAAGCGCACCAGCCGCCAGGCTCTGCGCGGACGCATCACGATGACGACGACGGCTGCGCCGCCGATCAGCGCGACGCGGTGGCGCCAAGCCCAGCGCGCGGCGGCGCGCACCCGGTCGGCGAACGCAAACGGCGCCTCGAGCACCAATGCCTGATCCCCAATCGAGGCACGCAATGCCGCACTGCGCAACAGCAACTGCTGCTGTCGCAGCGCGAGCTCCGATTCAGCGCTCATGGCGTCGTCGACGGGCCCGTGGGCGGCTCACTGTCCGAGCGCGGCGCGAGCGCCGCCTGGTCTCGCGCGAGCTCGGCGCGGCTCGCGGCGAAGGCGCCGGATGGCGTCTGTATCTGGTTCACCGCATGGCGCAACATCAGTGCGCCGACGATGAAGTATGCAAACACGAGCCCGGCCATCGCCTGCAGGCGGTAGGTGTCCCAGAACACCAGTACGACCAAGGTACTGAGCATGACCAGGCCGAGCGCGACGCACACGCTGCCGAGCGCCGCCCACAGCAGCGCAGAGAGGATGGACAACTTCTGACGCTCGACCTCGGTGCCGAGCAGTTCGAGGCGGACGCGCGCGAGTTCGAGCGTCGTCGCGCCCAATCGACGCAAGGAGACGAGCAGCCCAGCGCTTGCAGCCGATCGCGGATGCGGATCCGTCATGTAGCGGCCACCCGAAGGCGACTCAACGACGACCGATCAGCAGCCCCACGACGAGGCCGAAGCCCGCGGCGATGCCGATCGAGCGCCACGGGTTGTCGTGGACGTAGTCGTCGGCCGCACGACCAGCAGCCTTGGCCTGCGAAATCGCGGCGTCCTGCGCGTCGGCAAGACCGGCACGCGCGCGATTCAGGCTCGCCTGCACGCGATCACGCAATTCGGCAGCTCCTTCGCCGGCCTGGCCGGCGGTCGAGCGCAGCAATTCCTCGGCGTCGGAAACAACCAGGCGCAGGTCGGCCATGAGCTTGTCGGTCTGGGCGGCGGTCACGCTGTTCATCGGGGCTTCTCCTTGTGAATCGATAGCGGGGCGAAAAGAGCGTCAACGATACACTGCCGCCGCCGCGATGTCATTCAGGCACGGCAATGCGCGTGCCCACCGGGGCGGCTGTCCTCAAGCGGCTTCGTTGGGCGTCAGCGGGGTGATGGATTCGCTTTGGGGCGCACGCGCGACTTCGCTGAGCGACTCACAAGCACCAACGCAATACCCCCCAGCGTGGCAACCGATGCCACGGCGAGGCGCAGCGTGATCGCCTCGGAGAGAAGGAATACGCCGCCCAATGCAGCGATCGGCGGCACCGCAAGCTGCACCGTCGCGGCGCGCATCGCGGTCAGCCCGCGTAGCGCGGCGTACCAGACGACGTAGCCGATCCCCGATGTGACCGCGCCCGAGGCAACCGCCAGCGCAACCCCGCGCGCGTCGAGGTGCGACTGGCCGATCAGCAGCAGGCTGGCGACCAGCGCCAATGGCGTCGCGCGGAGGAAGTTGCCTGCCGATGCAGCCAAGGGGTCGTTGAGCGAGCGCCCGCGCAGCGAGTAGATGCCCCAGGCGAGGCCGGCACCGGCCATCAGCGCCGCACCGACC
Organism: uncultured beta proteobacterium; assembly: GCA_963792765.1. Lineage (GTDB taxonomy): Bacteria > Pseudomonadota > Gammaproteobacteria > Burkholderiales > Burkholderiaceae_C > CAIKUF01. The sequence continues at coordinate 75,889 of CAWBXT010000007.1, read as the reverse complement.
GCGGGCGGTGCGGCAAGGCCGGGCATAACCAGATAGACCAGCCCGCCTGCCGCGAGCGCGAGCCCGGCCCAGGCGAGCGGAGCAAAGCGCTCGCCGGCGCGCAGGCCAGCGCTGAACATCGTGATCTGTACCGCGCCAAACAGGATCAGCGCGCCGGTCGCCGCGCTCAGCGACAGGTAGGCGAACGAGAACAGCGCGACGTAGGCGTACAGCATGCCTGCCGCCAGCCAATCGGGGCGCGCCGCGGCGGGCGGGCCGGACCTCAGCCGTCCGATCAGTGCGAGAGTGATCGCACCCGACGCGAGCCTGATGCTCGAAAAGCTCGCCGGATCGATCAGCGCCGGCGCCTGCAGGGCGAGTCGGCACAACAGCGAATTCGCCGCGAAGGCGATCATCGCGAGCGTCGTCAGCAGGGCGGTCCGCAGGGACCCGACGGAGGCCTCGGGCATCGAGGCCTCAGGCTAGCACCATCAGGGCCGTCCAGGCGAGCAGCGTGGCACCGAGCGGGGCGCTCAGGCACCACCTCGAGGGCAAGTTCTTCTCGACGGCAAAATGTCGCAAGCACCAGCATCCACAGAGGTTGCCCATGCCGACGACGAACATCAGCAGCATGAGTGCCCGGCACTACACTTGCTCGCCAATGAACACGTCGTTGCCGAAGCGTGCCGGGCGCGCCCCTGATCGTGGCCAGCGCAGCCGGCGTGCACCGCGCGAGCGTCAGCGCCGCATTCCCACATCGGCACAGGCCGGTCATGCTCGATAGCCTGCGACGGGCTGCGCGTCGCGCCGGCAGTGAACGCGCCCTGCGCAGCCTGCTGGCGGATTGCCGACGGATTTTGTCGGTGCGCGGTGAGGCCAACAGCGTGGCCATCGGCAGTGCACTCGTGGCGCACTTTGCCGCCTTGTCGGAGTCCGAGCAGGCGTTGTTCTTCGAGCGCCTGTCACGCGAGTTCAGCCCGGACCCGAAGCGCGTCCTGCAGGCGGCGCAGGCGTATGCCGACAAGCCCAGCGCGTCCACCCTGGGCCAGCTCACCCAATGCGCCGAGCCGCCACGCCAGGAGCTTCTGAGGCGCATCAACCGAACCCCTGGCGGCACCGCTGCGATCGTTGCCATGCGCAGCAAGCTTCTGAGCCGCCTGCCTCGACGCCCCGAACTGCAAGCGCTCGAGGCCGACCTGTTGCATCTGTTGTCGAGCTGGTTCAACCCCGGCTTCCTGCAGATGCGCAAGGTCGACTGGAATTCGCCGGCCCAGCTGCTGGAGCAGGTCATCCGGCACGAGGCGGTTCATCAGATCGATGGCTGGGAAGACCTGCGCCGCCGCCTGCAGCCCGACCGCCGATGCTTTGCATTCTTCCATCCGCAACTGCCAGACGAACCGCTGATTTTCGTCGAAGTGGCGCTGCTGCCCGAGATGCCCGGGGCGATCGCGCCGCTCATCGACAAGAAGTCGCCGACCGAGCCGCCCGAGGCGTTCAAGGTGGCGGTTTTCTACTCGATCAGCAATTGCCAACCCGGCTTGCGCGGCGTGTCGCTCGGCAATTTCCTGATCAAGCGTGTCGCCGAGCAGCTCAAGACAGAGTGCCCTCAGCTGAAGACCTTCTGCACGCTGTCGCCCATCCCTGGGCTGATGGCGTGGCTGCATCAGGCGCGCGACGCGGCCCGTCGCGCCGACGCCCTCGCCGGGTTGCCGCCGGCCGCGACCGAGCGCGCACTGGAGGCGCTTGCGCTGCTGCAGCAAGCCGCGGGCAGCGAGTTGGAGGCGCTCGGCACGCAGTCCGGACTCGCCGCGCTGCCGGGCGCGGCGCACCAAGCGCTGTGGCGGCTGGCCGCCCAGTACCTGGTGCACCGAACGCCGCAACCGGGCGGCGACCCGGTTGCGCGCTTCCATCTGGACAACGGGGCTCGACTCGAGCGCCTGAACGCCCAAGCGAATCTGGCCCCCTACGGTCTCAAGCAATCGGCTGGCCTGATGGTGAACTACCGATACGATCTGGCCCGCATCGAAGCCTGTCACGACCGCTTCCAGCATGGCCATGTCGTTCATTCGCGCACCCTGGCAGGGCTGCTTCGATGACCGCCGACTTGAGGACGCGTCGGCTGGCACGCGCCTGGCGCAATGGCCCGGCGCGCGGTTGAAGGGGCGAGGCAATGACCGGCAGGATCGACTATTGCGCAACGAGTTCCGAGCTGGCGGACGGCGTCGCCCGGGTCATGCTATCGAATCCGGGCAAGCACAACGCGATCGACATCGCGATGTGGCGCGAGTTGCGCGTCACCTTCGAGCGGCTGCAGGCGCTGCCCGCGAGCGAGGCACCCCGCGCCGTGATCGTGTGCGGCGAAGGCGGGCAATTCGCCTCTGGCGGCGATATTGCCGAGTTCGCCGGCTTCCGCTTCGACGAAGCGCGGTTGCACGACTTCCATGAGCACGTCGTCGGCCCGGCGCTTGACGCGATGCTGGCCTGCGACATCCCGCTGCTCGCGGCGATCGAGGGCGCGTGCATGGGTGGCGGGCTCGAGATCGCGGCCTGCTGCGACATCCGCATCGCCGCCGCCGGCAGCCGCTTCGGCGCGCCGATCGCCAAGCTCGGCTTTCCGATGGCGCCGGGTGAACTGCAGTTGCTGAGCCGCGTCGCGCCCGCGCCTGTGCTGCGCGAGATGCTGCTCGAAGCACGGCTCTTCGATGCAGGACGTGCGCTGCATTGCGGCCTTGTGCACGCCGTCGCGCCCGAAGGCGAGCTGGCACAAGTGGTATTGCAACGCACAGCGCAGATCGCGACGCTCTCGCCGCAGGCCGCGCGCATCAACAAGCGCACGCTACGCCAGATCGCCGCGGGCGGTCCGAGTGCGCCCGAGCGTCGCGCACACTACGGCTACGCCGACAGCCCAGAGCACCGCGAAGGCATCCACGCCTTCCTCGAAAAGCGAGCGCCGCGCTTCGATCGCGGCTGAACCCCGATGAGCACCCACGAAAACCTCTTCATCGCCCTGCGCGAGGCCTTCCCGGCCGATCTCGACGCCACCGCAATCGAGGCGATCGACGGCGCGGGCAGCGGCTTCTACACCTGGCGCGATCTCGATCGCTCGACGGCGATGATCGCCAACCTGCTCGGCGCGCTCGAACTGCCCGCCGGCAGCCGCATTGCAGTGCAGACCGAGAAGTCGGTCGAAGCGCTGATGCTCTATCTCGCGGTGCTGCGCGCGGGCTACGTCTACCTGCCACTCAACACCGCATACCAGGCGGCCGAGATCGAATACTTCATCGGCAACGCGGAGCCCGCGGTCGTCGTCTGTGCGCCGCAACACTTCGGCTGGGTGTCGAAGATCGCCTTCAAGGCCGGCGCGCGCAACGTGTTCACGCTCGACGCCGCGCGCGGCGGCACGCTGTTGCAACGGGCGGCGCAGATGAGCGACGCGCACGATCCAGCAGTTCGCCGCGCGGACGATCTTGCGGCAATCCTCTACACCTCGGGTACGACCGGGCGCAGCAAGGGCGCGATGCTCACGCATGGCAACCTCCTGTCCAACGCACTCACGCTCAAACGCTATTGGGCCTGGAGGCCGGGCGACGTGCTGATCCATGCGCTGCCGATCTTTCACGTCCACGGTCTCTTCGTCGCGTCGCATGGCGCCTTGCTCAATGGCAGCAAGATGATCTGGCTCTCGAAGTTCGATCCGCGCGCCGTCATCGCGCGCCTGCCGGATGCCACCGTCTTCATGGGTGTGCCGACGCTCTACGTGCGGCTGCTCGCCGAGGCCACGCTCACGCGCGAGGCGTGCCGTCACATGCGACTCTTCATCTCCGGCTCGGCGCCGCTGCTGATCGAAACCTTCGACGCGTTTCGAGACCGCACCGGTCATACCATCCTCGAACGCTATGGCATGAGCGAGACGTCGATGCTGGCGTCCAACCCGTGCGCACCCGAGGACGGCGAGCGTCGCGGAGGCACGGTCGGCTTCCCGCTGCCCGGCGTCGGCATGCGTGTGCACGACGACAAGGGCCATCCGGTGCGCGCCGGCGAGATTGGCGGCATCGAGGTGAAAGGACCGAACGTCTTCAAGGGCTACTGGCGCATGCCCGACAAGACGGCCGAGGAGTTCACGACCGACCTCTGGTTCAAGACCGGCGACGTCGGCCGCATCGACGCCGACGGCTATGTGACGATCGTCGGCCGCAGCAAGGACCTGATCATCAGCGGCGGCTACAACGTCTATCCGGCCGAGATCGAGGGCTTCGTCAACGACTTGCCGGGCGTCGCCGAAAGCGCGGTGATCGGCGTGCCGCATGCAGACTTCGGCGAGGCGGTCGTCGCCGTCGTCGTCGCGAAGCCGGGTGCGTCGCTGAACGCGGACGCACTGATCACATCCCTCAAATCGAAGATCGCGAACTTCAAGGTGCCCAAGCAGCTGTTCCTGGTCAGTGACCTGCCGCGCAACGCGATGGGAAAGGTGCAAAAGAACTTGCTGCGCGAGCAGCACAAGGGCCTGTTCGTTGGCTGAGCAGACCGGGGCGGCCAGCGCCAACGCCGACTGCCCGCGCTGCGGCGCCGGCTTTTACTGCGGCGCGGTCGAAGCGCGCTGCGACTGTGCGGAGGTCGCGCTCGACGCGGCCTCGCTGGCCCGCCTGCGTGCCGACTACGGCGCGCGATGCCTGTGCGGAACTTGCCTGGCCATGGCGCAGCGCGACGGCGCAGCTCCGGCGCTGGGACGCTGACGCGCCTCGGCCCGGTACGGACTTACCGAAGGCCGAGGAACGACAGGATGGCGACAACGATGACGACGGCGCCGACGATCCAGATGATGCTGTTCATGTTGATACTCCGTTGCAGGTTGAACATGGCGGGCCGACGTCCATCAAGTGTGATCCTCGGCCCGCTTCAGGAGCAGCAGGCCGGCTCCGTGCTGACGGCGCCGGGCCCGCGAGCTCTTGCTCGTGGTGACGCGGATTCAGCTTCCGCTGTAGGGCGTCCCGTAGAACTTGTGCACGCCCTGGGCCCAGGTCTTGTCCGACATCGTCGGCCAATGGTCCTTGTCGAAGCCCGGCGCGTCCTTCAGCACGTCTTTCGGCACGTTGAGGGTGAAGCGCTTGTTCACCGTATCAAGCGCCAGCGCTGCCCAGGGCACCGCGAACAGCTTGTCGCCGAGGCCGAGCACGCCGCCGAAGGACAGCACCGCATAGGCGATCTTGCCCGAGGCCATGTCGATCATGAACTCTTTGATGTCACCGAGATCCTCATCGTCCTTGTTGTAGACGTCGTTGCCGAGCAACGTGTCGGCGCCCATCAGCGCCGGTCCCGGGCCTGCGTTGGTGTTGGCGTACATGCCGAAGTTGTCGCGCGTGACGTAGTTGGTAGTCATGGTGGTGGTCCTTGTGTCGAGAAAGAAGTTTGAGATCCGGTCGGTCCGCCCGTCAAACGACGGTCACAGCCCGCCCGAAGGCATAGGTGCAACCTTACGACGGGCCCATGCGAAACGACGTAGGACAACGCCGGTCCGACGCGTCGGGCGCCGCCGCGCGAGGAAGCGCCTACCGACCGTCCCAGGCTCAGTACCGAACCCGCGCGAAGTAGGTCTGCTGCGCTGCCTCGCGCGCCTGCGAGAGGGTGTGGATCCCCTTCTCCGCGAGCAGCGGAATCATCTTCTGGAACACCTCGGCGGTGACCATCGCATCGCCGAGCGCTGTGTGGCGGCCAAGCACGGTCACGTCGAAGCGCGCGGCGATCTCCTCAAGACGGTGCGACTCCTGGTTCGGGTGCACCACGGCCGACAACAGCAAGGTGTCGAGCACCGGCTGGTCGAAGACGATGCCGGTGACCGCCTCCTTCAATTGCAGAAAGCGCATGTCGAACGCTGCGTTGTGCGCGACGAGCACGGTGTCCTGCGCAAAGGTGTGAAAGGCAGGCAGCACGTCTTCTATCGTCGGCTGGCCCACGACCATGTCCGGCGTGATGCCATGGATCGGGATGCCCGCGGCGGGGATCGAGCGTTGCGGGTCCACCAGCTGCTCGAACGACTCCTCGCGCCGCAGCTTGCCGGCGACGATGCGCGTCGCGCCGACCTGGATGATCTCGTCGCCCTGCGCCGGGGCGAGGCCTGTCGTCTCGGTGTCGAACACCGTGTAGCTCAGCTCGGCGAGCCGCCGATCGCCGAGCTCCACAGCCTGCGGGGAGGTCTTGAAGAGGTCGAAGTCGTAGTACTCGGGCCGGCTCTCGCCATGCAGCAGTTGCGCCGCGGCGAGCTGTTCATGCTCGCTCGCGAGCGGCAGAAGAAAGCGGAAGAACGCCTCGTGGCGGACACGTTCGCGCTCGAACCAGAACGCACCGCCGTGACGCTCCGCGATATCGCGCACGGTGAGCGCACTCGTCTCGGCGCCGACCCTGATCGCGTCGGTCTCCCAGCTGGTGACGGTCTCGGTGCTCAACGCCTGGCCGCCCCAGACGAGATCGAGCTGCGCGCGCGCCCCCGTGCCCGCTAGCCTGAGCCGCACCGACTTGACCGCGTACTCCTCGACCAGTCGGCCGACCAGGTAGGCGAGAGCCTGCAACAGCGAATAGCTGTCGACCTTGAGCCAGAGCGCAGGGTCGACTTCGCTCGCGCTCGCGCGGCAGTCGTAGAGCGCCTCGATGCGGCGCACCGCAGCGGCGGCGAAATCCGCGCCCTGCATGTCTTCTAGCGGCCAGCGCGTCTTCTGCGCTTGGGTGGTCCGCTTCGCGAGCACGTTGATTCGTTCGCTCATCGCGCGCACCTCGTCGCGGATCACGGCGTGGAAGCGTTCGCGCGTGGGTGCATCCACGTCGTCGTAGTCGAGCATTTCGACGGCCGCCTGCAGGTTGCCGAGCGACGCCCGCGTGCCTTCAGTGAGCTCATGCAGCAACCGGTCGCGCTCCGACTCGTCGGCGAAATCGCGTGTGATGTTGTCGAGCATCAGCACGAAACCGCTGAGCGTCTTCACCTGGCTGGCGTTCGGCGCGGCGGCGTTTGCGGCCATAACGGTCGCCTCGACACCGCGCGCGGGTGCAGAGCTGGACGCGACCGCACGCACCGGCGCCGAATTCGAAGGGATGGCGCGCACAGGCGCCGAATCTGGAGCGATGGCGCGGACAGGCGCCATCTGCACCCGCAGCAGCTGTCCGCCGCGCGTGCTCGTGAGGAACTGCGCCGACGGATTCGTCACGCCGCGCTGCAGGCGCTGCTGAACACTCTCCAGCGCGTGCGCGACGAGTTGGCGGTCGAGCACCGCGTAGATCGAACGGCCGATGCCGATGAGTTCGGCACCGTCGGCAAGTGCGGGTTGCAGCGAGAGCGCGCGAAACTGCAGGCGCGCGCGGTTGTTGTAGAGCAGCACGCGACCGTCGAGATTGCAGACGACGACGCTTTGCGTCAGCTCCGACATCAGCGCCGCGAGGCGGCTGCGCTCCTGCTCGACGTCGCGGCTCGCCTCGGCAACCTTGCGATCGATGTCGGCCCGCAGTTCGTTGCGTTGCTGAACGAGCGCGTTGACCGCGGCCGCCAGCGCGCGATTCTGCTCGGTGCCTTCGCCCGCGATCTCGGGCCCGGCGTCGGCCGCGAGCAGTGTTTGCGCGCGCTCGACAAGACGGGCCGGCGCGACGACCCAGTGCAGGTACGCCAGGCGCGACACAGCGCCAAGCAGCATCGACAGCGCGACCCAGCCGAGCACGACCACGCCGGCACGCGAGGCAAGCATTGCGCCGAACGCGGCCCGCTCGGGCGCATCGAGAGTCGCGGCAAATCCGAAGCCGGCCGCGACCGCGAGCAAGGCAAGCAGCGCGCCGGGGGCGAGCGCGACCCACCAGGCACGCGCCTCGCGTCGCATCACGCGGGGCCTTGCTGCAACAGCTCGCGTACGCGCTGCGCGAGCTCCTTGGTCGAGAACGGTTTGATGATGTAGGCGGCGGCCCCGAGCGCCATGCCCTTGGCGATGTCGGTGTCGCGCCCCTTCGCGGTGAGCAGGACGATCTTCGTCGTCGCCAGTGCCTCATCGGCGCGCACCGCACCGCACACTTCGAAGCCGGTCTTGCCGGGCATCATCACGTCGAGCAGCACGAGCGCGGGCCGCTCGCGCCGTATCGTGGCGAGCGCTTCGTCACCGTCGCGCGCGAGCAGCACCTCGTAGCCTTCGCGCTTCATCAGGTACTCGAGCGAGATCAGGATGTTCGGTTCGTCATCGACGATCAGTATCTTGTGCATCTGCGCGGACCCCCTCACGATTCTCGCGCAGTGTTCCACGGCAGCATGAAGCAAAAGCACGCGCCCCGCCCCGGCTCCTGACGCAGCCACATGCGGCCGCCGAAATGTTCGACGATGCGACGGCTGATCGGCAGCCCGAGGCCGGTACCTTGGGTGCGGCTGCGCTCGTCGCCACCCTGACGAAATTTTTCGAACACGTCGGGCTGCAGCTCGGGCGACACGCCCGGTCCGTTGTCTTCCACCTCGATCGTCGCACCAGCGTCGCTGGCGATGAGTCGCACGTCGACATGACCGCCAACGCTCGGCAGGAACTTGGCAGCGTTGGTGAGCAGGTTGAGCATCACCTGCGTCAGACGATCGCCGTCGGCACGCAATGTGGGAAGCGAAGGCGGCAGGTGCAAAGCGACCGTGGCGCCGCGTTCGCGGAACATCTCGCGCGTGGTCTGCACCGCTTGCGTCAGCTGCGCACCCAGATCGATGTCCGAGTTGTGCCACTCGCCATGGCCCGACTCGATCTTCGCCATGTCGAGCACCTGATTGACGAGCCTTGTCAGGCGCTCCGTCTCGGCGACGATGATCGCGAGAAACTGCTGACGCTGATCGGTTTGCATGCCTGCATCGTCCTGCATCAGCTCGGCAAGCGCACGGATCGAGGTCAAGGGCGTGCGCAATTCATGCGTCACCGACGACATGAAGTCGTCCTTCAAGCGGTCAAGGCTCTTCAGTTGCTCGTTGGCGGCACGCAACTCGGCGCTCGCGCGTTCGAGCGAGAGCGACTTCTCCTCCAGCGCGTGCGAATAGGCGCGCAGCTGCGAAGCTTCGTCGACGATGCGCATCACATCGTCGATCGCGAGGGTCTCCTCTTCGACGACCGAAGCGACGACGGCACGGGCCGAGACGCTCCCGATCGCACCGGCAAGCTGCGTCTCGGCGAACTGCACGAGCTGCGCGTCGGGCGGGATCTGGTCGATGCCCGCGACGCCGGCGCGCAAGGCGTAATCGGCGAAAAGGCGCTGTGCCGCGTCGCGGCCGACGAATCGGCCGACCGTCGCGAGCAGGTCGGCGACCTTGGCGCGACCGCGCCAGAACACCGGCTCGTGGCCGGCCGTCGCCTTGCGCTCGAAGACGTCGACGAACAGCAGCGCCTGGCTCGTCTCGCGTGCTGACGGCGCGCGCCACAGAGAGACGCCGACGAGCAACCCGACGTTGGCGAGCAGGCTCCAGAACAGCGAGTGCGTCAGTGCGTCGAGCCCGGTCAGGCCGAGCCACTGCTCGGGCTTGAGCAAGCCGATGCCGAGTGGCCCGTGGTACAGGAAACTGTCGCCCAGCCAGCCCGACTTGGCGATCGACGGCAGCATCAGCGTGTAGGCCCAGAACGCAAAGCCTGCCCCGAGCCCGGCGAGCGCGCCGGCGCGCGTGCCGCCTTTCCAGTACATGCCGGCGAGCAGCGCCGGCGCGAACTGCGCCACCGCGGCGAAGCTGATGAGCCCGATGCTGACCAGTGCATACGCTTCGCCCGCAAGGCGGAAGTACAGGTAGCCGAGCAGCAGCAAGGCGACGATCACGCCGCGCCGGATCGGCAGCAGCAAGCCCGAGAGGTCGCGCTGCGCCGCGGCGCCGAAGCGCCGGGTGCGCAGCAGCCACGGCATGACGAGATCGTTGCAGACCATGGTCGAGATCGCGATCGCCTCGACGATCACCATCCCGGTCGCCGCCGACAGGCCGCCGACAAAGGCGACCAGCGCCAGTGTGTGCATGCCCTGCGCGAGCGGCAGCGAGAGGATGAAGGTCTCCGGGTTCACGCGCCCCGGCCCGAAGTGCAACAGTCCAGCGAGCGCGATCGGCAGCACGAACAGGTTGATCGCCAGCATGTAGAGCGGAAAGGCCCAGACCGCGCGCTTCAGGTGCCGCTCGTCGACGTTTTCCACCACCAGCATCTGGAACTGGCGGGGCAGGAAGATGACCGAGAACATCGAGAGCAGCATCAGCGCGAACCACTGCCCGCCCGCGAAACTGGAGTCCGTCTCCAGCCGCAGCGCGCGCGCCGCCTCGGGCAAGGCGCGCGCTCGCGCGAAGAGGTCAGAGGGCCCGTCGAACATGCCCCACGTGACGAACACGCCGACGGCGAGGAAGGCGACGAGCTTGACGACCGACTCGAATGCGATCGCGGCGACCATGCCCTCATGGCGCTCGGTCGTGTCGAGATGACGTGTGCCGAAGGCAATGGTGAACCCGGCGAGCACCAGCGCGATGTAGAACGTGCTGTCGCGCCACCAGGCGCCGGGCACCGCATGCGGGGCACCGACCGGCGTCGTCATGACCTCGAAGCCGATCGCGATCGCCTTCAACTGCAAGGCGACGTAGGGCAGGATGCCGATCACCGCGATCAGGGTCACTAGCGCGGCGAGCAGCCGGCTCTTGCCGTAACGGCTGGCGACGAAGTCGGCGATCGATGTGATGCGATAGCTGCGCGAAATCCGGATCATCTTGCGCACGACCATCCACGCGAGCACCATCGCGAGCGTCGGGCCAAGGTAGATCGGCAGGAACCACAGGCCGAGCGTGGCAGCGCGGCCGATGCTGCCGAAGTAAGTCCAGGCGGTGCAGTAGACGCCCATCGAGAGCGCGTAGACCCAGGCATTGCCGATGACCGATCGCCCCGCCAGCGCACGCCGGTCTGCATATTCGGCAATGCCGAACAGCAGCAGCAGGTAGGCGAAGGCGGCAACGATGACGACCGGGGCGGCGAGCATGGCCAGGGCTAGTTCAGGCGGCGCGGGCTCGTTTGCGCGCTCCAGCCATCGCAGGGCGGCGCCAGCACATGCGGCGCCCGGCACGGCGCACCGGCCGCATCAGTCGCTATCCTCCGCGCCCTCGACCGCCCAGGCAGCGAGGCCGATCAGCAGCGGCCCAGCCGACGAACATCGCTGCCGGCAACAGCGGAACGCCGAGCACGGTGGCGTCGACATCCCACAGGCCGAGCAGCGGGAAGGTGAACGCCAGCCAGCCGAAGGCGAACAGGGCCAGCAGGCGCTGTGCGGCGATGCCCCGGAACATGGCGCGGTCTCCTTGCGGTGGCGACAGCTGGATTCTGGACCATGCGCTTCGCAAGGTCGGACCTGCCTACACGCCGCGGCCAGCGCCGGAGCATCCACCCTAGCGGTACGTCGACGGCACGCAAGCCGCACGAGCCGCACCGCCGACCCTGGGGTCACTTGGGGTCACTCAGGCTTGCGTGAGCTCGTGACGATCTGCCGCCGCGAACAGATCTGCCGCGAACCCCGGATCGGTGTCACGCACCGTCATCGCAAAGGCGCGCACTTTCGCGGCCTCGAAGGCGAGGTCGCGCACGGCTGGCGCCTTGTGTGCGGGTGTCAAAGCACGCTTCAGCGCCGACCGAAGCCAGATGCCGAGAGCGGACGGCCCCGCAGGCACGGCGATGTCAGCGTGAGGTGCAGTCGCAGTGGTTGAAATGTTCATGATGTTCTCCGAAGACGACTGACCTGTTCGGTCAAGCTGGGGCTCTCGCGATCAAATGTCATCGCTGTGCAGGCGCTGGGCAGCGGCGCGGTAGACACGGCCGAGTTCCGAGTCGTTGGGATGGTGCCCGGCCAGGAGACGCAGTTCGCGCTCGGCCCGGGCAGCGCCACTGGCCTCGAGCGCGCGCCAAACCCTGCCGCCCACGCGCGACACCGCAGCGCTGGCTCCCGTCAGCCAACTTGGCGCGCTGGCATGCCCGTTCGAGTGGCTCGGCAGATGCTTGATGAGTTCGGTCGACATGGTGACTTCCTTCCCGTTGGCAGGGCGCAACGGCCCCAGACGATGCATAGACTAGGGTTTTCCCTTAGACTATGCAAATTCACAGGCTGAATCCGGCCATTCCGGACTCGAATGCCCGCCAGAGGCTGCAGCTGGAAGAAGATTCGCAAATGAACTTCCGTACCCTCGATCTCAACCTGCTTCGGGTCTTCGATGCGGTGATGACCGAGCGCAACGTCACGCGCGCGGCCGATCAGCTCGCGATGAGCCAGCCCGCGGTCAGCAATGCGCTGCGGCGCCTGCGTGACGCGACGCACGAAGAGCTGTTCATTCCCTCTGCTTCCGGCGTCACGCCGACTCGACAGGCCGAGACGCTCTGGCCGGTCGTGCGCAGCGCGCTCGACGGCTTGCGCACGGCGCTGGAACCGCAGGACTTCGATCCGCGCCGCGACGCGCGCAGCTTCACCCTCGCGATGGCCGATGCCACAGCGGCGTTGGTGCTGCCGGTGCTCATGCGGCAGATCGAGGAGACGCAGGCCCGCGTGAACCTGCGATTCATGCCTCTCGCGAGCCGCGATCCCCGCACGCTGCTCGATCACGGTGACGCCGATGTCGCGCTCGGGTTCTTCCCGGAGCTGCCTGCCGCGCTAGCGGCGGAAGCGGGGTCCGGCGGGGTACGCTTCGAGCTTTTATGGCATTGCGAGTACGTCTGCGTGATGCGCCGCGGCCACCCGCTGGCCCGAAACAAGACGCTCGGGCTGGATGACTACTGCGCCGCAAAACACCTGCGCGTCAGCTTCGCCGGCCGCCCGCGCGGCTTTGTCGACGAGGCATTGGACGCGCTGGGCCGCGAACGCAAGGTTGTGATCACCGTCAATCAGTTCCACAGCGCTGCCAGCGCCGTCCGGGGGTCCGATCTGCTGACGGTGCTGCCGCGCAGCTTCATTCCGGCGACCGGATTTGCCGACGAACTGACTTGCCGCGCACTGCCCTTCGATTTGGCTCCGATCGATGTCGCGATGGTCTGGCACCGGCGGCATACGAGCGATCCTGCCCACAAATGGCTGCGTGACGCATTGAAACAGGGCGCCGCCGAGCTCGAGCGGGACAAGGTTGCGGCGACGGCGGAGCGTTCAATCGACGCGCGGCTGCCGTTCCTGGCCGACCGGCTCGACGCGACGGCGCACGCGCCAACCTGAGTCGCGGCTGTATCGCGCCGCCACGGACCTACGGATGCCGAGTGTGCTACGGTGAGGGTTAACCCTATGGAGGTGGCATGCAGTACTTCACCCCTCGCCCCTGGAATCTGGCGCTGCTTTCGGGTTGGCCGATCGCGGTCACGAGTGTCTTTTGGACGCCGCGACAGCGCGATCGGCGTCGCTTGCTGGACGCGTTCGAGCAACCGCTGGTGCGATCGGCCATTGACACCGCAGACGCAGTCCGCGAGCTACAGACTCGAAGTCTGACAACCGGTTTCGACGCCGCTCGCGCGCAGTACGCGGCGGGCGTGCAGTCGGGTCTGATCGAACGCTCCTTGCTTGCCTCCGCCGCGTTCGAGAGCCGACTTGCCCTGCTGGAGCGCTTGATGCTCGGCCCCTGGGCGCGCTCGGTCTGAACGGGGCTGGCCGCGACCGGCTCAGACCGTCAGACCGGCGCGCCGCAGTTCGACGCGAAGGCGCTCGACCTCGTCGATCAGATCGAGCATCACCGCGACACTCTGCAGGTTCGCATCGAAGTCGCGTTGCAGCCTGCAGATGCGTCGCACGCGCGCGAGTTCGGTACCGCCGAAGTGCAGGTGCGGTGCCTGCGGCGGCGGCTCGATCAGGCCCTCATCGATCAAAGTCAGCACGAAGTCGACCCGCACGCCGCAAGCCCCGGCCAGAGCGTCGAGATCCAGCCAGGCATCGTCGCCGAGGCACACACCGCTCACGATCGCCTTCATCGCCCACCCTCCTCGCCAGCGCGCGGATCGAACGCCAGGTCGCGCGCCATCTGTTCGTACAGGGACCGTGCCTTGTCGCTCGTCGCCGCAGGCAGCACGATCTCGAGCACGACGTAAAGATCTCCGGGCGTTTGGCCCGGGATGCCGCGACCCTTCAATCGCAGCTTGCGTCCGCCTTGCGAACCGGCCGGCACGTTCATGTTCAGTTCGCCGTCCGGCGTGCGCAGCGGTACGCTCGCACCGAGCGCGGCCTCCCAGGGCGCGACGCGCAACGTGACGTACAAGTCCCGGCCGTCGACGCGAAAGCGCGGATGCGGCTCGAAATCGACTTCGAGATAGAGGTCGCCAGCGGGCTCACCACTCAGGCCCGGAGAGCCCTGGCCGGCGAGCCGTATCTGCTGGCCTGCGCGTATGCCCTTCGGAATCTTCACCTGCAGTTCGCGCTCGTTGAGCACCACGTGTCCGTTCGCGTCGAGTGCCGGCGCGCGCAGCGAGAGGCCGCGGGTCGCACCGTGAAACGCATCCTCGAGCGGGATCACGATCTTCGCGTGATGGTCCTCGCCGCGTGCGCGCGGCCCGCCGCCTGCACCCCGGGCGCGCCGCGCGGCACCGAACAGGGTCTCGAAGAAGTCGCTGTGATCGCCGAATCCGCCGCCCTCGGGCGCGCCGCTGAACTCAAAGCCGGCGTCCCATCCCGGCGGTGGGCGGAACTCTTGCCCGCCGCGCAGACCCTGACCGACCTGATCGTAGGCGGCACGCTTCTCCGGGTCGCGCAGCACGTCGTAGGCCTCGTTGAGATCCTGCATGCGGGCCGCAGCGTCGGCCGCCTTGTTGACGTCGGGATGGTGCTTGCGGGCGAGCTTGCGAAACGACTTCTTGATCTCGTCTTCGCTTGCGCCGCGCTCGACACCGAGCACCTTGTAGTAATCCTTGAACTCCATGGCTTATTGTGCAGCGACGTGAAAGCAACCGCGAGGTGTCACAGCACCTCGGGTTGAATGGCGGCGTCGTGCAGTTCGGACATGCAGCAACTGACGTAGAAGCGGGGCTGCAGGCAGTGTGCCCGCATCCCCGCCCGTCCGGGTCCCTGCGGTGTCGAACTCAGTGGCCGGATGCGCCCGAGGCACCAATGCCGGTCTCCGAACGCACCTGCTGGGCGAGGAACCCTGCGCGATCGATCTTCGCCCGCTTGCTGTTATCCAGAATCGAGAACAGCCAGATGGCGGCGAATGCAAGGCTCATCGAAAACAGGCAAGGCGAGGTGTAAGGAAACCACGCCGAGCCCTTCGGGTTGCCGAGCGTCGCCTCCCACACCGACGGCGAGACGACCGTCAACCCGACCGATGAGACGAGGCCGATGAAGCCGCCGATCACCGCGCCCTTGGTCGTGCAGTCCTTCCACAGCACGCTCATGAAGAGCACCGGGAAGTTCGCCGAAGCGGCGATCGCGAACGCGAGCGAGACCATGAAGGCGATGTTCTGCTTCTCGAATGCGATGCCGAGCGCGACGGCGACGATGCCGAGCGCGACCGTCGTCCAGCGCGACACCTTGAGTTCCGCGGCGCCGTCGGCCTTGCCCTTCTTGAAGACTGTGGCGTACAGATCGTGCGAAACCGCCGAGGCCCCCGACAAGGTGAGGCCGGCGACCACCGCCAGAATGGTTGCGAACGCGACCGCGGAGATGAAGCCGAGGAACACATTGCCGCCCACGGCGTTGGCGAGGTGGATCGCCGCCATGTTGCCGCCACCGATCAGCCCGCCCTTGGCGTCGAGGAACTCGGGGTTGGTCAGCACGAAGGTGATCGCGCCGAAGCCGATGATGAAGGTCAGCAGGTAGAAGTAGCCGATCCAGCCCGTCGCCCACATCACCGACTTGCGCGCTTCCTTGGCGCTCGGCACCGTGAAGAAGCGCATCAGGATGTGCGGCAGGCCGGCGGTGCCGAACATCAGCGCCATGCCGAAGCTGATCGCCGAGATCGGATCTTTGACGAAATTGCCCGGCCCCATGATCGATTGCCCGAGCGTCGCCGCGACCTCGGCCGTCTTGCCGTCCTTCAGTGCGAGGTCGGCCTTGATCTTTACCGCGCCGGCGAACAGCGCTTCAGGGCTGAAGCCGAAGTGCCACATCACCGACAACGCCATGAAGGTCGCGCCGCCGAGCAACAGACAGGCCTTGATGATCTGGACCCAGGTCGTCGCGGTCATACCGCCGAAGAGCACGTAGACCATCATCAGCGCGCCGACGATGACGACTGCGATCCAGTAGTCGAGGCCGAACAGCAGCTTGATCAGTTGCCCGGCGCCGACCATCTGCGCGATCAGGTAGAACGCGACGACGACGAGCGTTCCCGAGGCGGCGAAGATGCGGATGGGCGTCTGGCTGAAGCGAAACGCCGCCACGTCGGCAAAAGTGAACTTGCCCAGGTTGCGCAGCCGCTCGGCCATCAGGAAGGTGATGACGGGCCAGCCGACGAGAAAGCCGATCGAGTAGATCAGGCCGTCGAAGCCGCTGGCCATCACCGCCGCCGAGATGCCGAGGAAGGAGGCCGCGGACATGTAGTCGCCGGCGATCGCCAGACCGTTCTGGAAGCCGGTGATGCCGCCCCCAGCGGTATAGAAGTCGGCCGCGCTCTTGGTGCGCGCGGCCGCCCATTTGGTGATGAAGAGCGTGAACAGCACGAACACGCCGAACATGCTGATTGCGGTCCAGTTGGTCGCCTGCTTCTGCGCCTGCCCGAGGTCGGCGCCAGCCGCACAAACGGCGGCCGAGACGCCGAACAATGCGGCGAGCGTCAGCAAGCGCCGGGTGGTGTTGGAAAGGCGGTTCATTTCAAGGCCGCCTTTGCGACTGCTTCTGTCAGGACGTCGAACTCGGCATTCGCACGTCTTACGTAGTACGCGGTGATGACGATGGTGAAGATGATCACGCCGAAGCCGATCGGAATGCCCAGCGTCATCACGCCGTCACCCATGCGCTGGGCGAGAAACGACTTGTCGAAGGCAACGAGCAGGATGAAACCGTAGTACACGATCATCATCAGCGCGGTCAGTGTCCAGCCCAGTCGCGTGCGAGTCGAGCGCAGCTTCTGATAGTTGGGATCGCGTGCGATCCGTTGCGCAAGGTCGCTGTCCATGGGTTCTCCAGACGGTTGTTGCATCGGGCGATGCGAGGCGAGGCTGGATGCTGCGCTCGACTTCTGACCAAGCTCTGACGTGGCGCTGAACGCAGACTTACGAATTGCGGCCTGCGGGCCGACGCCTGCGGATAATCGCGGCCTGCCTGCCGCGCGGGCGACAAGCAGATCACCCCACATGAATCAGCTGATTCGCTACACCCTCGTGGGCGCCGTCGCCACGGCGACGCATTACACGCTGCTCGCGTTTTGCGTCGAAATCGGCGGCTGGCCCGCATGGCTTGCGTCCGGCTTCGGTGCGGTGATCGGCGCGCAGGTGGCCTACTTCGGCAATCGGCTGTTGACTTTCGCCTATCGAGGCCGCATCGGCGCCTCGTGGCTGCGGTTCCAATCAACGGCGCTGGTTGGCGCCATGTTTGGCATGTTGATCGTGGCTGGCGCCGTAGGGCTCGGCCTGCACTACCTGATCGGTCAGGTCGTCGCGACGCTCTCGACCCTGCTGTTGACCTTCACGATCAACCGAACCTGGACCTTTCGCTGAGCATCTGGCAACTTGGCGGCGAATCAGCGCTTGCGCCCCGGCCGGAACCCTGCCCACCACAGCGCGAGCGCCATCGCGATGATCATCACGCCATAGGTCGCCATTGCGCCATCGTGGCCGAAGACGACGAGGCCGGCGACGAGCACGATCGCAGCAATACCCGTCGCCCAGGAAGCGAGCCTGCGCCAACGCACCATGCGCAGTTCGCTGCGCCACAACCATTTCGCGAGCGCGGCGGCGAGCGGCCCGACGACGAGCGCAGGGAACACGAGTCCGAACACGTGATTGATGGCGTCGAATGCACCCAATGAGACTCCCGGTTCGGCGTTGGCGGGCTGGAATTGACCCACGTCAAGGCACGCGAGCGGCGCCAGAGTGCGACTGGCCCCTGCCTGACGCGCCAAATTTTATAATTCCGCCATGAGTGTCTTCGCGCTCGGACTGAACCACACGACGGCGCCGCTCGATCTGCGCGGGCGTTTCGCGTTCACGTCCGATCAACTCGGGCCGACGCTGCACGGATTTCGCGACCGCGTCGCGACCCACGCCACGCAAGGAGGCGCCGAGGTCGCACTGCTGTCGACGTGCAACCGCACCGAGCTTTATGTCTCCGACGCGATGGCGCCGTCCGGGGCATTGTTGCAACCGGCGGTCGATTGGCTCGCGGGCGTCGGCGGCGTGCCGAGCCACGCGCTGAGGGAGCACAGCTACCTGCTCGAAGACGGCTCGGCCGCGCGCCACGCGTTTCGCGTCGCGAGCGGCCTCGATTCAATGGTGCTCGGCGAGCCGCAGATCCTCGGCCAGATGAAGCAGGCCGTGCGCGAGGCCGACACCGCTGGCACGCTCGGCACGACGCTGCATCAGTTGTTCCAGCGCTCGTTCGCAGTCGCCAAGGAGGTGCGCACCTCGACCGAGATCGGCGCTCACTCGATCAGCATGGCGGCGGCTTCGGTGCGCCTCGCGGCACAGTTGTTCGAGGACTTGCGCGAGGTGAAGGTGCTGTTCGTCGGCGCGGGTGAAATGATCGAGCTCGTCGCGACGCACTTTGCCGCGCGCATGCCCAAGGCGATGGCGGTCGCGAATCGCACGCTCGAGCGCGGCGAACGCATTGGCGGGCGGCTCGGCGCCGAGGCGCTGCGCCTCGTCGACCTGCCGCTGCGGCTGGCGGAGTTTGACATCGTCGTCTCATGCACCGCGAGCTCGCTGCCGCTGATCGGTCTCGGCGCGGTCGAGAGCGCGCTGAAGGCCCGCAAGCATCGCCCGATGTTCATGGTCGATCTGGCCGTGCCGCGCGATATCGAACCCGAGGTCGCACAGCTCGGTGACGTTTACCTCTACACGGTCGACGACCTGTCTGCGCTTGTGCAGACGGCGGGCGAGAAGCGCCAGGCGGCCGTGCAGCAGGCCGAGGCGATCATCGAGACCGGCGTGCAAAGCTTCGTCCACTGGCTCGACCAGCGCGGCAGCGTGCCCCTGATCCAGGCGCTCAACGCGCAGGCCAATGACTGGCGCGCGCTCGAGATCGCCCGTGCGCGCAAGCTGCTGGCGCGTGGCGAGAACGTTGACGCCGTGCTCGATGCGCTTTCGCGCGGCTTGACGCAGAAGATGCTGCACGGCGCAATGGCCGAGCTCCACGCATCAGCCGGTGAGCAGCGCGCGCAGCTGGCGCAGACGGTGTCGCGCCTCTTCCTGCGCTCGACGGCGCGCAACCCGGCCGACGACGAGCGTTAGCGGCGATCTCTCCCGCCGCCTTGGTGCTGCCTCGGTGACGAGCCGGGCACGCGCCGCGACTCTCCGATGCACGTCCCGATCTCCGCGACCCGATGAAAGAATCCCTTCGCCAGCAGTTCCAGCGCCTCGCGCTGCGCCTTGCCGAGCTCGACGCCACGCTCGCCGACCCGGGCATCGCTTCCGACATGAAGCGCTACCGCGAACTGAGCCGCGAGCAGGCGCGGGCGCAATCGGTGGTCGCGATGTTCGATCGCTACGAGCAGCGCGAGCGTGACCTCGCGTCGGCGCGCGAACTGCTCGAAGACCCCGAAATGGTGGCGATGGCCGAGGAAGAGATCGCCGCCGCCGAGTCCGACATCACGCGCTTGCATGCCGAACTGCAGACGACATTGTTGCCGCGCGACGCCGACGACGCGCGCAACGCCTTCATCGAAGTGCGTGCCGGCACCGGCGGCGACGAATCGGCCCTGTTCGCGGCGGACCTCGTGCGCATGTACCTTCGCTTCGCCGAGCGTCGCGGATGGCGCACCGAGGTGATATCGGAAAGCCTCTCGGACCTCGGCGGCTACCGCGAATGCGTGCTGCGCTTCGACGGCGATGAGATCTATGGGCAGATGAAGTTCGAGTCGGGCGGTCATCGCGTGCAGCGCGTGCCGACGACCGAGACGCAGGGGCGCATCCACACCAGCGCGTGCACCGTGGCGGTCATGCCCGAGCCGGACGAGGCGGACGAGGTGACGCTCAATCCGGCTGACCTGCGCATCGACACCTACCGCGCGAGCGGCGCCGGTGGCCAGCACGTGAACAAGACCGACAGCGCGATCCGCATCACACACCTCCCGACCGGTCTGGTCGCCGAATGCCAGGACGATCGATCCCAGCATCGCAACAAGGCGAAGGCGATGGCGGTGCTTGCCGCGCGGCTGAAAGAGAAGGACCGCAGCGAACGCGCGGCCAAGGAAGCGGCGACGCGCAAGGGGCTGATCGGCAGCGGCGACCGCAGCGACCGCATCCGCACCTACAACTTCCCGCAGGGGCGGCTGACCGACCACCGCATCAACCTGACGCTCTACAAGCTGCAATCGGTGCTCGACGGCGACCTCGACGAAGTGATCGCCGCGCTGCAGGCAGCACGGTCGGCACAGCAACTCGCGGCGCTGGAAGCCGGGGCGTGAACCTGGCAGCGTCGATCTCGGTTGCGCAGGCGCTCGATGCTGCGCGAGGCGGCGGGCTCGACCGGCTCGATGCCCAACTGCTCCTCGCTGCCGTGCTCGACCGCCCGCGCAGCTGGCTGATTGCGCACGGCGACGAACCGCTTGCCCGGGTGCAGGCGCAACGCTTTGAAGCGTGGTGCAGCGAGCGGGCAGCAGGTGTTCCGGTCGCCTACCTGCTCGGCGAGAAAGAGTTCCATGGCCTGACACTGCGTGTCGACCGCAACGTCCTCGTCCCGAGGCCGGACACCGAGACGCTCGTCGATTGGGCGCTCGAGTTGCTGCGCGACATGCCACCGCAGCCGAAGGTGCTCGACCTGGGTACCGGCAGCGGCGCGATCGCGCTCGCGATCGCTCACGCGAGCCCCGCAGCGCAGGTCTGCGCGACCGATGTCAGCAGCCAGGCGCTGGCAGTCGCCCGGGCCAATGGCGAGCGCCTCGGCCTGGCTGTCGAGTGGCTGCAAGGCGACTGGTGGGCCGCGCTCGTCGGTCGCCACTTCGATCTCGTGCTCTCGAACCCGCCCTATGTCGCAGAAGCGGACGCGCACCTTGCAGCGCTCGCGCACGAGCCGCGACTCGCGCTGACGCCCGGTGGCGATGGCCTGGGCGCGTTGCGGGCGATCGCCCTCGACGCCGCGCGGCATCTGCATGATGGCGGCTGGCTGCTCGTCGAACACGGGCATGACCAGGCTGACGCGGTGCATTCGATGCTGCGCGAACAAGGCCTGCGGCAGGTCACGACGCGCAAGGACCTCGCCGGGCAGCCGCGTTGCACCGCGGGCCAATGGGCGGCCTCTTGTAAGACCATGTCAACCGGCGTGACAAACACTGTGTGAAAAAAGTGGGCAGACGGGGAACTGCGGTCATTCGCGGGTGCTATTCGCTGCGCTGACGGGAGGCGCCGTGGTTACGATGGGCCCACAGCTCGATCCCGGGCTGACTTGACGGCGGCAAGCACGTGTCGCCATGACGGAGGTCATCATGCGTCGAGTGAGCGTCTGGCTGCTGGGTATTCTCGGATTTGTGAGCGCCGCCGAGGCGCAAACGGCACACGGCGACGGCTTGTCGCTGCCACAGTTCCAGGCTCGCGTGAGGCTCGGCATGAGCGTTACGGCAGCACCTCTCGACACCACTGAGAGCGCACCCCGCCTCAGTAGCGCTAGCCTTCTCGGCGACTACTACTTCGGCCGGAACGCGCTCCCCGACGGCGACATGACGGGCTTTCGCGCGACGAGCGGCGTCTTCCTCGGCTCGCGCCTCGGAATGTGGGGCGGTGCCGGCGCGCAGGGTCTGAGCAGTGCGGCCTTCAGCGTCGAAACCCACCAGTTCAGCCTGGCGAGCGCCGGCCTCGGTCAGCCCTACGATCCGGCAGATGGCGGTGCGGTGCCCTACTTCGGGCTTGGCTATAGCGGATCGTCGGCCAAGAGTGGTTGGGGATTCAGCGCCGATCTGGGCCTGCTCGCGCTCAACCCGTCGAGTGCGGTGCGCTTCGGGCGCTCGTTCAGCGGCGGGCAGAGTCTCGAAGACACGCTGCGCGAGATGCGCCTGTCGCCGGTGCTACAGGTCGGCGCGTCGTATTCGTTCTGAGCACGCGACGCCGCAGTTGCTTGTCCGCCCGCAAGGGCTTGACGTGGCGCGCGGCCGGGCGCTCGCGGATTGCCGTATAACGTCGACTTTCCCTACCACGCGCTTCCCGCCGGGGAGCGAAGATCATGAGCAATGAAACCATGACCGAAGTGCACAAGCGCATCGACGACCTTGTCAAATCCCATCCCGTCGTGCTGTTCATGAAGGGCACCGCGCAGTTCCCGCAGTGCGGCTTCTCGGGCCGTTCGGTGCAGATCCTGAAGGCCTGCAATGTCGACGACTTCCTGACCGTCAACGTGCTCGAAGACGATGAGATCCGCCAAGGCATCAAGGACTACGCGAACTGGCCGACGATCCCGCAGCTTTACGTGAAGGGTGAATTCGTCGGCGGCTCTGACATCCTGATGGAGATGTACCAGGCCGGCGAACTGCAGACCCTGCTCAAGAGCTGAGTCGCGCGCAGAGGATCAACCGCGCTTTCGAACCGGCTCAGCCGAGCCGCTTGTCGCTGTACTCCCAACGCTTTCGCGCTGCAAATACTGCGGCTGGATATTCGCTGCGGCCGCGGCTGCCGTTATAGCGGCCGAGTGCCAAGTACAGGTCGCCGCGCTCGACATTCAGATAGTGGCGCAGGATCACGCATCCGAAACGGAGGTTGGTCTGCATGTGAAAGAGCCTGCTCGGATCGCCATCGCCGATCAGGCGCGCCCAGAACGGCATCACCTGCATGTAACCGCGCGCGCCAGCGCTTGAGACGACGAACTTCCTGAAGCCGCTCTCGACTTGTACGAGCCCGAGCACCAGCGCGGGCTGGAGCCCGGCGCGGGTACTTTCGTACCACAGGGTCTCGAGGAACTCGATGCGCTGCAGGTGCTCCGGGGTGTGGCGCTTCAGACGGTCACTCATCGCACCGAGCCACGCCAGGAAGGCGATGCGCTCGTCGATCGTCTCGAACGCGGCCCGCGGCGGCGCGGCATCGGCTACCGCCTGCGCCAGCGCGGTGCGCACCGCATCGGCCAGCGGCTCCTCGATCTGACCTCCCGCACGTGCAAGCCGAGGCACGAACGGCACGAGGCCGAGTGCGACAAGGCCGCGCCGTCGGATCATGTGAGCAACCGTGCTTTCAGGAAGTCGGCCGCGCCGGATAGCGGGATTCGCGTGGCCTGGGCGTCGCGCCGGCCCTGGACCTCGAGCTGACCTTCCTTCAGTCCCCTATCCGAGATCACGACCCGCTGCGGAATGCCGATCAGCTCCCAGTCGGCGAACATCGCGC
Source organism: uncultured beta proteobacterium (assembly GCA_963792765.1). GTDB lineage: Bacteria > Pseudomonadota > Gammaproteobacteria > Burkholderiales > Burkholderiaceae_C > CAIKUF01. Next base: position 52,505 of record CAWBXT010000007.1, on the reverse strand, counting down.
CCGGGCGCTCGCCGCGATCGTCGAGCATCACGTCGACGCCAAGCGACGCGAGTTCATCGTGTAGCGCGTCGGCCGCCGCCTTCACCCCCTCCGAGCGGTCGTAGCCGATCGGGCAGACGACGACGGTGAATGGCGCCATGGAGTCGGGCCAGATGATGCCGCGCTCGTCGTGGTTCTGTTCGATGGCGGCGCCCAGCAAGCGCGTGATGCCGATGCCGTAGCAGCCCATCTCCATCAACTGCGGCTTGCCGTTCTCGTCGAGGTAGGTCGCGTTCATTGCCTTCGAGTACTTGGTGCCGAGATAGAACACGTGGCCGACCTCGATACCGCGCTGGATCGCGAGCACGCCCTTGCCGTCTGGCGACGCATCACCGGCGACGACATTGCGGATATCGGCCACGAGGTCGGGTTCTGAAACGTCGCGTCCCCAGTTGACGCCGGTGAAGTGGGCGTCGGCCTCGTTCGCGCCGCAGACGAAATCGCTCATCGCCGCCACCGTGCGGTCGGCAATCACCTTGACCGGCCTTTTTGTGCCGATCGGGCCGAGATAGCCTGGCCTGCAGCCAAAGTGGTCCTCGATCTCCGCCACCGTCGCGAAGCGAAAGCCCGCCTTCAGCCCTTCGACTTTGCCGGCCTTGACCTCGTTGAGCGAATGATCGCCGCGCACCAGCAGCAGCCAGATCGTGGTGCCGGTCACGTCGCCCGCGTCGCTCACGGCGTCGGTTGCGAGCACCAGCGACTTCACGGTCGTGACAAGCGGCAGGCCGAGCAGTTCGGCAACGTCTTCGCACGTGCTCTTGCCGGGCGTCGGCGTGAGCACCATCGCTTGCGCCGGCGCGGCGCGCGGCGTGGCGGGCGCGACGGCCTCGGCGAGTTCCATGTTCGCCGCGTAGTCCGAGTCCGGACAGTAGACGATCGCGTCCTCGCCGGTGTCCGCGATGACCTGGAATTCCTGCGACAGATCGCCGCCGATAGCACCCGAGTCGGCGCCGACCGCTCGGTAGCGCAACCCGAAGCGATCGAAGATCGCGCAGTAAGCACGCGACATCACTTCATAGCTTTTCGCCGCGCTCGCGGGGTCACGATCGAACGAGTAGGCGTCCTTCATCGTGAATTCGCGGCCGCGCATCAGCCCAAAGCGGGGCCTGCGTTCATCACGGAATTTGGTCTGGATGTGATAGAAATTCTTGGGCAGTTGCCGGTAGCTGCGCAGCTCCTGGCGCGCGATGTCGGTGACGACTTCCTCGCTCGTCGGCTGAATCACGAAGTCGCGCTCATGGCGATCCTTCAGGCGCAGCAGCTCGGGGCCATAGGCCTGGAAGCGCCCACTCTCCTGCCACAGCTCGGCCGGTTGCACGACGGGCATCAGCAGCTCGATCGCGCCGGCACGGTTCATCTCCTCGCGCACGATCGCCTCCACCTTGCGGATCACGCGCAGCCCCATCGGCATGTAGCTGTAGATGCCTGCGCCGAGTCGCTTGATGAAGCCACCCCGCATCATGAGCTGATGGCTCTTGACTTCCGCGTCGGCGGGCGCTTCCTTGAGGGTGGAGATGAAGAAGTTGGAAGCTTTCATCGGCGCTCGGTGTCTCTACCGGTCGAGTGAGGGTGACGGATCGGGACGATCGCTACCGGATGGGCACAGCTCAGGCGAATCCCTGCGGGAAAGTGCAGGGTTGCAAGCCGTCATGCCGGTGCAATAATTGTTTCAACGAAAAATCTGGGGTTGATTATGCTCGACCGTGAGGGGTTTCGACCCAACGTCGGCATCATCCTGCTGAACCATCGGAACCAGGTGTTCTGGGGCAAGCGGCTTCGCACGCACTCGTGGCAATTTCCACAGGGTGGCATCAAGCACGGCGAGTCGCCCGAGCAGGCGATGTACCGAGAGTTGCACGAAGAGGTGGGCTTGCACGAGCAGCATGTTCGCATCGTTGCCCGCACGCGCGACTGGTTGCGCTACGAAGTGCCGGATCACTTCATCCGGCGCGACGCGCGCGGCCATTACCGTGGGCAAAAGCAGATCTGGTTCCTGCTCCAGCTCACCGGGCACGACAGCGACCTGAACCTGCGGGCGACCGACCATCCCGAGTTCGACGCCTGGCGCTGGAACGAGTATTGGGTGCCGCTCGAGGTGGTGATCGAATTCAAGCGCGGCGTCTACGAGATGGCGCTCACGGAACTGTCGCGCTTCCTGCCGCGCAACGGCCACCACAACCGCTTCCTGCGTTCGGGAATGCGGCCATTTCGGCACGACACTCCTGTGCGGGAGGCCGCCCATCACGATGGTGACAGCCTGCCGCAGAGTCCGCCACAGGCGCCCTCGCAGGGCGGTTGATCTTGCTGCCCGAACAATCGGACGCCATCCGCGCAGATCGCGCGGTCAGGTGAGCACCATGTTGTCGCGGTGGATCATCTCCGGCTCGCCGGTGAAGCCGAGCAGGCGCTCGAACTCGCTCGACGGCTTGCGTGCGATCAGTCGCGCCTCGGCGCTCGCGTAGTTCGCGAGACCGCGCGCCACCTCGACGCCGGCGATGCTGCGCACCGCGATCACATCGCCGCGCGCGAACTCACCCTCGACGCCGACCATGCCGATCGGCAGCAGGCTCTTGCCGCCGTCACGCAACTTGGCAACCGCGCCATCGTCGATCAGCACCGCGCTGCGCAGTTGTAGGTGATTCGCCATCCACTGCTTGCGCGCGGCGAGCTTGGGCGTCGCGGCGAGCAACGCGGTACCGATCGCCTCGCCGGCCGCGAGGCGCAAAAGGACATCGGGCTCATGGCCGGAGGCGATCACGGTCGACGCGCCGCTGCGGGCAGCACGACGCGCTGCAAGCACCTTGGTCAGCATGCCACCGCGGCCGATCGCCGAGCCGGCGCCACCCGCCATGAGCTCAAGCTCGGGCGCACCGGCCAGCGCCTCGGCGACGAAGCGCGCGCCCGGGTTCTGACGCGGGTCGGCCTCGTACAGGCCGCGCTGGTCCGTCAGGATGACGAGCGCGTCGGCCTCGACGAGATTGGCAACCAACGCACCGAGCGTGTCGTTGTCACCGAACTTGATCTCGTCGTTGACGACGGTGTCGTTCTCGTTGATGACAGGCAACACCTTGTGTGCAAGCAAGGTGACAAGCGTCGAGCGCGCGTTGAGGTAGCGCTCGCGATCGGTCAGGTCGGCATGCGTCAGCAGCACCTGCGCACTGCGCAGGCCGTGCGCGCGCAGCTGCGTCTCATACATGTGCGCGAGCCCCATCTGCCCGACCGCGGCAGCGGCCTGGAGCTCATGAACTTCCTTGGGCCTCGTCTTCCAGCCAAGTCGTTGCATGCCCTCAGCGACCGCGCCGCTCGAAACCATGACGACTTCCCGACCCTGCGCGGCAAGCTGTGCCATCTGGCGGCACCAGTCGCCGATCGCCTCGGCGTCGAGGCCCCGACCCTCGTTGGTCACGAGGCTCGAGCCAACCTTGACGACGACACGGCGCGCGCGTTGCAGGACTGCGCTCATCGCTGACTCACTCTATGGCGGACGGCGACACACCCTCGGCGAAGCGTGGGTCAGGCAGCGCGACCGGTGGATTGCGCCGCGCCGAAACGTGGGCGTAAACGGCACGGATCAACGGCTCGCAGCCCTCGCGCGTCAGCGCCGAAATCTCGAACAGCGGCCCCCTCCAGCGCAGACGGCGAACGAATTCCTTCACCCGCGCTGCGCGTTCCGCCTCGGGCACCATATCGAGCTTGTTGAGCACGATCCAACGCGGCTTCGCATGCAGCGCGGCGTCGTACTTCTTCAGCTCGGCAACCAGCGCGCGCACCTGGGTGACCGGGTCGATGCTGTCGTCGAAAGGCGCGAAATCCACCACATGCAGCAGCAGATGCGTGCGTTGCAGATGGCGCAGGAACAGGTGCCCGAGCCCGGCGCCTTCGGACGCGCCTTCGATCAGGCCGGGAATGTCGGCGACAACGAAGCTCTGCTCCGGCGCGACGCGCACCACGCCGAGGTTCGGGTGCAGCGTCGTGAACGGATAGTCGGCGATCTTCGGCCGTGCGTTCGAGATCGCCGCGATCAACGTCGACTTGCCGGCGTTGGGCATGCCCAGCAGGCCGACATCGGCGAGCACGCGCAGCTCAAGCCGAAGCTTTCGCGCCTCACCCGGCCAGCCCGGCGTCTTCTGGCGCGGCGCACGGTTCGTGCTCGACTTGAAGTGCAGGTTACCGAAGCCCCCATCGCCACCTTTGGCGAGCAACATCCTCTCGCCCGGCACGAGCAGTTCGGCAAGCATTGTGTCGGCGTCGAGGTCGGTGATGATCGTGCCCATCGGCATGCGCAGCACGATGTCGTCGGCCGCTGCGCCGAACTGGTCCGAGCCGCGCCCTTGCTCGCCGTTGCGTGCCTCATGGCGACGCGCATAGCGATAGTCGATCAGCGTGTTCAGGTTCGGATCGCCCACCGCGAAAACGCTGCCACCTCGACCACCGTCACCGCCATTGGGGCCGCCGAACGGAATGAACTTCTCACGCCGAAAGCTCACGCAGCCGCTCCCGCCGTCGCCGGCAGCAATGTCGATGGTGGCTTCGTCGACGAACTTCATGGTCTGGTGATATTACGGGAGGAGGTAACACGCGCGGGGAACGCTGCGGCAGCGCAAATACGAAAAGCCCCGGCGGGCCGGGGCTTCGATTACCGCACTTCGGGTCGGCTACGAACGCCGCCCGCGCGCCGTCGACTACAGCGCTGAGTGACGGACACCGTCCGGCGATTCTGCGGGCCTCTCACGGAGAAACCGACCTTGCCATCGACCAGCGCGAACAGCGTGTGATCGCGGCCGCAAGCCACATTTGTTCCGGCGTGGAACTGCGTGCCGCGCTGACGAACGATGATCGAGCCAGCCGGAATGACCTGGCCGCCGAACACCTTGACGCCGAGCATCTTGGGTTGCGAGTCGCGGCCGTTGCGAGTGGAACCGCCGCCCTTTTTCTGTGCCATGTATTAGCTCCTTGACTGAAGACCGACGAATCAGGCGCTGACCGCGCTGATCTCGATCTCAGTGAAATTCTGGCGATGGCCTTGACGCTTCTGGTAATGCTTGCGCCGGCGCATCTTGAAGATGCGCACCTTGTCGTGCCGGCCTTGTGCTAGCACGGTGGCCTTGACGGTGGCGCCGGCAACCAGAGGTGTGCCGACTTGCAACGCCGCGCCGTCTCCGACGGCGAGCACCTGGTCGATCACGATCTCTTGGCCAACGTCCGCAGCAATCTGTTCTATCTTGATCTTCTCGCCGGCAGCAACCTTGTATTGCTTACCCCCGGTTTTTATGACCGCGTACATGTTGAGAGCCCCTTCGAATGGAATTGCCCAACGTATCGGCGCACTGCGCGGACACGAAAGCCCTGCGCCGAACGCAGAGCCTAATATTCTAGCATGCCAACGCTGCCCCGCGGGTAACCCAGTCCCGCCGCTCGCCCAGGCCCTCGGCCGCGAGGCCGCCCTCGCAGCAGATCGAGCGGCCGCCCGACGTCGAAGCCCGCGCCGGGCGCTTCCTATAATCGCTCACACTCTGCCGAGACTCACTTGCAATCACTGACCCCATCTCTCTCGACCCCGGCGCCGGTGGGGGCGCTGCCCATGAGCGCGGAGATGGAGCAGGTGGACGCGATCATTCGCGCCCGCCTCGTGTCCGACGTCGCGCTGGTGAACCAGATCTCGGCCTACATCATCGGCGCCGGTGGCAAGCGAATCCGTCCAAGATTGGTGCTGCTGTTTGCCGGGGCGCTCGGCTTCGACGGGCCGGAGAGGCTCGAACTCGCCGCTATCGTCGAATTCATCCACACCGCCACGCTGCTTCACGACGACGTGGTCGACGAGTCGGGCCTTCGTCGCGGCCGCGAAACGGCCAATGCGCTGTTCGGCAATGCGGCGAGTGTTCTGGTCGGCGACTTCCTGTATTCGCGCGCTTTCCAGATGATGGTATCCATCGATCGCATGCGTGTGCTCGATGTACTCGCCGACGCAACCAACGTGATCGCAGAAGGCGAAGTGCTGCAGCTGATGAACATGCACGACCCCGATCTCGCTGTCGATGCCTATCTGCGTGTGATCCGCTTCAAGACCGCCAAGCTGTTCGAGGCGAGCGCGCGTCTCGGCGCAGTTCTGGCGACGGCAGCGCCCGATGTCGAGGACGCCTGCGCCAGCTATGGACGATCGCTTGGCACCGCATTCCAGCTGATTGACGATCTGCTCGACTATGAAGGCGCGACCACCCAACTCGGCAAGAACGTCGGAGACGATTTGCGCGAAGGCAAGCCAACCTTGCCGCTGCTCTTGGCGATGACGCGCAGCGATCCGAGCGAGCGCAACATGATCCGCCATGCGATCGAGCAGGGGGAAGTGGCGCGCTTGCCAGAGATCGTCGACATCGTGCGCAACACTGGCGCGTTGCAGGCGACACGTGAAGCCGCCCGGGCCGAGGCCGACGTTGCACGCAAGTGCCTCGCGGTGCTTCCGCCGTCGAACGAGCGGGAGGCTCTGCTAGAATTATGTGTTCGGTCGGTCGAGCGTTCGTCGTGAGCGTTCTGACCTTTGCAGCGCCATCGCGCTGACCAGAAGCGGGGCCGGTCGGGCCCGCTTGCATCGGGGTGTAGCTTAGCCTGGTAGAGCGCTACGTTCGGGACGTAGAGGCCGGAGGTTCGAATCCTCTCACCCCGACCAGGGTTTCCTCTCGACCTACCCCTCGCGGCCCTCTCCGGCGTCGCATCCGCTTGCACCATGGTTGAATCCAGCGGGTGTGAATTGTTGCCTTTTCCCCGTCTGTTCGCGGTTTACACGCTAGGGTGAATCGACGATGATTCCCGAGGATTTACCTCGTGAAATGGCGCAATTGACTGTGGATACCTTGGCGGACGCACCTCACTCGACGCTGACTGGCGTTGCGCGCGTCCTCGTCCACGCGGGCAAGCTCAACGCGAAGACGGCCGAAGGACTCGTCCGCAGCGCCAAAGAAAAACGCGCGAGCTTCATCTCGTCGGTGATCGGTGCCGGCGCCGTGTCGCCGGCCGATCTGGCGCACACGCTGGCGAGCGCGCTGGCGCTGCCGCTTCTGGACCTCGCAGCGGTCGACGTGCAACGCCTGCCCAAAGGTGTGATCGACGGCAAACTCGCCGCGCAATACCAGATTCTCGTGCTCGGCCGGCGCGGCAACCGCCTCTTCATCGGCGGCGCCGACCCGACCGACCAGGAGGCCGTCGAGCGCATCAAGTTCGCGACCCAACTTTCACCCGAATGGGTGATCGTCGAGCACGACAAGCTCGCGAAGCTGCTCGAGGCGGCGGGCGTGAGCGCCGGCGAATCGCTCGAAGCCCTGGTGTCGAGCGACTTCGAGTTCGACGTCACCGACGACGCCACCGCGAGCAGCGAGGCGACCGATATCGCCTCCGAAGTCGAGGATGCGCCCGTCGTTCGCTTCCTGCAGAAGATGCTGATCGACGCGATCAATGCGCGCGCGTCGGATTTGCACTTCGAGCCCTACGAATATCACTACCGGGTGCGCTTTCGCATTGACGGCGAGTTGCGCGAAATCACGCAGCCGCCGATTGCGATCAAGGAGAAGCTCGCGTCGCGCATCAAGGTCATCTCGCGCATGGACATCGCCGAAAAGCGTGTCCCGCAGGACGGCCGCATGAAGCTCAAGTTCGGCTCCAAGGCGATCGACTTCCGGATCTCAACACTGCCGACGCTGTTTGGCGAAAAGATCGTGATCCGGATTCTCGACTCGTCGAGCGCCAAGCTGGGCATCGAGGCGCTCGGCTACGAGAAGGTCGAGAAGGACCGCCTGCTCAAAACGATCGATCGGCCCTACGGCATGGTCCTCGTCACCGGCCCGACGGGTAGCGGCAAGACCGTTTCGCTCTACACCTGCCTGAACATCCTGAACCAGCCGGGCGTCAACATCTCGACGGTGGAAGACCCGGCCGAAATCAACCTGCCGGGCATCAACCAGGTCAACGTCAACGACAAGGCCGGGCTGACGTTCTCGGCCGCGCTCAAGTCCTTCCTGCGGCAGGATCCGGACATCATCATGGTCGGCGAAATTCGCGATCTCGAAACAGCCGACATAGCCATCAAGGCGGCCCAGACGGGCCACATGGTGATGTCGACGCTGCACACCAACGACGCGCCGACGACGCTGACGCGATTGCTGAACATGGGCGTCGCGCCGTTCAACATTGCCTCCAGCGTGCTCTTGATAACCGCGCAACGCCTGGTGCGCAAGCTGTGCGAGAACTGCAAGAAGCCTGCGGAATATCCGCGCGAAGCGATGATCAAGGCCGGTTTCACTGCAGACGATCTCGACGGCACCTGGAAGCCGTACCGCTCCGTCGGCTGTTCATCCTGCAACAATGGTTACAAGGGCCGGGTCGGCGTGTACCAGGTAATGCCGATAACCGAAGAGATCCAACGCATCATCCTCGCCGAAGGCACTTCGATGGACATCGCCGCGCAAGCGCAGCGTGAAGGCGTGCGCGACCTGCGGCAGTCCGGCCTCGTCAAGGTCCGAGCAGGCGTGACGACGCTCGAGGAAATCATCGCCGCCACCAACGAGTGAACGGCGCCGGCTTCTTGCGAAACGACGACTGAGAAATCAACCCTGGGGCGGGAGGCAAGAAAAGCCTTCCGGGCAAACGATGGCGACTGCAATGGCCGCGAAGAGCATCAAGGAACTGGTGTTCGAATGGGAAGGCAAAGACAAGAACGGCAAGGTCGTTCGGGGTGAACTGCGCTCCGGCGGCGAGGCGATGGTCAGTGCCAGCCTGCGGCGCCAGGGCATCATGGTCACGCGTGTCAAAAAGCGCCGCACCAGTGGCGGTCGCGCGATCAAGCAGAAAGACATCGCGATGTTCACGCGGCAACTGTCGACGATGATGCGCGCCGGCGTGCCGTTGCTGCAGTCGTTCGACATCGTCGCGCGCGGCAGCACGAATCCGAAGATGACCAAGCTGCTCACCGACATCCGCGAGGACGTCGAGACCGGGACCAGCCTCTCGTCCGCGTTCCGCAAGCATCCGCTGTACTTCGACGCGCTCTACTGCAACCTTGTCGAAGCAGGCGAGGCGGGCGGTATTCTTGAAGCGTTGCTCGATCGCCTGGCCACGTACCAGGAAAAGACGATGGCGATCAAGAACAAGATCAAGTCGGCGCTCATGTATCCGGTCGCCGTGCTCGTGGTCGCGTTCATCGTGCTGACCGTCATCATGATCTTCGTGATCCCGGCCTTCGAAGATGTGTTCAAGTCTTTCGGCGCCGATCTGCCGGCGCCGACGCTGCTTGTGATCGCGATGTCCAAGTTCTTCGTCAGCTACTGGTGGGCGATCTTCGGCTTCCTGTTCGGCGGAGGCTATTTCTTCATGCAGTCGTGGCGGCGATCGGTGAAGATGCAAAAGATCATGGACCGGTTGATGTTGCGCATCCCGGTGTTCGGGGAACTCGTCAACAAGTCCTCGGTGGCGCGCTGGACGCGCACGCTGTCGACGATGTTCGCCGCCGGGGTGCCGCTCGTCGAGGCGCTCGACTCTGTCGGCGGGGCATCGGGCAATGCCGTGTTCGCGGAAGCGACCGAGCAAATCCAGCGCGACGTGACGACCGGCTCGGGTCTGTCAACCTCGATGCAAGCGACCGGCGTGTTCCCGACGATGGTGTTGCAGATGTGCGCGATCGGCGAAGAATCGGGCGCGCTCGACCAGATGCTCGGCAAGGCGGCAGAGTTCTACGAGGACGAGGTGGACGAGGCGGTGAAGGGGCTGTCGAGCCTGATGGAGCCCTTCATCATCGTCATCCTCGGCGTCCTGATCGGCGGCATCGTCGTCTCGATGTACCTGCCGATCTTCAAGCTGGGCCAGGTCGTCTGATGCGGCACGGCGCTCGCAGCGTTCGCTAAGCTCGATGGATTCATCCATCCAGCAGGTGCTGCTGTCGCCTGCCGTGCTCGCCGTGCTCGGCCTGTGCATCGGCAGCTTTCTGAATGTCGTGATCCATCGCCTGCCGAAGATCATGTCACGCGAGTGGTGGCAGGACACGGTGGACTACACGCTCGGCGACCCGCGTGCGTGGCAGGCGCTGTTCGGCGCGAAGGCCAGCGTGCCGGCAGCGTTCGCGACTACGCGCAAAGCGATCGCAGCGCAACTCGATGCGCTGCCGAAGCTGAGCCTGTCGCGACCGCACTCTCGCTGCCCGCATTGCGGCCACCGGATCCGCGCTCACGAGAACATTCCAGTGCTCGGCTGGCTGATGCTCCGAGGCAAGTGCGCCGGCTGCGGCGCGGCGATCTCGGCGCGCTACCCCATCGTCGAACTGGCCACCGGCGTGCTCTTTGCCGCCTGCGCGTGGCACTTCGGTCCACACCTGGCGACGCTCGTGTGGTGCGCCGCGATCGCACTGCTGATCGCGATGGCATTGATCGATCTGGACACGACGCTGTTGCCCGACAGCCTGACGCTGCCCCTCATCGGCCTCGGGCTGCTCGCCGCGCTCGCCGGCTGGAGTGGCGTCGATGTTCGCAGCTCGGTGATCGGCGCGCTGCTCGGTTACTTCAGCCTGTGGTTCATCACCTTCGCCTATCGATTGCTGCGCGGCGTGCAAGGCATGGCCGAGGGCGATTTCAAGATGCTCGCCGGCATCTGCGCGCTGCTCGGCTGGAAGGTGCTGCCCGCGGTGTTGCTGCTCGCATCGCTCGTCGGCGCGGCGGTGGGCCTGGGATTGATTGCGTTCAAGGGCCACAAGCGCGAAGTGCCGATTCCATTCGGGCCGTACCTGGCGGGCGGCGGCATCGCGGCAATCTTCTTCGGTGACTCGCTGATCTCGTTTTGGGGTCTCTAGGCGCGCGAGCAATGCGTATCGGACTGACCGGCGGCATCGGCAGCGGCAAGAGCACGGTCGCGGCGATGTTCGTCGGGCTCGGGGCGACCCTCGTCGACACCGACGCCATTGCGCGCCAGCTGACATTGCCTGGCGGTGAGGCGATCGAAGCGGTGGTCGACGCCTTCGGACCGACGGTGTTGGCCGCCGACGGCAGCCTGGACCGCGCCGCGATGCGCACGCGCGTCTTCAACAATGCCGAAGCAAAGCAGCGGCTCGAGGCCATCCTGCATCCGATGATCGGCGCCGTCGCCACGCGCGAGTCGGAGGCGGCAAGTGGTGCGGTGGTGTTCGACGTGCCGCTGCTGGCCGAGTCGCTTCACTGGCGCGACCGCGTCGACCGCGTGCTGGTCATCGATTGCGCCGAGGCCACGCAGATCGCGCGCGTCATGCAGCGGCCCGGCTGGACCGAGACCGCGGCACGCGCTGTCGTCGCCCAGCAGGCGACGCGCGAATTGCGTCGCGCATGCGCCGATGCGGTCATCTACAACGAGGCGCTGTCGATCGAAGCGCTGCGGGGCGAGGTGGCGACACTGGCCCGCAACTGGGGCGTCATACGCTGAAGCGCTCCGGCCTCGAAAGGCCTGTGGAACAATTGCACTTTCGGCCCAGCTTCACGAAAGCCCGCATTGGTCCTGTACGAGTACCCCTTCAACGAGAGCATCCGCACGATGCTGCGGCTCGAGCATCTGTTCGATCGTCTCGGGCAGTTGATGGCGCGCAGCGCGCCGGTCGATCACCACTACGCGCTGGCGACGATCTTCGAGATCATGGACGTCGCGTCTCGCGCCGACCTCAAGTCCGATCTGCTGAAGGATCTCGAGCGCCACAAGGCGCAACTGAACAGCTATCGCGGCAACCCTTCGATCTCGGAGGCCGCGCTCGACGACGTAGTCGGCCGGATCGACCACGCGTTCGCCGGCCTCAACCAGGTGCAAGGCAAGGCCGGGCACGCGCTGACGACCAACGAATGGCTGATGAGCATCAGGAGCCGCATCAGCATTCCCGGCGGCACCTGCGAGTTCGACCTGCCTGCGTACTACGCCTGGCAGCAGCACGAAGCGCCGAAACGCCAGGCTGACCTGACGCTGTGGACCGCGACGCTGATGCCGCTCGCCGAGGCGCTGCAGGTGCTGCTTTCGCTGCTGCGTGATTCGGGCGCCCCGCACATGGTTGCGGCGAGCGGCGGGCAATACCAGCAAAGCCTTGCGCCGGGGCGCAGCTACCAGTTGCTGCGCCTGCATATCGATCCCTCTTTGCAGCTTGTGCCCGAAATCAGCGGCCATCGCCTGATGGTGCTGGTCCGGCTGATGCGGCAAGAGGCCGATGGGCGCCTCAAATCGAGCAATGCCGACGCCAGCTTTGAGCTGACGCTGTGCGCCTGAGAGCGTGACGACGGCTCCACCCGCGCGCACCGTGCGTTGCCCGAGCTGTGGCGGCGCAAGCGTCTACGCAAGCAGCAACCCGTTCAGGCCGTTTTGCAGTGAGCGTTGCAAGAGCGCCGACTTCGGCGCGTGGGCGAGCGAGGCATATCGCGTCGAGGCATCGCCGCCGCTCGAGGACGATGGCGAGGACGCAGCGCCGCGCGCGAACTGAGGACCTTCGCTGCAGCAGGTGTCAGGCAAGCCGCCCGTGGCACATCTTGTACTTCTTGCCACTGCCGCACGGGCAGGGGTCGTTGCGGCCGACCTTGGGCAGCTTGGCGACAGCACTCGCCGGATCGGCCTCCTGCTCCACGCTGCCATCCTCGTTCGGGTGGGTATAGGTGACATTGCTGATGCGCTCGGCCTGCGCCTCGATCGCCTCGGCCGCCTGCGTCACTTCTTCCTGTGACTGGATCCGCACCGTCATCAGCACGCGCGTGACGTCCATCTTCACGACGTCGAGCATCTTGCTGAAGAGCTCGAACGCCTCGCGCTTGTACTCCTGCTTCGGGTTCTTCTGCGCATAGCCGCGCAGATGGATGCCCTGGCGCAGGTAGTCAAGCGCAGCCAGGTGCTCGCGCCAATGCGCGTCGATCGATTGCAGCAGGATCATGCGCATGAAGGGCGTGAACTGCTCGATGCCGACGAGGTCGAGCTTGTCGTTGAAGCTGGTGTCGGCGGCCTTCACGACCTTGGCAACGATGTCCTCGTCTGTGATCGCGTCGCTCGCCTCGACCTCGGCCTTGATCGAGACCTCGAGACGCCACTCGTCCCGCAATACATTCTCAAGTCCCTCGAGGTCCCACTGCTCCTCGACACTTCCTTCCGCCACGAAGGTGCGCACCACATCGGCCATCGTGCCCTCGCGCAAGCTCGCGATTTGCGCAGCAAGCTTCTCGGCTTCGAGAATGTCGTTGCGCTGCTGGTAGATGACCTTGCGCTGGTCGTTGCTGACGTCGTCGTACTCGAGCAACTGCTTGCGGATGTCGAAATTGCGCGCCTCGACCTTGCGCTGTGCACTCTCGATACTGCGCGAGACGATGCCGGCCTCGATCGCCTCGCCGTCGGGCATCTTCAGACGATCCATGATCGCGCGCACGCGATCGCCAGCGAAGATGCGCATCAGCGGGTCATCGAGGCTCAGGTAGAAGCGCGACGAGCCCGGGTCGCCCTGGCGGCCCGAGCGGCCGCGCAACTGGTTGTCGATACGGCGTGATTCGTGGCGCTCTGTCGCGATGATGCGAAGCCCGCCCTGCACCTTGACGGCTTCGTGCAGACCCTGCCATTCGTCCTGCAACTGCTTCGCGCGGGCCGCCTTGTCCTCCGCGCTGATCGCCTCGTCGGCATCGATGAACTTGATCTGGTTCTCGACGTTGCCGCCGAGCACGATGTCCGTGCCACGGCCCGCCATGTTGGTCGCGATCGTGATCACACCCGGGCGGCCGGCCTGGGCGACGATCTGCGCTTCCTTCTCGTGCTGCTTGGCGTTGAGCACCGCGTGCGGCAGCTTCGCCTTGTCGAGCAGGCCGGAGACGAGCTCGGAGTTTTCGATCGACGTCGTACCGACGAGCACCGGCTGCCCTCGCTCGTGGCAGTCTCTGATGTCGGCGATCACGGCATCAAACTTTTCGCGCGCCGTCTTGTAAACGAGGTCAAGGTCGTCCTTGCGGATGGTCGGCTTGTTGGGCGGAATGACGACCGTCTCCAGGCCGTAGATCTCCTGGAATTCGTAGGCCTCGGTGTCCGCCGTGCCGGTCATGCCCGAGAGCTTGCCGTACATGCGAAAGTAGTTCTGGAACGTGATCGACGCCAGCGTCTGGTTCTCGCTCTGGATCGCCACGCCCTCCTTCGCCTCCACCGCCTGGTGCAGTCCATCGCTCCAGCGCCGCCCCGTCATCAGGCGGCCGGTGAACTCGTCGACGATGATCACTTCACCGTTTTGCACCACGTAGTGCTGGTCGCGGTTGTAAAGGTGCTTTGCGCGCAACGCCGCATAGACGTGATGCATCAGCGTGATGTTGGCGGGGTCGTACAGGCTCGCGCCCTCGGCGAGCAGCCCGGCCTCACCGAGCAGTCGCTCGGCGTTCTCGTGCCCGTCCTCGGTCAGGAAAACCTGGTGGCTCTTTTCGTCGACCGTGAAGTCGCCCGGGTCGATCACGCCCTCGCCGGTGCGCAGGTCGAGCTCGCCGATCTGCTTCTTCAGCCCCGGGACGACGGCGTTGATACGCACGTACATCTCGGTGTGATCCTCGGCCTGCCCGCTGATGATGAGCGGCGTGCGCGCTTCGTCGATCAGAATCGAGTCAACCTCGTCGACGATGGCGTAGGCAAGGCCGCGCGCAACGCGATCGCGCGCGTCCTGCACCATGTTGTCGCGCAGGTAGTCGAAGCCGAATTCGTTGTTGGTGCCGTAGGTCACGTCTGCCGCGAAGGCGGCCTGCTTCTCGGCGCGAGACATTTGCGGCTGGTTCACGCCCACCGTCAGGCCGAGGAAGTTGTAGAGCCGCCCCATCCACTCGGCGTCGCGCCGGGCGAGATAGTCGTTGACTGTGACGACGTGCACGCCCTTGCCGGTCAGCGCATTCAGGTACACCGGCAGTGTCGCCATCAGCGTCTTGCCTTCCCCGGTACGCATCTCGGCGATCTTGCCGTTGTGAAGCGTCATGCCGCCCAGCAACTGCACATCGAAGTGGCGCATCTTGAGCACGCGCTTGCTGCCCTCGCGCACGACGGCGAAGGCCTCGGGCAAAAGGGCGTCGAGCGCTTCGCCCCCCGCGACCCGCTCGCGGAACTCGACCGTCTTGGCTTGCAGCGCGGCGTCGTCGAGCGCTTCGAACTTCGTCTCCAGCGCGTTGATCTGCTGGGCGACGCGCCGGTAGCCCTTGAGCAGGCGCTCGTTGCGGCTGCCGAAAATCTGGGTGAGGAGCTTGGGTAACATTCGGCGGCTGGGTTGGCTGTGGGGCAAGGGCGCCGACCGATCGCCCGCCATTCGGGCGTGCGCCGGGGTCAGGGCCGGGAGAGGTTCGGTTGCGCCTCGCGAACGGGGCAACCGCGGGGCGAGTGCATCAACTGGGGCCGGCCGCCTCCAAACCAAGACGCGGCACGCCGTGAAAAGGGGCAGATTTTAGCATTCGACGCTTGCTGGGCCGGCCCCTCCCGCCCTCCCCCGGCCGCCGGAACAGTGCGCCGGCGTTTACCGCGCGCATAAAGGAATGGCTAGACTTCGCGCGTGAGCACCCGCCCCGTCACGCCGGATGCGCTGCGACTGCGCGAAGCGCTCGCGCGCAGCACGCCGCTTGCGGCGCTCCAAATGCGCTTGCGGGAGTCGGACGCCCGCTTCGCTGCGATCCGGTCGCACCTACCGCCGGCCTTGGCCGCGCACGTGAGCCCCGGCCCGCTCGACGCCGACGGCTGGTCACTGCTCGCCGCGAATCCGGCCGTCGCCGCCAAGCTGCGCCAGTTGCAGCCGCGCCTGGACACAGCGCTCACCGAGGGCGGATGGCCGGCGCTGACGCTGCGGATCAAGGTGCGCCCGGCGTGAGGCACCAGCGCGCACCATCCCAGGCCGAGCCCGGGTGGGCACGATGAGCGAAACGCGTGCCCTGCTGTTGACCGACATCGTCGACAGCACCGAGATCGCCGGCCGGCTCGGCGACGACGCGGCAGCGGCACTCAATGCGGCGCACGACCGCGTCGCCCGGGACCTGCTGCGCCAGATGGGCGGGCGCGAGATCGACAAGACGGACGGCATGCTGATGCTGTTCGACACCGCGGCGGACGCTGCCCGCTACGCGCTGGCTTATCACCGGGCGCTGGCCGCGTTGAGCGTGCCCCTGAAGGCGCGCGCGGGACTGCACGTGGGCGCCGTCGTCCTTCGCGCCAACGAGGATGATGACGTGGCGCGCGGCGCCAAGCTGCTGGAAGTCCACGGCATCGCCAAAGCGACGGCGGCGCGCGTGATGGCGCTGGCGCTCGGGGGTCAGACGCTTCTGACCGCCGCGGCGCGTGACGCCCTGGGCGACGGGGCGTTGCACATCCAGTCGCATGGCCATTGGCGGCTCAAGGGGGTTGCCGAGCCGGTGGAGTTGTTCGAAATCCGCGACAGCGCGACAGGCTTCGCACCGCCGCCGGACGCCAGCAAGGCCTATCGAGTGATTCGAGGAAGCCCATTGTGGCTGCCGCTGCAGGACATTCGACACAGCCTGCCCGCCGAGCGCGATGCCTTTGTGGGCCGGGTCGAACCACTCGCCGAGATCGCACGCCGCTTCGACGCCGGCGCGCGGCTCGTTTCCATCCTGGGCATGGGCGGCACGGGAAAGACGCGCCTGGCGACCTACTTCGCATGGACCCAGCTCGGCGATTTCCGGGGAGGCGTCTGGTTCTGCGACCTTTCGCAAGCGCGCGACGTCAACGGCATCGCCTTTGCCGTCGCGCAAGGGCTCGAGGTGCCGCTCGGCAAGGACGACCCCGTCGTGCAGCTCGGGCACGCCATCGCCGGGCGCGCGAACTGCCTCGTGATCCTCGACAACTTCGAGCAGGTCGCCCGCCACGCGGAAGAAACGCTGGGGCGCTGGCTCGATCGCGCCGCGCAAGCCAAGTTCATCGTGACGTCACGTGAAGTGCTGGGGCTGCCGGGCGAAGAGACGCTCGCCCTCGCGCCACTGCCGGTCGCCGACGCGGTGACGCTGTTCACGAAGCGGGCACTTTCGGCGAAATATGATTTCGCACCCAACAAGGAAGATCAGGCAGCGATTCCGCAACTCGTGAAGTTGCTCGACGGATTGCCACTTGCCGTCGAGCTGGCCGCTGCGCGCGCGCGCGTGATGTCCCCGCGAATGCTGCTGTCGCGCATGGATCAGCGCTTCAAACTGCTGACGGTCAGCGGTGGACGGCACGATCGTCAAGCCACACTGCGAACGACGTTCGACTGGTCATGGGACTTGCTGTCGACCGCCGAGAAAGCGGCTCTGGCGCAGCTTTCGGTGTTCGACGGCGGCTTCACGATCGAGTCCGCGGAAGCGGTACTCGACCTCTCCGGCGACGACGAAGCGCATTGGGTGGTCGACGTCCTCCAGTCGCTCGTCGACAAGTCCTTCGTGCGCGCGGCGTCGGACGCCCGCTTCGATCTTCTCGCCAGCGTCCAGGACTACGCTGCCGAGCATCTGCGCACGCCCGGCAGATTCGCCGGCAGCGGCCCCGAGGCCGTCGCGCTCGCGCAGGCGCGGCATCTCGAGTTCTTCGCCTCGATCGACGACGCGGCGGCGACCGCCGACGGCTGCGTCGAACTGGACAACCTCGTGAGTGCCTGCCGCCGGGCCGTCGCCTGCGGAGCATCGAGCAAGGCGACTTTGACCCTCGAGCACGCTTGGGCCGCCTTCGAACTCCACGGCCCGTTTCCGAGCGGCGCCGAGCTGGCGACCCTGGTACACGGCATGCCCGGGCTCACAACTGACGACCAGGCCCGCGTCGCTCGGACGCTGGGCGCCGCGCTCTACGCGTGCGGCAAAGCAAGCGAGGCGAAGCGGCATTTCGAATCCGCATTGCACGCCGCGCGTTGCACGCACGACGACCGCATCGAGGCACAGCTGCAGGTGGACCTCGGCAAAAGCGCAGCCGGAGAGGGCGACGTCGATACGGCGCGCAAGCACTTCGCCGAGGCGATCGGCGCAGCACGCCGGGCCGGCAGCCGCCTGATCGAGTGCGCCGCGCTCAACGGACTGGGCAGCCTCTGCGTCGATCTGGGTCAGTTCGACGAGGCTCGGGTGCACTACGGAAGCGCATTGCAGATTGCCCGCGCAGTCGGCGACCGTCACTGGGAAGGCGGGCTCCTCGGCAACCTCGGCAACGTCAATGCGACGCTCGGCCGTCTGGACGATGCACGCGCGGACTATGAAGGGGGTCTCCTGGCCGCGCGCGAAGTCGGGGACCGCCGTTGGGAAGGCAATGCCTTGTCGAATCTCGGGCTGCTCAACTTCGAGCAAGGGCGATCCGCGGCGAGGCGCTGGCCCAGTTCGAGGCGGCCTTGCGGATCGCCCGCGAAATCGGCCATCGCAGGCTTGAAGGCAAGCCCTTGTGCAATCTCGGGCATCGCGCACCAAGTCGCTCGACCACGCGGCGCCGGCACGGACGAACTTCGAAGCCGCTATCGCTGTCGCGCATGCCGTGGGAGATCTAGACAGACGCAAGGCCAAGCGCTGGGCTATCTCGGGCTACTGCTTGCCAAGCAAGGTGATTTTGAAGTCGCGCGCGATCGACCTGGACCGGGGCGCCGAAATGCTGCGCGCCATTTCGTCCCGCGTCGATCTAGGTCTGCTGCTGTGCGCCCGGGTCGGAGGCCGAACTCCTCGGCGGCGAAGCCGGTGCGGCACAAATGGCACTCGATGAGTCGCACCTTGATCGCCGCCGAAATTGGCGCCGAGTCGGAGGCGGCTCGGAGTTCGCGCTCGCGCTGGCGCGGGTGCGTCAGCTCATGTCGCGATGGTCCAGCGCGCACTGATCGAACAAGGCGCGCTCACTCGTTCTTGATGCGCGGCTTTTGGTCGCTTGCGTGGAACGGCGGCACTTTGCACGGATCCCCGCACTCGACACAAAATTCATCTCGTACTCGTATTCCCGTCGCGGCACCGCGGACACCGACCTTCATCGTGAACTTCTTTCCTGTCGGGTCAGATCCCATGGAATTGAAGTCGGCCGAGTTGTTGAGGATCAATACACCGTCAGTTGGAGCGAAGGTATAGGTGCTGCCGCCACTGATTTGCCATTGGACGCTCGCGACGCTGGCCGCCAGCGTCACAGGGGAACTCGCCGAAGCCTTGCAAGGGCCGAAGCTGGTGCTCTTGACGGTGACTGCGATGACGCAGTCAGGACCCGTACATCTCCTAGGGGCTATAGGTTCGAAGCCTCCCGAAGTCGTCAGGAACACGAAGCCTCCAACCAGCAGGAGCCCACCGAACGCGAAGAGACTGACGGTTCGCAACTTCATCGACGTATCTCCTTTGGCTTGGCGCACGGCTTGCAGAAACGTTCGTGCCCGATGGGTGAACCCTTCGATGACGACGCTCCTGGTACTTTGCGCCTGCGGGCCGATCCGACACATCCACTCCGGAAGGAGCCGCAGTACAAACCGATGCCGCTCCGCGGGTGCGCAAGTCTGCGACGTTCGTTACAAGTCCGATATCCTGAAGACTAGGGGGAGATCCGCTCGACGCTCACTGAACGATCTGGTGCCGGCTTTCGGAATCGAACCGAAGACCTTCCGCTTACAAGGCGGGTGCTCTACCAACTGAGCTAAGCCGGCGGGACGGCGTCGCGTCGGGCGTGCCGGTGCAACGTCGGGCCCGAGTATAGATTCGGGTGTCTGGAGCCTTGGCTACTTGACGCGCTTGAGTGACGGACGGCTTGGCGTTGGCGGGTCGGGCGGCTCGGTCGGTTCAGGGACCAACTTCGGCGCGGGCTCGCCACGCGTCGGCGTCGCTGCCGTGGCGTCCTCGGCCAACGTGAGATGGGGTGATCCACGCCGAGGTTCGCCGGCTTCACGCACAGACGCTGGCGGATCCGTCGCTTCGGTGCTTGGCGCCGGGAACGCCATGCCCTGGCCGTTCTCGCGCGCGTAGATCGCGATCACGTGCGTCACCGGGACGGCTATCTCGCGCGCCGAGCCGCCGAAGCGCGCCTTGAACTCGATGAACTCATTGCCCAGGCGCAGCGCGTTCGTCGCTTCGAGACCGATGTTGAGGACGATCTCGTTGTTCTTCACGTACTCGGGCGGCACGCGCACGCTCGCGTCGACGAAGACGGCGATGTAGGGCGTGAAGCCGTTCTCGGTGCACCACTCGTGCAGCGCACGGACGAGGTAGGGCCGGGTCGAGGTGCCGGCGTCCGCCGGCGCGGTGGGCAGCGTCATCGTGATTCGCGGCTACTTGCGCATCACTTTCTCGGAAGGCGTCAGCGCTTCGATATAGGCCGGTCGCGAGAAGATGCGTTCGGCGTACTTCAGCAGCGGTACGGCGTTCTTGGACATGTCGATGCCGTAGTAGTCGAGCCGCCACAACAGCGGCGCGATCGCGACGTCGAGCATCGAGAAATCGTCGCCGAGCATGTACTTGTTCTTCAGGAAGATCGGCGCAAGCTGGGTCAGCCGGTCGCGGATCTGCGAGCGCGCGCGCTCGAGCTGGCGCTCGGTCGCTTTCACGCCGCGCGACTCGAGCAGGTTCACATGTGCAAACAATTCCTTCTCGAAGTTGAGCAGGAAGAGTCGCACCCGCGCGCGTGCCACCGGGTCGCCCGGCATCAGCTGCGGATGCGGAAAGCGCTCGTCGATGTACTCGTTGATGATGTGCGACTCATAGAGGATGAGGTCGCGCTCGACGAGGATGGGCACCTCGTTGTACGGGTTCATCAGCGCAATGTCTTCGGGCTTGGCGAAGAGATCGACGTCGCGAATCTCGAAGTCCATGCCCTTTTCGAACAGCACGAAGCGGCAGCGATGCGAGTAGGGGCAGGTCGTTCCGGAATAAAGCACCATCATGCTCGTGGGCTCCTTGGGGTCTTTGTGTCGCCAGAAAACAATTGCGCGGCGCAGCGGCTGGACGCCCACTGCACCGCGAGGTCGGGGCCGTGGCCCCGCCGCCGATGGCGCCGCGCGCTACTTCACGTCTTTCCAGTACGCCGCGTTGAGCCGCCACACGATCACGAGGAAGACGGCAAGGTAAAGCAGCACCCACACGCCCAGGCGCACGCGCAAAGCCTGGTTGGGTTCGGCCATCCACTGCAGGAAGCCGACCAGATCGGCCACCGATTCGTCGAACTCGGCCGCCGTCATCGTGCCCGGCGTGAGTTGCTCGAAGCCCTCGAAAACATGGTTCGTCACTGCCGGGTCGTGGGCATCCTTGTGTTCGGCGAACTTCGCGCCGCGTTGGCCCTGGTATTGCCACAGCACGTTGGGCATGCCGACGTCGGGGAAGACAAGGTTGTTCCAGCCGGTCGCCTTCGTGTCGTCGCGGTAGTAGCTGCGCAGGTAGCTGTAGAGATAGTCGGCGCCGGAGCCCTTGCCGATGTCGGCGCGCGAACGCGCGACCAGCGTCAGATCCGGTGGCACGCCGCCGAACCATTGCTTGGCGTCCTTCGGGCTCATCGCGATGGTCATCGTGTCGCCGACCTTGTCGCTCGCGAACATCAGGTACTTCCTGATCTGCAACTCGGTCAACCCGATGTCACGCATCCGGTTGTAGCGCATGAAAGCAGCGGCATGGCAGTTCAGGCAGTGATTGACGAACAGCTTTGCGCCGTGCTGCAGCGAAGGCAGGTCGGTCATCTTGTCCGTCGGGAAGCGGTCCCACTGCGGGCCACCGGTGTTCGCCATTGCCGCGCCGATGAAGCCGATCGCGGCGACGAGGGAGAGAATCAGTTTCTTCATGGTGTCGATTCCGTCGGGCGCGTTGCGTCAGTGCGGGTGGAACGTCACACGCTCGGGCACCGGCTTGAACTGGCCGAGGCGGCTCCACCACGGCATCAGCACGAAGAAGCCGAAGTACACCATCGTGCCGACCTGCGAGACCAAGTTGCCGACTGGCGATGGCGGCTGCGTACCGAGGTAGCCGAGCACGAGGAAGAAGACGACGAACACGCCGAGCACGCCCTTGTGCCAGCCCGGTCGGTAGCGAATCGACTTGACCGGGCTGAAATCCAGCCAGGGCAGGAAAAACATGATGACGACGGCACCGCCCATCACCAACACGCCGATGAACTTGGCATCCACCGTCTTCAAGACAAGAGCGGCGACGACCGCGGCGATCACGACTGCAGCCTTGCCGATCGTCCGCAGTCGGAACTTCAACAGGGCAAAGATGGCCGCCAGCGCGACGACGCCGACGAACACGTTGACCATGTCGTCCGTCACCGCGCGCAGCATCGAGTAGTAGGGCGTGAAGTACCAGACCGGTGCGATGTGAGCTGGCGTCTTCAGCGGGTCGGCCGGGATGAAGTTGTTGTACTCGAGGAAGTAGCCGCCGCCCTCGGGCATGAAGAACAGCACGGCCGAGAAAATCGTGAGGAAGATGACGACACCGAAGATGTCGTGCACCGAGTAGTACGGATGCGACGGAATGCCGTCCAGCGGATGGCCGTCCGGGCCGCGCTTGGCCTTGATCTCGATGCCGTCGGGGTTGTTCGAGCCGACCTCGTGCAACGCGATCAGATGCGCCACGACGAGGCCGAGCAGCACCAGCGGCACGGCAATCACGTGGAACGCGAAAAAGCGATTCAAAGTCGCATCGCCGACGACGTAGTCACCGCGGATCAGCAGCGCCAGGTCCGGGCCGACGAAGGGCACGGCAGCGAACAGGTTGACGATCACCTGCGCACCCCAGTAGCTCATCTGGCCCCAGGGCAACAGGTATCCCATGAAGGCCTCGGCCATGAGCGCGAGGAAGATCATGCAGCCGAAGATCCACACCAGTTCGCGCGGCTTCCTGTAGCTGCCGTACATCAGGCCGCGGAACATATGCAGGTAGACCACGATGAAGAAGGCCGATGCGCCCGTCGAATGCATGTAGCGGATCAGCCAGCCCCAGGGCACATCGCGCATGATGTACTCGACCGAGCCGAAGGCCAGCGCCGCGTCTGGCTTGTAGTGCATCGTCAGGAAGATGCCGGTGACGATCTGCATCACGAGCACCAACATCGCGAGCGAGCCGAAGATGTACCACCAGTTGAAATTCTTCGGCGCGTAGTACTTGCCCCATTGGTCGTTCCACAGCTTCGTCAGCGGGAAGCGGTTGTCGATCCACGTCAAGGCCTTCTCCAACGCTGGGGCGTCGGCGCTCGCTTGTTTGAATTCAGCCATCTGGTGCTTTCGTCAAAGGGGTGCTGAGTGCTTGGCCCGCGCCCGCCGGGCCGCCACGGGCCGGCTCGGCCGGTGGCAACCTCCGGGCGTCATGCGCTCGCCTTGTCCTGGCCGATGATCAGGCGCGTGTCCGACAGAAACGCGTAGGGCGGCACCTCGAGGTTGTCGGGCGCCGGCTTGTTCTTGTACACACGGCCCGCCATGTCGAAGGTCGAACCGTGGCAGGGGCACAGAAAACCGCCCTCCCAGTCGTTGGGCAGTGAAGGCTGCGGACCGGTCTGAAACTTGTCCGTCGGCGAGCAGCCGAGGTGCGTGCAGATGCCCACGACGACCAGATACTCCGGCTTGCGCGAGCGCCAGGTGTTGCGCGCCCACTCGGGCGTCAACTCGTCGGGGTGACGCTTTGAGTTCGGGTCCACCAGTTGCGGATCGAGCTTGGGCAACTCGGCGAGTTGCTCGGGCGTGCGGCGCACGATCCACACTGGCTTGCCGCGCCATTCAACGGTCAGCTTCTCGCCTGGCTTGAGGCCGCCGATGTCGGCTTCGACCGGAGCGCCGGCCGCACGTGCCCGCTCGGACGGCTGGAAGCTGCTGACGAAAGGCACAGCGGCAGCAACGCCGCCGACGGCGCCGACGCCACAGGTGATGGCAACCAAGTTTCGGCGGCTCTGATCAACTGGCTGGTCACTCATGGAGTTCCTCGATACGGACTTTTCTGGTCGGATTCACGCAGGGGCAACCCGTGATTCTAGCGGAGTGCCATGGCAGTCCCGCCCGGCGTGGCGCCGCACCGCGCCGGGTCGCATGACGAACATGCCCGATGGCAAGATCGCGGCCACCGCGTCCATTTGGGCAATACTCGAGCCGAAGCGGCCGGTGCCGCCGCGGCCCCACAACCAACGACTCGTCAAGGAGCACACGACATGAGCATGGCAAAGGAATTCAGGGAATTCGCAATCAAGGGCAACGCGCTCGACCTTGCCGTCGGCGTCATCATCGGCGGCGCCTTCGGCAAGATCGTCACCTCGATTGTGGAAGACCTGATCATGCCGGTGATCAGCCGTCTTTTCGGCGGCCTCGACTTTTCCAACTACTTCATCCCGCTCGCCGGGCAGACCGCCACCACGCTGGCCGAGGCGAAGAAGGGCGGCGCAGTATTCGCCTATGGCAGCTTCGCAACCGCCGCCCTCAGCTTCCTGATCCTTGCCTTCGTCATCTTCATCATGGTCAAGCAGATCAACCGCCTGAAGAGCGAAGCGCCGCCACCTGCGCCGGCCGCGCCGCCGGAGGATGTACTGCTGCTGCGCGAGATTCGCGACACGCTTCGCAAATAGGCCCGTAAGACCGGGTTTCAGGTTCGACCGCAAGCCGCCGATAACCGACATACTTGGCTTTTCGACGGCTCCCCTGACGCTGCATCTCCGGGCCGTTCGGCCCGGTGCCGGGCAGGCCCGTTCGAAATGAACCCGACCGACTCTCGCACGCAAACCGCGATCAACGCTGCGCTAGGACACGTGACGTCCACGGTTGCGACGTCGGCCGAGCGCGCGGCCGAGTTGCTCGGCGGGATGGCGTCGGCCGCAACCCGCATCTACCAGCGCGACGCCTACCTGACGGCGCAGTCCGACCTGCGCCACCAGATGCCGACCTTCTGCCGCGCCTTCAGCGAGTCGCTGCGTGAAAAGGTCGCACGCGACCTCGATCCGCACAGCGACCGCAGCCGCCAGCTGTCTGGCGCGAGCTGGGAAACGCTCACGCTGGTCGAGGATGAGGAGGTCGAGGAGCGCATGTTCTCCGACCGCATCAGCCAGACGATCTCGCATGAGTGCGAGTGGGAGTTGCGCGACCTCGCCGCCTTCATGGGTGGCCTGCTGCGCATTGGCCAGGCCGACATGGAGCGCAACCCGTTTCGGCCGGAGTCGGTCGGTGCCGCGCTGTACCGGGCGATCGAGGCCGTCTCGCAGGAGCGCGAAACGCGCAAGCTGCTGGCGCGCGAGCTCGGCCCGGTGATGGCCAAGGGCATGCGGCTGTGCTATGCGGAAATCCTGTCCGACCTGAAGGCGCGCGGCGTGCAGCCGGTCAACCTGACCGTGCGCGGCGTCGAGGGCCCCGGCAACGACCGCGTGACCTCCGGCTACGCAAGCCTGCCGCGCGATGACGGCTCGTCGAGCGGGCACGGCAGCCATTTCGGGGTGTCGGGCGGCGCGGCGGGTGGTGCGACAGGTGGCTTCTCCGGCGTGCCCGGGGCAGGCTTCGCAGGGGACCCGTCGGGTTCCGGTTTCGACAGCCGCGGCGATCCACTGTCTTCGCGCGGCACAGGGTTCCCGGGCAGCACCGCCGGCTCGGCGCGCGGCAGCAACCTCGCCGCGCTGAGCCGATTCGCCGAGGCCAGCCGTAGCGGCGCCAGCGCGCGAAGCGGCAGCGGCCATGCGGCCGGTTCGACTGGCGTCGCCGGCCCCCAGGCGCAAGCGGTGGCCGACGCCGAGCTGATGTCGCTGATCCGGCGCCTGACCTTCATGACGAGCCGGCCCGGCGCGCTCGATGCCGGCGCGCCGGGTTTCGCCTCGTCGCAGGTTGATGAAAGCCGCTTGACGCCGCACAGCTCGCGCTCGGCGTCGGGTGCGCTTTCCGGTGCTTCGGGCCCGGGGATCCTCGGCGGCGGCACAGGTGGCCTGCGCGGCGACGGCCTGACCGGCCTGATGGCGGTCAATCTGATCCGCGCCCACCGCGACGAGTTGCGCCAGGCGTCGAGCGGCACGCTCGACCACATGGTGATCGACGTCGTCGGTAGCCTGTTCGACCAGATCCTGTCCGACACCCGGGTGCCGCCGCAAATGGCGCGCCAGATTGCGCGTCTGCAGCTCCCTGTGCTGCGCGTCGCGCTCGCCGACCCAAGCTTCTTCTCGTCGCGCAAGCACCCGGTACGGCGCTTCGTCAACCGCATCGCGTCGCTCGCCTGCGCCTTCGACGACTTCGACGAAGGCCCTGGCCAGCAGTTTCTGGCTCGCGTGCGCGATCTGGTGCAGGAGATCATCGAAGGCGACTTCGACCAGGTCGATGTCTATGCCGCCAAGCTGACGCTGCTCGAAGCGTTCATCGAGCAGCAAAACGAGGACGACGTGCAATCGCACGGCGAGGCCGTCTCGGTGCTCGACGGCAAAGAGTCCGAGCTGCGCGTACAGCAGCGCTACATGCACCAGTTGCAGACGACGCTCTCGCCGCTCGTCCCGCAGGACTATCTTCGCGACTTCCTCGCCCAGGTGTGGAGCCAGGCCCTCGCGCTGGCGATCCGCCGCGACGGGCCGACGGCGGAGCGCACGCAGCGCCTGCGCCGCGCCGCGACCGACCTGGTGATGAGCGTCCAGCCCAAGGGCACGCCGACGCTGCGCAAGGCCTTCCTGATGCAGTTGCCGGGGCTGATGAAGGCGCTGCACGAAGGCATGGGGATGATCGGCTGGCCCGAGGCGGCGCAAAAGGAATTCTTCGGCAAGCTGCTGCCGGCACACGCCGAGTCGCTCAACGGCCAGCCCTTGAGCGACCTCGACCGCAACCTGCTGGCCAAACAGCTCGAAACCACGTTCAACGCGCCATTGCCGCGCAGTGATCCGCTGCTTTCCAACGAGACGAAGTCGCTGCCATTGGCGGCGCAGATCGAGCCGCACTTCTCGCCCGAGGAGATGGAGCAGATCGGCCTCGTGAAAGAGAACACCGTCGATTGGGACGGCAAGGTCGACATCGACCTCGGCGAGGATGCGGGCGACGGCGCGACCGGCGACCAAGCCCCTGCCGCAGACGGCACCGTGGGTGGCGGCAGCGCGCCGATCGAACTCGACCTCGACCTCGGACTCGGCCCCGACATTGCGCTGAGCGCCAGCGCCGAACCCGCCGAACCGACGCACGGCCCGCGGCTCATGGATCACCTGCAGGTCGGCTTTGCCTACCAGATGCACCTGAAGGACGAGTGGAAGAAGGTGCGCCTGTCCTACGTCAGCCAGGGACGCAGCTTCTTCGCCTTCACTCACGGCCGACGCCATCAGGAAACGCTGTCGCTCACCTCGCGCATGCTCGTGCGCATGTGCGAGACCGGGCGCATCCGAGCCTTCGAACGCAGCTACCTGCTCGAGCGTGCGACCGCGCGCGCGCGCAGGCAACTCGCGGCGCTCAAGCCGCCCTCGACCACCACGCTCTGAAAGCCGGCGCGCGCCGATCAGCGCGCCGAGCGACCGCCCAATTGGCGCGCCATGCGCAGGGCTGCCAGCAGGCTCGACGCATCGGCCGTGCCGCGCCCAGCGATGTCGAACGCGGTGCCATGATCTGGGCTCGTGCGCACGAAGGGCAGCCCGAGCGTCACGTTCACGCCGTGCTCGACGCCAAGATATTTGACCGGGATCAGCCCATGGTCGTGCGTCATCGCCACGACGATGTCGAACTCGCCCGCATGACCCGGCGCATTGCGCGCGCGCATGAACACCGTGTCGGGCGCAAACGGGCCGCTGGCATCGATCCCTTCGGCGCGCGCGGCAGCGATCGCCGGCGCGATGATCGTTCCCTCTTCGTCGCCAAACAGGCCGCCCTCGCCGGCATGCGGGTTGAGCCCGGCGACCGCGATGCGCGGTGCCGCCTGTCCCCAAGACGCAGCGGCGCGGTGCGCGATGCGCAGCGTCTCGAGCACGGCATCGAAGGTGACAAGTTCGATCGCTCGACGCAGCGACACGTGGATCGTCACGAGCACGGTCTTCAACTCGTCGTTGGCGAGCATCATGCGCACCGCGCCTGCACCCGCCCAGGCCTGCAGCATCTCGGTGTGGCCGGGGAAGGCGACGCCGGCCGCGGCGAGTGCTTCCTTGTGAATCGGCGCGGTGACGATCGCCGCCACCTCATCGGCCATCGCGAACGCCACTGACGCCCGGATGCAAGCCGCTGCCGCTGCACCGGCGCGTGCATCGACCCTGCCGAGCGGCGCATCGATCAGGTCGCCGGGCAAGGCATCGACCTGCAGCAGCGGCAGGCAGCCGCGGGGACAGCTCAGAGCCTCCGAAGGATGCTCGATCAATGCAACCGGCAGCATCCCGCCGGTGAACGCCACGGCGCGTCGCATCACCGCGAGGTCGCCGAGTACGAAGGCGCCATGAACCGTGTCGGCGCTCGAACCACCGCGAAACACCCGCGTCAGGATTTCGGGCCCGATACCGCAGGCATCGCCCATCGTCAACGCCAAGGGCTTGCGGCCCTCGGACGTCGACGTCATCCCTGCCGTCCCAGGTAGCGGCGCTCGAGGTGGGCTCGAAAATGTGCCGGGTTCAGCGCCTCGCCACTGGCCGCCATCGTGAGTTCGGTCGTCGTCGGGCGGCTGGCGTGGGTCCAGATGTTGTCGCGCAGCCAGTCGAACACCGGCGCCAGATCCCCGGCGGCGATGCGCGCATCGAGATCGGGCGTCTTGCGGCGCATCGTGGCGAACCATTGCGCGGCGTACATCGCGCCGAGCGAGTAGCTCGGGAAATAGCCGAACATGCCGGCGGGCCAGTGCACGTCCTGCAGCGGCCCATCCTTGTAATTGCCGCGCGTGTCGAGGCCGAGCAGCGACATCATCTTCTCGTCCCACAGCGTCGGGATGTCCTTCGGCTCGATCTCGCCCTCGATCAGCGCGCGCTCGATCTCGTAGCGCAGGATGATGTGCGCCGGGTAGGTCGCCTCGTCGGCATCGACGCGGATCAGCCCGCGTTCGACGCGAGTGGAGAGCCGGTAGAGGTTGTCCGGCTCGAATGCGGGCTGCGCGCCGAACGCCTCGACCAGCATCGGCGCGAGCAGGCCGATGAAGCCGCGGCTGCGGCCCAGCTGCATCTCGAACGACAGGCTCTGGCTTTCGTGGATCGCCGCCGAGCGCGCCTCGGAAACCGGCTGGCCGAGCATGTCGCGCGGGCGTCCCTGCTCGTAGCGACCGTGGCCGGTTTCGTGGATCGTCCCCATCAGTGCTTGTTGAAAATCGTCCTCGCGATAGCGCGTCGTGAGTCGGACATCTTCCGGCACGCCGCCGCAGAACGGATGCGTGGCGATGTCGAGCCGCCCGGCGTCGAAGTCGAAGCCGAGCATGCGCACCAGGCGCTCGCTCAGCGCGCGCTGCTTGTCGAGCGGAAATGGCCCGACCGGATCGATGGCCGGCATGTCGGCCTGACGCTGCACCGCCTGTTCGATCAGGCCCGGCAGCCAGGTCTTGAGATCGCCGAAGACGCGGTCGACCTCGACGCTCGTCATGCCGGGCTCGAAGCCGTCCATCAACGCGTCGTAGCGTGAGACGCCCATCTTCTGCGAGAGCAGTTCGGCCTCCTCGCGCGCGCAGCGCAGCACTTCGTGGAAGTTTTCGACGAATCCGTTCCAGTCGTTGGCCGGACGCTGCTTGCGCCAGGCATGTTCGCAGCGCAACGTGGCGAGCGATCGCGCCTGCACGAGCGACTCCGGCAGCGCGTTGGCCTGACGCCAACCGCGGTCGATCTCACGCAGATTGGCCCGCTGCATCGCGTCCAGTGGCTCCTGCCCGGCACGCTCGATGCGGTCGCGCAGATCGGGCTCGGTGCGCATCCGGTGCATCAGCCCGGCGAGTTCGGCCAGCGCAGCGGCGCGCGCCTCGCTGCCCTTGGCCGGCATCTGCGTTTCCTGGTCCCAGTGGGTGATCGAGCCGAGGTGGCCGAAATGGTGCAACCGCATCTGGGTTGCGGCGAGTTGGTCGTAGACGGGAGTGGTGCTCATGAGGCGGCTCGTGGTGGCTGCGAGGCTCCTATTCTCGCCGTCCCGCCGGATCGTCGCCCGCCGGGCGATAGCATCGCGGATTGAACTGCAGGAGCGCCTGATGAAGCTCGTGACATTGCCCGACGGGTCCGCCGTCCCGGCACTCGGCCTCGGCACCTGGCGGCTGGGCGAATCGAAAGCGGCGCGGCAGCGCGAAGTGGCGGCGCTGCGCACGGCGATCGAGCTCGGCTATCGGCTCTTCGACACCGCCGAGATGTACGGCGAGGGCGCCGCCGAGAGCGTCCTTGGTGAGGCACTGCGCGGCGCTTTCGCTGCCGGCGACGTGACGCGCGACGACCTCTTCATCGTCAGCAAGGTCTATCCGCACAACGCATCGCGTCGCGGCACGGCCGCCGCCTGCGAGCGCAGCTTGGCGCGCCTCGGGCTCGAACGCATCGATCTCTATCTGCTGCACTGGCCGGGCTCGCACCCGCTGGCCGACACGGTCGAAGCGTTCGAGGCACTTCGCGTGCAGGGAAGCATCACGCACTGGGGCGTGAGCAACTTCGATCTCGCCGGGATGCAGGCCTTGCAGCGGGCCGACGGGGAAGGGCACTGCGCAACGAACCAGGTCTGGTACAGCGCGTCGCAGCGCGGCGTCGAGTTCGACCTGCTGCCCTGGCAGCGCGAACACCGGATGCCCTTGATGGCCTACAGCCCGATCGACCAGGCTGCTCTCGCCCGCAACGACGTGCTCGAAGGTATTGGACGGCGGATCGGCGCGAGCGCGGCGCAAGTCGCGCTGGCCTGGGTGCTGCGTGACGATCGCGTCATCGCCATTCCGAAGGCCGTGACCGCGGCGCACTTGCGCGATAACCTTGCCGCTGCCGATCTGGCGCTCGACGCGACAGCACTTGCCGCTATCGAGCGCGCCTTTCCTCCGCCGAAGCGCAAGAGTGCGCTGGCGATGATCTGAAACGCGGCGGCCGGCGGACTGCCTTCGCCCTGCCCTGATCGAGTTCACGAAGGATCACGCGATGCGCTTTGCCCCCGTGCTGCTGCTTGTCTCATGTCTGGCCTCGGCCGCGGCAGGCGCCGATGAGAAGGCCCCTTCTAAGCGCGTCGAGCCCGCCGAGGCCGTGCGCCTGCACGCCCTCTTCGATGCAGAGTGGGAATGGGCGATGCGCACCTTCCCCGAATGGGCCACCTTCACCGGCGACCATCGCTACGACGACCGCCTGAGCGACGCCTCGCGCGAGGCCGAGGATGCGATCGAGGCGCATCAGCGCGAAACGCTCGCGCAGTTGGAGAGCATCGACCGCGGAAAGCTGTCCGACACCGATCGCGTGTCCTACGACCTGATGCTGGCCAAGACCCGCGAGCGCATCGAGGGCCAGCCGTTTCGCGGCATGAACGCGCTCGTCGTCACGACCCGCGAGGGGCCGCATCTGGACTTCGCGAACCTGATGCGCGGCAGCCCTGCGGCGACCGAAGCCGATGTGCGAAACATCCTCGCCCGCATGGCGCGATTCCCGCTGCAGGTCGACCAGACGATCGCGCGCCTGCGCGAGGGTATTGCGCTCGGCTGGGTCACTTTCAAGCCTGGTCTCGAGCGCGTGCCCGCGCAAATCGACGGTGTGCTCACCGCCGACGTGACGAAGAGCCCGCTCTACGACCCCTTCACCCGCTTGGGCGAAGGCATCGCCGCGCCGACGCGCGAGCAGCTGTCGCTGGACGGCCAGCGTGCGCTGCGGGACGAGGTCTATCCCGCGCTGCGCAAGCTGCGCGCCTTCGTCGTGGACGACCTGCTGCCGATCGCGCCGCAGGACGGTGCGATGAGCCGCTATCCGGGCGGCACCGATGCCTATGAGTACGAACTTCGCACGCACACCACCACCACGCTCAAGGCGGCGGAGATCCACGCCATCGGGCTGCGCGAGGTCGAGCGCCTGCGCGGCGAGATGGAGGCGCAGATGAAGCTCGCCGGCTTCGACGGCAGCTTCGACGCCTTCGTTGCCTTCCTCAACACCGACCCGAAGTTTTTCTACAAGGACGCTGAGTCGCTGCTCGCCGGTTACCGAGACATCGGCAAGCGCATCGACCCGGAGTTGCCGGAGCTCTTCGCCGAATTGCCAAGAGCGCCCTACGGTGTGCGCGCGATTCCCGCGCACGAAGGTGCAGGCGTGTCGGAGCGCTACCAGCAGCCTGACGCGGGCGGTACGACCGCGGGCTGGTTCGAGGCCAACGTCGTCGCGCTCGCACAGCGGCCAAAGTGGCAGATGGAAACGCTGATGGCGCATGAGGCGGTGCCCGGCCACCACCTGCAGATGGCGCGCGCGCTCGAGCTGGGTGACTTGCCGCGCTTCCGCCGCAACGCCTGGTACACCGCCTACATCGAAGGCTGGGCGCTCTATGCCGAAACGCTCGGCGGCCAACTGGGCCTGTACAAGGATCCGTACAGCCGCTTCGGTCATCTGCAGTGGCAGGCATTTCGCGCCGCGCGACTCGTCGTCGACACTGGCATCCACGCGCTGGGATGGACGCGCACGCAGGCCATCGACTGGATGACCGAGCGCACCGGCTTTGCACGCGAGTATGTCGAAGCGCAGGTCGATCGCTACTACCTGTGGCCGGGCCAGGCGCTGTCGTACATGATCGGCGAGCTGAAGATCATCGAATTGCGCGATCGCGCGCGCGCCGTGCTCGGCGAGCGCTTCGACATCCGGCGCTTCCACATGGCCGTGCTCGATACCGGGCCGGTGCCGCTGTCGGTGCTGGACAAGCAGATAGACGACTGGATCGCGGCGGAGAAGGTGCGCTTGAAGTAGGACTCGCCTCTCAACGCCGCCGCGCGAGGATCGCCTCGATCTCATCCATGATGTGATTCATGCGGGCAAAAAGCGCCTCGTAGGGCGCCGCCGTCGCGAGATCGATGCCCGCCGCCTTCACGAGCTCGTAAGGGTAGCCCGACCCACCGGCGCTCAAGAGCGCCAGATAGCGTTCGAGCGCGCCCTTGTCGCCCGCCTCGACCTGCTTGGCGAACAGCGAACTCGCCGCGATCGAGGTCGCGTACTGGTAGACGTAGAACGGCATGTAGAAGTGCGAGATGTAGGCCCATTCGACGCAGTATTCGGGCTTGATCGCGACCACGCCTTCGGCGCTGCCGTGATGGCGCTTGAGCAGCTCGCAATAGGCAGCGGTCATGTCCTCGCCGGTGAGCGGCTCGCCCTTGTCGACGCGGGCATGGATCTGGCGCTCGAACTCGGCGAACATCGCCTGGCGGAAGAACGTTGCGCGCAGGCCTTCGAGCGCATTGCCGAGGTAGAACAGGCGTTCGTCGTCGGTCTTCGCCGTCTTGAGCATGCGCGCGAGCAGCAGTTCCTCGTTGAAGGTCGATGCGATCTCGGCGACGAAGGTCGCGGTGTCGGCCGTGACAAAGGGTTGCGCGCGGTTCGTGAGAACCGAGTGCATCGCATGCCCCCACTCGTGCGCGAGCGTCGTCAGCGACGAATAGTCGTCGCCATAGTTCATCAGGAGGTACGGATGCACGTCGTAGGCGTAACCCGCCATATGCGCGCCGGAGAGCTTGCGCGGGCGCGGGTAGGCGTCCATCCAGCGCGCATCGAAAGCCTTGCCGAGCGTCGCGACATAGTCGGCACCGAGCGGCGCGACCGCCTCGAGCGTGAGCGCCTTGCCCTGCGCGAGCGGGAACTTGTAGTCGCCACCGACGATTGGCGGATAGATGTCGTAGTAACTCATCTGACCGACGCCGAGCAGCTTCCCGCGCAGCTTGAAGTAGCGGTGCAGCGTCGGCAGGTTCGCATTGGTCTGCGCGATCAGCGTGTCGATCACCGCGACCGGCACGTTGTCGCCGTCGAGCGCACGGCTGATCGAATCCGGGTACTTGCGCACCGCGGCGTAGGTCTTGTCCTGCTTGAGCTGCGACAGCAGCAGCGCGCCCGCGGTGCGCTCGTAGGTCTTCCATGCACCGAAGAAGGCGTCCATCACGCGCTCGCGATCAGCGCGGTCGGGCAGCTCGCGGTACTTCTCGTAGCCCGTCTGGTCGAGCGTGACCTCCTCGCCCGACGCGAGCTTGACCTTGGGCCATGGCATGTCGGCATTCGCCAGCAGCGAATAGGCCGTTTGCCCGCTGTCGCTCATTTGCCCGAACTGCGCGACGATCGCCTCGCCGGCCGCATCGAGTGTGTGCGGCGCTGCGCGCAAGGTCTGCTCGAGCGGGAAGCGGTAGATCCTCAAGCCTGGATCGGCGGCAATGAACTCGGCGATGCGCGCAGGCCCGATAGAGAGAACCTCGGGCTCGAAGAACGAAGCCGTCTCGCCGAATCGGTTGTAGAGCACGTCGATCCGCTGCACGACCGCTTCGTTCGCCGCCACGCCCGTGTCCTGGGCATGCTGTTCGCTCGCGAACAGGTAGAGCCGGCCGCTGCGCTTGGCCATGTCGGCGCGCAGATCGAGGCACTCGCGCAGACGCGCCGCGCTCTTCGCCAATTCGCCCTTGCAGGCCGCGAGCACCGGCAATTGCGACTCGAGCTTCGCGGCATCGGCGTCCCACGCCGCCTGCGAGGCGTACAGGTCGGCCAGGTTCCAGCGGTCGGCCGCCGTCTCGCCGACAGCAGCGCCGGACGCCAACGCGAGGTGCAGAGCGAGCAATGGCATCAGCTTGGAAAGGATTCGCAAGATCGGTCCTGGCAGCGCTTGAGCGGGCGGCAATTTTAGGGCCCGGCGATCACGCATTGCCGGCGCGGTCGGAGTCGCCATCGCGATAATCGGGCTTCCTCACCCGAGAACCACATGCGCAAGGCTTGGCTGATCTTTTCGCAGAGCGTGACCGTCGCCGTCGCGCTGCTGTTCGTCGTCGCGACGCTCAAGCCCGAATGGCTGAACCGCGGCGGCGCGACGCAGTCTCGCGTCGTCACGATCGCTGCCGCGCAGGGCGGCGCATCGGCCACCGCGCCGGACGCGCCGCACAGCTACCGCGGCGCCGCGAGCCGCGCTGCGCCGGCAGTCGTCAGCGTCTCGGCCAGCAGGGCACCGCAGCGCGGCGTACAGGACCCGTGGTCGCGCTTCTTCTTTGGCGACGAGGGCGACACGGCCGACCCGCGCCGGCGCCAGTTCGGCCTCGGGTCGGGCGTGATCGTTTCGCCCGAAGGCTATCTGCTGACGAACAACCATGTGATCGAAGGCGCCGACGACGTCGAGGTGCAGCTCGCCGATGGCCGCGAGGGAAAGGCGCGCGTGATCGGCACCGACCCCGACACCGATCTGGCGGTCCTCAAGATCGAGCTCGACCGGCTTCCGGTGGTGACCTTCGGCGATGCCGAGGCATTGCAGGTGGGGGACGTCGTGCTTGCAATCGGCAACCCGTTCGGCGTCGGCCAGACGGTCACTTCGGGCATCGTCAGCGCGCTCGGGCGCAATCGCCTGGGCATCAACACCTACGAGAACTTCATCCAGACCGACGCCGCCATCAACCCCGGCAATTCGGGTGGCGCACTCGTCGACGCGAACGGCAGCCTGCTTGGCATCAACACCGCGATCTTCTCGCGCAGCGGCGGCAACAGCGGCATCGGTTTCGCGATTCCGGTCACGATCGCGCGCCAGGTGATGGAAGGCCTGGTGCGCGATGGCAGCATCACCCGCGGCTGGATCGGTGTCGAGTCGCGCGACCTGACGGCGGAGATCGCCGAGACCGTTGGCTTGCCGATCAACCAGGGCGCACTCGTCACCGGCGTGCTGCGCGACGGGCCGGCCGGGGTCGGTGGCGTGCGACCGGGCGATGTGGTGGTCGCGATCGCCGACAAACCGGTCGCCAACACCGCGCAACTGCTCAACGCCGTGGCCGCCCTCAAGCCGCAGAGCGAGGCTTCGATCGGCGTCCAGCGTGGCGCGCAGAAGATGCAGCTCTCGATCGTCGTCGCGCAGCGCCCGAAGGTGCAGGCAAGGCGCGAGCGCTAGCTGCTCGGCGGAGAGGTCAGGCCGCGGGCGTTTCCTCTTCGGGCGCCTTGGTGTGCCTGATGAAGATCTGCGCAGCCCAGATCCCCGCCTCGTAGAGCAGGATCATCGGGATAGCGAGGGCAAGCTGCGAGACGACGTCGGGCGGCGTCAGCACTGCCGCGACGATGAAGGCGAGCACGATGAAATAGCTGCGGAAGGACTTGAGCTTCTCGATGCTGACGATACCCAGTCGCGCGAGCACGACGACGACGATCGGCACCTCGAAAGCCGCGCCGAAGGCGATGAACATCGACATCACGAAGCCGAGATAGGCCTCGATATCCGGCGCCGCGGTGATGCTCTTGGGGGCGAAGCTCTGGATGAAGCGAAACACCTGCCCGAAGACGAAGAAATACGAGAACGCAACGCCGAGGAAGAACAGCAGCGTGCTCGAGATCACGAGCGGCAGCACGAGCCGCTTCTCGTGCGAATACAGCCCCGGCGCGGCAAACGCCCAGACCTGATAGAGCACGACCGGCAGCGCGATCAGGAATGCGGCGAGCAGCGTGATCTTGATCGGCACCAGGAACGGCGAGATCACGTTCGTCGCGATCATCGTCGACCCCTGCGGTAGGTGCGCCACGAGCGGCGCGGCGAGCAGGTCGTACAGGCCGCTCGGCCCCGGATAGATCGACAGAGCGGCAAAGGCGATGCCGATCGCGATCGCAGCGCGGATCAGCCGGTCGCGCAACTCGACCAGATGTTCGACGAAAGGCTGCTCGGTGCCCTCGAGCTCGTCGGGGCCGTTCGGCTTGTCCGCCATCTCAGCGCCCGCCGGGCCGCCCCAAGGGCGCTGAGCGCCCCCACGGGGGGCAGCGAAGCGGCAAAGCCGCAAGCTTGGGGGCCGTCATCTCAGGCGTTCGGCCGCGGCGGCCGGAAGCGCGCCACGCGCGCCGCGCCCGATTGCGCCTTGCCGCGCACGCCGTGGCGCTGCTTGTACCACTGCGGCATCGCGCCGCGCTTGACGCGCCAGTTCTTCTTCGGGTGCTTGTACTGCGGCGGTGGCGGCGTCCAGCCTTCGTGCTGGCCGCTGTTGGGGCCGGCGTCGTCGAGGCTCTTCCAGGTGTTGTCGAGCTCGCTCGTCGTTTGCTGGATTTCGTTGCCGACACTGCGTTCGACGTTGCGCGCTGCGTCCTCGAACTCGGTCTTCATCTTCTTCAACTCGTCGAGCTCGATCGAACGGTTCACCTCGGCCTTGACGTCGGCAACGTAACGCTGCGCCTTGCCGATGAAGTGCCCAACCGTGCGCGCGACACGCGGCAGCTTCTCGGGTCCGATGACGATCAGTGCGACGGCGCCGATGAGCGCGATCTTGTCGAAGCCGAAGTCGATCATTCAGCGCAGAGCATCAGGTCGGGACGGCTCAGGCCTTGGTCTTGGCCTCGACGTCAACCGTATTGCCGTCAGCCGTCTTCTGCGCGTTGCCTACCTGCTGCGGCGGCGGGGTGGTGCCTTCGCCCGCAGTAGACGAGCCGTCCTTGACGCCGTCCTTGAAGCCCTTGACCGCGCCGCCGAGATCGGCGCCGATGTTCTTCAGCTTCTTGGTGCCGAAGATCAGCACGACGACCAGCAACACGATCAGCCAATGCCAGATGCTGAATGAACCCATGGTGATACTCCTGGAGGAAGCCGCGATTTTAGGTCAGCCGGCGGACCGGCTCTTCCGGTTATCCCTTGAGCCAGGGTCGCGGCCCACCCATCACGTGCATGTGAACGTGCTGGACTTCCTGGCGGCCATCGGGACCGGTGTTGACGACGATGCGAAAGCCGTCGACGACGCCCTGCTCCCGCGCGAGCTTCGGCGCGAGCGCCATCATGCGGCCCATCATCGCGGCGTGCGCATCGCTCGTGTCGTAGAGGGTCGCGATGTGCTGTTTCGGGATGATGAGGAAGTGCACCGGCGCCCACGGCGCGATGTCGTGGAAGACGAACAACTCATCGTCCTCGTAGACCTTGCGGCTCGGGATCTGGCCGGCAACTATCTTGCAGAAGATGCAATCAGGGTCGTGCGTCACTTGCGTCATGTCCGTCTCATGTCCGTCACTCGACCGCACGGTTGTCGTTCAGGCACATCCAGCCCTTCACCACGCGGTAAAGGAACCACAAAGAGATCACGCCCCAGGCGATCCAGCCCGGCACATAGAACAACAGCCACAGCGGCGCAGTCAGCAGATACAGCGCGCCCGCCCACAGCACACTGCGGATGCGCCAGCCGAAGTGCGACTCCTGCCAAGTGCCCGCGGCATCGCCCTTCTTCACGAGGTCGATCACGAAGGCGACGAGCAGCAACAGGATGCTCGCCTGAATGCCCGGAATCACCGCGCCGACGGCGACGATCGTGTGCAGCGCATAGCTGACGTGGCCGACGTTCTTGAGCGATTGTTCGCGCTCGGACAGAACCAATGAAGTCTCGCTCATCCCTCGTCACCCTCCCGTTGTTGCGCCTTGCGCGCGGCGAATTCTTCCAGCCCCGACAGCCCCTCGCGCCGCTCGAGCTCGGCGAGCACGTCGGCCGGCCGCAGGTCGAACGCGGCGAGCACGAGCATCGTGTGAAACCACAGGTCGGCGACTTCGGCGACGATCGCGCCCGGCGCACCATCCTTGCCCGCCATCACGACCTCGGTGGCCTCTTCGCCGACCTTCTTCAGCATCGCGTCGGTGCCCTTGCTGAACAAGCGTGCAACGTAGCTCGTCTCCGGATGGCCGCTCGCGCGGCGCTGCGCGATGACGTCCGCCAGACGCGCGAGCGTGTCGTTGCCGCTCATCCCGCCACCGCTCGTCCCTCGACCGCTCATTTGTAGATCTGCTCCGGATTCTTCAGCACCGGTTCGACGTCGATCCATGTGCCCCCCTCGAAGCGCCGGAAAAAGCACGAATGGCGCCCGGTATGACAGGCGATGCCCGGTTCGTGGCCGAGCTGCGTGACCTTGAGCAGCAGCACGTCGCGGTCGCAATCGAGCCGCATTTCGAGCACCTTCTGGATGTGGCCGGAGTCTTCGCCCTTGTGCCAAAGGCGCGCTCGGGATCGGCTCCAGTAAACGGCCTCGCCGCGTTGCGCTGTCTGAACCAACGCGTCACGGTTCATGAAGGCAAACATCAGCACGTCGCCGCTTGTCGCCTCTTGAGCGATCACCGGCAACAGGCCGTTCGCATCCCATTGCACCTCGTCCAGCCAGTCCATGCGGCAGTGTAGCGGCGCGCCCCGTCAGACCGCCTTCACATGCTTGCAAACGCCAACCGGCGTCGGCGTCTCACGTCGCTCGCGATTGCCGGCAATGCGATAGATGAACTTCTCGCGGTCGATCACCGATGCCGCCTCGCGGTCAGTGCCCCGCACTTTGTGGAGTTGATCGCCGATCGCGTTGGCCTGACTCGACGAGAACGTGAAGCGCACCTGGCCCGACGGCTGCACCAGTCCGGCCGTGAGCCCGTAGGCGAGCGTGCCGGCGCTGTCGGTCAGCGGCGGTCGGATCACCGCCACCAGCGGACGGCCCTCGAAACGCAGCGCCAGCCGGTCGAAGCTGCGCTTGAGCGCAACGCTGCGTTCGCGCGCCGCCTGCGCCGCCGCCTCGCCGCCACTCTTGGGGAAGATCACGGAAGTGATGAAGGCCTCGTGGCTCCACTCGTCAGGGGGAACCACGTAGCGCGCCTGCCAGTTCAGCGTCGAGGAGCCGAGCGGGACCGTCGCCGCCGTACTGTCGCGCAGTGCCACATAGGCGAGGGTTGCGCGCAGCGTCTCGCCGGCGCCCTTGCCGTCCGCGAAGCGCGGCCGAAGCGCCACCGTGATCGCCTCGCAGCCGGCTTCGGCCCCCTCGAAGTCGAGCGACTCGAGCGCAAAGCGATAGTTGAAGTCACGCTCCGGATCGTTGGGCACCGGCCGCAGCGCGGGCGCCAGGCCGTCTTCATGGATCGGCACGCCGTTGACGCGGATGTCGACCTCGACCCCGATCACTTTCGGGTCGCGGAAGGCGCCGGTCGAGGTCTCGAACAGCGTGTAGCCAACGCCCTGCAGCCGATCCTTGTGCGCGTCCAGCGTCTGCGCGGAGGGTACGGTCCAGCGCCGCTCGTTCTCGGCGGCCCAGGCGCTCGAGAGCAGCCCAAAGCCGCGCGAGGAGACCTTCGGCTTGTCGAGCGCACAGGCCTCGAGCCACTTCGGGCTCGGGAAGTGCATTTCGCACATGCCGCTCTCGGCGCAGTCGAGATGCACGTACTCGTCGTCGGAGGCCTGCAGCGGCGTCGGTCGCCGCAGGCAGAAGCGCGTCGGCGCCGGCGCCTCGTGGAGGGTCGAAGCGCTGACCTCGCGCGTCAGCGTGCCGAGGATGCGATCGTCGGCCGCCGGGTAGGCGGTGTTGTAGCTGTAATGGCCGGCCGGCTGCTTGGCCAGTCGCTCGCCGGCAAACACGCGCCGCCGCGTTTCGAGGCTGATGCGCAGGGTATCGTCCATCGCGACCGCGCTCGCGGCACCCGCGCTGTAGCTGAAGCGCAGTTGCAGCGGTTCGGGCAAACGGGCCTCGCCGACCGGCGTCGCGGGCAGTTCGATACCGATCGCCTTGAAGATCGCCGGCATGTACTGACTCATGCATTGACGAATCTGGGCGTTCTCGGGCAGTTGCAGTTCGGCCGGCAAGGCGCGGTTGGCGCCGATATTCTTCTTGCGATATTCGCTGATGCCGCCCTCGCCCTTGATCTTGGTCA
Source organism: uncultured beta proteobacterium (assembly GCA_963792765.1). GTDB lineage: Bacteria > Pseudomonadota > Gammaproteobacteria > Burkholderiales > Burkholderiaceae_C > CAIKUF01. The sequence goes on along the minus strand of CAWBXT010000007.1, from coordinate 11,902 downwards.
CCAGCAGGCTCAAGTCGGCGCCGACCTTGGCCGCGTTCTCGACCTCACTGTTCGAGACGCAGGCGGTGTTGGCTGCGGCGATGAGGCGTTCCAGCTTGTCGAGTTCGGAATCGCCACCGGGCCGGAAGAACACCCAGGCCGCGCCGCCGAGCAGAACCACGAACAGCACGGCACCAACGACAGCCATGTTGACGGCGCCGCGCGGGTGCGGCGCGGCACGTGGATGCGGGCTCTTCATCTCCATCCTCCTGTGCGGGGGCAGCGGCCGGGCGGTCTGCGCAGGGGAAGCCGCGAACGACTCCGATGCGGCAGGACACGCGGCGCGTTCACTGCTCCTCAGATGCGACCGACCATCTTAAGGGCCAGCAGCAGAAGCGCGTCCCACGGCGTGGCGAGGAACTCCTTGAGCACGAAGCGCGCCCACTTCAAAGTGCCCAGGTAGGGTCGGTCGGACGGCGTGGGCTCGGACGAACAGCGGAACCCGGCAATCCTGAACAGCAGTACGCAGCGCGGGTTGTGATAGTCGCTGGAGCGAGACCAGCAAGCGCTCGACTTCGGGCCGGGCGCGCAGCATGCGTGTGCACAGGCGCACCGACTCGAGCGTGTCGCGCGCGTGCGGCTCGAGCAGGATGCGGCTTTCGGGCACGCCGGCCTCGAGCAGGATCTCGCGCATCACCAGGGCCTCGGCCGGGCCGTAGCGGCCGACGCCGCCGGTCGCCAGCAACCAGGGCTGCTCCAGTCCGCGGGCGAGCACCGCCGCGCGCTCGCAGCGCCGACGCAGGCTGCCGCTGGCCGTGCCGTCCGGACGCACCGCCGCGCCGAACACGACGACGCAGATCGTCACGGCGCAGCCAACGTCGTCGGCGCCAGCAGCAGGGGACCCGTGTGGCCGCGCTCTGCAGCGAACCAGCGAAGCACCGGCAAGGTGCCGGGCAAGACGGGCGAAACCTCGACCGGCAGGGTCTGCCATGCCATCGCCTGACGTTCACGCATCTCGAGCGAGCCGCTCCACGCGAACACCTTGCAGAAGTGCAGCCGGACGAGCGCATGCGGGTAGTCGACCAGTTCGACCTGCCACGGCTCGGCTGCACCGATCGTGATGCCGAGTTCCTCCTGCAGTTCGCGCCGCAGCGCCTGTTCGACCGTCTCGCCGACCTCGAGCTTGCCGCCCGGGAACTCCCAGTAGCCCGCATAGACCTTGCCCGCCGGCCGGCTCGTCAGCAGGAAGCGGCCCTCGGCATCGATCAGGACGCCCACCGCGACCTCGACCGGACGGCGCGCTTCGTCGCTCACCCTGCCATACGCCCGCTGTAGTCATTCGCAAACTGGAACGCGACGCGGCCCGAGCGCGAGCCGCGCTCGAGCGCCCACACCAGCGACGCCTGGCGTGCGTCGCGGATCGCATCCTCGCCGACACCGAAGTGCCGCAGCCACTGGGCGACGATCGCAAGGTACTCGTCCTGGCTGAACGGATAGAAGCTCACCCACAGGCCGAAGCGCTCGGACAGCGAAATCTTCTCCTCCACCACCTCGCCGGGATGCACCTCGCCGTCCTCGGTGTGCTTGTAGGTGAGGTTCTCCTTCATGTACTCGGGCAGCAGATGGCGCCGGTTGCTCGTCGCATAGATCAGCACGTTCTCGCTCGCCTGCGCGACGGAACCGTCGAGGATGGATTTGAGCGCCTTGTAGCCCGGCTCGCCCTCGTCGAAGCTCAGGTCATCGCAGAAAACGATGAAGCGCTCAGGCCGCTCGGCGACGAGATCGACGATGTCGGGCAAGTCGACGAGGTCCGTCTTGTCGACCTCGATCAGGCGCAACCCCTGCGACGCGAACTCGTTCAGGCAGGCCTTGATGAGCGAGCTTTTGCCCGTGCCGCGCGCGCCGGTCAGCAGCACGTTGTTGGCACGCTGGCCGGCGATGAATTGCGCCGTGTTGCGCAGCAGGCGCTCCTTCTGCGGCTCGACCTCGACAAGCGAATCGAGCCGTATCGTCGCCACATGACGCACCGGCTCGACGACGCCGGAGCCGGCACGCTTGCGGTAGCGAAATGCGATCGCCGCTGACCAGTCGGGCGCGGTGAGTGGATGCGGCAGCACGGCCTCGAGCCTCGCGAGCAGGCGCTCGGCGCGAACGATCAGGCCTTCGATGGAGTGTTTCTCGAGCATGGGGATCGAGTGTAGTGAACCACGCGACCGCGCGAGCGTGCGGCGGGTGCTCGCGCGTGTTGCGCGCCCCGCCCGCAATTGACCTGCTCAGCCGATCAGCAGGTCCTGCGCGGCGTCGAGTTGCTCGGTCGGCAGTCGCTTGAAGCCCGAGCGCGCGTAGCGCTGCAGGCGGCCGCTGCAAAACGCGGTCAGCACCGACGCCAGCACGTTGGCGTCCACCGTCGGCGTCTGCGAGCCCGCGGCGTCGGCGGCTGTGCGCAGGCTCTGGCGCAACTGCGACTCGATGCGGTCGAAGAACTGGCTCATGCGCGCGAGCAAGCGCTCGTGCTCGAACACCAGCGCATCACCTGCCATCACGCGCGTCATGCCGGGGTTCTTCTCGCCGAACTGCAGCAGCACCGCAACGATGCGGCGCGCCTGCACGCGGCCGTCCGTCTCGCGCTCGACGATCTGGTTGACGAGCGTGAAGACGCTTTGCTCGATGAAGTCGATCAGCCCCTCGAACATCTGCGCCTTGCTTGCGAAGTGGCGGTACAGCGCCGCCTCGGAAACCTGGATACGCGCCGCGAGCGCCGCGGTCGTCACGCGGTCCGCGCCGGGCTCCTCGAGCATCGCGGCGAGCGTCTGCAGGATCTGGATGCGCCGCTCGCCGGGCTTGGGCCGCTTGCGCGAAGGCTTCGCCGATCCATCGGCCGCCGCGCCGGATACCTCGTCCGGTACGTCCTCGGGCGTCGCTTCGTCGGTCGCTTCGTCGTTCGTGTCGGGCATCGGTCAGGCACTGCGGCGGTGGGGGCGAGCCGATTCTTGCATACGCATCCCAGCGGTTTCGGTGCAGGTAAACACCAACTTCGGGTGTCGATTGCGGGACTTATGTCGCGCGACGCAGCAGTTCGCGCAAGCGCGTGATGCGGCGATCGACGTAGGACGGGCGCATGGCGTGATTCTTCGGCGTCGGCAGGCCGCGCACCGCCTGACGCGCCCAGCGCTGCATCCACACGGTGCCCATACCGATGCCGCGCGCCGCCTTCTGATGGACGAGCGTGTCCTCGATCAGCACGCAGCGCGACGGCGGCACGCGCAGCCGCGCCGCGAGCCGGCGCAGCATCCGCGCGTCGGGCTTGGGGCGCAAATCGCCGAACATGTGCATGTCCTCGATCGTGATCACGCCGTCGAAAAAGCGGGCGATGCCGAGCACGCCAAGCACCCGCTCGGCATACGCGCGCGGCGCGTTGGTGACGATGAACTTACGCCCGCGCAACGCGCGCAGCGCGGCGACGTCGTGCGGGTGCGAATGCACCACGTCCTCCAAGCCCGGCAGCACGTGCGTGTGATGCAGGAAGTGCGCCGCATGCACGCCGTGGTGACGCACGAGGCCGAGCAGCGTCGCGCCGTAGCGCAGCCAGTAGCTGCGGCGCAGCGCATCGGCCTCTGGGGGCGTCATCGCCAGCTCGCGCACGATGTAGTCGGTCATCGCGCCATTGATGCCGCCGAACGCGAAGTGCGACGCGTTGTGCAGTGTGTTGTCGAGGTCGAAGAGCCAGACCGGCGACGCAGATCTGGATGGGAGCCCTCCGGCAGTGGCGGGAGAGCGCTTCGCTGGCTGCATGGACATCATTCTCTGCCAGGGGAGCGCGGGCAATGTCGGGATCTGACGATGAGATGGCGCATTCGACCCATTGCTGCCGGTGGAGCCGTCGAATTGCTTGTGGTAATGCCGTCATTCGACAGCCCCGTCGCGGATCGAAGTAGAGCAGCCCCGCCGAGTATGGGCGCGCGGCTGTCGCCCGGTTCAAGGTGGGGTGCCACTCCACCACTCTTGCCACCCGCAGTTCAGCTGGCGCAATGTCTCGGTACTTAAGTCGGACTGGACGACATCCGTCACTACGTCGCACCCTGCAAGGCTGCCTCGACCTCGTTCCAGGAGTATGGTTTGCGAATGACCGTGGGACCGCCGTCGGAGGGATCCGAGTTCGGCACTTGGTCCAGACCGGTGGCGAAGACGAGACGCGGGGATGGATGCCATCGCGCATTGCATCGAGACCTTCCTGTCGCCCGCCTTCAATCCGCCCGCGGACGGCATCGCGCTCGATGGGCTGCGGCGCGCCTGGCGCCACATCGAGCGCGCGGCGCTGAACGCGATCTTCCTGCCGGCCGTGATCGCGTTCAACGAGGCGGCTGCGTCGGTGCGCGAGGAGGACAAGCTCGACCGGATGGCCCAGGCGATGGGCCTGGCCAGCGGGGCCGAGGTGGGGCCGTCCGTGCGCGCCATGACCGAGCGGCTTGGCTTGCCGACGGGCCTGGCCCAGCTGGGCGTGACGCGCGAGATGTTCCCCGGCATCGTCCGCGGCGCCCTGAAGGACCACAGCCACCGCACCAATCCGCGCGTCGCGTGCGACACTGATTACGAAGCGATGCTCGAAGCCAGCATGTAAGGAGCAAGCACACCATGTTCAAGAACCTGATCGGCGGCGAGTGGGTCGAAGGCCCTCGCGTCTCGCGCAACATCAACCCCTCGGACACGCGCGACCTCGTCGGCGAGTTCGCGCAAGCCGACGCGGCCCAAGCCAGACAGGCCATCGCCTCAGCCGCGCAGGCCCAGTCCGCGTGGGGCCTGTCCACCCCGCAGCAGCGCTTCGACATCCTCGACGCCGCCGGCGCCGAGATCCTGGCGCGCAAGGCCGAACTGGGCGACCTGCTCGCCCGCGAAGAAGGCAAGACCCTGCCCGAGGCCATCGGCGAGGTGGCGCGGGCCGGCAACATCTTCAAGTTCTTTGCCGGCGAAGCGCTGCGTGTCGGCGGCGAGGTGGTGCCTTCCGTGCGCCCGGGCGTCGGCGTGGAAGTCACCCGCGAGCCCATGGGCGTCGTGGGCCTGATCACGCCGTGGAACTTCCCCATCGCGATCCCCGCCTGGAAGATCGCACCGGCCCTGGCCTTCGGCAACGCCGTGGTGCTCAAGCCGGCCGATCTCGTGCCCGGCAGCGCCTGGGCCCTCGCCGACATCCTGCACCGCGCGGGCCTGCCAGCGGGCGTGTTCAACCTGGTGATGGGCCGCGGCTCCGAAGTGGGCCAGGTGCTGCTGGATGACAGGCGCGTCAACGCGATCAGCTTCACCGGCTCGGTGGCCACCGGCCAGCGCATCGCGCAGGCCTGCGTCGCGCGCATGGCCAAGTTCCAGTTGGAGATGGGCGGCAAGAATCCGATGGTGGTGCTCGACGACGCCGACCTGGACGTCGCGGTGAACGCGGCGCTGAACAGCGGCTTCTTCTCCACCGGTCAGCGCTGTACGGCATCGTCACGCCTGATCGTCACCGAAGGCATCCACGACCGCTTCATCGCCGCGATGGCCGAGAAGATGAAGGCGCTGAAGGTCGACGACGCGCGCAAGAAGGGCACCGACATCGGTCCCGTGGTCGACGACAAGCAGCTCGCGCAGAACCTGCAATACGTCGCGATCGCGACGGCCGAAGGCGCCCGGCTGGTGGCGGGCGGCGAGGCGATCGAGACCAACGCCGATGGCGCGCCCGGCTACTACATGCGTCCCGCCCTGTTCGCCGAGACGACGGCGGCGATGCGCATCAACCGCGAAGAGGTGTTCGGGCCGGTGGTGAGCGTCATCCGCGCGAAGAACTACGAGGAGGCACTGGCCTTGGCCAACGACACCGAGTTCGGTCTCTCCGCCGGCATCGCCACGACCTCCCTCAAGTACGCCACGCATTTCAAGCGCCATGTGCAGGCCGGCATGGTGATGGTGAACCTGCCGACCGCGGGCGTGGACTACCACGTGCCCTTCGGCGGCCGCAAAGGCTCCAGCTACGGGCCGCGTGAGCAGGGCCGCTACGCCGCGGAGTTCTACACGACGGTCAAGACGGCGTACACGGCCGCCTGACCCGCGCCGCGCGGATTTGCCGCACGAAACCGCACGAAGGACCGCGCGTTCGTTGACCGCGCGTTCGATTTCTTCTTCTGTAGAGGCAGTCATGGCACAAAAACGAGTCGCAATCGTCACGGGCGCCGGCAGCGGGATCGGCAAGTCAGCGTCGCTCGCGCTCCTGAAGGACGGCTACTGCGTCGGTCTGGTCGGTCGGCGCAAGGACATGCTGGAGAAGACCGCCGAGGAATCCGGAGCCAAGGACCGCGCCCTGGTGCTGGCTGCCGACATCACCCAGGACGCCGACGTCGCGAGAGCGTTTTCCGAAGTGAAGAGCACGTTCGGCCGGCTCGACGTGCTGTTCAACAACGCCGGCATGGGCGCGCCCGCGGTGCCGATGGAAGACCTGCCCATCGAGAAATTCCGCGAGGTGGTGAACATCAACCTGGTGGCGATGTTCATGTGCACCCAGCACGCCATCCGCATCATGAAGGCGCAGGACCCCAAGGGCGGCCGCATCATCAACAACGGCTCGCTCTCGGCGTACGCGCCGCGGCCGATGTCGGTGGCCTACGCCGCCACCAAGCACGCGGTCACCGGCCTGACCAAGAGCATTTCGCTCGACGGCCGCAAGAACGACATCACCGCCAGCCAGATCGACATCGGCAATGCGCTCACCGAACTTGCGGCAGGCATGTCGAGCACCGAGCCGATGATGGACGTGAAGCACGCCGGCGATGCCGTGCTACGCATGGCCAACCTGCCGCTCGACGTGAACGTGCAGTTCATGACCATCATGGCCACGAAAATGCCGTTCGTCGGCCGCGGCTAGCACGCCGCACCCCGTCACTGACGATGCGCTGCCACAGGTAGAAAAGGGCCGACAGGCTGGTCGCCAGTGAGATCCACTGGACCACGCGCGCCAGCGTCGAGGCCATATCGGGCGGCGCGACAAGCCGGCCCGAGGTCATCAACAGCCCTTCGCCAGCTAGCGCACCGCAGACGATGGCCGCGCCGAGCAATGCCGCGCGCAACAGCCGTCGGCGCACCAGCAGACGCCACGACGCGGTGATCGCTGATCGATCAGGTTGACCAGTTCCATCCGGAACAGGTCCTGCTAGGCGGCGCCAACACGGGACTTCGGACCCATCGGCGACCTCGGCGCAGGTTGCAAGCAACCGAGGCGTATTGCGCCTCAAGCCTGCAAATCGCACCATCGGCAATCGGCTGCAGAGCCAGCAACGGTGCGAGTTGCAGAATTGTTCAGGGTCGACTATTTTGCCTTGGCCATGTCTTCGTGCGCCTGCTTGATCAGGTCTGCACCGATGACTTCGGAAAACTGGGCGACAACGGGCTTGACCATTTCGCGCAGTTTTGCCATCTCGGCCGGCGGCAACGTCGTCACATCCATGCCTCCTTGGTCCCTGAGCTCACGCGTGATGCGATCGGCGGCGTCTCGCGACAGTTCACGCTGGTAAGGTGCCGATTCGCGCGCGGCATCGCGGATAGCCTGTTGGTCCGCGGGGGACAGCGTGTCAAACCACTTTTTGCTGGCCGCCACGAAGAACGCGGTGTAGGCATGGCCGGTCAGCGTCAAGTACTTCTGTACTTCGTAGAATTTGCTGGATTGGATCAAGCCGACCGGCGTTTCCTGCGCGTCTACCGCTTTGCTCTCCAAGGCGTTGTAGAGCTCGGGATAGGGCATCGGCACCGGATTGGCGTGGAGCGCCTTGAAGGTGCCAATGAAGACGGGGTTCGGTATCACACGGATTTTCAGGCCATCGATGTCCTCCGTTTTCGTGATCTTTCGCTTGGCATTGGTCATGTGACGAAAGCCGTTATCCCAGTACGCCAGGCCAACCAAGCCGATGCCTTCCATCTTCTTGAACAGCTGGGCGCCGACAGGGCCATCCATGATGGCATCGACTTCCTTGAAGTTGGCAAAGAAGAACGGGAGATCGAAGATTCCGAATTCCTTGATCGAGCCCACCAGGTTGGGGGTCGGACCGACCATCAACTGAAGGGTGCCTCCCTGCAGCATGGTTTGCATCTGCGGCTCATTGCCGATCTTTCCGCAGCAATAGGTATTGACCGTGATGCGTCCGTTGGTCTTGGCCTTGACGAGTTCGGCAAACCGATTGACGCCCTGTCCGACCGGATGCGCTTCGATGGGCACATAGCCCATTCTTACTTCCTGCGCATTGGCGCCGGTGAGGGCAAAGAGCGTGACCGCCGCGGCAATTAGTTTGAGAAATTTCATTTCTGACTCCTTCGTTTGAAAGGCGATTTTTGAATCAATGGAACCAAGAAGCGGGAACAGTTACCAGCGCTGGAAAAATGATCAGTAGCAACAAAATCAAGAACTCTGCGATCAGGAACGGAACCACTCCTCTGACGGCATCTTCCATGGAGATCTTGGCTACACCGCAGACGGTGTTCAGTACAGCGCCGACAGGCGGCGTGATCATGCCTATGGCGGCGGTCATCATGAATATCACCCCGAAGTAGGTTGGATCAATACCAGCAAGTTTCACGACTGGCATCAAGACGGGCGTGAGGATCAAGATGACGGCGGCAAAGTCCAGCGCCATACCTATCAAGCTCACGAACAGCGCGATCACGAGCATCAGCAGAATCGGGCTGGCCAGAAACGGTTGTAGCAGCGACGCAACTTGCTCGGGAACGTTAGCGACGGTAATGAGCCAGGCTGGAACAGTAGAGGCTGCTACCAGCAGCATGATCACCGCGGATGTCTTTGTGGCGCTGAGAATGGCTTCATACAGCGCGCTCAGCGATAGTTCACGGTAGATGAGCGCGCTGACCAGCAAAGCGTAGGTGGCTGAGATGACACCTGCTTCAGTAGGCGTGAAGATGCCGAACTTGAGGCCGCCGACCATGAGGACCGGCAGCCCGATCGCCCAGAATGCGTTGCCGATCGCGTGTCGCGTTTCAGCCCGCGATCGCTTCGGCGGCAGTGGGGAGGTATCGTTCCTCGCGAGCCACCACCAGGCAGCGACCAATGACACCGCCATCAGCAGTCCCGGAACGATGCCTGCCAAGAACAGCTTGCCAATGGACAGGTTGGCAGTGACGCCAAACAGAATGAAGCCGACCGATGGCGGAATGATGGGCGCGATGATGCCGGTGGCCGCGATGAGACCGGACGAGCGGGTGAGGCTATAGCCCGCTTCCCGCATCAGCGGCAGCAACATGACGGCCAGCGTGGCGGTATCGGCGATCGCGGACCCTGAAATGCTGGCCAGCAGCACACCTGTCCCGATGACCACATAGCCGAGTCCCCCTCGCAGGTGGCCGAAGAGAGCCATCGCGGCGGCGACGATGCGTTTCGACAGGCCGCCGGCATTCATCAATTCGCCGGCGAGAAGGAAAAATGGAATCGTCATCAGCGGATAGCTGTCGGCGCCATCGATCAGCCTCTGAGCCAATATCTGGGCGTCGAAGTTGCCCATGTGCAGCATCAGTGCGATACCGCATACCAACAGGGCGAAGGCGATCGGCATTCCTAGGCTCATGGCGCCCAGCAGCGAACCGATGAATACCCAGACGGTCACTTCGCGCTCCCTTGCGTCTTCTGTTCATGGGAGACGCTGTACTGTATTTCCGGCGACACAGCCTCTTCGCGGATTTCGCCCCGCAGGGAGCGCCACAGATTGCCGGCCAATATCAACGCCATGAGGGCAGCCGCGACCAGACCCGAGCCGTACATGGCGGCGACAGGTATTCCTGAAAGCGCAGCAACGTTGTGCAGGTTGTTCTTGGTGAGCTCCCAACTGCCTTGCCAAATCAGCCAGCAGCACCAGAGCATCAGCGCGTGGCTGAGCCAATAGCACAGAAAGCGCGCCGGCTTGGGCAAACGCCGAACCAAGGTGTCGACTCCCAGATGCACCCCCTCCTTCAGGGCGATGATGCTGCCCAGGAAGGTCAACCAGACGAAAACAAATCTGGACACTTCTTCCGAGATGGACAACCCGGAATTGAATCCATAGCGCAAGATCACGTTGCCGAGCACCATCAGCCCCATGACCGACATGCCGAGCACCAGCAGGTGTTCGACAAGTTTCTGGATTGCACCCTTTTTTCTTGTCATTCGTGTCACATGTTTTTGTCGGTGCGCTCTGTGGTGTTCTGTTTCCAGCTGTTGTTTTGTCTATCGATACCCAGCGGAATGGCCAACACGACGGCGAGCACCGTGCCGACCGTGACGCCCAGGAAGCTCGCACCGAAGTGCCCAATCAAGGTGTGGTCCTTGATTCCATCGGGACCGGCCTGTGCCACCGAGTCGAGATGCGGAGACAAGCCGGGCTTGACCTCGAAGGACGGGACCAGGGCCGCGCATAGAACGAGCAAGACTGCGAAGGGAGCGCTGAACCAAAGCGCCGAGAGCCAGTGCCGCATCACTTCTTCCTCAGACTGCGGGAACCGCCTGGCCGGCCGTCGCCGGCCTTGTGGCGACCAAGGGGGCGGTCCGACATGGACTGCACCGATCTGTGCATGCTGCTGACGCGCGACCTGCAGCTGAGGTCGTGCGCCGGCTGGTGGTCTGACCGGCCCCGTGGCCCTGCAGCGAATGAACCGCTTCAGCCACTGCGCCGGTCTTGGACATCAGTTGATCGGAGGCACTGGAAGCTGGGGCTCCGGTTTGTTATGCGTACCCCTGGGATAGCCATTGATGTGGGACTTTGTCGGCAGCAAGTGATTTCAGTATTGCAGTGGGTGCCTGCGCGGCAACTCAGTGTTTGCCCGCGCCGCCACTGAGAAGATGTGATGCCGCTATAACATCTGCACAACCCAGGCCATGACCCCACCGCTCCAATCGATCATCTCCAGGCTCCACCTGAAACAGCTCCGGCTGCTGGTGGCGCTGGGCGAGCACGGCTCGCTTCTGAAGGCCTCGCGGCAGGTCGCTTTGACGCAACCGGGCGCGAGCAAGGCCTTGCAGGAAATCGAGACGACCTTCGGCACGCCGCTGTTCATTCGCACAAACCGGGGCCTGGAGCCCAATGCCATCGGCCATTGCGTGATCCGCTATGCGCGCCTGATCCAAACGGACCTCGCGCACCTGCGCGACGAGATCGTCGGAATCATGCGTGGCCAGGGCGGGCGAGTGGCGGCCGGCGTCATCATGGGCGCGGTCCCGCTGCTCACCGATGCCATCTCAGCGCTCGTTGCGCGGCAGCCGGATCTGTCCGTCGAGATCGTCGAGGACACCAGCGTCGCCCTGCTGGCCCAGATCGACGCCGGCCGGCTCAACCTGGCGATCTGCCGCACGACCATCAGCGAGGCGCCGCAGGTCTACGATAGCGTGAAGCTTCAGGATGAAACGCTCGCGGTCATCGCCAACGTCGGCCATCCTCTGCGGCGCGCGAAGAAGCTCACTCTGCAGGAGCTGGCGCCATACCGATGGGTGGTGTACCGCGCCAACATGCCGATGCGGCTCTTGCTCGAAAGCGAGTTCCGCGACTGCGGGATCCGGTTCCCGCAGCACCTGCTCGAGACGACCTCCGCTTTTGCGACGCTGGCGCTGCTGCAGGCCAATCCGTCCTTCGTGGCACTGGTGTCGATCGAAGTCGCGCAGTTCTTCGCGCACCAGCAGATGTCGTGCATCCTGCCGCTGGCCCTGGCATCGCGGAGCGAACCCTACGAGCTCGTCACCCGCAAGGGGGCGCAGATGTCGCCCGCCGCCAAACTGCTGATCGATGAACTGGTCCATCGCCGGTCCTGAGCATCCGTTGAACCTCGCGACGCAGTCGCGAAGCGATGGTCGGAAGGCGCTGGCCAGCTGCGGTGATTTCGGTGGGCTCGTGCTATAACGGATGCTCATTGCCAAGCGATTTGCCATGGCCCTCAT
>CAWBXT010000006.1:0-282145 GCA_963792765.1 uncultured beta proteobacterium | reverse complement strand
GTTGTAGGTGCGGCAGGCGGCCGCGGTGTCCATCGTCTCGACCCCGATGCGCTGCGAGATCAGCGATCGCAGCAGGGCCGCCGCCGGGAAGCGCAAGCGGCTGCCGCTGCCGAAGATGACGAGCTCGGGCTTCAACGCAAGCACCTGTTCGAAGTGGGTCGCATCGAGTTCGCCGAACGCCTTGCAACCCCAGGGCTGGACGCTCCCCTGCCAGGGCACCAGCACGCTTGCGTCGTGCAGCTCGGCATTGACGCGCACGCCGCTCTGATCGATCGCCGTGATGACGTTGACGCCGTCTAGTTGGTCGGGCTGAAACTTCACGGGTGGGCGGGCCGATGCAGTGTTGCGGACAGAGGTGCCGAGGAGCGGGTGTGCGGCGGATAAAATTATAGTTTTTGCGCCGCAAGATCCCGCGCCTGAATATCTCGCAAAGAAGGCGGCCCCGCGCCGAGACCGGAGAAACCACTTGCAAAAGCGCATCAACAAGTCGGACAAGCTTGCCAGCGTCTGCTACGACATTCGCGGCCCGGTGCTCGACAAGGCCCGCGAGATGGAAGACGAGGGCCAGCACATCATCAAGCTGAACATCGGCAATATCGCCGCGTTCGGACTCGAGCCGCCGGACGAGATCGTGCAGGACATGATCCGCAACCTGCCGCACTCGGCCGGTTACACCGACAGCAAGGGCCTCTTCGCGCCGCGCAAGTCGGTCGTTCACTACACGCAGGAAAAGCAGATCCACGGGGTGACGGTAGACGACGTCTACCTCGGCAACGGCGCGTCCGAGCTGATCGTGATGAGCATGAACGCGCTGCTCAACAATGGCGACGAGGTGCTCGTCCCCGCGCCGGACTATCCGCTGTGGACGGCCGCCGTCGCGCTCTCGGGTGGCAAGGCCGTGCACTACCTTTGCGACGAGCAGAGCGACTGGCTGCCCGACATCGCCGACATGCGTTCCCGCCTCACGCCGCGCACGCGCGCCGTCGTCGTCATCAATCCGAACAACCCGACCGGCGCGCTCTACCCCGAGAGCGTGCTGCGCGAGATCGTCGAGTTCGCGCGCGAGAACGAACTGATCGTCTTCGCCGACGAGATCTACGACAAGACGCTCTATGACGGCGTAACGCACACGAGCATCGCCTCGCTCGCCGATGACGTGCTGTTCGTCACCTTCAACGGCCTTTCCAAGAACTATCGCTCGTGCGGCTACCGCGCGGGCTGGATGATCGTCTCGGGCGACAAGCGCCATGCGGGTGACTACATCGAAGGGCTGAACATGCTGGCCTCGATGCGGCTGTGCTCGAACACGCCGGGGCAACTCGCGATCCAGACCGCGCTCGGCGGCTACCAGAGCATCGTGGACCTCGTCGCGCCCGGCGGGCGCCTGTGCCGTCAGCGCGACCTGGCCTACACGCTGCTGAGCGACATTCCTGGCGTCAGCGTCGTCAAGCCGAAGGCCGCGCTCTACATGTTCCCTCGCCTCGACCCGAAGATCTATCCGATCGCCGACGACCAACAGTTCGCCTACGAACTGCTCGCCGAAGAGAAGGTGTTGATCGTGCAGGGCACCGGCTTCAACTGGAAGGCACCGGACCACTTCCGCCTCGTGTTCCTGCCGAACTCGGACGACCTGACCGAAGCGGTTGGTCGCATCGCGCGGTTTCTCGAGCACTACCGCAAGCGACACTCTCACTGATGACGATCAGCACCACTCCACCAGCCGCGAGACCAGCGCGTGTCGTGCATCGACGCGACGCCGATGTCAAGCCCATCCAGGTCGGGTTGCTCGGCATCGGCACCGTTGGCCGCGGCACGTTCGAGGTGCTGCAACGCAACCAGGAAGAAATCCGCCGCCGCGCCGGACGCGGCATCCGCATCACGACCGTCGCCGATCTGGACACCGCGCGCGCGAAGTCCATCGTTGGCAACGCAGTGCAGGTGGTGGCCGACGCGCGCGCCGTGATCGCCGATCCCGCGATCGACATCGTCATCGAACTGATCGGCGGCTACGGCATCGCGCGCACGCTGGTAATGGAAGCAATCGCTGCGGGGAAGCACGTCGTCACGGCCAACAAGGCGCTGCTCGCGGTGCACGGCAGCGAGATCTTCGCCGCCGCGCACGCGAAGGGCGTGATGGTCGCGTTCGAGGCCGCCGTCGCCGGCGGCATCCCGATCATCAAGGCGCTGCGCGAGGGACTGACGGCGAACCGCATCGAGTCGATCGCCGGCATCATCAACGGCACGACGAACTTCATCTTGTCGGAGATGCGCGCCAAGGGGCTCGACTTCGGCGTCGTGCTGAAGGAAGCGCAGCGCCTCGGCTACGCCGAGGCCGACCCGACCTTCGACATCGAAGGCGTGGACGCGGCGCACAAGGCGACGATCATGAGTGCGATTGCGTTCGGCATCCCGATGCAGTTCGATAGGGCCTACGTCGAGGGCATCACGAAGCTGCAGGCAGCGGACATCACCTACGCCGAACAGCTTGGCTACCGCATCAAGCTGCTCGGCATCACGAAGCGTACCGACCACGGGATCGAGTTGCGCGTGCATCCGACGCTCGTTCCGGCCAAGCGCCTGATCGCGAATGTCGAAGGTGCGATGAACGCGGTGCTCGTGCAGGCGGACGCCGTCGGCACGACGCTCTACTACGGCAAAGGCGCGGGCGCCGAGCCGACAGCCTCTGCCGTCGTCGCCGACCTGGTCGACATCACGCGTCTGCACACCGCCGACCCGGAGCAGCGCGTGCCGCACCTCGCATTCCAGCCCGACGAGCTGAGCAACGCGCCGATCCTGCCGATGGAGCAGGTCGTCACCGCTTTCTATCTGCGCCTGCAGGTCGCCGATCAGGCCGGCGTGCTGGCGCGCATCACCGGCATCCTCGCCGAGCGCGACATTTCGATCGACGCGTTGCTGCAGCGAGAGTCTGGCGAGGGCGAGAAGCAGACCGACGTCATCATCCTGACCCACGATACGGTCGAGGGACGCATGAACGACGCGATCGCCCGCATGCAGGAACTGCCGACGGTGCTCGCGCCGATCGTTCGCATCCGCAAGGAAGAGTTGAGTTGAACTACGTCTCGACGCGCGGCCAAGCGACGCCTCGCCGCTTCTGCGAGATCCTCCTCGAAGGTCTGGCACCCGATGGCGGGCTCTACCTGCCGGCCAACTACCCGCGCATCGACGGTGCAACGCTCGCGAAGTGGCGCGACCTGTCTTATGCCGATCTGGCCTTCGAGATCCTGTCGCTGTATATCGACGACATCCCTGCCACCGATCTGCGCGCGATCGTTGATGCGACCTACACCGAGGCGATCTTCGGCACGCCCGAGATCACGCCGCTGAGATCGATCGGCGACGGCCTGTGGCTGCAGGCGCTTTCCAACGGCCCGACGCTCGCCTTCAAGGACATGGCGATGCAGCTGCTCGGCAACCTGTTCGAGTACGAACTCGAGCGGCGCGGCGAGGTGCTCAACATTCTGGGCGCGACGTCCGGCGACACCGGCAGCGCAGCCGAATATGCGCTGCGCGGCAAGCCGATGCTGCGCGTCTTCATGCTGTCGCCGCACGGCCGCATGAGCCCGTTCCAGCAGGCGCAGATGTTTTCGCTGCAGGACGAGAACATCCACAACATCGCGATCGAGGGCGTGTTCGACGATTGCCAGGACATCGTCAAGGCGGTCTCGAACGACCTCGAGTTCAAGCGCCGGCACCGTATCGGCGCCGTCAATTCGATCAACTGGGCACGGCTGCTGGCGCAAGTCGTCTACTACTTCGCCGGGTACTTCAGGGCGACGAGCTCGAACGACGAACAGGTCAGCTTCACCGTCCCCTCCGGCAACTTCGGCAACATCTGCGCCGGCCATGTTGCGCGCATGATGGGCTTGCCGATCCGCCGTCTCGTCGCGGCGACGAACGAGAACGACGTGCTCGACGAGTTCTTTCGCACCGGAACCTACCGGGTGCGCGCGAGTACCGAGACACATGAGACCTCGAGCCCGTCGATGGACATCTCGAAGGCCTCGAACTTCGAGCGCTTCATCTTCGATCTGCTCGATCGCGATGGCGAGCGCGTGCGTGCGAAGTTCGGCGAGCGCATCCAGCGGGATGGCGCGTTCAGCCTCGACGCGCAGGCGTGGGCAAAGCTTCCCGACTTCGGCTTCGCGTCCGGACGCAGCACGCACGCCGACCGGCTCGCGACGATCCGGGAGGTATATCGCGACCACGGCGTGTTGATCGACCCGCACACCGCGGATGGCGTGAAGGTGGCGCGCGAGCACATCGAACCCGGCGTGCCCATGATCGTGCTCGAAACAGCGCTGCCGGCAAAGTTCGCCGCGACGATCGTCGAAGCGATCGGCATCCTGCCGCCGCGTCCCGATGCGCAGATCGGCATCGAAGACCTGCCGCGTCGCTTCATCGTGCTGCAAGCGGACGCTGACGCGGTCAAGCGCTGCATCGAACCGCACATGGCATGAAAGTCGTCGGCTTCTCCGGCTGGTCGGGCTCGGGCAAGACCACGCTCGTCGAGGGCGTGATCGCGAGCCTCGCGCTCGCCGGTCAGCGCGTCTCCGTCGTCAAGCACGCGCACCACGACTTCGACATCGACCATGCCGGCAAGGACTCGTGGCGCCACCGCAAGGCCGGCGCGTACGAGGTCGTGATCGCGTCGAGCCGCCGGCTCGCCAAGATTCGGGAGTTCGCGGTCGAGGCGCGGCCGACCGTGCACCAGTTGCTCGCCGAACTCGTCGATTGCGATTGGGCGCTCGTCGAGGGCTTCAAGCAGGCGGACCTGCTCAAGATCGAGGTCTGGCGCGCGCAAGTGGGCAAGCCGGTGCAGTACCCGGACGACCCCTTCATCGTCGCCCTCGCGACCGACAGCCCGCAGCAGCTGCCGCAGCCCACTGCGCTGCCGGTACTCGATCTCAACGTACCCGACGCGATCGCCGAATTTCTGCTGCAATCCTCGGCACGCTATGAATACGCCGCCCCGCACTCCTTTGCTGACGCTTGACGAAGCGCTGGCGCGGCTGCTCGCTGCCGTGCAGCCGCTGGATGGGACCGAAACCGTTTCCACCTTCGACGCGCTCGGGCGCGTGCTCGCCGCCGACGTTGTGTCGCTGCTCGATGTGCCGCCGGCCGACAACACCTCGATGGACGGCTACGCGATGCGCGCGAGTGATGTGCCGTCCGCGGGGACGGTGCTGCCGGTGAGCCAGCGCATTCCCGCCGGCGTGGTCGGCACGCCGTTGCAGGCGGGAACCGCGGCACGCATCTTCACCGGAGCGCAGGTACCCGCAGGCGCCGATGCGGTCGTGATGCAGGAGCAGTGCGAGGTGGTCGGGGCTGGCGTTCGCGTCGGCATCGTGCCGACGGCAGGGCAGTGGGTGCGGCGTCTGGGCGAGGACGTGAAGCGGGGCAGCGTCGTGCTCGCGCGGGGTACCAAGCTCACGCCGCAGGCGCTGGGCCTGGCGGCGTCGGTGGGTGCAGCAACGCTCGAAGTCGCGCGCCGGCCACGCGTCGGCCTGATGTCGACCGGCGATGAACTCGTGATGCCCGGTGAGCCGCTGCGGCCGGGGGCGATCTACAACTCGAACCGCTTCATGCTCCGTGCGCTGGTGCAAGCGGCAGGGTGTGATTGCGAAGACCTTGGCATCGTGTCCGACTCCCTCGACGCAACGCGCGAAGCGCTGCGTCGCGCAGCCGCTGGGTGTGATCTCGTCGTCAGCTCGGGCGGCGTGTCGGTCGGCGAGGAAGATCACCTGCGCCCGGCAGTGCAGGCCGAAGGCCGGCTCGATCTGTGGCAGGTTGCGATCAAGCCGGGCAAGCCGCTCGCGTTCGGCGAATTGCGCCGTGGCGACGGATCGAGCGCCTGGTTCATCGGCCTGCCGGGCAACCCGGTGTCGAGCTTTATCACGTTCTTGCTCGCGGTCCGGCCGGTCCTGCTGCGATTGCAGGGCGGCGATCCGCAGGCGCCCGTCGCGTTGGCGGCGCGTGCGAACTTCGACTGGATCAAACCCGATCGCCGGCGCGAGTTCCTGCGCGTGCGGCGCAACGCCGACGGCGGCTTGGAGCTTTTCGCCAACCAGAGCTCCGGCGTGCTGACGTCGACCGTCTGGGGTGACGGCGTCGTCGACAACCCGTCGGGTCAAGCGATCCATCGTGGCGACATCGTGCGCTACCTGCCCTTTGCGGAACTGCTGTCATGACCGCCACGGTTCGGGTGCGCTACTTCGCTTCGCTGCGCGAAGCGCTCGGCGCGGGCGAGACACTGCCGTTGACGGGCGAGTCGAGCGTGGGCGGCGTGCGGGACGCGCTGATCGCGCGAAGCGCACGCCATGCCGATCTGCTCGCACGCGGCCGCGCGGTGCGCACCGCGCTGAACCAGACGCTGTGCGATGACTCTGCGCCGGTGGTCGATGGCGCCGAGATCGCGTTCTTTCCTCCCGTCACCGGGGGTTGAATGGAGACGGGCACCGTGTCGGCTCGCGTCAGCATTCAGACCGGGGACTTCGACCTGTCGAGCGAAGCGGCCGCCCTGCGCGCAGGCGACGGTGGCGTCGGCGCGGTCGTCGCCTTCGTCGGCACGGTGCGCGACCGTAGCGGCGGCGCTGCGATCAGCGCGATGGAACTCGAACACTACCCGGGGATGACGGAACGCGCGATCGAAGGCATGATCGATGAGGCGGCGCGGCGCTTCGATGTGCGTGCCGCGCGCGTGATCCACCGCGTTGGGCGGCTCGCGGCGCTCGATCAGATCGTGCTCGTCGTCGTTGCCTCCGCGCACCGCGGTGACGCCTTCCAGGCCTGCGAGTTCCTGATGGACTATCTGAAGACGCAGGCGCCGTTCTGGAAGAAGGAGCACGGCCCGGACGGCGCGCGCTGGGTCGATGCGCGCGTCGCCGACGACGCCGCGCTCGCGCGCTGGGGCATCGAAGTGGGCGGCAACGCCGGCGAGTGAGCGGCGAAGCCAGCGCCGCTTCTAGGGGGGCCGTGGCATGCGCGGGTGCGCGCCATCTTGCCTGCGCATTGATCTGCGTCAGTCCGCGGGCACCTTGAAATTTGCGTCTTATGCCTAACCTCTTGAAGCAGTTGGAGGAACCCCATGCGACAAGACAAGTTCACGACGCGCTTCCAGGAGGCGCTGGGCGAGGCGCAGAGCCTCGCCGTCACGCGCGGCAACCCGTACATCGAGCCGGTGCATCTGCTCGCAGCGATGCTGACGCAGGAGGACGGCCCGCGCGCGCTGCTCGGGCGAGCCGGGGTGCGCCTGCCGGCGTTGCAAACGGCGATCGAGACGGCGATCAACGGGCTGCCGCAGGTCGAGGGCGGGGGCCAGCCGGTGCAGGCGGGGCGCGATCTCGTCGCGCTGCTGCAAGGGGCGGAGAAGGAAGCTTCGAAGCGCGGTGACCAGTTCATCGCGAGCGAGATGTTCCTGCTCGCGCTCGCCGACGCGAAGACCGATCTCGCCGGCATCGTGCGCGGTCACGGCCTGACGCGCAAGTCGCTCGAAGCGGCGATCGACGCGGTGCGCGGCGGGCAGAAGGTGGACTCCGCCGAAGCCGAAGGGCAGCGCGAGGCGCTCAAGAAGTACACGATCGACCTCACCGAGCGCGCGCGCCTCGGCAAGCTCGACCCCGTGATCGGCCGCGACGACGAGATCCGGCGCGCGATCCAGGTGCTGTCGCGGCGGACGAAGAACAACCCGGTCCTGATCGGTGAGCCGGGTGTCGGCAAGACGGCAATCGTCGAGGGCCTTGCGCAGCGCATCGTCGCCGGCGAGGTGCCCGAGTCGCTCAAATCCAAGCGTGTGCTCGTGCTGGACATGGCGCTGCTGCTTGCCGGTGCGAAATACCGCGGCGAGTTCGAGGAACGCCTCAAGTCCGTGCTGAAGGAAGTCGCGCAGGACGAAGGGCAGACGATCGTCTTCATCGACGAACTCCACACGATGGTCGGCGCCGGCAAGGCGGAAGGCGCGATCGACGCCGGCAACATGTTGAAGCCGGCGCTCGCACGCGGCGAACTGCATTGCATCGGCGCGACGACGCTCGACGAGTATCGCAAGTACATCGAGAAGGACGCCGCGCTCGAGCGGCGATTCCAGAAGATCCTCGTCGGCGAGCCGACGGTCGAGGCGACGATCGCGATCCTGCGCGGCCTGCAGGAAAAGTACGAGGTCCACCACGGCGTCGAGATCACGGACCCGGCGATCGTCGCCGCCGCCGAACTCAGCCACCGCTACATCACGGATCGCTTCCTGCCCGACAAGGCGATCGACCTGATCGACGAAGCCGCGGCGAAGGTGAAGATCGAGATCGACTCGAAGCCTGAGGTCATGGACAAGCTCGACCGTCGCCTGATCCAGCTCAAGATCGAGCGTGAAGCGGTGCGTCGCGAGAAGGACGAAGGCTCGCAGAAGCGCTTCGCACTGATCGAGGAAGAAATCGCGAAGCTCGAGCGCGAGGCCGCCGATCTGGAGGAAGTCTGGAAGTCAGAGAAAGCGACCGCCCAGGGATCGGCGCACCTGAAGGAAGAGATCGACAAGCTGCGCACGCAGATCGAGGAGCTCACGCGCAAGGGTGACTTCAACAAGGTTGCCGAGCTGCAGTACGGCAAGCTGCCCGATCTCGAAAAGCAATTGAAGGAAGCGCAGGCCAAGGAAGCCGGCAAGGCGAAGGCCGGCAAGGACGGCGGTGCGCCGCAGCTGCTGCGCACGATGGTCGGCGCCGAAGAGATCGCCGAGGTCGTCGCGCGCGCGACCGGCATTCCGGTCAGCAAGTTGATGCAGGGTGATCGCGAGAAGCTGCTGCAGATGGAATCCAAGCTGCACGAGCGCGTCGTCGGCCAGGACGAGGCGATCACCGCGGTCGCGGACGCGATCCGCCGCTCGCGCTCAGGGCTCGCGGACCCGAATCGGCCGACCGGTTCGTTCCTCTTCCTCGGCCCGACCGGCGTCGGCAAGACGGAGTTGTGCAAGGCGCTCGCCGGCTTCCTGTTCGACAGCGAGGAGCACCTGATCCGCCTCGACATGAGCGAGTTCATGGAGAAGCACTCGGTCGCCCGCATGATCGGCGCGCCCCCCGGCTACGTCGGTTACGACGAAGGCGGGTATCTCACCGAGGCGGTGCGGCGCAAGCCCTATTCGGTGCTGCTGCTCGACGAGGTGGAGAAGGCCCACCCGGACGTGTTCAACGTGCTCTTGCAGGTGCTCGACGACGGGCGGCTCACCGACGGCCAGGGCCGCACGGTCGACTTCAAGAACACGGTGATCGTGATGACGAGCAACCTGGGCTCGCACCAGATCATGCAGATGGCGGGGCGGCCGAGCGAGGAGATCCGCGACGCGGTCTGGGTCGAAGTCAAGCAGCACTTCCGTCCCGAGTTCCTGAACCGCATCGACGAGGTCGTCGTGTTCCACGCACTCGACGCGACGAACATCGAGGCGATCGCGAAGATTCAGTTGAAGGTGCTGGAGGCGAGGCTCGAAAAGATGGACATGAAGCTCGACGTGTCGCCGCAGGCACTCGCCGAGCTCGCGAAGGTCGGCTTCGACGTGGCGTTTGGCGCGAGACCTTTGAAGCGCGCGATTCAGCAACGCATCGAGAACCCGGTTGCCAAGCTGATCCTGGAAGGGCGATTCGGGCCGAAGGACGTGATCCCGGTCAGTGTCCAGAACGGCGAGTTCAGCTTCGAGCGCGTCGTGCACTGACGCGGGACGCCTCAGGTGGGTCGATCCGTCCGCCCGCCCGAGGGGTCAGCCCGCGGCAGACGGCGGCCTTGCGGTCGCCGCGGCCGGGCTCGAAGCCGTTGAGCGCGGCGCTTTCCACGTGTAGACGGCGGTGACCGCGTAATTCCACACCGCACCGACGAGCACGCCGGCGACGGCCGACCACAGCCACAAGCTCTCGCTCTGGTACAGATAGACGGCGACGCCCACGTTGGCGAAGGCGCCGACGCTGCAAGCGAGGACGAACGTGACCCAGCCGCGGAAGAACGACCAGCCGCGAAGGCGCATGTCGCGGTAGGTCAGCAGGTTGTTGACCACGTAGTTGAAACTCATGGCGACGAACGTGGCCACGCCCTGGGACAAGATGAAGGACTCGCCGAAGACCTTGAACAGCACCCCGAGAATGGCCAGATGGACGACCAGCCCGAGGCCGCCGACGAGCGAGAACGCGATGAAGCGGATCGGGACCAGCCCGTGCGTCAGCTTGTCGAGCAGCATGACGAAATATTCCCACGCGACATTGCTGTCGAGCTTGCTCTCGCCGCTGACGCGTTCGCGGAACTCGTAGGGCAACTCGCGAAAGCGCAGCGGTCGCGGCGAGGTGGCGAACAGATCGAGCAGGATCTTGAAGCCAATGCCGGACATGCCAGCCTTGATGCAGTCGACGAACACGTCGTGACGGATCATGAAGAACCCGCTCATCGGGTCGTGCAACTCGGCCTTGAGCACGCTGCGACTGAGGCGCGTGGCCAGACGGCTGACGCCGACGCGGGAACTGTCCCAGGCGCCGACGCTTCCATTGGCGACGTAGCGGCTGCCGACGACGACGTCGAGATCGCTGCCACGCATCAGTTCGACCATCTGGCCGAGCAGCCGCTCGTCGTGCTGCAGATCGGCGTCCATCACCGCGATAAGCGGCGCCGACGACGCGAGCATGCCCTCGATGCAGGCCGTCGACAGGCCACGCCGGCCGATGCGTTGCAGGCAGCGGACGCGGCGATCGGCCTGCGCCATCTCGCGCAGCGCCACGGCGGTGCCATCGGGCGAGTCGTCGTCGACGAAGATCAATTCCCAATCCACGCCAACGAGCGCAGCGGCGACGCGGTCCCTGAGCTCGCCGACATTGGCAATCTCGTTGAAGGTCGGGACGACGATGGAAAGCTGGGGCATGTCGGAGGGTGCGGCGCGATGGCGTTGCGATTCGCGGCGGTCAATGGGCGACGGCCGGCTCGCGGGCGCGCGGCGGATGGCCGGCATAGTTCGTACCGCGGTAGATCTCGACGCGCCGCGTCAGCTTGCCGAACGCGCGCGAGTCAATCGTCTCGATGCGCTCGACCTTGTCGAAGTAGCCCCTCAGGCGTTCGAGATCGAGGTCACCCTGGTCCTGATCCGAAAGGACGAGGATGCCGGTGGCGCCTTTGAGATCGCGATCGAGCGGGAAGTAGTCGAACTCCAGCGCCTTCGCGCCGAAGATGTCCTGCGCATAGGTGCGCGGGTGGCCCGGCAGGTAAAAGCGCATCAGCGAGCTGATCTTGTAGTTCGGCGAGAAGACGAAGGTTTGGTGGCCCTGCGCCTGCTCGGCCCGCTCAATGGCCGCCACGCGCACGGCAGCTTCGTCCCAGCCGCTCCAGCTGTTCAGGTTGCCGGCGATAGGCAGGTTCGGGACCGCCGCCAGCGCCCCTGCAATGACGATCAGCGCGATCGACGACACGAGGCCGCGGCGCAACCGCGCGATACCGTCGGAGCGCGCCAGCAGCGCATGCACGGCGAGGATGATCAACGACCAGTAGGCCGGCGCCAGCCAGTTGATCTTGACGAGCGATCGGAAGCTGATGAGCGTGAACAGGACGATCGGCACCGCACCGCTCAGCAGCAGCAATCGAGCACGATCATCGAGCGGCGCGCGTACCGCGGCCGAGCGGATGCCGCGGCCGAGCGCGCCCATCGCGATCGCGAAGATATAGGGCGTCAGCAGCAGGCACTGTGTCCCGACGAGCATCAGGAAATAGCGCGGCTTGAAACCACCCATCTCGCCGACACGACGCGTGCTCTGGAACGCGAGGGACACCCATTCGTGCTGAGCGTTCCAGACCAGCACCGGCGTGAAGACCACCGCCGCCAGCGCCATCGCGAGGTACGGCTGCGGCCGCACCAGCCAGTGGCGTTGCGCCGGCGACCAGAGCAGGTAGAGCAGCACCACGGGCAGAAGCAGGGCGCCCGAGTACTTGGCCAACCACGACAGCCCGACGAAGGCGCCGGCGACGAACCACCAGCGCGCGGAGCCACCCTGCGTGGCACGCCATACGGCCCAGATCGCACCGACCCAGGCGAAGATCAACGGGGCATCCGGCGTCGGCGCGAGGCCGAAAGCCAGGTAGATCACCGTCAGGTTGAGCGTGATCAGCGATGCGCAAGCCAACCGGCGATCGTTGGGGAACATGTCGCGCAGCAACAGTGCCCACAGCACGTTCCAGCCGAGCGACCACAGCACCGACGCAAGCTTGATCGCGAAGACCGATTGCCCCAACAGCGCCGTCGTGAGCGCGATGCTGTAGGTCGCCAGCGGTGGGTGGTCGAAGTACGACCAGTCGAGGTGCAGGCTCCAGGTCCAGTAGTAGGCCTCCTGCGGCAGCAGCGGCACGATCGCGGCGAGCAGCACGCGCAACAGCGTGAAGCCCGCGATGAGCGCGGCAACCGGGTGCGCGCCGACGGACGCACGCGCCGACGTCCAGGCCGAGCGTGTCAGCGAACCGGGAGGTGCAGACATCGCGCGCACTGAACCCGCAACGCCGAACGCGAAGCGGCGTCACGCCGATCGAGGTAAGCGCGAGACATTCAGTTGTGACGGAGGTGAAGCGGCAAAGCGCGGTGCACTCACGGCTTGGGCCCAAGCCGGAACGCCGAGGCGGAGTTCCGCGCAGACCTGCCGCAGAGCTGCGAGTTTACGCCGGCCAAGGCACCCGGTTAAGCCGCGTCCAGGCGCGAGCGCGGACCCTGAGTACTTCTTGAGCGAGCCTGCCGCCGCCGCGGGCCTCAGCGAGCGGGTTCGTCGAACAGATCGTCCATGCGCTGGATCTGCAGCCGCGCCAGTGTCAGGTTGGCGTGCTGCTTGTCGAGTACGGCGTGCAGCATCAGTTCGGGGTGGCGCGGCACCGGGCGCAGCAGCAGGTGGCGCGCGTCGAGCGTGATCGCGGCGTCGGGCATTTCAGCCGTGAGCCCGAGCCGGCGTCCGGTTCGCACGATCGCCCCGAGCAGCGTCGTGGCGGCGGAGGCGAGGTTTTCGGCGTCCGGCATCTCGCCCGCGTGCGCGATCTGACGGCCGCTCGCGATCTCGAACACACAGCAGTCGAGCATGCCGTTGAGCTTGCGCAACTGCTCGACGTAATGGGTCATCTGCGCGGTGAGCTTGTCGTCCAGCGCAGCGCGGCGGGATTCGGCCACGGACTGCGGCAGCGGCGGCATGGGACGCAGTGAAAGCGGCTGCAGGGTCGGCGTCACGGCGTTCGGGCCGAATGCGGCTACCGCCGCGCCAGGCGCAGGCTCCGCCGGCGAGACGCTCAGCGCCGGCACGACAAGGCCAGTGGCAGCGATCTGCGCGCGCAGCCGACTCCAGGTGCCGTTGATGAAATTCCAGGCGTCCGATGGCCGTGCCACCGCCGGGGTACTGCGCACCGTGACGCCGGTGCCGCGCCCGAGGTCGGCGCTCTGAGTCGCGAGCGCGCCGGTGGCGGCAAGCGGCAACAGCAGGAGGTCGCGGTTGGGCCAGGGCCCGGTGATGATGTCGTCTCGCAGCGGCTTGAATGCAGCAGCGAGCGCGTGCGCCGGCAGGTCGCCGACCATGAGCACGCCGAGCCGGCTGTAGGCGAGCAGCACCCGGGCCAGGCCGTGGCGCGACACGGTGTCGGCATCGGCCTCGGTGCTGTAGATTCGCAGCGACCCGCCTTCGCCGGCCGGGAATTCGATGAATTCGAGCGTGGCCAGCGTCGTGCCGTAACCCTGGCGCCGGATCGCGAGCTTCTTGACCAGGAGCCCGGTCGCCGCTGCCACATCCGCCAGCAGCTTGCGCGACGAACTGGTGCCGATATCGTGCACCGCAATGAACTCCGGGTGCGCATGGTCGAACTGTTGCAGCAGTGCCGGCGCCGGATCGCAGGAGACGAACAGCTCGCGCAGCCGGTCGCCGACCGGGCGGCCGATGTCCTTCGCTTCCGGGGCGAGGTACTCGTCCTTGTTACCGATGAAGCGCGTTGCGAGCACGGTCTGCGCGCGCGTCGCCTGCCAGCCATCGATAAGCTCGCTCATGCGACTTTGCGGGCGTACCGCGGTCGGGTCGGAACCTTCGGGCGTGGTTGCGTTCATGGTTCGGAGTATCGGTCGTTGGCGCGGCGTGCGCGAGGCATGCCATTCGCAGCACGGCACACTTTGACACAGCCCGCGCGCGCTGGACGGCCCGAGTGGACCGCATCGCCGCATCGGGCGCACGAATTCGCCGCGCCAAGGTGTGATTTTCGCCGCGCTATCTCGCGCCACGTGTGCGGGGCGCCCGCGTGAATCGGGTCGCCGATAGAATCGGCCGCTCTGAAACCCCGATTGCCGTGCCTTCCGACAGGCGACTGCAAGCCACGATGACCACTATCGACGTGCAGTCACAACGCCCCGTGGTGATCGTCGGCGCGGGGCTCGCCGGCTTGACGGTCGCTCTGCACCTGGCTGAGCACCGGGCGGTCGTCGTGCTCGCCAAGCGTGGCCTGGAAGAGGGCGCGACGGCCTGGGCGCAGGGCGGCATCGTCGGCGTGCTCGGCGACGACGACAGCATCGATTCGCACGTGCACGACACGCAGGCCGCCGGCGCTGGCCTCGTCGACGAACACACCGCTCGCTTCGTCGCCGAGCACAGCGCGCAGGCCGTGGAGTGGCTGGTCGCGAGCGGAGTGCCGTTCTCGGCCGATCCGTCCGGGCCGCTGGGACTGCATCTGACCCGCGAGGGCGGTCACGCGGTGCGTCGCATCGCGCACGCGGCGGACGCAACTGGCAGGGCGATCCTCGATGCGCTGCTCGCCCGCGCCAGGCGGCATCCGAACATCACGCTGCGAGAGCGCTGGATGGCGGTCGACGTCATCACCTCGCGCCATCTGCATCGCGACGAACCGCCACGCTGCTACGGTGTGTATGCGCTCGACATCGACCTTCAGCGGGTCGAGACGCTGCCCGCGGCGGCGGTCGTGCTCGC
Source organism: uncultured beta proteobacterium (assembly GCA_963792765.1). Taxonomy (GTDB): domain Bacteria; phylum Pseudomonadota; class Gammaproteobacteria; order Burkholderiales; family Burkholderiaceae_C; genus CAIKUF01. The sequence goes on along the minus strand of CAWBXT010000006.1, from coordinate 267,188 downwards.
CACCGGCGGCCTCGGCAAGGTCTATCGCTACACGAGCAATCCCGACACCGCGACGGGTGACGGCATGGCGATGGCGTGGCGTGCGGGCTGTCGCGTCGGCAACATGGAGTTCATCCAATTCCACCCGACCTGTCTGTACCACCCGCAGGAGCGCAGCTTCCTGATCACCGAAGCGCTGCGCGGCGAGGGCGCGCGGCTGCTGCTGCCGGGGCGGGAGGGCGACGCGGCGCGCTTCATGGCCGCGCACGACGCACGGCTCGAACTTGCGCCGCGCGACATCGTCGCGCGCGCGATCGACTTCGAGATGAAGAAGCACGGCCTGGACCACGTCTGGCTGGATGCGACCCATCTTGGCGCCGAGTTCCTGATCTCTCACTTCCCGACCATCCATGCGCGCTGCCTGAAGCTCGGCATCGACATCACCAAGCAGCCCATTCCCGTCGTGCCCGCGGCGCACTATGCGTGTGGCGGCGTCGTCACCGACCTCGACGGTCGCTGCGACCTGCCGGGCCTCTATGCTGTGGGTGAGACGACCTACAGCGGCCTGCACGGTGCGAACCGCCTGGCGAGCAATTCGCTGCTCGAATGCGTTGTTCTCGGTCGCACCTGTGCCGAGCACATCCTTGGTCATCCGCCTGCAGAGCAGCCGGCGCTGCCGGCGTGGGACGAGAGTCAGGTCGAGAACGCCGACGAGCAGGTTGTGATCGCGCACAACTGGGACGAACTGCGCCTGCTGATGTGGAACTACGTCGGCATCGTCCGCACGACCAAGCGCCTCGAGCGCGCGCTGCACCGCATCAAGCTGCTGCGCAGCGAGATCGACGACTACTACGCCAACTTCCGCGTCAACCGCGACCTGCTGGAGTTGCGCAACCTCGTCGATTGCGCCGAACTCATCGTGCGCTCGGCGCTGATGCGGCGCGAAAGCCGCGGCCTGCACTACAGCCGCGACTTCCCGAACACCTTGCCGGTGAGTTTCCCGACCGTGCTGGTGCGCTCGGCGCGCAGCCGCAACGGGGGTAAGAGTGTCGGGCTGAGCGGTTGACGGTTCGGCGCTCGGTATTCAGCCGCGCGCCTTCATCACGCTGCGCGCCTGCACGAATTCGAATGCGAAACGCACCGCATCATCGATCGCCGTCTCGGCGTCCTGCCGCTCGCGCTCGGTGAGATAGAACGCCAGGTCCACCTTGTGACGGATGTAGCGTGGCGGCAGACGGTTGAGCGCGACGCAGGCCACGTCGGGCAGCAGGTCGCTGGCCGTCACGTGCGGATAGGTCGGCGCGTGCCGTGCAATCGAGGCGAACACCGCGCGCTCGTGGTGGTTGTGAATCTGTTCGAAATCGGCGCGCATGACGCGCAGTGTCGCGCGCCGGCGTTCGCACCAAGTCCCGAACAACTTGGTTGCGGCAGGCCTTTTCGCTTGTCGGGCCAGCGCGTCGATCAAGCCGGACCGAGTCGCTCGATCACGCGCATCGAAAAATCGACCGCCTGCACGTCCTTCGTCAACCGCCCGATCGAGATGCGATCGACCCCAGTTGCCGCGATGTCGCGCACCTGATCGACCGCGACACCGCCAGAGGTTTCGAGCAGCGCACGACCGGCGGTCGTCGCCACCGCCTCGCGCATCTGCGCAAGCGTGAAGTTGTCGAGCAGCACGTTCGTCGCGCCTGCATCGAGCGCTTCGCGCAACTGTGCGAGCGTCTCGACCTCGATCTGGATCGAGACGCCGGCATCGAGCGCCTGCGCGTTCTTCAGCGCCGCGCCGACACCACCCGCAGCGGCGATGTGGTTCTCCTTGATCAGGATGCCGTCGTAGAGCGCAAGCCGCTGGTTCACCCCGCCGCCGATGCGCACCGCGTACTTCTGCGCCAGCCGCAATCCGGGAATCGTCTTGCGCGTGTCGAGGATCGCGCAGCCGCGCGGGTTCGGCGACGCGCCCGCGACGGCATCGACGAAGCGGCGGGTCAGCGTCGCGGTGGCCGACAGCAGTTGCAGGAAGTTGAGCGCCGGCCGCTCGGCGGCAAGCAGCGCGCGAGCGTCGCCCTCGACGTGGCATGCGACGCTGTCGGCGGCCATCACGGCGCCCTCCGCGACATGCCATTCGACACGCGCTTTCGCGTCGAGCGCCAGCACGACGGCATCGAACCATTCGCGCCCGCACAGCACTGCCGCCTCGCGCACCAGCACCCGTGCGAGCACCCGTTCGCCGGCCGGCACGAGTTGTCCGGTCCAGTCGCCGCGACCGATGTCTTCCGCCAGCGCGTCGCGCACGTTGCGCGCGCGCGCCTGTTGAAGTGATTCGTTGTGGTCGAAGGTCAGCATGAGGATCGCAATGCCGTGTGTCCAAGAAGTGACCCGCGTCGGCGGGGCAGAAGCCTAGGACGCGCCGAGAGCCGGCACGAAGCCGTTCACAGGCTGCGACACACCGGTCGGATGCGCGGCGACGAAGTCGAGCATGCGTTCGATGCAACCGAGCGCGCGGCGTCGAATGCCCTCGTCGAGCGCAACCTCGCCGCTGCCATTCTCCAAACAACCGAGCACGCCCTGCAACGCGTTCATCGCCATCCAGGGGCAATGCGCGCAGCTCTTGCAGGTCGCGCTCGCGCCGGCGGTCGGCGCCTCGATCAGCGTCTTGCCCGGTGCGAGCTGGCGCATGCGGTGCATCAGGCCGTTGTCGGTGGCGACGATGTATTCGCTCGCGCGGCCCTCGACGACGGCCTTGAGCAAGGCGCTCGTCGAGCCGACGACGTCGGCCTGCTCGACGACGCTGCGCGGGGACTCAGGGTGCACGAGCACTTGCGCATCGGGATGCTCGCGTCGCAAAAGTTCGAGCTCCAGACCCTTGAACTCGTTGTGCACGATGCAGTCGCCCTGCCAGAGCAGCATGTCGACGCCGGTCTGGTCCTGGATGTAGCGACCGAGATGGCGGTCCGGCGCCCAGAGGACTTTCTTGCCCTGCGCCTTCAGGTGATTGACGATGGGCAGCGCGCACGAGCTCGTCACCATCCAGTCGGCGCGCGCCTTCACTGCCGCGCTCGTATTGGCGTAGACCACAACCGTGCGATCGGGGTGGGCATCGCAAAACGCATTGAACTCGTCCGCCGGGCAGCCGAGGTCCAGCGAGCAGGTGGCGTCCAGATCCGGCATCAGCACGCGCTTGTCGGGCGACAGGATCTTCGCCGTCTCGCCCATGAACCGCACGCCGGCGACGACGAGCGTCTTGGCGGGATGGTCACGGCCGAAGCGCGCCATCTCCAGCGAATCGGCAACGCAGCCGCCGGTCTCGAGCGCCAGGTCCTGCAAATCGCCATCGACGTAGTAGTGCGCGACGAGCACCGCGTCGTTCGCGGCGAGCAGCTCCTTGGCGCGCGCCTTCGCCTCGGCGCGCTCGCGCGGTGGCAAGGCGAGCGGCACCTTGGCCCAGGCCTGCGAGGTGCAACTTGCGCCGCGCGCATCCTGGCGCGTGAAGTCGAAGAGAACGGATTCGGGGGCGTTCATGGCGGTATCGTAGCTTTGGAGGTGAGGGCGGGGGCGCGCGATTCAACCGCGGTCGAAAAAGCGGCTGGGTGGTACGCCGACCGAACGGCGCACCATCGCGGAGAACGCGCTTGCGCTCGCATAGCCAAGCTCGGCGGCGATCAGCCCCATGGGCTTGCCCTGCGTCGCGAGCGTCAGCGCACGGCCGAGCAGCACCTGCTGGCGCCACGGGCCGAAACTGGTGCCGAGTTCGTCGCGAAACAGCCGCGCCACGGTGCGCTCGCTCGCGCCCGCCTCGCGTGCCCAGCCGGCGAGTGTGGCGTGGCGTTGCGGGTCATCGAGCACGGCCTTGCACAGCGCACGCAGCCGCTTGTCGGCCGGCAGCGCGATGCCGAGCCGGACTGGCGCGGCACGGTCGAGCTCGTCGAGGACCAGCTCGCACAAGCGCCGTTCGCGTGCCAACCATGCGGTGGCGCGCGGCGCGTGGCGATCGTCGGCCATGTCCAGGCGAAGCACCAGTTCGCGCAGCAACGGCGTTACGTCGAGGACGCGGCAGCGTTCCCAATCCGCCGCCGATGCGACGACGGGGGCTGCGACGCCGTCTTGCGGCAGCACGTAGAGCGTGAGCAGTTCGGCCGCCTCGACGACGCTCACCACATGCTCGACGCCGGGCGGAATCCAGATCGCGCGCCAGGCCGGCACGAGGTAGGTTGCGTCGCCCGCGGTGATGCGCGCGACGCCCGAAGCGGCGATCGCGACCTGCGCCCAGGGGTGGCTGTGCGGCTCGATGTCGGTATCCGGATCGATGAACTGGGTGTGCGCGCGCACCGGGCGCTCGGGCAGCGGCGCAAAGCGCCTCGCGTCGGTCGGCGCGCGCAATGCGCGGCGTTTGCGTACGGCGGGTGAGCGGCTGGTGGCGGCGCGGGACACTTGGCGGGAATTCGATAGAACTTGGCGCGCTATCGTAACCTTGCCTAAGCCGCCGCATCTACAGTGGGGACATGCAATCCAATACGGTAGCTGCCTCGTCCTGGCGGCGAGACGCCAAGCTGATGGCGCTCGTCGGCGGCGCGCACAGCATCAGCCACTTCAGCCAGCTTCTGCTCGCGCCGCTCTTTCCGTGGCTGAAGGAGGCGTTCGGCGTCGGCTTTGCCGAACTCGGCTTTCTGCTTACGATCTTCTTCGTTGTCTCGTGCGTGATCCAGACGTTGTCCGGCTTCTGGGTCGACCGTTTCGGCCCGCGCCCGGTGCTGCTCGCGGGCTTGACGCTGATCGGCTTCGCCGCGCTCGGCTACTCGATCAGCACGAGCTACGCGATGCTCGCCGCGTTTTCGGTCGTCGCCGGTGTCGGCAATGGCGTGTTCCATCCGGTCGACTACACGCTGATCAATCGCAAGGTCGCGAAAGAGCATCTCGGTCACGCCTACAGCGTGCATGGCATCACCGGGAGCCTCGGGTGGGCGCTCGCGCCGGCGATCCTGGTGCCGATCACGGTCGCCTTCTCGTGGCGCGTCGCGCTTGCAAGTGCCGCGGCGCTCGTGTTCGCGGTGCTGGCGGTGTTGGTGATCTTCCGACGCCACCTCGAGCTCGCGCCCCTGCCGCCGGCGTCGAAGGTGGGTGACAACGGCCTGGCGGTTGAAGGGACCCTCGATTTCCTGCGGATTCCGGCTGTTTGGATGTGCTTCGGCTTCTTCTTCTTTTATGCCGGAGCCCTCTCGGTCATCCAAAGTTTCGCCCCCGCAGCGGCTGGTCGCCTGCATGGCGTGCCGACGGAGCTGGCGGCCATGTGCCTGACCGTGTACATGGTTTGCAGCGCGGGTGGCATGCTCGCCGGCGGTTTTCTCGCGTCCGATCACGAGCGCAGCGAACGTATCGTCGGTATTGGTTTTGGTGTCGCGGCGCTCGTGGCGCTGGTCCTTGGCTACGCGACCTTGCCGGTGATCGCCGTGCCTGTCTTGTTCGGCGTGATGGGTTTCGTCACCGGCACGGCCGGGCCGTCGCGCGACATCATCGTCAAGCGCGCCGCGCCCGACAACGCGACCGGCCGGGTCTATGGCGTCGTCTACTCGGGCCTGGATATCGGCCAGGCCGTCGTCCCGCTCGTCATCGGCCACATGATGGACCTGCACCAGTACCGCTCGGTGTGGCTGGCGCTGGCCATCCTGCAGGGCGTGTTGATCGTCAACGCGTTCAGCGTGCGGCGCGTGCGCCGCACGGTCGGCGTGCCCGCGACCGCCTGAGCGGACCGCAGGCGGGTCGCTATACGAAGCGTCGGTGGCGCTCGATGCAGGTGTCGAGCACCTCGCCGCCATCGCGCTGCCACCAGTTCTTCGCCGAGAAGATTTCCACTTCGCTGTAGCCTGCGAACCCCTGTGCCTCGACGAGTGCGCGAAGACTCGGGATGTCGATCACGCCGTCACCCATCATGCCGCGGTCGTTGAGCAGATCGGTGGTCGGCGTCAGCCAGTCGCAGACGTGAAAGGCGAGCAGCCGCTCGCGTCCCGCGCGCTCGATCTGCTGCGCGAGCTTGGGGTCCCACCAGACATGGTAGAGATCCACCGCAACGCCGAGTGCGCCGCTGCGGACCTCACGACCTGTGCCGTCCGGCGCCGGGGGATCGAGCGCGTCGCACACATCGAGCGCCTGTTCCAGTGTATTGATGCAGGCGCGGTCGGCAGCGTACATCGGGTGCAGCGGCTCGATCGCGAGTGGCATGCGCCGTTCGCGCGCGTCGTCGAGCAGTGCGGCGATGCCCTCCGTCACTTGCGCGCGTGCCGAAGCAAGGTCCTTGTGCGCGGCATTGCCCGCGAGCGCACCGGGCAGGCCACCGACGACGAGGACGAGGCATGCCGCGTCGAGCGTGCAGGCCTCGTCGAGCGCGCGCCGATTGTCGTCACGCACCGCCTGCCGGCTCGCGGCATCGGTGTAGGTGAACATGCCGCCGCGGCAGTAGCCAGAGAGCTCGAGGCCGTGCGCTCTGATCGCGCGGGCGGTCGCGTCGAGGCCTGCGGCAGCGACCTGGTCGCGCCAGGGTGCGACGGCGCGGATGCCGCGCGCGGCACAGGCATCGAGGATCTCCAGCAGCGGCCAGTCCGCGCCGCGCTGTTTGCGCACGGTGGCGGTGTTGATCGACAGCCAGCGATGGTCCTGCGAGAAATCGCGCATCGATTCAGTCGCCGATGCCGTGGAGCGCAAGCAGCGTGTTCATCCGATGCACTGCCAGTTCCGGCTGTTCGATCAGCCCGGCCGCATCGGCGAGGCGGAACAACTCGGCCAGATGCGGCAGCGAACGCGTGCTCTGCTGACCGCCAACCATCGTGAAGTGGCTCTGGTGGCCGTTGAGCCACGCCATGAAGACGACACCGGTCTTGTAGAAGCGCGTCGGTGCCTTGAATATGTGGCGCGACAGCGGCACGGTCGGCGCGAGGATGGCGTGAAAGCGCGCTTCGTCGCCGGCCGCCAAGGCTGCCAACGCGGCGCTCGCAGCCGGCGCGATGGCATCGAAGATGCCCAGCAGCGCGTCGCTTTGCTGTTGCATCGGCGTCGCGCCGACACCATCGCCTGCGATCAGCTCGGCGTAGTTGAAGTCGTCGCCCGTGTACATCCGCACGCCGGCCGGGAGCCGCCTGCGCATCGCGATCTCCTTGTCCTTGTCGAGCAGCGAGATCTTGATGCCGTCGACCTTGTCGGGGTGCGCTGCGATCACGCCCAGCGCTGTGTCCATCGCGCGATCGACATCCGGGCTGCCCCAATAGCCCGCCAGCGCCGGATCGAACATGTCGCCAAGCCAGTGCAGGATCACCGGCTCCTTGGCCTGGCGCAGCACGCGGTCGTAGACGCGTTCGTAGTCGCCGGGTCCGTGGGCAACCTTGGCAAGCGCGCGGCTCGCCATCACGATCAAGCGGCCGCCGAGCGCCTCGATCGCGTCCATCTGCTCCTCGTAGCCGCGGATGACGTCGTCGATTCGCTTCATGCGATCGAGGTCGAGATGATCCGTGCCGCAGCCCGAGGCGACGAGCGCACCGGGCACGTCGCGCGCGGCGGCGAGCGAGCGGCGGATCAGTTCGAGCGAGGTCGGCCAGTCGAGCCCCATGCCGCGCTGCGCGGTGTCCATCGCCTCAGCGACGCCCAGTCCCATCTTCCAGAGCCGCACGCGATAGGCGATCGTCGCGTCCCAGTCGATCGCACACTGCAGCCACGGGTCTATCGCCGCGCGCGGATCGGCCACCACGTGGGCGGCCGAGTAGGCGATGCGGTTGAATTGCGCGCCCGGCGCGGCGGGCGCAAAGCTGGCCGCGCCGCGTAGCGTGTAGGGCACCAGCGCCGTGCCGGCGGCATTGGGAAGAGTGATCGTCGCCATGATGCGACTCCTCTACAAGGCGAGTGGCGGCACGTCGACCCAGCGGCGTTCCTTCCAGCTCGCCAGCGCCGCCTCGACAAGCTGCACACCCTTCGCCCCCTCGGGAAGTGTCCAGCGATATGGCGCGTCCTCGACCACGTGGCGGATGAAAGCTTCCCACTGCAGCTTGAAGCCGTTGTCGTAGACCATCGAGTCGGGCACCTCTTGCCACTGGTCGAAGAAGTCCATCGACTGCTTTTCGTCCGGGTTCCACACCGGCCGCGGGGTCGTCACGCGCGATTGGGCCCGACACTCCTGCAGGCCCGCCACTGCCGAGCCGTGCGTGCCGTCGACGTGGAAAGTGACGAGGTCGTCACGCCGAACGCGCGTCGCCCACGACATGTTGATCTGTGCAACGACCGGCTCACCGTTGTGACCCTTCAGTTGCACCGTCGCGTAGGCGGCATCGTCGGCGGTCGCTTCGTATTCCTTGCCGGCCTCGTCCCAGCGCCGCGGGATGTGCGTCGCGCCGAGGCACGAGACCGATTGCACCTCGCCGAACAGGTTGTCGAGCACGTAGCGCCAGTGGCACATCATGTCGAGGATCATGCCGCCGCCGTCTTCCTTGCGGTAGTTCCAGCTCGGACGCTGGATCGGTTGCAGATCGCCCTCGAACACCCAGTAGCCGAACTCGAGTCGCACCGAGAGCATGCGGCCGAAGAAGCCGGCACGGCGCAGCATGTCGAGCTTGCGCAGTCCGGGCAGGAAGAGCTTGTCCTGCACCGCGCCGTGTTTCAGGCCCGAGGACTGCGCGAGGCGGCAGACCTCGACTGCCTCGTTCAGATTCGTCGCGATCGGCTTCTCGCAGTAGACGTGCTTGCCTGCGCGCAGCGCCTTCGCGAGCAGCGTCGGGCGCATCTGCGTCGTGCCGGCATCGAAGAAGACGGTGTCATCCTTGTTCGCCAGCGCGGCGTCGAGATCGATGCCCCAGCGCAAGTCTCCGTGGGCCTCGGCCAGCGCCTTGATCTTCTCGGCATTGCGGCCGATCAGGATCGGGTCGGGCATCACGCGGTCGCCATTGGCGAGCGGCACGCCGCCCTGCGCGCGGATCGCGACGATCGAGCGGATCAGGTGCTGGTTCATGCCCATGCGCCCGGTGACGCCGTGCATGATGAGGCCGAGTCGTTGGGTTGCCATGTTGAGGGATCGCTTTCAGTGGATGGGTTGCAGGCTTTCCCAGCGCGGCATCGCGGCGCTGGCAAAGCCCGAGCCGTACAAGCTGCTCAAGTCGAGCCGGCCGTCGCGAACTGCGAGATGAACAGCGCCGCGTTCGCTCGTGGCGTAGAGGCCGGGGTGGGCGGCGGCAAAGTCTTGCGCTTCGGCTTCGGGCGCGATGCCGAAGCCAGCCACGTAATGGTGTCCATTGCGTTCGATGTGGGTCACGCCCAGGCTTGCGGCGAGCAGGCTGTCCTGCTGCACCGCGAGGCCGGCCTGGCAGGTGAGGTCTTCGCCTGACAGCAGCAGGCCAGCAGCGGGCCGCTCGGCGATGTGCGCGGCATTGCGCAGCGAGCGGTAGATGCCCTTGCAGGCCTTGCTCGAGATGCCGCGGTAGCCGAGCGCCAGGCCCTCTTCGAATGCCTCCGGGTGATCATCGGACTCGTCCAGAATCACCGGCACCGTGATGCCGAGGCCGGCGATCGGCGTGTTCAGCGCAACTGCCCGCGCAAGCGGCTGCTCCAGCAGCAGCGTGCGATCGAGCAGCCCGCGCAGCTCGGGCGCGGCGCGCAGCGCCCGCCAGTGCTGGCCGAGGGCGGCGGAATCGGTGAAGGTCTCGTTGCCGTCGAGCGTGACGCGATAGTCGCCGGCTTCGCGCGCAAGTACCTTCGCGATAGCGGCCAGACGCGGCAGGTCGCGCTCGATGTCACCACAAAGCTTGAGCTTGAACCAGCGCAAGCCGTAGGTGGCGATGGCTGCCTGTAGCGTGGCTGGCAGCCCATCGCCCGGGTCGCTGCCGGGATCGTCGGAATCCAATCGATCGGCCAGCCCGACGGTGTGGCGCACGGCAACGCTCTGCGGCCGCTGCAATGCGATCAGCGCGCTCCAGGGGTCGCCCAGCACGCCCGCCTGCACTCCATCCACCCAACCCACGCCGGCAGCACGCAGTGCTGCGTCGGCGACGGCCTTGTCGAGTTGCGCCACCCCAAACTGCGCGGCCAGCCGCGGCAGGCCTCGCGCGAGGCCGTCGGTCATCGCCGCATCACCCTGGTGTTCGGACAAGGCCCACGGCGTGGCGCTATTGGGTGTGTCAATGTAGGCCGCGCGTGCGCAGCGCAGCGACTCTCGAAGCTGCTCGAAGTTTTGCTCGTGCGTGAGGGTCGGCGACTTGTCGAACCACTTCGGCACCATCAACTCGGCGGTTGCGCCGACCACGCTGCGGCCGCCGATTTCTGCCTCGACGCGGACGAAGGCTTGCGGGCAGTGGGTGACCGTCGCGGCGCCGAAGCGAAACGGCAGGCGCAGACTCACCGGCCGCTCGAACAGATCGATGCGGCGCAGCCTGAGCGCGATGCCGGCCGTCATCCGAGCGCCTCGCAGATGCCGCGCACATAGCCTGCGCTGGCGGCGGCGCAGGCGAGCGGTTCGGGGTGGTAGTCGAAGGGTTCAAGCGCCACCCAGCCGCGGTAGCCGGCGTCCCGCAACACGCGCAGCACCGGCGCGACCGGCGTGTCGCCCTGGCCGGGGCCTCGCCGATTGCGGTCGTTCAACTGCACATGGGCGACATGACCGCTGGCGAGGTAGCGCGCCAGCAGCACTTCGACTGGCTCGGTCTCGGTTGCAGACGCGGCGCTGAGGTCGAACATCGTGCGCAGCGCGGTGGAGCCGATGCGGTCGACGACTGCGGCGGCTTCGGCGAGCGTGTTCAGCACCGGCGTCTCGGCGCGCGACAGCGGCTCGATGCAATAGACGAGGCCGTGCCGCTGCGCGCGCTCGGCCAAGCGCGCCCAGCCGGCCTCGCAGCGCGCCAGCGCGTCGGCGATGCTCTGCCCCGGCGCCGGCGAGCGCTGCGCCGGCGAGCCGTGCACCAGTACCGATGCGCCGCAGGCGGCCGCGAAGTCGATCAGCCGTTCGAGGAAGCTGACCGTGCGCGCGTGCAGCGCCGCATCCGGCGTCGCCAGCGACAGGCCTTCGGGCTGCACCAGCAGCCAATGCAGGCTGGAGATGGTCAGGCCGTGCTCGGCGGCGATCTTGCGCAGGCGGGCACCATCGCCCTCGTCGAGCGCTGACGGGTCGGTGGCGAGCGTGAAGGGCGCAAGCTCCAGGCCCGTGCAGCCGAGTCCGGCTGCCAGCCGGCATTGCTCGGCAAAGGGCTCGTGTCTGAGCACCTCGTTGCACAGCGAGAGCCGCAGCCCCGTCACGCCGTTCACGTGCGTCGCCATTTCGGCCAGGGGATCGCACGCCCGGCGGCCTGTAGGCGTTGGCGCACGGACGGGCTGAGCATCAGCAGCGCCACGAGGGCCACGGTGGCCAGCACGGCGCTGATCGGTCGAGTGAAGAAAGGCGTCGGGTCGCCGTCCGTCAGCATGAGTCCGCGGCGAAAGCTCTTGTCGAGGATGTCGCCGAGCACCAACCCGAGCACGAACGGTGCCACGGGATACCCCGCGCGGCGCAACACGAAGGACGCGACGCCGATCGCGAGCATCAGATAGACATCGAACAGCCGCGAGGCGATCGCGAATGCGCCGACGACGCACAGCACGAAGATGATCGGCATGATGATCGTGCGCGGCACCCGCAGCACGAGCAGCAGCGGTCGCACCATGATCAGGCCGAACACCAGGATCGACAGCGTGGCCACGAGCGTGATGGCGACAACCTCGTAGATGAACTCAGGCTGGTTGATCATCAACATCGGCCCTGGCTGAGCGCCGTGAATGATCATGGCCGCCATCAGCACGGCCGACGGTGCCGAACCCGGAATGCCGAGCGACAGCGCCGGAATGATCGCTCCGGGGATGGCAGCGTTGTCGGCCGTCTCGGCCGCCATCAGCCCCTCGACCGAGCCCTTGCCGAAGAGTTCTTTCTCGCGGCTGGCGCGGCGCGCGGCGGCGTAGGAGGTCCACGAGGCGACGTCTTCGCCGACCCCGGGCAAGATGCCGATCAGCACGCCGATGGTTCCCGACCGGATGATGGTCCGCCAGTAGACGAACACGTCGCGCAGGCGCGGGAGCACGCTGTCGACGGTGTTGAGCAGCGGCGGCGGCGAACGCGACGCCAGAACGAGCAGCACTTCGGAAAAGCCGAAGGCGCCGACCAGGGCCGGGATCAGCGAGATGCCTGCTTCGAGGTTCTGGACGCCAAAGGTCATGCGGTTGACCGCGTGCATGCCGTCCTGGCCGACCAGCGCGCCGACCAGGCCGGCCAGCCCCATCAGCCAGCCCTTCAAAGGATCAGCCCCGGCGATGGTGCCCGACATCATCACGCCGAGCAGCGCGAGCCAGAAGTATTCGAAGGCACCGAACTTCAGGGCCATCTCGCCCAGCGTTGGCGTCAGCAGCGCGAGGCACATGACGCCGAACAGCGAACCCATCACCGAGCCGGTCGTGGCGATGCCCATCGCGCGTCCGGCTTGGCCCTGCAGCGCAAGCTGGTGGCCGTCGAGGCAGGACGCGGCATTGGCAGCGGTGCCTGGGATGTTGAGCAGTATGGCCGAGCGGCTGCCGCCATAGATGGCTCCAACATAGGAGCACACCAGGATCAGGATCGCCTCCGCCGGAGGTTGCTTGATCGTCAACGTGGTCAGCAGCGCGATGACGAGCGTTGCCGACAGGCCGGGGATGACGCCGACGACGATGCCCAGCAGTGTGGCGCCCAGCGCGTAGGCGATCAACATCAAGTCGGAGAACCGGACCAGCGCGTGTCCGAGCATCAGGAGGCCGTCAAACATCGCCGCCTCCTTGTTGCCTGCAATCAATCATGGAAGCCGCACGAGAAAAATCTGCTCGAACACGAGCGGCACCAGGATGCCGCCGGCTACCCCCGTCAGTGCCGCGACGACGAGGCCGCGCAGGGTCTGGCCTGCAGCACGGCGTTTGGGCCATTCCAGGTAGGCGATGTGGACGAACAGGTAGACACCCGCGGCGACGCCGAACGAGGGGCCGTGCCCGAGCACCAAGCCCGCAAAGCCCAGGCACAGCAGCAGCGAAACGCAAAGCACGCGCCAGTCGACAGTCTCACCGCCGCCGCCAACCGGCTTGCGCCAGGCGCGCAGCGTCAGCAGCAGGCCGACGATGACGATCGCGAGCCCGAGCAATCCGGGCACCAGCCCCGGTGCACCGAACCAGCGAACCCCCTGCGCCTCCATGCGCTCGGTGCGCAAGGCACCGGCGACGACCGCGAGTCCGAACACCACCCACAGCGGACCACCCAGGCGGTCACTGCGGGCAGGGCCAGACTCTGGCGCCGCGCTCGATGGCAGCGCCGCGTTCGGCTCGTTCATGAAGAGTCGCGCTGCGGTCAGGGGCGGGGAATGCCCAGCGTGTCTGGCGCGACCTTGGTCTTGCCGCTGTCGTGCATCAGCCAGGCATTGGCAGCGATGGCGGGAGCCGCAGCCTTCTGCGCTTCTTCGCCGGCGACAGGCTGGAACAGCGCACCGCGACTCACGGCGTACTTCTTCAGCGCTTCGCTCGACTTGATGTTCTCGTTCCAGATCTTCGTCATCGTCGCGATCACCTCAGGCGGCACGCCCTTCGGAATAAAGATGCCGAAGTAGTTCGTCGCGACCTTCATGTTCGGCAGCGTCTTGGTTATGGGTTCGATGGTGCCGTAGCCCTCGAGCTCTAGCGGCTTGTCGCTGACCGCCGCAAGTGGACGCAGGCGCTTGGCGCGGATGTGATCGGCTTGCTCCACCGCCAGCTGCGTGGTGGCGTCGGTCTCGCCGGCGACAGTGGCGATCACCGCCGGATTTCCACCGTCATAAGGCACGTTCCGGTAAGTGACCCCGGCTGCCTTGGAGATGAGCTCGATCGCATTGAAGCTCGACGACGCCACGCCGCCGGTCGCGACCTTGATCTGGCCCGGCTTGTTCTTCATCGCCTCCAACAGCTGCGGCATCGTCTCGTAGGGCCCTGCAGCGTAGACGCCGACCACTGGAACGTTGGCGACGCTGAGGAAGAGGTTCCAGTCCTTGGCCGGTACGTCCAGCATGCCGAGCGCCTGGTAGACGCCCAGATCCTGAGCTGCTCCGGCGGCCCAGGTGTAGCCGTCATGCGGCGCGTCCCACACGCCCTTGGTGCCGATCGAGCCCGACGCGCCGGGCTGATTGACGACCACGATCTTCTGGCCGAGCACCTTCTCCAGTTCGGCCGCGGTCACACGCGTCACTTGGTCGGTGGATCCACCGGCCGCCCACGGCACGATGAGGTTGATCGGCTTGGTCGGCTTCCACTGCTGAGCCTGGGCGGCGCAAGTCAGTGCGAGGCCTGCGGCGAGGGCGAGGCCGGTGCGGATGAAGTGGCGCTTTTGCATGAGCTGTCTCCTGGTGGTGTGTTGCGCTTGGGGGTGAACGTGAGCTTGACTAGACGGGGACGGGATCGGGAACTTGGCGCAGCACGCCGCACATGCCGAGCGCGGCCGGGGCCTCGTCCCGCAGCACGCCTGAGGCCACAGGAGTCGCGGGGGCGCGCTCGTGCAGCCGTTCGAGCGACTGGCGCAGCCAATGCGCCGGGCCGTCGTCGATGATCGAAGCGTAGCGTTGCGTTTGGGCCGAAGCGAGGCGGCGGTGCAACTCGACGAAGCGCTGCAGTTCGGCCAGGTAAGCGGCACGGTCGTTGTCCCAGAGGCGCAGCAGTTCGGCATAGGCGAGCGTCGACGCATCGCGGCGCTGCAGGGCACCTTCAAGCCCGTGGGTCTGCGGCAGGGCCCGCAGGCGCTCGAACTCGGCCTGATCGGCGTCGACCGCCGGGCCGAAGTAGATGCGCGCATCGCCGCGCTCGGCGAGGCCGCTATTGCTCATCAACGCCAGGATGTCGAGGCCGGATTCGTTGACCGACCGGTGCAGCGTGCCGGGGCCGAACTGGACATAGTCACCCGCCTGCAGCAGCACCCGCCGGAAGCCGCGCTCAACGTCGTGCAGCTCCAGCGCGCCGCGCCCGGCGACCACGTAGTAGGCCTCATCGGTGTAGGCATGCACGTGGGCGCAGCCACTGAGTGTGCCGTCGGGCGCCGGCCGCTGGTCATAGACGCGCAGACGGGTTAGGCCGATTCCTGCCAACAACCCGCTGCTCATGCCATGCAACTCCGGTGATCTATTCAAAGGATGGAGAATTGTTGAGCTTCGGTGGGGGCGCGTCAACTGGCGCTGCGCGTCAATCCCTCAGGACATACCCGAGGATCACTTCGCAGATGTGCGACAGGCGTTCGTTGCGGGCCTTCGGCGACAGCAGGTTGCGGCCGAATATCGCCGACAGTGTGTGGTTGTTCGACAGGTAGAAGTAGGACAGACCGGCGATCGAGATGTACAACTGCACCGGGTCGATGCCGCCGCGGAACAGGCCTGCGATCCGCCCGCGCTCGAGGATGTCGCCGAGCGTTTGCACGAGCGGTGAGTTCATTTCGAGAGCACGGTTGGACTGCTCGAGGTGCCTGCCACGGTGCAGGTTCTCGCTGTTGAGAAGGGTCAGGAACTCAGGGTGCTCAAGGTAGTAGTTCCACGTGAATTCGGTCAGCCTGCGCACCGCTTCGGTCGGAGGCAAATCTGTAAGGTGCAACTCCTGCTCGGCTGCGCGGATGCTGCGGTAGGCGTCTTCCAGCACGGCAAGGAAGAGGCTGTCCTTGCTCTGGAAGTAGTGGTAGATCAGCCGCTTGTCGACGCCGGCGCGTTCGGCGATGCGTTCGACCCGGGCGCCGCCTAGGCCGTGCTCGGAAAACTCGTCGCGGGCTGCAGTGAGCAAGGCGAGTCGCGATCGGTCGGCGTCGCGCTGTCGGGGTTCGGCAACCGGGAGTGGGGTGCGCGGCATGGCCGCCATAATTCACCATCTATTGAATAAAAGCCAGTCGAACTAACCCTCATTCGAGCCTGTGTCGATAATCGATCTCCGCTGAGAGGACCTCCACAATGACTTCACGCCTTGCCGGCCATGCTCTCGTCGAAGCCCTGATCGCCCAGGGTGTCGACACCGTCTTCGGCGTGCCGGGCGAAAGTTATCTCGCCGTGCTCGACGGCTTTCATGAGCACCGCGACCGAATCCGCTTCATCGCCTGCCGACAGGAGGGCGGGGCCGCCTTCATGGCCGAGGCGCAAGGCAAGCTCACAGGCCGACCCGGCATCTGCTTCGTCACCCGCGGCCCGGGGGCGACGAACGCGAGCATCGGGGTGCACACCGCGTTTCAGGATTCGACGCCGATGATCCTGTTCGTTGGCCAGGTGGCGAGCGCGCAGCGCGATCGCGAGGCCTTCCAGGAGATCGACTACCGCCAGATGTTCGGCCCGGGCACGCTCGGCCTCGCCAAGTGGGTGGGCGAGGTCCAGGACGCCGACCGATTGCCCGAGTACGTTGCGCGTGCCTTTCACACCGCGTTGCAGGGGCGGCCCGGGCCGGTCGTCCTCGCGCTGCCTGAGGACATGCTGACGACGCTCACTGCCGCGCAGGTGCTGCCGCGCGCCGAGCCGGCGCACGCCTGGCCCGCGCCAGGCGCGTTGCGCGAACTGCGATCGATGCTGCTCGCCGCCGAGCGGCCGTTGGTGATCGCCGGCGGTGGCGGCTGGGACGGCGCGGCGTGTTCGGCCTTGCAGCGCTTTGCCGAGACCTGGCAATTGCCGGTCGGGTGCGCGTTCCGGTTCCAGGATCTGTTCGACAACCGTCATCCCAACTATGCGGGCGACGTCGGCATCGGCATTGCGCCGAAGCTTGCCGCGCGTGTGCGGGGTGCCGACCTCCTGATTGCCCTCGGGCCACGCCTGGGCGAGATGACGACGGGCGGCTATACATTGATCGAACCGCCGCGACCCCAGCAGCGGCTCGTCCACATTCACGCTGGCGCCGAGGAACTCGGACGCGTCTACGCCGCGGACTTGCTCGTGCAGGCGTCGATGGCCTGCGCCGCGAAGGCGCTCGAGACGCTGGATGCGCCAGCGACCTTGCCCTGGGAAGGGGAGGCGGATGTCGCCCATGCAGACTACGAAGCCAACGCCCGAGCCCAGTCCGCTGGACTCCGCCGTGAGCGCGCTCGACATGGGACTGGTCGTGCAATGCCTGCAGCGCGTACTCAACGAGGCGGGTGCCGAGAACGCGGTGCTGACGAACGGCGCCGGCAACTACTCGGGTTGGCTGCATCGTCACTACCGCTATCCGGGTCTGCAGCGCAACGGCCGCACCCAGCTCGCGCCGACTTCCGGTGCGATGGGTTATGGCGTGCCGGCGGCGGTCGCTGCGGCGCTGTTGCAGCCCGAGCGAACGGTCATCAACTTCGCCGGCGACGGCGACTTCCTGATGACGGGTCAGGAACTCGCGACCGCCACCACTTACGGCGCAAAGCTGATTTCGATCGTCGTCGACAACGGCAGCTACGGCACGATCCGGATGCACCAGGAGCGCGAGTACCCAGGTCGCACGAGCGGCAGCGACCTCGTCAACCCGGACTTCGCGATGCTCGCTCGCGCCTACGGTTGGGCGTCGGCGCTGGTCACAGAAACAGCGCAGTTCGAGCCGGCCTTGCGCGCAGCGCTGGCAAGCAAGGCGTCGACCCTGCTGCACCTGCGGCTGCCGGTCGAGGTCAGCACCAGTCGTTCTACCTTGAGTGCGATCCGGCAGGCGGCGCGCGATCGCGCATGAGCCCGCACCTAGCGTTGGCGGTGTCGCTGCCAGATGCATTGCCGGTCAGGCGGCGCCAAACCTTAGTGGCCTCCAACGGCAAATTCAGAAGTGCCTGCCACGCGCTCGCACAGGGCCGCCAAATCCGGCGGCAGTTACAGTAATTGCTGCGCCCGCGGGCGCTGGCGCGGATCCGCGTGGGAAAACAAGGAGAAGGCGTGAGCGAGATTTCAATTTCAGTCGAGAACACATGCGACTTGTGCGACGCTCACAAGGGCGACGACGGCGGCAGTTTTCGTGTGCTGCCACCGGTGTTCCGGGACTTTGGCGGCGCAGCATCGTTCGCGGGCATCGTGAGCACGGTGAAGTGCTTCGAGGACAACTCGCTTGTCAAGGCGGCCGTCGAGTCGCCCGGCGCGGGCCGTGTGCTCGTCGTCGATGGCGGAGGCTCGCTGCGCCGCGCACTCGTGGGCGGCAACCTGGCCGCGGCCGCCGCGCGCAACGGCTGGGCCGGCCTCGTGATCGACGGCTGCGTGCGGGACGTGGCCGAACTCGCGGCTTGCGCGGTGGGCATCCGTGCCCTCGCATGCATCCCGCTGCCGACCGAAAAGCGCAACGAAGGTCAACGCGACGTCGCCGTGCAAGTCCACGGTGTGTGGGTGCGACCCGGTGAGTGGCTGGTGGCCGACGCCGACGGCATCGTCGTCATGCCGGCGGGCTGAGCGCCCTGGAGTGAGGAGAGGAGGGCGTGCCAAGCCGCACGCCGACCTCGCTGCTACTTGAAGATGTCCTTCACGCGATCCGTCCACGACTTCGCGTTCGGCGAGTGCCGGTCTCCGGACTTGCGGAACGACTCGTCGAGTTCCTTCAGCAACTTGCGCTGGTGCTCGGTGATGCGCACCGGAGTCTCGACGGCGATGTGGCAGTACAGGTCGCCCGGGTAGCTCGAACGAACGCCCTTGATGCCCTTGCCGCGCAGGCGGAAGGTCTTGCCATGCTGGGTGCTTTCGGGCAGGTCGATCTCGGCCTTGCCGTTGAGCGTGGGCACCTCGATGTTGCCGCCCAGCGCCGCGGTCGTCATGCCGACCGGGACCGAGCAGTGCAGGTCGTCACCGTCGCGCTCGAAGATCTCGTGTGCCTTGACGCGCAGCTCGATGTAGAGGTCGCCCGGCGGCCCGCCGTTCGTCCCCGGCTCGCCGTTGCCGGCCGAGCGGATGCGCATGCCCTCGGCGATGCCCGCGGGAATCTTCACCTCGAGCGTCTTCGTCTTCTTGATCTTGCCCTGTCCGCTGCAGGCGGTGCAGGGCTCGGGAATGATCTTGCCCGAACCGTGGCATTGCGGGCAGCTTTGCTGGATGCTGAAGAAGCCCTGGCGCATGTGCACCGTGCCAGCGCCGTTGCACGTGCTGCACGACTTTGCGGTGGTCCCCGGCTTTGCGCCGCTGCCGTTGCAGGTTTCGCAGGATTCCCAACTCGGGATGCGGATCTGCGTGTCCTTGCCTTGTGCGGCTTCCTCGAGCGAGATCTCCATCGCGTAAGACAGATCGCTGCCGCGATAGACCTGCTGGCCGCCGCCACGGCGTCCGCCCTGGCCGTTGAAGATGTCGCCGAAGATGTCGCCGAAAGCTTCGGCGAAGCCGCCGAACCCTTCCGCGCCGCGGCCGTTCGGATCGACGCCCGCGTGGCCGTGCTGGTCGTAGGCCGCACGCTTGGGCGGGTCCGACAGCATTTCGTAGGCTTCCTTCGCCTCCTTGAAACGCTCCTCGGCCTTGGTCGCTGTGTCACCCTGGTTGCGATCCGGGTGATGCTTCATCGCGAGCTTGCGATAGGCCTTCTTGATGTCGTCGTCGGTAGCGTTCTTGGGCACACCCAGAACGTCGTAGTAGTCGCGCTTTGCCATTGATGCTGCCTTGTCAATGCGAAACCCCCGTGCGCTCATTTGAGCTCACGGGGGCGCCTTTTCCCGGACCCGCCAAGGCGGCCGCCGGGCGCCGGAGAAGGGTTACTTCTTGTCCTTCACTTCCGTGAATTCCGCGTCCACCACATTGTCGTCCGCCGCCTTTGAAGCTGAAGCGCCGGGTGCTTCCCCGCCCGCCGGGCCGGCTGCTTCCGCCGCGGCCGCTGCCGCGGCCTGAGTTTCGGCATAGACCTTCTCGCCGAGCTTCTGGCTGGCGGCCATCAACGCCTCCGTCTTGGCTTCGATGTCGGCCTTGTCCTCGCCCTTGAGCGCTTCCTCGGCTTCCTTGACGGCCGTCTCGATCTGCTCCTTCTCGCCGGCTTCGAGCTTGTCGCCATGTTCGGCGAGCGACTTCTTCACGCTGTGCACCATTGCATCGGCCGCATTGCGCGCCTGCACCACTTCGAGCTTCTTCTTGTCCTCGGCCGCGTTCAGTTCGGCGTCCTTCACCATCTGCTGGATCTCGGCCTCCGACAGGCCGGAGTTCGCCTTGATCGTGATCTTGTTTTCCTTGCCCGTGCCCTTGTCCTTCGCGCTCACGTGCAGGATGCCGTTGGCATCGATGTCGAACGTCACCTCGATCTGCGGCATGCCGCGCGGCGCCGGCGGAATTCCTTCGAGGTTGAACTCGCCCAGGCTCTTGTTGCCGGTGGCCAACTCGCGTTCACCCTGGTAGACCTTGATCGTCACCGCCGGCTGGCTGTCGTCGGCGGTCGAGAAGGTCTGCGCGAACTTCGTCGGGATGGTCGTGTTCTTCTTGATCATCTTCGTCATCACGCCGCCGAGCGTCTCGATGCCCAAGCTCAGCGGCGTGACATCGAGGAGGAGGACGTCGCTTCGATCACCGGCCAGCACCTGCCCCTGAATCGCGGCGCCGACGGCAACGGCCTCGTCCGGATTCACATCCTTGCGCGGCTCCTTGCCGAAGAAGGCCTTCACCTTTTCCTGCACCTTGGGCATGCGCGTCATGCCGCCGACGAGGATCACGTCGTGGATGTCGGAGACGCCGACGCCCGAGTCCTTGATCGCGGTGCGGCAGGGCGCGATCGTGCGCTCGATCAACTCGTCCACCAGCGCTTCGAGCTTGGCGCGCGTGAGCTTGATGTTGAGGTGCTTCGGGCCCGACGCATCGGCCGTCACGTAGGGCAGGTTGATGTCTGTCTGCGCGCTGCTCGAGAGCTCGATCTTCGCCTTCTCGGCGGCTTCCTTCAGGCGTTGCAACGCAAGGACGTCCTTGCCGAGATCGACGCCTTGCTCTTTCTTGAACTCGCTGATGATGTAGTCGATGATGCGCTGATCGAAGTCCTCGCCGCCGAGGAAGGTGTCGCCATTGGTCGAGAGCACTTCGAACTGCTTTTCGCCATCGACGTCGGCGATCTCGATGATCGAGATGTCGAAGGTGCCGCCGCCCAAGTCATAGACGGCGATCTTGCGGTCGCCCTTTTCGTTCTTGTCGAGGCCGAACGCGAGCGCCGCGGCGGTCGGCTCGTTGATGATGCGCTTGACGTCGAGACCGGCGATGCGGCCGGCGTCCTTGGTCGCCTGGCGCTGGCTGTCGTTGAAGTAGGCGGGCACCGTGATCACCGCTTCGGTGACCGGCTCACCGAGGTAGTCCTCGGCCGTCTTCTTCATCTTGCGCAGTATTTCGGCGCTGACCTGCTGCGGCGCGAGCTTGGCGCCGTGCGCCTCGACCCAGGCATCGCCGTTGTCGGCGGCGACAATCTTGAAGGGCATCAGGTCGATGTCCTTTTGCACTTCCTTCTCGGCGAACTTGCGGCCGATCAGGCGCTTCACCGCGTAGATCGTGTTCTTCGGGTTCGTCACCGCCTGGCGCTTGGCCGAGGCGCCGACGAGGATCTCGCCGCCATCCTGGTAGGCGATGATCGACGGCGTGGTGCGCGCACCCTCGCTGTTCTCGATCACCTTCGGCGTGTTGCCTTCCATGATCGACACACACGAATTCGTCGTGCCGAGGTCGATGCCGATGATTCTTCCCATGATCTAGCTCCTGCTGAAAAGTGTGGACTTGGCTGTGGATTACTTGTGGATGGGCTGTGGGCTTTCAAGCCCGGCCTGCCTCATTTCGGCGCGCTGACGGTGACGAGAGCCGGCCGCAGTACGCGATCGGCGATCAGGTAGCCCTTTTGCAGCACGGTGACGACGGTGTTGGGCTCCTGCTCGGCAGGCACGACGGTGATCGCCTGCTGCTGGTGCGGATCGAACTTGTCGCCCGCTGCCGGATTGATCTCGACGACCTTGTTGCGCTCCAGCGCCGTGCTCAACTGGCGCAAAGTGGCATGCACGCCCTCGATCACCTGTTCGACTGTTGTCGGCGTGGGGGACGCCTGCAGCGCGAGCGCGGCTTCGAGACTGTCCTTCACAGGCAGCAGGCTGTCGGCGAACGCTTCCAGCGCGTACTTGCGCGCCTTGGCGATCTCATCCTCGGATCGCCGGCGCGTGTTTTCGGCCTCCGCCTTCGCCCGCAAATAGGCGTCGGAGACCTCGGCATGGCGCGCTTCGAGGCCGGCCAGTTTCGCTTCGAGGTCAAGCTCGACGGTGGCGGGGGCTTCGGCGCCTTCGCTCGGATCGTTCTGGGGTTCGCTTGTGGACATGTCGTGATTTCTCAATCCAAGGTCACTCACATGGGTACGATGGGCCGGAACTCAAGTGCCTAGATCGGGCAAATTCACGCCTCCGGTGCGGCAGTCGGCGGGGATACAAAAGGCTCCGCCGAGCGGTTGTCATTCGTCGGCGGACGCACTCCAGCGCTGCCACTCGGCCAGTTCGCGGCGGTTGCGCTTCGTCGGGCGACCTTGCTCGATCGCGCGCGCCGGGTCGGCTGCATAGGGCCGTGCGGCGGCAGCCTGCTCGCGCGCAGCGACGCTCTCCGGTGTTTCCTCGTACAGCTGCTGCGCGACCGGCGCCGGGCCGCGCACCTCGCTCAGCGCGAGCACCCGCACCTCGCGCGCGAGCTCACCCCGCTCCCCCTGACGCAGGTTGACCAGGTCGCCGACGTGGAGCTCACGTGCACGCTTGACGGCCTGTCCGTTGACCTGCACGCGGCCTTTGTCGATGAACTCGACAGCAATGCCGCGCGTCTTGTAGAAGCGCGCCGCCCAGAGCCATTTGTCGAGGCGGACGCGAGCGGCTTCGGGCTTCTGGGTCATCGCCGTGGATTGTCCGGCATGGCGGATCGCTCGCCGGCGGCGTCTCGGCGTTTTCCCTAGTGTGTGACGCCGTCTCCCGCGATGTTTTGCGGCGAACATGCGGCCATCGCAAATTCATTCAGCAGGAGACCGCAGATGCGCAGAGACACCTTCCTCCGTTCGATGACCCTGATGGCGCTGGCCGGCGCCTTGCCGATTTCGGCGCGTGCGGCCGAGGCGATCAAGATGATGATTCCGGCCAACCCCGGCGGCGGCTGGGACACGACCGGCCGCGCGCTCGGCAGTGCGATGCAGGATGCGGGCGTCGCGTCCTCGGTGAGCTACGACAACAAGGGCGGCGCTGCGGGCGCGATCGGCCTTGCGCAATTCGTCAACAGCACCAAGGGCGATCCGAACGCGCTGATCGTGATGGGCGCCGTGATGCTCGGCGGCATGATCACCGGCAAACCCCCGGTGTCGCTGTCGCAGGCGACGCCGATCGCGCGGCTGACGAGCGAATACAACGTCTTCGTGCTGCCCGGGGATTCCCCCTTCAAGACGATGAAGGACGTCGTCGAGCAGATGAAGAAGGACCCTGGCAGCGTGAAGTGGGGCGGCGGCTCGCGCGGATCGACCGAGCACATTGCAGCGGCGATGATCGCGCGCGTGGTCGGCGTTGATCCGTCCAAGATCAACTACGTCGCCTTCCGCGGCGGCGGCGAGGCGACGGCGGCGATTCTCGGCGGCAACGTCACCGTCGGCGGCAGCGGCTACAGCGAGTTCGCGGAGTACATCAAGACCGGCAAGATGCGCGCGATCGCCGTCACCTCCGACAAGCGCCTGCCGGGCATCGACGTGCCGACGCTCAAGGAGCAGGGCATCGACGTCGTCATCGGCAACTGGCGCGGCGTGTATGGGGCCGGCGGCATCGATGCCGCGCAGCGCAAGGCGCTGACCGACCGCGTCGTCGCGGCAACGAAGAGCAAGGCCTGGGCCGCGTCGCTCGAGAAGAACCAGTGGACGCCCGCGCTGCTCACGGGCCCCGCGTTCGACACCTTCGTCGACAGCGAGTTCGCAAGCCTGCGCGCGGTGATGGTCAAGTCGGGCATGGTCTGATCGCCGTGAAGGCGCCGCAGTCCGCCATCGGCCTGGGCACGATCGCCCTCGGCGTGCTCCTCGCCGCGGGTGCGACGCAGATCTCGTCGGAGGCGGGCTACGCCGGCGTCGGCCCGAACTTCCTGCCATGGGTCGTTGCCGTGTTGCTGACGATTTGCGGCGCCGTTCTGCTGTGGGAGGCTCGCAGCGGTGGCTTTCGCGCGATGGAGGAGCCGACCGGCGCCGAGTCAGGCCATTGGGCCGGCTTTGTCTGGGTGTCGGTAGGCATTCTTGTCAATGCGGCCCTGATCACGCGGATCGGCTTCATCCTGAGTTGCTCGCTGTGTTTCGTGCTCGCGGTGCGCGGCTTCAGGTCGTCCGAGGGGCGGCTCGAACTGAGCCTTCGCGCGCTCGCGATCGACGCCGCGATCGGCTTTGCAATCGCAGCGCCGGTGTTCTGGATGTTCACGAAGTTCCTTGCGATCAGCCTGCCGGGCCTGACCGATACCGGGTGGCTGTGAGGGCGCAACGGCGCGCGTGAAATGGACATCCTCAACCAGCTCATCCAGGGCTTCATCACCGCGGGCACGCCGATCAACCTTCTGTGGTGCCTGGTCGGTTGCACGATCGGCACGGCGGTTGGTGTGCTGCCTGGCATCGGCCCGGCGACGGCGGTGGCGATGCTGCTGCCGATCACGCTCAAGGTCGAGCCGACCGCTTCGATGATCTTCTTCGCCGGCATCTATTACGGCGCGATGTACGGTGGCTCGACGACGTCGATCCTGCTCAACACGCCGGGCGAGGCGGGCTCGATGGTGACCGCGCTCGAAGGCAACAAGATGGCCAAGCACGGCCGCGCCGGCGCAGCACTCGCGACAGCGGCGATCGGCTCCTTCGTGGCCGGCACGATCGCGACCGTCATCGTGACCTTTTTCGCGCCAGTGGTGGCCGAGTTCGCCATCCGACTCGGTCCGCCCGAATACTTCCTGCTGATGGTGCTCGCGTTCTGCACGGTCAGCGCGGTGCTTGGCCAGAGCACGCTGCGCGGCATCACGTCGCTGGGCGTCGGCCTCGCCATGGGGTTGGTCGGCATCGATCAGATCTCGGGTCATGCGCGCTACACCGCCGGCGTGCCGGAATTGCTCGACGGACTCGAAGTGGTGCTGATCGCAGTCGGCCTGTTCGCCGTCGCCGAAGCCCTGTACGTGGTGCTCTACGAAGGCAGGACGGCCGAAACGCAGAACGCGCTGATCAAGGTGCACATGACGCGGCCGAGTGGCGGCGCTCGTGGCCGGCGTGGATGCGTGCAACGGCGATCGGCGTTCCCTTCGGCTGCATCCCGGCCGGCGGCAGCGAGATCCCGACCTTCCTGAGCTATGCGACCGAAAAGAAGCTTTCGAAGCACCCCGAGGAATTCGGCACCGTCGGCGCGATCGAAGGCGTTGCCGGGCCGGAGGCGGCGAACAACGCGGCGATCACGGCGACGCTGATTCCGCTGCTCACGCTCGGCATCCCGACGTCGAACACGACCGCGATCCTGCTCGGCGCGTTCCAGAACTACGGCATCCAGCCCGGGCCGCAGTTGTTCAGCTCGAATTCGGCGCTCGTGTGGGCGCTGATCGCCTCGCTCTACATCGGCAACGTCATGCTGCTCGTGCTCAACCTGCCCATGGTCGGGCTGTGGGTGAAGCTGCTGAAGATCCCGAAGAGCTACCTCTACGCCGGCATCCTGATCTTCGCCACGGTCGGCGTGTACGGCATGCGCCAATCGGCGTTCGACCTCGTGCTGCTCTACGTGATCGGCCTGCTCGGCGTCGTCATGCGGCGCTTTTCGTTTCCGACCGCGCCGGTGGTGGTCGGCATGATCCTCGGCCCGCTGGCGGAGGCGCAGATGCGCAATGCGCTGTCGATCGGCGAGGGGCATTGGAGCGTGTTCGTGCAGCGGCCGATGTCGCTCTTCCTGCTGCTCGTCGTGCTTGCCGTGCTGCTGTTGCCGCGGCTGATGCGGCTGCGCAAGAGACTGAAGAGGGCCTGAGGCAGCGCCGGAAGGTTCAGCTGCTCCGCACAGTGTTGGCCTCCCAGGCATCCACGATGGCCCGGTTCTCCGGAACGGAGAACAGGAACGATTGACGCAACGCTGCATCTCCGATGCTCGCACCACGGTGTTGCAGCGCCGCGTGCGCGCGCGCCAGCACATCGCCAGCGCGCGCGTCACTCGCAGCCAGCAGCACGCGATGGCAGGTCAGGCGGATCGCCATGTTGTGCGTCTCGCCGCCGCCGTCAGCAACCGTCAGCTGCTCAAGCAAGGGCTCAACGAGCGCGAGGGCCTGCGCCGTGGTGCCACGGGCCAGTGCGACCCGGGCCAGGCCCGCGAGCGCGTATTTTTCGATCGAGTCTCCGACCGCCTGCGCCGTATCGCGCGAGCGCGCGAAGGCGCGAGCCGCGTCGTCATGGCGATCGAGCGCGAGCGCTGCGTCACCCATCACGAGTAAGGCGAACGCCTCTGCGCCGGGGTCGTGAATCGCCATGGCAACGTCGAGCGATGCCTGGGTCTGAACCAACGCGAGATCGGCATCGCCTTGGCGCAGCGCGAGTTCGGACAGATTGGCGAGCGCCCAGGCTTCGATCGCTCGTATGCCGCACTCGCGCGACAGTCGCAGGCCGTCCTCCAGGTGCCGAGTGGCCCTCGCATGAGCGCCGAAATTGAGGAGGCCCGCGCCGGCATTGCAGAGTGCGATGCTCTCGGAGCGGCGATCGCCGAGCTCGCGGCTGATCGCCAGGCCTTGTTCGGCGTACTGAAGCTCCGCGAGCAGATCGCTCCGGCTGGAGACGATCACCGCCAACGCATTGATGAAGCGCGACTCAATTTCGCGCAGGTCATGTGCGCGTGCCGCGGCGAGGCCCTGCAGTGCAAGGGACTCGGCGCCGCTGGGGTCACCCAGGTAGGTGCGTGCGAGGACCAGGCGCTGTTGCGAGCGCAATTCGAGTTCGATCGCTCCCGCCTGCTTCGCGAGCTCGATCGCCTTCAGCGCCGCAGCCTCGCTTGCGCGGTAGTCGCCGGTGCGCACGGCGAGATCGCAGCGTCGCCATGCGGCTTCGGAGCGCAGCGTGTCGTCGTTCAGCAGAGCGGCAAGATCCTCGAGATGCCCGATGTCTGCGGCCTGCTCATCGCGAAGCCCCCGCAAATCGAGCGCACGTTCACGGAGGGCCAGCAACCGCCAACGCATCCGCGACGCTTCAGGGTCTTCACTCGATTCGGTCAGCGCAAGTGCGCTCTGCACGTGGCCGGCGAGGGCGTCGTGCGCGTAGCGCGTGGCCGCATGTTCTGCCGCGCGCGCGTAGAACTCGCAGGCGTTGCGCGTGTCACCGGCCTGGGCGAAGTGCTCTGCCGTTGCGCCGAGGAAGTCGTTCGCGCGCGCGCCACTCAGGCTCGACAGCCAGGCTGCGGCGCGCGCATGGCACTCACGCCGCATGCGCTTGAGCACAGTGTCGTAGGTGACCTGGTGCAGCAGGTGATGGCGAAATGCGAACTCCCGCGCGTCGTCGATATTCCCGCTCTCGTGCGCAACGACGAACTCGCGGCGTGCCACGGCAGGGAGCGCCTCGGTCGCATGTGGATCGATCGCGGCCAGCGCCTGATCCCAGAATACGAAACCGATCACGGAAGCCTGCTGCAACGCGAGCCTTTCGGCCGCGTGCAGCCCGTCCAGCCGTGCCTGCAGCACGCCGGTGAGCGTGTGCGGCACCTTGCTCGCCATCAGGCGACTGGCGTCCACGGTCCAGGTGTCGGTCGAGGCGTCGATCGCGCCAGCATCGACCAGCATCATCACCAACTCTTCCATGTAGAAGGGATTGCCTTCGGCACGAGCGCAGACGAGTTCACGCAGCGCGTCGGGAACGTCGGCCAGCTTGTGCAGAAGCGCGTCCGCCAATTGGTTGCTGCTGTCGTTGCCAAGGGGGGCCAGACCTATCCGCTGACCGGCAGCGAAGTCGGGCCGGCGCTCGAAAAGCGCCGGTCTCGTCAAGCCGAGCATGAGCAGCGGCAGATCGGCGTTCGCGTCCGCGAGATGGGCGAGGAACTCGAGCGACGGGTCGTCAGCCCAGTGCAGGTCGTCGAGCATCAACAAGGCAGGTGCGCCATCTCGCAGATGAAGGCGACGGAAAATCTGTGCAGCGGCGTGGAACGCGCGATTGCGAATCTGCTGGCTGTCGCGGAGGATGGCCTTCAGGTGGTGGCTGGCCTTGAAGTCGACCCCGATCAGGTGACCCAGCACATGCGCGTGCGCGAGTGCCATCTCCGCGCCGTCGTCGGCCGTGAACAGGGGGACGATGCCGTCCTCGATTTTCTGCCGCGCCGTCTCCATCGTGTCGCTGTCCGCGATTTGGAGCCAGGAAGCAAGCACGTCGCGCAGCAAGCCGTAGGGCTGCGCCTGCGTCCGCGGCTCGGCGCGGCCGCGAAAGACCGTGATCGGCTCGGGCCGGGACGCGACCCAGGACTCGAACTCGAACAGCAGGCGACTCTTGCCGATGCCGGCCTCGGCGATGACGGTGGCCCTCTCGAAACCGCCGCCCCGAACCAGGCGCTCGAATGCCTGCATCAGTTGCGCGAGCTCGGCGTCGCGCCCGATCATGCGCACCGCGACCCCTTCGATGCCGCGCGTCGCAACTCGGAACGCACGCGGCCGGGCGCGCAGCACGAGGTAAGTGAGGATCGGCTCGTCGCGCCCCTTGACGAGCATCGGTGCTTGGGGCTCGGCCTCGAACGCGCCGCGCACCAGGCGCCAGGTATCGTGGCTGATACGCAGGCTGCCCGACGGTGCGCTTTGCTCCATTCGCGCGGCGACGTTGACCGACATGCCGCGGATCGTTCCCTCTTCGTCGACGCCGCCGCCGAGCAGCACGCCGCCGGTGTGGATGCCAACCCGCACATCGAAGCCTGCGTGAGCGTGGCGCTCGGCGACGACCCTTCCCTGGCGCTTGCCCTCGTCGAGCAGCGCGAGTCCTGCGTGCACAGCGCGTTCGGCGTCGTCCTCCCGCGCCGCATCGGCGCCGAATACCGCGAGCAGGCTGTCGCCAGCGTACTGCAGCACCTTGCCCTGGTGTGACTCCACGATTGCCGTGCAGCGCGCGAGCGCGCCGTCCATCACGGCGTGGATCTCCTCAGGGTCGAGATGCTGGCTGAGCGTCGTCGAGCCGACGACGTCGAGGAAAAGCACCGTCACTTGGCGCAAGGTCTGATCCGTCCTCGCCGGTACCTGCGTTGCCTGCAGCGCGGCGAGCTGCAAGCGCAGCGGCTTGACCACGGCGTCGACCGCTTCGTCGCCCAGCGACCCACGCTGGGCTTCGAGGGTCGCGATGGTCTCGGCGAGTCGCTGCGTTGCTGGTGTCACGAGGGTTGGCGGCAAGGTCGCGGTCGGGCGGCGGTGCCGGCGGTGGCGCGTGTCAGAGTGTAAGCATGGCGTCGGTGAAGACGTCGATCCGCGGCGACATGTCGCGGCGTCCAAAGCTGAGCTCTGTCAAGAGTGGAAGCACGACCCGCAAACGAGGGGGTGGTGTTGGCAGGCGAAAGATTTATGGGTACGGAGCGACAGCAACTTCGTGAGAATCTGCACAAGTCCGGAACACTCGGGCGCAAAACATGTGACGAGGAGCACTCAATGCAGCCAAAGCATCGCATTCGCAGCCTGTCAATCGCCCGGCCTCTGGCATGGGTCGCTTCAATCGCGGCGCTGCTGGGCGCGGCCTTGCCAGCACACGCGCAGACGCAGTACTACGACTTCGACGGTTCGGTCTTCACGTACCCGTTCAATTTCTTTCCGATCGACAAGTTCACGAGTTTCTACGACTTCAGCGGTAACACGCTCGTTGTCGGCCTGTCGGCGCCAGGGAGCTTTTCGGCGTTTGTTGGGGCGTGGCTGAAGGTCGACGGAATGACCGTTGGCGACGGTGGCACCGGAAATGGCACGGTCAATGTGAGTGGCGGACGGATTGACGTCGGGGGTGATACCAATCGGCTCCAGGTCGGCAATTGGGGCACCGGCTCCATGACGGTATCTGCGGGGGGCTTGGTCGACGCGACAGTGAATGCAGGGGCGTGTTCGGGGTGCTACAGCTTTGTTGGCAACGGCGCGGGATCCACGGGCACGCTGACCGTGACCGGCGCTGGCTCCGAAGTACGCACATTGCGCGCCTTCGTCGTGGCGAAGGCATATGTCGACTCCGGTTTCGGCACGCCGGGGGCCACGACAACCGGTTCCGTGAACATCCTCGATGGGGGAACCTTGAGGACGGAGGGGGCGTATCTGAGCGCCGGGCCCGACGGACCGGGTGCGACAGGCGCCGAACACACTATCGCCTCCGTATCGATCGACGGCGCAAATTCGAGATGGATCGTCTCTCGAAACAGCATCGACAACGGTGCGGCGTCTTTCTATGCCGGCATTCATGCCAACGCAACGGCGACGATCGACATCGCAAACGGTGGAAAGCTGATCGTCGACGGCACCGGCAGCGTCGGGCCGTTCGATGGCATCAACCTGGGCAGCAATGGCGGGCAGGCCGATCTGACTGTCAGTGGCATAGGCTCCGAAGTCCGGGTGGACAACGCGGCTAACGGGAATATCGAAGTCGGCAGTAGTGGCGCTACTGGAAGGGCCTCGTTTAATGTGCTGGCCGGCGCGAGCGCGTCGTCATTGTTCTTGAACGTCGGTCGGAACGGCGCGCAGGGCAGCGTGCTGGTCGATGGAGCGGGCTCGATGGTGACGATGTCCGGCGTCGGCTCGCCAGCGTCGAACGGATCTGGCTTCGTGTCCATAGGCCGTGCTGGGGGAACAGGCGCGATGACGGTCAGTAACGGCGGCCGCCTTCTGGTCACCGACGGCGGCGGTGACTCGCGACTCGGTGGCAGCCCGGGCATGATCGTTGGGCGCGGCGTCGGCTCGAACGGGGCCTTGAACATCACGGGGGCGAATTCGACGGTGGAGATCGTGTCGACTTCGCTCGGCGTGGGAACTCCAGACAACTACAACCCGTACGTCTCGGTGGGGTACGACGCCGGTAGCACGGGGCAACTCTCGGTCACCGCCGGCGGAAAGCTCACGCTGACGGGCAATGCGCTTACTTCGCTCGATGACCGCCGTTCGACAGGACTCCTGATCGGCGGACGAAACGAGGTCACGGTTGGCGGCAACGGCCAAGCGCTTATCAGCGGGCTCGGTTCTGAAGTGCGCGTGCAGGGCACCGACGCTTACGTGAGCGTCGGTCGCGGTTCGGGTTCGGTTGGCCGACTTGACATCGCAGACCGCGGCCACCTCGAGTCCACCGGCATGGACGTGGGCCGGGCCGGTGGCAACGGTACGTTGGTGATGGACGATGCGACGGCACGCTTCTCGGGCGCGCCGTTCGTCGACGGCGCCGGGCCCGGTATGACGATCGGCTTCGGGACTGGGAGCGTCGGCAATGTGACCTTGCGGAACGGATCAAAGATCAGTCTGCACGGGGACCTGTCGAGCTTTGGCATGAATGTCGGCGGTTTCACGAACCTCAACGGAGGGACCGGCGGGCTGGCACTCGAAAGCGGCTCGATGATCGAGGCCACCGGCAGCCAGTCACACGCCATCTCGATTGGTCGCAGCCTGGGCAGTGTCGGCGTCATGACGATGGGGGGCGGCAGTAGCGTGGCGCTGAGCAGCAGCAACGGTTACGTATTTATCGGTCGCGCAGCGGGTGCGACGGGCACGCTGACGATGAATGGGGGATCGTTCCTGAATGCGAGTTACGTGGGCGTCGGAAGCACGCCCGGAGCGGACGGAGGCACCGGCACCTTGATCGTCAGCCACAGCACAGTGACCGCCACCACGATCGAGGTCGGTAGCAACGGCCTGCTCGGCGGCAACGAGGGAACTATCAACGGGACCGTCATCGTTCGCGGTGGCATGCTGGCGCCGGGCGAATCGCCGGGGCGCATGATCATCAATGGCGGCGTGATCACAGAGGGCGAAGGGCGAATCATTCTGGATGTCGCGTCCGACGGGCACGGGGGCTTTCTTACCGATGAAGTCATTCTGACGCTGGGGTCGACCTTCGAGTTTGGATCTTCCACAAAGGTGATCTTCAACTTCCTCGGTGATACGGATGTGAACGCGTTCGGCGCCAGCGGCAAGTTC
The DNA here is from genome assembly GCA_963792765.1 of uncultured beta proteobacterium. Lineage (GTDB taxonomy): Bacteria > Pseudomonadota > Gammaproteobacteria > Burkholderiales > Burkholderiaceae_C > CAIKUF01. The sequence continues at coordinate 235,200 of CAWBXT010000006.1, read as the reverse complement.
GACATGGACACTTTCATGCTTTCGCGTGATGGTGATGTCGACAGCGGCCTTTCGAACGTCTTCGCACCCGGTGCGGACTGGGGCACATATTTCGCCTCGGGCCAATTCAGTGCGCAGTCGGATGCTTACGAAGTAGTTGATTTGACCTTTAATGCCGACGGCAGTTTTGGCGTAATCGCCGTCCCGGTCCCCGAGCCCGCCGAGTGGGCACTGATGCTCGCCGGACTCGCGCTGTTGTCCGCGTTTTCGGCCGCCCGCGCGCGCTCACGCAGCGCGTTGGGTCGAGGTCGCGTGGCTTAGTTCTCTGCGCCGAGCGCTAGCGCGCGCTCGCGCTGCATGCGCGCCGCGGCTTCATCAGTCGCGCCGCTCGTGTCCCAACCCTGGAGATGGCGCAGCGCGATCGCAGCGAATGCTGCCATGCCTTCGTGTTGATCGTTCAGGCATTCGATGTAGTGGAATTCCTTGCCGCCGGATTCGAGGAAGGCGGCGCGCGCCTCGATCGCGATTTCCTCCAGCGTCTCCAGGCAATCAGCGGCGAAGCCGGGGCAGATCAGATCGACGCGCGCGACACCTTCTCGCGCCAACGCGCGCAGGCTCGCATCGGTGTAGGGCTCGAGCCACTTCGCCTTGCCGAAGCGACTCTGGAACGTCACGGCCCATTGCGCGGGCTTCAGTGTCAGACGCTCGGCGAGCAAACGTGCAGTCTTGCGGCACGCACAGTGGTACGGGTCGCCCAGCGCGAGTGCGCGCGCGGGCACGCCGTGAAAGCTCATGATCAGCCGGTCACCTCGGCCGTTCACCATCCAGTGGTCCGTCACCCGCTTGGCGAGCGCGTCGATGTAGCCGGCATCGTCGTGGTAGCTGTTGACGAAGCGCAACTCGGGAAGCGTGCGTGTGCGTTGAGCCCAGTTCGCGACGGCGTCGAAGACGCTTGCGGTCGTTGCAGCGCAGTACTGCGGGTACAGCGGCAGCACGAGGATGCGCTGCACGCCCGAGGCCTTCAACTGCGACAGCACGGTCGCGATCGATGGCTCGCCGTAACGCATCGCCGACTGCACCGCGACGCGATGCCCACGCTGACCCAGGTACCCTTCGAGCAAGCGCGCCTGCTTGTCGGTCCAGACCTTGAGCGGCGATCCCTCGGGGGACCAGATGCGCGCGTACTTTGCCGCCGACTTCGCGGGACGCGTGCGCAGCACGATGCCGTGCAGGATCGGCCACCAGACCCAGCGGGGGATCTCGACCACCCGCGGATCGGCGAGGAACTCCGCCAGGTAGCGGCGCAGCGCCTTCGCGTCGGGCGCGTCAGGTGTGCCGAGGTTGCACAGCAGCACGGCGCACTCGGGAAGCGACGCTGCGACACCGTGGGTGTGGGCGGGTTCAGGCAGATATTGCATGGGATGCTTGGGTGCAGGCAGTGCGCGATTGTCGGCGTGCTGCCCTCGCCCGGTCAGGGGCGCGACGCCAGAGAGTCGAGGTCGCGCATGATCGTGGCGATGTCGATAGGCTTGGTCCAGTAGCCGATGAAACCCTCCTGGAGAGCGCGTCGCACATCCTCGATCGATGCGTCGGCCGAGCACATGAAGGCCGGTGCGTCGGCAAGCCCGGGCAGGGCGCGCAGTTGCACAAGGAGGTCATGCCCGCTCATGTCCGGCAGGTGGGCATCGAGCACCAGCACTTGCGCCGGCCAATGCCGCACCAACGCAAGCGCTTGCTCGCCGTCCTCCGCAATCTGCAGTTCGACGCCGCCGCGGATCCGCATCGCTTCCTCGAACAAGATCGCGTTGATGCGGTTGTCCTCGACGTACAGCATGCGCAGCGGGCTTCGTGGCGCCGTCGATGCGGACTCCGGTTTCGCTGCGTCGCCGATCGCTGGACCGCTTCCCGTCGCCGCCGTCCACAGCACTCGCCGCGCGCGGCAATTCGATCCGCACCAGGGTGCCGCTGCCCGCCGTGCTCGTGAGAGCGAGCATGCCGCCCATTTCCTCGACCAGACGGCGTGCGATCAACAGTCCCAGGCCGCTGCCTTCAATGGCCGACGTTTCCTGCCCGAGACGCTCGAACGGCTGGAACAGCCGCGGCATCTGCTCGGGCGTCAGGCCGACGCCGTTGTCCTCCACCGCAAGCACGAGACGCTCGCCAACGTCGGGCAACTGTGTGACGCAGACCCAGCCGCCGGGCCGGTTGTACTTGATCGCGTTCGAGACAATGTTGATGAGCACCTGGCGCAGGCGTTGCGCGTCGGCCATCGCCCGTGTCCGAGGGTCCAGCTGCTCCTGCAGCGCGAGGCGATGCTCCCGGGCGAGCGGTTGAAGCAGCTCGAGTGTTGCCTGAACCAGCGCCTTCACGCCGACCGGTTGCAGTTCGGGTGATCTGTCGCCGCTCTCAAGTCGCTGCAGATCGAGCAGGTCGTTGATCAGGCTGAGCAGATGCTCACCTGCGCTCAGCACATGGCCCGTGTACTGCGCCACGGTCGCTGGGCTGGCATTGTCCGCGGAAAGACGCAGCAACTGGGTGAAGCCGATCACCGCATTGAGCGGCGTTCGCATCTCGTGGCTGACGCGCGAAAGGAATTCGGTCTTGGCACGATTCGCCATCTCAGCGGCCTGTTTGCCGCGCAGCGCCCGTTCGGCGAGGTGCTGATCGGTGATGTCGCGGAAAGTGACGAGGCACACGCCAGGTTGAGACGCGGTGTTGCCGGTGATGGGCTGCACGCTCAGGCGCATCACACGCGGCGATTGATCGGGGTGGCGCAGCAGCAGCACCCGGTCGACGCGCTTCACGGCGCCGCTCATCACCAAACGGACCGGGTGTTCGGCGAACGGGATGACGCTGCCGTCCTCGTTGAGCCAGGCAAATCCGAGCCGGCTCAAGCGGGTGCCGATCAGCACGGACGCATCGAGGCGCAGCATCTCGCAGGCGGCAGGGTTGATGGCAACGATATTGCCGTCGCGGCTGATGACGCACAGGCCGTCCGTGATCGCGGCCGTCACCGAGCGGTACAGTGCTTCGCTCGATGCCAATCGCTCGGCGGCAGCGATGCGTTGGGTGACGTCGGTCTGAACGCCGATGAAATGCGTCAGTTGCCCGTTTGCATCGCGCACCGGCGCGATGTGCAACTCATTCATGAACTTGCTGCCGTCGCGCCGTTCATTTTGCAGGGTGACGGTACAGGACTTGCCGCTGGCCAGCGCGTCGCGCAGGGTCGCGAGTTCGGACTGCGAAGTTTCACTGCCCTGCAACAACCGGCAGTTGCGGCCAAGCAGTTCGTGGCGTCGATAGCCGGTCAGCCGCTCGAAGGCGGGATTCACGTAGATGAGTGGCTGATCTTGCCGCTGCGCGTCGGCGACGCACACCGGCACCGACCCGTCCGCCTCGAGCGCGCGCTGCAGGATGCGCACCTCGCGCTCACGCCGCCGCAGTTCGGTGACGTCGCGCGTGACATAGAGCACCTGGGCTCCCGCCATCGGCGAAATGCGTGCCTCGAATTGGCGCTTCACATCGTCGAGGCATTTCAGTTCGTATTCGAGTCGCTGGACCTCGCCAGAGGCGAGCGCATTGCGTGTCGCCAGCATCGCGCGCTCGGCAAGCGCCTCGGGCACGCCATCGCCGAACGGCCGGCCGTGAAGGTCGATATAGGGCCGCGCCAGCGCCGGATGGGAGGTGTGGCTGCACTCCAGATAGCGTCCCTGCTCGTCGAGCACGAACCAAAGGTCGGGGATCGCCTGCAGGACGGCCGTGAGACGCGCGGCGGCCGCATCGTCGCTGCTGACGCTGCGCGGCGAAGACGCGGGCCGCCTTGCGTCGAGCAGCGCGCCGCACAGGGTGGCGAGGTCGCGCAACGAGGTGCGCTGGGCGCCATCGAGTTCGCGCGCGATGGGGTCGATCACGCACAGGCTGCCGATCGCATGGCCGCCGACCTGGATCGGCATACCGGCATAGAACCTGATCGACTCCGAGAATCGCGAAGGCCCGTCCGACGCGAAGCGCGGATCGGTATGAAGGTCGGCGACGACCAACCCGTCGTCGCTCAGGATCGCGTGCCCGCAGAGCGACTCGGCGCGCGCACTCTCGGCGATGGGCGCGCCATCGGTCGCGGCAAACCACTGGCGGTACTCATCCACGACGCTGACGGCGGCGAAGGCGCAGCCAAGCGTGCGTCGCGCAAGACGTGCGATCGATGCCAGCGCCGGATCGGGCGCATCGGGGCCGCGCAAGGCGAGCGAGTGCAGCATGCGCAGACGCTCGGAATCGCCGGCGAGAAAATGCTCGGACTTCATGCGTTCGATGCGGCGGTGAACAAAGGCGCAGTCACAGTCAACAAACCAAGCCTGCGCCGCTCCGGACGTCGACGCTAGTCTTGCGACGCTTCAGCCGCGTCGAGTTCGCTCAGGCGCAAGACCTCGAACTTCACGCTTGGCGACAGGGCATCGACCGGCGGTGTTCCGAGGCCGATCGTTCCGCTGCCGTGCAGCGTGCATGTCCCGCGTCGCAGTGCAAGGGTTTCGCCGCTCTCGCCAAAACGCACGAAGGTGCCGTTGTAGCTCAAGTCGGTCAACTGGAAGGTGCCGCCATGCCAATCGATGCGCGCGTGCGAGCGCGAGACGCGGGAATCGTTGATGCAGTAGGTCGCCTGCGGGCTGCGGCCGAGCACGACGGCAAGTTGCGGCCCACGGTAGACGCGCGTCAGGTCGAGCCAACTCAGCCGGATGCCTTCGGGCTCGGCGAGCATGCTCATGCCACCGAACGCGGTTGTTACGGTGTCGCCGAAACGTCGAGCCTCGAGCAGGTGGACATGCACCGGCTCGGCTCGGCCGCGCAACTGCATGTTGTCGAGGTCGCGAAACCGCGAGCGCCCGCCGTCGTCGAGCTGTTCGAGTACGGACGCGGTGGCAAGCGTCTCGTTGTCGCCCGCGTGGTCGATCAGGCGAGCGGCAACGTTGACCGCATCGCCGAAGCAATCGCCTGCCATCTCGACCACCTCGCCGCAGGCAATGGCGACCTGCAACTTCAACGCCGGAACGCGCGGGGAGGTCTTGGCGGGCGCCAGATGCTGGAGCGCGTCGTGCATTTCCTCGGCCGCGGTAACGGCGTGCTGTGGCGATTCAAAGAGGGCCATCAGCCCATCGCCCAGCGTTTTCACGACCTGGCCGTGCTCGTCCTGGACAACGCGACCGAGCTCTGACACGGTGCGGGTAACGACTGCCGTCGCCGCGGCATTCCCCAGGGTCTCGTACAGCGACGTGCTGCCGCGCAAATCGGCGAACAGGACAGTGCGTTGTCGAATCAGTGGCATCGGCGAAAGCGTGAACTACTCCACGCGGATTATCGCCCGCTGAGCGTCCATCGCCGCGGCCCGGTGGCCGGGCGAGGCATTGCCTTTGCTACAGATTGTCGAGGGAGGTCCTCAGTTTGTGCCTGCGGCGCAAGCTGCGTGGCGCTTGCTTGCGCAAGCTCCGCCGCCTGCGGCGGCTCACGTCCCCGACCAATCAAAGATTGTCCAGATACGTGCGCAGCTTGTCCGAGCGGCTCGGGTGCTTGAGCTTCCTGATCGCCTTGGCCTCGATCTGGCGGATGCGCTCGCGCGTGACGTCGAACTGCTTGCCGACTTCCTCCAGCGTGTGGTCGGTCGACATCTCGATGCCGAAGCGCATGCGCAGCACCTTCGCCTCGCGCGGCGTCAGCGAGTCGAGGATGTCCTTGACCACGTCGCGCAGGCCGGCCTGCATCGCGGCCTCGATCGGCGCCGTGTTGTTGGTGTCCTCGATGAAGTCGCCCAAGTGCGAGTCGTCGTCGTCGCCGATCGGCGTCTCCATCGAGATCGGCTCCTTGGCGATCTTCATGATCTTGCGGATCTTGTCTTCCGGGATCTCCATCTTCTCGGCCAGCGTCGGCGCGTCGGGCTCGAAGCCGAACTCCTGCAAGTGCTGGCGCGAGAGCCGGTTCATCTTGTTGATCGTCTCGATCATGTGCACCGGAATCCGGATCGTGCGTGCCTGGTCGGCGATCGAGCGCGTGATCGCCTGGCGGATCCACCACGTCGCGTAGGTCGAGAACTTGTAGCCCCGGCGGTATTCGAACTTGTCGACCGCCTTCATCAGGCCGATGTTGCCTTCCTGGATCAGGTCGAGGAACTGCAGGCCGCGATTCGTGTACTTCTTCGCGATGGAGATGACCAGGCGCAGGTTCGCCTCGATCATTTCCTTCTTCGCATCGCGCGAGGACTTCTCGCCCTCGTTCATGCGCTTGTTGATCTTCTTGAGATCCTCGAGTGGCACGACGGCGTTCGCCTGCTGGTCTGCAAGCTTCGCCTGCAGTTCCTGCACAGCCGGCAGGTTGCGCTCAAGCACCGCGCTGTAGGGCTTGCCGGCGGCCACTTCCTTCACCGCCCACTTCAGGTTGAGCTTGTTGGGCGGGAACTGCTTGATGAAGTAGTCCTGCGGCATGCCGCACTTGTCGACCACGATCTTGCGCAGTTCGCGCTCGTAGCGGCGCACGTCGTCGACCTGGCTGCGCAAGATGCCGCACAGCTTCTCGATCGTCTTCACGGTGAAGCGGATCGTCATCAGCTCGGTGCTGATCGCATGCTGCGCCTTGTCGTAGGCGGGCGACTGATAGCCCTCCTTCTCGAAGGCCTTGCGCATCTTGTCGAAGTTCACGCGCAGCGACGCGAACTTGATCATTGCCGCAGTCCTCAGCTCCTCGAGCTTCTTCGTCAGCGCCTTGCTGCCACCCTGGCCATCGTCGTCGTCCTCGTCATCGAAGAAGTCAACGTCCTCTTCGGCGACGTAGTCGTCCGCTTCATCGGCGAGCACGAACCCGTCGACGACCTCGGAGATCTGCATTTCGCCCTTCTCGATGCGGTCGGCGTACGACAACAACTCGGCGATCGTCGTCGGCGACGCCGAGATCGCAAGCATCATTGCCTGCAGCCCGCCTTCGATGCGCTTGGCGATCTCGATTTCGCCCTCGCGCGTCAGCAACTCGACGGTGCCCATCTCGCGCATGTACATGCGTACGGGGTCGGTCGTGCGACCGAATTCGGAGTCGACGGTCGAGAGTGCAGCTTCGGCCGCTTCCTCGGCCTCTTCTTCGGTCGCGGTTGCGGTGCCGCCGCCGGCGATCAGCAGCGTTGCGGCGTCGGGCGCTTGTTCGTAGACAGCGATGCCCATGTCGTTCAGCATCGACACGATCGCTTCGAGAATTTCGTTGTCGACGAGCTTCTCGGGCAAGTGGTCGTTGATTTCCTGGTGCGTCAGGAAGCCCCGCGTCTTGCCCATCTTGATGAGCGTCTTCAGCTCGTGGCGGCGCTTGGCGACCTCTTCCTCGGTAAGTGCAGTTTCGTCGAGGCCAAACTCGCGCATCAGCGCGCGCTCCTTGGCGCGCGAGACCTTCATCCGTAGCGGCTTGGCCTTGGCCTTGGCTTCGACGTCCTCGGCCGTCTCCGGCTCGCCAGCGAGATCGGCTTCGATGTCGGCGTCGTCGTCTTCCGGAGCGCCGCGCCCCTTCACGAGAGTCAACTTGCCCTTGCCCGCTGGAACCGGCTTGGCCGCGACCCTCGCAGGGGGTTTCGTCGACACCTTCGTCGCTGCCTTTGCCGCCGGTTTGGTCGCCGGCTTGCCAGCGGCTGCCGCTGTCTTCGCGGGCGCGACCGACCGTGCCGCGGGTTTGGCAGGCTTCTTCAGTTCGGCTTCGGCGGTCTTCTTCGCAGTCATGCAAATCCTTCGGAGGGTGATGCCGCCGCAGGTCCCGTGAAGCGGGGCTTGCTCAGGCCATAGGTGTTCGATCGTCGTTTTCGAGCGCGAGGCAGACGAAACGGCAGCGTGTTCAATCGGCAGTGTGAGGGCCGACCAATCCAATGCGACTCGGGCTCATCCGCGCCGGGGGCAAGATCGGGTGATCATTCCCTCATGGAGGGGGCAGCCCTTGCGGGAATGGGGTGGCCTTGTGAGGTGACCCTGGGTCAGAGGGTGGCCGGGGCCCGGAGGTGCTGCTGTCACTCTTGCCGCGCTTGCGTGAACGACAGTATTATACCCGGACAAGCGCACCAGCTCGGCCGTCATCTGCTCGCCGATGGCTCAGCCCACGACGCGCCGACTCCTCACGTCTAGCACGATGGCCAGATAGATGAAGGCCGCCCAGGTGGGCACGTAGGTCATGTCGGCCACCCACAGCTGGTTCGCTCCATCGGCTTTGAACTCGCGCTTGACCAGATCGGGCGCCGGGCGCTGTCGCTGGTCACGCAGGGGCGTCACCACGAAGCCGCGGCGCCGGCTGACGCGGCGGATGGCGTTGGCACGCATCAGCCGCGCCACGCGCTTGCCGTTGACCTTCACACCTTGATCGATCAGCTCGGCACGCACCCGAGGCATACCGTAGGTCACGTCCGACTCGGCATGAATTGCGGACCAGAACGGCGTCGTCGATCGAGCGCTTGGACGGCGCTCGGTCGAGCCACGCGTAGTAGCCGCTGGGCGAGACTTGAAGCACGCGGCACATCCGCCGCACAGCAACTTTGGCCTGGTTCGCGTTCACGAGTTCTTAGACCCGATGGACGCCTTCTCGCCTTTGCCGGCGAACCAGGCCGTAGCCTTTGCCAGGATGTCGCGCTCCTGCTTGAGTTGCCGGTTCTCGCGACGCAGTCGCGCCAACTCATCGCGCTCAGCGCTGGCCAACACGACCTTGCCGCGAACGGGCTTGCCACTGTCGGCGGCCGCTTGCGCGACCCAAGTCGAGATGCTCTGGGCGCTGCAGTCGAACTCACGCGCAAGCTGCGTCGGCGAGCGCCCGGCCTGCACCAGTTCGACCATCTGTCGGCGGAACTCCGCCGGATACGGGGCTTCGGGATCGGCATGTCGGACTCCTTCTTCCATAAGCATGAGGTGTCCGCGAAAGGGGTCAACTTCAGGCAGCGATTGCCCGCGACGGGCCGCCAGCGAGGCTGGCTTCGCTTTGCGTCCAGCTGTAAGGCGTGAACTTCTTCGCTTCGGGCCGCGGCTTGAACAGGCATCGGCTGCGTCTGGTTGGCGCCTGTCGCGGACAATGCCAAGCTGTTGAGCCGTGCTTCACAATCCACGCCTCCAAGTCTGCTGGCCTCAACGAGGGTACCCCCGGGCATGCCTAACATCGGTCCGCTGATCCGGGAGTCGGCCAGCGGGTCGGGTCGGCGGTGCGATTGATGCGGTGCCCGGTGACTGTGTCTGGAGACCTTTGCATGAAACCCTTCGAATGGTCGGCCCGACTCTTGATTGCGGGCACCGCGCTCGCAACTGCGGGCGCCGCCTGTTCGCAGCAGGTTAGCCCGTGGTCGCTCAGCGTGTTCCAAGCTTTCAGCTACCAGCCAAATGTCTTCCAGGCTGCCAATGGCGGCACGCGCACGAGTGATTTCATCTCGAGCACCGGCGCGAATTTCGGTATCACCAAAGACCTCGACAGCTTCAGCCTGTTCGCCAACGGCAACGTCCAAGCCAATGTTTATCAGGACAACAAGGCACTCAACAACCCCAGCTACGGCGTGAATCTGGGCGCGAATTCGACGAGCGAGCGGCTCGGTGCGACGGTCCGTTACTCCGCCAGTCAGAGTCTGGGCGACTACGGCACCCCGGGTGTCGCCGCCACGACCGAGCGCAATTTGCAGACCAACCAGGAAGCCGGACTCGCGCTGCGTTACCGCCTCACGCCACGCACCAATCTGGTCGGCGGCGTCGGCTGGCAGAGCCTGGCCTATTCGGCGCAAGCATTCAATGCGCAGGAGAACTCTTCGGAAGTCGCGACCCTTGACCTGACGCACCGTTTGACCCCAGCATTCAGCGCTGGTCTCGGCGTGCGCTATTCGAACGGCCGCACGCCAAAGTACGCCACCGGAGCGACACCAGGTAGCTTCATCGCCGACGACTTCGACGGCCAGTACCTCGATCTGCTCTTCTCATGGCGGCCCGGCGCCCAGAACACATTGCGAGGCAGGATCAGCTACACGCGGACCCATCACACGCAGGCCTCTCAGCTCGACTTCAACGGACTCACGGGCGGCATCACCTGGACCTACACGCCCAGTAGCCGCCTCGCGCTGTCGAGTTCGCTGACGCAAAACACAGGTTCAGGGCCGAGCCTGCTTGCCTCGCCGCTGGTGGCTTCGACCACGGGCAGCGGCGAACCCTCGGGCGGCAGCGCCACCGAATCGGGCGGCGGCGCGGGGACGGGCGTGAGCGCGGGTCCGGGTTCCAGCGCTGGATCGGGCGAAGGGTCGGGCACGGGAACCGTTTCGAGCGGCGGCACAGCGGCCGGCGGCATGCCCCTCATCAGCGACAACAATCGCCTCAATACCGCGATCGGCTTCGCCGCGACCTACAAGGCGACACGCACGATCAGTGTCAACGGCAGCGTCTTGTTCAACTACGGCGATCTCGTGAACTCGAACGCCGACAGCGGGAATGCCTGGACAACCACGCTCACCCTGGCCTTCAGCTATGTGCCGACGCGCAGCATCACGCTCGGCTGCAACATCAGCACCACGATCCAGAATGCAAGCCAGGACGCGCTCTCGTCGAATCTGGCCTACTCATACCGCTCACCGACGATCGGGTGTAGCGGCGCGTTCGCTTTCTTCTGACTGGCCCGGCGCGTTGCCATCAAACGCTGCGTAGCAGACTCGCGTAGCGCGCGATGTCGAAGTCGCCATCGCTGACGATGATTCCGACGCGGCGCTCGGCAAGGGCTATGCCGCCGCGACGCGCTCCGGCGAACGCCAGTCAGCTCGACGACGATCTTCATGACTCGGTGGAGAAGCGCATTGCCTCAACGAGTGAGTCATAGGTCGCGGTGACAATGTCGGCCACGTCACGCTAGTGATCTCGAAGGTCAGCTTGCTGACGTGCGGGTCTGCGTTCCATCGGCAATCGTCTACAGCGTCTCGAGGTGAACAAACTCGGCGCGCCTGAGCAAATGCTCGATGTTTTTGTCGACCTTGGGCTTGACGCCGTGGAGGCGGCCGCGCGGCGACATTGCGCGCACCGCGAGCAGCCGCAACGCTGATGAGCTCGCGCCGCAAGGGCATAGGAACAGGGCGTTCGTATCGCCCACGGCCCGCTGCAGCTCGCGCGTTGCCGCGCCTTGGCCGGCTGACGTCCGGTCTTAAGACAGCGCCAGCGTCGCGCCACGCTCTTGCGCGAAGCGGCGGTCGATCGCGATCGTCGGTGCGGCGATCGTAGGCGACCACTTCAGCGCCATAGGCGGTGCGAGTCGCTGCGACCATGGACGCCCGCGCGTCCTAAGCACCGCGGCACTTGAATGCGCAGGTGCGCTCCGGGCTCTGGCACTTGAATCGGACCTCATCGCCCAGCTGTATGTTGGCGCTGTGCGAGCGAAGCACTGGCGCGCAGTGGACACGACGGCCGTCGACGCGCGGCGCGGCACCTGCGACGGTCTCATAGGTCGGCAGCGATCACTGGGTGGGAGCCTATGCGTGCGAGCCACAATCGGGGCATGACCCTCCTGCTCATGCGCCATGGCGAGACCGCGCTCAATGTGGCGCGCGTGATTCAACCCGACGACACACCGCTGAACGCGCTTGGCCGGCACCAGGCCGAGGTCCTCGCCCGCCGCATCGCACCGCTTGCTCCGGCCGCGCTCGTCAGCAGCAACCTGCCACGGGCCTGGCAGACCGCGCTGGCCATCGGGGCCGCAACCGGCCTGCCGGTGTTCTCGCAACCGCTGCTGTGCGAGCGCAATTTCGGCGACCTGCGGGGACAGCACTACGATCGCCTCCCGACGGATCGGCTCGCGATGCGCAGGGCGCCGCCCGGCGGCGAATCGGCCGCCGAATTCTGGCAACGCGTGGCGCTGGCGTTCGACCAACTCCTGCGATTGCGCGCTGAGGTCGAGGGCACGCTTGCAGTAGTGACCCATGGCCTTGTGATCCAGGCGATGGTGGCGCGCCACGCACGGTTAGCCAACTCCGAAGGCGAGCCCATCGGTCTGGCCAATGCGTCTTTGACGATAGTTGAAGCACGGCCGCCGCACGTCGTGAAGCTGCTGGGCTGCACGCAACACCTCGATTTTTCAGCGCCAGGTGCCACGAGGAGCCCGCTCGGTGACCGAAGATGAAGCCCCGCCCGACGCGCGCCGCAACAGCCCCGAAGCCGAGCGCAACCGCTGGCACGTCCTCGCGCAGCGCGCAGTCGGCTGTCGCCACGCGACCGCATGCTCGAGGTCGCCGCCTTCACCGGCCAGCAAGCGGTACTTCGCCACCGCGCTGTCGGATTGGCAATGGCACCGACTGACCCTAGCGCGAATGAGTTGGCCTCGATCGGCCTCTACGTCTTCAGCAGCTTGCGTGCATGCATCAATTCACGGCTGCGTCGCTGCGCGTCGGGCGAATCGACGCCGGATTCGAACAGCAGCTTCAACTCCTCGTCGACTGCCTGCAAGCGCAGCTTGGCGAGAACGAGCGAGAGCTCCTGTGCGATGTCGCCGTCCGGTTGCGGATCGTGGAATGCGGCAATGCGCGACAACGCGGCGGCGCCGGCAGGGTCCGCCGTAGCGGTCTCGCGCAGCTCGGCAAGGAGCCCGCCGGGCGCGAGTTCGCCGTGGTCGTGGATGCTGCGCTCGATGGCGCCGAACAAGGTCTCGTACGGCGCCGGCTGCGCTGCCAGCAGGTCGTGCGCGTCGCCATCGAGCGTGGCCCACAGCTCGCTTCGATGCAGCAACAGCCAGATCGCGCGATCGAGCAGATTGGCCGTGCCCTGGCTGACCCGATGAGCGCGTCGCTGCGGGCGGGGTGTTGCGACTGCACGCGTCGCGAAGGCGGAAGGCGGCTGCCCCCACTGCTGTTTGAGCTGCTCGAGGTCATCGCGCCCGATGGCTGCAAGTTCGACGAGCAGCTGGCGCTTGAGCGCACCCTCCGGCAACGTCGACCACAGGGGCTTGGCGTTGGCGAGCAGATGGGCGCGACCCTCGACCGTGGACAGGTCGCAATCCTCGCCGGCGATCGCGATCAATTGCTGCGACAGCGGCACCGCGCGCGAGATGCGCTCCTCGAACGCCTCGGCGCCGTGCTCGCGAACGAACGAGTCCGGATCGTGCTCCGGCGGCAGGAACAGGAACTTGATGCTGCGCGTGTCGCTTGCGTGCGGCAGGCTCGCCTCGAGCGCGCGCCCTGCGGCGCGACGTCCGGCGGTGTCGCCGTCGAAGCTGAACACGATCGAGTCGGTGAAGCGCAGCAGTTTCTGCACGTGCTCCGCGGTGCAGGCGGTGCCGAGCGTCGCCACCGCATTCGGGAAGCCGAGTTGGGCGAGTGCGACGACATCCATGTAACCCTCGACGACGAGCGCAAATCCGTGCTTGCGCAGCGCGGCACGCGCCTCGTGCAGGCCGTAGAGTTCGCGACCCTTGACGAAGACGGGCGTTTCGGGCGAGTTGAGGTACTTCGGCTCGCCCTGATCGAGGACCCGCCCGCCGAAGCCGATCACATCGCCCTGCACCGAGCGGATCGGGAACATGATGCGGTCCCGGAAGCGGTCGTATCGCTTCGCCTCGCCGCCTTCTTCCTCCGCGGGGTGCGAGATCACCAAACCGCATTCTTCGAGCAACGGATCGTCATAGCGCGCGAACACGCTGGCCAGGCCGCGCCAGCCGTCAGGCGCGTAGCCGAGGGCGAAGTGCGCTGCGATCTCGCCGCTCAGCCCGCGTCCCTTGAGGTAGTCGACGGCGCGCGGACTCGCCTTCAACTGCTTGCGGTAGTGCTCGCTCGCCTTGGCGAGCACGCCGGAGAGGGTCGCCTGCTTGTCTTTCATCTCCGCAGCGCGCTGGCGCTCCTGCGGCGAGGCGTCGTCCTCGGGGACCTGCATGCCGACCTGCTGTGCAAGATCCTTCACCGCGTCGATGAAGCTCAGGCCAGATTGCTCGATCAGAAACCCGATCGCGTTGCCGTGCACGCCGCAGCCGAAGCAGTGATAGGTCTGGCGCGACGCGCTGACGGTGAAGCTCGGCGTCTTCTCGCCGTGGAAGGGGCACAGGCCCTTGTGCGTCGCGCCGGCCTTCTTGAGTTGCACGGTGCGCCCGACGATCTCGACGATGTCGGTGCGCGCAAGCAGGTCGTGCAGGAAGGCGGGTGGAATCACGGGTTCAGTCTAGCGCCGGGGAACGAAAAAGCCGCCCGAGAAGGGCGGCTTGGCTCGCTTGCTCTCGGGTTGTCGATCAGACGGCGAAGTCCTCTAGCTTCCGGCCGCCTGCAAGTGCCGCCTTCAGCCAGTTCGGGCGCAATCCGCGCCCGCTCCAGGTTTCTCCGGTGGCTGTATTGCGGTATTTGGCCGGGACCTTGCCGCCCGCGCTGCGCGCGGTTTTGGCCGTACCGCGGCTGCCGAGATCGGCGACGCTCAGCCCGTATTCGGCCATCAGCGCCTTCACCTTGGCGACCGCTTCGGCGCGCTCGTTGCGGGCTGCTTCGTCGATCTGTTTCTCGATCTGGGCCTTTTGAGCCAACAATTCCTTCAGATTTGCCACGATATTCGACCTCGGCTGGTGGGAGATGAGGCCTCCAGAATATCAGAAATGCCGCCCAGGGGTTTCAGTTTGCCGGCGGCACATAACCTACCGGCTGGTCACCGCCCTCGCCGAAGAGGTACAACTCCATCTGCCTGGCGAGATACTGCCGCGCCCGCTGGTCAGCCAGATTGAGCCGGTTTTCATTCACCAGCATCGTCTGGTGTTTCAGCCACAGCTGCCAGGCCTCCTTGCTCACGCTGGCATAGATTCTCTTTCCCAACTCGCCGGGGTAAGGCGCGAAGTCGAGGCCCTCGGCCTCCTTCTTGAGATAAGTGCATTGGACTGTTCTCGGCATGGCATAACTTCCTTGTACGAATATGAAGGGTCTGGATTGACCGGACGGGCCCGACGGACAGGCGCTCAGAGTTTCTTCAACAGCACCTGCGAGCGGCGGTCCCGGCTGTACTTTCGCTTGCGCTCCTCGGGCAGCCAGTCGGCGTCGACCTGTTGAAAGCCGCGTTTCAAGAACCAGTGCATCGTGCGTGTCGTCAGCACGAAGATACTCGTGAGACCTGCCGCACGAGCGCGTTGCTCGATGCGCTTCAGCATGCGCTCGCCGTCGCCTTGTCCCTGCACGCCGGGCTCGACGGTCAACGCTGCCATCTCGGCCGTCCCTTCCTCTGGATAGGGGTAGAGCGCAGCGCAGCCGAAGATCACACCATCGTGCTCGATCACGATGTAGCGGCTGATGTCGCGTTCGATTTCGGTGCGGTCGCGCTTGACGAGCGTGCCGTCCTGCTCGAAGGGTTCAATCAGCTGCAGGATGCCGCCGATGTCGTCGGCCGTCGCTTCGCGCAGGCTTTCCAACTTCTCGTCGACCACCATCGTGCCGATGCCGTCGTGCGTGTAGACCTCCTGCAGCAAAGCGCCATCGATCGCGAACGGCAGGATGTGCGAGCGCTCGACACCGCCCCGGCACGCCTTCACGCAATGCTGTAGATAGAACGCCGCGTCTGTCGGGTCGCTCGGCAGGGGCAGCGCAGCGAGCATGCGTTCGGCGTCCGCCAGCGCGAGCTCGGTGTCAATCGGGCTGTCCGGGTCGCTGCGGTCCTCGTGGATGCCGGCGACCTCGGTCAGGAACAAGAGCTTGTCGGCCTTGAGCGCGATCGCGGTGCTCGTCGCAACCTCTTCCATTGACAGATTGAATGCCTCGCCGGTCGGTGAAAAGCCGAACGGCGACAGCAGCAGCACCGTGCCCGTATCGATCACCCGCCGGATCGCCGCCGCGTCGACCTTGCGCACGAGGCCGCTTTGCTGGAAGTCGACGCCATCCACGATGCCGACCGGCCGCGCAGTGAGGAAGTTGCCCGAAATGACGCGCACGGTGGCGTTGGCCATCGGTGTGTTCGGCAGCCCCTGCGAAAACGCGGCCTCGATCTCGAAGCGCAGTTGCCCCGCGGCTTCCTGAGCGCAATCCAGCGCCACCGCGTCGGTGATGCGCCGGCCGTGGCTGAATTGCGATTCCTGCCCCTTCGCGCGCAACTGCTCGTTCACCTGCGGGCGGAAACCATGCACGAGGACGAGCTTGATGCCCATCGCGTGCAGGATCGACATGTCCTGCGCGAACGGGCTCAGCTTGCCCGCCGCGATCAGCTCGCCGGTGATCGCCACCACGAAGGTCTTGCCGCGATACGCATGGATGTAGGGCGCGACGGAGCGAAACCAGGGAACAAAAGTGTGCGGGAAGACCAGGCTCACGGTGGATTCGACAGGGTTGGATCGTTGCCGCGATTCTTGCATGCGGCCACCGCAGCGATGCTCAGGCGGGCGTCGGCCAGGCCAGCGGATGGCTGCCCGGCTGCATCGAGGGCCGCAGGCCGCCCCTCAACGCCGGCGAGAACACGCGCTGCGTGGCGCATTGAACCTAGGCGGCCCCAACCGGAAGCCGAGAATTCCTTCAGGTCGGCCCCGTCGTCGGCCGGTGCGGCGAAACCATTGGCCACGCGGCCGAGATCGCGCAGCCATCGGCCCGTGCGCGCAAGGGACACGCGCGCCTGCCAGCTCCCGCCTTCGGTCTGTTGACGCCAGAGTGCCGCTTGCACGCCGAACGCGAGCAGTGCGCCGCTCGCCATGTCGAGGATCTGCAGCGGCAGGGCGCGCGGCTTGTCGCTGCCGGCCGCTTCCGCTTCGGCAAGATTGAAGCCAGTGGCGGTTTGTACGAGCGAGTCGAAGCCGCGTTTGCCACCCCAGGGGCCTGTCTCGCCGTATGCCGAAAGCGAGCCAACGACGATGCCCGGCCGCGTGCGTGCAATTGCTTCGATGTCGAATCCGTGGTGGGCAAGCGCACCCGGGCGGTACCCTTGCACGAACACATGCGCGTCGCGCAACACGGCGCGCAGCGCCGCACCCCCGGCGGGCTCGCGCAGGTCGGCAAGGGCCGTAAGCTTGCCGCGGCTCAGGTCGGCAATCGCTTCGATGTTGGGCAGGTGCGGCGCATTGACGAGCAGCACGTCGGCGCCATAGGTCGCAAGCAGGCGGGTGCCGAACGGGCCGGCGAGGATGCGCGTGAGGTCGAGCACGCGCAGACCGGTCAGCGGTGCGTCCGATCGCGCGAGCACCGGCCAATCCAGCGGTGGCGCGTCGCCGATGCGCTCGATTGCCACCAACGGTTCGGCCGCAACGACTGCCGCATGCGGGTGCGCATCCCATTGCGCAAAGCTGCGCAGCGCGGCGACAACGAGGCCGCGATCGGTTGCGACCGTTTCGAACTCGATCGCGTCCCGATGGGCGAGGGCGCCGGCGACCGCCGCGCGTTCCGTTGTCGCCCCCTGCGGAAGATCGAGCAGGCTCAGCAGCCCGTCACGATGGTGCACGAAGTTGGTGTGCAGACGGACCCAGCCGTTCCCGCAGCGGTAGAGGCCTGCGAGCTTGTCCCACGGGTCCGGCGCGATGCCGTCCAGCGTGTAGCGCGCGGTGCATTCAAGAGCGGCATCGCGCATGCCCACTGCAACACTCTGCGGTGCGGCGCCTCGCAGCAGGCCGATCTCGGTCGCCGCAATCGCCGCCACTGCGATCGACGCCTGCGCTGCGCGGCCGACCGCGAACGACGACGGCAGGACCGGCTCGCCGCCGGACAGCGTCAGGCGCTCAAGCGCCTTTGGTGCGAGCCCCGCGTCGCGCCAGAGGGTCTCGACGGGCGAAGGGGTCATTCAGGGGCCTGGTTGAAGCACGAGGCGTGCAATGCGGTGAGGATAATCCGCACAGCATGTCCCGACCCGCCGCGTCCACAACCGCCATCGCCGCTCGGGTGCCGGGGCCGATCACCTTCCCCGAAGCACTCCCGGTCTCGGCGCGGCGCGAGGAGATTGCCGCCGCGCTCGCGACGCATCAGGTCGTCATCGTCTGCGGCGAGACGGGTTCAGGCAAGACGACGCAACTGCCCAAGCTCGCGCTCGCGCTCGGCCGCGGCAAGGCGAATACGGGCAAGCTGATCGGTCACACACAGCCGAGGCGCATCGCGGCGTCCAGCGTCGCCAAGCGGATTGCGCAGGAACTGAACACGCCGCTCGGCGATGTCGTTGGCTACAAGGTGCGCTTCCAGGACCGGCTGACGCCGGGTGCGAGCGTCAAGTTGATGACGGACGGCATCCTGCTCGCCGAGACGCAGAGCGATCCGCTGCTCAAGGCCTACGACACTCTGATCATCGACGAGGCGCACGAGCGCAGCCTGAATATCGACTTTCTGCTCGGCTATTTGCGCGAGGTGCTGCCGCGACGGCCTGACCTGAAGGTGATCGTGACCTCGGCGACGATCGATGCCGATCGATTCGCGAAGCATTTCGAGGGGCGCACCGGCCCGGCGCCGGTGATCCAGGTCTCGGGCCGCATGTTCCCGGTCGAGCAGCGGTGGCGACCGTTCGGCTCGCCCGACGCGCCGAAGGCGAGTCCGTCGCCGGCCGCCAAAGGAGGTGCCGCGACGACGGCTCGGTCCGGTGCGCGGCGTGATCGCGATCTGAACGACGCGATCGCCGACGCGGTCGATGAGCTGTGGCTCCAGGGGTCGGGCGACATCCTCGTCTTCCTGCCCGGCGAGCGCGAGATTCGCGATGCTGCCGATCATTTGCGCAAGCACGTCGCGAGCGCGCAGTCGCGCGCCGGTCCGGTCGAAATACTGCCGCTCTTTGCGCGCCTTTCGCAGGCGGAGCAGGACCGTGTCTTCGAGACCGGCAACGGGCGCAGGATCGTGCTCGCGACGAACGTCGCCGAAACCTCGCTCACTGTGCCGGGCATCCGCTACGTGATCGACAGCGGCGAGGCGCGCGTCAAGCGCTACAGCTACCGCAACAAGGTCGAGCAATTGCAGATCGAGCCGATCAGCCAGGCGGCGGCGAACCAGCGCGCGGGGCGCTGCGGGCGTGTCGCCAACGGTATCTGCATCCGCCTCTATGACGAGCAGGACTTCGCCGGTCGGCCGCGTTTCACCGACCCCGAGATCCTGCGCTCGTCCCTTGCCGGCGTGATCCTGCGCATGAAGGCGCTCGGCCTCGGACAGGTCGAGAGCTTCCCGTTCCTAGAGCCGCCGCCGCGGCGCGCGATCGCCGACGGTTATGCGCTGCTCGGCGAGCTCAACGCGGTCGACGACCAGAACGACCTGACCGAGATTGGCAAGGCGCTGAGTCGCCTGCCGCTCGACCCGCGCATCGGCCGCATGATTCTCGAGGCGCGCAACCGCGAGTCACTCACTGAAGTGCTCGTGATCGCAGCCGCGCTCACCGGCCAGGATGTGCGCGACCGTCCGCTCGAAGCGCAACAGGCCGCCGACGAGAAGCATCGCAAGTTCGACGACGAGCGCTCCGAGTTCATCGGCACGCTGAAACTCTGGAAGTGGATCGAGGAGGGTCGGGGACACGCCGCGCCGCCTACTCCCTCCCCCGCACGGCGGGGGAGGGTCGGGCAGGGGGTGCCCCATCCAGCCGCGCGGCGGCGCCGCCGGCGCCGCTCACAAACTGTCGAACCGCCAGCAGGAACAGCGCCTGCGCGACAGCTTCGTCAACCCGCGCCGCGTGCGCGAGTGGCGCGACATCCATTCGCAATTGCACACCGTCGTCGCCGAACACGGCTGGCGGCTGAACGCGACGCCCGCGAGTTACGAGCAGGTGCATGTCGCGCTGCTCGCCGGGCTGCTGGGCAACATCGGCTTCAAGAGCGAAGACGAGGAGTGGTATCTCGGCGCACGCGGCATCCGCTTCTGGCGCCATCCCGGCGTGCATCTGTCGAAGAAGCCGGGCAAATGGATCGTCGCCGGCGAACTCGTCGAGACGACACGGCTCTATGCGCGCGGCATCGCGGCGATCGAGCCGCAATGGCTGCCGGGCATTGCCGGCCATCTGCTGAAGACGCAGTTGCTCGACCCTCACTGGGAAAAGAAGGCCGCCGAGGTCGTCGCGCTCGAGCGCGCGACGCTGTACGGCATCGTCGTCTACAGCAACCGGCGCGTGAACTATGGGCTGATCGATCTGCCCGCGGCGCGCGAGATCTTCATCCGCGAGGCGCTCGTCGCGGGGGAATGGGAGACGAAGCTGCCGTTTCT
This sequence comes from uncultured beta proteobacterium, assembly GCA_963792765.1. Taxonomy (GTDB): domain Bacteria; phylum Pseudomonadota; class Gammaproteobacteria; order Burkholderiales; family Burkholderiaceae_C; genus CAIKUF01. Next base: position 215,129 of record CAWBXT010000006.1, on the reverse strand, counting down.
TGCCGCGAACCGGCGTCTGATACGCGAGGTGCAGGAGCTCGAACACAAGTCGCGCCGCCAGGACGTCCTGGTCGACGATGAACTCATCCACGCGTTCTACGACCAGCAGATCCCGGCCGAAGTCTGCAGCGGCCACGGCCTGGAGCGCTGGTATCGAAGTGAAGTGAAGCGCCAGCCGCGCCTGTTGCTGCTCAGCCGCGAGGAACTCATGCGCCACGAGGCGGCCGGCATCACGACCGCGGCGTTCCCGAAGTTGTTGCGCCTGGGTGGCATCGACTGCGCAGTCGCCTACTTGCACGAGCCGGGCGATGCGAAGGACGGGGTCACGGTGACGGTGCCGATCTACGCCCTCAACCAGATCGACGAGCAGCGCTGCGAATGGCTTGTGCCCGGCCTCTTGAAAGACAAGGTGCTTGCGGTCGTGAAAACGCTGCACCAGCGCCCGCGCTCGCGCCTCGTGCCGCTGCCCGAGTACGCAGAAGCCTTTGCGCGCGAAGCGGAGTTCGGGCAAGGCAGCCTCGTCGATGCGGTGCTCAAGGACGTTCGCACGCGCACCGGCCTCGACGTGCTGCGAGCCGACTTCAAGCTCGAACAGCTGCCGGCACATCTGTTCATGAATCTGCGCGTCGTCGATGCCGACGGACGGCAGCTTGGCATGGGACGCAACCTCGCCGCGCTCAAGGCCGAGCTTGGCGGCTTGGCGCGCTCGGCCTTTCAGGCACTCGCCGATCTGAAACTCACGGTGGTCGCCGGCACGAAGCAAGGCGAGCCGACGAAGCCTTCATCGCGGCAAGCCACAGACGAAGCGAATCGGCGCAACGTCGGACCGGCGCCACCGTCCACCGAATCTGCGCCGCACTACACCGACTGGTCCTTCGGCGAATTGCCCGAACTGATGGAAGTCGCGCGCGGCAGCCACAAGCTGATCGGCTTTCCGGCGCTCATCGATTGCACCACGCACGTCGAGATCGAGGTCTTCGATGAACCCGAGGTCGCGGCGGCGAAGCACCGCGCGGGCTTGCGACGCCTCGTCACGCTGCAGATCCGCGACGCGCTGCGCTATCTCGAGAAGAACATTCCCGACATGCAGGCGATGGCTGCGGCGTACATGAACCTCGGGACGGCGGAAGAACTCCGCGCGCAGATCATCGAAGTCGCGCTCGACCGTGCCTTCCTCGGCGATCCGCTGCCGACCGACGCGGCGAGCTTCCAGCGTCGCGTCGACGACGGCCGCGCGCGGCTGACGCTGATCGCCAACGAGGTTGCGCGCGCCAGTGGGACCGTGCTCGCCGAGTACGCCATCGCACTGCGCAAGCTGCGCGACGCCCGGCCCCCCAAGGAGGTGGCCGACGATGTGCAGGCGCAGCTCGCGCGGCTGTGCCCGAAGCGCTTCGTCGCCGCCACGCCGTGGCCGCAGATGGCGCACCTGCCACGCTACCTGAAGGCCGTCACGCTGCGCCTGGAGAAGCTCCGCGCAGACCCGGCGCGCGACGCGCAGCGTCTGGCCGAACTGCGCCCGATCGAACAACGCTTCTGGCGCGTGCTCGCGGATCGCAAGGGCGCGCGCGACGCGCGTCTCGACGAATTTCGCTGGCTGCTGGAGGAACTGCGCGTGAGCCTCTTCGCGCAGGAGCTGCGCACACCGCAGCCAGTCAGCGTCAAGCGGCTTGAGAAGGCCTGGGCGCAGCTTGCGCGTTGAGTCTTGAGTGGCGTCTCCAGTCGAGATCAAGGCGAAAGGGCCGACCGGTACAATTGCCCTCCTTCGGGGTGTAGCGCAGCCTGGTAGCGCAACTGGTTTGGGACCAGTAGGTCGCGAGTTCGAATCCCGCCACCCCGACCAACATCGCAAGCCCGGCCCACAGGCTTGCGGGCCCTCCGGTCGCGGCGTTTGCCACCCTCAAGTCACAAGCTGGGTTCGATGCGCGCTTCGCCTCTCCCGCCTCTCTCGACACCTTCGATGACGCCGTCGCAGGGCGTCGATTTGTCGGTGATCGTTCCGGTCTACAACGAGGCGCCGGTGATCGAGGCGTTTCATCGTCGGCTCATTGCCGCACTCGATGCGCTGCCCATATCGTGCGAGGTCGTCTACATCAACGACGGCAGCCGGGACGATTCGATGCGCCTGCTGCGCGCATTCGGCGCAGCCGACGCGCGTGTCGTCGTGCTCGACTTCAGCCGCAACTTCGGCAAGGAGATCGCAATGGCGGCGGGTCTCGACCACGCCACAGGCGACGCGGTGGTCGTGATCGACTCCGACTTGCAGGACCCGCCCGAACTGATCGGCGACATGCTGCGCGAATGGCGCTCGGGTGCCGACGTGGTGATGATGCGCCGCGCGAGCCGAGAGGGCGAAAGCTGGCTCAAGAAAGCGAGTGCGAGCTGGTTCTATCGGCTGATCGGCTCGATCGGCGATCAGCCGATCCCGGCCGATGTCGGCGACTTCCGCTTGCTGAGCCGGCGTGCGGTCGAGGCGCTGCGGGCCTGCCCCGAGCGCACGCGATTCATGAAGGGCCTGTTCGCTTGGGTCGGGTTCCGCCAGACGACGATCGACTACGAGCGCGATGCGCGCTTCGCCGGCGTGACGAAGTGGAACTACTGGCGCTTGTGGAACCTCGCGATCGAGGGCATCACATCGTTTTCCAGCGTGCCGCTCAAGCTCGCGAGCTACGTGGGCCTGGCCACCGCGCTGTTCGCGTTCGCCTACGCGTTGCTCATCTTCGGCAAGGCGTTGCTCTATGGCAACCCGGTCGCCGGCTATCCGTCGTTGATGGTGACGGTGCTCTTTCTCGGCGGCGTGCAGTTGATCGCGCTCGGCATCATCGGCGAATACCTTGCGCGCATGTTCGTCGAGGTCAAGGGCCGGCCGCTGTATCTCCTCGCCGGCGTCTACCGCCATCGCGATGAAGAGCCCGACGCCGTGCAGTCAGTTGCCGCGGTGCGCGAAAGGGAGCCGGTGCGGGCGAGCGACGGCGGTGCGATGCCCGGCGCATGAAGCCGGGCCGACTGTTGCTGTGGGTGCTCGCGGTCGTCGTGCTCGCGCGGCTTGCGAGCCTCGGCATGTACCCGCTCACCGACACGACCGAGGCGCGTTACGGCGAGATCGGCCGCAAGATGCTCGAGACGGGCAACTGGATCACGCCGCAGTGGGACTACGGCGTGCCGTTCTGGGGCAAGCCGCCGCTGTCGTTCTGGGCAAGTGCGGCGGGCATGGCAGTGTTCGGTGTCAACGAATTCGGCGCACGCGTCGCGACGCTGATCGCCGCGCTCGCGACGGCTGCACTCTTCTGGCGCTGGCCGCACGCCCCGGCGCCGCGCAGCACGACGTCGATGGCGGCGGCGCTCATCTTGCTGTCGTCGGTACTCGGCTTCCTGATCGCGGGCGCAGTGGCGACCGATGTGTTCATGACGTTCGGCATGACCTTATCGATGGTTGCGTTCTGGAACGCAATGTCGCGGGAGAACGCAGGCGGCGCAGACCGTTGGGGGTTCTTCGTCGGCCTCGCGATCGGCCTGCTCGCCAAGGGGCCGGTGGCAGTCGTGATGACGGGCATCGCGCTGTTCCTGTGGCTGCTCTGGACGCGCGATCCGCGCCGCATGTGGCGCGGCCTGCCGTGGCTGCCCGGCATCGGGTTGACGCTGCTGCTCGCCCTGCCGTGGTACCTGTTGGCCGAGCGCGCGACGCCCGGCTTCCTGCACTATTTCATCATCGGCGAGCACTGGCAGCGTTTCACGCAGCCGGGCTGGACGGGCGACTTGTACGGTGGTGGCCACGAGCGGCCGCGCGGCGCGATCTGGCTCTATGCGGTCGGCGCGGCGCTGCCGTGGTCGGTCGTCGCGCTCGCGTTGCTGCGCAGGAAGCCCGCGTCAGCGCAAGCGCAACGGCCGTCGCCCGATCCGCAGATGGCGTATCTGCTCTGCTGGGTGCTCGCGCCGCTGCTGCTGTTCACGCTTGCGCGCAACATCCTCGAAGCCTACGCATTGCCCGCCGTACCGGCGTTCGCGTTGATCACCGCGCGGCTCTTCATGGAGCGCGAACCGCAAGGCGCTGCGAGCCGGGTCTGGCTGCTCGGATTGATCATGCCGGTCGTGCTGGCCGGATTGATCGCCTTCGAGAACGATCGCTTCAGCGACGCGCGTTCGCAGCGCAAGTTGCTCGCGACGGTGCGCGACGCGGACGTCCCGCTCGTGTATCTTTTCCAGCGTCCCTTCTCGGGCCAGTTCTACTCGGCGGGGCGGGCGCTCGAAGTGAAGGATCGCGCCGAGATCGATCGCTGGCTCGCGACGGACGCGCCTGCCATCCTGCTGTTGCCGGCGTCGCAGTTCGACGCGTTGGGGCTCGCAAGCGATGCACGCTGGAAAGAGGCAGGTCGCCACGGCGGCTACGTGATGCTCCGGCACCGCACCGCTCCCTGAAGCCGCTGCCGCAGGCCGCCGAGGGCCGCGTAAACTCGCGGCGCAGTCCCGCTGCCCGTAGCTCAACTGGATAGAGCACCAGCCTTCTAAGCTGGGGGTCGGGGGTTCGAGTCCCTCCGGGCAGGCCAATTCACGGTTCCAGAATGTGTCCGCCGCCGCGCAAGCGGGTGCGCCAGCTGGCGCAACTCGCGGTAGGTCGCGGTGTACAGCGCGTCGACCGCCACGCCGTCACTTCGTGCTGAATCCGGATCACCTCTTCGGGTTTCATCGCTGGACGATGTTGTCCCATCGCCAGTAGCGCGTCCATCCCTACGGCCTCGGCACGCCGAAACGAAGCTCTGGCTCAGACCGCAGCGATGCCGTGTCCGGATCCGCACTGGCAATGCGTTCTAGCCAAGGGCAAGGGCGCAACAAAGCGCGCGACGAGATCAGCATTCATTCAGGAGGGCGATGCGATGACGACACGAACCTTCGGCGAAACCATCGACGGCCTCGCGATCGGGGGCAATCTCGTCACAGCGGGCGTCTTCGACGAACGTGAGGTCAGGGCCGCGGCCGGCTTGACGCTGATCACTGGCGCCATCGCATTCGTGTATGCGTACTTCGCCAAGGAATACGTGCCCATCAAGCTCGTCACGACGCTGTTCCTTGTCGAGTTCCTGTTGCGCGTCACCTTGGGACTGAAGTTCAGCCCCTTCGGGCAAATGGCCAAGTTGTTGACGTGGGGCCAATCACGCCAGTGGGTGTCTGCCAAGCCCAAGCGCTTTGCCTGGACCCTGGGCCTCGTGATGTCGCTGGCGATGACGGCCATCACCAACGCCAACATTCGCGGCACGCTGCCACTGACGATCTGCCTGATCTGCATGACGCTGATGTGGCTTGAGGCTGTGCTCGGCCTTTGCCTGGGCTGCGAAATCTACGGTGCGATGATGCGGCGTGGCTGGATTGACGGAGATGAGGCCTTCGAGATCTGCAGCAGTGGCGCCTGCACCGTGACCGAACAGATCCCGGCGGCACGGCAGCCATGAACTCCGGTGCCCGACGTGGTTTGGCCGCAGTTCGCAAGCGCATCGTTGGGATCGAGCGGCAGGTGCCGTTACAGGATGGTTCGCAACGCCAGTATGTCAACCTCGACAACGCCGCGAGCACCCCAGTGCTGCGCGAGGTGCTCGACACCGTCACCTGCTTCATGGAGTGGTACTCGTCGGTGCACAGGGGCAGCGGCTTCAAGAGCCGTGTCGCGACGCAGGCCTATGACGACGCACGCGACATCGTCGCCAGGTTCGTCGGCGCCAATCAAGACGAGCACACGGTGATCTTCGGCAAGAACGCGACCGAGGCGATCAACAAGTTGTCGCATCGCCTGTGTCTCGCAGCCGACGACGTGGTGCTGGTATCGCTGCTCGAGCACCACAGCAATGACCTGCCTTGGCGCGCGCGCGCGCGCGTTGTGCACATCGGCGCGGACGCACAGGGTCGGCTCGACGAGGGCCACTTCGAGCATCTCTTAAAGAAGCATGCGGGCCGGGTCAGGTTGGTGGCCGTGACCGGCGGGTCCAACGTCACCGGGTTCATGCCCGACGTGCACGTGCTCGCCGCCAGGGCGCACGCTGCCGGCGCGCAGATCCTGGTCGACTGTGCCCAGCTGGCACCTCACCGGCCGATCGACATTCGGGCGCTCGACCACCCCGCGCACCTGGACTACGTGGCGTTGTCGGCGCACAAGATGTACGCGCCTTTCGGCTGCGGGGCACTGATCGGCCGGCGCGACACCTTCGAGCGCGGCGAACCCGAGTACCGCGGCGGCGGCACGATCGAGTTCGTGGCCGCCGATTCGGTGGCCTGGGCTGGCGCGCCCGACCGCGACGAGGCGGGCACGCCCAACGTGCTCGGAGCGGTCGCACTGGCGGTTGCGATCCAGACGCTGGGAGAGATCGGGATGGAGGCGATCGCGCAGCACGAGACAGAGCTCACGGCCCATGCGTTGCGACGCATGGCGCAGGTGCAAGGGTTGCGTCTCTATGGTGGAGCCGAACCAGCGTTCGCGGCACAGCGTTTGGGGGTGATTCCGTTCAATCTGGACGGCATGCCACACGGCTTGGTTGCGGCGGTACTTTCTGCCGGGCACGGTATCGGGGTGCGCAACGGGTGCTTCTGCGCGCAGCCGTATCTCACTCATCTCCTGGGTCTGGGGTCAGCCGCAGTGCAAACATATCGCGACGCCATGACACGCGGGGACCGGCGTGACATGCCGGGCATGGTGCGGGTGAGCTTCGGGCTTTACAACACGCTTGACGAGGTGGACGGACTCGTCGATGCGCTACATCGGATCGCGCGCGGCGAGTTTCATGGCCGCTATGTGCAGGACGCGCCCAGCGGGGACTTTGGACTCGAGGACGGATTGCCCGAGCTTGGGGCGTACTTCTCGCTTGTGGGCGGTGCCCACGGGTTGAGGCCGGCGCGCCGAAGTCGGCCGCCGGAGCGTCTCCATGATGAAGACACGGCGACGCTGCGGTAGTGGCTATCCCACCAGGTTGCCGTAGAGCTGAGCGGCCACGATGGCGCAGCGACGGCGCTCACCGCTACCGGCTGCTTGCAAGCGCACGAAGCCGGGCACTTGCAGGATGGCGGCGACCCAGCTCACCGCCGCTCACCGCGGCTTGGCTGCGAGTCATCGTCAGCAGCATCACCGGGGCGATGCCCCGGCGCGATCCGGCAATGGCGCGCGCGCCGCCCCCTATCCCCGGGGCAGGAACGCCGGCGATCAGCGTGAAGCGCCGATGGCAAGTGCCGCACGCGCGCTGGCCACGAGCGACGCGTCTACCGGCAGCGGCGAGCGCGCCAGGACGTTCGCCGCACGGGCATAGCTGCGGCGCGCGGAGTCGGCATCGCCTGCCGCCTGCTGGCCGCGCGCGAGCCAGTACGCAGCTTCGCCGGCCCAACGATTGCCGGCGTCGAATTGGAGCCAGAACGCATCCGCACGGGCAAGATGCGGCAGCGCCTGATCGGGCCGACCGAGCCCGAGTTGCACCCGCCCGAGGCCGAGCGCCGCGTCGGCCCGCTCCGGCGAGGTGCTGAGCTGGTATCGGTCGAGCAGGTCGGCCGCCTCGGTGAGTACCGCATCGGCCTCCTGCAGCGCGTCGGCGTCGATGAGCGCCAGGCCGAGCAGCGGCAGCAGCGCCATGCGGATGAGTTCGACGTGCGGCCCAAGCGGTCCATCGATAGCCGCCGTCGCCGCGCGCGCCTGTTGCAAGGCCTCGGCGGTCCGGCCGCTCAGGCGGGCTGCGATGGACAGCACGCCGTGCTCGCGCCAGCCCGGTTTGCCGGCAGCCGGCGCGGCGGCAATCAACAGGCGCTCGGCCTGGTCAGCGCGGCCCGCAAGGGCCTGGGCGAGCGCCAAGTCGGCGCGCGCTCTTCGCGCGACAGGGTGTTCGGCGCCGAGCAGGGTCTGGAGTTGCGCCGCCGCGGATTCGATTTCGGCCAGCGCGGCATCGGGCCGACGCGCCGCGAGCAAGGTCATCGCGTGGCTGGCGCGGGCGGCGGGCAGAAAGTAGCTGTCGGGGCTGGCGTGCAACTCGAACACCACGATCGCCGCCGCGGCCGCCTGCTCGGCCCGCACCAGTTCGCCCGCCTCGACGAGGTACTTGACCAGGTTGTGTGTGTGAAAGGCGACCTCGATCGCGTTCGGGCCGAATTGCACCTTGGCGTCGCGCACGGCCTGCTCGAGCTGGTCGATGCTGGACCGAAACTCGCCCAGCTCACCCAGCGCCCGCGCCAACACGACCCGCGCCCCAATGACATCGGGATGGCGTGGTTGCTCCGGGTGGACCTGCGTCGCCAGTCGAAGCGCTGTTTCGGCCGCCGTTCTGGCCTGCGCGGGCTGGTGCATGAACTCGTGCGCGAGGACCAGCAGGATGGCGGCTTCGGCCGTGTGCGTGTCACGCTCGCCGAGTTGCGCGCGCGCAATGTCCAAGGTCTCGGTCGCCGAAGCGAGCGCCTGCTCGTAGTGTCCGGTGTCGATGGCGTTGTGTGTCTGCTGCTGTAGCGCCTCTACGAGTTCCTCGACGTTTCCTCCCGCGTTGCGCAGCTGCGGCAGCAGCTCGCGCAACTCGGCCTCGATCTCCTCGGGCTTGCCTTGAAAGCGCAGCAGGCCCAGCCGCGTCACGCGGGCCCGAACGGTGAGCGGGTGCTCGGGGCCTAGCGCGGCGCGGGCGGTGGCGATCGCGGCGTCAAGCGTGCGTGCGGCGGCGTCGGTTTCCTGCAGGTTCTTCAGGCCGCCGCCGATCAGGTCGAGGATCTCCACCCGCAGGGCGGGGCGGTTGCGAAGTTCTTGGTTGACGCGGTGCTCGGCGTTCTGCAGCAGCGCGGCCGCGGACATCGGGCCGCGCGAGCCTTCATAGGGGTCGGCCTCGCGCAAGATGGATTCGACGAAGGCGAGCACGTCCTGCGCCCGGTCGCGTTCGGCGATCGCGACGCGGGCCTGCCAGACCGCGACGCCGGCGCCAGCCAGGACGGCCAGCGCCACGGCGCCGGTGGTCGCGACCCCGAGCCGGTTGCGAACCAGGAACTTGTGCAGCCGGTACCAGCGCCCGTCGGGACGTGCCGCCACGGGCTCGTTGGCGAGGTGATGGCGGATGTCTCTGGCGAAGGCGTCGGCGGTGGCGTAGCGTGCGGCCGGATCCTTCTTCAGCGCCTTGGCCACGATGGTGTCGAGATCGCCGCGCAGGGCCTTGCGCACCGCAGCCGGGGCGACCGCACTTGGCCGGGGCGGCTCGGCGCCGAGGATGGCTTCTTCGAGCGCAGCGCGGGAGTCGCGCGCGGGTCGATAGGGTTTGCTCCCGGTGAGCAGCTCGAAGAGCACGACACCGAGCGAGTAGATGTCCGATGCGGTACCGATCGGCTGCCCCGCGATCTGCTCGGGCGAAGCGTAGTCCGGCGTCAGGACCCGGCCTCCCTCCTGCGTCACTGCCGACTCGAGCGCCGGCTCGTCGCCGAGCACTTTCGCGATGCCGAAATCCAGCAGCTTGGCTTGGCCGTCCCGCCCGACCAGGATGTTTGAAGGCTTCAGGTCGCGGTGCACCGCCAGATGGGCGTGGGCATGGGTCACGGCGTCGAGCACCTGCAGGAACAGGCGCAGGCGAGCCTGCACGCCCAGCGCCAGCCGCGCCGCATGCTGGTCCAGGCGTTCGCCTTCGACATACTCGAGGGCCAGGTAGGGCTGGCCGCCCTCGGCGATCCCCGCGTCGTACAGGCGCGCGATATGCGGATGGTCCAGCGTTGCCAGAATTTCGCGTTCGCGGGCCATTCGCTCGGCCAGTCCGGCATGTCGCCACGAGAGGTGCGGCAGCTTGAGCGCGACCGGCCTACCGCGCAACATGTCGGTGCGCTCGGCCAGCCACACGCTGGCCATGCCGCCTTCGCCGATCGGGCGCACCAGCAGATAGGGGCCGACACGCTGCCCGGGGGCCGGCTCCAGGCCCGTGGCCTCGCCCGGGGGCGCGGCGAAAGCGTCGGTCTCGACCTTGGGCATGGTGTGGAACAACTGCGCTTCGGCCGGCGCCTCGGCATGCTGCAGCAGCTCTCGCAATCGGGGCTCGAAGTCGGACAGGTCGGCAGGCAGGTTGGCGACCCATGCCGAACGCTCCGCCAGCGGCCGGTCGAGCGCCTCGCGCAACAACCGGCGCAGCGTCGACCACGCTTGGGCAGAGAGGTCGAAGTTGGATCGGTCGGCCATCGCAGCCTCGGTGGCAGCAAACTATTTCAGCGCAGCGGCAAGGAACAGGCGTGCTTCTTCCCAGTCGCGCCGAACCGTGCGTTCATTGACGCCGAGCGCCTCGCCGATTTCGGCGTCCGTCATGCCGCCGAAGTAGCGCATCTCGACGACGCGGGTCATGCGCAGGTCCACCCTTGCCAGCGCGTCCAGCGCTTCGTGCACGGCCATGATCTCGGTTTCTCCCGCCTCGCTGTAGCCAGCGCCGGCAATGCTGTCGGTCATCGTCACGCGCAGGGCCTCGCCGCCGCGTCGCTGGCTGCTTCGCTCGCGAACCAGGTCGACGATGACCGAGCGCATCACCTGACCTGCATAAACGAGAAATCGCGCTCGATCCGGAAATTCGAGCTGTCCTACCCGCGAAAGCCGCAGGTAGGACTCGTGGACGAGCGCCGTCGTGTCGAGAACGGTGTGATGGCCGCTCGCGCGCAGGCGCGCGCGCGCCATCCGGCGCAAATCCTGGTAGGCGAGGCCGAACAGCGCGTCGGCTCCGCCAGCGGCAGGCGAGGGGGATTCGGTCTCTGCCAAGCCACGCTCCGGCAACGTCAGCCGCCAACCGGCGGCTGCCACGGGCCGACTATGGACCTGCGCAAGGGTGGCTGTCTATCGCCTGGTTCCAGTCAACGAAGCCAGGGTGGACACCATCGTCCCCGGCTGTTGCGGCCAGTTCAAGAGGGGCGAGGGCCTGCGCATCCCACCGTGTCGGCGCGCAAGCACGGTGCCACGCCGGCCTACCGGTCGCAGCTTGTCGAAGGCGAGATGGAAGCCATACCCATAGGCGACGTACACCGCCGCGAGGCCCATGTCAGCACCCAATGCCTGCTGCCAGCCCATTCCGGACAAGGCATAGATTACCGGGAACGTCACCGCGATCTCGCCGGCCTCGCACAGTGCGGACTGCAGCAGCCGGGTGCGATGCGGTCGATCGCTGGCCACCTGTCTCGCGAAGTGGCTATCGATGTAGTCGAACGCCGTATTGAACGCGCCACACCAGAGCATTGCCACCACACTGACCGACAGAAGCATCGTCGCCGATTCGATCAAGGTCGAACCGCTGATAAGGCAGTAGCCCGGGACAATCGCGAGCAGGCCGATACCCTCATAGGCAACTGACTCTGCGGCTCGCTCACCCAAGCTTCGTGTCGGCAGGCGGCCCCTCGTTTTGGCACTATCGGCAGCGACGAATCGCTTGTGTGAAGGCGAATGCATTGTCGATTTGCCAGCTAGCGCGGCCCCGTGCACTCAGAATGGCAGTCCAGCGAGCACGCCGCCGGCGAGCGCCAACAGGACCAGGATCGACGCGAGCGCGGCGTGATGGCCCGCGGCGAACGAGGGAAGCCGGAACTGGGGCATGCGTGGCCAGCCGGCCGTGGGCGTCCGCCGATCGAGGTCCTCGCCGACACGGCCCCTGCGTGTTTGGCGATGGCGAGCGTGCAGGTCCGCCCGGCCATAGGCATCTGCGAGCAGCGAAAACGGCGAACGTGCTGCGTTGAGGCAGTCGTTGACCGACGCGTTGCACGGATCTCGAGTCGTCATGATGAGTCTCCGTTACCAGGTTCAAGCATCAGTGTGTTCTTCGTCCACACCAGACAAGAACGCGATTGCTTGGCCAGCCCGGTCATTTCGACGCTTTCAACCTAGGGGGCTCCCTGTCAAAACAAGTCGGGGAACAATCCGCAGGCAATTCGCGTCCTGCTGGCATCTGCTCGGCCTTCGAGTCAAAGTTCGAGCCCCTCCGGGCCCTTTGACCCCCGTTTCGGTCCGTCCCAAAAAGTCATAGGGCCGAGTAGCGGCGCTGGTTTCGCATCCCGACGATGCAACGGTCTGACTGAACATATCAACCGGCGTCTGGAAGCCGCGTCTCTCGGCCGATCCCAGGCGGCAGCCATAGCAGGCGAAGCTTGGCGGCCATGGCCAGCACTTCAGCGCGCGAGCCGATCGATCGCGATCACAGCAGCAATTCCTTCCTTGCACGTGTCGCCATGCAAGCTGAGGGTGGTGGGCGACGTGCGCGAACGGTCTTGACGAACGTGCGCTGGCACACAGACGCGGGACGCAACGCCGCTCACACTGAGTTGCATGAATGCACTTCGTGATCCCCGCGACAGCCTGACCTGGGTTGCTCTGCCGCGCCCCGTTTGTCCTGCGCGTACGTCAGTGACCCCCACCCATCGGAGTTGCAAATGAGCTGGTCAGTGAAATCCGCCGTCGGCCTGTCGGCGCTGCTGTTCTTCGCGCATGTCAGCGCGCAGGTCACCTTCTATCAGGACGATGGCTTCCGCGGGCGCACATTCAGCGCCGCGGGGCAGATCGACAACTTGGCAAACGTCGGATTCAACGACCGCGCGTCGTCTGCTGTCGTCGAGCGTGGCGATTGGGAAGTCTGCGAGAGCAAGAACTTCGGCGGACGGTGCACGGTGTTGCGCCCGGGCCGCTATGCGTCGCTCGAAGTGATGGGGATGAACGATCGCCTCTCGTCGGTGCGGCCGGTGGGCTATCAAACGCGCTACGACAACCAGGCGCCCGTGCAACAGGCTGGCCCACAGGTCACCCTCTACGAGAACGAAGGCTTTCGCGGGCGTGCGTTCACCACCGCCGAGCAGGTCGACAATTTCGGCGATTCCGGGCTCAACGACCGCGCCTCATCGGTCGTGGTCGAGCGCGGCAACTGGGAGGTGTGCGAAGACATCCGCTTCCGCGGGCGTTGCATCGTGCTGCGCCCCGGCAGGTATGCGTCGCTCGAAGCGATCGGCATGAACGAACGCGTGTCCTCCATGCGCGTGCTCGCCGATAGCGCGCACTACGACAACGAGGCGCCCGTGCCACAGGCTGGCGCACAGGTCACCTTCTACGAAGGCGAAGGCTTTCGCGGGCGTGCCTTCACCACCGCCGAGCAGGTCGACAATTTCGGCAATTCCGGGTTCAACGACCGTGCCTCATCGGTCGTGGTGGAGCGCGGCAATTGGGAGGTCTGCGAACACATGCGCTTCGGCGGGCGCTGCATGGTGCTTCGCCCGGGCAGCTACGCGTCGCTTGCAGCGATGGGCATGGACGATCGACTCTCCTCGGTACGACCTGTCGCCTACAGAACGCAGTACGACAACCAGGCGCCCATGCCTTATGCCGAGCCGGCCTACGACTACCGGCGCCGCCCGAACGAGGAGATCTATCAGGCCGAGGTCACCTCGGCGCATGCGGTGATGGGCCCGCCTCAACAACGCTGCTGGGTCGAGAAGCAACAGGTGAGTGAGCCGCAGCGCGGCGACGCCAACATCGGCGGCGCCCTCATCGGCGCGGTGATCGGCGGCGTTCTCGGCCATCAGGTCGGCGGCGGCACGGGCAAGCAACTCGCCACCGCCGGTGGCGCGGTCGCCGGCGCAGTCATCGGCTCCAACGTCGGGCGTGGCGGGAGCGCCGCGGCAGAACAAGACGTCAAGCGCTGCGAGACCACCGCGCAGAGCGGCCCACCTGCTTACTGGGACGTAGGCTATGAATTCCTCGGTACCCCGCACCGGGTGCAGATGAGCAGTGCGCCGGGCGCGACCATCGCGGTGAACCGCGACGGCGAGCCGAGGCAATAAGGACGCATGGCGCGACTTGCCATCGTCCAGCCCAACAGCGCGACGACCACCCCGTCGGCGAGTGAAGCCATGCGGGCCGCGCTACTCGCTTTGGCGAGCCAGGGCGAACACGCCGGGCAGGTCTCCAGGGCGGCGTCGGCCACATGGTGCCGCGTCGAGGCCGAGTTGTCGCCCGTGCTCGGTTCCGCGGGCGTTGCGGCGCTGTACCGGCGCAGCCTGCTCCGCGGGCGGGCAGAGGCACCGGCGCTTGCCGAGGTGTACGACGCGACGGCGTATGCCAAAGGTTTCGAGCCGCTTCGCCACGTGCTCTCGAGTCTGTCGCACGCCGACGCCGTCGTCGCCAGTCGCGCTCTGATGCGGGCCTTCTGCGAATTGCTGGCCGACCTGCTCGGCGCGCCCCTGACCGAACGGTTGCTCGCGCCCGCAACCCACCCCCAACCCGCCCAACCAGGGACGAAGGAGACCAGACCGTGATCGCGATCAAAGCCAAGATCAACCGCCTTCCCACTGGCGTTCCGGGCCTGGACGAAGTCCTGTGCGGCGGGCTGCCAGAGTTCTCGTTCAACCTCATTGCCGGCCCGCCCGGGTGCGGCAAGACGACGCTGGCGCACCAGATCATGTTCGCGCGGGCGACGCCCGAGCAACCGGCGCTTTACTTCACAACGCTCGGCGAGCCGCCGTTGAAGATGCTGCGCTATCAGCAGCAGTTCGACTTCTTCGATCTCGACAAGCTCAATCGCTCGATCCGCTTCATCAACCTGGCCGATGAGTTCAAAGCCGGCGATCTGGACAAGGTGCTCCATCGCATCGTTGCCGAAGTCGAGGAGCGCGCGCCGGGCCTGGTGTTCATCGAATCGTTCAGCACGATGGCGATGCAGCGAGAGGGCCGGGGCCAGCCACCCATCGACATGCAGCAGTTCATCCACGACCTGGGCGTGCTGCTGACGAGTTGGCAGGCCACGAGCTTCCTGATCGGCGAGTATTTCAGCGAGACCGTTCCGGACCCGGTGTTCACTGTCTGCGATGGACTGATCTGGCTGCAGCAGAGCGTCGAGCGCAACTCGGTGGTGCGCAAGATGGAAGTCATGAAGATGCGCGGCCAGCCCACGTTGCCGGGGCTGCACAGCTTTCGCATCACTGACGCTGGCCTGCACGTGTTCGCACCGCCGCAGCTCAGCGTGCCGGTGGCAGCCGGCATCGACGGCGCCGCAAGGCGAGCGGCTGCGGGTGGGCGTCGCACGGTTGGACGAGATGATGGGCGGCGGTCTGCCGCATCGGCTATTCGCTGCTCGTCGCCGGCCCGTCCGGTTCGGGCAAGAGCATCCTCGCCGCGTCGTTCCTGGCCGAAGGCGCGCGGCTCGGCGAGACCGGAGTCATCGCCGCCTTCGAGCAGCGCCCGACCGCGCCACGGGGCGCGCGGCATTGCCGAGCTGGTGGCGGCCGACCGCATCGGCGTGATCGAAACCTGGGCCCCGGCACTGTCGGTGGACGAGATTGCGATGCTGCTGATCACCGAGATCCGGCGGCTGAAGGCCAGCCGCGTGGTGATCGATTCGCTGTCAGGCTTCGTACTTGCATTGGCGCCGACGTTCCGTGAGGACTTCCGTGAATCGCTGCTTCGCCTGGTGACGGCGCTGGCCAGCACCGGCGTGACGCTGCTGATGACGTCGGAACTGGAAGACCGCTTCGACGAGCTCAGCTTCAGCCCCTACGGCACGGCCTTCCTCACCGATGCGATCATCGTGCAGCGCTACATCGAAGTCGAAAGTCGGCTGCGGCGCGTGATGGCGGTGGTCAAGGTGCGCAACAGCATGCATTCGAACGAGTTGTGCCTGTTCCACATCGACGATGACGGCATCCAGGTCGATGAGATGATGGCCGATCATGAGGGCCTGCTCGGCGGTCGTCCGCGCCTCAGGCGGGATTTTGCCGGCAACGGCAATAGCGCCACAGTATCGAAGTCAGAAGGCTAGGAAAAAGAGGGCCGACCATGAACGACATACCCGCCGCTCGGCAAACGGCGCGCACTTCGCCACTCACGCGCACTGCACTCGAGCGCCAGGTGGTCGGGCTGCGCGCCGAACTGGAAAGCCTGCAACTCGAGCTGGCGGCCGCGCGCGCCGGACTGGAAGGCAGTCGCGGGGCCCAATTGCGGGAGGTCAACGAGCAGCTGGTGTTGTCGGCACTGCGATCGCAGCATGTTGCCGATACGGCCGCAGGCGACCTGGACGAGTTGACTCGCACCAGCCAACGCGACGCGCTGACCGGCACGCCCAACCGTGTGCTGATGCGCGACCGGCTCGAGCAAGCGATCGCCCTCTCGCGGCGACACGGCACGCGCGCGGCCGTGCTGTTCGTCGACGTCGACCGGTTCAAGCACATCAATGACGAGATGGGCCATGGCGCCGGCGACGAAGTGCTGCAACTGCTGGCACGCCGGATGGAGTCGGTGGTCCGAGCGTCGGACACCGTCGGTCGCCATGGCGGCGACGAGTTTCTCGTCCTGCTGGCCGAAGTGGCGCAAGCGTCCGACGCTCAGGCCATCGCCGAAAAGATGCTCGCCGCCCTGGCGGTGCCTTGCGTGGTTCAGTCCCGAAAGCTGCGAATGACGGCGAGTATCGGCATCGCGCTGTTCCCGGATGACGGCGCGGATGCGGCGACGCTCGTCGATCGTGCCGATGCGGCGATGTACCGTGTCAAGCATCGTGGCGGCGGCGGTTTGGAGCTTCACGATCAGACCGCCGCAACACATCAACGTCCCGATACCGGCGTGAATGAAGAATCGCGTCACGTCTGAGGAGGTCCTCGAAGCATGAACCCACGTCAGACAAAGGCCCACACGATCCCGTCGAACAACGCGCCGCAGACGACCGTCGAACATCGGCCATCCGCGCTCGCGGCGACCATCGATCCGTTGTTCCTGACGGCGCCACGGGTGTCGACCTTTTCCGGCGGCCTCGGGTTGACCAACGCCAGCGGCTTCTTCTTCCAGCGCGGCGAGCGGCTCTATCTCGTGACGAGCCGGCACGTGGTGATCGACGAGGCGACTGAACACTACCCGGACCGGCTGGAGATCGAGCTGCACATGGACCGCAGCAACCTGACCCGTTCCACCGGCTTTTCGATGCTGCTCTATGCGGATGGCCACGCGGTATGGAGGCAAGGGCGCGACGCCGGGGGCGAGATCGACGTGGCGGTGCTTGAACTGGATCGATCGCAGATCCCTGCCGCGGCGATCTACAGGGCCTTCACGCCGGCCCACCTGGTGGGCAACTTCGCCGACGTCAACACAAGCGAGCCGCTGCGGGTGGTGGGCTTCCCGCTCGGATTCCACGATGCCCTTCACCACTTGCCCGTGCTGCGCCACGCGGTTTTCGCGTCGCCCTACGGCATCCGCTTCCAGGGCCAGGGCTACTTCCTGACTGACGCGCGTACGCATCGCGGCACCAGCGGAGCCCCGGTGGTTGTGCGCGACGCAACGCCAAGTGCCGACACTGCCGCCATGCCCTGGAAGCTGCTGGGTGTGCACTCGTCACGCATGGATATCGGCAACCGCGACCTGGTACTCGACGAGTCGCTCGGGCTGAACTGCGCCTGGTATGCCGACATCCTGCTGACGTTGACCGACCCGGGCGACGCCGCGCCGCCGGGTTGAGCCACGCCGGGCGCCTCGGCCACGAAGGCCCGCTGGCGCCCTTTGAGTTGGGTCGACGTCAGCCGATCCTGCGCCCGCTGATGATCTGCAGCAGTATGACCACGACGGCGATCACGAGCAGGACGTGTATGAAGCCGCCCATGGTGACGGAGCTGACCATGCCCAGCAGCCAGAGCACGACGAGAACGACCGCGAGGGTATAGAGCATTTTGATCGTCGAGCGACTTTCGCCGCCGAGTCCGCAGGTTGTCGAGGCAGAAATTCCGTCCCGATGGAGTGAAGGCACTGCCGAGCCGATCAGACCCGGACATTGCTAGCAGAAGGCTGGTCGAGCCTATTTCTTCCCGACCTCGTTGCCGATGACGCCGCCGACCACGGCGCCGCCGACGGTGCCGATGGCGCTGCCGCCGGTGAGCACGGCGCCGCCGACGGCGCCGACGCCGGCACCGACAGCGGTGTCCTTCTCGCGCGTCGACATGCCTGAGCAGGCGCCCAGAACGACGACCGCGCTTGCGGCCACCAGGGTCAGCACGCGTCGATGGATGGTTCTCATGTCGAACTCCTTGTGAGCGGCGTCGCGAAACGCGACGACCAAGCGCAAGGTAAGGCGTGCGGGGGCGCGTCGTCTGTGCGCTGCAGCACGTTGCGTGACCTTGCGTGAGGACGGCCAATGTGCTCCAGCGCACCGACAGCGTGGATCAGGACGCGTCAAGCTCCGTTGCGTTTGCAGGATTCCAACGAGTCCAGCACGCCGGACTGGCGGACCGGTCGACCTATCGGGTCGGCCCCAACCGCCGCCGCAATCAGAAGGACATCCATCATGACTACCTCTATCGCTCGCCACATCGCAACTTCCGCGACGCTCTTCATCGGCGCCATCACGCTCGTGGCGTGCGCCTCCACTGCGCGCACCGAGGGCACCGGCGAGTACGTCGACGATGCCGTCATCACGACCAAGGTCAAGACCGCGGTGCTCAACGACCCGAACCTGAAGTCGGCCGAGATCAACGTCGAGACCTTCAAGGGCAAGGTGCAGTTGAGCGGCTTCGTCGGCTCGCAGGCGGACATCAACCAGGCTGTCAAGGTGGCGCGCGGCGTCGAAGGCGTGACCTCGGTGACCAACGACATGAAGCTGAAGTGAATCCGATCACAGGCCGGTCGCACCCTGCGGTGCGGCGCGTAGCCTGCCGACCCCACGATCCAAAGGAATGAAATGAAACTTCACAACAAACTCAAGATGTCGGCGCTGATTGCCGGCTTGCTGGTCCTGCCGCTGGCCGCGGCAGCCAACACGACCAAGTCGGACTACGAGCTCGGCAAGACGCGCACCACCGCAACCTACAAGGTCGACCAATCGGCGTGCGACGCGCTGGCAGGCAACGCCAAGGACATCTGCGCCGCGCAGGCCCTCGGCAAGCACAATGTTGCGCTGGCCGAGCTTGAGTACGGTCACTCCGGAAAGGCGGGCGACCTCAACAAGCTCGCAGTGGCGCGAGCCGACGCGACCTTTGCCGTGGCCAAGCAGCGCTGTGACGATTCGGCCGGAAACGTCGCGGACGTCTGCGTGAAGGAAGCCGAGGCGGCGCATACCAGCGCACTCGCCGACGCCAAGATGGGCAAGCAGATCGGCGAAGCCCGCAAGGACGCCGCAGCTGAAAAGCGCGACGCCGAATTCAAGGTGGCCATCGAGAAGTGTGATGCCGCTGGTGGAGACGCCAAGAGCCAATGCGTTGCCGCCGCCAAGACGAAGTTCGGCAAGACCTGAGGCGCGCCATGGGCGCCCGGTGTCCGTTGTTGCTCTGCGCGGCGGACGCGGGCTGCCCGCACCAGCAGGTACCCGCTCGTTCAACTCAACAAGGACCGCTATGACAACCACCCGAACCGAATACACCGAGAAGATGAAGCGCCAGCTCGATGCCCTGAACGCGAACATGGATGCGCTGGCGACCAAGGCAAGCGTTGCCAAGGCCGATGCACGGGAGACGTACGAGAACGAGATGAAGAAGCTACGTCATCAGTCGAAACTCGCCCGTGCCAAGCTGGCCGAAATCTCGGCCGCCGGGGAAGACAACTGGGACAAGATGGTCGCGGGGATGGACAAGGTTCGCGATGCCTTCGTCCACTCTTTCAACTACTTCAAGACCCAGGTCTGAGCCGGGCACGGCGCCGCCGAGGCGGCAATCCCGCTCAAGCCGGACGGACGCGCGGCGTCGAAGCCCTTCTCGCGCGCGAGGTTAGACCAGCACGCCGGGGTCAAGATCAACGCTGCGCGTGCCCATGACCAGGCCGCCGCTGGGCCTCAGGCCCATGCTGGTGTCGATCGAGGCGCCGTCGCGCACCGCGGTGACGCTGGCACCGTTATCCAGGTGGGCGATCAGCAGTCGGCCCGGCAACCGATGGCAGGCGCTTGCGCCAGTTGCTGCACGATGGATGCACACGACAGACCGTGGAAGCCCTAGCGCTGAATGCCTTGTGCGCGCAGCGCCGCTCGAAGACTTGGGCGGCTTCGAGTTGCCGCAGCACTGCGTCGTCGATGCAGTGGCGAGCGGCCTTTTCGAGAGCACTCTTCGCGTCGATCGCGAGGAGCCTGCCTGCTGCCGAACACAGCTGGAGGGTCGAGCGCTTGGCGCCGACCCTCGGTGTGCCAACGCACAGACTCCGGGATCGCTACAGTACCCAATACGTTGATACAACGAGACCGGCCTGTCCATGGGTCTCGGGAGCGAAGGCGACATGAAAACCATTGATGGGCTGGACAACCGCGGCGTTGTCGTGGCGGTCCGCGGCAGCGTTGTCGACTTGCGCTTCGACGGGCCTCTGCCAGCCATCCATTCGGTGCTGCATGCGGGCGCGAACGGCGCTGTCGTCGTCGAAGTGCTGACCCACCGCGACCAGCGCCACGTACGCGGCGTGGCCTTGACGAGTACCGAAGGTCTGGCGCGCGGCATGGTCGTCACCGACACGGGCCTGCCGCTTCAGGCGCCGGTGGGCAAGGCCATCGTCTCGCGCATGTTCGATGTCTTTGGCCGAGCCATTGATGGGGGTGAGCCGATGGCGGACATCACCTGGCGCTCGGTGCACCGCGCTCCGCCGGCGCTGGCGCGCCGCTCGACCACGTCGCAGGTGTTCGAGACGGGCATCAAGGTCATCGACGTGCTGACACCGCTGGAACGCGGTGGCAAGGCCGGTCTCTTCGGCGGCGCGGGCGTCGGCAAGACGGTGCTGCTGACCGAGATGATCCACAACATGATCGACCACCAGGACGGCGTCAGCATCTTCTGCGGCATCGGCGAACGCTGCCGCGAAGGGGCGGAACTGTACGAGGCGATGAAGGACGCGGGCGTGCTGGAAAAGATGGTGATGATCTTCGCGCAGATGAACGAGCCGCCCGGCGCGCGCTTTCGGGTCGGCGACGCGGCGTTGACGATGGCCGAGTACTTTCGCGACGACGAGCACCGCGACGTGCTGCTGCTGGTGGACAACATCTTCCGCTTCATCCAGGCCGGCATGGAGGTCTCGAGCCTGATGGGGCAGATGCCGTCGCGCCTGGGCTACCAGCCGACGATGGCCACCGAACTGGCGGGGCTGGAGGAACGCATCGCCAACACCGACAGCGGCGCCATCACGTCGATCCAGGCGGTCTACGTGCCGGCCGACGACTTCACCGACCCGGCCGCGGTGCACGTCTTTTCGCACCTGTCGGCGTCGATCGTGCTGTCGCGGCAGCGTGCCAGCGAAGGCCTGTATCCGTCGATCGACCCGTTGCAGTCGAGTTCGCGGATGGCCACGCCGGGCATCGTCGGCGCGCGCCACTACGCGCTCGCGCAGGAGATCCGGCAGACGCTGGCACAGTATGCGAAGCTGAAGGACATCATCGCGATGCTGGGCCTGGAGCAACTGTCGCCGCCCGACCGAAAGGTGGTGGCGCGCGCGCGGCGGTTGGAGCGCTTCCTGACGCAGCCCTTCTTCACCACCGAGCAGTTCACCGGCATGAAGGGCAAGCTCGTGAGCCTGGCGGATGCGCTCGACGGCTGCGAACGCATCCTGCGCGACGAGTTCAACGACCGCCCCGAAAGCGCGCTGTACATGATCGGTGCGATCAGCGAGATCAAGGGCAAGGCTGCGTCCCCGTCCCCGCAGCACAAGCCGGCGTCTGCAACGACGCACACCTCGGAGCAAGAACAGGAACCTGCGTCAGCAGCGTACGCCGATGCGACTTAGGGTGCTGCTGCCATTCCAGGTGTTTACCGACGAGCCCGACGTGCTGCGTATCGTGGCCGAGACCTCGGACGGTTCGTTCGGCCTGTTGCCGCACCGTCTCGATTGCGTGGCCGCGCTGGTGCCCGGCATCCTGAGCTATGAATCGGCGGCCCGTGGTGAAGTCTTCCTGGCGCTGGACGAAGGCGTGCTGGTCAAGGCCGGCGCGGAAGTGCGGGTCTCGGCAAGACGCGCCATCGGGGGCGCAGATCTCGGTCAATTGCGTGACGCGGTGGCACGGGAATTCGTGCAACGCGACGCGCAGGAAAACGACCTCCGCTCGGTGATGGCACGCCTGGAGGGTGGATTCCTGCGGCGCTTCGCGGGGATGGAGCGTGAGTGAGGAGCCGCGCATGAACACAACGAAGGACCGGCTGGCCAGAAAGGTTGGGGGCCAGGCCGCGCGCAAGCTCAAGGCGCGCCGCGACGGTGCGCCCGGCGTCTGGTCCGGCCTGGGGATGATGGGTCTCGTGGGCTGGTCGGTCGTCGTGCCCACGTTGCTGGGTGCGGCGCTGGGGCTGTGGCTGGACAGCCGTCATGCCGACACGCATTCCTGGACGCTGGCCCTGCTGGTGGCTGGGCTCGCGCTCGGCTGCCTGAACGCCTGGCACTGGGTGGCCAAGGAAGACCGCGCCATACACGAAGACAGCGGAGACGGCGATGGCTGACCTGCTGTGGGCTATCTCGGCCGGCTTCGTCCTGGGTCTGCTGTTCTACGGTGGACTCTGGTGGACGGTCCGCCACGCGGCCGATTTCCGGCGGCCGGCGCTGACCCTGCTGGGCAGCGCCCTGTTGCGCACGGCCGCGGTGCTGGGCGGCTTCTATGCGGTGGGCGGTGGCGAGTGGTCGCGCATGCTGCTGTGTCTGCAGGGCTTCCTGATTGCCCGGGTGGCGGTGACGTGGGCCACGCGGTTGCCGTCGACCTCGACGCCAGCGGAGGCCCGCCATGCGCCTTAGTCCGGACGAATGGATCTTCTGGCAGAACGGCTTCGTGAAGCTCAATGCCACCATCGTCTTCACCTGGGCGCTGATGCTGGCAATGACCTTGGGGTCCGCGCTCGTCACGCGCAGGCTGTCGCACGGACGAACCATCTCGCGCTGGCAGAGTCTGCTCGAAATCGTGGTCACCACGATTCAGACACAGATCCAGGAGGTCGGGCTGCAGCGGCCGCGCAAGTACCTGGTCTTCCTGGGCACGCTGTTCCTCTTCGTCGCCGCGTCCAGCCTGTGCACGGTGATCCCTGGCTTCGAGCCGCCGACCGGTTCGCTCTCGACGACGGCGGCATTGGCCGCCTGCGTTTTCGTGGCCGTGCCGGCCTTCGGCATCGCCGAACAAGGCCTGGGCAGCTACCTCAAGACCTACGTCGAGCCGACCGTCGTGATGCTGCCGTTCAATCTCATCAGCGAACTCTCGCGCACGCTGGCCCTGGCCGTGCGCCTGTTCGGCAACATGATGAGCGGCGCCATGATCCTCGCCATCCTGCTGACCATCACGCCCTTCGTGTTCCCGGTCGTGATGACGATGCTCGGGCTGTTGACCGGCATGGTCCAGGCCTACATCTTCAGCATCCTGGCGGCCGTCTACATCGCCGCGGCCACACGCGTGCGAGCACCTGCAGCCAAGCCCCCCGCGGCCAAGCCATCTCCTGCCTAACCCGAGAACCGCCCATGGACAGCCTGACCCTCATCGCCATCGCCTCCATCGTCGTCGCTGGCATCACCACCGGCTTCGGCACGATGGGTCCCGCACTTGCCGAGGGTCGCGCCGTGGCGACGGCGCTCACCGCGCTGGCGCAGCAGCCCGACGCGTCGGCCACCATCACGCGCACGCTGTTCGTGGGCCTGGCGATGATCGAATCGACCGCGATCTACTGCTTCGTGGTGTCGATGATCCTGATCTTCGCCAACCCGTTCTGGAACGCAGCGCTCGAGCAAGCTGCCAAGGTGGTTGGGAAGTAGGCATGCTGATCGACTGGTTCACCGTCGTTGCGCAGGCGTTGAACTTCGTCATCCTTGCATGGCTGATGAAGTGCTTCCTTTACAAGCCGATCCTGGATGCCATCGATGCGCGGGAGAAGCGCATCGCGACCGAGCTCGCCGCGGCCGGCCGGAAGAAGGCCGAGGCTCAGCATGAGCGCGACGAGTTCCAGAAAAAGAACGAGGAGTTCGACCAGCACCGTGCCGCACTCCTGAAGGCAGCGACCGACGCCGCCGCAGCCGAACGCCAGAAGTTGATGGACGCGGCCCGCCAGGCTGCCGATGCGCTGGCAGCGAAACGCCAGGAATCCTTGTCCAACGAGGCGAAGGCTATGGCTCAGGCATTGCGGCAGCGTGCCCAGACGGAGGTGTTCGCGATCGCGCGCAAGGCACTCACCGAATTGGCGGGCGTCAGCCTGGAGGCGAGCGCATGCGAGGCCTTCATCGCCCGCCTGCAGGGCCTGGAGGGCCCGCCGAAGGAGGCCCTCGCAGCGGCTCTGAGCAGCGCCCGTGACGACATCGTGGTGCGCACCGCCTTCGAGTTGCCGATCGCACAGCGACGTGCCATCCACAAGGCCGTCGTCGACACCTTCGGCCTCAAGGTCGGTCTGCGCTACGACACCGACCCGGCGCTGGTGGCCGGCATCGAGCTCGTCGCGCAGGGTCGGAAGTTCGCCTGGACCCTCAGCGACCATCTTGCTTCGCTGGAGCGTGGGGTGAGCGACTTGCTGAAGGCGCGGGCTCGCGAGCCCGCAGCACCGCACGTGCTTGCTGCCGAGCCGACCGAGGCCGACACGCCTGGCAGTGCAACGGCCCAACCCGAACCGGCGAGCCCCGCCACCGTGCCCGCCGTCGTCGCCGCTCACCCATGAGCATGGTGACGACCGCAACCGAGTTCCTGCAGGAGGGCCTCGACTCCGCATTTGTCGCGATGGACCGTGCGCGGCAGGCCCCGGCACCAGAACTCGTCGCGCGCGAAGTGGGGGCCGTGCTCTCCGTGGCGACCGGCGTTGCCCGTGTCGGCGGACTGCCGGGCGTCGCCTACGCCGAAATGGTCCGCTTCCCGGGTGACCTGCTGGGCCTGGCGTTCGATGTCGACGAGGTCGAGGTCGGCGTGGTGCTGCTCGGCGACCATGCCTCGTTGCAGGCCGGCGCCGAGGTCCAGCGCGAAGGCCGGGTGATGGACGTCACCGTGGGTCAGGGCCTGTTGGGGCGCGTCATCGACCCGCTGGGCCGGCCGCTGGACGGGCAGCCCGCTCTCGACAGCGAGCAGCGAATGCCGATCGAGCGGCCGGCGCCGGCAATCATGGACCGCTCGCCGGTGACGGTGCCGCTGCAGACGGGCCTGAAGGTGATCGACGCGCTCATTCCGATCGGCCGCGGCCAGCGCGAACTCATTCTGGGCGATCGGCAGACCGGCAAGACTTCCATCGCCATTGACACCATCGTCAACCAGCGCGGGCGCGACGTCGTGTGCGTGTACTGCGCCATCGGCCAGCGCGCTTCGGCAGTGGCCAAGGTCGTGGCCGTCTTGCGAGAGCATGGGGCACTGGCCTACTCGGTCGTCGTCGTGGCCGATGGCAACGAAGCGCCGGGGCTCTCGTACATCGCGCCGTACGCAGCCACGAGCATCGCCGAGTTCTTCATGGCCGCGGGGCGCGACGTGCTGATCGTCTACGACGACCTGACGCAACATGCGCGCGCGTACCGGGAGCTGTCGCTGCTGCTCGGCCGGCCACCCGGGCGTGAAGCCTTTCCCGGCGACATTTTCTACATCCATTCGCGCCTGCTGGAGCGGGCCACCCATCTGAACCAGAAACTCGGCGGCGGTTCGCTGACTGCGCTGCCGATCATCGAGACCGAGGCCGAAGACATCTCGGCCTACATCCCGACCAACCTGATCTCCATCACTGACGGGCAGATCTACCTCTCGCCCACGCTGTTCCAGCTCGGCGTGCTGCCGGCGGTGGACGTGGGCCGGTCGGTCTCGCGCGTGGGCGGCAAGGCGCAGCTGGCGGCCTTCCGCGCCGTGGCCGGTGACCTCAAGCTGGCCTACGCACAGTTCGAGGAACTCGAGACCTTCGCCCGCTTCGGCGCCCATCTGGATGACGAGACGCAAGCGTCGATCACGCACGGGCAGCGCATTCGCGCTTGTCTGAAGCAGCCTGAACTGGCGCCTGTGCCGGTGCCGGCGCAACTGGCGATCGTGCTTGCGCTGACTGCCGGCCTTTTCGACCCGGTCACACCCGATTGCATGGCCGATGCGGAACAGGCCGTGGCCGACGCCGCGCGCCGCGACATACCGGATGCGCTCGGCCGACGTCTGCTGCAGTCAGACAAGCTGAGCGACGAGGATCGTGCGGCAATGGTCGAACTGGCGCGCGGCGCCATCGCGGCCTTCGTGCCCAAGCCGGACAAGACTGCCGACAGCGCCTCGGCCCCTGCGGCGCAGCCATCGCCCCCGAAGCGCGGCTGAGGTCCAGCCGATGGCAGACAGCACGGCGCACCTTCGGCGAAAGATCGGCAGTGCCGCCGATCTGCAGTCCGTTGTCCGGGCCATGAAAGCCCAGGCCGCGGCAAGCGTCGGGCAATACGCGACATCGGTGGCGGCACTCGGCGAATACAGCCGCACCGTCGAACTGGGGTTGGGTGCCTGCTTTCGGCAAGACCGGCTCGCGGCGGCCAGTCCGCCCGGTACCTCCGCGGCAGCAAAGCGGTCGATCCGCGCCGTGGTCTTCGGATCAGACCAGGGACTGGTCGGCCGATTCAACGACACGGTCGCCGAGTACGCTGCACTGACTTTGTCGACAAAGCGCCCGGGCGCGCAGATTTGGGCCGTCGGCGAACGGATGCGAGCCAGCCTGGCAGACAGCGGCATGCCGCCCCAAGGCACGTTCGCCGTGCCTGCCACCGTGCAGGCGATCACCCGCCTGGTGACCGACATCCTGGTCCACGTGGTCGACACGACGCCGACCTCGACGGAGTTGGGCTCCCTGTCCGAACTGCAGCTGTTCTACAACCGCCCCACGACCGGTGCGGCCTACGTTCCGGTCGGTCAGCGGCTCCTGCCCTTGGACGACGTGTGGCGGCTCGAGCTGGCCCGGCGTCGCTGGCCGACCCGGCTGCCTGCGGAACTGTTGGGCAACCCCACCGCGACGATGCGCGGACTGATCAGCGAGTACGTGTTCGTGTCGCTGTTCCGCGCCAGCGCAGAGTCTCTTGCGAGCGAGAACGCGAGCCGGCTGGCAGCCATGGATCGTGCCGACAGGAACATCGACAAGATGCTGCGGCTTCTGCACGACCGCTTCCATCGGTTGCGACAGAGCAAGATCGACGAAGAACTCTCCGACGTGATCTCCGGATTCAAGGCCTTGAGTCAGAGCTGAACGGGTTCCGTCCCGGACAAGGGCAGGTCGGACGTCTTCTCGCGATGGTCGTGCAGGCGTCCGAGCGTGCTGTCCAGCAGATGCGCCAGCTTGTGCGCGGCGCCATGCACCGCTTGGTCCAGCGTCGCGGCGTGCTCCGTCACCGCCACCGGCTGCAGGCCGTCGAGGCGGGCCTCCAGCATGCAGCGCTGGTCGTGCTGCCCGCCCTTGCCACCGTTCTCGTCGCTCAGATGAACTTCCACCCGCGTGATGTGTTCCTCAAAACGCTTCAGCGCCTGCTCGACGGTGGCGCTGACCTGAGCGGCAAGTGCCTCGGTGCCTTCAATGTGGACGTCGGTATTGAGTTGGATCTTCATGGGGTTCTCCTGTGAGGGTCTTGGAACGCGCGCGGGTTCAGTGACGAAAGCTCGCCGCCACGCCGGTACGAGAAGGCATGCGCTCGGCCGAAAGAACGTGGACCTCGCCACCCAGCTTTTCGACCAGTGCGCCCAGGTCGTCGAGCAGGTCGTCCACGCGCGGGCTGCCAAGGTCCGCGGGATCGATGCGTCCGGTCGATGCGTCGATCCGGCCGGGCACCTGGCGCTCGGCCTCGATCAGCACCGTGGCCACGCGCCCGGCCACCGCGGCGTGGGCGACCTGCGCCAGGTCTTGACTGCCCAGCCCCTTGGCGGCCGCGGCCGCGTAGGCTTCGCTCCATGCCGCCTGCTGCGCCCGCTGCTGCGGCGCTGCCACGTCCCAGGCGCGCTGCCGCAGCTCGTCTTCCGTCATCCGCTGAGGGTCGACCATCAGGCCGCTGGCCATCAGGAAAGGGTTGTGGCTGACCTGCCGGAACAGGTGGTGGTGTTCCGGCAAGGCCGCCAGCATCAACGGCAGACCTGACGGGCGCGAGTGGTGTTCCAGCACGGCACGGTCCACCGCACGGAAGAAGCGCTCGGCATCGCCGTCGATTTGGTCCTTCTTGCCGCCGTGGCCATGGTGCATGGCCATGTGGCCGCCACCGATGCCGCCATACGAAGACACGGTGCTGTGCGCCTCGGTGCGCTGGTCGCCCGGCGCTGCGCTCATCGTCTGCGGCACACCGGCTGACAGCGCCACAGCATCGAGCGCGTAGCGGTCCCCTTCGAAGAGCTGCACCTCGTGCAGGCTCAGCGCCAGTACCTGGTAGCGCCCGGTCGTCTGAAGGAACCGGCGCAGCGGTTTGGTGTGGAAGCTGTCGGCCACGATCGCCAACTCGGCCAGCGGCCGCTGCAAGAGGAATACGCGGAACAGGCCCGGTGCGCCCAGAACGGCCAGGCCGTCCTGCGTGTGGGTCCAGAAGTCGTGGTCCTGTGCGAGGGCTTCGAAGGGCTCGACCAGGGCCTTGACCCCATCCGCAGCGTGCTGCTGTCGCAGCGATGTCTCCAGCGCCTTCAGCAGATGGCGGAACCGGATCGGGTCCTGCTGATTGTCCGGATGGCGCCGATGGGTCGGCTGGTAGAGGGAAAGGCAGGGTCCCCCCTGGAGGGACGCCAGTTCGGCAAGGCTCGCCTGCGTGAGTGTGTCGAGTGCTTGAGCGGTCTTCATGTCGATTCCTTAGGAGGTTCGCCCTGCGGGGAGGGGTCGGGTTCGACGGGTCGCACACCGCCGATGTCGGCTGCGGCATGTAACCACATCGGCAAGCCACAATTGCCTTGACCGATACGCAGTCCAGGCGAATCGAACAGTCTGCCCAGTTCGCGCGGTCTCGTCTGTACGACAGCGCACATGCGCTCGACCGTTCGGCAACGCACGGTGCGGCCAGCACGGATCGGGACAATCAACGCGGATGACCCTTGAGCGCGACTCTGCTGCAACGTACCCCGAGAAGCTGGCGCAGGTACGCGGCACGCAAGCCTCGCGCGCGCAGCCAGCGCATCATCGATGGGCGCATGGCGTGGGGCGTGGTCGAAGGCGGCGTCGTGATGGCGGTGTTGACCCTGCTGACGCTGGACTTGTTCCTGCCCGGCGGGCTGATCGAACCGGTTGACGCCTGGCTTGGCGCCGGCCCGTTCGAGCTGGAGCGGGCGCGCACCGCCGCCTTTACGGTGCTGGTGCTGACGCAGCTGTTCAACTGCTTCAACGCGCGCTCGGCCTCCGCATCCGCGTTCCGGGCCGCGTTCTCGAACCGCTGGCTTTGGGCGGCGGTCGCCTTGTCGACTGCGCTGCAAGCGGCTGTCGTCCACCTGCCCTTCCTCAACCTCGCTTTCGGCACCGTGCCGCTCTCGGCGGGCCAGTGGGGCGTGTGCGTGACGATGGCCAGTGGAGTGCTCTGGTTCAGCGAAGGGCGCAAACTGTTGCGGCGGCGCTGGGCCCGGCGATGAACAAGGAACCCTCATGAAGATTGACACCGATGCATTCAAACTTGGCGGGGGCGAGGAAGTCGACCTCGGTCTCTGGGCGACGAAGGTCAAGCCGCTGTGCAAGTCGAAAAAGGCCTACCGCAAATTGCTGGAAGACCAGGTCGATGAGCTGAGCGACCAGCAGCGCCTGCTCTACGCGTCGAACAGTCACGCCTTGCTGGTGGTGTTCCAGGCCATGGACACCGCAGGCAAGGACGGCGCCATCCGCCACGTGATGTCGGGCGTCAACCCACAAGGCTGCCAAGTCTTCAGCTTCCAGCATCCGAGCGCGCAGGAGCTGAAACACGACTTCCTCTGGCGCACCACGCGCGACCTGCCCGAGCGCGGGCGCATCGGCATCTTCAATCGCTCGTACTACGAGGAGGTACTGATCGTGCGGGTGCACAGCAACCTGCTGCAGAGCGAGGGCCTGCCCGACGCTGCCACCGACGAATCCGTATGGCACAGCCGCTACCGCTCGATCGTCGACCTGGAACGGCATTTGCACGCCAACGGCACCCGCATCGTCAAGGTGTTCCTGCACCTGTCGAAGGAAGAGCAGCGCCAGCGCCTGCTGGCGCGCATCGACGAGCCCGACAAGAACTGGAAGTTCAGCGCGGCCGACATCGCCGAGCGCGAGTTCTGGGACGCGTACATGCAAGCCTACGGCCATGCCCTGAGCGCGACCAGCACGGCAGACGCGCCCTGGTTCATCGTGCCCGCTGACAACAAGGACGACGCGCGGCTGATCGTGTCGCAGATCGTGCTCGACGCGCTGGAGGCGCTGAAGTTGAGCTATCCGGTGGTCAGCGCGGCTCGGCGCCGCGAGCTGCAGGCGATTCGCAGGCAACTCGCGAAGTAGGCGGGTGCGCGTGGCGCCGGCCGGCGATGGCGCGCAAATGCCGCGTGATCCGCTTGCCCGCTGCTGACGCCATGCCGCCCCGACGCACTCGCAGCGTCAGCTCAGATCCCGTTTGCGCGCATCGAATTCCGCCTGGTCGATCTCGCCGCGTGCGTAGCGCTCCCTGAGGATCGCCAGCGCGCGGTTCTCCCCAGTTCCGCCGGCCGACCCAGTCCCGCCGCTGCGCGATCGGGCCACCCACACGACGACCAGGATGACGAGAGCCAAGGTGATCAAGCCGAAGCCGAACATGCTGCCACCGCCCCAGCCGCCACCCCAATTCATCATGTTGCCGTAGCCCATGGTTTGCTCGGCCGCAAAATCAGCGGCTGCTCCAGTAGCGGCTCAGCTTCTCTCGCTGCTCCGTCGTCAGGACGCCGTCGATCTTCTTGCGCGCGTCGAGCCGCAACTCGAACATCGCCTTTTGCGTCTCGGACATCGTCTGGAAGGACTTGCGCGCTGCGGCTTCGTCTACCGGGCCAGGCCTGAACATGCCCTGCATGTGGTAGCCCTGCCCGTGCATCGTGCCCATGAGCTGCCACATCGCTTCGGAGGTCTGTTGCTGGATGCCGGCGATGGTCTTTTGCTGTTCCGGCGTGAGATCCAGGCCCACGTAGGCATCGTTCGCGTAGCCGCCGCCCATCATCCCCGGTCCCGCGCCGTAGCCGCCGCCCATCATTCCCGGTCCCATGCCGTAGCCGCCACCGTACCCACTCATCATCGCCGGTCCCATGCCTTGAGGCCGCGCCACTGCCGCAGCGGCCAGCGCCACGGCTGCAAAGCCAACGAGAATATTCTTGAGCTTCATCTTTCTCTCCCAGGTTGCGTAGCGAGGCTCGACTCGTGCACGCGCACAGGCAGGCCCCAAACGCACGCTAGGCCACGACAATGCCGCGGTCTGTGCGGCATCGCACGTGTGGCGCGCCACTGTCACCGTCGGCAGCCGACAGAGGTTTGGCCGCAGGCACGGCTGGGGGCAGCGTTGCAGTGGCCCTCACGGGGGCGACGCCAGTGCAGCGTCGACAGTGGCCTGCGCCTGTACCAGGATGCGCTGCAGATGTGCCTGACCCTGGAAGCTCTCGGCGTAGATCTTGTAGATGTCCTCGGTGCCCGAGGGTCGCGCGGCATACCAGCCGCTTCTGGTGATGACCTTGATGCCGCCGATGGGTGCGCCGTTGCCCGGCGCATGGCTCAGCACGCCGGTGATGGGCTCACCCGCCAGGTCGGTAGAGGCAATCGCCTTCGGCGACAGCGCGGCCAGCCGCTTCCTCTGCTGCGCGGTCGCTGGCGCTTCGACGCGGTCTGCGACTGGCTCGCCGAGCTGGCGAGCGAGTTCGAGGTACAACGCGCCCGGGTCGCGCCCGCAGCGCGCGGTGATCTCCGCCGCGAGCAGCGCTGCGATGAGGCCGTCCTTGTCGGTGGTCCAGGCCGTGCCGTCGCGCCGCAGGAAGGCGGCGCCCGCGCTCTCTTCGCCGCCAAAGCCCAGGCTGCCGTCCAACAGGCCCGGCGAGAACCACTTGAAGCCGACCGGCACTTCGAAAAGCTCGCGCTTGAGGCGCGCCACGACTCGGTCGATCAACTGCGTGCTCACCACGGTCTTGCCCACAGCGGCGCTTGCGCTCCACTGCGGTCGATGCCGGAACAGGTAGTCGATGGCCACCGCAAGCACATGGTTCGGCGGCAGCAGCCCGGCGGCGGGCGTGACGATGCCGTGGCGGTCGTGGTCCGTGTCGCAGGCGAAGGCGATGTCGAAGCGGTCCTTGATGGTGATCAGCCGTTGCATTGCGTAGACCGACGACGGGTCCATGCGGATCTGCCCGTCCCAATCCAGCGTCATGAAGGCGAAGCGCGGGTCGACGGCCTCGCTGACTACCTTGAGGTCGATCTTCCAGCGCTCGGCGATCGCGCCCCAATAGTGCACGCCTGCACCGCCCAGCGGATCGACGCCGATGCGGACCTTCGCGCCGCGTATTGCATCCATGTCGACCACGTGATCGAGGTCTTCGACGTAGTTGCCGAGGAAGTCGTGGTGGTGCGTGGTCGCTGCCCGCAAGGCCTGAGCGTGGGTCATGCGCCGCACGCCTTGCAGTCCGTTCTCGAGAAAGGCGTTCCCCGCTGCCTGGATGGCGTCGGTCACCTCCTGGCCGGCCGGCCCGCCGTGCGGCGGGTTGTACTTGAAGCCGCCATCGCGCGGCGGGTTGTGCGACGGGGTCACGACGATGCCGTCGGCCTGCGTGCCGACGCCGCCGCGATTGTGTTTGACGATGGCATGCGAAATCGCCGGTGTCGGCGTGTACTCGTTGCCGGCGGCCAGCACCACGTCCACGCCGTTGGCGGCCAGCACTTCGAGTGCACTGGCGCATGCGGGTGCCGACAGCGCATGGGTGTCGACGCCCATGAACAGCGGCCCGGTGACGCCCTGGCCTTTGCGGTGGTCGCAGATCGCCTGTGTGATGGCGAGCACGTGCCATTCATTGAAGGAGACATCGAACGCGCAGCCGCGGTGGCCCGAGGTCCCGAACGCCACGCGCTGTGCCGCCACCTTCGGGTCCGGGCGTTCAGAGAAATACGCCGACACGAGCTTGTCGACATCGATGAGCACCGCTTCCGGCGCCGGCTTGCCCGCGAGTGGGCTGATGCGTGTGGTCATGCGACAACTCCCGAGCCATGCCTGGCGAACTGTCGCGGCGCGCGGGCCCGCACGGCTTCGGGCAGGGTCACCGACGGTTCCGCACGGCGGGTGGTGCGCACTTCTCGCGGATGCGCGTCAGCAAGGCGTGCCATGAGGTCGCGAAGGCATCGACGCCTTCGCGCTGCAGGCGCGTGGCCAGCGCATCGTCGTCGACGCCCTCACGGTGGAACTCCTCGATCACCGCTTCGGCGTAGCCACCGTCGGGAGGCAGCGGTCGTTCGACCTTGCCGTGATCGGCGAAGGCCAGCAGCGTCTTCTCGGGCAGCGTGTTGATCGTCCCGGGCGCCGCCAGCGCCTGCACGTACAGCGTGTCGGGCGCCGCCGGGTCCTTGGTGCCGGTGCTGGCCCACAACAGGCGCTGCGTGCGCGCACCGGCGGCGGCCAGGCGTTGCCAGCGCTCCGAAGCCAGCAGTTCGCAATGCGCCTTGTAGGTGCGCATCGCGATGGCGATGCCAAGGCGGTTGTGGAAGGGCGAAGAGATCTCCTGCTTCACGGCCACGTCCCAGCGGCTGACGAAGAGCGACAAGACCGACGCCACGTTCGGATCCAGACCGGCGGCCAACCGGCGCTCGATGCCACGCATGTAGGCCTCCGCGGCGGCCAGCACGTGTTCGCACGAGAAGAGCAGCGTGACGTTGACCGGCACGCCATCGAAGATCACTTGTTCGATCGCCTCGAGGCCCTGTGCCGTGCCCGGAATCTTGATGAAGAGATTGCGCTTGTCGGCCTTGCGATGCAGGCGGTTCGCGGCCTGGATGGTGTGCGCCGCGTTGTCGGCAAGCAGCGGTGAGACCTCGAGCGAAACCCAACCGTCCACGCCGTCGCTGGCGTCGAATGCTGGCCGGAACAGGTCGGCAGCCTCGGCCAGGTCCTCGAGGGCCAGTTCGAAGAACAGATCCTCGCCCGACAGGCCCGCCTTGGCGAGCGCGCGGATGCTGGCGTCGTAGCTGTCGCCGCTACCGATGGCATGTTCGAAGATCGTCGGGTTCGACGTCAGCCCGCTCACCGACAGATCCTTGATGTAGCGGGCCAATGTGCCGCTGCGCAGCAACGTCCGCGTGATGTTGTCGAGCCAGAGGCTCTGGCCGAGTTGATGAAGTGCGGCAGTCGATTTCATGGGGAGGTCCTTGTAGGTTCTGAGGAGTTGGCTGGAGCCTGGTTGCGCGACGTCATGGCGCGACTTTCGCGGCGGCCGGGCGTTCGCCCGTCCTGCCTGAGGCATGGAGCTGGCCCGGCTCGAGGGACAGCAGGCGTGCGGTGTTCACCAGCGCCATGTGGCTGAGCGCCTGCGGAAAATTGCCTTGCAAGTGCCCGGTGCGTGGGTCGAACTCCTCGGACAGCAGGCCGACGTCGTTGCGCAATGCGAGCAGGCGCTCGAACAGCGCCTCGGCCTCGGCGTGGCGACCGGTCACCGCCAGGCAGTCGGCCAGCCAGAAGCTGCACGGCAGGAAGACACCTTCGCCAGGTGGCAGGCCGTCGACCGCGGTTGCGGAGTCGATCGCGTAGCGCAGCACCAGGCCGTCGACGACCAGCTCGCGTTCGATCGCGGCGATCGTGGCCAGCACACGGGGATCGTCTGGCGGCAGAAAGCCCACCAGCGGGATCAGCAGAAGGCTGGCGTCGAGCTCCGTGCCGCCGTAGTGCTGAACGAAGCTGTTGCGCGTCACATCGAGCCCGGCTTCGCAGATTTGCGCGTGGATCTGGTCGCGGGTCCGACGCCAGTCGTCGACCGGCCCTTCGAGTCCATACCGTTCGACGGCCTTCACCCCGCGGTCGAAGGCGACCCAGGCCATCACCTTGGAGTGGGTGAAGTGGCGCCGCGGCCCGCGCACTTCCCAGATGCCTTCATCCGGGTCCTGCCAATGGCTGTCAAGAAAGGCCAGCAGGGCGCGCTCGATGCCCCAGGCATGCGGCTGCAGTGCCTGCCCCGCCGCACGCGCCAGGTGCAGCGTGTCCATCACCTCGCCGTAGACGTCGAGCTGGAACTGTTCAGCCGCCGCGTTGCCGATGCGCACCGGTGATGCCTGCTGATAGCCGGGCAGCCACGCTAGCTCGGTCTCCGCGAGGCGCCGCTCGCCCGTCACGCTGTACAGAATCTGCATGTCGGCCGGACTGCCCGCCACGGCGCGCAGCAGCCAGTCCTGCCAGGCCAGCGCCTCGTCGGTGTAGCCGGCGAGCAGCAAGGCGTTCAGCGTGAAGGTCGCGTCGCGCAGCCAGCAGTAGCGGTAGTCCCAGTTGCGCACGCCGCCCGGCTGTTCGGGCAGCGAGGTGGTCGGCGCCGCGACGATGCCGCCGGTGGGCTGGTAGATGAGTGCCTTGAGCGTGAGCAGCGAGCGCAGCACAGGCTCTCGCCAGCGGCTCTCGAAGCTGCACCGCTGCGACCAGGCCAGCCAATGACGCTCCGTCTCGGCCAGCGTGTTCTCGGCGTCGATGGGTCGCTGCGCAGGCTCGTGCGACGGCCTGTAGTTGAGCACGAAGGGCACACGTTCACCGGCGCCGATCTCGAAGTCGGCACGCGTGCGCATCTTCTTGCCGCGCGTGCGAACCGGTGTGTGCAACTCGAGCGTGTCGGGCCCGGCGGTCGCGAACAGTGTGTCCCCGGGCCGGCTCACCCAGGGGACGATGGATCCGTAGTCGAAACGGATGACCAGTTCCATGGACATCTGCACGCGTCCCCGCAGACCCACGACGATGCGCAATACGTCCCATCGCTCGTTCGACAGCGGCATGCAGTCGATCACCCGCACTGCGCCGCCCTCGACCTCGAAGTCGGTCTCCAGGATCAACGTGCCTTCGCGGTAGCGGCGTCGAACCGCAATCACTTCATCGCGCGGCGCAATCAGCCAGCGTCCATGGTCGGGGCTGCCCAGCAGGGCCGCGAAGCATGCGCCGGAGTCGAATCGCGGCAGGCACAGCCAGTCGATCGATCCGTCCCGGCCCACCAGCGCGGCGGTGTGGCCGTCACCGATCAGCGCGTAGTCTTCGATGGGCAAGGCCATGGGTTCAACTCGCCGGTTCCGGATTGCGCCAGCCGCCATCAGCAGCGATGAAATCGTTCGCGGCGGGCGGGCCCCAGGAACCGCGCGGATAGAAGTGGACGGCAGGGTGCTCGAGCAGCACCGGCTCCACGACGGCCCACGCCGCTTCGATGGCTTCCTCACGGGCGAACAGCGCGCCGTCGCCATCCATCGCGTCGGACAGAAGGCGCTCGTAGGGCGATTGCTCGCCGGTCTCCTCCTCCAGCAGCAGAAACTCTCGCTGATCGCCGACGAATTCCTTGCCGGCCCGCTTGACGCGGGCGGTGAGCGCGATCGTCGAGTGCGGCGACAGGTGGAAGCGCAAGGTGTTGGTCTCGTCGCATACGGCCGCGTCGCCGAACAGATTCTGCGGCGGTGCCTTCAGGCGCACCACCACCTCGCAGGCGGTAAGCGGGAGGCACTTGCCCGAGCGCAGGTACCAGGGCACGCCGCCCCAGCGCCAGGACTCGACATGGACGCGAAGGGCGCAGAAGGTCTCGACATCGGAGTCGTTCGCGACCTGCGGCTCGTCGCGGTAGCCCAGGTATTGACCGCGCAGGATGTCGTTGGCGCCCAGCGGCCGCATCGCGGCGAAGACGTCGGCCTTGTGGCGGTGCACGGCCTCGAAGTGGCGGCCGGACGGCGGCTCCATCGCCAGCAGCGCGACGATCTGGAACAGATGGTTCTGCATCACATCGCGCAGGCAGCCGGCGCTTTCGTAGAACGCGCCGCGGCCCTCGACGCCGAACTGCTCGGCCAGCGTGATCTGCACGCTCGCGATGTGGTCGCGATTCCAGATCGGCTCGAGAAAGGAGTTGGCGAAACGGAAGTAGAGGATGTTCATGATCGCCTCCTTGCCCAGGAAGTGATCGATGCGGAAGATCGAGTCCTCGGGGAACGCGTCGAGCGCAACCCGGTTGAGCTCGCGCGCAGAGGCCAGGTCTCGCCCGAACGGCTTTTCGACGATCACCCGCCCGCCTTCGGCGATGCCGGCGGCCTTGAGGCCACGGATCACCGTGGGGAACAGGGCCGGCGGGATCGCGAGGTAGAACGCCGGGCGCCGTGCGCTCCGTAGGGCGAGCCGCAGCGCCTCGAAGGTAGCCGCTTCCTTGTAGTCGCCACTGACGTACTGCAACGCCGACAAGAGACCCTCCATCGCACGCGGGTCGACCGCGCCGCCTTCCTGCTCGACGCTTTCGCGCACTCGCGCCCGGAACTGCTCGGTGCTCCACTTCGATGAGGCCACGCCGATCACTGGCACCTTCAGTGCACCGCGCAGGCACATCGCGTAGAGCGCCGGGAAGATCTTCTTGTGCGCCAGGTCGCCAGTGGCACCGAACACGACCAAGGCGTCGGCGGTTCGGTCATGCGGATCGGTGCTGTCGGGGTTCATTTCGTCTCCGGTGGCGGCGGGCGGTGTTGCGGATTTCTTCGAAAGATCCTCTGCGGTGAAGCCGATCGATCACCCAGTCGTAGCGGTCGTGGCGATCAACGACCAGGGTGACGGCCGAGGCCGGACATCAGTCGATGATGCACGAGCCTCGATCCGGTAGAGCGCATCGCGCCAGCGATAGTTCAATTCGAAAACGCCAGGTGCTGGCGTCAGATCTTGCGCTCGAGCGGCGAGCTGCCCTGCCAGTATGGGGGCCGATCGCAGTGGGCGTGGAGTGCCGTCTCGTGTTGACGGTCCAGGTTGGCCGATGCGTCGCTCCAGGAGTGTTCGTCGAAGTAGAGGTCCTTGACTTGACCGATGTCGCCGTCAATCGCGCCGATGACGCATTTCTCCAAGTCTTGCAGGCTTTGCAACATGTCGCACCATTTCCTATGATGGAACCGACCGTCGTCGTCAGCCTGTTGATCATCCGGCCTCGGGAGCGCTACGCCGGTCGGCGTTGGTCACCGACTCATGCAGGTACTCTGTGTCCCTCTCCACCGCCAGTCTGTGCGTTGGCAGACAACAAGCGTCCGGCGCGCGGCTCGCTTTCGTGCTCCAGCGAACGGGAGGCGGGAGCCCGTTCAGGCTTGGCGTCGTTCCATGACCCATGCTCTCATGCACGCTGCACCGATCCACCCTGCAGGCGCTCAATCCGCGCCGCGCTGTCGCGGGTGTGCGTCACCGCACTGACGGCGCGCCCCTTCGACCCGAAGATTGAATCATGACCGGTAGATCAACATGACGAGCAACAAATCCCCACCAGAGCCATCGGCCTACGGCTTTCACTGCGCGGTCCGTGATCAGGACTTTGACAGCGCGGTTGCGCGTGTCACCGCAGCCCTCAAGGTCGAGGGCTTCGGCGTGCTCACCGAGATCGACGTCCAGGCCACGATGAAGGCCAAGCTCGGCATAGACGGGCGGCCGTATCGGATCCTCGGGGCCTGCAATCCGCCACTCGCGCATCGTGCGCTGGAAGCGGAGCCCGACATCGGCCTGCTGCTGCCGTGCAACGTCGTCGTTCGCGAAGAGCCTGACGGTCGCCTGGTTGTCTCGTTCATGGATCCCGTCGCGGTGCTTCAGATGACCAGCAACACCGAGATCACCCGCGTCGCCCACGAGGTGCGCGACAGGCTGCAACGGGTGAAAACGTCCCTTGAAACTTCGGCCGAAGGCGCCGGCACGGGGTGATCGCGATGCACATGTTCCGCGATGGAAAGAGAACGCTTCACCGGGTTGCGTGACACGCGACCAATCGGCGATTGACGACGTGCCTTCTGCCCCGAAGATGTGCGCCAGCGCACAGAGGCCGACGAACCGTGGCATATAAGGTCTATCCATGACCAAGAAGCTCACGCCCCCACCGACACGCCAGGTGCACGCAGACCTTGACGCCTACTGGCGCGCTGCCAACTTCCTGTCGGTCGGCCAGATTTTCCTGTGGGACAACCCGCTGCTGAAGCGCCCGTTGACCCTGGCCGACGTCAAGCCGATGCTGCTCGGGCACTGGGGCACGACCCCCGGCCAGAACTTCATCTATGCGCATCTGAACCGGGCCATCAAGGCTTACGACCTGGACATGATCTACGTCTCCGGCCCCGGCCATGGCGGCCCGGCGGTGGTCGGCAACACCTATCTCGAGGGCACCTACAGCGAGGTCTACCCCGACATCAGTCGTGACGAAGCCGGGCTGAAGAAACTGTTCAGACAGTTCTCGTTTCCCGGCGGCATTCCCAGCCACGCCTCGCCCGAGTGCCCGGGCTCGATCCACGAAGGCGGCGAGCTGGGCTACTCGCTGAGCCATTCGTTCGGCGCCGTGTTCGACAACCCCGAGCTGATCGTCGCCTGCGTGGTCGGCGATGGCGAGGCCGAAACCGGTCCGTTGGCCACCGCGTGGCATTCGAACAAGTTTCTCGACGCGGCCACCGACGGTGCGGTGCTGCCGATCCTGCACCTCAACGGCTACAAGATCGCCAACCCGACGGTGCTGGCACGCATCACGCACGAGGAACTGGAGCAGTTTCTGCGCGGCTGCGGCTGGGCGCCGATCTTCGTCG
Source organism: uncultured beta proteobacterium (assembly GCA_963792765.1). Lineage (GTDB taxonomy): Bacteria > Pseudomonadota > Gammaproteobacteria > Burkholderiales > Burkholderiaceae_C > CAIKUF01. The sequence continues at coordinate 175,634 of CAWBXT010000006.1, read as the reverse complement.
AAGGGCATGAGCCCGCGCCGATGCACGCACTGATGGCCGCCGCGATGGACAGCGCGGTGCTTGAGATTCAGCGCATCCAGCACGAGGCCCGCCAGCAGGGCCACACGCGACACACGCGCGAGCGCCCGCGCTGGCCGATGATCGTGCTCAACTCACCCAAGGGCTGGACGGGGCCGAAGGAGGTCGACGGCGAACCCTGCGAAGGCAACTTCCGTTCGCATCAGGTGCCGTTGCATCCGGCCGATCACCCCGGGCATCTGAAGATGCTCGAAGACTGGCTGCGCAGCTACCGGCCCGAGGAGCTGTTCGACGAGCGCGGGTGCTTGCGCCCGGCGCTGACCGCCTTGGCGCCCGGCGGTGCGCGGCGCATGGGTGCCAATCCGCACGCCAACGGCGGCCTGCTGCTGCGCGACTTGAAGCTGCCCGACTATCGCGAGTACGCCGCGAAAGTGCCCGCCCCGGGCGCGCCGGGCATCGGCGACACGCACGTGCTCGGACCCTTCCTGCGCGACGTCGCCTGTTTCAACGACGCCGAGCGCAACTTCCGCGTGTTCGGGCCGGACGAGACCGTCTCCAACGGCCTGGCCGCGGTGTTCGAAGCGACGAACCGTCAGTGGGGCGCCGCCACCGCCCCAGGCGACCAGTGGCTGGCGCCGCAGGGGCGAGTGATGGAGATGCTCAGCGAGCACCAGTGCGAGGGCTGGCTCGAGGGCTATCTGCTGACCGGCCGGCATGGCCTGTTCAATTGCTACGAAGCCTTCATCCACATCGTCGATTCGATGTTCAACCAGCACGCCAAGTGGCTCAAGGTCAGCGCCGAGCTGCCCTGGCGGCGCAAGATCGCCTCGCTGAACTACTTGCTGGCCTCGCACGTCTGGCGCCAGGACCACAACGGCTTCACGCACCAGGACCCGGGCTTCATCGACCACGTCGTCAACAAGAAAGCCGAGGTCGTGCGTGTCTACCTGCCGCCCGACGCCAACTGCCTGCTGTCGGTGATGGACCACTGCCTGCGCAGCAGGCACTACGTCAACGTGGTGGTCGCCGGCAAGCACCCGGCGCCGCAGTGGCTGGCCATGGACGCGGCGGTCAAGCACTGTGCTGCGGGCATCGGCATCTGGGACTGGGCCGGCAACGAGTCGGATGCAGGCGCGGCTGGTGTCGATCCCGACGTGGTCATGGCCTGCTGCGGCGACGTCCCGACGCTCGAGACGCTGGCCGCCGTGTCGATCCTGCGAGAAGAGCTTCCGGACCTTCGCATCAGGGTCGTCAACGTGGTCGACCTGATGAAGCTGCAGCCGCAGAGCGAGCACCCGCACGGTCTGAGCGATGAGGCCTTCGACGCGCTTTTCACCCGCGACAAGCCGGTCATCTTCGCGTTCCACGCCTACCCCTGGCTGATCCATCGGCTGACCTACCGGCGCACCAACCACGACAACCTGCACGTCCGCGGCTACAAGGAAGAAGGCACGATCACGACGCCCTTCGACATGACGGTGCTGAACGAGCTCGACCGTTTCCATCTGGTGATGGACACCATCGATCGCCTGCCGCAGGCAGGCGCAGCAGGCGCCGCGTTGAAGGGCAAGCTCTCAGCGAAGCTCGACGAACACAGGGGCTACATCCGGGCGCACGGCGAGGACATGCCCGAAATTCGCAGCTGGCGCTGGAAGGTTGCACCGTGAAGCCAACTGGAACCGGAGGCACACCGCGAGCACTGGAAGCCGACATAAGGAGTTCTGCCGAGAAGGATCTCGCGGCGTTGTGTTCATCGGTTCATCAGAGTCTCGAGAGGCATTGCTTTCGGTTGACGTCCAGGGGCAGGGCGTTGCAGCGCCACACAGACCGCGCACTGTCTGCCATTGCGATGCGGCGCAACTCGCCTTGTCGCACCGCACCTTCGAGTACCGCCACGTACCAGAACATCAGGCCTGCCGAAGCAAGTGCCGCAAGGAGCATCAGCGGGCGCGACACGCGCGTCCACGGGTTGGTCCGTGTTGAAATGCCCACCGTCGCGGCACGAGTTCAGTTCTTTCGGGAACCGAATATCAGAAGTGCGCCGCCGATCACCAGCGCGCCCACACCGGCCCAGACGGGCACGTTGACCGTCTGCTGCTCGTCGATCGAGAGCTTGATCGAGCCAATCGAGGCCTTGTGCGTTTCGCGTGTGTAGCTGAAGCCACCGTAGGCCAGCGCCAGCACACCGGCAACGAGCAGCGCGATGGCTGCGATCCTTACACCGTTCATGACGACTCCTTGGTTGTCAGGCCGATGCTAGACAGCGCGTGCGCGCCGGTCTGTTCGCTACCCAACAGAACGCGGCGCCTGCAAGTCGCTGCACGTTCCCTCATGCGACCGTTGCATCGACCATCGACACCGGCCCGGCCTCGGGCGCGCCGTCTGCTTGTACCTCTGCTTGTGCCGCTGCTTGTACGACGAGGCGGCCGACGCGCGAAGTGGCGCTTGCGTCGTCCGCCAAGGTCAACCACACGCCGACACCCAAGGGCTGCGCGCCGTCCGCAAGGGCCGCCGCGATGGCCGCTTCGGCGCTTGCGGCGCAGATGATGAAGAGGTGCTCGGACCCGGCGTGCCGCAGATGCAGGCGCACCTCGGGCCAATGGCTTGGCAGGCAGGGCCGGACACAGGCCCTGCCATTCATGACGCGCAGCCCGCAGATCGATTCCACTGCCGCGCGGTGCATCCACGCGGCCGAGCCCGTGTACCAGCTCCATCCGCCCCGTCCCACGTAGGGCGGCTGCGAGTAGACGTCGCCGGCCATCACGTAGGGCTCGATGTCGTAGGCCGCAGATTGCTGCGGATTCACCGACCGATGCGCCGGGCTCAACAGCTCGAACAGGCGCCAGGCGCCGTCGGCGTCGCCGAGTTCAGCGCGCGCCATCAGCGCCCAGACGCCGGCGTGCGAATACTGTCCCCCGTTTTCGCGCACGCCGGCCGGGTAGGCCTGGATGTAGCCCGCCTCGGGCTGCGCGTCGGCGAGCGGTGGGTCGAGCAATCGCACCACGCCCTGCACCTCGTCGACGAGCAGCCGGCCTGCAGACGCCATCGCGAACCGCTGCTGATCCGCCGAGGCGGCTCCCGAGAGCACGCTCCAGGCCTGCGCGATCAGATCGATGCGGCATTCGGCGTTGGTGTGCGAGCCCAGCGGCGTGCCATTGTCGAAGAACGCGCGCGTGAACCACGCGCCGTCCCAGGCCACGCCTTGCAGCGCATGGCGCCAGCCGCGCGCCGCCGCCTCCCAGGCCTGCACACGCGGCGCGTCGCCCCGCGCGCGGGCCAACGGCGCGAACTGCGCCACGACACGGCACAGGAACCAGCCGAGCCACACCGATTCGCCGCGACCTTCGTAGCCGACGCGGTTCATGCCGTCGTTCCAGTCGCCGGTACCCATCAACGGCAGGCCGTGGACGCCGACGGCCAGGCTGCGGTCGATCGTCATTGCGCAATGCTCATACAAGCTCGCGCTGCGCTCGCTGATGCGTGGCACGTCGTAGCGATCCTCCGCGCCTGCCGGGATCGGATCGCCTTCGAGAAACGGGACGACTTCGTCGAGCACAGCGCGATCCCCGCTGACGCCGACGTAGCGCGCCGCGGCTTCGGGCAGCCAGAGCAGGTCGTCCGATATGCGGGTGCGCACGCCGGCCCCGTTCGGCGTATGCCACCAGTGCTGCACGTCGCCTTCGACGAACTGGCGCGACGCCGACAGCAGCAACTGCGCGCGCAGCAGCTGCGGCGCGCTGACGGCCAGCGCCATCGTGTCCTGCAGCTGATCACGAAACCCGAAGGCGCCGCCCGCCTGATAGAAGCCGGCGCGCGCCCACAGGCGGCAGGCGAGGGTCTGGTACAGCAGCCAGCGGTTGACGAGCACGTCGAACAGCGGATCCGGCGTGTGCACGGTCACACCGCCGAGTCGTTCATTCCAGCGCTCGCGGGTGTCGGCCTCGCGCTGCGCCGCGGATTGCGACAGAGCCCCTTTCGACAGGGCCTGACGTGCCAGTGCCCGCGCGGCAGCCGGCGTGGCACCGTGTCCGAGCGTGAACACACATTCGGCGCGCGCGCCCGGTGCGAGGCTCAGCGTGGCCGAGGTGGCGGCGCAGGGGTCGAGGCCGACCCCTGCGCGCTGGCCGAAATGGTGGGGCACGGCACGCTGCCCGCGCACGTCGAACAGCTCGCGCCGGTCACAGGTCCAGTCGTCCATTTCTGTACCGAGCGACGGCGAACACTGCAGGCAGAAGAAGGCGGTGCTGCCACCGAAGCCGGCGTGCGCGTCGGTCTGCGTCGCCAGCAACACGCCGACCGGTGCGGCCGATGCATCCACTGCGCCGAGCGTCTCGAATGCCGTACGTACCGACTGCCGGTCTACGCGCCGCTCGCCGAGCAGCCATTCGCACACGCCGATCGCTCGCAGGCGCAAGGTGCGCGAGCCCTCGTTGAGCAGCGCGATGCGCACTTGCTTGAGTGAGCGCGCATCGTCGACGCACCACGTCGCGCTGACTTCAAGATCGCCACGACGATGCCCGATCGTGGTCCAGCCCGGTCCATGCTCGACCGTGTACGCCGCCGCGGCGCTGGCAGCGCCTGCACCCACGCTCCAGACTTCGCGGCTGCGCAGGTTCTGCAACAGCAACCACTCGCCCGCGGGATCGGTCACGGGGTCGTTCGACCAGGGCGTGAGCGCGTGCAGCCGGCTGTTGCCGGCCCAGCTGTAGCCCGCGCCGGCCTCCGACACCTGGGTACCGAAGTCGGGGTTGGCCAGCACGTTGATCCAGGGTCGCGCCGGCCGATGCGTCGCGTTGACGCCAAAGGCGAACGCGCCGCTGACCTGGTCGAATTCGCCTGGCGCGGCGTCCTGCGTCGAGGCCGATGCCGATGTCGCGAGCGACGCGATACCAACTTCGAGCCGCGCGCGAAGCGCGGCGTCGTGCCAGGCTGCCAGTTCCTGAACATGGTGGCTCAGCGGGCGGCCGTCGGCGCGAAAGTAGGCGCGCGAGAGAGTCTTGAAGGCGGCCATCTCGGCGGTGCTCACTTCGTCTGCAAACAGCAGGCGCAGATTGCAGTTTCGCGATTCGACCTCACCGTGCTGCTGTGCGAGCGCCAGCAACTCCGCCTGCAGCGGCATCAGGTAGGAGCGCGGCTCGGCATTCAGGATCACCAGGTCGCAGGCCATCGCGCCCCAGGACCACCACGGCAGCGCCTGTACCAGCGAGCGCACCAGCCGCAGGCCCTGCACGGCGCCGATGCTCGCAACAATGAGGGGCCGATCGCCCGAGAGGCCGAAACGCCACAGCGTGCGGCGGTCGCAGGCCGGTTCGGACGCTCCCTGCGCGGGCCGGGCCAGCAACAAGGCCAGCGCCGTGGTGAGCAGAAGCAGCGCCGACCGGTCTTCCGTCGGGATGGACAGTTCGCGCTGGCGCGCACCGGCCAGCGTTGCAGACATCAGCGCCGAACGCTCGACCACTGCAGCCTGCCGGTAGCGATCGACCAGCGTTTCGAGAGCGTCGCGCGATGTCGCAGCGGCAGTGCAGACGACAAAGTGCGCAACGCCGTGCGCAGGCAGGGCGAGGCGCATCGACAGCGAGGCAACCGGATCCAGCCCGGTGGTCAGGGGGCCCGAGGGTGTGACGCCGCGTTCGTAACGCGCCAGCGGCGACGCAGCGTCGCAACCACGCCCGAGCCAGCGGGCCCGGTCGGCCTGCGGGTTGACCGACAGCAACTGGTGGTCGGCCTGCGCGATGAAGTGCACGGCGTGCAGCCCCTGCTCGGTTGCCAAGCGCGGTCGCCGCGACAAATACAGCGCGAATTCGTCGGCGCGCCAGTCGGCACTGACGAACAGGTTCGAGAAGGCAGGGTGCGCCTCATCGGCACGAACATCTGCCAGTACCGGCTCGAACATCGACAGAAGCTCCAACACGATCGGCTCTGAAGACGTATTCCACAGCTCGATGCGCCGCAGCTCGATGTCATCCTCGGGGCTGACCCAGACCGTACAACGGCTGCGGATGTCGGACCAGACCGTGTCGAGCACAACGTGGTCGCCACGGAAACTGGCCTGGTAGTGCGCGGTGGGGTCGGGTGCGGGATGCTGCGTGATCGATACCGGCAAGCTGCCGGGTTCGCGCCGCAGATAGAAGAACGTGCCGTATGCATCGCGCAGCGCATCGTCGCGCCAGCGCGAGACGTCGGCACCGCTGAAGCGGCTCCAGCCGGCGCCGTTGGCCCGTAGCGTCACGCTGTAACGGCCGTTGGACAAGAGGTGGGTGGGCTGCAGCGCTGTCTCGCCGGGGAACTGATCGCGCGTCGCAACCTGCACGGCTCTTCTCATTTCGCCGCGACTCGGTGCCGGCGGCGGTTCGAGCAGGCGGGAGACTTCACGCGGCATGCGCTCCTGCAGCAGCGACGCCACTGCGGCCAGGCGCGCGTCCGCCATGCACCAGCGTCGCACCACGCCGCCCTGCAGCACATTGGTCAGCGCGACCAGGCTCATGCCCTGGTGGTGCGCCATGAAAGTCAGCACCGGGGTAAACCGGCTGGCGTCCGACTGGCGATCGGCGCTGTAGTCCAGCGCCTCGATAAAGCCCCAGGCGCCGCGTGCGTTGAGGGCTTCGAGCCGGCGCAGGTTGTCCGCTGCGAGGTGCGGTGCCAGCATCGCGGCGAGCACAGTCGCATACGGGGCGACGACCAGATCGTCGGGCGGCGTGCGGCGCAAGGCCAAGCGAGGCACACCTTGCGGCGCGTACTGGTAGGCCAGCGTATGGTCGCTCGCGGCGTAGGCAGATTCCGAGATGCCCCAGGGTATGTCGCGCTCGCGCGCGAACGCGCGCTGTTCCTCCAGTGCAGCCCGCTCGGCGCTCGCCAGCGCGCTGCCCGCGGGTTCCTCGAGGATGAGCGCAGGCATCAGGTACTCGAACATCGAACCCGACCAGGAGCGCAGGCCGGCCTGTGCGCCGACGGCGAAATAGGGCCGTCCGAGCGCGGCCCAATGGCTGGCGGGCACATCGCCTTTTGCGATGGCCCACAGGCTGGCGAGCCGCGCTTCCGAAGCCAGAAGATCGTAGTAGCTGCGGTCGAGCTGCTGCTCGACCGGGCGGTAGCCGATGTGGAGCAGGTGCCTGCGCGTGTCGTAAAGGAAGCCGAATTCGGCCTCATTGGCGAGCCGGCGGCAGTGAGAAGCCAGGTCGGCCAGGCGCATGCTGGTAACCGCATCGAGTCCTTCGACCGGCTCGTCGCAAGCTCCCGCCAACGCCAGCAGTTGACCGCACAGGTTGCCGCTGTCGACGGTCGACACGTAGGTCGGGTTCAACGGCGCAAGGCTGACCGTGTCGTACCAGTTCAGGAAGTGGCCGCGGTGCCGCTCGAGACGGTCCAGCGTGGCCAGCGTGTGCTCGCAGCGCGCCAGCAATTGCGCGGTGTCGATCCAGCCGAGCCGGCGTGCGCAGGCGACGGCCAGCAGATACAGGCCGATGTTGGTCGGCGAGGTGCGCTCTGCGACCAACGTGACCGGCGAGGTCTGCACGTTGTCGGGTGGCAGTCCGTGGCCGTCCGGCCCGATGTGCAACTCGAACAATCGCCACGTGTCGCGCGCCACATCGAGCAGGTAATCGCGGTCGGTCATGTCGAGCGCCTGGCCGCGCTGCGAGGGGCGAGGGCGGCTGGCCCATCCGATCCACAAAGGGGTGGCGGCCCAGAGCAGGCAGCAGGCGCTGGCCAGCCACGGCTCGGGCGTGGGCAGTGCGAGCAGCATCGCCAACAGCACCAAAGCCATGCCGATCACGCCGCGATGGTGGCGCACGAGCCCGGCAAGACTGTTTGCGGCCGCCGCTTCGCTGGTGGCGGCGGTGGTCCACTGCAGCAGGTGGCGCTGGCTGACCGCCATGCGCCAGATCGTGCGCGCGATGGCTTCGCTCATCGACAGCGCGTTCTGCAGCAGCAGCGCGAGATGCCACGTTGTCGCGCTGACGGCGCGCGCGAGGTCGACCAGCGCGCGGCGATAGAAGTAGCCCAGCGCGATGCGATCGTGGCTGGGCGCGAGCCCGGCGACAGCGCCGAGCAGCGATCCGGCGCCGAAGGCGGCGCCGATCAGCGCGAGGGTCGCCCACGGCGACAGCGGACCACCGGCAAAGCTGGCGAGCAGCAGCAGCAGCGAGGCTGGCGCCACCAGCGAGCGGCGCAGGTTGTCGAGCATCTTCCAGCAGTCGACGGCGCGCAGCCCGTAGCGCCTGGGCTGCAACAGCACAGGCAACAGCTGCCAGTCGCCGCGCGCCCAGCGATTGACGCGCGCGGCGGCTGCATCGGCGTGCACCGGTGCCGACTCGATCAGCGCGACGTCGCTGACACCGCCGCAGCGCGCGATCGCGCCCTCGACGAGATCGTGGCTGAGGATGCGGCCCTGCGGCAACCGACCCCCAAGCACCTGGTGCATCGCCTGCACGTGCAGCAGACCTTTGCCGGTGAAACTGCCCTCGGCGAACACGTCCTGGTAGAGCTCCGAGCTCGCGGCGCTGTACGGATCGATACCGCACTGCCCGGCGAACAGCCAGTGGAACGGCGTGGACTCGCGCGCTGACGGCAGTGGCGTGACGATGCGCGGCTGCAGGATCCCGTAGCCGGCCACGACGCGTCGCCCGCGCGCGTCGACGCGCGGCCGGTTCAGTGGGTGCGCCGCCACGGCGACGAGTTCACGCAACGCATCCGGCGGCAACTGCGTGTCGCTGTCCAGCGTGACCACGTAGCGCGTCTGCGCCGCGGGCTGCGAGCGACCGCCGAGGTCTGCAAAGGCCGAAGTCGTCGAATCGTTGTTCGCCAGTTGGGCCAGCAGTTGCTCGAGCTTGCCGCGCTTGCGCTCCCAGCCGATCCAGCGCTGCTCGGTCTCGCTCCAACGGCGTTCGCGGTGCAGCAGCAGGAAGCGCCGCGGCCCCTCAGCGCTACCGTCGCGGCGCTTCTCTATCGCGTCGATCGCGTTCACGGCTTCGGCCAGCAAGGCGGGGTCGGCTTCGGTGTGCGCCGTGTCGGCGTCGACATGGTCCGTCAGGAGGGCGAACTGCGCATGGGGTTCGCGGTTCGCCAGGCTGTGCCTTTCGAGCTGCGCGGCAAGCCGGCGCACGCCGGCGATGTCGACGAGCATCACCGGCATCACCACCAGCACGCGATGGTTGACCGGAATGCCGTCGACGAATGCGAGACGCGGCAGCCGGCTCGGCGGCACCCATTCGCTGATCAGGCGGCTGACGCCGGCGATCACCACCTCGCTGGCCGGCCACAGGGCGAGCAGCGCCGTGGCCACCAGCCACGCCGTCGCCGCGCCCGGTGTCGCAACGTGCAGCACCAGCGCGAGCGTGAGGCCAGCGCTGCCGAGCGCCAGCGAGGCCAGATACACCGGCAGCATCAGACGCTGACGCAGGCGGCCCCAGCCAGGAAGCGCGACCGGTCGCAGCCCCATCGCACCCCGAAGCGCGGGGCTGCCCGCACCGCGCAGCCAGTAGCTCGGCGATTCACTCTGCGCCGCAGCGTCCGGCATCTGCGGGTCCGGTGCGGCCCGCATCAGTGCGAGCAACGCATCGGCCACGGCCCGCTCGCTGCGACCGCTGCGGCGTGCGAGCCGCTCGATCGCGTGCAGCGTGCCGTCCTGCGTGTCGTCGCGTTCGGCAGCGAACGCGGGCGACGCCTGCATGCACTGCATCAACGCGCTGGATCGCGCGATGAGGTCGCGCCATTCGGTGTCGCCGAGCAGCCGCAGGGAGGTGATCGCGTTGCCGACGCTCATGTTGTCGGCCGCCTCCTCGGATTGCAACGCCAGTTGGGCTGCGGCTGGGTCCGTCAATGTCAGTGAGAGCGCCTTGCGCACGAGCTCGCGGTTGCGCTCGCCCTGTAGCGAGCGCGCCCGGGGGTCGGCGTGCAGCCGATGCATCACCTGAAGCGCGAATGCAGACGCGACGCCGCGTTGGGTCATGGCGTCGAACACCCGCTCTGCGTCGACGATGCCGGTGTCGTCCAGCGTGTCGCACCACAGGTTCGCGGCCTCTCGCGCTGCCTTGGTCGCTGCGACCCGCTCCGACAGGCGCCGCAGGTTTTCGATCAGCACCACGCGCAGCGTGGTCGGCAAGGCCCACAGTTCGCCCAGCGTCAGCTCGCGGGTCTCCTGATAGGCCACGAGGAAGTCCACCAGCAGTTCTTCGTCGAACGCGCTGTCGGTGTGCGCGACCAGGGCCCACGCCACGCCGTAGACGCGGGGCAGGCCGGCCAGGTGCTCGTCGAGCAGCACCGGCAGGTCGCGGTAGTAGCGGCGCGGCAGCCCGTCGTGGATCTCCTTCAGCTGGGCGAGGACGACGTAGAAGTTGTCGAGCAGCCATTCGCCGGCCGGGCTGACATGGTGGCCGCTGCGCGCCTGCAGCCCGATGTAGTGCTGCGCCTCGCGCAGCACACGGATGTTCTCCTGGATACGCGGGAAGAACGCGTCGGCCCGACGTGCTCGCAATCGCGCGACGTGTACCTCGCCCAGGCTGTGCCCGTGCTGCCGGAACCGCGCGCTTCCGAAGATTTCGGCCCGGATCGGTGGCTGCAGGGCGCCCCGCGCCGGATTCAGCAGCGCGACCGCCTCGGCGCCGGCCGCGGCGATGCCCCGCGTCGGTCGCGTGCGCTTCATCTGCGACTGCTCAAGTCAGCAGAATGAGGCCCGCGACCACCAGTACGGTCAATGCGCCAAGCGTTGTCACGAAGCGCGGCGCGAGCAGCGCATCGAAGGCCTCGACAGCGCAGCGCAGGCGGTTCAACTGCCCGCGGGCGCAGGCGCATTGCTGCAAGTGCTGGCGCAGCTCGCTGCGACCGGTGGGTTCGAACGTGGTGGCGGAAAGCATTGGGTGTCCTTCGCTGGGCTGATTTTTGGGGCAGGCGTGTTCCGCGGGGCTCACCCGCGCCTGAACACTCCGGCGATGAGGCTGACGCAAGCCAGCAGCACGAAGACGAAGAAGAGGATCTTGGCGATGCCCGCCGCTCCGGCTGCGATCCCGCCGAAGCCGAAGATCGCTGCGACCAGTGCGATGAGGAAGAAGACGACTGCGTAGTACAGCATGGCAATGCTCCCGATAGCCCGGATCGGCGCGGCCAAGCCACTGCGGCAACGCGCAGCACCTGCGGATCAGGTGACCCGCCGTTCTGGAATCCGCAATGTTGTGCGCGGTGCGGACGAACGTCTGTGCGCTGGCGAACATGGGCCGCCTTCACCCTTCACTCACGGCTCGGCGGCGTGGGAGCACAGAACACCTTTCGCATGGAACGTGCGCCGGCGCACAGACGCAGCGCCGATACAGGTCTACAAGCTATCCAGCGACGATCTGGCCGGCGTCGTGGCGCTCGCCGCTGCCTCCGCAGCGACGAACTGAACACTCAAGCAAAAGGGGAATGTCAATGAGCCTTGGAACCATCCTGCTGATCGTGCTGATCTTGTTTTTGATCGGTGCGATCCCGAGCTGGCCGCACAGCCGCGGCTGGGGCTACGCGCCCAGCGGCGTGCTTGGCCTTCTCGTCGTGATCGTGCTCGTGCTGCTGCTGATGGGCAGGCTGTAAAAGCGGCAACTCGGCCGGGATATGGCCGGAAACGGCCGCCCCGAGGCCGGACTTGCCATTGGCCGGCACGCCGCGATACCTGCGCGCGCGAACGAAAGCATCTCGCTCTCATGATCGAGCCTGACCAGATCGCGAAGCGGCTGCTGGGTGCGCCGTTCGAGGCACTGGACGAGCATGCCAAGAATGTGGTTCGCCTCATTGCCGGGCGCAAGTACGTCGCGCGCAACCTCGCGCTCAACGACGGTGGTGTCCCGACCTTCGGCCAGCGGGCCGCCGACGCCGTGGCCCGCTTCGGCGGGTCGTGGATCTTCGTCGGCCTGTTCGGCGCAACGATGCTGGCTTGGGTTGGTCTCAACGCGGTGCTGCTTGCCGGCCGCGGTACGACCTTCGATCCCTACCCGTACATCCTGCTCAACCTGTTCCTGTCGATGCTGGCGGCGATTCAGGCACCGGTGATCCTGATGTCGCAGAACCGACAGTCCGAGAAGGATCGCCTCAGCGCCGCTCACGACTACGAAGTCAACCTGAAGGCCGAACTGGAGATCATGCTGTTGCACGAGAAGATCGACACGCTGCGCGAGAAGCAGTGGGCCGAGTTGCTCGAGACCCAGCACCGCCAACTCGCGATGCTGGCGGAGTTGGTTGCATCGCGCCGGCCGTGAGGCCGCGCGATGGCAGCGCCGGGTTGGGGCCGCTGCCCCGACGCCATGCCTGCGAACTGCCGTCAGCTGCTTTCGCTGACGCTCAGACCTTCTTCGACAAGTCCTTGACCCTGTCCTTCGCATCGCCGAAGGCTCGTTGCACCTTGCCTTCGATTTCCTTGTTCAAGCCTTTGACCTGTTGTCCGGTGTTGCCGGTAACCTCGCCGAGCTTCTCTTGCGCCTTGCCTATCGACACCTTGACGGCGCCCTTGACCTGATCCTTGTTCATACACTGACCTCATGGGTTGGTTGGGCCGACGGATGCCGGCACCGTTCAATCTAGCTCCGGCGTCCTGCGCTGTCCGTTCGCCAGCGCACACTCGCTTGCGAATCTCCCCAACGACACGGACATCATCGCGGCGAGACTTCGGCCTGTTCGTCGTGTAGTCGATGCTGGAGGAAGAAGCGCAGCATCTCGCGCGAAGCGTCCGGGCCGTCGGCCGCCGTGTCCGGCGATCCTGTGCTGCCGCTCGTCCAGACGTGGCCTGCTTCATGGACGATCCAGAGTTCGTGCTGCGTCACGCCGCCGGCTCGGGCGTCCACCCGTCGCGTGTATCCGCGCTTGCCGCCGTTCGCGGGCGTCACGGTCTGCTGCATGCCATGGCCCGACGCGGCGCCGGCATGGATCGCAACGCCATTCGACGGGTGCACCATGACGTCGTCGTCGCCGTGGAACACGATGCTCGCGACTGCGTCGCCCGCAGTGACACGGCGCGTACTGGCCTCGTCGGCGGTCGGGGTCAAAGGCCCCTTTTGCATCAGCCGTATGGCCGAACCCACGTCGTGCGCAAAACCTGCCGGCAAGCCCGAATGCACGCCGAAGGCTGCGAACAGCTGCGGATAGTCGCGCGCCAGCAGGGCCGCCATGGCTCCGCCGGCTGACATGCCGGCGACATAGATCCGAGCCGGATCGATCCTGTGCTCGAACGCCAATGCGCGGGTCATCGCAGCAATGAGTGCGGCGTCGCCTGACTCGTTGCTCGGGTCCTGAAGGTCGTACCAATTCCAGCATCGCAGCGGATGGGCACTCACCGGCTGTTCCGGGTACAGGACGACGACGCCCGCAGCCTCGGCCGCTTCGTTCATGCGCGTTATGCCGGCAAAGTCATCGGCGCTTTGCTGGCAACCATGCAACAGCACCAGCATCGGCGCATTGTTGGCACGGCGCGACGCCGGCTCGAACAGCTTGAAGCGCCGCGGCGAGACCTGGCCGAAGTTGCCCGCGCCAAAGTGGGCCACGCCCTTCGGCGACGGACCGGTGCCTGCCAGAAGCGCGTCGGGCTCGCCTCGGCGACGTGGCGAAGGCACTGGTCGCGCCGTGACCGGCTTGTCCTGCTTGCGGTGGTGCGGCTGAATCCAGCGAAACCACAGTGCGCGAAGCGCCGTCGGCCAGTCACCTCCAGCTGAGGCGCCGGAGGGGCCGGCCAACGCGGGGCCGCTCTCGTACCAGTTGCAGTCTTCATGGGCGCAGGATGCCCACTTTCCGCCGGCGCATATGTGCGCCAGCGTACACAAGAGCATTTCTTGCCGGCACGCGGTCGGAACTGGCACCGCCCGTTTGGCGCGGGTCAGCCACCCTTTTGCTCGTGCTTGGGCCCCTTGCGGTCCTGATTCTTGGAGTCCTTGCGTTCATCCCCTTTGGCACTCGCCGCCGGAGGGCCGCTGTCGCCTCTTCCCTGATCCGGGTGCTCGGCGCGCGATTTGGGGTCTTGCTGCTGCGCTACGGGTTCGTGGCGCTGATCGCGACCTTTTGAGTCCTTGCGATCATCATGACCCCCGGCATTCGCCGCCGGAAGGCCGCCATCGCCTTGAGGGCCTTGAGGGTGGGTGGGGCCTTGCGCACGCGACTGCGCTTCATACTGTCGCGCCGTGGGTTCACGGGGCTGATAACGATAGTTGCGGGACTGGATATCCCGTTGCTTTTCGACCTCGTGCGGGTACTGCTTGCCCGAATAACTGCGCTGATAGGCTGGCAGCGGCGCCGGTGGGGGCTTGCGCTTGTGGTCCCATCGATCCCAGTCGCGATGATTCGACGCCCATTCAGGACCCCAGTGCTCGCCCCAGCGCGGCGGGGCGTCGGCGCGCCAGCCGCGGAAGTACGGGGGCGGCTGCCGGTAGTAGCGAACCGGCACTCGCAACACGTACAGCGGTACCGACTCGTTGACTGCCCATTGCCACGGGCCGTTGTACCAATTGCTCGAGTACCAGTTGTCGTTGCGGTAAACCCAGTACAGACCGTCGTAGAAGAAATAGTTCGCGCCGCCCCTCGGGTCGTAGTAGACCGGGTAGCCGGGCACGAGTGCGAGCTGCGGGTAGGCGGGCAGGTTGATGCCGATGTCGACGCCGGGCATCGAGATGCCGATGCCCACGTTGATCTGTGACTGGGCCGGTGCGATGGCCGCGAAGAGCAGCGGCACGGCAATGATGAGGCGACGCATGAATGGAACTCCGGTAGGGTAACGGCAAGGGCCGTGCAATTGACTCTCGAGAGCATGGGGCGACGTGAACCAGATGTCTGTGCACCGGGACACATAGCATCGAGGTCGTTTCAGGTGCTATGTCGCAGTGCCTCTGCGCCGAGCCGTGCAGTCGGAGCGAAAGACGTGATCCCAGAAGCCGCTTGTGACGCCATAGTGGCCGCTGCCGGACGCGTGGTGCAGTGCATGGCATCGCCTGCGTCCCGGCAACCAGCGACGGGCGGCGTGGCCGTGATGCATCGCGTGATGGGTCAGCGTGTAGGCCAAGTAGCCACTCAACATGCCAAAGGTCAGCCCGCACGCGTGCCACAGACTGGCCAGTGCGAGTGCGGGCAGAAAGACCAACAGCGCTATCAGCGCAGCGCTCAGCACCGTGGGCGTGCAGATCAGCGCGGTAGGGTGCCGGTGATGTGCGGTGTGCCAGTCGCTGAACGGGCGAAGTCCATGCAGCACGAACCGATGCAGCACGTACTCGACCAGCGACCAGGCCACGATGCCGACGATCGAGAGGGCCGCGATGCTCCACCGCAGCGGCCCTGGCGCGCCGAGCACGAGAAACGCAAGCAGCGACAGCCACGCCGCGCCATACACCACGAAATCGGCGCGGTATTCAGACAGGCTGTGCTCGATCGTGAAAAGTCGCAATGGCTTCCTCATCTCGAAGGCCGGGCGTCGTCCTCCTCGGGAGCAGTCTCGGTGCGGCACGCGGAACGGTCTGTGCGCCAGCGCACGGCAACTTCGCGCGCGCAGAGTGCGGCGGCGCACAGACACTGAGTCGCCTCAGGGCTAAAAGTGGTTCATCGACGCCGAGCCCGGTATCGATTGCCTTCACAGCCAGGACTTGCGATGAAACCAGACCAGACCCGCCTTGACACAGCCGTTGCCGCTGTGGCGGTACTTACCGGGTGCGATGACATGCTCGCAGGCCGGAAGCCCGACATCGGTGTCGCCATCGCCGGCCCGTCCGATGCGGACCCTGCCAAGGCAGCCAGCGGGATGCGCGCCTATCAGGGCCTCCGTGGCAATGCGCAGCACGCGCCGAGCGACGCCCTGAGAACCGGTGCCGCGGCTGGGCGCATCTCGGTGGCGACGCTGGCCGCAGCCCGCGAGATTGCCCAGTTCCACGCAGTCTCGCGGGGGGCTCGGGCGGCATCGTCAATGCAGGCCGAGCCCCGCGCAGATCGTGTCCCCGTCAGCTTGCCAGCAGCCCGGTCTCCCGCATAAGCCGCCAGAGGCCGGCCAAGCTCAGTTCGGCAGGCGTACCGCCGGCATCTCGAAGCTCCCGGTCTGGAGTGCCCGCGTCAGTCGATCGACTGCTTCGGCAAAGCCATGATCGTCTCTATCGTGAATCGCGTCGGTGCTCGGCAGTCGCGCTGCGGCAATGCCTCCGGCTGTTCCCTGGCCTTCGCGCAAGGCTGGTCGAGGAAGTTGCATGCTCCGAACGAGCCGATGAGAGGAGTGCGAGGTGTCAGCGCGAGCGCAGCAACCAACCCAGCGCGATACCGACACCGAAGGCCAAGCCGACCGCAGCGACCGGACTCTCGCGGATCTGCGAGCGGCGATCGGCATTGAATCGCGCTTGGGCGTCCTTCAGTTGGCCGCCGCTCAGCAGAAGTCTCTCCTTCAACTGGGAGGCCGCGCCCGCGAAGCGTTCTACTGCATGGTGCGCGTTCTCGGCGAGATGCTCCGCGCCCTGTCTCGATGCATCTGACACCTTGTCGATCGCCTGATGCGCGCCGCTCGAAGTGCGCTCGACCGCACCGTTGACTTCATTGAAATTGCGTTCCATTTTGTTGCTCCTGCTTGGATCCTGGTTTGAGCCGCCGCAGGTACCGCTCCCCGGAGGGAAGCGACACCGGGCCCGACGGCGTATTGAGCCGGGCTAGCTTCGTTTCCCGCACAGTTTGCGCGTCGTGTTGGCTTTGGTCTGTATGCCAGCGCACAGTGTGCGATCGCTCAATGGCCGCGCTCTGCGCGGCGGAGGACCGACGCGAGCCCGGGGTCGCAGGGAAAAGTCGCAGGGAGAACTGGCAGGCGCAACACTGTCGCCCGGCTGGAGTGCCGAGAACTGCCGAGGCTCAGGTGGCCATGGTCGCCGGCAACAGCCGGTCGTACTCCCCCTTGACGACGGCGTAGCACTCGCAGGTTCGCTTCTCCAGACCCTCCCGGTCGAGCACCTTGATCCTGCCGCGCTGGTACTCGATCAGTCCGTCGGCCTGCAAACTGCCGGCGGCCATGGTCACGCCTTCGCGGCGCACGCCGAGCATGTTGGCGATCAATTCCTGCGTCATCACGAGCTCGTTGCTATGCAGCCGGTCCAGGCTCAGCAGCAACCAGCGACAAAGCTGCTGGTCGAGCGAATGATGCCGGTTGCAGACCGCAGTCTGCGTCATCTGGCTGATCAGCGCCTGGGTGTAGCGCAGCAGCAAGTGCAGCACCGGCCCGGCACGATTGAATTCGAGCATCATCTGCGGCGAGCTCAGGCGCAGGCCGCTGCCGGCGCTTTGCACCACGGCGCGGCTCGTCGTCGATTCGCCACCCATGAAGAGCGATATGCCGACCAGCCCTTCGAAGCCGACTACCGCGATTTCGGCCGAGGAGCCGTCCTCCATCAGGTACAGCAGCGACACGATGGCGGTCGTCGGAAAGTACACGTAGCTCAGGCGGGTGCCCGATTCATAGAGCACCTTGCCCAGCGGCAGGTCCACCACCTCGAGGAAGGGCAGCCAGCGTTCGAGCTCGGCCTCCGGCACGGACGCGAGCAACTTGTTTTGACGGGCGGCGCCAACGTCGATCATGAGGAATCCAGCAAGACCGACGAACGGCCGACGCCGAAGAATGGTAACAAGACGCGCGGCGGCACCGACCGCGACCCGATCGCCCGGTGGCCAAGGGAACTGTTGCAACGCGCGCTAGCGCACAGACAGGACTCGAAGCCCTGGTCAGAGTACACCACACACCCTGCCAGGGTGGAGGAAGACTCAGAGGAACGACCCTGAAACTCGCTATCACCCCCGTGCTGCTGACCTCCGCGTTTGCCCCCGGTGCGTGCACAGGGCCCGATGGGCCGGCAGGGCGCGCAGCGGATAGAAGTGAAGCCGCGCGCTGCGCGTGTGCCATGAGACCGTGACCCGAGCGATGCCGCAGCACGCCACCGCCATGTCGGCACGGACGCGCGTCGCTAGCCAATGGATCGCAGGCACGCGGATCGGCGTCGGGCTCTGCGTGCTCGTGTTCGCCGGATGTGCCGCGAGCGAACCTGGGTCGCAGGCTCACGAGTCGCCGGCTGCAACAGCACCTGGCGCGACTGCGGCACCCGCACCCGCGGTTGCTCGGACCGGGTCACACGAACCGCCACAAGCCGAGGTCACCCAGCGCGCGCCGGTCAGTCCCGCGCCGGCGACGCGAGCCCGCGAAGGATGAAGCGCCCGCTGCGGCACCGGTAAAGCCGGACGCCACGTCAACGCTGGATCTCAAGTCGCTCGAGGCCCGGCTCAAGGCGACTCAGGCCATTGGCGTCTTCACCAAGCTTGCGCTGAAGAATCAGGTCGATGCGCTGCTGGATCAGTTTCGGGCCTACTACCAGGGCCGAGTGAAGATGACGCTGCCCCAGCTGAGGCGATCCTACGATCTGCTGGTCCTCAAGGTCTTGGCACTGTTGCAGGACGCCGACCCGCCGCTCGCATCGGCCATCGCCTCGTCGCGCGAATCCATCTGGGGCATTCTCTCGAACCCAGTGAAGTTCGCGGCGGTCTAGAGGCCTCAACGGAGATTGCCCATGATCAACGGCACGAGAAGCTGGACGTGGGTCGCCTTGCTGGCGACGACCTTTACCTTGCCGTCGCGCGCGGCCGAAGACGCCGCCCTCCTAAAGGACCTGACCGCGGTGATCGCGCTTCTGGGTCTGCCCTGCGGACAAGTCGTCAGTGCCAGCCGCCTGAAGGACGACGATCACGTCGCCACCTGCAAGGACGGGAAGCGCTACCGGATCTTCATCAACGCCGAGGGCCGGGTGGTCGCGCAGCGGCAGCCCTGACGACGGGCGTTACGCGTTGGGGGTCTTGTGGCCGATATGATCCAAGGCGGTACAGTCTGACAGGCATTCGGGCCCGCGAGCGGCGTCATCGTCGGGCGGGTGCTTTCGGCCACAGACACGCAACAGGAAATTCGTCATGGATGTACGCTGGACCGTCGCAACCACGTTGGTCACGTTTTGCTGCGCGGCATTCGCGCAGACCGTCTACGAGACAAAGGACAAGTCGGGACCGGTGTTCTCGGACAGACCCACTCAGGGTGCGTCGGCGGTCGAGTTGCCGCCGCCAAACGTGGTCAGCATGCCGGCCCCGGCATCGACGCCTGCCCCTTCGACGCCGCCGCCCGCACCCTATCGCGATCTGATGATCCTCGCGCCCGAGGCGCAGGGCTCGGTTCACTCCAACACGGGTGAGTTCGACATCCGCGCGCGCTTGTCGCCGGCGCTGCGCGGGAGCGACCGCATTCTCGTCAGCCTCGACGGCAATGTGTTGAAGACCCGCTTTCGCAGCGCGAACCTCCACGTCACCAAAGCGGACTGGAATGCGGCGTCGAGCAGTGACGACAGCCTGCACACGATCCAGCTGACGGTCGTCGATGCCAAGGGGGAACCGCTGATCGCATCCGCGCCGGTCAGCTTCTACGTGCAGCGCGCGACGGTCTCGAAGCGGCGCGCACCCTGATGGACACCACCGGGAACCTGGATCCAGCCTCGGGTGCGATCTACCCGAGCCTGCGCGGAGTCGTCGTCTTCGTCACCGGCGGTGCAACGGGGATCGGCGGCGACATCGTGCGCGCCTTCGCTGCGCAAGGTGCGAAGGTGGGCTTCGTCGATATCGACGAAGCGTCCGGACGTGCGCTGGTCGAATCGAGCGACGCGCCCACGCGGCCGCTCTTCACGCCGGGCGACGTCACGCGGATCGACGATCTGCGCGCCGCGATAGCTGCCACGCGCGCCGCGTTCGGCGATGTCGGCGTGCTCCTCAACAACGTCGCCAACGACAAGCGCCACGCCCTGGGAGAGGTGGACGCGGCGTTCTTCGACGCGACGGTCGCCGTGAACCTGCGACCGGCCTATTTCGCCGCGCAGGAAGTGATCGGCGACATGCAGCGGCGCGGTCACGGCGTGATCATCAACCTCGGCTCGACCTCTTGGATGGTGAAGACGGTGAACTTGTCCGTCTACGCGACCTGCAAGTCGGCGATGACGGGCCTGACGCGCAGCCTGGCGCGCGAGCTCGGTGCGCGCTGCATCCGCGTGAATCAGATCCTGCCCGGCTGGGTGATGACGGACAAGCAGCTTCGCATGTGGGTGGACGCCGACGGCGAGCGCGAGATGGACCGCAACCAGTGCCTGCCGGGGCGTCTGCGGGGCAGCGACATTGCGCAGATGGCGCTCTTTCTCGCGGCCGACGACAGTCGCATGATCACGGCGCAGAGCTTCGTCGTCGACGCCGGCTGGGTTTGAAGATGGACGCAGCAGCGGCGTTTGAAGTTCTGCCGATACCGCTGCTCGAACTCGGCGAAGGGCCCTTGTGGGATGTGCGCGCGCGGCGCCTTCTGGTCGTGGACATCCACGGCCGAGCTGTTCACGCCTGGACGCCGGGTTGCGCGACGTCGCAGTGCTGGCGCGTGCCTGAGCGCATCGGCTGGGTGATACCGCGCCGCGACGGCGAAGGCTACATGGCGGGGATGCAGTCGGGCTTTGCCCGCCTGTGGCTGGAGCCGACGCTGCGCGTCGAGGCGATCGGCAGCCCGCATCCCGGTCGACCCGAACTCCGTCTGAACGACGCCAAAGCCGATGCGCTGGGCCGCATCTGGGCCGGCTCCATGAACAACGACGACATGGCGCGCCGCGATGGCCAGCTTGCCCGGCTGGATTCTGACGGTTCGATCCACGTCGTCGAAAGTGGGTTTCAGGTCTGCAATGGGCCTGCGATCACGCCCGACGGCAGCTGGATGTTCCACACCGACAGCTATCCACGCTGCGTCTGGCGCTACCGGCTCGGCGCCAACGGCAGCCTGTCGGACAAGACCCTGTGGAAGCGTTTCGACGCCGCGCAGGGCCATCCCGACGGCATGTGCTTCGATGCCGAAGGCGGCCTCTGGATCGCGTTCTGGGGCGGCGGCTGCGTGCGCCGCTTCAGCGTCGAGGGCGAACTGCTGCGCCAGATCGATTTGCCGCCGCGCCAGGTGTCGAGCGTCGCCTTCGGCGGCGATGATTTCACGACGCTCGTCGTCACCACCGCGCGCGAGGGCCTCGACGCCGCCGCACTTCAGAGCCAGCCGCTGGCCGGCGCGACCTTCGCGCTGCGGCCTGGCGTGCGCGGTCTGCCGGCGGCGGACTACGGGACGGCGCCGTTGCCCTGATGGGCCGGCGCCGGTCGCCTACTGCTGCATCACCAGATGAATCTGTGGCGTCATCGGGCGCGGCCAGCCGGCTTCGGTGCAGACGCGCACGATCGCTTCGTTGGTGTCGAAGTAAACCTGCCAGTAGTGGTCGGTGTGCGTGTACGGGCGCACCGAGATCACCGGCCCCTCGAGCTTCATGTCGAGCAGGTTGACTTCGGGCGGCATCGTCGTCGAGATGTTCGGGATCTTGGCGACTGCCGCCTTCAGGCGCGCGATCGCATCGAGCGGATCGACGCCCGCTGCGAGTTGCGCGACGCGCTCGACGCGGCGCGCCGGCAGCAGCGAGTAGTTCAGGATCGCGTCGCCGAAGATCTTGCCGTTGCCGATCAGCGTGTGCACGCTGTCGGGGGTGACGATCGTCGTGCCGAAGAGGCCGAGTTCATGCACCGTGCCGGTGACGCCGCCGGCGCAGACGAAGTCGCCGACCTTGAACGGCCGCAGGATCAGCATGAAGGCACCGGACGCGAAGTTGCCCAGCAGGCCACTCCAGGCCGCGCCGATTGCGACGCCAGCACCGGCCAGCATCGCGGCGAACGATGTCGTCTGGATGCCGAAGTAGCCGAGGATGCCCAGGACCAGCGCGATATTGAGCGCGACCGCGACGATCGAGCCCATGTACTTCGTCAGCGTCGGGTCGACGTGGTTGCGGTTCATCGCCGCCTGAATGAGGGCGATCACGCGACCGATCAGCCAGCGGCCGATGATCCAGAAGGCAATTGCGGCGCCGACCTTGATCGCCAGTTCCGTCAACGTTACGCTCAAGAAGGCCTGAATATTTGTCATGTCCATCGTCTTCGAATCTCCTGGGGTGTGAGGTGCCGCGATTCGCGGCCGCGCGATCTTAATGGCTTCGCCTTGCATCGGCGATCCGCGTCCGCGGTACGCTCAGAAGTCGCGAACGGGTCAAACAGGGGCGCAGGTCCCTAGGAGAAAGATGGTGGCAGTGCAACGCCTTCCGCAATCCATGACGACCGGCAACGGGCAGCCCCGATACGGGCGAGCCTGGGCATTCTTTGCGCGGCTGATGCGATGAAGCGACTTCGCGACCTCTTGATCGAAGGCGCACTGCTCGCGGTGCCGCTGGTGCTGCTGGCGCTGATCGCTGTGCAGGCCGTTCGCTTCGTCGCCGCGGTCTCCGTGCCGCTTGCTGCCCGGTTCCCCGAACAAACCGTGATCGGTGTCGCGCTGTCAGAGTTGCTGCTCGTTGCAGTGCTGCTGTTGTGCTTGCTCGCGCTCGGCATGTTTCGCCGCTCGGTGCTCGGGCGCTGGTGGGATCGCAAGGTCGAGCGTCTGGTGTTGAGCAAGGTGCCGGGGTTCATGCTGCTCAAGAGCATCGCCAATGGTGTGACCGGCAAGGCCGAAGGAGATCGACAGGTGTTGCCGGTGCTCGTCGCACTCGACGACCAGACCGTGCTTGCGTTCTTGATCGAACAGAGCGCGACTGCACACGACCTGTGCACGGTGTTCGTGCCGAGCGCGCCGACGCCGGCGGCGGGCACTGTAATGCTCGTTGAGTCACACCGAGTAAGGCGGCTGGACGTCCCGCTGGGCACCGCGATGGCGACAGTGACGGGGCTGGGCCTCGGGACGCAGGCGTTGTTGCGCGACGTGGGCGTGCGACCGCCGATGCCAAGCCCGCCGGTCGGACCTGAGTCCTGACGCCCTAGCGCCGCGTGTACTGCCGGTCGCCGAACAGCACTTCGCGCGCCTGATCGCCCACGAGCGGCTTGCGCTGGTTGGCGAGTACCTCGACGCCGCGCTGCACCGCGGGCCGCGCGCTGATTTCATCGAACCAGCCCTTGAGATGCGGGTGATCCTCCCAGACGATGCCTTGGTTCTTCCACGAGCGCAGCCAGGGGAAGATCGCGATGTCCGCAATGCTGTATTCAGGCCCCGCGATGTAGCGGCTTTTCGCGAGCTGGCTGTTCATCACGGCATAAAGCCTGCGGGCTTCGTTCGTGTAACGGTCGACCGCATAGTCGATCCTGTGTGGCGCGTAGATGCGGAAGTGATGCGCCTGGCCGAGCATGGGCCCGACGCTGCCCATCTGGAACATCAGCCACTGAAGCACTTCGTACTTGCCGCGCGTGTCGGTCGGGCAGAAACCTGCCGGACTTGGCGGCGAGGTAGAGCAGGATCGCACCGGACTCGAAGAGCGAGATCGGTTGGCCGTCCGGCCCGTCCGGATCGACGATGGCCGGAATCTTGTTGTTCGGGCTGATCGCGAGGAAATCCGGCGCGAACTGGTCGCCGGCGCCGATGTCGATCGGAACCACGCGGTAGGGCAGGGCACACTCCTCCAACATGATGTGCACCTTGTGACCATTGGGCGTGGCCCACGAATACACTTCGATCATCGCTCGTCCTCCAGTCGTCGCAGCCGGCGCCCTCGGTGTGGACTCTAGACGATCCCCCTGACCCATGTTCGACGCCTTCCGCCGCTTGATCTCCGGTCCCGCCGAAGACGCCGACTGGCGCCCTTTGGTGGAGTGGGCGAAGGCGCGTGGCGCGCAATTCAAGCGTTCGCGCGGCCACGATGGTTTCGTCATCGAGGGCAGGCGCGACGCCCGCACATGGCGGCTCGAGTGGGGGCCGCCACAGCGAAGCTACATCGCGGGCCACGAACTGCGCCTGCGAATGGAACTCGGCCTGCCGCAGGACTTGAACCTGCTCGTGTTGTCACGCCCGTTGATGGAGGCGCTCGAGGCGAGCGCATTCGAGCACTACACGGCGCAGATGCAGACCCGCATCGACGACTCGACGCCCGAGGAGATGCGCTGGCTGGCAATGTTTCCGAAGGCCCAACTCGAGGCGGACAAGGCGTTCAAGCAGCACTTCGGCGTCGTCGCGATAGCTGCCCAGCTGGCCGCAACCTGGCTCGAGGGGCCGCTCGCCGAAGGCCTGGTCGGAGCCTCGCGAGGTGTGCTCGCGAGCGACCCGCCGTTCGTGCTGATGACGCTGCGCGGCAGGCTCTATCTCCGGCTTGAGCTCGACGTGCCGGAGATTCACGTTCTATCGGAAATGCTGAACCTGTTCGAGACTGCGGCCACGCAGGCCGAACTGGCAGCGGGCGGCGCGGTCGAGCGGCCCGAGAACGGCCCGAGCACCGCGACGACCGCCTGGCAGACCCAGCTCAACCCGCACGATATCGAGCGCTGACGCGCGTTTCCACGCGCGGCAACGCTCGCTGCTTACGCGTATTTGCCGAGTTCGATCTTGGCGATCGCGTTGCGGTGCACTTCGTCGGGGCCGTCGGCGAAGCGCAGCGTACGTGCTGCCGTGTAGTAGTGCGCGAGCGGGAAATCCTGGCACATGCCGCCGCCGCCGTGCACTTGCATCGCCCAATCGATGACGTCGCACGCCATCTGCGGCGCGACCACTTTGATCATCGCGATCTCTGCCTTCGCCGTCTTGTTGCCGGCGACGTCCATCATCCAGGCCGCCTTCAGCGTGAGCAGGCGCGCCATGTCGATCTTGCAGCGCGCCTCTGCGATGCGCTCGCGCGTCACGCCTTGCTCGGACAGCGGCCGGCCGAAGGCAACGCGCTTCGTTGCCCGCCGGCACATCAGCTCGAGGGCGCGTTCGGCGACGCCGATCAGGCGCATGCAATGGTGGATGCGTCCCGGCCCGAGGCGGCCTTGCGCGATCTCGAAGCCGCGCCCTTCGCCGAGCAGGATGTTGGTCGCCGGCACGCGCACGTTCTTGAATTCAACCTCCATGTGACCGTGCGGCGCATCGTCATAGCCGAACACCTGCAGCGGGCGCAGCACCTTGATGCCCGGTGCGTCGGCGGGCACAAGAATCATCGATTGCTGCGAATGGCGCGGCGCGTCGGGATCGGTCTTGCCCATGAAGATGTAGACCGCGCAGCGCGGGTCGCCCGCACCGGAGGTCCACCACTTGCGGCCGTTCAACACATAGTCGTCGCCGTCGCGCGCGATGCGCGCCTCGATATTGGTCGCGTCCGACGAAGCGACGGCCGGCTCGGTCATCGCAAACGCGCTGCGGATCTCGCCGGCGAGCAGTGGCTCGAGCCAGCGCTTCTTGTGCTCGGTCGTGCCGTAGCGCACGATCGTCTCCATGTTGCCAGTGTCGGGCGCCGAGCAGTTGAAGACTTCGCTGGCCCAGCCGACGCGGCCCATCACCTCGGCGAGCGGCGCGTACTCCTGGTTCGTCAGGCCGGCGCCGTATTCGCTCTCGGGAAGAAAGAGGTTCCACAGCCCGGCCGCTCGCGCCTTGGGCTTCAACTTCTCGATCACTTGCAGCGGCGTCCAGCGTTTTCCTGCGGCGGTGTTGGCCTGCAACTCTTCATTGACCGCGTTCTCCGCCGGGTAGACGTGCTCGTCCATGAAGGCGCGCACGCGGGTCTGCAAGTCGATCGTGCGCGGTGAGTAGCTGAAATCCATGGTGTTCTCCTTTGAATCGGGGTCGATCGTGGCCGGGCGCGAGTCAAGCCGCCTGCGCGAATTGCCAGCCGAGCGTGGCCAGTTGCTTGGCGCCTGAGCCTGCCTGCACCGCTTGCGCGCTCGCCGCCGTGCCGTCGACGGCGCGCTTGGCGATGCCTTGCAGGATCGCAGCGATGCGAAACAGGTTGTAGGCGAGGTAGAAGTTCCAGTCCGCCATCACCGCATCCACGTTGCCGCGCCCCGTCCGCTCGCAATAGCGTCGCACGTAGTCGCGCTCGGGCGGGATGCCGAGCGCAGCGATGTCGAGGCCGCCGATGCCGCGGCCCATCGTGTTCGGGATGTGCCACGCCATGCAGTGATAGCTGAAGTCGCCGAGCGGATGACCGAGCGTCGAGAGCTCCCAGTCGAGCACGGCCAGCACGCGCGGCTCGCTCGGGTGGAAGATCAGGTTGTCGAGCCTGAAGTCACCGTGGACGATCGTCGTCTGGGATGCGTCGCGCGCGCTCTCCGGGATGTGCGCCGGCAGCCATTGCATCAAGTTGTCCATCGCGGTGATCGGCTCGGTGACGGAGGCCACGTACTGTTTGCTCCAGCGCCCGATCTGGCGTTCGAAGTAGTTGCCTGGTTTGCCGTAGTCGGCGAGGCCCACGGCGGCGACATCCACGCCGTGCAGTGTTGCGATCACGCGGTTCATCTCGTCGTAGATCGCTGCGCGTTCGGCATGGGTCATGCCGGGCAGAGACTGGTCCCAGAGCACGCGGCCATCGACGAACTCCATCACGTAGAACGCGCGGCCGATGACGGCTTCGTCCTCGCACAGCAGGTGCATCTGCGCGACCGGTACTTCGGTCGCGCCGAGTGCGCGCATGACGCGGAATTCGCGGTCTATCGCGTGTGCGGACGCCAGCAGCTTCGCCGCCGGTCCGGGCTTGGAGCGCATCACATAGGCCTTGCCCGGTGTGACGAGCTTGTAGGTCGGGTTCGACTGGCCGCCCTTGAACTGTTCGACCGACAGCGGTCCGGCGAAGCCGGGCAGATGCGCGTCGAGATGGCGCTCGAGCGCAGCGATGTCGAAAGCGTGCCGCTCGGCGACGGGCTTTGTTCCTGTGAAGGCGTCCATGTGCTGCGAAGTCCGTGGGTTCAGGGCGCTTCAGCGTTCGGCGATTGCGAGCAGCTTGTCCTTGGACAGCACGACCAGGCGCGTCGGCTCGATGCGCACCGCGCCATCACGCTCGAAGCCCTTCAATTCCTGGTTCACGCGCTGGCGGGACGCGCCCAGCAGCTGCGCAAGATCCTCCTGCGCGAGCTGCAGCCCGATGCGGATCTCCTCGCCCTGCGGCACGCCGTAGCTGCGCGCGAGCAACAGGATCTGCTTCGCAAGCCGCGCCGCGAGCGGACGCGTGTTCAGATCCTCGACGACATCGAACATCAAGCGCAGGCGGCGGCAATTCAAGCGCAGCAGTGCTTCGTACAACTCGACGTGCCGCTCCAGGATCTCGGTGAAGTCGGGCTTGCGCACGACGAGCAGCGTCGTCGCGCCATGCGCGTTCGCATCGTGCGTGCGCGGCAGCCCGTCGAAAAGCGAGATGTCGCCGAACCACAAGCCCGGCTCGACATAGGTCAGTGTGATCTGCTTGCCCGCCAGTGACACCGAGCTGATGCGAACCGAGCCGCGCGCCACGCCGCACCACTCGTCGGGCACGGAGCCGCGCGTCGAGAGCAGCGCCCCATCGGTCAGCCGACGCACGCTGGCGCATTCGAGTATGGCTTCGCGCAACGGCAATGAGAGTTTGGAGAACCAAGAGCCGGCCTCGATGTTGGAACGCTCTTCGATTGTAAGAACGGGGTGGGTCATGTTTTGTCTCTGACGTGACAGCATGCGCCGGGCAACGAGGCCTATTGTCCGGTAACCTTGTCGACGCCGCACCGCAGGAGAGCAGCATGTCCGATCAGCCACTCGACATTCCCAGCCTGAAGGGGAAGGTGAGCGCCGAGGAATGGCGCGCGCGCGTCGATCTCGCGGCGGCCTACCGGCTGGTCGCGGCGTTCCGCTGGGACGACCTGGTCTTCACCCACATCAGCGCGCGCGTGCCGGGCACCGAGGATCAGTTCCTCATCAACCCCTATGGCCTGATGTTCGACGAGATCACGGCGTCGAGCCTCGTCAAGATCGACCTCGGAGGCAACAAGCTCGACGACTCCCCGTTTCCGATCAACCCGGCCGGATTCACGATCCACGGCGCGGTGCACTCAGCGCGCCACGACGCACAGTGCGTGTTGCATGTGCATTCATTGAACGGCATTGCAGTGTCGGCGCAGAAGGGCGGTGTGCTGCCGATCTCGCAGCAATCCATCTTCGTGTTGTCGAGCCTTGCCTATCACGACTACGAGGGCGTCGCGCTGCGTGATGACGAGAAGCCGCGGCTGGTGCGCGACCTCGGTGACGCCCAGTTCCTGATGCTGCGCAACCACGGCCTGCTCACGCTCGGCGCCAGCGTGGCCGATGCGTTCGTCGCGATGTACCTGTTCGAGACCGTCTGCACGATCCAGGTGCGCGCCCAGGCCGGCGGTGGCGAACTGATCCGCGTGAATCCGGCGATCATCGCCGGCGCACAGCAACAGTCCAAGCAGGTCACGACGGGCATCGGCGCTGGCGCGCTCAACTGGCCGGGGCTGCTGCGCAAGCTCGATCGAACGGACCCGAGCTACCGGACTTGAACCGCGCGTCCGGCGCGCTCGCGCGCCGCAGGAGGTTCAGCGAAAGCGCGGCGCCCGCTTCTCGACGAAGGCCTGCAAGCCTTCGCCGCCGTTCGGGTGGAACAAGGTCTGCAGCATCTGGTCGCGCTCGAGCGTGAGTTGTGCGAGCAGGGTCCCGCGTGGTGCCTGGTTCACTAGCTCCTTCGCGGCGGCGAGCGCATTCGGCGCCATCGCCGCCAGCCGCTCGGCGAGCGCGAACGCAGCGCCGAGCGCGCGACCGCTGTCGGTGACCTGGGCGATGAGGCCGTGCGACTCGAGCTGACGCGCGCTGAGCGGCTCGGCCAGCCAGATCGCCCGCAGCGCGAGTGGCCGCGGCAGCAGTTGGGCCAGGTGCCAGCTTCCCCCGCCGTCGGGCGTGAGGCCCAGGCGCGCATGCGACATCATGAAGCGGGCATCCTCGGCGGCGACGAGCAGGTCGCAGGCCAGCGCGATCGAGAAGCCCCCACCGGCGGCGGCGCCTTCGACCGCAGCGATCACGGGCTTCGGGCAGGCACGCAACGCTTCGATGAATTCATGGAATCGCTCGAGCATCTGCATCTGAACCGACGGGTCGGCGGCGCGCCGTTCGCGCAAACCGGCGATGTTGCCGCCAGCGCAGAAGTGGCCGCCGTCGCCCTGCAGCACGATGCAGCGTACGGTCGCATCGGATTCGGCGACGTTGAGCGCCTCGATGCCGGCAGCAAACAATTGCTCTGACAGCGTGTTGCGCGTTGCCGGGTCGCTCATCGTCAGCACCAGCGTGCTGCCCGACCTCTCGGTTCGCAATTCGGAGGGCATCCCTCTCCTCGTCGTGTATCGCGGCGACAACGCCGCGGCGCGCGGATTGTGGCATGTGCCTCACTCTGGCGAAATGGCGGGCGTCAGGGGTGCTTTTCGGGGCGTGAGAAGTTGTAACACCATGCTAGAGTGGCCGCGCCCTGGACCTGCCAACACTGCATGCAAAGACTTATGTCCGCCGTTGTCATCGGAGTGCTGCTCGCACTTCCGACGGCGCAGGCCATGGCGACGGGCTTCGGCCCCATGAACAACGCCACGGCGCTCGGCCAGCGACTGGCGTTCACGGTGCCGATACGGCTGGATGCGGGAGAAGGCATCAACCCGGAATGCGTGACGGCGGAGGTGCTGTCGGGTGAGTTTCGTGTCCCGGCGAGCGCAGTGCGCGTCGCGGTCGAGCCCGGCAGGGACGCCAGCGAGCGCCTGATCCGCGTTGCCACGAGCGCCACGATCGACGAGCCGGTCGTGACGGTAACGGTGCAACTCGGCTGTGCGAGCCCGATCACACGCAAGTTCGTCGCCTTCGTGGATCCTCCGGCGATCAATCTGGCGAGCGCCGAGACGTCGCGCCCCGTCGCGCCGTCGCCTGCAGCCCCGGCGGTGTCAACGCGTCAGGACGTGGCGGTCGCCGCACCCGCAGCGACCGAAGCGCCGGCGCCGAAAGCCGCACCGCCGTCCCCTGCCACGAAGCGCAAGCGCAGCCCGGCGACCTCCACTTCGTCGCCACCTTCGGCAGCGGCGGCCACTCGGACCGCCAAGGCGAGCACCGCCACGCCGGCCACGCACAAGACTTCGCCGACACGGGTCGCGGCTGCCGCGCCGGCTGCGAAGGGTTCGCGCCTCAAGCTCGAGGCGCCCGCGCCGGAGCTGTTGCTCTCGCAAGCGCCGCTGCGGCTGAGCGATGCATTGCCGGCGATGTTGCCGGCTGCTGCCTTCGCGCCGCAGGACGCGGCCTCGGCCGCCACCGCCGCGAGCGCGGAGACTGCGGCGCAACTCGAGAAGCTTGTTGCCCTGGAGGCGTCGTTTGCGAAGTTGCGCGCCGAAACGCAGGCGACGCAGGCAAGCCTCGTTGCCTTGCAGGCGCAGCTGCGCGATTCGCAGTCCGCGCGCTACTCGAACCCGCTCGTCTATGCGCTGATCGCGCTTGTCGTGCTGCTTGGCGCGGCGGTCGTGCTGCTGCTCAAGCAGCGTGGGGCCGCACGTGGCGCTGCGCCGCAGTGGTGGGCGCCACCGACCGGCGCGGATGTCGCCGCGATGCAGGCGGCTGCCACCATGGCCGAAGCGCGGCCGGCGTCCGGCCCCGTCGCGGTAAGTCCCGAGCTGTGGGACGCACCGGAGCAAGACGCCAGCGAGACGACCGCGAGCCCGCGCCTGCTCACCACGGGCGATGCGCCGAGCTCCGCCGCGGCGCCGCTCGAAACGCAGCGCGAGATGTCGGTAGAGGAGCTGATCGACCTCGAACAACAGGCCGAGTTTTTCGTCGTTCTCGGGCAAGACGAAGCGGCGATCGACCTGCTGATGAGTCATTTGCGCAGCAGCGGCGGGACGATCCCTTTGCCCTACCTGAAGCTGCTCGAGATCTACCGTCGGCGCGACGATCGCGAGGCGTACGAACGCACGCGCGAGAAGTTCAATCGCCGCTTCAACGCTTACGCCCCGGATTGGGACACCGATCTTCAGAAGGGCCGGTCGCTCGAGGACTACGCGCACGTCATCGCGAAACTGCAATCGCTGTGGGCTTCGCCCACGCAGACGATGCAGACGCTCGAGGCATCGCTCTTCAGGCGTGATCCGGGGGCATCCAATTTCGAGTTGCCGGCGTACCGCGAGCTGTTGTTCCTGTACTCGGTGGCGCGCGATTTGTCGGAGCACGTGTCCGCGCACGGGTCCGAGCGCGCCGCAGCTTCCGCGAGCGTCGATGTGCTGCTGCCGATCGACGCCGAGACCTCCGCCACCGGCACGCTGACCCGCCTGCACCCCACGCGGCCGATGCCGCTCACGCCGGACCCGTACTCGACGCAGGTCGATGTCGATATCACGACGCTCGATGCCGGGCCCGCGGGTCCGTCCGGGCCTGAGGACCGGCCTTCGCGTTTCATGGCCGAGTTCAATACGACGCCGGGCTTCATCGGCCTGGCCGGCGAGAGAGCGGCCGGTTCGCGCTGAGACGCGCGTCGCTCGGCGCGTCTCGCCCCCCAAAAGCGCGACGCTCGGCGCCTCAGATCTTCGCCAACCTCTCGAGCGCAAGCGCTAGCGTTTCGTCCTTCTTGGCGAAGCAGAGTCGCACGATGCGCTGCTCGAAGCCGTCGCGATAGAACGCCGACAGCGGGATCGCGGCGACACCGATATCGCGCGTGAGCCACTCGCAGAAGGCCGCTTCGCTCAGATCGCTCACGGTCGAATAGTCGACACACTGGAAGTAGGTGCCCTCGCTGGGCAGCGCGCGCAGGCGCGTCGCGGCGAGGCCCGCCCGGAACAGATCACGCTTGCGTTCGTAGAACGCGGCCAGGCCAAGATGCGGCGCCGGGTCGGCCATGTAGGCGGCGAGGGCGTGCTGCATGGGTGTGTTGACGGTGAAGACGTTGAACTGATGTACTTTGCGCAATTCGGCGGTGAGCGACGCCGGTGCGGCAACGTAGCCGACCTTCCAGCCCGTCACGTGATACGTCTTGCCGAAGCTGGAGACGACGAAGGCCCGCGCGGCAAGATCGGCGTGGCGTGACACGCTCTCGTGGCGCACGCCGTCGTAAATCATGTGCTCGTAGACCTCGTCGGCAATCACGAGCACGTCGGTCGGACGCAGCAGATCGGCCAAACGCCGCATGTCGGCTTCCCGCCAGACGGTCGCGCTCGGGTTGTGCGGCGAGTTGACGATGATCGCCCGCGTGCGCGGCGTGAGCGCGGCGGCGATCGCCTGAAAGTTCGGTCGGAAGGTGCCGGCATCGAGCGGCACATGCACCGTCGTTCCGCCGGCCAGCACGATGTTGGGTTCGTAGCTGTCGTAGGCGGGTTCGAGGACGATCACTTCGTCCCCGGGGTGCACGACGGCGAGGATCACGCTCAGGATCGCCTGCGTCGCGCCGGCCGTGATCGTGATCTCGCTCGCCGGGTCGTAGCGCTGCCCGTAGAGCGCGTCGATCTTCGCGGCAACGGCTTCCCGCAACTGCGGCACGCCGGCCATCGGCGGGTATTGGTTCAGACCGCGGCGCATCGCGTCGTCAACCGCGTCGAGCAGCTTGGGGTCGCAGTCGAAATCGGGAAAGCCCTGCCCGAGGTTGACGGCGCCATGCTGCTGCGCGAGCGCCGACATGACGGTGAAGATCGTCGTGCCGACGCGTGGCAGGCGGCTTGCGAGAGGTGGCGAGGCGTGGGCGAAGGCGGTCATGCGGCGTCAGAGTTCGTAGTCGGATACGGCATCGCCGCTCATGGCACGCCGAACCAGCGCGCGGGAGAGGCGACTCGAGATCAGCTCGGCAAACGAGTACACGAAGCCGCGCAGATAGGCGCCGCGCTTGAACGCGACACGGGCGACATTCTGGCCGAACAGATGGCCGAGAGGGCGCCAGACCAGATCGCCGCCGGGAGGATCGTCGCGCACCGCCATCTCCGCGATGATGCCCACGCCGAGGCCGAGGCGCACATATGTCTTGATGACGTCCGAATCGATCGCCTCGAGCACGACGTTCGGTTGAAGCTGCCTGAGCGCGAACGCCTGATCGACGCGCGCGCGCCCGGCAAAGCTCGGGTGATAGGAGACCAGCGGTTCGATCGCCAGGTCTTCGAGAGAGATTCGGTCGAGCTTGGTCAGCGCGTGCCCGGCCGGCACAACGGCAACGTGGCTCCACTCGTAGCAGGGCAGTGTGACGAGGTCGGCGTAGCCGGCGAGAGACTCGGTTGCCAATCCGATGTCGGCGACCTCGTCCAGCAGCATCTGCGCCACCTGATCGGGTGTGCCCTGATGCAGGCTGACAGTGACCTTGGGGAAGCGCTTGCGCAACGCTGCCACCGGTTCGGGCAGCACGTAGCGCGCCTGCGTGTGCGTGGTCGCGATCGAGAGCGCGCCGGCATCCTGCTTGGAGTATTCGTCGCCGATGCGCTTGAGGTTGCCGACCTCTCGCAGGATCACGTCAATCGCCTTGAGCACCTCCAGCCCCGGCTCGGTGACGCGCCGCAGGCGCTTGCCGTGACGCGCGAAGATGTCGACGCCAAGCTCGCCCTCGAGTTCGAGGATGGCCTTCGAGACGCCAGGTTGCGAAGTGTGCAGCGCCTTTGCGGTATCGGTCAGGTTGAGCTTGCGGCGCACGGCCTCCTGGACGAAGCGGAATTGATGCAGGTTCATGGTGCCGCAGGCCCGTCGTCGAGTAGCGCGAGTGCGGCGTTCGCCATCGCGGCGACGACCGTGTCGATCTCGCCGATCGCCGGCGCAAGATGCCACCGCACCGCCGGGTACCGTTCCGCCACGCTATCGAACAAGCGCGGCAGATCCTGACGCACGTGGCCGCCGGCACCGAGAAAGAGCGGCAGCACGGCGATCGATGCGCAGCCCGCCCGGGCGAGCCGCGCGCCGGCCGTGGGCAGGTCCGGCGTCATGAATTCGAGGAAAGCCAGTTCGACGGCGACCTGCGGCTGCCGCGCGCGTATGCGGCGGGCGATGTCCTCGAACGGCAGCGCCCAGCGCGGGTCGCGTGCGCCGTGGGCGACGAGAAGCAAACCTTGCGTCATGTCGCGGTCAGCGGTTGCGCACCAGCCAGCTGAACGCGAGCATCGCGAGAAGCAGGTACAGCGCGCTTGGCACCGAGGCAACGAGCCAGGGCGTCCAGTTGCCGAGCAGGCCGATGTGGCTGGCGACGTTGTTGAGCAGCACGAAGCTGATGCCGAGCATGATGCCGCCGAACACCTTCAGGCTGACGCCACCCGCGCGCGCATGCAGGTAGGCGAATGGCAGCGCGAGTGACAACATCACGAGGCAAGCGAACGGATAGAGCGCGCGCTTCCAGAACTGCAGTTCGTGGCGCTGCGAGGCTTGGCCGTTTTCGGCCAGGTGCCCCACGTAGCGAAACAGATCGAAAGTCGACATCGTGGCGAGCGGCATCACCGCCGCGGCCACCACGCCAGCGCTGAGCGTGCTCGGCCAGTCGAGTGTTGCAAGCTTCTCCTCTTTGACCTCTGGACGTCCATCGGCGGATTTGGTCGACCAGTCCGTCACGCGAGCCTGGGTCAAGTGCCAGGTGGCGTCCTTGCCGACGTGACCACTTTGGGCTTCGATGCGCGAAACCAGGCCGCCATTGGCGTCGAACTCGAAGATCCGCACGCTTTCCAGTTGGCCCTTTGCGCTCGCCGACCCGACGTTCACCGACACGCTGTGCATGCCTTGAGGCGTCGAGCGCCGGTCCTTCAGCCAGGCGCCCGCGCGGTCGAGCTTGTAGCCGCCGCGAAACGTCGCCTTCAGTGCCGCCGCTTGGCGCTCGGTGATCGGCGCGATGTAGTCGCCGAGGACGAACGTGAATACGGTGAAGGCGATGCCCAGGCCCGCAAGTGCGGCGAGCGCGCGCGCGGGACCGAGCCCGCTGGTGCGCAGGATCGTGAACTCGGACGACTGCGACATGCTTGCCAACGCGTAGATGGCGCCGATCAGGATGGCGATCGGCGCCAATTCGTACAGGTGATCGGGCAACTGCAGGAGGCTGTAGAGCGCACCGTGCAGCGGCGTGTAGCCCTCTTCCCTGGCCTTGGCGAGTTCGGCGACGAAGTCGAAGAAGAAAAACAGCGACAGGAAGCCAACCGCAACGAAGGCGACGGCCTTGGCGATCTCGGCATAGAGCAGGCGGCGCACCGTCCTCATGCGATGCTGCGCGCGCGCGGCGCAAAGAGTCGGCTCGTGTGCGCATGGTCGCGCCACCAGATCAGCGCAAGCGCCACCACGAAGATGCCGCCGTGCACCGTGGTGAGCATGCCGGACATGCTGGCCTTGCCGCTGGCGATCCAGGCCTGCGACAGATTGATGAGATTGAAGTAGATGACGAACATCAGCAAGGCGAGCAGCAGATTCCAACTGCCCGGCCGGCGCGGGTTCGTTGCGGCAAGCCCGACCGCCAGCAGCAGCAGGTTGACCGCGCCGAGCACGAGGCCGAAGCGCCAGGCCAGTTCGCCCTGGTGGGGCAGCGTCGGGTCGCGCAACAGGTCGCGCGTGCTGCGCGTGGTTGGCGGCATCTTGTCGAGACGCCCCGTGAGCTTGTCGCCCACAGTTGCCTCGTAGCTGTCGAAGCGTGCCCGCGTCTTTTCGCCGGTGGCACGGTTGTCCTCGTTGCGCTGCCCGCCTTCGAGCCGCACCAGTCGCCGATCGCCTTCGAACTCGATGCGACCTTCGCGCGCCGACGTCACCGCTTCGGTGTCGCCCTTGCTCGTCAGCACGAACACGTTGCGGCCGACGCGAAGGTCTTCCGAGTCGCGCTCGATGAAGAACACGCGGCGGCCATCCGCCGAACTCTGGAACTGCCCTGCGGCAACGCGCGACAGGTCGGACCGCTTCTCGTAGCGGTACTTCAATTCGGCCGCGCGCTGGTTCACCCAGGGCCATACGAACAGCGCAAGGAGCAGCACGACGAGCATCACCGGCCAACTCATGCGAAGCACCGGCCGGACGAAACGCGCCAGGCCCACGCCGCTGGCAAACCAGATCACCATCTCGCTGTCGCGGTACATGCGAGTCAGGGTGGCGACAACCGCGATGAACAGCGACAGGCTCAGGATCGTCGGCATGTAGCCCAGCGCTGCATAGCCCAGCAGCAGCAGCACGTCCTGCGGATCGACGACGCCGCCCGCCGCCTGGCCGAGCGTGCGGATCAGCATCATCGTGACGACGATCGTGAGAAGTACGACAAGCGTCGCGCCGAACGCGCGCGCCAAATCTCGCCTGAGGGTTGAATCGAATAACATCAATGGATCACGAACATCACTGGAATATTATGGACTTCCGACTCCAGAAAAGCGCCGGCGGGACACTCGCCGACACCGCCGCGGACGCCCTCATCGTCATCGTCGCTGGTGAAAATCTGGATGCGCTGCTCGATGCGCGCATCACTGCGATCGTGACCGAGGCGGTCAGTGCCGGCGACTTCGCGCTCAAGGGTGGGCGCACGCTGTACTTGCATCGCCCCGCAGGCGTCAAGGCGGCGCGGCTGGTCGTGTCTGCGGCGAGCGGTGAGTCGGCCAAAGCGTTCAGGAAAGCGTTGTCCGCGTCGCTCGCCGCGCTGAAGGATCTCGGCGCGCGCCATGTTGCAGTTGCGGCTTCGTGCAGCCTGGGCGACGCCCATGCGGAAGCGGCGGTGATGGCGGCGAGCGACGCGCGCTATGTCTATCGCCACACGAAGCCGAGTGCGCCGAAGGAAGGCGCGCTCGCCAAGCTCACGCTGCTGTGTGCCGACGCCGATGCGAAAGCGGTGCGCAAGGGCCTGGAGCGTGGGCAGGCCGTCGCCGCCGGCGTGACGCTCGCGCGCGAACTGGCGAACCGGCCCGGCAACCATTGCACGCCCACGTATCTGGCCGAGAAGACTCGTGCGCTCGGCAAGCAGCATGGCCTGAAGGTCGAGGTACTCGATCGCAAGGACGTCGAGAAGCTCGGCATGGGCGCCTTCCTCGCTGTCGCGCAGGGTTCGAACGAGGCGCCGAAGTTCATCGTCGCGCAGTACCGCGGGGCTGACAAGGATGCGGCGCCGATCGTGCTCGTCGGCAAGGGCATCACCTTCGACAGCGGCGGCATTTCGATCAAGCCGTCGGCCGAGATGGACGAGATGAAGTTCGACATGGGCGGCGCGGCGAGCGTGATCGGCACGCTGCGCGCGATCGCCGAGTTGAAGCCCAAGCTCAACCTGGTGTGCCTGATTCCCGCCTGCGAGAACATGCCGAGCGGCACCGCGATCAAGCCGGGCGATGTGGTGACGAGCCTGTCAGGTCAGACGATCGAGATCCTCAACACCGATGCCGAAGGCCGGCTCATTCTCTGCGACGCGCTGACCTACGCCGAGCGCTTCAAGCCGGCGATGGTGGTTGATGTCGCGACGCTCACCGGGGCCTGCGTGATCGCGCTCGGGCATCACCACTCCGGCCTGTTCACGGCAGACGACAAGATGGCCGCGCAGTTCGAGCAGGCCGCGCAGGACGCGCTCGACCCGTGCTGGCGACTGCCGCTCGACGAAGAGTACGACGAGGCGCTCAAGAGCAATTTCGCCGACATGGGCAACGTCGGCCCGCGCGGCGCTGGCGCGATCACCGCGGCGATGTTCCTGCGCCGCTACACGGGCAAGTACCGCTGGGCGCATCTGGACATCGCGGGCACGGCGTGGAAGTCGGGCGCCGCCAAGGGCGCGACCGGGCGCCCGGTTGGTCTGCTGACGCACTTCGTGCTGGCGCAGGCGGCGTGACGATCCCCACGTAGAGGCTTTCGCGTGACGGAAGTGATGTTTCACCTGCGCGTCGCGGACCGCGTCGACTACGCGTGCCGCCTGTTGCGAAAGGCGTATGCGCAGGACGCGCAGGTGGTGGTGTGCGCGCCGCCATCGACGCTTGCGAAGGTCGACACGCTGCTGTGGACGAGCGACCCGGTGAGCTTCGTTCCGCATCTGCGATTGGCACCCGACGCGCCCGCGCCGGACACCGTCGCTGCCGCCACGCCGATCTGGCTCGTCGAGCGTGGTGAGCAGGCGCCGACGCACGACGTGTTGCTCAATCTCGGCGACGAACTCGTTGCGGGCTTCGAAACCTTCGCGCGGGTGATCGAGATCGTTCCGCAGGACGAGGCCGCCGTGCAGGCCGCCCGCCTGCGCTGGAAGCACTACGCGGACCGGGGCTACGTGCTCAAGCGCCACGAGGCACGCGTGTGAGCACGCAGGGCCCGCTACCAAGTGCTCACCCCGGAGCGCGCAGCGCAAAGGGTCATCCAATGAGCGCGCGCCTCGGGCCGCTGCAGCGTCACGGCCTGCCGACGCTGACGGAGGTGATCGAGCTCGCGCCGGTCGGCGACGCCGGGGCTGGTGTGCCGGCGCGCGTCAGCACGAAGGGGCGCAGTGACGTTTCAGCCACCGGGGCGGTATCGGTCGACACCGATCAACTCATCGAGCGCGTGCTGCGCGATCTGCAGCGCGATGCCGATCTGACGCTGGAACTGCGCTTGCGCGAGGCGCTCGCGCCAGTGCTCGCGCGGCTGACGGATGAACTCGTTCGCGAACTGCGCGGCAAGCTCGAGACGACGCTGCGCGAAGCCGTGACGCAGGCGGCGGGCCGGGAGCTTGCCCGTCGGCGGGCGATCTGAGCCGCCCGTCGCTGACGCGGCCGGCCGATGCCCCGAGAATTCCCGAACGTATTAACCCTGTCATTTCAGGTATCGTTGTGCGCGTTGAGAAAACGGCGGGATTCGACCTGTCCGTCACATCATCCCAACCAGGTTCTATCAACATCCCTTCGGAGGTAACGCATGCAACTCAAGCTCAATATGATCGTTGGCGCCATCGTCACGATGTTTGCCTTTGCCGCTTCGGCACAGGAAGCGGTGGTCAAGATCGGCCACGTCGCCCCAATGTCCGGCGGCCAGGCTCACTATGGCAAGGACAATGCAAACGGCGCCATGATGGCCGTCGAGGATCTCAACGCCAAGGGCGTGATGATCAACGGCAAGAAGGTCAAGATCGAGTTGATGGCCGAAGATGACGCCGCAGACCCGAAGCAGGGCGCCGCCGTCGCCACCAAGTTGTGCGATGCCAAGGTGAACGCCGTTGTCGGCCACCTGAACTCCGGTACGACGTTGCCGGCTTCCAAGGTCTACAACGACTGCGGCCTGCCGATGGTCACCGGCGCGGCAACGAACCCGAAGATCACGCAACAGGGCTTCAAGAACGTCTACCGCATCATCGCCAACGACAACGCGCTCGGCGCCGGCCTCGCGCTGCATGCGGCGAACAACCTGAAGCTGAAAAAGATCGCCATCATCGACGACCGTAGCGCCTACGGCCAGGGCGTCGCCGAAGTGTTCAAGAAGACGGCGCAGGCGCGCGGCATCGAGATCGTCGCCGAGGAGTACACGAACGACAAGGCGACCGACTTCATGGCGATCCTGACGTCGATCAAGTCCAAGAATCCGGACGGCATCTTCTACGGCGGCATGGACACCCAGGGCGGCCCGATGCTGCGCCAGATGGAGCAGCTTGGCATGACCAAGGTCAAGTTCTTCGGCGGCGACGGCATCTGCACCGCGAAGCTCGTCGAGAACGCCGGCGGCGCCAAGACGCTTGCCAACGTGGTTTGCGCCGAAGGCGGTTCGTCGCTCGACAAGATGCCCGGTGGCAAGGCGTGGAAGGCGCGCTACGACGCCAAGTATCCCGGCCAGTTCCAGGTCTATTCGCCCTACACCTACGATGCGGTCGGCCTGATCGTCGACGCGATGGTGAAGGCCGGCTCGAGCGATCCGAAGGTCTACAACGCGTTCCTCGCGAAGGAAGACTACGCTGGCGTGACGAGCAAGATCCAGTTCGAGGCGGACGGTGAACTGAAGAACCCGTCGATGACGCTCTATGAGTACAAGGACGGCAAGAAGGTGCCGCTCAACTGACGCTCATTCGGCAGGACGAAAAGAGGGCGCCTTCGGGCGCCCTTTTTGTCTTGTGCGACTTCTCAGCGCCCATATAGGCGGGACAGCGCAGCGAGTTCTTGGGTGCGCTGGTCTGGAAGTTGAGACCATTCGAAGCGCCACTCCCAGTGCCCCTCTGGCTGCCCGGGGAGGTTCATGCGCGAATCGCTGGCCAAGCCCAGCACGTCCTGCATCGGGATGATCGCGGTGTCGGCGACCGATGCAAAGGCAGTACGGATCAGCGCCGAGCGAATGTCCGCACCGTCGATGCCGAGATAGGCGCAGGCGTGTGCCCGCTCGCGGGCGGAGGCGTGATGCCACCAGCCGGCGATCGTGTCGTTGTCGTGCGTGCCGGTGTAGACGACGCTCCCGGTGCGGTGGTTGTGCGGCAGGTAGAGGTTGTCGCTTGTGCCATCGAAGGCGAACTCCAGCACGATCATGCCGGGGAAGCCGAAACGGTTGCGCAGCGCGGTGACGTCCGGCGTGATCAGGCCCAGATCCTCGGCGATGATCGGCAGCGGGCCGAGCGCATTCTCGATCGCGTCGAACAGCGCGTCACCAGGCCCGTCGCGCCAATGCCCGTTGACGGCGGTGGGCTCGCTCGCCGCGATCTCCCAGTACTGTGCGAAGCCGCGAAAGTGATCGATGCGCAGGATATCGGCGAGTTCGAGCCCGTGGCGGACGCGCTCTGTCCACCATGCGTAGCCTTCGTCGGCATGGGCCCGCCACCGATAGAGCGGATTGCCCCAGCGTTGACCGGTCGCGCTGAAGTAGTCGGGTGGCACGCCTGCAACGACGGTCGGCTCTCCGTGGGCGTCGAGTTCAAACAGATCGGGCCGCACCCAGACTTCGACGCTCTGGTGCGCGATGAAAATCGGCGCGTCGCCGACGATGCGGATGCCGCGCGCGTTGGCATAGGTCTTCAGGCGCAGCCACTGCTCGAAGAAGCGCCACTGGCAGAACGCGTGGAAGTGGATGCGCTCGGCGTGGCGTGCGCGAGCTTCGTGCAGTGCGCCAGGATCGCGCCGCGCGAGGCCGGCGTCCCAATCGCACCAGCGGACGCCCGGCCGCTCGTCGCAGAGCGCCATGAAGAGCGCGTAGTCGTCGAGCCAGCCGGCGCGATCGCGACAGAATGCGGCGAATGCCTCGCGATCGACGGCCTGTGCGCTCGCGGCGAAGCGCGCGGCCGCGCGTGCGAGACGCGCAGCGCGCCACGGTATGACGCGGCGAAAGTCGACGCGTCGAGGGTCGACCGCGGCGTCGCAAACAAGGTCCTCATCGCGCAACCAGCCCCGTTCGCGCAGCTCGTCGAGATCGATCAGCCAAGTGTTGCCGGCGAACGCCGACGGGCTCATGTAGGGCGAGTTGCCCAGGCCCGTCGGGCCGAGTGGCAGGATCTGCCACAGCTTCTGTCCAGCCTGCGCGAGCCAGTCGACGAAACGGTAGGCCTCGGCGCCGAGGTCGCCCGAGCCGTGGTCGCCCGGCAGGCTGGTCGGGTGCAGCAGCACGCCCGCGGCGCGGTCGAACTTCATGGCTGCGCGTCGAGAGGCAGGTCGGCCGGCGCGAGGAGCGCGATGCCGTGCGCCGCAAGCGCGAACTGTGCCGTGCCTGCCCAGGGCGCTGCAGCGTCGCTGTCGCGCGTGGTGTCGAGGTGCGCAATCCACTCACCGTCGGGCAGCGCGAAGTGGGAGGTATCGCGCTCGGCGTTCACGAGCAGCAGCAGCGGGCGGGCCGCGGCGTTTGCGCCGGAACGCACGTCGATCCGCGCGAACAGCGTGCGTGCCGAGGGATCGCGCCACGCGTCGACGTCCAGCGTGCGGCCCTCCCTGTCGAACCAGGCAAGCTCGGTCACGCCGCTCTGCATCGGGTCGACCGCTCGTCCAGTGTTGCGGCAGCGGCCGCAATCTGCGGCGCAGCGCCATGAG
Source organism: uncultured beta proteobacterium (assembly GCA_963792765.1). Taxonomy (GTDB): domain Bacteria; phylum Pseudomonadota; class Gammaproteobacteria; order Burkholderiales; family Burkholderiaceae_C; genus CAIKUF01. The sequence continues at coordinate 133,955 of CAWBXT010000006.1, read as the reverse complement.
GTTCGCGGTGAATGCGATCAATCCTTCGTCCGCGGTGCGCCAATCGATCCAGGTACTGGCGTTGTCCTGGCAGTAGGCATTGTTGTTGCCCCGTTGGGTATGGCCGAGTTCGTCGCCCGCGCACAGCATCGGCGTGCCTTGCGCGAGCAGTAGCGTTGCAAGCAGCGCGCGCTGCAGTAGCGCGCGGCGCGCCAGGACCTCGGCGTCGTCGGTTTCGCCCTCGGCGCCGCAGTTCCAGCCGTGGTTGGTGTCGCTGCCGTCGCGGTTGTCCTCGCCGTTCGCGAGGTTGCGCTTGTTCTCGTAGCTGAGCAGGTCGCGCAACGTGAAGCCGTCGTGCGCGACGATGAAGTTGACCGACTCGACTGGCGCGCGCCCTCGGCCCTGGAAGACATCCGACGAGGCGCAAAGACGCTGGGCGAACTCGCCGCGGCTGCTCGGTCCGCCGAGCCAGAAGCTGCGCATGCCGTCGCGAAAGCGATCGTTCCATTCCAGCCAGCCACGCGGGAACTGGCCGAGCCGATAGCCGTCCGCACCCAGGTCCCACGGCTCGGCGATCAGCTTCAAGCCGGCGAGCGCCGGGTCCTGAGCGAGCGTCTGGAAGAACGTGGCGCGTGCGTCGAAACCGCCGTCGCCGCGGCCGAGCACCGGTGCGAGGTCGAAACGAAAGCCGTCGACTTCCATCTGCTGTGCCCAGTAGCGCAGGCTGTCCATCACGAGTTGCAGCACGCGTGGGTGGCGGATGTCGAAGGTGTTGCCGCAGCCGGTCAGATTCTCGTAGACGCCGGGCTGGCCAGGCAGCGTGCGGTAGGTGCTGAGATTGTCCAGACCGCGCCAGCTGATCGTCGGGCCGCTCTCGTCGGTTTCGGCGCTGTGGTTGTAGACGACATCGAGGATGACCTCGATGCCCGCCGCGTGCAGCGTGCGCACCATCGCACGGAATTCGTCGCGCGGGGACCGGCCGTCCCTACCGCTCGCGTAGCGCGGCTCGACGGCAAAGAAGCCGACCGTGTTGTAGCCCCAGTAGTTCGTCAGACCTTGGTCGACGAGGCGCTCCTCGTCGAGGTGCTGGTGTACCGGCAGCAGGCTGATCGCGGTGACGCCCAGGCGCTTGAAGTGTCCGATCGCGGCATCGCTTGCGAGACCGGCGTAAGTCCCGCGCAGCGCTTCGGGAACACCAGGGTGGCCCATCGTCATGCCCTTGACGTGAGCTTCGTAGAGCACGCTGTCGGCAAGCGGCGTGCAAGGGCGTGCGATGCTGGCGGCGGGCGTTGCCTCGGCGATCACGCGCGCCTTGAGCGCGTGCGCCGCGTCGCGTTGCCAGGCCAGACCGCCGACGATCTCGCGCGCGTAAGGGTCGAGCAGCCACTTCTCGGCGTCGAAGCGTTGCCCACGATCGGGTTGCCAGGGGCCGTGTGCGCGGTAGGCGTAGACCAGGCCGGCACGCGCGCCGGCGAGGTGACCGTGCCAGACGTCGCCACTGCGTCCGGGCAAAGGCAGCCGCGCCACCTCGCGCGTCGCCGTCGGCGTCGAAGAAGCAGACCTCGATCCTCTCGGCATGTTCGGAAGACACGGCGAAATTGATGCCGGACGCGTCGCAGTGCGCGCCCAACGGCCCGGACCGGCCGACGCCCAGTGGAGCGAAGTTCATGCGTTGAGAGGCGCGCGCCGCAGGCGGTTCACGACCTTGGCGGCGCGATCACAGGCGAGGCCGGCGGGCGCGGTGCGGCGCTGCTTCCGGTCAGACGTCAGTCGCATGCGCGAAAACGGGCGAGGCCACCTGCGCCGACACCGGAATCCGCGGCGTGAGGCCCCAGATCCGGGTCGCATATTCCGCGATCGCGCGATCCGACGAGAAGCTGCCCATGCCGGCAACATTCGCGATCGCGCAGCGCACCCAGGCCTCGCCGTCGCGAAACAGAGTATCGACGCGCGACTGCGCCGAGACGTAGGCGTCGTAGTCGGCGAGCAGCTTGTAATGGTCGCCGCCCCACAGCAACGAATCGACCAGGGCGCGGTAGCGATCGGGCTCGTCGGGCGAGAACTGGCCGTGCGCGATCGCGTCGAGCACCGCCTTCAGCGGCGCATTGGACTCGGCGATCTGCAGGGGCTGGTAGCCTCCTCGGTTCAACGCCGCGATCTCGGGCGTGCTGTGGCCGAAGATGAACATGTTGTTGGCCCCGACGCAGTCGCGAATCTCGATGTTGGCGCCGTCTTCGGTGCCGATCGTCAGCGCGCCGTTGAGCGCGAGCTTCATGTTGCCGGTGCCCGAGGCTTCGGTGCCAGCAGTCGAAATCTGCTGCGAAAGATCGGCACCGGGAATGATGAGTTCGGCGACCGACACGCCGTAGTTCGGCACGAACACCACCTTGAGGCGGTTCGCAAGCCGCGCGTCGGCGTTGATCGTCGTGGCAACGTCGTGGATCAGCCGGATGATCTGTTTCGCGGTCGCGTACGACGACGCCGCCTTGCCGGCGAAGATCACGCTGCGCGGCACCCAGTCGGCCTGCGGGTTGGCGAGGATCGCGTGATAGCGCGTCACGACGTGCAGTACGTTGAGCAACTGGCGCTTGTACTCGTGGATGCGCTTGACCTGGACGTCGAACAGGCTCGCAGGGTCCAGGCGAATGCCCTGGGTGCGCTCGATGTGAGCGGCGAGGCGCGCCTTGTTGGCATGCTTGACGGTCGCGAACGCGGCGCGCAGCGCGCCGCTGTCGGCGTGCGTCGCGAGGCCCTCGAGCTGTTGCAGATCGAGCCGCCAGCCGCTGCCGATCGTGCGGTCGAGCAGCGCGGCCAGCCCCGGATTGGCCTGCGCCAGCCAGCGCCTTGGCGTGACGCCGTTCGTCACGTTGGTGAAGCGCTCGGGGAAAAGCGCGGCGAAGTCGGCGAAGATCGTCTTGACGAGCAGTTCCGAGTGCAGCGCCGACACCCCGTTGACCTTGTGGCTGCCGACGACGCTCAGGTGCGCCATGCGAACACGCCGCTCGCCGTTCTCGTCGATCAGCGAAAGGCGGCGCAGAAACTCGTTGTCCCCTGGACGCACGCTCGCCGCGTAAGCAAGGAATTCCTCGTTGATGCGCAGGATGATCTGCAGATGGCGAGGCAGCACGTGCTGCATCAATCCCACGGTCCAGGTCTCGAGCGCCTCGGGCATCAGCGTGTGATTGGTGTAGGAGAAGACGCGCTGGCATTGCGGCCAGGCGGCGGCCCACGGCATGCCATGCACGTCGGTCAGCAGGCGCATCAACTCGGCGACGCCGATCGCAGGATGGGTGTCGTTCAGATGGATCGCGACCTTGTCGGCGAGGTTCTCGAGACGCGCATGTTCATGCAAATGGCGAGCCAACAGATCCTGCAGCGAGGCGCTGACGAAGAAGTACTCCTGGCGCAGCCGGAGTTCGCGTCCGGCCGGCGTGCTGTCGTTCGGGTAGAGCACCCAGGAAATGTTCTCGAACTCGTTCTTCACCTCGGCGGCGCGTGCATAGTCGCCACTGTTGAAGGCGTGCAGATCGATCTGCGCCGGGGCCGCGGCCTTCCACAGGCGCAGGGTGCTGACCTTGTGCGTGTCGTGGCCTGGAATGACCATGTCGTAGGCCTTGGCCTCGACCTCGCCGGCGTGACGCCAGACGCCGCGCCCGTCGGCCTGCGGCTCGACCCAGCCGCCGAAGCGGACCGGATACGTGATCCCGGGGCGCGGAAACTCCCACGGCGTGCCGTCTGCGAGCCACGGGTCGGGGTGCTCGACCTGGCAGCCCTGCGCGATGTCCTGGGCGAACATGCCGTACTCGTAGCGGATGCCGTACCCGAACGAGGGCAGGCCGAGCGTGGCCATCGAATCGAGGAAGCATGCTGCGAGACGACCGAGGCCGCCGTTGCCGAGCGCGGCGTCGGGTTCCTGCTCCGCGACCTCTTCGAGCTTGATCGCATGCTGGCGCAGCGCCGACGTGGCATCGTCGCGCAGGCGCAGCGCGGCGAGCGCATTCGACAGCGTGCGACCGATCAGGAATTCCATCGAAAGGTAGTACACGCGGCGCGCCTTGTCGGCGCGCTCCGCCGCTTGCGCCTGCAACCAGCGCCGCGACAGCCGACGCCGCGCGATGCGTGCCGTCGCCCGCATCAGATCCGCCGGGCCGGCCTCCGCCGGCGCGACGCCGACTTCCGTGATCAGCAGCGTGTCGAGATCAAAGTCGGGGGCATTGCTTGCTTCGCTCACCGGAAGTCTTCCTTTCCCTGGCAATGAGTTGGCGAAGTCTGGTGCGCGCTGCACGCCCACGGCGCGCAGCGCAACCTCTGAGACACCGGATTGTGACGGCAAGCCGACAGCGCAGGAGTCGAGTCAAGCAGGTGGCGCGAGGACGACGGATCGCGCGCCGGCTTGAGGCGGCACAATCGGCAGCACGGATCGCTGCATGGCAGCCGAGACACCAAGCAATTTGCGGTCCAGCCACCGGAGTCGTCATGAATGCCTATGAGCCTGCAGACATCCTTGGCCTTTCAAGGCGCACCGTCGCGCTCGTGCTCGCCGGCGGACGCGGCAGCCGCTTGCACGACCTGACCGACGCGCGGGCCAAGCCGGCGGTGTACTTCGGCGGCAAGTTCCGCATCGTCGACTTCGCGCTGTCGAACTGCCTGAACTCGGGAATCCGGCGCATCGGCGTCATCACGCAGTACAAGAGCCACAGCTTGTTGCGCCACCTGCAGCGCGGCTGGGCTTTCCTCAAGAGCGAAATGCACGAGTTCGTCGACCTCCTGCCAGCCCAGCAGCGTGTCGACGAGGAGTCGTGGTATCGCGGGACGGCCGACGCGGTGTATCAGAACCAGGACATCCTGGACGGCTATGACGCCGACTACATCGTCATCCTTGCCGGCGACCACATCTACAAGATGAACTACGCGCTGATGCTTGCCGATCACGTGGCCAATGGCCGCGAGTGCAGTGTCGGCTGCATTGCGGTGCCGCGCGCGCTCGCGAGCGCTTGTGGCGTGATGGCGGTCGGCGAGAACCGCCAGATCACCGATTTCGTCGAAAAGCCCGCCGACCCGCCTCGGATGGCGGACAACCCCGAGATGTCGCTTGCGAGCATGGGCATCTACATCTTCAATGCGCGCTATCTGTACGCTGAACTCGCGCGCGACATGGCGGACCCGAACTCGTCGCACGACTTCGGCCGCGACATCATTCCGCACGCGGTGCGCAATGGATGCGCGACGGCGCATCCGTTCGCGCTCAGCTGCGTCTCCCAGCACCCCGAGCAGGAGCCCTACTGGCGCGATGTCGGCACGATCGACGCCTACTGGGACGCGAACATCGACCTCACCGCGACCGTGCCGCTGCTTGACCTGTACGACAGCGGCTGGCCGATCTGGACCTACCAGCAGCAGTTGCCGCCGGCCAAGTTTGTCCACAACCAGGACGACCGGCGCGGCCTGGCGATCGAATCGCTGGTATCGGGCGGCTGCATCGTCTCCGGCGCGGTCTTCCGGTCGGTGCTGTTCTCGAACGTGCGGGTGCACTCCTACTCCAGCGTCAACTGGTCGGTATTGCTGCCGAATGTGCAGGTAGGCCGTGGTGCGCGGCTGACGCGCGTCATCATCGATCGCGGCTGCGTGATTCCCGACGGGCTCGTGATCGGCGAGGACGCCGGCGAGGACGCTCGGCGTTTCCACCGCAGCGAACAGGGCATCACCCTCGTCACGCGGCCGATGTTGAACAGGCTCGCTTGATGCCGGTGCGCGACGAGGTGGCGACGCAGGCGGCAGCCGCGCCGCTGAGAGTGCTGCACGCTGCGGCCGAGGTGTTTCCGCTCGTCAAGACCGGCGGGCTGGCCGACGTCGTCGCCGCCTTGCCGCCCGCGCTTGCGCGCGCCGGCGCCGACGTGAGGTTGTTGCTGCCGGGGCTGCCGGCGATTGCCGATGCGGTCGCGCACCAACGCACCGTCTGCGAGATCGGCCCGCTGTTCGGCGCCGCCCGCGTCACACTGCGTTGCGGGCAACTGCCGTTCACGCACGTCCCCACCTACGTGATTGACGCGCCGTTTCTCTACCGCCGCGGTGGCGGCCCGTACCAGGACGAGCACGGTGTCGAGTGGCCCGACAACCTGCAGCGCTTCGCATTGCTCGGGTGGGTTGCGGCCCATCTGGCTGCGGGCGAACTCGACGCCATGTGGTCGCCCGATGTGCTGCACGCGCACGACTGGCACGCGGCGCTCGCCTGCGCCTACATGGCGGCGCATCCTTCGAGTGCCTGTACGCCGGTCTTCACAGTGCACAACCTCGCCTTCCAGGGCTTGTTCGATCTCGAGGACTTTGCCTTGCTCGGGCTGCAGGCAGCGTTCAGGGCGCCGACCGGGCTCGAGTTTCACGGGCAACTGTCCTTCATGAAGGCGGGACTGAAGTTCGCGCGGCGCGTCACGACCGTGAGCCCGAGCTACGCGCGCGAGATTGCGACGCCCGAGTTCGGCTTCGGCCTCGATGGTGTGATTCGTGGCCGCGGCGCCGACGTGAGCGGCATTCTCAACGGGGTCGATCGCGAGATATGGGACCCGCGCACGGATACCGCGCTCGCTGCGCGTTACGACGCCCAGGCACCCGACGGCAAGGCACAGTGCAAGCGCGCGTTGCAAGTCGAGGCCGGGCTGGCGCCGCAATCTGACGCGCCGCTGTTCGGGCTGGTCAGCCGGCTCACCGCGCAAAAGGGCGTCGACCTGCTGCTCGGGGCACTGCCAGCGCTGCTGCGCGCGGGCGGGCAACTGGTGGTGCAAGGCAGCGGCGAGCGGGCCATCGAAGAGGCGCTGTTGGTGGCGGCGCGCGCGCATCCCGGACGCGTCGTCACGCGCATCGGTTACGACGAAGCGTTCGCGCATCGCCTGATCGCGGGCGCTGACGTGATCCTCGTGCCTTCGCGCTTCGAGCCCTGCGGGCTGACGCAGCTCTACGGCCTGCGCTACGGAAGCCTGCCGCTGGTGCGTCGCGTTGGCGGGCTGGCCGATACGGTCGTCGACGCGTCCGATCCGGCGAATGCCACTGGCTTCGTGTTCGACAACGCCACGTCGCAGGCGCTGGCAGATGCCGTGGCGCGTGCCGCCGCCAGTTATCGCGACGAGAGCGTCTGGCAGGCGATTCGACGCAACGCAATGGCACAGGACTTCTCCTGGGCAAGCGCCGCGCAAGAGTACCTGGCGCTTTATGCGCAGGCCATCGCGGGCGTCCGATCTGGCGGGGTGCGCTGAGGGGTCTTGTCCATTGCGGCGCACCGTAACCCCTCGCGGCGCTGCGGATTCGCAAAAAGGGGACAATAGGGGGTGGTCGGCATTTGCCGGCCGGCTCTCAACCAGGGTTCACCGCCCCAACGCCATGGCCACCAGAAACCAAGCTTCAAACGCGTTGCCTGATGCCGAACACAAGCTGCGCCAGACGCAAGCGGAGTACACCGCCGCGCGTCCTGCGCCCGAGCGTGGCGTCAAGCCGATGATGTCGAACTCGCGCATGTACGTCTGCCGGCGCTGCCAGGCGAACTTCAAGACAGGTGATGGCAAGCCTGATCTGCGCTTGCCGGGCCTGGGCAAGTGCAACCGTTGCCTCGCCTCCGCGGTCACTGCCTGACGAGGCGGCGGGCCGCGTTCGCCCGGACGTTCAAATCTGCGTTTCGACATCGCATTGCGAGGGCGGCCATGGTCGGAAATTGGGTGAGCGCCTTGCCTGGTTTGCGGGGCTCGGCTGCGTTGGGCGTCTTTGCCGCCGTACTGCTTTCCGCCTGCGCCAGCTCCTCGACCCCGCAGGGCCTGCCGACCGGCGCGACCGAAGCGCAGGTCGTTGCCAGGATGGGCCCTCCCACCGGTCGCTATGCGCTGCCCAATGGCGGCACCCGTCTCGAATTCGCACGCGGTCCGCAAGGCAAGGAGACCTACATGGTCGACTTCGACGCCGCGGGCGGCTCGGTGATCTGGGATCAGGTGCTGACACCGCAGACGTTCTTGAGCCTCGAGTACGGCATGACCAGTGAAGAGGTGTTGATGCGCATCGGTCATCCCGGTAGCACGCGCAGCTTCCCTCGCCAGGGGCTCACGGTCTGGAACTACCGCTACCCGACCTACAACTGCCTGTGGTACCAGGTGTCGATCAGCGACGACGGCAAGTTTCTCGGCGCCGCGAACACCACCGACCCGCAGTGCGACACGCCTACCCGGCTCTGAGATGCCGACGCCGGTCACGCTGTTCGGAATCTCCAACTGCGACACGGTGAAGAAGGCGCGTGCCTGGCTTGCGGCCGAGGGGGTCGAGGCACGCTTCCACGACTTCAAGCGTGACGGCTTGACCGGCGTGCAACTCGCGCCCTGGATGCAGGCGGTCGGCTGGGAAACCTTGCTCAACCGCAAAGGCACGATGTGGCGGCGCCTGGACGACACGGCCCGTGTGTCGGTGCATGACGCGGCGAGCGCGGGTGCGTTGATGCTCGCGTACCCGAGTCTCGTCAAGCGGCCGGTCGTGCAATGGGCGGACGGCAGCATCAGCGTCGGCTTCGACCCGGTGCGTTTCGCCGAGGCGAGCCGGCGCCGCTGAGCCGACCAGTCGCCGCTGCCGTGCTCAGGCGCCCAGCAACTGGCGCAGCACGAACGGCAGGATGCCGCCGTGGCGGTAGTAGTCGACTTCGATCGGTGTGTCGATGCGCAGCGCGACGTTGACCTCGCGCCGGTTACCGTCGGCGCCGGTGATGACGATCTTCGCGTCGCCCTGCGCCCTGATCTCGTCGAGCACCACATCGACCGCCTCGTCGCCTTTCAGCCCGAGGCTCTGCCAGCTGTCGCCGGCCCTGAACTGCAACGGCAGCACGCCCATTCCGACGAGGTTCGACCGGTGGATGCGCTCGAAGCTCTTCGCGACGACCGCCTTGATCCCCAGCAACTGCGTGCCCTTGGCTGCCCAGTCGCGGCTCGACCCCGTGCCGTATTCCTCGCCCGCGAAAATGACGGTCGGCACGCCGGCGGCGATATAACGCATGGCGGCGTCGTAGATTGCCATGCGTTCGCTGCCTGGCTGATAGAGCGTCATGCCGCCTTCCTCGCGCGAGCCGTCGGCGAGCGCCGGCAACATAAGGTTCTTGATGCGCACGTTGGCGAACGTGCCGCGCATCATCACCTCGTGGTTGCCACGGCGTGAGCCGTAGCTGTTGAAGTCAGCCTTCAGGACACCGAGCGAAAGCAGGTATTTGCCTGCGGGCGATGTGTCCTTGAAAGAGCCGGCGGGCGAGATGTGGTCGGTCGTGATCGAGTCGCCGAAGAGGCCCATGATGCGCGCGCCGCGCACCCCGGCGACGAGCGCCGGCGGCGCCATCGTGAAGTCGGCGAAGAACGGCGGCTCGGCGATATAGGTGCTCTTCGGCCATGAATACACGTCACCCGTGACACCCTTGATCTTCTCCCACAACGGGCCGGGTTCGCTCTTGACCTTGGCGTAGTTCGCGCGAAACGCCTTGCCGTTCATGGCGTACTTCATCAATGCGTGGATCTCGTCGCTGGTCGGCCAGACGTCCCCAAGATAGACCGGCTTGCCGCCCTTGCCGGTGCCGAGCGGCTCCGTCATCAGATCGCGCTGGACCGTGCCGGCGAGCGCATAGGCGACGACGAGGGGTGGGCTGGCGAGGAAGTTCGCCTTCAGGTTCGGATGAATGCGAGCCTCGAAATTGCGATTGCCTGACAGCACCGCAGCGCACACCAGATCGTGCGCGTTGATCGTCGCGTTGATCTCGGGTGCGAGATCGCCCGCGTTGCCGATGCAAGTCGTGCAGCCGTAGCCGGCGACGTTGAAGCCGAGTTTCTCCAGATAGGGCAGAAGGCCGGTCTTCTCGAGGTATTCGGTCACGATGCGCGAGCCCGGCGCGAGCGACGTCTTGACGTAGGAGGGCACCTTCAGCCCGGCCTCGACCGCCTTCTTGGCCAGCAGCCCGGCAGCGAGCAGCACGCTCGGGTTCGACGTGTTCGTGCACGAGGTGATCGCGGCAATCAGCACATCGCCGTTACCGATCGTCAAATCATCACGCTCCGAGCGGGCCGCCGACAGTGTCGGCCGGTTGGCGACCATCTCCTCGATGTCGCGTGGCGCGCCCGCGAGCGTCGGCGGCGCGTTCGGCGTGACGACGGCGGCAGCGCTGAAGCGTTGGCCGAGCTTGTCGGCGGGTTGGTTGAATCCGTTCTCCGCCGGCGGCTTCGAAAAGAGCGAGGCGAACTGTTGCTTCACCTTGCCGAGTTCGATGCGATCCTGCGGCCGCTTCGGGCCGGCGAGGCTGGGTGCGACCGTGCCGAGGTCGAGCCTGACGACTTGCGAGTAGTCGATGTCACCCGCGGCAGGGATGCCGAACAGCTTCTGCGCCTTGAAGTAGGCCTCGAATGCCTCGATCTCGGCCTTGCTGCGGCCCGTGCCCTCGAAGTACGCGATCGTCTTCTCGTCGACCGGAAAGAAGCCCATCGTTGCGCCGTACTCTGGCGCCATGTTGCCGATCGTCGCGCGATCGGGCAGCGACAGGCTCGCCGTGCCTTCGCCGAAGAATTCGACGAACTTCCCGACGACCTTTTGCGCGCGCAGGATTTCGGTGACCGTGAGGACGAGGTCGGTCGCCGTCACGCCTTCGCGCAGCCGGCCGGTGAGTTCCATGCCGACGACGTCGGGCGTCAGGAAGTACACCGGCTGGCCGAGCATGCCCGCCTCCGCCTCGATGCCGCCGACGCCCCAGGCGACGACGCCGATGCCGTTGATCATCGTCGTGTGGCTGTCCGTGCCGACCAGCGAATCCGGGTAGTACACGTCATCGCCGGATCGGTGCACGCCCCGGGCCAGGTATTCGAGATTGACCTGGTGCACGATGCCGAAGCCGGGCGGCACGACGCGGAAGGTGTCGAACGCGTCCATGCCCCATTTCATGAATTCGTAGCGCTCGCGGTTGCGCGCGAATTCGAGTTTCATGTTGAGGTCGAGTGCGTTCTTGGTCCCGAAGTGATCGACCATGATCGAGTGATCGACGACCAGGTCCACCGGCACCAGTGGCTCGATCGATTTCGGGTCCTTTCCGAGTCTTTGCGCGACGTTGCGCATCGCCGCCAGGTCGGCGAGCAGCGGCACGCCGGTGAAGTCCTGCAGCACGACGCGCGCGACGACGAACGGAATCTCATTGCTGCGCTCGGCCACCGGCTGCCAGTTGGCGAGCTGCTCGACATGTTCAGGCGCGACTTTCAGGCCATCGCAATTGCGCATCACGCTCTCGAGCACGATGCGAAGCGACACCGGCAGTCGCTCGATGTTGGGGTAGCGCTTCGCCAACGCAGGCAGTGAGTAGAAGCCGCCTTGCTTGCCGCTTGCAGTGCGGAAGGTCTTCAGCGTGTCGGCGAATGCGTGGGCTCGTGGCTTGCGGGGACCGGACATGACGTTTTCTCCTGCGACGGACTTGACGGGACTGCCGCCGTCATTGTGGCGCGATCGCCCGATGGCGGCATCGAGTCACATCGTACGGCCAGCATGCGCACGGTCACGTCGGCGTGTCGATCGGTTATCTTGCGTGCCATGAGCAGCACGAGCTTCTTCTGGCACGACTACGAAACTTTCGGCATCGTGCCGCGCCGCGACCGTCCTGCGCAGTTCGCCGGCGTGCGCACCGATGCCGATCTGAACGAGATTGGCGAACCGGTGATGCACTACTGCCAGCCGGCGCCGGATTTCCTGCCGGATCCGGAGTCCTGTCTTTTGACCGGCATCGTGCCGCAGATCTGCCTGGAGCGCGGTGTGCCGGAACATGCCTTCGCCGCCGCGATCGAGCGCGAACTGGCGCAGACCGGCACGATCGGGGTGGGCTACAACAGCATCCGATTCGATGACGAGGTGACGCGCTTCCTGTTCTGGCGCAACTTGATCGACCCCTATGCGCGCGAGTGGCAGAACGACTGCTCACGCTGGGATCTGCTCGACGTGCTGCGCTGCGTCTACGCCCTGCGCCCGGAAGGCCTCGAATGGCCCCGCCACGACGACGGCCGCGTGTCGTTCAAGCTAGAGCACCTCGCGGCGGCCAATGGCGTCGAACATCTGGCGGCGCACGACGCGCTGTCGGACGTGCGCGCCACGATCGCCGTCGCGCGGCGGGTGAAGTCTTCCGTTCCGCGGCTTTGGGACTTCTGCCTGCAGCTGCGTCGCAAGGATGCGGTTTGGGCTGAGATCGGCCAGCGGCGACCGTTTCTGCACGTGTCGGGCCGCTACCCGGCCGAACGGGGCTGCATCGCGGTCGTCTGGCCTCTGGCGGCACATCCGACGAACAAGAACGAGCTGATCGTCTGGGACTTGGCGCATGACCCGCGCGAGCTCGCGGGGCTCGACGCCGCAGCGATTCGCGCACGACTCTTCGTTCGACAGGACGAGTTGCCCGAAGGCACGAGCCGCCTGCCGATCAAGACTGTGCACGTCAACAAGTCGCCGATCGTGATCGGCAACCTGCGCACGCTCGGCGACGCGCGCGCCGAGCAGTGGGGGATCGACATCGCGCTGGCGCTGCGTCATGCCGAGATCGCCGGCGCGATGCCCGAACCGCGTCGCGAGCTGTGGGCCGAAGCCTATGCGCGACCGGCCCCGGCAAGCGCGCCCGACGTCGATGAGGACCTTTACGGCGGCTTCATCGGCAATGGTGATCGCCGTTCGTTGCAGCGCCTGCGGAGCCTGTCGCCTGATCAACTCGCTGCGAAGCATCCGGCGTTCGAGGATGCGCGGCTCGAGGAGTTGTTGTTTCGCTACCGCGCGCGCAACTTCCCGCAGACACTTACCGACGCCGAGCAAGATCGATGGCGAGAGCATTGCAGCGATCGCCTGCACCGAGGTACGGCCGGTGGATTCACACTTGCGGCCTACATGGATCGAATCGACGTGCTTGCAGAGTCGGCCGACGAGCGTGGCCAGGCCATTCTCGAGGCCCTGCTGGACTACGCCGAGCGGATCGCGCCGCCGCTGGATTGATCCGGCGGCACAGATGCAAAAGCGCCCGTGCAGGGTGCCGGAATCGGACCCAGTCGTCAGTTCTTCGCCTTCGCTCGCAGTAAATCGAATCGGGCTGCGCTGAAACTTCTGCCTTGGAATTTCGATTTAGGCCGAGTGCAGTCGACAGTCGTCGATCCGCGACGGGCGGGGGTGCGGCCGTCGCGCTGAGACACAGCCGCATCCGTGCAAACCCCGATGATTGATTGATTGATTTATTTAGTTCGCTCGGTACGATGATCACATCAGCTTGGTCATCACGATGTCACCTCCCGCTACCATCGCCGAGATCGCCCGCCAAGCCGGCGTGGGCACGGCGACCGTGGACCGGGTGCTGAACCGCCGTCCTGGCGTCAACGCCGAGACCATGCAGCGTGTCCTGCAGGTGGCGGCCGCGCTAGGTACGGCGCCGCAGCGCGGCCGCCCGCGCATCGGCGAGAACCTGCGATTCGCCTTCGTGTTGCCGGCAGAGCCGGTCCCCTTCAATGAACTGGTCGACCGGCTGATTGCGCAGGCGGCGGGCGAGTTCCGCCACCAGCACATCACCGAGGTCACGCACCGCTTCGACGGCAGCGACGCTGCGGCCTTCGCCGACGAGCTGGCGCAACTCGGTGACTGCGATGGCGTGGCGCTGATGGCGCCGGACCTGCCGCCCATCAAGCTGGCGATCAACGAGCTTGTGCGTACAGGCGTGCACGTGGTGACGCTGTTCTCCGACGTCGCGGGCTCGATGCGCGAAACTCACATCGGCGCCGACAACCGCGCCGCCGGCCGCACCGCCGGGTTGCTGCTCGGTCGCATGGCCGCGGCTTCGGGGACGGGCAGGCGAGACACGCTGTTGCTCAGCTCGCAGGCCACGCGCCTTTCGAGCGAAATCGAGCGGCGAATCGGATTTGCTCAGGTCATCGAGGAGCGCTTCCCGAATCTGAAGGTGCAGCGCACGCCCGACCTGCCACAGGGCGACAGCGGCGCCTGCCGCGGGCTTTTGCGCTATCTGCGCAGCGACGCTATCGACGCGGCGCGCATCGCCGGCATCTACAACGTCGGTTCGGGCAGCGCAGGCGTGGCGCGCGCGATTGAGAGTCTGGGCCTGACCGGCAGCGTTGGCGTGGCCGCACACGACTTCACCGACGAACACCGCGCTTTGCTCGGCGCGAACGGCCTGGCCTACGTACTGCACCTGGACATTCATTACTGCATCTCGGCGGCGGCGCGTGTGTTGCGCGCGCTGTGCGAGAACGTGCGTGGGGCACTCAACGTAGTGCAACCGCGAGTCGAAATCTTGACGGCCGAAAACCTTCATTGAGCGGCGGTCGGATGTGTGTGCCCGTGACCCCAAACCATCGTTAGGAGACTTGCCATGAGATCGCTGCTGACCAAACTGCCCGCGTTGCGTGCGCTGGCCGCTGCCACCGTCCTCGGCCTGGGCGGCGGCGTTGCCCATGCACAGGACAAGACCATCACGCTTTGCTGGGCCGCCTGGGACCCGGCCAACGCACTGGTCGAGTTGTCGAAGGACTTCACCACCAAGACCGGCATCAAGATGAAGTTCGAGTTCGTGCCCTGGCCGAACTTTGCCGACCGGATGCTCAACGAGTTGAACTCCAAGGGCAAGCTGTGCGACCTGATCATCGGCGACAGCCAGTGGATCGGCGGCGCGGCCGAGAGCGGCCACTACGTCAAGCTCAACGACTTCTTCGCCAAGGAAGGGATCAAGATCAGCGACTTCGCGCCTGCGACGGTGCTCGGCTACGCTGAATGGCCCAAGGGCACGCCGAACTACTGGGCGCTTCCGGCCATGGGCGATGCGCTGGGCTGGACCTACCGCAAGGACTGGTTCGCCAAACCCGAATTCCGAGCCGAGTTCAAGAAGAAGTACAACCGCGAACTCGGCCCGCCGAAGACATGGACCGAGTTCAAGCAGGTGGCCGAATTCTTCACGGGCAAGGAGATTGACGGCAAGAAGGTCTACGGCACCTACTTGTTCACCGAGCGCGGCTCCGAAGGCATCACGATGGGGGTCAGCAACGTGCTCTACCCCTTCGGCTTCAAGTATCAGGACCCGAAGAAGCCGTACGCGATGGACGGCTTCGTCAACGGGCCGGACGCTGTGCGCGCGCTGGAGTTCTACAAGTCGCTGTACAAATGCTGCACTCCGCCGGGGCTCACCAACTCGTACATGGGCGAGGGACTGGACGCGTTCAAGTCGGGCCAGGTCGCGATGATGATGAACTGGTTCGCCTTCTTCCCGGGCCTTTACAAGGATCCGAACGTCGGTGGTGACAAGATCGGCTTCTTCGTGAACCCCAGCGACAAGACCAAGGGATCGCAACTCGGGGGCCAGGGGATATCGGTGGTGTCGTACTCGCCGAACCGCGCAGAGGCGCTCTCCTACATCAAGTGGTTCGCGGCGCCGGAAGTGCAGAAGAAGTGGTGGGCGCTGGGCGGCTATTCGGCTCACAACGCGGTGCTGAAGGATCCAGGCTTCGTGAAGAGCGCACCGTTCGCCGGGGAGTTCCTGACCGCCATGGATCAGGTGGTCGACTTCTGGGCCGAGCCGAG
This sequence comes from uncultured beta proteobacterium, assembly GCA_963792765.1. Lineage (GTDB taxonomy): Bacteria > Pseudomonadota > Gammaproteobacteria > Burkholderiales > Burkholderiaceae_C > CAIKUF01. The sequence continues at coordinate 118,394 of CAWBXT010000006.1, read as the reverse complement.
CTACGCGCAACTGCTGCTCGCCGAGCAGAAGCGCATCCACGACTACGTGGTGGCCGACAAAGGCACCGCGAAGGAAGCGTTGGATGGCATGGTCGCGGACTGGAAAAAGGTCTTCAAGGAAGACGGGAAATTGAAGTAGCCCGCGAGGCGTCTGCGGCGCTCCTCCCAGGGCGCCGCAGACGCACCGGCAGACCGGATCGGCCGCGGCCGCTTCTTTCGCCGTCCTTGAGATTCAATCACTGAGCCGGACAGGCATACCCAACTGCGCCAGACCCAATGAGCACTTCCTCCGTCGTCGAACGTGCCGTGAAAGTCACGCCTGCCCCGCTGGCACGCCGCATGCGCGGGCTGTCCGACCGGGCGGTGGCCTGGCTGTTCATCGCGCCGACGATGCTGTTGCTGCTGGCGATCAACATCTTTCCGCTGATCTGGACGGTGCGGCTGTCGTTCACCAACTTCCGCGCCAACCGCCCCAACGCCGAAGTGCTGGGCGTGGGTCTGGACAACTACATCTCGGTGCTCACCGATCCCGACATCTGGGGGCCGATGCAGGCCACCGCGCACTTCCTGTTCTGGACCATCACCCTGCAAACGCTGATCGGCTTTGGCTTGGCCTGGCTCATCGACCGCAAGTTCCGCGGCCACGGCTTCTGGACCACGCTGATCCTGATACCGATGATGTTGTCGCCAGCCGTGGTGGGCAACTTCTGGGCCTTCATCTACCAGCCGCAGATCGGGCTGTTCAATTACGCGGTGAGCTTTTTCACCGGCATCGAGCCGTCCAGCTTCGAGATGTTGGGCTCGGTGAAGCTCGCGCCGTGGGCCATCGTCATCGTCGACACCTGGATGTGGACCCCCTACGTCATGCTCATTTGCCTGGCCGGGCTGCGCAGCATTCCCGACTACATCTACGAAGCCGCCGAGGTCGACCGCGCATCGAGCTGGCGACAGTTCTGGAGCATCACGCTTCCGATGGTGCTTCCTTTCATCATGCTGGCGGTGCTGTTCCGCGGTATTGAGAACTTCAAGATGTTCGACCTGGTCAATCTGCTGACCAACGGCGGGCCGGGTTCGACCACCGAGGTGGTGTCGATCACGCTGAAGCGCGAGGCCTTCGAGAAGTGGCGCACCGGCTACTCCTCGGCACTGGCCATCATTCTGTTCGTGGCAGTGTTCGGCATGGCCAATATCTACGTCAAGGCGCTCAACGCCGTGAAGAACCGCTGACATTCATGGGCCAAGGCATCAGCACTGCGCACAGCGTCGTCGAGCCGACCGCGACGAGCAAGCGCGTCGCCGCGACGCTGGTGATCGTCTATTCGCTGATCACGCTGGTGCCGCTACTGTGGATCGTGCTGACCAGCATCAAGAGCCCGACCGACTCGATCAGCTACCCGCCGAAGGTGTTCTTTACGCCTTCGACGGTGGGCTACTGCAACCTGTTCACGACGCGCTCTCGGCAGACACCGGAGTACATCGCCGGCCTGCCGCCTGCCGACAACGCCTGCGAGCGCAATGCGCGCGAACGCAACATGGTGGTGGTCAGCCGCTCCAACTACATTCCGCGCTTCGTCAATTCGCTGATCATCGCCATCGGCTCCACCGTACTGTCGGTAGGGTTGGGTGTGATGTCCGCCTACGCCTTCAGCCGCTTCAAGGTGCCAGGCAAGGACGACCTGATGTTCTTCATCCTGTCCACGCGCATGATGCCGCCGATCGCGGTGGCCATTCCGATCTACCTGATGTACCGCGAGGTCGGACTGTCGGACACGCGGCTGGGCATGATCCTGCTGTACTCGGCCGTCAACGTTTCGCTGGCGGTGTGGCTGCTGAAAGGCTTCATCGACGAGATCCCGCGCGAATACGAGGAAGCGGCGATGGTCGACGGCTACACCCGGCTGCAGGCCTTTCGAAAGGTGGTGCTGCCGCAAGCCACCACCGGCATCATGGCCACCGCCATCTTTTGTCTGATCTTCGCCTGGAACGAATACGCGTTCGCAGTGCTGCTGACCAGCGGCGAAGCGCAAACTGCGCCGCCCTTCATTCCAATCATCATCGGCGAGGGCGGGCAGGACTGGCCGGCGGTGGCCGCCGGCACGGTGCTGTTCCTGATCCCAATCCTCGTCTTTACGGTGCTGCTGCGCAAACACCTGTTGCGCGGCATCACCTTCGGAGCGGTCAGAAAATGAAGTCCTGGCCTCAATGGTTGCGACGCGGCCCGATGGAACTGGCGGCCTGCGTCGTCATCGCGCTTGGCATCTTCATGATGCTGCAGCCTTTCGCGCTGGTGCTGTTCACCTGGTCGTTCGCGACCACACTGGGCGGCGTACTGATGTTCACCATCGTCTCCAAGTTTCCCCGATAACCCGTGGCCGAGATCCGAGTCCAGAACCTGCACAAAGCCTTCGGCAGCTTTGTCGCCGTCAAGGACTCTAGCTTCGCCGTCCGCGATGGCGAGTTCTTTTGTCTGCTGGGGCCTTCGGGCTGCGGCAAGACCACGACGTTGCGCATGATCGCCGGGCTGGAACTGCCCACGCGCGGCCAGATCTTCCTGGGCGACGAAGACGTGACCTTCAAGCGTGCATCGCACCGCGACATCGCGTTCGTGTTTCAACTGTTCGCGCTGTACCCGCACTTCAGCGTGCGGAAGAACATTGCCTTCCCGCTGCTGTCGCAGGGCATGGCACGGCGCGACATCGACGCCAAGGTGGAAGAGGCGGCACGCATCCTGCGCATCGTGCAACTGCTCGACAAGCCGGTGTCCGGGCTGTCCAGTGGCGACCGGCAGCGCGTGGCGCTGGGCCGCGCCATCGTTCGCCAGCCGCTCGCCTTTCTGATGGACGAGCCGCTGGGAGCGCTCGATTCCGAGTTCCGCGAGCTCATGTGCGACGAGTTGCGCGGCCTGCACGAGCGACTCAAGGTCACCACTGTCTACGTCACGCATGACCAGATGGAGGCGATGGCGATGGCCGATACCATTGCCATCATGAACCGCGGCGTGATCGAGCAGCTCGGTTCGCCGCAGGAGGTGTACGACAGGCCGGCGTCGGTCTTCGTCGCCGACTTCATCGGCGCGCCGTCGATGAACTTCCTGCCTTTCTATGGCGCCTACGCCGCCGGCGCGAGGCAGGTCAGCATCGGCGAGGCGCGCATCACGGTGCCACCGCTGGCCGAGAGCGTAAGCGAACGTGCGCTACTGTGTGGTGTGCGGCCCGAGCAGGTGCGCTTCGATGCGAGCTCCGCGCTGCGCGCCGAGGTGGTGGGCAGCGAGTACCTGGGCCACAGCCAGATCGTCACGCTGAGCACTTCGGTGGGCTCCACGCTTCGCGCCAAGGTCGGCGTCGAAGTGCCGGCGCAGCGTGGCGACCGCGTCGGCCTGGTCTTCGACGCGTCAGCGGTGTCGCTGTTCGACCAGCAGAGCGGCCGCGCGCTGGCGCTGGATCGCAATACCAAGCCGCAGGTCGTGCGCGAGGCCGCGCATGGCTGATCTGCGCCTCGATGGGGTCGGCAAGCGCTTCGGCAGTGTGCAGGCGGTGCACGAGCTGTCAATCGACATTGCCAGCGGTGAGTTCATCGTGCTGCTTGGGCCCAGCGGCGCCGGTAAGACCACCACATTGCGGCTCGTGGCCGGGCTGGAGAAGCCTGATGCCGGCCGCGTCCACATCGGCGGCCGCGATGTCACCGCCGAAGCGCCGGCGCTGCGCGACGTGACCTTTGTCTTCCAGCAGTATTCGCTGTACCCGCACCTGAGCGTGTTCGACAACCTGGCCTTCCCACTGCGCTCGCCGATGCGGCCGATGGGCGAAGCCCAGGTGCGCGACAAAGTCAATGAGGTGGCGAAGCTGCTGCGCATCGACGACAAGCTCGCCAGCCCGGCCACCAAACTCTCGGGCGGCCAGATGCAACGTGTGGCCATCGGTCGAGCCCTGGTGCGCGAGCCGGCGGTGACCCTGATGGACGAGCCGCTGTCCTCGCTGGATGCCAAGTTGCGCAACGACCTGCGCCTGGAGCTGCGGCGCATCCAGCAAGACCTTGGCGCGACCATGCTTTACGTCACGCATGACCAGACCGAGGCGCTGACCTTGGCCACGCGTATCGGCGTGCTCGACCACGGTCGCTTGGTTCAGGTGGGCAGCCCGCGCGACATTTACGAGAACCCGCTGACGGCAACCGTGGCAGCACGCCTGGGTTCGCCGCGAATCAACCTGCTGCCGCGCGCGGTGCTGGGCGAGTGGCCAGCCCCGGCCGGTGCGGAAACGGTTGGCGTGCGCGCCGAGCAACTGATGGTGCATGCCCAGGGCACCACGCGATTGCCTCACCTGCGCGCCGAGGTGCGCCGGATCGAGATTCTCAGCGACCAGCGACTGGTGCACTTGTCCTTGGACGAGGGCCGGCACAGCGCTGTCAGCGCGGCGTCAAGCGATGCCGGCCTCGCGCCGGGAGCGCAGGTGAGCCTCGAGCTCCGCCGCGCGCTGTGGTTCGACGCCGAAGGCCGGCGCGTTGTCGCTTCTGAGTTCGCCTGAAGCGATGCACGGAACCGTTTGGAGAAACTCTGATGCCCCACATCCAGCTCATCCAGGCCGCCACGCAGACCTTGATCGACCACGTCGATGAACTGACCGCGCTCGACCAGGCGATCGGTGATGGCGATCATGGCCTGAACATGCGGCGCGGCGCGCTGGCCATCCAGGCACGGCTGCCAGAGTGGCAGGGCAAGCCCTTCAACGACACGCTCAAGGCGATGGGCATGGTCTGCATGTCGACCATCGGCGGCTCATCGGGGCCGGTATTCGGCACCTTGCTGGTGACGCTGGCCAAGGAACTTCCCACCGCGCCCGCGCCGGCCGATGTGTCGCGCGCCTTGCAGGCCGCGATCTTGGCGCTGACTCGGCTGGGCAAGGCCGAGGTCGGGCAGAAGACCCTGCTTGACGTGCTCAGTCCGCTGCAGCTGCTGCTGGCCTCAGCCAGCGCGGACGACACCGACCTGCTCATGCGCACCCGCCAATGTGCCTTCGACGCGGCCGAGGCCACGGCCGGCATGGACGCGATCAAAGGCCGCGCGTCGTTCCTGGGCGAGCGAGCGCTCGGCCATGTCGACCCGGGTTCGCGCTCGCTGGCATTGATCGCCGCCTCGATCTGTGAGAGTCTGGCCGGCGCCTCGCAGACGCCGAGCAAGGCCACCTGACCGCACCTTCTTCATTGCCGCGAGAGATCATGAAAAAGCTCATCAACCATGTCGATACCGTCCTCGCAGAATCGCTGGACGGCTTTGTCGCCGCACACGCCGACATCGTCGCGCTGGGCGCCGGCCACGAGTTCGTGCGCCGCTTGCAAGGCAAGCCCGGCAAGGTGGCGCTGATCTCTGGCGGCGGCTCCGGCCACGAGCCGTTGCATACCGGATTCGTCGGCCACGGAATGCTGGACGCCGCCTGTCCGGGCCAGATCTTCACATCGCCGACGCCGAACCAGATGCTGGCCGCGGCCGAAAGCGTGAACGCCGGGGCTGGCGTGCTCTTCATCGTGAAGAACTATTCCGGCGACATGATGAACTTCCAGATGGCCGCCGAGATGCTGGACCTCGACAACGCCACCGTCATCGTCAACGACGACGTGGCGGTGGAAAACTCCACCTACACGACCGGCCGGCGTGGGGTCGCAGGCACCTTGATCGTCGAGAAGGTCGTCGGTGCCGCGGCCGAGCGCGGCGACAACATGGTCGAGTTGAAGGCGCTGGGCGACGCGGTCAACAAGGCTACGGCGTCCATGGGCGTGGCGCTCAGCTCCTGCACCGTGCCGGCGGCCGGCAAGCCAACCTTCCAGATCGGCAGCGACGAGATGGAGATGGGCGTAGGCATCCACGGCGAACCGGGGCGCCGCCGCGTCAAGATCGCCACAGCCGACGAGATTGCCGCCGAGTTAACCGGCGCGATCCTGAAGGACCTTTCGCTGAAGCGTGGCCAAGAAGCGATCCTCCTGATCAACGGCTTCGGCGGCACGCCCACGCTGGAACTGTACGTGATGGTCAATGCCGCGCTGAAGGTGCTGAAAGGTGCAGGTGTCAAGGTCGTGCGCCACCTCACCGGCTCCTACGTTACATCGCTGGAGATGGCCGGCTGCTCAATCACCGTCACCGCGGCCGATGCAGACACACTGGCTTTGTGGGATGCGCCAGTGCACACCGCGGCGCTGCGTTGGGGGATGTGAGTGCGCGTTGGGTTAGCGACCCAACGCGCACCGCACAACATCGAACTCGTACTCCCAGCCGCTTGCGGTCGCTGGCGGGGTAGCGCAGCGTCAGCGGCTTGTGGCCGGCAAGTGACCCATCAGACGGCACTGGCAAAGGCCGCGTCCATCATCGCCTGGGTCCCACGGGAGAATTCGAGGGGACAGGGATAGTCCCCGCCCTCGCGTACAGCGCTATTGAAGGCGGCCGCCTGCAGTTCGTAGTGGTTCACGGCCGGCCATCGTTCGATGAATGTTTCCGCGCCGCGGTGCAGTTCGAGCCGCGCTTCGCCGAAGACGCGAGCGTTGAACGGCACGGGCAAGCGCAGCACCCCCTCGTCGCCATGGAAGGTGATTTCCTGGCGCGGATGCATGCGGATCGAGGTGAAGTTGACGTAGTCCGCTTCGCCAAACCTTGCAGTGATCGCGGCGTAGACATCGACACCGTTTTCCCACTGGATGCGCGCCTGCACGTCGGTCGCTTCCAGGCCGGTGGCAAAGCGCGCGCCGCCCATCACATAGACGCCGATGTCGCGCAGCCCGCCCCCGCCCATGGCAGCCTGGTTGCGGATGTTGCCTGCGTCGCGGTTGTTGAAGGAGAACGCCCCGTCGATGCGCCAGAGCCGCCCGACCGCGCCATCGGCCAGCAACTGGCGCGCGCGCTGCCATTGCGGATGGTGCACGATCATGAAGGCTTCGGCCGCCAGCACGCCCGCCGCATCGCGGGCGGCGATCAGCGGGTCGAAGTCTGCGGCCTGCATGGCCATCGGCTTCTCGCAGAGCACATGCTTGCCGGCCTGCATGGCCTTCAGGCTCCACTCCACATGCAGCCGGTTCGGGAGCGGGATGTAGATCGCGTCGATGTCGGGATCGGCCAGCAACGCCGCATAGCTGTCATGCACGCGCAAATCGGGGGCGAAGGTGCGAAACGGCTCGGCCTTGGCCGGGTCCGAGGTGGCCAGTGCCGCGACATGGCCGCCGGGTGCCAGCGTCAGCGCCGGACCCATGAACTCGCGCGCGAATTTCGCGGCCCCCAGAATTCCCCAGCGCACTTCCGACATGGCGTGAGCCTCCACGACTGACAGGTGGAGTTCAGCATACCGCGCAGCGCCGCGACTGCCGGTCGCAAGGCGGATGGGCCGGCAGGCCGGTGGCTCGACGCCTGAGCGGTCTGCTTGCAGCAGGCCCGCTCAGGCGCTGATCGTGTCGGCCACCGCCTTGAACTCAGGGATCTTGTCGAAGTTCAGGTACTTGTAAATCGCGTCGCTGGCGGGGGCGAGCGCGCCGACGCCGTCCATGTACTCGTCCTTGGTCGGGATGCGCCCGAGGCGCGAGCAGATCGCCGCGAGCTCGGCCGAGCCGAGGTACACGTTGGCATTCTTGCCGAGCCGGTTCGGGAAGTTGCGCGTGCTCGTCGAGAACACCGTCGCGCCTTCCTTCACCTGCGCCTGGTTGCCCATGCACAGGCTGCAGCCGGGCATCTCCATGCGCGCGCCGGCCGTGCCGAGCACGCCGTAGTGGCCTTCCTCGGAGAGTTGCTGCGCGTCCATCTTCGTCGGCGGCGCGACCCACAACTTGACCGGGATGTCGCGCTTGCCTTCGAGCAGCTTGCTCGCCGCGCGGAAGTGACCGATGTTGGTCATGCAACTGCCGATGAAGACCTCGTCGATCGTCGCGCCCGCCACTTCGGAAAGCGTCTTCACGTCGTCGGGGTCGTTCGGGCAGGCGACGATCGGCTCGTGCACGTCAGCCAGGTCGATTTCGATCACGGCCGCGTACTCCGCGTCCGCGTCGGCCTTCAGGAGCTTCGGGTCGGCGAGCCATGCTTCTTGCGCGGCAATGCGGCGCTTGAGTGTGCGCGCGTCGGCGTAGCCGCTCGCGATCATGTGCTTCATCAGCGTGATGTTGCTGTTGATGTACTCCTTGATCGGTGCGGCGTTGAGGTGCACCGTGCAGCCGGCGGCGCTGCGTTCGGCGCTGGCGTCGCTGAGTTCGAACGCCTGTTCGACCTTCAGGTCGGGCAGGCCCTCGATCTCGAGAATGCGGCCGGAGAAGATGTTCTTCTTGCCCTTCTTCTCGACCGTCAACAGCCCGGCCTTGATCGCATAGAGCGGGATCGCGTTGACCAGATCGCGCAGCGTCACGCCCGGCTGCAGCTTGCCCTTGAAGCGCACCAGCACGCTCTCGGGCATGTCCAGCGGCATCACGCCGGTCGCTGCGGCGAAGGCGACGAGGCCCGAGCCAGCCGGGAAGCTGATGCCGATCGGAAACCGAGTGTGGCTGTCGCCACCGGTGCCGACGGTGTCGGGCAGCAACAGGCGGTTGAGCCACGAATGGATCACGCCATCGCCGGGGCGCAGGCTGATGCCGCCGCGGGTGCTGATGAAGTCGGGCAGCTCGTGGTGCATCTTCACGTCGACCGGCTTCGGGTAGGCTGCGGTGTGGCAGAAGCTCTGCATCACGAGGTCGGCACTGAAGCCGAGGCAGGCGAGATCCTTCAGCTCGTCGCGCGTCATCGGGCCGGTCGTGTCCTGTGACCCGACCGAGGTCATCCGCGGTTCGCAGTACGTTCCAGGGCGGACGCCCGTTTGATTGCCGCCGACCACCGGCAGGCCGCATGCCTTGCCGACCATCTTCTGCGCCAGCGTGAAGCCGCGGTGCGTGTCGGCCGGGTTGTGCGGCAGGCGGAACAGCGACGACGGCGGCAGGCCGAGCGCCTCGCGCGCCTTGGCAGTGAGGCCGCGGCCGACGATCAGTGGGATGCGGCCACCGGCACGAACCTCGTCGAACAGCACTTCGCTCTTGACTTGGAATTCGGCGATGACGTTGCCGTCCTTCAACGCCTTGCCTTCGTACGGACGCAGCTCGACCACGTCGCCCATGTTCATCCGGCTCACGTCGAGCTCGATCGGCAGCGCGCCCGAGTCTTCCATCGTGTTGTAGAAGATCGGCGCGATCTTGCCGCCCAGGCACACGCCGCCGAAGCGCTTGTTCGGCACGAACGGGATGTCCTCGCCGGTGTACCAGAGCACCGAGTTGGTGGCCGACTTGCGCGACGACCCGGTGCCGACGACGTCGCCGACATAGGCGACGAGGTGGCCGCGAGCGCGCAGGTCCTCGATGAACTTCACCGGGCCGCGCTTGCCTTCTTCCTCGGGCGTGATGCCGGGTCGGGGGTTCTTGTGCATCGCCAGCGCGTGCATCGGGATGTCGGGCCGGCTCCAGGCGTCGGGCGCGGGCGAGAGGTCGTCCGTGTTGATCTCGCCGGCGACCTTGAAGATGCTGACGGTGATGCTCTTCGGGACTTCCGGGCGGCTCGTGAACCACTCGGCGTCGGCCCAACTCTGCATCACGGCCTTGGCATTGGCGTTGCCGGCATCGGCTTTGGCCTTCACGTCGTGAAAGGCGTCGAACATCAGCAGCGTCTTCTTCAGCGCCTCGGCGGCGACGGTGCCAACCGCGGTGTCGTCGAGCAGGTCGATCAGCGGCGCGATGTTGTAGCCACCGAGCATGGTGCCGAGCAGTTCGGTCGCCCTCTCGCGGTCGATCAGCGCGCAGATCTCGCTGCCGTGCGCAAGTGCGGCGAGATAGCTCGCCTTGACCTTGGCTGCATCGTCGACGCCCGCCGGCACGCGGTGGGCGATCATCTCGACGAGCGCGGCTTCCTCGCCTTTCGGAGGCTTCTTCAACAATTCGATCAAGTCGGCGGTCTGCGATGCCGAAAGAGGAAGCGGCGGGATGCCGAGCGCGGCGCGCTCGGCGACATGTGATCGATAGGCTTGCAACATGATGGGCTGACTCTATTTGTTGTGAGTGATTCTGCTGAATGGGACAGTAAACGCCGGGTCCCGCTGGGCTTTTCGAGCGACGGCCGAATCGCCCCCCGGGCCAGAAGGCGTTTTGGTGCCCCTGGCGCTAGTTCTTGACAGGGGCGGACGTCGCCATGCTGCCCGCTGCTGCAGTGGCTGCATTGACAGCCGCGCGCTGTTCGGCCAGCGTGCAGGCGTCGACGAGCCGGCGGCCTTCACGCTCGTCGAGCAACATCGACTTGGTCGGGATCTGCAGCCAGATCACACCGCTGCGGCGTTCTTGCAGCTTGACGGCGCCGGTGGTTGTCTCTTCCGGCACCATCAGATAGCTTGCATTCTTGAAGCGCACCTGGAAGTAACCGGGCTTGTCCGGCAGCGCGTTGACGTCGACGCTCAGATTGAACTCGCAGTCGGCCTTGCCGGTCAGCACGCGCGCGGCGACGCCGAGCCGATTGGCATCGATCGTCTCGGTGGTGTCCGTGGCAAGCGCGAGGCCTTTGGCCTGATTGCTGAGGACTTCACGCGACGTGGCGGCCTCGGGCGCCGCCTTGGCTACTTTGGAGGCCTTGGCAGGTGTCGGCTTGCTCGATTGCGCCTGGGCGTTGCCGACGTTACCGAGCGTGAACGTGAAGGCGAGTGCGAGGGTCAGATGCGAAAAGGTGTGCATGGGCATGCTCCGCAGCGATTGGGGGTGAAAGGTTTTCGGCGCGCCGCGCCAATTCTCGACAGTGGGTAGAGGGGTCAATGCAACAAGATGCGATTTGGCTGCGTGAATTGGCAGGGCAGGCTTCAGGTACCGGGATCGCAGAACAGGGCCTCGCGGACCGAGGCAGGCAGCGGCTGGCCGGTGCGCCGTGCAAGCTCCAGCACGTGCCAGAAATAGCGATAGCTCGCGCGGTCATGCAGCGTCGCGCTGGTGCCACTCGTGTGGCTGATCGGCGCCCATTGGGCGGCCTGCGCGGCGAGCAGGATCTCGATCGCATGATCGACCTCTGCGATCGACGGCGCGAAAGCATCCACGATGGTCTGGATCTGGTCCGGGTGGATGCTCCACATGCGGGTGTAGCCGAAGCTGCGCGCCGCCTTGCGGGCCGCGGCATCGAGCAGGTCGAGTTGCTTGAACTCGGTGACCACGCAGTGCGAAGGCGTCTTGTTGTGGGCGTGGCAGGCGGCGGCGATTTCGAGCTTCGCGCGGACCACGAGCGGGTGCTCGAACTGGCCGCTCGCGCTCATCGCGGTCTGCGGAATCGCGCCGCGATGCGCGGCGACGAAGTCCATCACGCCGAATGACAGCGACTCGATGCGCGGATGGGCGGCGATGGCTGCAACTTCGGCCAGCGCGCCGTGCGTTTCGATCAGTGCGTGCAGCGGAATCTGGCGCTTCAGGTCGCGCACCCGCGCGTGATGGTCGATCTGGTCGCAGGCACGCTGCACGTCGGCCAGGCCATGCACCTTTGGCAGCATCAGGTAGGCGACCCGATGTCCGCTGCGGCGCACCAGGGTCTCCGCCTCGGCGGCGAATGCGGCATGGTGCACCGGGTGCAGGCGGGCGCCGACACGGTCGTGCGCATTGGCCGCCGAATCGATCAGCTCGGCCACGCGGTGCGCGTGTTCGGCCTCGCCGCCGACCGGCGCGCCGTCCTCGCAGTCGAGCGTGACGTCGAAGACGGGCCCCAGCTCACCCTGCATCGCCAGGCTCTTGCGCATGCGTGATTCGACGCCTGCGTAGTGATCGCAGACCGGCAGCATCGGCGCGAGGTCCTCCGCGCCGAACAGCGCAAGCCGCGGGCTCACGCCCGTGCGCTGCGGTCGGTCACGAGATTTGCGTGATCCAACCGGAGCGGAAGGCGCAGGCGACGCGTTCACTGCCAGATCAGATCAGAGCAGATGCTTGACGCCGTTCTGTTCGCCGAGGAGTTCATCGAGCGTCAGCTTGATGCGTTCCTCGCTGAAGGCGTCGATCGCCAGGCCTTCGACGAGCTTGTACTCGCCGCCGCTGCAGGTCACCGGAAAGCCGAACATGACATCCTTCGGGATGCCGTACTGGCCGTCCGAGGCAATGCCCATCGTGACCCACTTGCCGTTCGTGCCGAGCGCCCAGTCGTGCATGTGGTCGATCGCCGCATTCGCCGCCGACGCCGCCGAAGAGACGCCGCGCGCCGCGATGATCGCCGCGCCGCGCTTGCCGACCGTGGGCAGGAAGGTGTCGGCGTTCCAGGCTTGATCGTTGATCATGTCCTTCACGCTCTTGCCGCCGATCGTCGCGAAGCGGTAGTCGGCATACATGGTCGGGGAATGGTTGCCCCAGACACAGAGCTTTTCGATCTCGGTGACCGGCTTGCCGGTCTTGGCGGCGATCTGGCTCAGCGCGCGGTTGTGGTCCAGGCGCAGCATCGCGGTGAAGTTGCGGCGCGGCAGGTCGGGCGCGCTCTTCATCGCGATATAGGCGTTGGTGTTGGCCGGATTACCGACCACGAGCACTTTGACGTCGCGCTTGGCGACCGCGTTGAGCGCCTTGCCTTGCGCGGTGAAGATCTCGGCATTGACCGCAAGGAACTCTGCACGCTCCATCCCAGGCCCGCGCGGGCGCGAGCCGATCAAGAGCGCGTAGTCAACGTCCTTGAAGGCGGTCATCGGGTCGCCGTGCGCCTCCATGCCGGCGAGCAGCGGGAAGGCGCAATCCTGCAATTCCATCATCACGCCCTGCAGTGCCTGCTGGGGCTTTTCGAGCGGCACTTCGAGCAGGCTCAGGATGACGGGTTGGTCCTTGCCCAGCATCTCGCCCGAAGCGATGCGAAACAGGATGGCGTAGCCGATCTGGCCGGCGGCACCAGTGACGGCGACTCGGACGGGGGTCTTGCTCATGGGGGCTCCGATGCGGTGAGAGAGGTGAGGGTGGGCCTGCATCACGCGGCCCGGGCGGTCCCGAAGTGTAGCCAATCAGAGGGGCGATCGGCGAGACTGACTTCTATTCATATATCTTATATAAGATATAAATCGTCAGTTTATGGACGGTGCAACCTGCCTGTGCTGCAATTGCCCGATGGCTACCGTTCCCAACCCCCGTTCCACACGGAGTGCGTCGCCCCTTGTCGGACCCGCAGACCCTGCGCCGCGCGAGGGTGCGCCCGCATTCAGCCCGCTGTACCAGCAGATCAAGGCGCTGCTGACGGGCAGCCTGCAGGGCGGTGAGTGGCGGCCCGGCGAGATGATTCCGAGCGAAACCGAGCTCGCGGCTCGTTTCAAGGTCAGTCAGGGCACGGTGCGCAAGGCGATCGACGCCCTAGCCGACGACAACCTGCTCGTGCGCCGCCAGGGCAAGGGCACCTTCGTCGCGACGCACGCCGAGCAGGAAGTGCGATTCCGCTTCCTGCGCCTGGTGCCCGACGACGGTCCCGCGGGCGGCATGGCGCGCCGCTTCATCGATTGCCGCCGCCAGCGTGCGCCGGCGGAGGTTGCGCGTGCGCTCGGGCTGAAGGCGGGCGATGCGACGTTGCAGGTGCGCCGCGTGCTGTCTTTCGAGGGAAAGCCCGTCGTGCTCGACGACATCTGGCTGCCGGGGCAGGCGTTCAGAGGCCTGACCGCCGAGCGTCTGAGTGAGTACCAGGGCCCGATGTATCGCTTGTTCGAATCCGAATTCGGCGTGCGGATGATCCGCGCCGACGAGAAGGTTCGGGCGGTCGCGGCAGACGCCGAATCGGCGGCGCTGCTCGACGTCGTTACCGGCGCTCCGCTGCTGAGCGTCGAGCGCCTCTCCTATACCTACGGCGATCGCCCGCTAGAGCTCAGACGCGGCCTCTACGACACGCGCACCCACTACTATCGCAACGAGCTGAACTGAGATCTGCCTCGCGACGTTTCGCGACCCGGACCGGCACTGCTGCTGCATTGCAATAAAATCTTCGGCGAGAAGCGCGGGATCCAACACTCATGACAGGAATGCGTATGGCCGAGACTGCGAAGACCAGACCGGGCGCGATGCGCCTGTGGGACGCACGGCAATACCGACTGCCGCTCGCTGGGGTTGTCTCGATCCTGCACCGGATCAGCGGGCTGATCCTGTTCCTTTTGCTGCCCTTCATCGTCTGGATGTTCGACACCAGCGTGACGTCGGAAGTCTCCTTCGATACCTTCAAGACGGCCTTTGTCGCTGGCCTGGGCTTCGTGCCGGCATGGTTCGTCAAGCTTGTCGCGCTTGCGCTGATCTGGGCCACCGTGCATCACGTGATCGCCGGTCTGCGCCATGTTTTCATGGATGTCACGCATCGGGTGGACAAGGACTTCGGCCGCCACTCCGCCGTCTTCACGCTCGTTGCCAGTGTGCTGCTGACATTGCTGCTCGGCGCCAGGCTGTTCGGCCTGTACTGACCGCCGTACCGAACCACAATCTCGAACGACATCCGACAGGAAGCCTTGCCCATGACGCACCACCACGGCTCGAAGCGCAGCGTCTCCGGTGCGCACTACGGCATGCGCGACTGGCTCGCGCAGCGTGTCACCGCGGTGCTGATGGCGCTGTTCACGCTGCTCGTCCTGCTGCAGTTGCTGATGCCGGGTGAACTCGGGTATGAGCGCTGGGCCGGCATCTTCTCGGCGCAGTGGATGAAGGTGCTGACTTTCGCGGTCATCGTCGCACTGGTCTGGCACGCCTGGGTCGGCGTGCGCGACGTGCTGATGGACTACGTCAAGCCGGTCGGTGTGCGCCTCGTGGCGCAGATCTTCGCGCTTGTCTGGTTGGTGGCCTGCGCGGGCTGGGCGATGCAGGTCCTCTGGAGACTTTGATGACGTCAACTACGAAGCTCAGCCGACGCAAGTTCGACGTCGTCATCGTCGGCGCCGGCGGCTCGGGCATGCAGGCCTCGCTGCGACTGGCGCGCGCCGGCTTGAGCGTGGCCGTGCTGTCCAAGGTGTTTCCAACGCGCTCGCATACCGTTGCCGCGCAGGGCGGCATCGGCGCGTCGCTCGGCAACATGAGCGAGGACAACTGGCACTTCCATTTCTACGACACGATCAAGGGATCGGACTGGCTCGGCGACCAGGACGCGATCGAATTCATGTGCCGCGAGGCGCCCAACGTCGTCTACGAACTCGAGCACGCCGGCATGCCGTTCGACCGCAACGCGGACGGCACGATCTACCAACGCCCTTTCGGCGGCCACACCGCGAACTACGGTGAGAAGCCAGTGCAGCGTGCCTGCGCGGCGGCGGACCGCACCGGCCACGCGATGCTGCATACGCTGTACCAGCAGAACGTCAAGGCGCGTACCAATTTCTTCGTCGAGTGGATGGCGCTCGACCTGATCCGCGGCGCCGACGGCGACGTGCTCGGCGTCACCGCGCTCGAGATGGAGACCGGCGAGCTCTACATCCTCGAGGCGAAGACGACGCTGCTGGCCACGGGTGGGGCAGGGCGCATCTTCGCCGCATCGACGAACGCCTTCATCAACACAGGGGATGGCCTCGGGCTCGCCGCGCGCGCCGGCATACCGCTCGAGGACATGGAGTTCTGGCAGTTCCACCCGACCGGCGTGCACAACGCGGGCGTGCTGCTGACCGAAGGCTGCCGCGGCGAAGGCGCGATCCTGCGCAACAGTGACGGCGAGCGCTTCATGGAGCGCTACGCGCCGACGCTGAAGGATCTCGCGCCGCGCGATTTCGTCAGCCGCTGTATGGACCAGGAGATCAAGGAAGGTCGCGGTTGCGGCCCGAACAAGGACTACATCCAGCTCGACATGACGCACCTCGGCGCCGAGACGATCATGAAGCGGCTGCCGAGCGTGTTCGAGATCGGCCACAACTTCGCCAACGTCGACATCACGAAGGAGCCGATCCCGGTCGTGCCGACGATCCACTACCAGATGGGCGGCGTGCCGACCAACATCCACGGCGAGGTCGTCGCGCCGAAGGATGGCGACCCCAACTCGCCGGTCGGCGGTCTCTACGCGGTCGGCGAATGCTCGTGCGTCAGCGTGCACGGCGCGAACCGGCTCGGCACGAATTCGCTGCTCGACCTGCTCGTCTTCGGGCGCGCGGCCGGCAACCACATCGTCGCGAGCGGGCTCGAAAAGCGCAGTCACAAGCCGCTGCCGGCCGATGCGGCGGACTTCACGCTGGCGCGCCTCGCGAAGTACGAGGCGACGACGTCGGGCGAATATTCGCAGCATGTCGCGAACGATCTGCGCGCGACGATGCAGCACCACGCCGGAGTGTTTCGCACCCAGGCCTCGCTGACCGAGGGTGTGGACAAGGTCAAGGCGATCGCCGAACGCGTCAAGGCAATCCACCTCGTCGACAAGTCGAAGATCTTCAACACCGCACGCATCGAGGCACTTGAGGTCGAGAACCTGATCGAAGCGGCACTCGCCACCATCGTCTCTGCGGCGGCGCGTCACGAGAGCCGCGGTGCGCACACCGTGAACGACTACGCAGACAGCCCCGAGTTCCCGCTCGGCCGCAACGACCGGGACTGGCTGAAGCACACGCTCTGGTATGCCGAAGGCAACCGGCTCGACTACAAGCCGGTCAAGCTCAAACCGCTGACGGTGGAGAGCGTGCCGCCGAAGGTCAGAACTTTCTAGCGTGCCCTCGCACAGCGAACCCGCCCGATCCGACAACCAGGTCCCGATCATGACCAAGCGCAGCTTCCAGATCTACCGCTACGACCCCGACAAGGACGCCAAGCCCTACATGCAGACGCTTGAGGTCGAGCTCGACGGCAACGAGCGCATGCTGCTCGATGCGCTGAACAAGCTCAAGGCCGTCGATCCGACGCTGTCGTTCCGACGCTCGTGCCGCGAAGGCGTGTGCGGCTCGGACGCGATGAACATCAACGGCAAGAACGGCCTCGCCTGCCTGACGAACATGCGGACGCTGCCGGACGCGATCGTCTTGAAGCCCCTGCCCGGGCTACCGGTGGTGCGCGACCTGATCGTCGACATGACGCAGTTCTTCACCCAGTACGACTCGATCAAGCCCTACCTCGTCAACGACACACCGCCGCCCGAAAAGGAGCGCTTGCAGTCGCCCGAGGAGCGCGATCAGCTCAACGGCTTGTATGAATGCATCCTGTGCGCGAGCTGCTCGACCGCCTGCCCGAGCTTCTGGTGGAACCCGGACAAGTTCGTCGGCCCGGCCGGCTTGCTGCAGGCCTACCGTTTCATCGTCGACAGTCGCGACCAGGATACCGCTGCGCGTCTCGACAACCTGGAAGATCCGTACCGCCTGTTTCGCTGCCGCAGCATCCTGAACTGCGTCGATGTCTGCCCCAAGGGGCTGAACCCGACGCGCGCGATCGGCAAGATCAAAGAGATGATGGTGCGCCGCGCCGTCTGAAGCCGATGTCTGTTCAGCCCGATGCAAGCCTTGCCCTGCAAACTGCGCTCGATGCGCGGACGCTGAGTCGCTTGCGCTGGCGCTGCCGGCGCGGTCTACTCGAGAACGATCTGTTCGTCGAGCGCTTCTTCGCCCGTCACGAAGCCACCATGACGGCGACGCAGGCGAAAGCTCTGCAGACCCTGATGGACCTGCCGGACAACGATCTGCTCGACCTGCTGCTTGCGCGGCGCGAGCCGCAGGACGAACTGGCGCGTCCGGACGTGGTGGAGGTGCTGGCGCTGATGCGCCAGCCGCGGATGTACGCAACCTGAATACCGATAGGAAAGCCGCCGCCCGCGAGGGTCCCTGAAAGCCATAGCTAAGGAAGCGCCATGATCTCCTCCGACCTCAAAGCCACCTTGTCGTTCTCGGACGGCAGCCCCAGCATGGACCTGCCGATCTACAAGGGCAGCGTCGGCCCCGATGTGATCGACATCCGCAAGCTCTATGGACAAACGGGCAAGTTCACCTACGACCCCGGATTTCTGTCCACCGCCTCTTGCGACTCCGCGATCACCTACATCGACGGCGACAAGGGTGAACTGCAATACCGCGGCTATCCGATCGAGCAGCTCGCCGAGACTTGCGACTACTTGCAGACCTGCTATCTGCTTCTGAAGGGCGAGTTGCCGAATGCGGACCAGAACAAAGAGTTCGCCGCGATGGTGACCAAGCACACGATGGTCAACGAGCAGATGCAGTTCTTTCTGCGAGGGTTCCGCCGCGACGCGCACCCGATGGCGATCATGACCGGCCTCGTCGGCGGCATGTCGGCCTTCTATCACGACAGCACCGACATCACCAATCCGCGCCATCGCGAAATCTCCGCGATTCGCTTGATCGCGAAGATGCCGACGCTCGTTGCGATGGCCTACAAGTACACCATCGGCCAACCCTACATCTACCCGAAGAACGATCTCACGTACGCGGGCAACTTCATGCGCATGATGTTCGCGACGCCGTGCGAGGAGTACGAGCCGAATGAGGTGCTGGTGCGTGCAATGGACCGCATCTTCATCCTGCACGCCGACCACGAGCAGAATGCTTCCACCTCGACCGTACGACTGTGCGGTTCGTCCGGCACCAATCCATTCGCCGCGATCGCGGCCGGCGTCGCATGCCTGTGGGGACCGGCGCATGGCGGCGCGAACGAGGCGGCGCTCAACATGCTCGGCGATATACAGTCGATGGGCGGCGTCGAGAAAATTGGCGAGTTCATCAAGCAGGTGAAGGACAAGGATTCGAACGTCAAGCTGATGGGCTTCGGGCATCGCGTCTATAAGAACTACGACCCGCGCGCCAAGCTGATGCGCGAGACCTGCTACGAAGTGCTCGAAGCGCTTGGCCTGCAAAACGACCCGCTCTTCAAGCTCGCGATGACGCTGGAGAAGATCGCGCTCGAGGACGACTACTTCGTCTCGCGCAAGCTCTACCCGAACGTGGACTTCTACTCGGGCATCGTGCAGCGCGCGATCGGCATCCCTGTGCCGCTGTTCACCGCGATTTTCGCGCTCGCTCGCACCGTCGGCTGGATCGCGCAGTTGAACGAGATGATCGGCGACCCCGAGTACAAGATCGGCCGTCCGCGCCAGCTCTACAGCGGGGCGACGAAACGCGACGTCGTGCCGCTCGCCAAGCGCAGCTGACCCTTCAAGTCCTGTCGCGCGACCGCCGAGACCGCTTCGGCGCAGCCGCCGCCAGGCCATTGCGAAAGTGAGCCTGGCTCAATGCGATGGCGCTCGCGGGGTCGCGGCGCTTGAGCGCCGCCATCAGTGCGCGGTGCTCGGCGAGCGCTTCGACGATCCGGCCCTCGCGGAACAGTGAGTGGTGGCGGTTGAGCTTCATCACCTTGCGCAGGTCGAGTGCGATCTGGCTGCGCCAGCGGTTGTCCGCCATCGCCAGGATGCGCAGATGGAAAGCCTCATTGAGGCGAAAGAATGCGTCGTGGTCACCGGTGGCAGCCTCGAGCGCGGCGTGCATCCCGTCGAGTTCTGCGATCTGTGCATCGCTGGCATGGCGGGCAACGTGGCTGACGGCATCGCTCTCGAGCAGGCCGAGCAGGTGGTAGACATCGGTCACATCGCGCTCCGAAACTTCGGTCACGTAAGCGCCGCGACGCGGCTTCATCGTGACAAGTCCCTCAGCCGCGAGCACCTTGAGCGCTTCGCGCAGCGGCGTGCGGCTGATGCCGAATTCAGCTGCCAGCGCCAGTTCGTCGATCCACGCGCCGGGCTCGAGCGTTCGGGCGAAAATCTGCTCGCGCAGGCGCTCGGCTACTTCTTGGTAGAGAGCGTCGCGCGCGAGCATTGCCGGGTTGGAGAGAGGTGCGGCCAAGGTGGCTAACCGGTCGTGTGGGCTGGTACTTAATTTATAATTATGCATAATACGACCCGCACGGCAAGTGCCGGAGGAGCGAGCTCATGAGTGCCAAAACAGAGATTTCCCCGACGCTGGAGGCTTGGCGCAAGGCCGCAGCCAAATCCGCACCCGGCGGCGATCTGGGCGCGCTGGACTGGCGTACCCCGGAAGGCATCGTCGTCAAGCCGCTCTACACCGCTGCCGATACCGCTGGCCTCGCGAACGCCGACACCTTGCCCGGCTTCGCGCCGTACGTGCGCGGCCCGCAGGCGACGATGTACGCGGTGCGGCCGTGGACAATCCGACAGTACGCAGGCTTTTCGACCGCCGAAGAAAGCAATGCCTTCTATCGCCAGGCGCTCGCCGCCGGCGGGCAAGGCGTGTCGGTCGCGTTCGACCTCGCGACGCATCGCGGCTACGACAGCGACCACTCTCGCGTCACAGGTGATGTGGGCAAGGCCGGCGTCGCGATCGACTCGGTCGAGGACATGAAGATCCTGTTCGATGCCATCCCGCTCGACAAGATCAGCGTGTCCATGACGATGAACGGTGCCGTGCTGCCGGTGCTCGCGGGCTACATCGTCGCCGCGGAAGAGCAGGGGGTGCGGCAGGATCAGCTCTCGGGGACCATCCAGAACGACATCCTCAAGGAGTTCATGGTCCGCAACACCTACATCTACCCGCCCCGGCCGAGCATGCGCATCGTCGGCGACATCATCGAGTACACGGCGAGCCATATGCCGAAGTTCAACTCGATATCGATCAGCGGGTACCACATGCAGGAGGCGGGTGCCAACCAGGCGCTCGAACTCGCGTTCACGCTCGCCGATGGGAAGGAATACGTCAAGACCGCGATCGCACAGGGGCTGGGCGTCGACGACTTCGCGCCGCGCCTGTCCTTCTTCTGGGCGATCGGCATGAACTTCTATCTCGAGATCGCGAAGATGCGCGCCGCGCGCCTGCTGTGGCATCGCATCATGAGTGGCTTTGACGCGAAGAGTCCGAAGAGTCTGATGCTGCGTACGCACTGCCAGACCTCGGGTTGGAGCCTGACCGAGCAGGACCCATACAACAACATCGTGCGCACGACGATCGAGGCGATGGCGGCCGTCTTCGGTGGCACCCAGAGTCTGCATACCAACAGCTTCGACGAAGCGATCGCGCTGCCGACCGAGTTCTCTGCCCGCATCGCGCGCAACACGCAACTCATCGTCCAGGAGGAGACGCACATCACGAACGTCGTCGATCCCTGGGCCGGCAGCTACATGATGGAAAGGCTGACGCAGGACATGGCCGATGCTGCGTGGACGATCATCGAAGAGGTCGACGCGATGGGTGGGATGACCAAGGCCGTCGACAGCGGCTGGGCCAAGCTCAAGATCGAGGCGAGCGCGGCCGAGAAGCAAGCGCGCATCGACTCCGGCAAGGACGTGATCGTCGGCGTCAACAAGTACCGCCTGGCGAACGAGGATGCGCACGAGACGCGTGAGGTGGACAACGTGAAGGTGCGCGACCAGCAGATCGCGCGGCTTCGGGCCCTCCGTGCCTCGCGCGACGACGCTGCGGTGAAGCAGGCGCTGGCCGCGCTGACGGCCTGCGCCGAGACCGGCGATGGCAACCTGCTCGCGCTCAGCGTGAACGCGATGCGCCTGCGGGCGACGGTCGGCGAGGTGAGCGACGCGCTCGAATCGGTTTGGGGCCGGCATCGTGCCGACACCCAGAAGGTCTCCGGCGTGTACGCCGCAGCTTATGACTCGGCAGCGGGTTGGGAGGCACTGCAACGCGAGATTGCCGACTTCGCGAAAGCCGAAGGCCGCCGCCCGCGCGTCATGATCGCCAAGCTCGGACAGGACGGGCACGATCGCGGCGCCAAAGTCGTCGCTACCGCGTTCGCCGACCTCGGCTTCGACGTGGACATGGGCTCGCTGTTCCAGACCCCCGAGGAATGCGCGCGCCAGGCGATCGAAAACGACGTCCATGCGGTCGGCGTCTCGACGCTTGCCGCCGGCCACAAGACGCTCGTCCCGGCGATCATCGCGGCACTCAAGGCGCAGGGCGGCGATGACATCGTCGTCTTCGTCGGGGGCGTGATCCCGCGCCAGGATTACGACACTCTGTATGCGGCTGGCGTGAAGGGCATTTACGGGCCAGGCACGCCGATCCCGGCAAGCGCGAAAGATGTGCTGGAGCACATCCGCAACGCACTGCGCGTCAACGCGTGATGCCCGAGTCGGCCGACGCCGCGCTGACGCAGTCTCTCCTCGGCGCTCCTGGCGCCGCGCAGCGCCGCGCGCTTGCGAAGGCGATCACGCTGCTCGAGTCGACACGTGCCGATCATCGCGAGCGTGCCGATGCGTTGCTCAACGCCTTGTTGCCGCACAGCGGGAAGGCGTTTCGCCTCGGCATCAGCGGTGTGCCGGGGGTGGGCAAAAGCACCTTCATCGAGGCGCTCGGGATGCTTCTGATCGCGCGCGGCCTGCGCGTCGCAGTGCTTGCCATAGATCCGTCGTCGAGCGTGTCGGGTGGATCGATCCTCGGCGACAAGACGCGCATGGAGCGCCTCGCGACCGACGAGCGCGCCTACGTGCGGCCGAGCCCGACGAGCGGCACACTCGGCGGCGTCGCCGAGAAGACGCGCGAAGCAATGCTGGTGTGCGAGGCCGCGGGGCACGATGTAGTGATCGTCGAAACCGTCGGCGTCGGCCAGAGCGAGACCGCGGTTGCCGGCATGACCGACATGTTCGTGCTGCTGCAACTGCCCAACGCCGGCGACGAGTTGCAGGCGATCAAGAAGGGCGTGATGGAACTGGCCGACCTCGTCGTCATCAACAAGGCCGATCTCGACGAGGATGCCGCGACGCGCGCGCGCGCGCAGATTACCTCGGCGCTGCGCCTGTTCGGCCACCATGGCGCGCCCGAACACGCGCAGCACGACCTTGGCCGGTGGCACGCGCAGGTGATGCAGGCCAGCGCCCTGAGCGGCGCCGGCCTCGATGAATTCTGGGGCCATGTGTCGCGCTTTCGCGACCTGCAGCGATCGAGTGGACTGGACCTTGCGCGTCGCCATCGTCAAGACGAAGAATGGATGTGGGAGCGCATCGAAGCCGGGCTGCGCCAGTCCTTCCGCGCACACCGCGCGGTGCGCGACGCGTTACCCGAGACGTCGCGTCACGTCCGTGAAGGGCAAGTCGTTGCCTCGGTGGCGGCGCGGCAAATTGCTGGGCTTGTTCGAGACACCGCGCGCGCAGCCCCTCCCTGAACCAGTGCTCACAGAAGCATCGGCACAAGCGTCGAAACCTCAAGCCACGACGCCTCCACAGCCTGTACCGCCTGTACCGCCCGGGCCGGCACCTCGGCCCGCTTCTGCTTCCAGGCGCGCTCCATCAGGGCCGCGCATCACGCGTGTGCAGGAGGCGGACGGGCCGGCCATCCTGAAACGCCGCCGGCCGGCGCACGGCGCATGGCGCTACGCTTTGATGTATGGCGCGGCGCAGATTCTCGATGCGCCGGTCTTGCTGCCGGTGCAGGCCAACGGCGGCGCGCGCGCGCAAACCGTCGAACTGCGCCGCCTGCGGGAGCTGCGTACCGCGGGTGTCGCAGTGCCGTCC
This sequence comes from uncultured beta proteobacterium, assembly GCA_963792765.1. GTDB lineage: Bacteria > Pseudomonadota > Gammaproteobacteria > Burkholderiales > Burkholderiaceae_C > CAIKUF01. The sequence continues at coordinate 95,023 of CAWBXT010000006.1, read as the reverse complement.
GTGCTGCGCGTCGACGATGACGGCATCGTGATGCAATTCCTCGGCGATCAGGCGCTCGTCGAACAGTTCAAACTCGATGCCGCGACCGGGCTCGCCGCGTGGCGGCGGGGGCTGGACGCGATTGCCGACGTGCACGCCCGCGGCCAATACTTGAGCCAAGCCTTCGCTCGCAACATGCTCGAGCACGATGGGCGAATCTGGTTCATCGACTTCGAGGACGATCCGCTGGAAGCCTTGAGCCTCGTGCAGGCTCAGGCGCGTGACTGGCTGGCCTATCTGCACTCGAGCATCTGGCTCCTCACTGCGCCACGCGTCGCACAGCTCGAAGCGTGGGACACGACCGTCCGGGCCATGCCCGGGCCGGTCGCGCATTGCCTGCAAACCGACACGCGACGCCTGCTCTGGTTGCGCCACCTGCCTGCGAGGCGCCGGCCCTGGGGACGCGACGTCGTCGGCCTGCAGGCGCTGGCGACGTTCCTGCACGCATGGACGGGTGAAACCGAATCGACCGAAGGGACCTGAGATGCACGACATCATCGAGTTGCTCGAGAAGAAGCGCGAGGCGGCACGCCAGGGTGGTGGCCAGAAGCGCGTGCAAGCCCAGCATGCAAAGGGCAAGCTTTCGGCGCGCGAGCGCATCGAGTTGCTGATGGACGAAGGCAGCTTCGAGGAGTGGGACATGTTCGTCGAACACCGCTGCGCGGACTTCGGCATGCAGGACAACAAGATCCCCGGCGACGGCGTCGTCACCGGCTACGGCATGATCAACGGACGCCTGGTGTTCGTTTTCAGCCAGGACTTCACCGTCTTCGGCGGCGCGCTCTCGGAGGCGCACGCGGAAAAGATCTGCAAGGTGATGGATCAGGCGATGAAGGCCGGCGCGCCGGTGATCGGCCTCAACGATTCGGGCGGCGCACGCATACAGGAGGGCGTCGCTTCACTCGGCGGCTATGCCGACGTGTTCCAGCGCAACGTGATGGCCTCGGGCGTGATTCCGCAGATCAGCCTGATCATGGGACCGTGCGCCGGCGGTGCGGTGTATTCGCCGGCGATGACGGACTTCATCTTCATGGTGAAGGACTCGAGCTACATGTTCGTCACCGGCCCCGAGGTCGTGAAGACCGTGACGCACGAGGAGGTGACGGCCGAGGAGCTCGGCGGCGCGACGACGCACAACACGAAGAGCGGCGTCGCCGATCTCGCGTTCGAGAACGACGTCGAGGCGATCCTGATGCTGCGCCGCTTCTTCAACTACCTGCCGCTGTCCAACCGCGAGAAGCCGCCGTTGCGCCCGAGCGGCGACCCGGCCGAAAGGCTCGACCTGTCGCTCGACACGTTGGTGCCCGACAACCCGAACAAGCCCTACGACATGAAGGAACTGATCCTGAAGGTCGTCGACGACGGCGACTTCTTCGAACTGCAGCCCGAGTACGCCAAGAACATCGTGATCGGCTTCGGGCGGCTCGACGGGCAGAGCGTCGGCATCGTCGCCAACAACCCGCAGGTGCTTGCCGGATGCCTCGACATCAGGAGCAGCATCAAGGCGGCGCGTTTCGTGCGCTTCTGCGACGCGTTCAACATCCCGGTCGTCACCTTCGTCGATGTGCCCGGCTTCATGCCCGGCACTTCTCAAGAGTACGGCGGCATCATCAAGCACGGCGCGAAGCTGCTGTACGCCTACGCCGAATGCACGGTGCCCAAGATCACCGTCATCACGCGCAAGGCCTACGGCGGCGCCTACGACGTCATGAGCTCCAAGCATTTGCGCGGCGATGTCAACTTCGCCTGGCCGAACGCCGAGATCGCTGTCATGGGCGCAAAGGGAGCGGTGGAAATCATCTTCCGCGAGGACAAGGGCGATCCGGCCAAGCTCGCGGCGCGCGAGGCGGAGTACAGGGCGCGCTTCGCGAACCCCTTCGTCGCCGGCGCGCGCGGCTTCATCGACGATGTGATCCAGCCGCACGAGACCAGGAAACGCATCTGCCGCAGCCTGGCGATGCTGCGCGACAAGAAGCTCGAAAACCCGTGGCGCAAGCACGGCAACATCCCCTTGTAAGGCGACAACATGTTCAAGAAGATCCTCATCGCCAACCGCGGGGAGATCGCCTGCCGCATCATCAAGACCGCGAAGACGATGGGCATCGCGACCGTAGCCGTCTACTCCGAGGCCGACCGTGATGCGCGCCACGTCGAACTCGCCGACGAAGCGGTGCTGCTCGGCCCGCCGCCTTCGCGCGAGTCCTATTTGCTTGCCGACAAGATCATCTCCGCCTGCAAGCAGACCGGCGCCGAAGCGGTGCATCCGGGTTACGGCTTCCTGAGCGAGAACGAAGCCTTCGCGCGCCGCGTCGAAGAGGAGGGCATCGTCTTCATCGGCCCGAAGCATGCATCCATCGCCGCGATGGGCGACAAGATCGCGTCCAAGAAGCTCGCCCTCGCGGCGAAGGTGAACACGATTCCCGGCTGGAACGAGGCGATCGACACGCCCGACCAGGCGGTCGTCATCGCCAGGGACATCGGCTACCCGGTGATGATCAAGGCGAGCGCCGGTGGCGGTGGCAAGGGGCTGCGCGTCGCGTTCAACGACAAGGAAGCGTTCGACGGCTTCAGCTCGTGCCGGAACGAGGCTCAGCTAAGCTTCGGCGACGACCGCGTCTTCATCGAGAAGTACGTCGAAGAGCCGCGCCACATCGAGATCCAGGTGCTCGGCGATGCGCACGGCAACATCGTCTACCTGAACGAGCGTGAATGCTCGATCCAGCGCCGCCACCAGAAAGTCATCGAGGAAGCGCCATCGCCTTTCATCAGCGCGGCGACGCGCAAGGCGATGGGCGAGCAGGCGGTGGCGCTCGCGCGTGCCGTGAACTACCAAAGCGCGGGCACCGTCGAGTTCGTCGTCGGCAAGGACCAGAGCTTCTACTTCCTCGAGATGAACACCCGGCTCCAGGTCGAGCATCCGGTGACGGAGTGCATCACCGGCATTGACCTCGTCGAGCAGATGCTGCGCGTGGCCGCCGGCGAGAAGCTCGCGTTCGCGCAGGCCGACGTCGCCTTGTACGGCTGGGCGATGGAGTGCCGCATCAACGCGGAGAACCCGTTCCGCGGCTTCCTGCCTTCGACCGGCCGCCTGGTGCGCTACCAGCCGCCGGTGCAGACGATGGAGGCTGCACTGCCCATGCCATCCGGCGGCGGCGTCCGGGTGGATACCGGCGTCTACGAAGGCGGCGAGATCCCGATGTACTACGACTCGATGATCGCCAAGCTGATCGTGCACGGGCGCGATCGCAACGACGCGATCGCCAAGATGCGCGAAGCGCTCAACGGCTTCGTGATCCGCGGCGTGGCGAGCAACATCCCGTTCCAGGCGGCGTTGCTCGCGCACCCGCGTTTCGTCGCCGGGGACTTCAACACCGGCTTCATCGCCGAGCACTACGCGCATGGCTTTCGCGCCGAGGACGTGCCGCACGACGATCCGGACTTCCTCGTCGCGCTCGTCGGCGCCGTCTACCGCCGCTACCGCGAACGGGCGATCGGCATCAGCGGGCAGCTCGCCGGGCACAACGTCGTGCTCGGCAGCGACTTTGTCGTCGTCGTGCGGGGCGAGGCCGGGGAGCATCGGCACGTGCCTGTGAAGCTCGCGGCGGGCGAGGGCGGCGGCGTCACTGTTGTGATTGGCGGACGAAGTCTTGCGATCCGCTTCGACTGGCAGTTCGGCAGCATTCGCATCCACGGCCAGTGCGACGGGCATGATTTCACCGCGCAGGTCGAGCGCCAGGGGCTGTGGTACCACGTCGTGCACAACGGGCGCAGCATCGAGGCGCAGGTGATGCGCACGCGCGCCGCCGAGCTGTTGCGCGTGATGCCGTTCAAGGCGCCCGCCGACATGAGCAAGTTCCTGCTTTCGCCGATGCCGGGCCTGCTGGCCGACATCGTGGTGCAGCCTGGGCAGAAGGTGGAAATCGGCGAGCGCCTGGCGGTGATCGAGGCGATGAAGATGGAGAACATCCTCGTCGCGACGCAGGAGGGCACGGTTGCCGAGTTGCTCGCGACGAAGGGCGAAAGCCTCGCCGTCGACCAACCGATCCTGAGCTTCGCGTGATGAACAAGAGCGCCAATAGCGACAAGCCGTTTCGCATCCTCGGCATCCAACAGATCGCGATAGGCGGCCCCGACAAGCAACGCCTGCGCGCGCTTTGGGTCGACATGCTCGGCCTGACCGTGAAGAGCAACTTCGTCTCCGAACGCGAGAACGTCGACGAGGACGTCTGCGAACTCGGCAGCGGCCCGACCGCAGTCGAGGTCGATCTGATGCAGCCGCTCGACCCCGACAGGAAGCCGGCCGTGCACACGACGCCGCTCAATCACGTCGGCCTGTGGGTCGACGATCTGCCCGCTGCCGTGGCGTGGATGACGGCGCAAGGCGTGCGCTTCGCGCCGGGTGGCATCCGCAAGGGTGCGTCGGGGCACGACATCTGCTTTATCCACCCGAAGGGGAGCGAGGAATTTCCGCTCGGTGGGGAGGGAGTGCTTGTCGAACTCGTGCAGGCGCCGGCGGAGGTAGTTCAGGCGTTGGGGCGCAGGTGAGGCCCGCCCGCCAAAGCTCCAACCAGCGTAAGGTAAGCAAGTGCTCGGCGTCCTGCCGTGGCCGCGTCACTTCACAGGAGGTCTAGATGAGCAAGTACAACATCGCGGTTGTCGTGGGTAGCCTTCGCCGCGATTCGTTCAACCGCAAGCTGGCGACCGGGTTGGCAAAGCTCGCGCCGCCCGACTTCTCGTTCAAACAGCTCGAGATCGGCGACTTGCCGCTCTACAACCAGGACGACGACGGAAATCAGTCCGCGCCGGTGAAGCGGCTGAAGGGGGAAATCGCCGCCGCGCAAGGCCTGCTGTTCGTCACTGCGGAATACAACCGTTCTGTCCCCGGCGTGCTCAAGAACGCGATCGACCATGCCTCTCGCCCCTATGGTCAAAGCGCTTGGAAGGGCAAACCGGCGGGTGTGCTGGGTGCTTCGGTCGGCTCCATCGGCACGGCGGTGGCGCAACAGCATTTGCGCAACATCCTTGCTTACCTGGATGTGCCAACACTCGGTCAACCCGAAGCCTTCATCCAGGTCAAGGACGGCCTCTTCGATGAAGCCGGTGACATTGGTGAAGGCAGCAAGAAGTTCCTACAGACGTGGATGGACCAGTATGTCGCCTGGGTGAAGAAGCACGCAGTCTGAGGTAGCCGCTGCCGCGAGGAGATGTTGTGCCCATCGAACTGAACCACACGATTGTTCATGCCCGTGACCCTCAAGCGTCCGCGGCTTACTTGGCCGAACTGCTCGGGCGCGGCGCGCCAGTCAGGTTCGGCCCGTTCTACGGGGTGGAACTCGACAATCGTGTCACGCTGGACTTCATCCAGTCGGACGAGGAGCTCATCATCGAGCACTACGCGTTCCTGGTGAGCGAAGAAGAGTTCGACCAGATATTCGGGCGCATCCGCGCGCGCAAGTTGCCGTATTGGGCCGATCCGGCACACCAGCAACCGGGGAACATCAATCACCACGACGGCGGACGCGGGGTCTACTGGAACGACCCGAATGGCCACTACCTGGAGATCATCACCCGGCCCTACGGCAGCGGTAGCTGAGCGCACGGCAGGCTTGCGGGGTGAGCCCCACGACGTATCCGATCGAACGGCGACGGGATAGACCGGGGCATCGGCAACAGCAGCAGATGACGCGCGATGATTTGGCGCGTCAGCCGCGAACGCGCAGGATGGCGGCGAAGTACTCCGCCAGCTCGTCGCGGGCGTTCAGCGGGAGGATGTAGCTCACGTATTGATCCGGACGCACGATGACCATGCAGCCTGCGGCTCGGTCGATCCCGCGCGTCTCGAAGATATCCTCGCCCCGCTTCAGGTCGGCACAGAAGACCTTCTCGTAGTCGCACAGCCCGTAGCGTCCCACACGTGGGCGCAACAGCGTGGGCATGGCGCCGAAGTCGAGCGCGCGGAAGCTCTGCTGGAAGACCGCTCGGGTGTCGATCACGGCATCCACGTCTTCCGCCGGCGCGGTGTGCAGACGCACTGGTGAGGCCGGGTCGTGTTCGAGCCACTCGCACAGCGCGGCGACGGCGCCGCCGGGGCTGCCGACATCGTCAGCAGGGGCAAAGACAAAAAGGCGGAAGCGCGCGTCGGCCTCGATGCAATGGGCCAGGTGCATCGGTTTGGCGTCGGCCAAGCGGACGACGGGCGCGGAGTGGAAGCGCTTGCCGATGTCGAAGCCAGTAGCCAGGTGCTGGTAGGTGGGCGCGCCGGTCAGCGAGCTGCGTTCGTATTGAATCGTCAGGCCGCAGGTGAAGGGCAGGTTGTTGACGAATTCGCGCGCCACGCGGGGAAGGCCGTCCGCAGGATCGTCGTCGGTATGGGCGCCGACGACGCGAGCCCACTTGTGATCGAACTCCACCAAGCCTTTTGCTGCAGCGCGCCGTTCGCCGGAATAGCTGTGCAGGAGCGAGGGATCGGCACGGCCGGTCAGCACCGAGACCAGCTTCCAGCCCAGGTTGAAGGTGTCACCCATCGACACGTTCATGCCCTGCCCGGCCTTGGGGCTGTGGGTGTGGCAGGCGTCGCCGGCCAGCATGACGCGCGGTGCGCGAGTGGCAATCTGGTCCTCGGGTACGTCGTCGAACTTGTCGGTCAGGCGGTGGCCGATCTCGTAGATCGACCACCAGACAACCTCTTTCACCTCCAACTCGAACGGGCTGATGATGCGCCGCGCCTTGGCGATGATGTCCTCGGCGCCCATGCCGCGGTCGGCGGCGCGCTCATGCTCGCCCAGTTGGTCGAGTTCGACATACAGGCGCACCAAGTGCCCGCCCTCTCGCGGCAGCACCATCAGGATGCCCTCGTCCTGCGAGCGTACGAAGGACTTCATGCGCCAGTCGGGAAAGTCGGTGACGGCGAGCAGATCGATCACACCCCAGGCCTGGTGCGCCGCATCGCCGTGCAGCGCGCCGCCGATGGCGCTGCGCACGTTCGAGCGTGCGCCGTCGCAGCCGATGACGTAGTTGGCGCGCACCGTCGCGGTCTGACCCTCGCGGCCCGGCGCGGTGTGCTCCAGCGTGACGGTGACGGGGTATTCGGAGGCGGCGGGGTCGACCGTCAGGTCGACCACCTTCAGGCCGTAGTCGGGCTCCAGCCGGGTGGGCGAGTGGCGCATGACGTCAAGGAACATGTCGTGAACCCGCGCCTGATTGATCAGCACATGGGGCATCTCGGAAGTGCCGTCGGGCACGTCCTGCACGCGCGCGACGCGAGTCAGCGGCGCGTCCATGGCCGGGCGCCCAGAATGTGGTCTCGTTGATCCAGACCGACTCGCGCATGACCTTCTCGGCAAAGCCGAAGGCCTGGAACATCTCCATCGACCGCACGCTGATGCCGTCCGCCTGGCCCTTTTCCATCGGCCCCGGCTTGGGTTCGACCAGCATGGTGCGGATCTGCGGTACACGGGCGAGCTGGGCTGCCAGGCACAGGCCGGCCGGTCCCGAGCCCGCAATCAGCACGTCCACCGTTTCAGGCAATGGGTCGCCCGCTCGGCGGTGGCCAGGGGCTGCAACGGCAGACATCGGGATCGCCGGGCTTGAAGCCGTTGAGGTGGTATTGCATGGTGTCTCCTTCAGGCAGTTCGCCGATCGTTCGGTAAGTTTACATATGATATGTATACATACTATACTCGTCAAGCGTGTGTGCGGCTCCCCTGCGCCAGGGCGCGATCGGTAGCGGATGAAAGGCAAGGATGGACAGGATCGAGATGGCCGGGCACCTGATCCGGCGTTTGAATCAGCAGTCAACACAGGTCTTTCAGACACAGACCCAGGCCGCAGGCTTCGACTTGACCTCGGTGCAGTTCGCCGCGCTCGATGCCATTTCCCAACAGCGCGGAATCGATCAGGCCAGCCTGGCCGCGAGCATCAGCTTCGACCGCGCAACGATCGGTGGCGTGATCGACCGGCTGGAGCAAAAGGGTCTCGTACGGCGTGAGGTGAGCGCGCAGGATCGCCGGGCGCGCCAGCTGCACCTGACGCCCGCAGGGCGAGCAACTGCTGGCAGCCAGTCCGGCCGGTGGTGGAAGCCTTGCAGGGCGACATCCTGGCGCCGCTCTCTCCGAGGGAGCGCTCCGTCTTTTTGGCACTGGCACACAAGGCACTCGGCCTCGGCTGAAGCGGCAGCACGCGGCATGCGCGGCGCAGTGGACATTTCGCAACCCTTCCCGCCCCGCTTTGATGGTCTCCGGAATCCGGGACAATCAAGGGCTGGAAGAGAAGCCACCGCCATGACCGCACGAACCCTCTACGACAAGCTTTGGGACGAGCACGTCGTCCGTTCCGAGGAGGACGGCTCCGCCGTGCTCTATATCGACCGCCACCTGGTGCACGAGGTGACGAGCCCGCAGGCCTTCGAGGGATTGCGTCTGGCGGGTCGCAAGCCCTGGCGCGTGAGTTCGATCGTGGCCACGGCCGATCACAACACGCCGACGACCGGCTGGTCGCGCGGCTACGACGGCATTACCGACCCCATTTCGCGCCTGCAGGTGACGACGCTCGACAGCAACATCGGAAAGGTCGGCGCGGCGGCGTACTTCCCGTTCCTCGACAAACGACAAGGCATCGTCCACGTGATTGGCCCGGAGCAGGGCGCGACGCTGCCCGGCATGACGGTCGTCTGCGGTGATTCGCACACCTCGACGCATGGTGCTTTCGGCGCGCTCGCGCATGGCATCGGCACGAGCGAGGTCGAGCATGTGCTGGCGACGCAGACGCTGCTCGCGAAGAAGGCGAAGAACCTGCGCGTGCAGGTCGATGGCGTGTTGCCGCGCGGCTGTAGCGCGAAGGACATCGCGCTCGCCGTCATCGGGCGCATCGGCACGGCGGGTGGCACCGGACACACGATCGAGTTCGCCGGCTCGGCGATCCGCGCGCTCGGCATGGAAGGGCGCATGACCTTGTGCAACATGGCGATCGAGGCCGGTGCACGCGCTGGCCTCGTCGCGGTCGACGAGACGACGATCGCCTATGTGAAGGGCCGGCCGATGGCGCCCAAGGGCGTCGAATGGGATCAGGCCGTGAGCTATTGGCGGACGCTGCAATCGGACCCGGGCGCCGTCTGGGACAAGGTGGTGAACATCGATGCATCGCAACTGCGGCCGCAGGTCACCTGGGGCACGTCGCCCGAGATGGTGCTGTCGATCGAGGATCGCGTGCCGGACCCGGACAAGGAGAAGGACGCCGTCCGGCGCGGAGCGATCGAGCGCGCGCTCGTCTACATGGGACTGGAGCCGAACAAGCCGATCGCCGACATCGGCATCGACAAGGTCTTCATCGGGTCGTGCACCAACAGCCGCATCGAGGACTTGCGCGAAGCCGCAGCCGTGGTGCGCCGCGTCGGCGGCAGGGTGGCAGCCGGCGTCAAGCTGGCGATGGTCGTGCCCGGTTCGGGCCTCGTGAAGGCGCAGGCCGAGCGCGAAGGGCTGGATGCGGTGTTCAAGGGCGCGGGCTTCGAGTGGCGCGAGCCGGGCTGCTCGATGTGCCTGGCGATGAATGCCGATCGCCTCGAGCCCGGCGAACGCTGCGCCTCGACGAGCAACCGCAACTTCGAAGGCCGCCAAGGCGCGGGCGGCCGTACACATCTGGTGAGTCCGGCGATGGCGGCGGCGGCGGCCATGCATGGCCATTTCGTCGACGTGCGCCGGCTGGCTTGAGGAGCGAATGATGAGAGTGCTGTTTTCATTGCTGACACTTTCGATGGCCTTGTGGCTCACTGGGTGCAACACGATCAACGGCATGGGCAAGGACATCAAGGCGACCGGTCAGTCGATCGAAGACGCGTCGAAGAAGAAGTAGGAGCCGCCACCATGCAAGCATTTCGCATTCACAAGGGTTTGGTCGCGCCGATGGACCGCGACAACGTCGATACCGACGCGATCATTCCGAAGCAGTTCTTGAAGTCGATCCACCGCAGCGGCTTCGGGCCGAACCTGTTCGACGCCTGGCGCTACCTCGATCCGGGCGAACCGGGGAAGGACCCAGCGTCGCGCCGGCCGAACCCGGACTTCGTGCTCAATCAACCGCGCTACCAGGGCGCGTCGATCCTGCTCGCCCGCAGCAACTTCGGTTGCGGCTCGTCGCGTGAACACGCACCGTGGGCGCTCGATCAGTTCGGATTTCGCGCCATCATCGCGCCGAGCTATGCCGACATCTTCTTCAACAATTGCTTCAAGAATGGTCTGTTGCCGATCGTCCTGACCGAGCACGACGTGGCGCGGCTGTTCGATGAGGTGGCCGCCTTCGTCGGCTATGCGCTGACGATCGATCTGGAGCGCCAGGTCGTCGTCAAGCCGGACGGGGGCGAGATCGCTTTCGAGATCGAGGCGTTTCGCAAGCATTGCCTGCTCGGTGGGCTCGACGAGATCGACCTCACGCTGCAGCATGCCGACAAGATTCGCGAATTCGAATCGGCACGCCTGCTGCGCATGCCGTGGCTGGCAGCCACGCTCTAGAGGCCGGAAGGGCGAACCAGGCAACCCAGGCGGCCGGAGCGGCCGCCGCTGAACATGGACGATTGATCCGCGATGAAGATTGCAGTTTTGCCGGGTGACGGCATCGGGCCCGAGATCATGGCCCAGGCACTGAAGGTGTTGAACGCGCTCGACCTGCGGTTCGAGACCGAGCATGCGCCGGTCGGCGGCACGGCCTACGAGTCCGCCGGGCATCCGCTGCCAGAGGCCACGCTCGCGCTCGCCAAGGCGGCGAATGCGGTGCTGTTCGGCGCCGTCGGCGACTGGAAGTACGACAAGCTCGAGCGCGCGCTGCGCCCGGAGCAGGCGATCCTCGGCCTGCGCAAGCACCTGCAACTCTTCGCCAACTTCCGCCCCGCGATCTGCTACGAGCAACTCACGGCGGCGTCGAGCCTGAAGCCGGAACTGGTGGCCGGGCTCGACATCCTGATCATTCGCGAGCTGACGGGTGACATTTACTTCGGCCAGCCTCGTGGCCGGCGTGTCGCCACAGATGGCGCGTTCGCCGGTGCCGACGAGGCCTTCGACACGATGCGCTACACGCGCCCGGAGATCGAGCGCATCGCCCATGTCGCGTTCCAGGCTGCGCGCAAGCGCGGCGGGCGGCTGACGAGCGTCGACAAGGCCAACGTGCTCGAGACGTTCCAGTTCTGGAAGGACGTTGTGACCGAGGTGCACGCGCAGTACCCCGACGTCGCGCTCGACCACATGTACGTCGACAACGCGGCGATGCAGCTCGTGAAAGCGCCGAAGAGCTTCGATGTCATCGTCACCGGCAACATGTTCGGCGACATCCTGTCCGACGAAGCGGCGATGCTGACCGGCTCGATCGGGATGCTGCCCTCGGCTTCGCTCGACGCGCACGGCAAGGGCCTGTACGAGCCGAGCCATGGCAGTGCGCCGGACATCGCCGGCAAAGGCGTGGCGAATCCGCTCGCAACCATCCTCTCGGCGGCGATGATGCTGCGCTTCAGCCTGAACCAGGCGGCAGCTGCCGATCGCATCGAGTCGGCGGTGAAGAACGTGCTGAGCCAGGGCCTGCGCACGGCCGATATTCACAGCGCCGGGACAACCCAGGTTGGCACCGAGGCAATGGGCGACGCCGTGGTGGCCGCCTTGAAACGCCAGGGCTGAACGCAGCGCGATTGGGCTTCGTCGGAGGGCGAGGCAATTCAAATCCGATAGAGAAGTGAGACGGGAAATGGCTTCGACTTTGGTAGGACTGGTGGGCTGGCGCGGGATGGTCGGCTCGGTGTTGATGGACCGCATGCGAGCCGAGGGCGACTTCGCGCTGATCGAGCCATTGTTCTTCAGTACGAGCAGTGCTGGTGGCAAGGCGCCGGGGCATGCCAGGAACGAGACGACGCTGCAGGACGCGTACGACCTGACCGCGCTCGCCCGTTGCGACATCGTCGTCAGTGCGCAGGGCGGCGAGTACACGAAGAAGGTTCATCCGGCATTGCGCGCCGCAGGCTGGAAGGGCTACTGGATCGATGCCGCGAAGACGTTGCGCATGAATGACGACGCCGTCATCATCCTCGACCCGGTAAACCGGCGCGTGATCGACGACGCGCTCGCCCGCGGCGTGCGCGACTATGCCGGCGGCAACTGCACCGTGAGTTGCATGCTGATGGGCGTGGGGGCACTCTTCAAGGCCGATTTGGTCGAATGGATGACGTGCACGACCTACCAGGCGGCCTCGGGTGGCGGCGCGCAGCACATGCGCGAACTGCTGACCCAGTACGGCACGCTGAACGCCGAAGTGCGTGCGCTGCTGGATGATCCGGCGTCGGCAATCCTCGAGATCGACCGCCTCGTGATCGACAAGCAACGTGCGCTCGGCGATGACGAGACGGAACACTTCGGCGTGCCGCTCGGTGGCAGCCTCATCCCCTGGATCGACGCCGATCGCGGCGACGGCACCAGCCTCGAGGAGTGGAAGGGCGGCGCCGAAACGAACAAGATCCTCGGCCGCGGCGCGCCGTTTGCGACGCCCGCGGTGCCGATCGACTCGCTTTGCGTGCGTGTCGGCGCCATGCGCTGCCACAGCCAGGCGCTGACGATCAAGCTCAAGAGCGATGTCCCGCTGGCCGATATCGAGCAGATGATCGCCAGTGACAACCCGTGGGTGAAGCTCGTGCCGAACACGCGCGATGCCACCGTGCGCCAGCTGACGCCGGTCGCGGTGTCGGGCACGATGGATATTCCGGTCGGCCGGCTGCGCAAGATGGCGCTTGGCCCCCGCTACCTGGGTGCGTTCACGATTGGCGATCAACTGCTTTGGGGTGCGGCCGAACCGCTGCGGCGCATGCTGCGCATCTTGTTGGAACGCTGAGGTTGGGCGCGTGCGATTGCGTTGCCTGGCCACAACGTTCGCCTGCCGTGTCAGTATCGGAGTGTGTCCGCGACAAATGTCAGGCGATGCATGAGCTTGTCACCCTATCTGCCTGATGTTATTGTGATTTGTGGCGCGAACAGGCGTCTTTTCGTGCCCTCCCGCCGGCTGGGGGCTATCACAATGCATAGCTTCGGACAGTTCCGCCTACAAGGGGCGCGCACCTGCGGGTGACGCTGCCTGCCAGTTCGATCGAATGGGAGATGCCTTGAAAAGTTCGTCGCTGATGCCTGGGCGTTTCGCCCTCTCGACGGTTGCCGCGGCAGCCATGTGTCTCGCCATGCCGGGCGCCTGGGCGCTCGGGCTCGGTCCACTCGTCGTGCAGTCGAAGCTCGGCGAAGGACTCCGCGCCGAGATCGACGTCAGCAGCATGACGCCCGACGAGGCCGCCAACCTCAAGATCAAGATCGCGGCGCCTGAGGCTTATCAGGCTGCAGGGGTGGACTACAACGCGATCCTGACGGGCACTCAGGTGATGTTGCAACGCCGCCCGGACGGGCGTCCCTACCTGCGTCTGAGCAGCGATCGAGCGGTGCAGGAGCCGTTCGTCGATGTGATCCTCGAACTCAACTGGAACACCGGCAAGCTGGTGCGCGAGTACACATTGCTGTTCGACCCGCCGGTGACGCGCGCGCAGGCCCCGGCCGTGCAACCGGCGACGCAGCCTATCGTGTCCGCCGCGCCGCCAGCCACGGCGGCACAGCCCCGCGCGGTCACGAAAGCGCCGCCGGCGATGCTCGAAACGCGTCCGCCGCCGCCCGCACCCGCGCAGCGTGCGCCGGAAGCCAAGACCGCGATGCCGAAGCCCGCGCCGGCGCCCACACCCCCAGCGCCGACGCCCGCGCCGGCAACCGAGTCGCGCAAGTCTGCCGCCGCACCCGCCGCGGCGGATGCGTACCAGGTCAAGCGCGGCGACACGCTCTCGGGCATCGCCGCCCAGACTCAATCGGACGGCGTGTCGCTCGACCAGATGCTGGTCGCGCTGTACCGCGCCAATCCGGAGGCTTTCGTCGGCGACAACATGAACCGGCTGAAGGCCGGTGCGGTGCTCAACATTCCGCAAGGCGATGCCGCCAAGGCCACGTCGCCTGCAGAAGCACGGCAAGTCATCCAGGCGCAAAGCGCCGACTTCAATGCCTATCGTCAGCGTTTGGCTGGCGGCGTCGTTGCGGCGCCCGAAGGCGGAACGCGACAGGCGAGTGGTACGGTCCAGGCGGCAGTCGACGATCGCAAGCAGCCTGCTGCTTCGGCACCGGACAAGTTGACGCTCAGCAAGGGCAGCGCGAAGGCCTCGGCGCCAGAAGATCGCTTGTCCAAAGAGCGCGAGGCGAAGGATTCCGCGGCGCGCGCCGCGGAGTTGAAGAAGAACGTCGATGACCTGCAAAAGCTGGCGGCCGCTACCGCAGCCAAGCCGGCCGTCGCAGCCTCGCCAGCGATGCCTGCTGCGGCGGCATCGACTGCGCTGGACAAGCCGGCCATCGCGGTCGCGGCGAAGGCTCCGGAAGTAGCGCCAACGTCCGCTCCCGCGTCGTCCCCTGCCGAGGCAGCCTCAATGGCCGTTGCCTCTGCTGCGATCCCCGCTTCGGCGGCACCCGCGCCCGCGCCGGCATCGGCGGCGGTCGCCAAGGCGGCGAAACCTGCCGCCCGGCCCGTCACGACGGCAGCGGAGGAGCCGAGCCTGATCGGGTCGTTGCTCGACGAACCGATGGCGCTAGGCGGCGCCGGTCTGCTCGTTGCATTGCTCGCCGGGTTCGGCGCCTACCGTTACGTCAAGCGCAAGGGCAAGGACAGCGGCGAGACCTCTTTCCTCGAAAGTCGGCTGCAGCCGGACTCATTCTTCGGCGTCAGCGGCGGCCAGCGCATCGACACACGAGAAGGTGCGGCGACTGGCGCGCCGTCGTCGATGAGCTATTCGCTCAGCCAGCTCGACGCGATTGGCGATGTCGACCCGGTCGCCGAAGCGGACGTCTATCTCGCCTACGGTCGCGATCTGCAGGCCGAAGAGATCCTGAAGGAGGCGTTGCGCGCACAGCCCGATCGCATGGCGATCCGCAGCAAACTGCTCGAGGTCTATGCGAAACGGCGCGACACCAAGGGGTTCGAACTGCTCGCCACCCAGCTCTACACGCTGACCGGCGGTCGCGGGGAAGAATGGACCGCGGCGCAGGAACTTGGCACGCAGATCGATCCCGAGAATCCGCTCTATCAACCGGGGGGACGTCCGGCGCTCGCGTCAGGTGGCGAGGAGCAGGCGCAGGAGCCATTGGGCGCGAGCACGATGCCGCAATCGGTGCTGCCTTCGCCGTCGCAATTCAACGCGATGGTGGCTTCGTCGGCGGCGGCCGCAGCGACAGCCGCTGCGCCGCCCGCGAACGAAGATCTTGATCTCGATCTCGATCTCGACCTCGACCTGGGCTCGCCGCCTGCGCTGCCGGAAAAGACGCAGCCCATGGCGCACGCGACCGGGGACGACGGGCTGTTGTTCGAACTGCCGCTTGAGGCGCCTTCCTCGCCGCTCGCAGTGGGTGACGCCACGTCGCCGCGTGATCTGAGTCTGGAATTCGATCTGAGTGA
The DNA here is from genome assembly GCA_963792765.1 of uncultured beta proteobacterium. Taxonomy (GTDB): domain Bacteria; phylum Pseudomonadota; class Gammaproteobacteria; order Burkholderiales; family Burkholderiaceae_C; genus CAIKUF01. Next base: position 79,495 of record CAWBXT010000006.1, on the reverse strand, counting down.
TATCTCGCTCGACCTGGATGCACCCGCGGCACCGTCGCCCGCACCGGCAGTGACGCCCGAGTCGGCGCCGGCCCCTTCCGGTCCCGATTCGCGTGTCTCCGAACTTCCGGAACTGGAGAACGACGGTGTCGATCCGTTCGAGCGCAAGCTCGAACTCGCCGAAGAGTTCCGCCAGATCGGCGACACGGACGGCGCACGCGAATTGCTGGAGGACGTCATCGCGCGCGCCGATGGCGCGATCCAGGCCAAGGCGCGCAGCATGCTCAGCAGGCTTAGCTGAGTCTGCGAGCCGTGTCGCGCAGCGCGCGGCAATCGCGGGAGCTGCGGCGGTGACAAGGGTGGCGCTCGGCGTCGGCTATCGGGGCCAGGCCTATCAGGGCTGGCAAAGTCAGCGGGGCGGTCGCACCGTACAGGACAGGCTTGAGCAGGCGCTGTCCACCTTCGCCGACCACCCTGTGCGCACGCTGTGCGCCGGCCGAACGGATGCCGGCGTGCATGCGATCAACCAGGTCGTGCACTTCGATACCGAGGCGGAGCGCCCTCCTCAGTCCTGGGTGCGAGGTGTCAACCGCTATTTGCCGGAAGACATCGCAGTGCAGTGGTGCGTGCCGGTTCAGGCGGACTTCCACGCGCGCAACCTCGCGCGTGGACGGCGCTATCGCTACATCGTGCTCGAGTCGGCGGTGCGGCCCGCGCTCGAGTCCGGGCTTGCGGGTTGGGTGTTCCAGGCGCTTGACGAAGCAGCCATGCAAGCCGCCGCATCCTTGCTGGTCGGGGAGCACGACTTCAGCGCCTTCCGCTCGGCGGAATGCCAGGCCGCGTCCCCGGTCAAGACACTGCGCAGCGTTGAGATCTCACGCCGCGGCGCGTACTGGCGCTTCGACTTCGACGCCAACGCTTTCCTGCACCACATGGTTCGCAACGTCATGGGCTGCCTCGTCGCGGTCGGAAGCGGGCGGCGCACGTCCGCCTGGCTCGGCGAGGTGCTCGCTTCGCGTCGGCGCGACCTGGCTGCGCCAACCTTTACCGCAGCCGGGCTGTACTTCGTCGGTCCGTACTACGATGCGCACTGGGCCATCCCGGCCCATGTCCCGGCGAGCGACTGGCCGCCCTGACGCTTATCCCGCATTGCAAACACGCACGCGCATCAAGATCTGCGGCCTGACCCGCGAAGCCGATGTGCAGGCGGCGGTAGAAGCGGGCGCCGACGCCATTGGCTTCGTGCTGTACGACCAGAGCCCCCGCTACGTCAGTATCGAACGTGCCGCGCAGCTTGCGCGCGGACTACCGCCCTTCGTCACGCCAGTCGGCCTGTTCGTGAACGCCGAACCCGGATTGATTGATCAGGCCGTCGATGCAATTCCTGACATGCTGCTGCAGTTCCACGGCGATGAGACGCCCGCCGATTGCAACCGCGCTCGCCGACCCTACCTGCGCGCCGCGCGCATGGCGCCGGGGTTCGATTTGCTAGACTTCGGACGGCAGTTTGCTGACGCCCGGGGCCTGCTGCTCGACGCTGCCGTCGAGGGCTACGGCGGGAGCGGAAAGGTCTTCGATTGGTCACAGGTTCCGCGCGGCGTGTCCCGTCCGCTCGTTTTGTCTGGTGGGTTGCATGCCGCAAATGTGATTGCAGGCATCGTTCAGGTGCGGCCCTGGGCCGTTGACGTGAGTTCCGGCGTGGAGAGTGCCAAGGGCATCAAGGATGCCGTGGCGATGCGCCGATTCTGCGATGCCGTCCGAGAAGCGGATGCGCGCATCGCCGACACCGAAACCTGAAAGACGAAATCACCATGTTGAACTATGAGCAGCCCGATGCCCGCGGGCATTTTGGGCCCTATGGCGGCACCTTTGTCGCCGAAACGCTGATCCACGCGCTCGACGAACTGAAGGATGCCTACGCGCGCTACCGCGAAGACCCGGAGTTCGTCGCCGAGTACCGCAACGAACTTGCACACTTTGTCGGCCGGCCGAGCCCGATCTATCACGCGGCGCGCACCAGTCGAGAGCTCGGCGGCGCGCAGATCTACCTCAAGCGCGAAGACCTGAACCACACCGGCGCGCACAAGGTCAACAACACGATCGGCCAGGCGCTGCTCGCACGGCGAATGGGCAAGCCGCGGGTGATCGCCGAGACCGGTGCAGGGCAGCACGGCGTCGCGACCGCGACGATCTGCGCGCGCTATGGCATGGAGTGCGTCGTCTACATGGGCAGCGAGGACGTGAAGCGCCAATCGCCCAACGTCTATCGCATGAAACTGCTCGGCGCGACCGTCGTTCCCGTCGAGAGCGGATCGCGTACGTTGAAGGACGCGCTCAACGAGGCGATGCGCGACTGGGTGACGAACGTAGAGAACACGTTCTACATCATCGGTACCGTGGCGGGGCCGCATCCCTACCCGATGATGGTGCGCGATTTCCAGCGCGTGATCGGCGACGAGTGCATGGTGCAGATGCCTGAAATGACGGGCCGACAGCCAGACGCGGTGATCGCCTGTGTCGGTGGTGGCAGCAATGCGATCGGCATCTTCTATCCCTACATCGATCAACTCGGCGTGCGTCTCATCGGCGTCGAGGCTGCCGGGCTGGGCCTGGACAGCGGCAAGCATTCGGCGTCATTGCAACGCGGCTCGCCTGGAGTGCTGCATGGCAATCGAACCTACCTGCTGCAGGACGAGAACGGCCAGATCACCGAGACCCATTCCGTTTCGGCCGGGCTCGACTATCCCGGTGTCGGACCCGAGCACGCGCACCTCAAGGACATCGGACGCGCCGAGTACGTTGGCATAACCGACACCGAGGCGTTGAAGGCATTCCACCATCTGTGCCGCGCGGAAGGCATCATCCCGGCGCTCGAATCGGCCCATGCGCTGGCCTACGCGATGAAGCTCGCGCCGACGATGCGCAGCGACCAGTTGCTGCTCGTCAATCTCTCGGGCCGCGGCGACAAAGACATCGGGACGGTGGCCGACCTCTCGGGTGCGGATTTCTTCTGCCGGCCGTCTTGTCAACGGCAGGAGAGGGTGGCGATGGTGCCCGCGCGGGGGGTGGGTGCATGAGCCGCATTGCCGGCACCTTCGCGGCCCTGAAGGCTGCGGGCCGCAAGGGCCTCGTACCCTACTTCATGGCGGGCGACCCTTACGCCGACGCGACGGTCGACATCATGCTTGCGCTGGCAAGGGGCGGCGCCGACGTGATCGAACTCGGGGTGCCGTTCTCCGACCCGATGGCCGAAGGCCCGGTGATCCAGAAGGCCTGTGAGCGGGCGCTCCTCAAGGGCGTCGGATTGAGGCAAGTGCTGGCGGCAGTGCGCTCGTTTCGCGCGCATGACGCCGTCACGCCCGTCGTCCTCATGGGCTACGCCAACCCTTTCGAGCGTTACAACCAGCGCCACGGTGAAGGTGCTTTCGTCGCCGATGCGAGTTCGGCTGGCGTCGACGGGGTGCTTGTCGTGGACTATCCGCCGGAGGAGTGCGAAGCTTTCGCCCATCAACTGCGGGCCGCCGGGCTCGACCCGATCTTCCTGCTGGCGCCGACCTCGACCGAACAACGAATGCGCGAAGTGGGGCGCGTTGCACGCGGCTACGCCTACTGCGTATCGCTCAAGGGGGTGACCGGGGCCGGGCACCTCGATGTCACCGCAGTTGCGCAACTGCTGCCGCGCATCCGGGCGCACGTGCCCGTCCCACTGGCGGTCGGGTTCGGTATCCGCGATGCGGCGACCGCGAAGACAGTCGCGACGGTCGCAGATGCGGTGGTAATCGGATCGCGTCTCGTTCAACTTCTGGCCGACGAGCCGCGCGACAATGTGTCGCAAGTGGCCGGCGCCTTCATTGCCGAGATCCGGGCCGCGCTCGACGCGCCAGACCGCATGGGCGGCACGGGGAGCGACGCAGACGCAACCAAAGGAGCATCCCGATCATGAGTTGGCTCGAAAAGCTTCTTCCGTCGAAGATCCAGCCGACCGACCCGAGTGAACGGCGCACCGTGCCCGAAGGGTTGTGGTTCAAATGCCCGGCCTGCGAGACGGTGCTCTACAAGACCGACCTGGAGCAGAACATCAATGTCTGCCCGAAATGCGCGCACCATCACCGCATAGGCGCGCGGGCGCGGCTGGACGCCTTTCTCGACCCGGAGGGACGCTACGAAATCGGTCAGGAAGTGCTGCCGGTCGATGCGCTGAAGTTCCGCGACAGCAAGAAGTACCCGGAACGGCTGAAGGAGGCGCTCGAATCCACCGGCGAAACCGACGCTCTGATCGTGATGGGCGGTGCGGTGCAGACGATTCCCGTTGTCGTCGCCTGCTTCGAGTTCGACTTCATGGGGGGCTCGATGGGCTCGGTCGTCGGCGAGCGTTTCGTGCGTGGCGTGGAGGCGGCGATCGAGCAGAAGACACCTTTCATCAGCTTCACCGCCACCGGCGGCGCACGCATGCAGGAGGGTCTGCTGAGCCTGATGCAGATGGCCAAGACGAACGCCGCGCTGACACACCTGGCCAAGGCGCGCCTGCCCTACGTCAGCGTGCTGGCCGACCCGACGATGGGAGGCGTCTCGGCAAGCTTTGCGTTCGTCGGCGATATCGTGATCGCGGAGCCCAAGGCTCTGATCGGCTTTGCCGGCCCCCGGGTTATTGAGAATACGGTTCGAGAAAAGCTGCCGGAGGGTTTTCAACGCAGCGAGTTTCTGTTACAAAAGGGTGCGATAGACATGATCGTCGATCGGCGGGAGTTGCGAGGCGTCGTTGCGCGCGCCTTGGCGATGATGCAGCGCCAGAGTGCGGACGCCGTTGCCGCCTGAACTGCAGCCAGTCCGGATTGAGCCGGTGTGGCTAGCCGGAAACGACCCCCGAATTAGGGGATGGCGCGTTGCCCTGCGGGACGCTTACATTGGCATCAGGCAGACGGATAAAACCAGATGAATCCGTGGTCTTAACCCTTGAGGAGTACCGACGCATGAAGATCAAGACTTTGGCCCTTGCTGCCGCGCTGGCCGTCGCGGCCCCGGCTTTCGCCGACACAGTCAACCTGTCGGGATTCTCTTTCCCGCCGGCAAGTTCGATCACCGTTGGCAGCCCGAACTACAGCGGCCAGGCCGGGCAGTTCACGGGTCTGTTGAACGGCAACTCGTTTGTTACTTTCTGCACCGACCTGTCGCAGACTTTCTCGTTCAACACCAATTACACCGAATACTCGGTCGTCAGCGGTGTATCGGCGTGGGGCTTCACCAAGTCGCAGGATCTCGACCGTGCGGTGTCGGCGTTCATGACCGCAGGTTATCCGATGGACAGCGCCACGTCGGCAACTGCCCAGGCGGTGATCTGGGAGATCATCTACGAGGGCAGCGGTAGCTACGACTTCAGCGCTGGCACGTTCACGGCCACGAGCGGAAGCGCTGCCGTGACGACGGCGCTGGCCGGCATCAACTGGTCTGCCTTGCCGAACGAGCCGATCCTCTATCACGTCGACCAGCTCTACAGCCGCGAGCACCAGGATTTCATGGTGATTACTGCGGTGCCTGAGCCGTCAACCTACGCGTTGTTCGCCGCTGGTCTGGCGGGCATTGGCTTCGTCGCGCGTCGGCGTTCGCGCAGGTCCTGACAGGTCGATCACTGCATTTTTCAAGGGCGGCTTCGGCCGCCCTTTTTCATTGCTGTTGAATCGCGGCGATACCATCTCGTCATGAACGCGTCGGACCCGCCCCCAGCGCCCGCCAGTCTCGACGACTGGCTCTCCCATTGCGAGCGCTTGCATCCGCGGACAGTTGATCTGACCCTGAACAGGGTCCAACTCATGCGCGAGCGGCTGGCGCTGCAATTCGTCGCGCCGATCGTGACCGTCGGCGGCACGAACGGCAAGGGATCGAGTTGCGCGATGCTCGAATCGATCGCCCTGCAGGCAGGCTACCGCGTGGCGCTGCACACATCGCCGCATTTGGTGCGTTTTGAGGAGCGCTGTCGGATCGGCGGTGCGACCATCCGTGCCGAGGAGTTGCTGCCTCACTTCGAGGCAGTCGAACGCGAGCGCGGTGACCTCGCGCTGACCTTCTTCGAGTTCACCCTGCTCGTGATTGCCCGGTTGTTCGCCGCCAAAGATTTGGATCTTGTCATCTTCGAGGTCGGTCTCGGCGGGCGCTTGGATGCGGTGAACGCCTTCGACGCCGACTGCGCACTCATCACGAGCATTGCTCTCGATCACATGGACTACCTCGGCGACACGCGCGAGGCGATCGGCTTCGAGAAGGCCGGCATCATGCGTGCCGGGCGCCCGGTTGTCGTGAGCGACCCGGCGCCGCCGCAAAGCGTGATCGACCACGCGGCCGCCATTGGCGCCGACTTGTGGCTATCGGGTAGTGATTTCGGCTTCGACGGCGACCGTCAACAGTGGAACTGGTTTGGACGGGAGCGTCGCTACACAGGTCTGGCGCATCCTGCGCTACGTGGTGCCAATCAACTCCTCAACGCGGCCGGTGTGCTGGCTGCCTTCGAGGCGCTGCGCGAACGATTGCCGGTGACGGCGCAGGCAGTGCGCGGCGGGCTCGCGCGTGTCGAGCTGCCTGGCCGCTTTCAGATCCTTGCGGGCCGTCCAACGATCGTGCTCGACGTTGCACACAACCCGCACGCGGTTGCGACGCTGGCGCACAACCTAGACCAAATGGGCTACTTTCCACGCACGCATGCCGTCTTCGGGGCGATGAGGGACAAGGACGTCGCTCAGATGGTGGCCCGTATCGCGCCGCTCGTCGACGTCTGGCACCTGACTGACTTACCAACATCGCGCGCGATGAGCGCGCAGGCGCTGCACGAGCTGCACGCGAGTCTCATGACGGATGGCAAGTGCGGAGCGCCCGAGACAGTGAGCGTTGAGTGCCACGCATCGCCGGCGATTGCATTGCGCGCTGCCCTCGCCGCGGCAGACCCCGCTGATAGAATCGTCGTGTTCGGCTCCTTCTTTACCGTGGGCGGCGTCATGACAGAAGGCCTGCCGGCGCTGGCAGCGTAACAGCCCGTGTGAGTTGCTGTGGATTGGCGTGGCAGGCCGGTTCGATCTCTCGAACTGAGCAGTTTGGCGTCCGGTATTTGTCCATAGCTCGCGGTTCGCCCTTGTGTTGCATTCTCCCTAGCGCCGCTCCTGATGGATCTGCTGTCAGCTCTCAAGCGTAAGAAGCAGGTGTCGCCCGACGCGGCCGACGGCGTACGACTCGCGCGTACGCGCGCTCGCCAACGCTTGATCGGTGCGGCGGTGCTCGTGGTCGCTGGAATCATCGGCTTTCCGCTGTTGTTCGAGACGCAGCCCCGTCCGATCCCGGTCGACCTTCCGATCGAGATTCCGCGCAAAGACAGCGCGCCGTCAATTGTGCTTCCGGCGCCACCAACACCGTCAGGGAAGGCCGAATCGCCCCCGATGGCGAAGTCGGATCGGGTCGGCGAGGGCGTGATCAACGAAACCTCTGCAGACGCCGGCCGAGAGCTGACGCCCGTCGGGCGCCCTGCGTCCGCGATGGCGGACCAAGTTGTGCCCTCGGCGGTCGTGACTCGCACACCCGAGCGATCGCCAACTGATGCGAAGCCGAAAGCGCAGGCCGCCGCGGCGCCGTCGGCGGCAGCCACGCCCAAGCAAGTCGATACGACCGCGGACGATGGCGCGCGAGCGAAGTCCTTGCTCGAAGGAAAGTCGTTGGACTCGGGTCAACCGCCATCCATGGTGGCTGGCGCGCCGCGATTCGTCGTACAGGTGGGGGCGTTTGCGGACGTGGCGGCTGTCAAGGCGACGCGAGCGAAGGTCGAGAGACTGGGTCTCGCGACCTACACTCAGGTTGCGGAGACCCCGGCGGGCACGCGAACCCGCGTGCGCGCAGGCCCGTTCGCCACGCGCGCCGAAGCCGAACGCGCCGCAGCGCGGATCAAGGCTGCTGATCTGCCCACCGTGATTCTGGCGCTGTGAGCGTCGCTCTGCGCCAAATGGACGCATCGAACTTCCTCGGCGGTGCGCCTGTCAGCGGAGTCGACCTTGCGATGCTGGCTTGGCTCTTCCTGTCTGTTCTGGTCGGCCTCGTGCGCGGCCTGATGTTCGAGCTCGTCTCGCTGGTCGGCTGGGGTGTGGCGTTCTTCGGCGCGTTCTGGTTCGCGCCGCTGCTTGCGCCCTTGTTGCCGGTCGGCGAGGCCGGTTCGGTGCTCAACGAAACGGCGTCATTCCTGTGTGCGTTCATCACCATCTGGATCGTCTGGGGCATGGTGGCGCGGCTCGTGCGCATGACGCTGCACGCGACACCGTTGCGTGCGCCGGATCGGGTCCTGGGCGCCGGCTTCGGGCTCGCACGCGGTGTCGTCGTGCTCCTGCTGGTGGCGACCGTGGTGGGCCTGACTCCGATCGAAACGTCACACGCGTGGCAGCGCTCGCGTTTCGCGCCGTGGTTGAATGTGGCCTTGCAGGGCCTCAACCCGCTGTTGCCCCCCAGGATTTCGCGGCATCTTCCGGCCGCCGTCTACGGCCCTCGAATCTAAGGACGTTTCAACATGTGCGGCATCGTCGGCGTGATTTCGAAGGCGCCCGTCAACCAACTCATCTACGACTCGCTGCTGCTGTTGCAGCACCGCGGGCAGGACGCTGCCGGCATCGTCACGATGCAAGGCACCAAGTGCTTCATGCACAAGGCGCGCGGCATGGTTCGGGATGTCTTCCGCACCCGCAACATGCGCGGTCTTCCCGGAGTCGTTGGCCTAGGGCAGGTGCGTTACCCGACGGCGGGCAACGCCTACAGCGAGGAAGAGGCGCAGCCCTTCTACGTCAACGCCCCGTTTGGCATCGTTCTCGTCCACAACGGCAACCTCGTGAACGCGCACGCGCTCAAGCAGGAGTTGATCGACGTCGACCGCCGCCACATCAACACCGAGAGCGACACCGAGGTACTGATCAACGTGCTCGCGCACGAACTCGAGGTCGCGGTACGCGATCGGTCCCTGTCGCCCGAGGCCGTGTTCGAGGCTGTGCGCGCTGTGCACAAGCGCATCCGCGGGTCCTATGCTGTGATTGCTCTGATCGCGGGCCACGGCTTGCTTGCGTTTCGTGATCCGTTCGGCATTCGGCCCTTGTGTTTCGGCGAGAGCGATAGCGCGGACGGACACGAGATCGTCGTCGCGAGCGAATCGGTTGCGCTCGAGGGGACGGGTCACAAGCTGGTGCGCGACGTCGCACCGGGCGAGGCGATCTTCGTCGATCTCAGCGGCCAAATTCGCGCGCAGCAATGCGCTGAGCATCCGACGCTCAACCCCTGCATGTTCGAGTACGTCTACCTGGCGCGGCCGGACTCCGTGATGGACGGCGTTTCGGTCTATCAGGCGCGCCTCAATCTCGGCGAGACACTGGCACAGCGTCTCATTTCGACCATTCCGCCGAGCCAGATCGACGTCGTGATTCCGATCCCCGAATCGAGCCGGCCGTCGGCGATGCAACTCGCACAAAAGATCGGCAAACCCTATCGCGAAGGCTTCGTCAAGAATCGTTATGTCGGCCGCACCTTCATCATGCCGGGGCAGGGCATGCGCAAGAAGTCGGTGCGTCAAAAGCTCAACGCGATCACTTCGGAATTCAAGGGTCGCAATGTGCTTCTGGTGGACGACTCGATCGTGCGCGGCACGACAAGCAAGGAGATCGTGCAGATGGCGCGCGAGGCCGGTGCGCGCAAGGTCTACATGGCTAGCGCTGCGCCTCCCGTGCGTTATCCGAACGTCTACGGCATAGACATGCCGACCAAGTCCGAGTTGATCGCGCACGACCGCAGCACCGAGGAGATCCGCCAGTTCATCGACGCCGACGCGCTGATCTATCAGGACATTGCGGCGATGAAGAGGGTCGTCGCGGCGCTCAACCCGCGGCTCGATGGCTTCGAGGCGTCGTGCTTCGACGGCCACTACATCACGGGCGACATCTCCGCCGCCGAGTTCGATGCGATGGCGAGCGATCGCGTGGCCCAGGGCGACGACGAGGATGACGACCGCACACGTCTTGCGCTCCAGCGCGCCACGGAGCAAGCGTGATGACGGAGAAGAGAATACCCCGCGCCGAACTGCCGCACGACGCCAGACCGGACACGCTCGCGGTGCGCGTCGGCTTGCCACGCAGCCAATGGGGAGAGAACTCGGAGGCCCTGTTCCTCACGAGCAGTTTCGTTCATCCGAATGCGGCGACTGCCGCCGCGCGATTCGCGAACGAGGAGGAGGCGTTCGTCTATTCGCGCTTCTCGAACCCGACGGTGATGATGCTCGAGCGGCGCCTCGCCGCGATGGAAGGGATGCAGGCGTGCGTCGCGACGGCCAGCGGCATGGGGGCGATCACTTTGCTCGGCCTGAGCCTTCTGAAGTCCGGTGACCATGTCGTCTGTTCACAAAGCCTGTTTGGATCGACGATCGTTCTGTTTGCGCGCGAGTTCGCGAAGTTTGGTATCACGACCACTTTTGTATCGCAGACCGATGTCGACGCCTGGCGCAAGGCGATTCGACCCGAGACCAAACTGCTCTTTGCCGAGACGCCCAGCAATCCGCTCACCGAGGTCTGCGACCTGCGCGCGCTGGCGACGATCGCGCATGACCACGGTGCGCTGCTCGCGGTCGACAACTGCTTTTGTACGCCGGCCTTGCAGCGTCCAGTCGATTTCGGCGCGGACCTGGTCGTTCACTCGGGCACCAAGTACTTGGACGGGCAGGGGCGAGTGATCGCGGGCGCGGTTTGCGGCGCCGAGCGGCTGATCGAAGAGAAGTTCGTGCCGGTAATGCGCAGCACTGGCATCACGCTGTCGCCTTTCAATGCGTGGGTCGTGCTCAAGGGTCTGGAGACCTTGTCGATTCGGATGCGTGCGCAATCGGCGAGCGCGCTCGAAATGGCGCAGTGGCTGCAACGGCAACCGCAAGTCGAGCGGGTGTACTACCCGGGCCTGACATCGCATCCGCAGCACGCGCTCGCGATGGCGCAGCAATCTGGCTGCGGCGGTGCCGTGGTGTCCTTCATCGTTCAGGGCGCGGCGCAAGGTGGCGCCGACGTTGCGCGCCGCAATGCGTTCCGCGTCATCGACAGCACCAGGCTGTGTTCGATCACGGCCAACCTCGGTGACACCAAGACGAGCATCACCCATCCGGCCAGCACCTCGCACGGACGCTTGAGCGAGGAGCAACGCCAGGCGGCCGGCATCACACAAGGGATGATTCGCCTGGCCATCGGCTTGGAGGACGTCCGCGACCTGCAAACTGACCTGGCGCGCGGCCTTGCGTCCCTTGTCGCATGAGCGCCGGCCCCGCCCAGGTCCGTACGCGGTTTGCGCCGTCACCCACCGGCTTCATCCATCTCGGCAACATCCGCTCGGCGCTCTATCCTTGGGCCTATGCGCGTGCGATGAATGGAAGGTTCGTGCTACGCATCGAGGACACGGATGTGGAGCGTTCGAGCGAGGAGGCCGTCACAGTCATCCTGGAAAGCATGCGCTGGCTCGGCCTCGAGTGCGACGAAGGGCCGTACTACCAGATGCAGCGCATGGAGCGCTACAAGGCGGTGTTGGCCCAAATGCTGGAGCAGGGGAGCGCGTACCACTGCTACATGTCGAGCGCTGATCTGGACGCTTTGCGCGAGCGCCAGTTGGCGGCGAAGGCAAAGCCACGTTACGACGGCACCTGGCGACCCGAGCCCGGCAAGGCGCTGCCGCCGATTCCGGCCGGCGTCGATCCGGTGTTGCGCTTCCGAAATCCGACGGGTGGATCGGTGGTGTGGGACGACAAGGTCAAGGGGCGCATCGAGATCCAGAACGACGAACTCGATGATCTTGTGATCGCCCGGCCCGATGGCACGCCAACGTACAACTTTTGTGTCGTCGTCGACGATATCGACATGGCGATCACGCACGTGATCAGGGGCGACGACCACGTCAACAACACGCCGCGCCAAATCAACATCCTGCGCGCTCTTGGCGCCACGCCGCCGGTGTACGCGCATCTGCCGACAGTGCTGAACGAACAGGGCGAGAAGATGAGCAAGCGTCACGGCGCAAAGCCTGTGACGCAGTACCGCGACGAAGGCTATCTGGCCGACGCCGTCGTCAACTACCTTGCCCGTCTCGGTTGGAGCCACGGTGACGACGAGATCTTCACGCGCGAACAGTTCGTGCAGTGGTTCGATCTCGATCATCTGGGCAAGAGCGCCGGGCAATTCGACGAGGCCAAGCTACGCTGGGTCAGTGCTCAGCACATCAAGGTGACGGCAGATGCCGCCCTCGCACCGTTGGTCTTGGAGCAACTCGGCAGGCGCGGGATAGAAGCCGATGCAGACGAGCATCTCGAATCGGCCATCGCTCTCTTCAAGGACCGCTGCTCGACGACGCGTGAGATCGCGGATTGGCTTGCGATGTACTTCGCGCCGGTTGCGCCTTCCGACGCCGAGCTCGAGACGCATCTGACACCCGCCGTGGTGCCGGCCATCGAAACCTTGCGAATGAACTTGAGCGCATCCGACTGGAGCCGGGAGTCTATCCAGCAGTGCGTGAAGGACACGCTCCTCGCGCATGGACTCAAGATGCCGCAACTCGCCATGGCCGTACGTGTGCTTGTGTGCGGGCGCGCGCAGACGCCGTCGCTCGATGCCGTGCTTGCGCTGTTCGACAAGGATGTCGTGCTCACGCGATTGCGGGTGAACTGAATTGCTGGCTATAATTTCAGCTTCGCTTGAACGGTGCTTGGCGCGAGCCAGGGCCGACGCAACGCGGGGGTATAGCTCAGCTGGGAGAGCGCTTGCATGGCATGCAAGAGGTCAGCGGTTCGATCCCGCTTACCTCCACCACCGTTGCGTTGGTCGCACGTTGCTCAGGCTGTAGTGAGCGTCAAAGTCCCCTTCGTCTAGAGGCCTAGGACACCACCCTTTCACGGTGGCTACAGGGGTTCGAATCCCCTAGGGGACGCCAATCCGATGCCGGCAGCGAATCGATGATTCGCTGCCGGCTTTTCTCTTTGGGCTGCGAATACTCAGGCGTGAAAAAGCCCGCTCGGGACAGGCCCGGCGGGCTTCGATCTGCTTGTACTGAGGCCGTGTCGTGGACGCGGTTCAGCTACGGCGGCGGCGTGCGACGACGGCGGCGCCAGCGAGGCCGAGAAGCATCAGTGCATACGTGCCTGGCTCAGGTACAGCCGACATGACTTGGACCGACAGCGCTCCGCTGTCCCAGACTCCGTCCCAATCACCCGGGAAATCATCGAAGCCTTCGAAGAATTCCATGCGGAGCTTTCCATCGGCGCCGACCTGGAACTGCAATCCCAGACCGACGAGATCGACAATGCCTCCGCTCGAATACGAGCCTGCGCCAGGAAAATCGTCACCGACGCCGACGGACAGGAAGACACCCGTCGACTGGGTCGAGTTCTCGAAAGCCACCTGCATTTCCGACAACCAGCTAGGGTCGTCAGCGTAGATCGATACGTCCCAGCCAATGCCGGTGACCCAGGACCCAGCGCCGACGTCGAGATTGAACACCTCGTTGATCGGCGAGCCATACTCGTCGTTGCTATAGATGCCGGCGACATCGAAGTTGTAGACCGTCTCGGCCAATCCGATCGGGGCCATCGTGTTGTGGCTCTTGCTCGGGCCAAAGTGCGAAGCACCACCTCCCTTGGCTTGCACCGCGCCGAACATCAGCAACGCGGTCGCCAGTCCGGCAAAAGTGCGAGCGAAAAGTCTGTGACTCATTCCCGTTTCTCCTCGATTATTGAATGGGGCCCCCATTCTCGGGGGGTACAGACACACAGTGCACCCCTTGGTCCGGGGGCGGGAAATCACCAGTCCAAGAATCTGCGGGCTCAGCGCCCCCGTTGTGGGGGTTAGCCGATCGGCCATCGTTCAGCTTGTGCCGCTCATCACTTGGCTGAACCCGCCATCGACGTAGGTGATTTCTGCCGTGACGCCAGCGGCGAGATCGGACAACAGGAATGCCGCGACGTTGCCCACGTCGTCGATCGTAACGTTGCGACGCAACGGGGCGTTGCGTTCGACGACATCGAGGATGCGGCTGAAATCCTTGATGCCGGTGGCCGCGAGCGTCTTGATCGGGCCCGCCGAAATGCCGTTCACGCGCACGCCGCGCTCGCCCAGGCTCACGGCGAGGTAGCGCACGCTGGCCTCGAGCGAGGCCTTCGCCAGACCCATCGTGTTGTAGTGCGGCACGCTACGCAGGCTGCCAAGATACGTCAACGTCAGGAGCGACCCGCCGATGCGCAAGCGCGGTGCGGCCGCCTTGGCGAGCGCAGGAAAGCTGTAACTTGAGATGTCGTGGGCGATACGAAACGCCTCGCGCGACAGGCCATCGAGGAAGTTGCCTGAGATGGCATCTTTCGGCGCGAAACCGATCGCGTGCACCAGGCCGTCGAATTCCGGCCAGGCGGCGCCGAGCTGGTCAAACAGGCGTGAGATCTGCGTGTCGTCCGAGACGTCGCAGTCAAAGGTGAGATCGGAGCCGAATTCGCGCGCGAAACCGCTGATCCGCTCGCGAAAGCGTTCACCCTGATAGCTGAACGCGAGTTCGGCTCCTTCACGGTGACATGCGCGCGCAATGCCGTAAGCAATGGAGCGATTCGATAGAACACCCGTGATCAGGAATCGCTTGCCGGCGAGAAATCCCATGTGTTCTCCGCTAGGTTGCTGAAGGGACCGCGCCTGATTTTGACACGCGCGTTTGGCGACCTCTGGCGCGCGTCAACGTCTCTAGCGCGAACCGGCGGCGCGGCAGACGTTTTCGCCCTCATTTGCCCGGTTGACAGTGCCCACTCTTGTGTGTACCGAAGGATCACGTTACAATGCGCCTTTCGCAAGAAAGCTGCGTGGGCGGATTCTTCCAGCCCACTTTTTTTTGCGCGATCAACAAAGCAGGTCTGACTTCTGGTGCGCCGGACCTGCACATGGCTTGGCAGGAAGCGGTACAGCAGCGCAATGACTTGGCAGACCGTCGTCGAAGGTACCGTCAAGGGCCTGGGATACGAACTCGTGGACATCGAGAAGTCCGCGGGCGGGCTTTTGCGCGTCACCATTGATCGCGTCCCGGGCGACCCGAGCGGCGAGTTCGTCGTCGTCGAGGATTGTGAGAAGGTCACGCGCCAGCTTCAGCATGTGCTCGAAGTCGAGAACTGCAGCTATGAGCGTCTGGAGGTCTCTTCGCCGGGCCTGGACCGGCCGCTGAAGAAGCCTTCCGACTATGCCCGCTTCGCTGGCGAGCGCGTCGCGCTGACCCTGAAGCTGCCGTTCAAGGGCCGCAAGCGCTTCAGCGGGACGCTGCTCTCTTCGCCCTCGGGCGACGGCTGGCGCCTGCGGCTGGAAGCCGAATCTGCACCGACGCCGCGCGGCAAGGCGCGTGTGCCTGTAGTGCCGTCCGAGTCGCTGGAGCAGGTGCTCGATTTTGCGTTGGAAGAAGTACGCGAGGCCCGGCTCGTGCCGGAGATTGATTTCAAGGGTCGCCGTTTCGCGCCGATGGCGCCGCAGGATGCTGCGCAGGGCGAAGGCAGGGCAGCCAGTGTGGATGGAGGTCGTTAGAGAATGAACCGCGAATTGTTGATGCTGGTGGATGCGATTGCGCGCGAGAAGAGCGTCGAACGTGAAGTCGTCTTCGGCGCCGTCGAGGCGGCCTTGGCTTCCGCCACCAAGAAGCTGCATGGCGGCGAGATCGACGTGCGCGTCTCGGTCGATCGCGAGACGGGGGTCTACGAGACCTTCCGCCGCTGGCACGTGGTGCCCAACGAGGCGGGCCTGCAGATTCCCGACGCCGAGGTCCTGCTGTTCGAAGCGCAGGAGCAGATCGACGACATCGAGGTCGACGACTACATCGAGGAGCCGATCGATTCGGTGACGATCGGCCGCATTGGCGCGCAGGCGGCCAAGCAGGTGATCCTGCAGAAGATCCGTGATGCCGAACGCGAGCAGCTGCTGACCGACTTCCTCTCGCGCGGCGACAAGATTTTCGTTGGCAGCGTGAAGCGGCTCGACAAGGGCGACATCATCGTCGAGTCCGGCCGGGTGGAAGGGCGTCTGCGTCGCGGCGAGATGATCCCGAAGGAGAACCTGCGCGTCGGCGACCGTGTGCGCGCCGTCATCCTCGAGGTGGATGTGACGTTGCGCGGACCGCAGATCATCCTCTCGCGCAGCGCGCCAAGCTTCATGATGGAACTGTTCGCGCTCGAAGTGCCCGAGATCGAGCAGGGGCTCCTCGAGATCAAGAGCTGCGCGCGCGATCCCGGGTCGCGCGCCAAGATCGCGGTCGTGTCGCACGATCGGCGCGTGGATCCGATTGGCACCTGCGTCGGCGTGCGCGGCTCGCGTGTCAACGCCGTCACCAACGAGGTCGCCGGCGAACGGGTCGACATCGTGCTGTGGTCCGAGGATCCGGCGCAATTCGTGATCGGCGCGCTCGCGCCCGCAAATGTGCAGTCGATCGTCGTCGATGAAGAACGCCACGCGATGGACGTTGTCGTCGACGAGGAGAATCTCGCCATCGCAATCGGCCGCGGCGGCCAGAACGTCCGCCTCGCCTCGGAGATGACCGGCTGGCGGATCAACATCATGAGCGCCGAGGAATCGCAGGCCAAGCAGGACGAGGAGAGCCAGGGCTTGCGCACGCTGTTCGTCGACAAGCTCGACGTCGACGCCGAAGTGGCCGACATCCTGATCGCCGAGGGCTTCACGAGCCTCGAGGAAGTCGCCTATGTGCCGATGCAGGAGATGCTCGAGATCGAGAGCTTCGACGAAGACACCGTGAACGAACTTCGCACGCGAGCCAAGGATGCCTTGCTGACGCTGGACATCGCGCGCGAGGAGAAGGTCGACGACGTATCGCAGGACCTGCGCGACCTCGAGGGCCTCGACGCCGAGATCATCGCCCGTCTCTCCGACGGTGGCGTGAACACGCGTGACGATTTGGCCGATCTCGCGGTCGACGAGTTGATCGAGTTGTCGGGCATCGACGAAGAGCACGCCAAGACCCTGATCTTGAAAGCGCGCGAGCACTGGTTCACCACCTGAATCAGCGCAATTCGCCGCACCGCAAGCTACACAAGCAAGGAAAGCACCCATGGCCGTGACCACCGTCGCCCAGTTCGCTGCAGAGCTCAACCGCTCGGCCGCGGCGCTGCTCGAGCAGCTCCAGTCGGCCGGCGTGGCGAAGGCTTCGACCGACGATGCGCTGACCGAATCCGACAAGGAGCGCCTGCTCGATCACTTGCGTTCGGCGCACGGCACCGCCGGCGCCGAACGGCGCAAGATCACCCTTACGCGCAAGTCGACGAGCGAGATCAAGCAGGCTGATTCGAGCGGCAAGGCGCGCACGATCCAGGTCGAAGTGCGCAAGAAGCGCACCTTCATCAAGCGCGACGATGCCCCGGCTGCCGAGCCTGCCGCGCCCGTGATCGACGAGGCCGAACTCGGTCGTCGCGAGGAAGAGGCACATGCGCAGGCTGAACTGCTGCGCCGCCAGGAAGAAGAGCTTGCCGAGAAGCGTCGCCTGCGCGAAGAGCAGGAACGCGCGGAGCGCGACGCCGCAGAGCAGCGCCAGCGTGAAGCCGTCGAAAGGGCGGCCGCCGAGGTGGCCGCAGAGGCGGTCGCCGCCGCCGCCGCGCCGAAGAAGAAGATCTCCGAGAAGGCTGCAAAGAAGGCGGCGGAAAAGGCGGCGGCCGAGAAGGCGAGCGAAGCGCCTGCGGACGGGGTGGCCGCGCTCGAAGCGGCGGAGCCCGCCAAGCCGGCCTTGCGCGTGATCAAGGCGGCCGATGTGGTCGACGAAGAGAAGCAGCGCATTGCCGACCTTGCCAAGCGCCGCAAGCAGGCGGAGGACGAGGCGGCGGCGATCCGCCAGATGATGAATGCGCCCAAGCGCGTTCTCGTCCCGCACAAGGTCGAAGAGCCCAAGCCCGTTGCGGCCGAGATCAAGGGCACGATCCACAAGAAGGCAGGCACCGCGGGCGCCCCTGGCGCCGGCACAGCGGCCAAGCCGGGCGAGAAGAAGTCGATCAAGTCCGAGAAGCTGTCGTCGAGCTGGGCCGATGATGCGGCCAAGCGGCGCGGCCTGAAGACGCTCAATACGGGTGGCGCGACGCGTCCGGGTTGGCGCGCGCCGCGCGGCGGGCGCCGAGGCGATCGCAATGACGGCGCGCCCTCGACCTACGTCGCGCCGACCGAGGTGCTGCCGCAGGAGGTGCACGTCCCCGAGACGATCAGCGTTGCCGATCTCGCGCACAAGATGTCGGTCAAGGCCTCCGAGGTCATCAAGCAGTTGATGAAGCTCGGCCAGATGGTCACGATCAACCAGCAACTCGACCAGGAAACGGCCATGATCCTCGTCGAGGAGATGGGCCACAAGGCGTTCGCCGCCAAGCTCGACGACCCCGAGGCCTTCCTCGAGGAAGGCGAGGGCGAGAGCAACGCTGAAACGCTGCCGCGCGCACCGGTCGTCACCGTGATGGGCCACGTGGACCACGGCAAGACCTCGCTGCTCGACTACATCCGCACCTCGCGCGTCGCCGCGGGCGAGGCGGGCGGCATCACGCAGCACATCGGCGCCTACCACGTCGAGACGCCGCGCGGGATGATCACCTTCCTCGACACACCGGGCCACGCCGCATTCACCGCGATGCGCGCACGCGGTGCGAAGGCGACCGACATCGTGATCCTGGTGGTCGCAGCCGACGACGGCGTGATGCCGCAGACGAAGGAAGCGATCTCGCACGCCAAGGATGCTGGCGTGCCGCTCGTCGTCGCGATGAACAAGATGGACAAGCCCGAGGCGAATGTCGAGCGGCTCAAGTCCGAACTCGTCGCCGAAGGCGTCGTACCCGAAGAGTTTGGTGGCGATTCGCCGTTCGTGGCCGTGTCTGCAAAGACGGGTTCGGGCGTCGATCAACTGCTCGAGCAGGTGCTCTTGCAGGCCGAGGTGCTCGAGCTGCAGGCGCAGGTCGATGCGCCGGCGAAGGGCCTCGTCATCGAAGCGCAACTCGACAAGGGCCGCGGCCCGGTGGCGACTGTGCTCGTTCAGTCGGGCACCTTGAAGCGCGGCGATGTGGTGCTTGCCGGTTCGAGCTACGGCCGCGTGCGTGCGATGCTCGACGAGGACGGCAAGCCTTGCGCTGAAGCCGGACCGTCGATTCCGGTCGAGATCCAGGGTCTGACCGAAGTGCCGCAGGCGGGCGACGAGTTCATGGTGCTCACCGACGAGCGCCGTGCGCGCGAGATCGCGACGTTCCGTCAGGGCAAGTACCGCGACGTCAAGCTCAACCGCCAGCAGGCCGCAAACCTCGAGAACATGTTCGACTCGACCGGCCCGTCGCAGACACTTTCGCTCATCGTCAAGGCCGACGTGCAGGGCTCGCAGGAAGCGCTCGCCCAGTCGTTGCTCAAGCTGTCGACCGACGAGGTCAAGGTGCGTGTCGTGCACGGCGCAGTGGGCGGCATCAGCGAAAGCGACATCAACCTTGCGATCGCCTCGAAGGCCGTCGTCATCGGTTTCAACGTGCGCGCCGATGCCGGCGCGCGCAAGCTCGCCGAGGGCAACGGTGTCGACATCCGCTACTACAACATCATCTACGACGCGGTCGACGAGGTGAAGGCGGCGATGACGGGCATGCTCGCGCCCGAACAGCGCGAGGAAGTCATTGGCACGGCCGAGATTCGCAAGGTGTTCGTCGCCTCCAAGATCGGCACCGTCGCCGGCAGCATGGTCACATCGGGCGTCGTGCGCCGCGGCGCGCGTTTCCGCCTGCTGCGCGAGAACGTCGTCGTCTACACCGGCGAGATCGATTCCGTGCGGCGCGAGAAGGACGACGTGCGCGAGGTCAAGGAAGGCTTCGAGTGCGGCATCAAGCTGAAGAACTACAACGACATCGCCGAGGGCGATCAGCTCGAGTTCTTCGAGGTCAAGGAAGTGGCACGAACGCTCTGACGCGGCTCTTGCTCCAGTAGAACAAGCCCCGCCCTCCGAAAAGTTGGCGGGGCTTGTGCTTGGGGCGCGGCCGAAACCTACCATGCGACACAAGCGATCCATCCCCAACCGCGGCTTCCGTATCGCCGACCAGATCCAGCGCGACCTGGCCGAATTGATCCGCGAGTTGAAGGATCCGCGCATCGGCCTCGTCACCTTGCACGTGGTCGAGGTCACGCCAGACTACGCACACGCGAAGGTCTTCTTCTCGGTGCTCGTCGGCGATGCGCAAGAGTGCGAGACCGCGCTCAATGAAGCAGCTGGCTACCTGCGCAACGGACTCTTCAAGCGCTTGAGCATTCATACGGTGCCGACACTGCATTTCGTGTTCGATCGCACGACCGAGCGCGCCGCCGAACTCAACGCGCTGATCCAGCAGGCCAACGCGACGCGGGCAAAGGAAGACTGACACGTGAAGCCTGAACGTGTCCGCATCGTGCGCCGGCCAGTGCACGGGGTGCTGCTGCTCGACAAGCACTCGGGCCTGTCGAGCAACGACGCCTTGCAGAAGGCAAAGCGACTGTTCCGCGCCGAGAAGGCCGGCCACACCGGCACGCTCGACCCGCTCGCGACCGGCTTGCTGCCGCTGTGCTTCGGCGCGGCGACCAAGTTTTCACAGGTCAGCCTCGACGCCGACAAGGCCTATCGCGCGACGCTTGCGCTCGGCCGCACGACGAGCACGGGCGACGCCGAGGGCGAGGTCCTGCGCGAGCGCGCGGTCAACGTCACGCCTGAACAGATCGAGGCCGCCTGCCGTCGGTTCGTCGGCGCGATCAAGCAGATCCCTCCGATGCACTCGGCGCTGAAGCACAAGGGCCGCGCGCTGTACGAGTACGCGCGTGCTGGCATGGAGATCGAACGCGCGCCGCGCGAGGTACGCATCTTCGCGATAGACATCGTCGAATGGCGCGACGCGTGCCTCGTGATCGACGTGCGATGCAGCAAAGGCACTTACATCCGCACGCTCGCCGAGGATATCGGCGAGGTGCTGGGCTGTGGGGCGCATCTCGCAGCGCTGCGTCGAATCGCGAGCGGGCCAATGCACGTCGACGCGTCGATCACGTTGCAGGCACTGGAGGCACTCGACGAGGCGGCGCGCGACGCGCTCCTGCTGCCGGCCGATACGCTGCTCGCCGACTGGCCCGCGGTGTGCCTTGCCGAAGACGAGGCTGGGCGCTTCCTGAGCGGATTGCGCCGGCGCATCGACGCGGCCGACGTGGCGCAGGTGCGGGTCTATGGCCCGCAGCGCGAAGCGTTTCTCGGCAGCGCCCATATCGCAGGTGGCGAATTGATCGCCAGCCGACTGCTCAGCCCGCCCGAAGTGCAGGCCTTGCTACGGAGCCACGAAGCCCTCGCCTGAATCCGAAAGAACGAAAGAACGAAAGCCAAGCATGCACAAGCAGATTCGCAACATCGCGATCATCGCCCACGTCGATCACGGCAAGACGACGCTCGTCGATCAGTTGCTGCGCCAGAGCGGCACCTTCCGCGACAACGAGAAGGTCACCGAGCGCGTGATGGACAGCAACGACATCGAGCGCGAGCGTGGCATCACGATCCTGTCGAAGAACTGCGCCGTCGAGTGGAAGGGCACGCACGTCAACATCGTCGACACGCCCGGCCACGCCGACTTCGGTGGCGAGGTCGAGCGCGTGCTGTCGATGGTCGACAGCGTGCTGCTGCTCGTCGACGCGGTCGAAGGGCCGATGCCGCAGACACGCTTCGTGACCAGGAAGGCGCTCGCGCTGGGCTTGAAGCCGATCGTTGTCGTCAACAAGGTCGATCGCCCCGGTGCGCGGCCCGACTACGTAATCAATGCCACTTTCGACTTGTTCGACAAGCTCGGCGCGACCGAGTCGCAGCTCGACTTCCCGGTCATCTTCGCCTCCGGCCTGAACGGCTGGGCGAGCCTGACGCAGGGCGAGGTCGGCACCGACCTCGCGCCCCTGTTCGATGCGATCCTGCAGTACGTCCCGGCCCACGAAGGCAGCCCGGACGACCCGCTGCAGTTGCAGATCTGCTCGCTCGACTACTCGACCTATGTCGGGCGCATCGGCATCGGCCGCATCAACCAGGGCACCTTGAAGCCGATGCAGGACGTGGCGATGTACAGCGGCCCCGACTCGACGCCGGTCAAGGCGCGCGTCAACCAGGTGCTGACCTTCGAAGGCCTCGAGCGGCAGCAGGCGCAGAGCGCGGGCCCCGGCGACATCGTGCTCGTCAACGGCATCGAAGGAATCGGCATCGGCGTCACGCTGACAAGCCTCGACGACCCGCTGCCGCTGCCGATGCTGCTGGTCGACGAGCCGACGCTGACCATGAACTTCTGCGTCAACAACTCGCCGCTCGCCGGCCGCGAGGGCAAGTTCGTGACGAGCCGTCAGATCCGGGACCGGCTCGATCGCGAGTTGCAGAGCAATGTGGCACTCAAGGTACAGGACACGGATGAAGACGGCATCTTCGAGGTCTCCGGCCGTGGTGAACTGCACCTGACGATCCTGCTCGAGAACATGCGCCGCGAAGGCTTCGAGCTCGCGGTCTCGAAGCCGCGTGTCGTCTTCCACGAGGTCGACGGCGAGCGTCAGGAGCCTATCGAGATGGTCACCGCCGACGTCGAGGAGCAGCACCAGGGCGGCGTGATGCAGGCGCTCGGCCTGCGCAAGGCCGAGCTCGTCAACATGGAGCCGGATGGCCGGGGTCGGGTTCGGCTCGAGTACCGTATTCCGGCGCGCGGGCTGATCGGCTTCCAGAACGAGTTTCTGAACCTGACGCGCGGTACCGGCCTCATCAGCAATATCTTCGACGGCTACGAGGCCTACAAGGGCGAGATCTCCGGACGCAAGAACGGCGTGTTGATCAGCCAGGACGACGGCGAGGCGGTGACGTATTCGCTCGGCAAACTCGACGACCGTGGCCGCATGTTCGTCAGCGCCGGCGACCCGTTGTACGAGGGCATGATCATCGGTATCCACAGCCGCGACAACGACCTCGTCGTCAACGCGGTGCGGGGCAAGCAGCTCACCAATTTCCGCGTCTCTGGCAAGGAGGACGCGATCAAGATCACGCCGCCGATCCAGCTCACGCTCGAGTACGCGGTCGAGTTCATCGAGGACGATGAACTGGTCGAGATCACGCCCAAGTCGATCCGCCTGCGCAAGCGCCACCTGAAGGAGCATGACCGCAAGCGGGCGAGCCGCGAAGCGGCCTGAGCCTCACCCAGAAATAGATCGAAGTCGAGGCTGCATGACGCATCGGCAGGCGGTTGCCCTGATGGTGTTGGTGACGCTGTTGTGGAGCACAGCGGGCGTGGTCACGCGCCATCTCGACGCGGCACGCAGTTTCGAGGTGACGTTCTGGCGCAGTGCGTTCAATGCGCTCGCCTTGGCCGTCGCGTTCAGCGTCATGCGCGGGCCCGCGTTCTGGCGCGGGCTTGCGCGCTCACCGTGGCCTGTGTGGGCTTCTGGGTTGTGCTGGTCGGTGATGTACACGGCCTTCATGGTCGCGATCACGATGACCTCGGTCGCCAACGTGCTGATCACGATGTCGACCGGCCCCTTGCTGACCGCCGTGCTGTCTCGCGTTGTACTCGGTCATCGGCTCGGCGCGCGCACCTGGTGGGCCATCGGCGTGGCGGGCGCGGGCATTGCCTGGATGTTCGGGCATGAAGCAGGCGCGTCCGATGCGGGCCAGCTGATCGGCATCCTGGTGGCGTTTTGCGTGCCCGTCGCCGCGGCGATCAACTGGACATTGCTCCAGCACGTCCATCACGGCAAGACGGAGCAAGGCAAGGACATGATGAGCGCCGTGCTGCTCGGCGCGTTGATCTCGATGTTCGGCGTGCTGCCCTTTGCTTTGCCACTGCAAGCGTCTGCACACGACCTATCGTTGCTCGCGCTGCTCGGCGTGTTTCAGCTTGCCATTCCCTGCCTGCTCGTCGTGCGGCTCACGCGCGTGCTGCCGGGCCCGGAAATCTCGTTGCTCGGCTTGCTCGAGGTGGTGCTTGGCGTCACCTGGGCCTGGCTCGGCGCTGGAGAGCAACCGGGTAGCGCGACGCTTGTCGGCGGCGCGATGGTGATCGGCGCGCTCGCTGCCAACGAAGTGCTGGCGATGCGCGCTTCGGTCGATACGCCGGCCGTGAGCCCGATCGCCTGACTCTCTGCGCTCTCGTTCAGGCGTTTGCGCTGCGCAGTGCGGTGCCCAGTTCCGGGTGGCGATCCGAGGTGGGCATGGCCGCGTCTCCGATGCCCCGGCGCATGCCGTTGGCCAGGTCCTCTAGCTCGTTGGCGAGCTTGTCGGCGAGACCCAGCGCGCACGCGATCAGCCACGAACCGGTGCTGCGATCGACATTGCTGTCTTGCTCGAGAAAGTGGTCGGCGGCGCGGGTGGCGGCATGCAATTGATGCGCACGAGCGCGCAGCTTCTGGAAGCCGTGCGAGAGCGTGGGATCGCCCGCGCTCGCCTTGATGTTCTTGGCCATGCCGTCGATGTCGCTGGCGAGCTCTTCGGCGAGCGAGACCGCGCAGGAAATCAGCCACGATCCCGTGTCCCGATCCTGATCGCTCTCCTGCGCAATGAAGTGGTCGGCGGCGCGAGCAGCGGCGAGCAACTGGTAGGCGCGACCGCCGAGCTGGCGCATCATCGGATAGGTCTCCCCGCCAGCAGATTTGCCGCCGTTCGTCGCGATGGCCGTTGCCGAGCCTTCCGTCCCGCCCGGGAATACAGCGGTTGCCGCTCTTCGCTCGCTTGACATGGCTTACCTCTTCACGCTGGGTTGCAGGCTCGCTCGACGCCTGGACGTCGAGCGATGGGACTATTCTGCCCATGAAGCGCGCCGGCGCAACCCGTGCGGGCGGCCTCGACTGCGCAGAATGCCGCAGCTTGTGCTCCTGCGACGCAGTAGGCGGCGGCCGCGGCGACAATTACCAGCTTGCCATTGACCGTGCCCATCGGACGCGCCGACCCTCCCTTCCTGCATGACCGAAGCCTTCAATCCCTGGTGTCTCTCCGTTGCTCCGATGATGGACTGGACCGAGTCGCACTGCCGCGTCTTTCACCGCCTCTTGACGCGCCGCACGCGGCTGTACACCGAGATGGTGACGACCGGGGCGCTGCTGCATGGCGACGTGGCGCGGCATCTTGACCACGATGCCGTCGAGCATCCGCTTGCGTTGCAGCTCGGCGGCAGCGAACCTGCCGATTTGGCCGCTTGCGTGCGCCTCGCACGGCGCTGGGGCTACGACGAGGTGAACCTGAACTGCGGCTGCCCGAGCGAGCGCGTGCAACGCGGCGCATTCGGCGCCTGCCTGATGGCCGAACCGCAACTCGTTGCCGATTGCGTGCGTGCGATGCAGGACGCTGCAGACGGTCTGCCGATCACGGTCAAGCACCGCATCGGCATCGACCGCGGCGAGAGCTACGAATTCGTGCGTGACTTCGTCGGTGCGGTTGCCGATGCGGGCTGCGGCGTCTTCATCGTCCACGCGCGCAACGCATGGCTCAAGGGCCTGAGCCCGAAGGAGAACCGCGAGTTGCCTCCGCTGCGGTATGAATTCGTCTACCGCCTCAAGCAAGAGTTTCCAGCGCTCACGATCGTCCTCAACGGGGGTGTCGCGAACGACGCCGCAATCGCCGAGCATCTGCGTCATGTCGACGGCGTGATGCTCGGCCGCCACGCCTACCACGAGCCCTGGGCGATGGCTGCGTGGGACGAGCGCTTCTTTGGTGTTGCGGGGCCGGCCACCTCGCGCGAGCAGGTCGAGGCGGAGTGGCTGACCTATCTCGAACGGCTGCAGCGCCAAGGCACGCCGTGGTCGCACGCGATGCGCCATGCGCTCGGCCTCTGGAACGGCGTGCCGGGCGCGCGCCGTTGGCGTCAGACGTGGTCGGATCATCGACACAAGTTCGAGCCGCCACGGCGGGTCGCCGAATTGGCGGGCCAATCGATAGCGCGCGGCACGACGCTGGTCGCGGCGGCGTGAGTCCGCGCTGTGATCTTCACGACCCGGATCAAGGCGGCGGTATGGCGCGCCGCGTCGCCAGCACCACGCCCACGAGCGCGAGCAGGAACGCCATCGCGTGCGCGCTGCCAAAGGGCTCGCCGAGCACAAGCACGCCGATCGCGGCCGCGCTGACCGGCAGCATCACGCTGTAGACGCCTGCCGACGCTGCCGGCACATGCTTCAGGCCCGTCATCCACAACCACACGGTCACCATGCTCGCCGCAAGCGCATAGAAGAGCAGCAGGCCCCACAGCGCGGGCGAAACGGCTTTGAAGTCGAACGAGAGCGCCAGCCAAACGCCGAACGGCGTGACGAACGCCAAGCCCCACAGATTGACCAGCGCGCTGATCCGTTTGGCCGAGACGTTGGCTGTCAGTTGCTTGCCGATCACGACATAGCTTGCCTCGCACAACACTGCCCCCAGCAACAACGCATTGCCAAGCCAGGGCGAATCGCCCGCCTGCGAGGAGTCAGGATGACCGGTGAACGCAAGCAGGGCGATGCCCGTCATCGCACAGCCGATGCCGATTGCAACGCGCGGCGCAATCCGCTCGCCGACGAAGACGCGCGACAGCAGCGCCACCGCGGCCGGTATCGCAGCCATGATGACGCCCGCGGCAACGGCCGAGGTCAGTGCAATGCCGAACAGCATGCAGATCGAGAACAGGAAGTTGCCGAGGAAGCTCTCCCAGAACAGCAGCTTGCGGGCGCGCGGCGACAGCGGTGACTCGCCCGGCGCACGCCGCAGCCAGCCAAGCATCGCGATCGCAGCGATGCCGAAGCGCAGCCACGCAAGCAGAAAGACCGGGAAGACGGCGACCAGCAGCTTCGAGAGGCCGACATAGCTGCCCACGAGCGTCATGCTCGCGGCAAGGCTCAGGTAAGCCCACCACGGCGCGTGCGTCGCGGGATGCGCCGGCGGTGCGGCACCCCGACCTGTCATTGCGCCACGGCGGCGCGCAGCGAAGTTCGCAGGATGTCCAGAGCCTCGTCGAAGATCGCCATCCTGCACCGTGAGCGGAAACAGGAAGCGCAGCACGTTGGCGTCGACACCACAGGAGAGCAGGATCAACCTGCGCTCGAGCGCCTGGGCTTGCACCCGCTTCGTAAAGTCAGCATCGGGCGCGCCGTTGCCCGGCTGCCTGAATTCGACCGCAATCATCGCACCCAGACCGCGGATGTCGGCGATCTGTGGCACCTCTCCGCGCATCGTGCCGAGCATGGCTTTGAGGCGATCGCCGAGTCGCTGGCCGCGCGCGGGCAGCTCTTCTTCGCGCATGACGTCGATCACCGCATGCGCCGCGGCGATCGCGAGCGGGTTGCCGGCATAGGTGCCGCCGAGGCCGCCGGGCGCGGGCGCGTCCATGATCTCGGCCTTGCCCGTCACCGCCGAGAGCGGCAACCCGCCGGCGAGCGACTTGGCGATCGTCATCAGGTCGGGCACGACGCCGTAGTGCTCCATCGCGAACATCTTGCCGGTGCGGCCGAAGCCCGTCTGGATCTCGTCGGCGATCAGGACGATGCCATGCTCGTCGCACAGCGCGCGCAGCCATTGCACGGCTTCGGCCTGGATCACGTTGAAGCCACCCTCGCCCTGCACCGGTTCGAAGACGATCGCGGCGACGCGGCCCGGCTCGATGTCGGCCTTGAAGATGTGGCTTACTGCCTTCTTGACGTCGTCCAGATCGACGCCTTCGGCCGGGAAGGGCGCGTGATAGATCTCGGGTGGGAAAGGCCCGAAGCCGAGCTTGTAGGGGACCACCTTCCCGGTGAGCGACACGGCGAACAAGCTGCGGCCATGGAAGGCGCCTGAAAAGGCGATCACGCCCGAACGCCTGGTGTACGAGCGTGCGATCTTGACCGCGTTCTCGATTGCCTCGGCGCCGGTCGAGAACAGCGCAGTCTTCTTCGCGTGCGTGCCGGGCGTCATTGCGTTGAGCTTCTCGGCGAGCGCGATGTAGCTCTCGTAAGGCACGACCTGGTAGCAGGTGTGGGTGAAGTGCTTCAACTGCGCCTCGATCGCGGCGAGCACTTTCGGATTGCCGTGGCCGGTGTTCATCACCGCGATGCCACCCGCGAAGTCGATGAAACGGCGTCCCTCGACGTCCCACAACTCGGCATTGTCGGCGTGCTCGGCGAAGAAGGCGGCCATCACACCGACGCCTCGCGGTGTCGCCGCTGCCTTGCGGGCCATCAATTGTTCGTTCCTGGAGTGGTTCATGTCTGCGCTCCTTTCACTGGCCGTCGATGCGGATCCAGGTCGTCTTGAGTTCGGTGTATTTGTCGAACGCATGCAGCGACTTGTCGCGTCCGTTGCCGCTTTGCTTGAAGCCGCCGAACGGAACGGTGATGTCGTCTTCGTCATACTGGTTCACATGCACCGTGCCGGCCTTCAGCGCGCGTGCAACGCGGTGGGCGCGGTTGATGTCGTCGCTCCAGATGCTGGCCTGCAGGCCGTAGCTCGAATCGTTGGCCATCGCGATCGCCTCGGCCTCGGTCTTGAAGCGGATCACGCTCATCACCGGTCCGAAGATCTCCTCGCGCGCGATGCGCATGTCGTTGCGCACGTCGGCGAACACGGTCGGCTCGACAAAATAGCCGCCGCTCTCCGTCATCACCTGCCTGCCGCCGCTGTGCAGCGTTGCGCCCTCATCGGTGCCGGTGTCGATATAGCCGAGCACCGTGCGCAACTGCGTTTCATCGACGATCGCACCCATCCCGGCATGGCCGGACAGCGGGTCGCCCGGCGCGTACTTCGGCGCTTCGGCGGTGACGACGGCGAGGAACTCTTCTGCCACGCTCTCGTGCACGAACACGCGCGACGGTGCGTTGCAGCTCTCGCCCTGGTTGAAGAACATGCTGCCAGCGACGGTCTTGGCCGCGCGCGCGACGTCCTTGAAATCCGGAAACACGACGAAGGCCGACTTGCCGCCGAGTTCGTTGTAGACGCGCTTCAGGTTGCTGCGCCCCGCGTACTCGAGCATCTTGCGGCCGACGCGCGTGCTGCCGGTGAAGCCGATCGCGTCGACGTCCATGTGCAGTGCGAGTGCCTCGCCTGCCTCGTGGCCGTATCCGGGCACGACGTTGAAGACGCCCTCGGGCAGGCCGGCGGCGAGCGCGATATCGGCCAGCCGCAGCGCCGTCAAGGGTGACTTTTCGCTCGGCTTCAAGACGACGCTGTTGCCTGCCGCGAGCGCCGGGCCGAGCTTCCAGGCCGCCATGATCATCGGATAGTTCCACGGCACGATGGCGCCGATCACCCCCATCGGCTCACGCGTGATCAACGCCAGCGCGGTCGGCGCCGTCGGCGCGATCTCATCGTAGATCTTGTCGACCGCCTCAGCGTACCAGGCGATGCAGCGCGCCGTCGCGGCGACGTCGACTGCCAGACTGTCCTGGATCGGCTTGCCCATGTCGAGCGTCTCGAGCAGCGCGAGTTCGTCCTTCGCGCTCAGGATGCCTTCGGCAAAGCGCTGCAGCGTCTTCTTGCGGGCGGCCGGCGCCATTCGGCACCACCGGCCATCCTCGAATGCGCCGCGCGCAGATGCAACGGCGGCGTCGATGTCGGTCGCCTGTCCGCGTGCGACATCGCTCAGGCTGCGGCCGTCGATCGGCGAGCGGCATTCGAAGGTCTCACCGGCGCACGCGGCGACGCGCTCGCCACCAATGACGGCGCGGCCATCGATGCGCAAGGCGCGCGCGGCGGCGTGCCAGTCAGGGGAAGGTGCATTCATAGCGACTCCTTCAGGCGCATCATGCGCCTTGCCAGCGCACCCGCGGACCACCAGCGCGTCGATCGAATTCACCGCATCGTGCTGCCCATCCCGAGCGCTGGCAGGTGGGCAGGCAGGGCCTCTTCAGAACCCCAAGACCACCGATGCGCCGAGCACATTGTTGTACTTGCGGTAGGTGCCATTGCTGACGTTCTCGAACACGTTGAGGTTCGACCAGTCGTAGCGGTATTCGGCCTTGAAGGTCGTGAATTCGTTGAACACGTAGTTCAGGCCGACCGACAGCGCATAACGGTTCGCGCCCTTGTCGCAGCCGCCCACGTACGCCGTGCCGCAGTCGAGGTTGGCGTCGGGGCCGATGCCGTTGACGTTGTCGGCACCGTAGCCGAGCAGGCCCCCACCGTTCTTCGAGTTGTCGATGTAGTCGAAGCGCGCAATGCCCTGCAGGCGCGGCATGAAGTGGTAGCCGGCGAGGGCTGACAGGCCCCACCACGAGGCGTTTTGCAGGTCGCCGTTGACGGGGTTGCGCGTGATCGCGGCCTGCTTCTGCATGCCGTAGCTCAACTGACCCTGCAGCGTCAAGTCACCGCGAATGTAGTAGCCGTCGACCTCGATCAGCCCGAGGGTGGAGTTGTTGTAGGTGTCGGTGTCCTCCTGGTAGCCGTTGACGAAGTTGGGCGCCGAGCCGTACACGCCCGCGGCGCCGAAGCCGTCGTATTCGCCCTTCGAGTAGTCGACGCGGAAGGCGAACACCGAGCCTTTCCTGCCGGAGTTGTTCGCGTTCTGGTTCATCTGCGCGAGCATCGCCTTGGTCTGCCACTTGCCGCGCGTGACATCGAAGCCGGCACCGATGTAGCCGGTGGGCAGCGTGAAGTCGAACAGCAGGTTGTGCGTGATGAGCGGCGTCTTCGTCGGCTCCAGATACTCGTAGCCCGACCAGTCGGGGATCTGGCCTGCGATGAAGCGCGTCTGCAGGTCGGTCAGCGGCAACGAGACGCTTGCCTCCTGCACCACCGAGGCGCCGTCGATCACCGAACCGACACCGCGTTGTGGCGCGAGCGAGAGCTTCCATATCGTGCCACCTTCCATCTCCTTCTCGAAGGAGATGATGGCCATGCCGATGTAGGAGTTGTAGTAGTTGTAGCCATAGTCGGCGACCGAGTCGAGGAACTGGAAGCCGGCCAGATCCTGGCCCTGGTTGTAGATGTAGGCGGCCTGCATCTGGCCGCTGATTTTCAGACCCTGCAGGCCGCTCGCCTCGCGGTTGTCCTCGATCGCCTCGGTCTTGACGATGACGCGGTTCAGCTCGGCCTGCTGCGCCGGTGTCATGCCCCACTGGCCGCTGTCGCCCTTGGCCTCGATCGCCTTTTGCTTGGCTTCGAGCTCGTTCACGCGCGCCTTGAGCTCGCGCAATTCCTTGAGCAACTCCTCGTTGGACTGGGCGGCGGCGAGTGTCGGGAAGCACGCTGTCAGGGCCAGCGCGATTGCGGTCGGTTGCCAAAGCTTCATCGGGGTTCTCCTCGGGTTTCCGGGTTATCGGTTGATTCGAGCACGGCAGACAGGCCTATCAAGGATCAGTCATCACCACGCGCGGCGGCCGCCATGTCATGCGCGCGCTTGCGTTCGGCCTTGGCGAGCGCCAGGCTCGCGAAAATGATGCCGATCGAGACCACCAGCACCGTGACTGCGGCGATCGCGTTGACGCTCGGGTTCAGGCCGAGGCGGGCGCGCGAGAAGATGACGAGCGGCATCGTCGTCGAGCCGGGGCCGGACAGGAAGGCCGAGAGCACGACATCGTCGAGTGAGAGTGTGAATGTCAGCAGCCAGGCCGACATCAGCGTCTGCGCGATCATCGGCAGGGTCACGAGCGCGAACACCTGACCAGGGCGCGCGCCGAGGTCCATCGCCGCTTCCTCGAGCTGAGGGTTGAGGTCCTGCAGGCGCGCCTGCACCATCACCGTCGCATAGGCCATGCCGACGAGCAGATGGCCGAACCAGATCGTCAGCACACCACGCTCGGGAAAGCCGACCGCGCGCTGCACGGTGACGAGCATCAGCAGAAGCGACAGGCCGATGATGACTTCGGGCATCACGAGCGGCGCATTGACCATGCCGGCGAACAGCGTGCGCCCGCGAAAGCGCCGGTACTTGACGAGCGCGAAGGCCGCCATCGTGCCCAGCACCACCGCGCCGCAAGCAGTGAAGACGGCGATGCGCAACGACAACCACAGGCCGTCGATCAGTTCGCGGTCGCTCGCCAGGGCCACATACCACTTGAAGCTGAAGCCGCTCCAGGTGTTGGGCACCGGCGACGCGTTGAACGAATAGACGACGAGCGCGACGATCGGGACGAACAGGAACAGGTACCCCGCTGCGAGCCAGCTGCGCGCGAAGACGCGGTTGAAGCCGGCGTCGAACAGCGTCGAGCGCCGCTTCATCGACGCTGCCCCTGCGTTTGCGCCTGATAGCGGTTGAAGATGGCGAGCGGCACGATGATCAGCAGGATCATCACGACCGCGACGGTCGAGGCCATCGGCCAGTCGTTGTTGCTGAAGAACTCGTCCCACAGCACGCGCCCGATCATCAGCGTCTGCGGGCCGCCGAGCAGTTCGGGAATCACGAACTCGCCGACGCAGGGGATGAAGACGAGCATCGAGCCGGCGATGATGCCGGCCTTGGACAGTGGCACCGTCACGCGCCAGAACGCGACGAAGGGTGTCGCGCCGAGATCGGCGGCCGCCTCGAGCAGGCGCAGGTCCATCTTCGCCAGATTGCCGTAGAGCGGCAGGATCATGAAGGGCAGATAGGTGTAGACCATGCCGAGCACCAGCGAGAACGGCGTGTTCATGTACTTGTCGAGAGCCGGTATCAGACCCGCGGCAAGCAGCAGGTGATCGATGCGCAGCGCGGAGAGGGCATTGGCGACGAGGCCGTTTTCGCTGAGCAGCCCCTTCCACGCGTAGACGCGCAGCAGAAACGAGGTCCAGAACGGCAGCATCACGAGCATCAGCAACGCGGGCTGGATCGTCGCCTTCGCGCGCGCCATGAAGTACGCGAAGGGGTAGCCGATCGCGAGGCACAGCAGGGTCGTGATCGCGGCGTACTTGAGGCTCGACAGATAGGTCGTGAAATAGAGCTCGTCCTGCGTGATGAAGACATAGTTGCCGAACCTGAGCGACAGCGCGAAGACCGTGTCCTTGAAAGTCAGCACGTCCTTGAAGTGCACGCCGTCGATCTCGGAGACGCTGATCTTGAGCACGATCAGGAACGGCAGCATGAAGAACACGAGCAGCCACAGGTAGGGCACGCTGATCACGGCGACGCGCCCGCTGAACCAGCGTGCCAGACCCGGGCGGCGCGCGATCCACGCTGCAACCAGCCCGGTCGGCGTCGCGTCGGGGAAGCGCGGCTTGGGCGGACGCTTCATTGCGTCAGTACGACCTGCGAGGTGGGCGGCCAGCTCGCCCAGGCGGTGTCGCCCCAGGTGAGCGCCGCGTCGCGGTGACGCGCGATATTGCTCTGGCTGATCTTGAGGACCGCGCCGCTCGCAAGCTCGAGGTGATAGACGGTGAAACTGCCGAAGTAGGACAGTTCCTTGATCGTGCCTTTGACCTTGTTGTGCGGGCCGTGCGTGCCGCTGGGCTCGGCGGCGCTCAGGCTCATCTTCTCGGGCCGCACTGCGACGCCGACGGCCATGCCGACGGTACCCGTGATGCCGTGGCCGACGTAGTGCGTGCAATCGGCGCAGCGCACCACGGCGTGATCGGGTTCATCGACCTCGACCTTGCCGTCCATCATGTTGACATTGCCGATGAAGTCGGCGACGAAGCGCGTCGCCGGTGTCTCGTACACATCGCCGGGTGCCCCGATCTGCAGCACGCGGCCTTCACTCATCACGGCGATGCGGGTGGCCATCGTCATTGCCTCTTCCTGGTCGTGGGTGACCATGACGCAGGTGACGCCGACCTCCTCGATGATGTTGACGAGTTCGAGCTGCGTCTGTTCGCGCAGCTTCTTGTCGAGCGCGCCGAGCGGCTCGTCGAGCAGTAGCATCTGCGGCCGCTTGGCGAGCGACCGGGCAAGCGCCACGCGTTGCTGCTGACCACCCGAGAGCTGGTGCGGCTTGCGCTTCGCGTAACGGTCGAGTTGCACCAGCTTGAGCATCGCGCCGACGCGTTCGTTGATCGCGCCGCCGGCCATGCCGTCGCGCTTCAGGCCGAACGCGATGTTGTCCCATACCGTGAGGTGCGGGAACAGCGCGTAGGACTGGAACATCATGTTGAACGGCCGCTCGTAGGGCGCGAGGCCGCCGATGTCCTTGCCCTCGAGCAGCACCCGGCCCGAGGTCGGCGTCTCGAAGCCGGCGAGGATACGCAAGAGCGTGGTCTTGCCACAGCCCGACGAGCCGAGCAACGCGAAGATTTCGCCCTGTGCGATATCGATGCTGACGTGATTGACAGCGATCGCGCCGCCGCCGAAGTCCTTGACGACATCCTCGATCTGCATGAACGCCGGCAGATCGGCCTTGCCTCCGCCGTGGCTCGCTGGGCTGCTCATGAGCTCGATGTCCTGTGGGTGTCGCGGATTGGGTCGGGCGCGGGTCCTGGCCTCGAAGCCGCCGAGGTCAGAGTCCGGTCTTGAAGCTGGTGTACAGGCGCGTCATCGAGCGGCGCGTGTCGTTGTTCAGCGCCTCAGGCGCAAGCATCTTCTTGAGCTCTGCGTCGGAGAGGAAGACGGTCGGGTTGTTCGCCACATCGGGGGCCACGAACTGCTTCGAATCCTTGTTCGGATTCGCGTAGAAGACCTTGTTCGTCAGGCTCGCGTGAACCTCGGGCTTCATGATGTAGTTGATGAACTTGTGCGCATTGCCGGGGTGCGGAGCATCGACCGGAATCACCATCGTGTCGAAGAACAACAGGCCGCCCGTCTTGGGCAGCAGGGCTTCGATCTTCTGGCCGGTCTTGCCGTCGATCGCACGCTGGCGGGCGATGTTGATGTCGCCCGACCAGCCGAGTGCGACGCAGATCGAGCCGCTCGCGAGGTCGTTGATGTAGCCGGACGAACTGAACAGCGTCACGTAGGGTCGGATGCTCTTGAGCAGCGGCGCGACGCCGGTGTAGTCGGCCGGGTTGTTGCTCGACGGGTTCTTGCCGAGATAGTGCAGCGCGGCCGGGATGATCTCGGTCGCGGAGTCGAGGAAGCTCACGCCGCAGGACTTGAGCTTGGAGATGTACTCGGGTTTGAAAACCAGGTCCCACACGTTCTCGGGCATCGGTGTGCTGCCGAGCGCGGCCTTGACCTTGTCGACGTTGATGCCGATCGTCGTGTAGCCCCACAGCCAGTTGACCATGTACTGGTTGCCGGGATCGAGCTTGGCGAGCGTCTTCTGCACTTCCGGGTCCATGTGCACGAGGTTGGGCAGTTGGGACTTGTCGAGCTTGCGAAGCAGCCCGCCATCGGCCTGAATCTTGGCCCAGTACGACGAGGGCACGACGACGTCGTAGCCGGTCTTTCCGGCCACGAGCTTGGCGTGCACGATCTCGTTGTTGTCGAAGTTGTCGTAGCGGACCTTGATGCCCGTTTCCTTCTCGAAGTTCTTGATCGTGTCGTCGGCGATGTAGTCCGACCAGTTGTAGACGTTGAGCACCTTCTCCTCTTCCTGCGCCGCTGCCGGTGGCGCCCATCCGAGAGCGAGGACTGCGGTGGCGATCGAGGCGAGGGCGCAGATCAGGTGTCGCGTGGGTTTCATCCGAGAATCTCCGGCAACTGGGTTTGAAGGGAATTCGGGTCAGGCAAGTGGGGCGAGTCTATCGACGGCGCAATCGCCTCGGCTACAGGCAAACCCCGGTTGGCGGGCCGGTACGCGCGCCAACCACGGGCGATACGTGAGCAAGCCCCGTGCCGGGGCGTGCCGTCACAGCCAGCCTCGCTGCTTGATGTCCGTCAAGGTCAGGTCCAGGCATTTGCGGATGAGTCCGGCCATCTCGTCGATCTGCGCATGCGTCATGACGAGCGGCGGCGCGATGATCATGCGGTCGCCGACGGCGCGCATGATGAGCCCGTTGCCGAAGCAGTGGCCGCGGCACAGCATGCCGACGTCGTGCACTGGGTCGAAGCGCTCGCCACTCGCCTTGTCGCGGACGATCTGCAGCGCGCCCATCAGTCCGATGCTCTGGACCTCGCCGATCAGCGGGTGTTCGGCGAGTTGCGCAAAGTGTTGCGCAAGATACGGGCCGAGGTCGTCACGCACGTTCTCCACCAGACGCTCGCGCTGGATCAGGCGGATGTTGGCGATCGCAACGGCGCACGCGACAGGGTGGCCACTGTAGGTGTAGCCGTGGTTGAACTCGCCGCCCTCGTCGATCAGCACCCTGGCGACGCGGTCGCCGACCATCACGCCGCCGAGCGGGATGTAGCCCGAGGTCACGCCCTTTGCGAACGTCATCAGGTCGGGCCTGAAGCCGAAGGTCTCGCAGCCCCACCAGTTGCCGCTGCGGCCGAAGCCGCAGATCACCTCGTCCGACACCAGCAGGATGCCGTACTTGTCGCAGATGCGCTGGATTTCGGGCCAATAGGTCGAAGGCGGCACGATCACGCCACCCGCGCCCTGGACCGGCTCGCCGATGAACGCGGCGACCTTGTCGGCGCCGACTTCGAGGATCTTGGTCTCCAACCAGGCAGCGGCCTTGAGGCCGAAATCCTCGCGCGACATGTCGCGTCCCAGTTCGAACCAGAACGGCTGTTCGATGTGCACGATGCCGGGAATCGGCAGCCCGCCCTGGGCGTGCATGCCGCTCATGCCACCGAGCGAGGCGCCGGCCATCGTTGAGCCGTGATAGGCGTTGTTTCGACTGATGATGACACTGCGCTGCGGTTGGCCGAGTACATCCCAGTAGCGCCGCACCATGCGCACGATGGTGTCGTTGCCCTCCGACCCGGACCCTGAGAAGAACACGTGCTTGAACTGCGGCGGCGTCACCTCGGCGAGCAGTTCGGCGAGCTCGATCGCAGGCGGTGTCGCGGTCTGGAAGAAGCTGTTGTAGAAGGGCAGGTCCTTCAGCTGGCGCGTCGCCGCGTCGATCAGTTCCTGGCGACCGTAGCCGACGTTGACGCACCACAGACCCGACATCGCGTCGAGGATCTTGTGGCCCTCGCTGTCCCAGAGATAGATGTTCTCGGCGCGCGTGATCACGCGCGAGCCCTTGCCGGCGAGCGACTTGAAATCGGTGAAGGGGTGAAGGTAGTGCGCTGCATCGGCCGCCTGCCACTCCTGCGTGGTGCGACTGGTGCCGGGCTTGGATAGAGGGGTGGCGGTGGTCATTCGGTGCTCTCCGGGTTGGCGCGCGCGTGCAGGGGCCTGGGCCGGCTCAAACGTGCAGCAACAGGTGCTCACGCTCCCAGGGCGAAATCACGCGCATGAACTCGGCGTACTCGATCTCCTTGATCTCGGTGTAGACGGTGACGAAGGATTCGCCGAGTACTTCGGCCAGCGGTTTGGCCGCGCGCAGGCAGTCGAGCGCTTCGCCGAGGCTGCGCGGCAACTGGTAGTCCCCGAGATAGGCGTCGCCCTTGCATTCGGGCGTGGGCTCGATGCGGTCGCGCATGCCGAGATAGCCGCAGGCAAGCGATGCGGCAAAGGCGGCATAGGGGTTGGCGTCGGCGCCGATGACGCGGTTCTCGATACGCCGTGCGGCCGGAGCCGCCAGCGGTGAGCGAATGCCGACCGTGCGGTTGTCGGTGCCCCATTGGAGGTTGATCGGCGCCGCGTTGGAGCGAACCAGGCGGCGGTAGGAGTTGACGTAGGGCGCGAACATCGCCATCGCCGCCGGGATGTACTTCTGGAGGCCGCCGATGTACCAGAAGAAATGCTGGCTTGGCGAGCCGTCCTCGTTGCTGAAGATGTTGCGCCCCGTCTTCTTGTCGACAATGCTCTGATGGATGTGCATCGCGCTGCCCGGCTCGCCTGCGATCGGCTTGGCCATGAAGGTGGCGAACATGTCGTGGCGCATCGCGGCCTCGCGCAGCGT
The DNA here is from genome assembly GCA_963792765.1 of uncultured beta proteobacterium. Taxonomy (GTDB): domain Bacteria; phylum Pseudomonadota; class Gammaproteobacteria; order Burkholderiales; family Burkholderiaceae_C; genus CAIKUF01. The sequence goes on along the minus strand of CAWBXT010000006.1, from coordinate 41,767 downwards.
TCGCTTGAAGAAGAACACCTCGTCGGCCAAGCCGAGCGGATGGGCGTGGAAGAAGTTGATCTCCATCTGCCCGGCGCCGATCTCGTGGATCAGCGTATCGACGTTCAGCTCCATCTGTTCGCAATAGGCGTAGACATCCTCGAACAGCGGGTCGAACTCGTTGACCGCATCGATCGAATAGGCTTGGCGCGAGGTCTCGGCGCGGCCGCTGCGGCCGACAGGCGGCTTGAGCGGAATGTCGGGGTCGGAATTGCGGGCGACGAGGTAGAACTCGATTTCCGGCGCGACGACCGGCTCCCAGCCTTCGGCATCGAAGAGATCGCACACCCGGCGCAGCACGGAACGCGGCGCGAAGGGAACCATCTTGCCTTCGGCGTCGAAGCAATCGTGGATCACCTGCGCCGTGGGGTCGGTCGCCCACGGCACGATGCGCACCGTGCTCGGGTCGGGGCGCAGATGCATGTCGCGATCGTTCGGGCTGATGACGTCGTAGTACGGGCCTTCTTCGGGGAACTCGCCCGTTACGCCCATCGCGACGACCGCCTCGGGCAGCCGCATGCCGCGGTCTTCGGTGAATTTTTCGCGCGGCAGAATCTTGCCGCGCGCGACGCCGGTGAGGTCGGGCACGAGGCACTCGATCTCCGTCACGCGTCGTTCGTTGAACCAATGTTCGAGGTCCGCGAATGTGAATTTGCTCTTGTCCACGATGGTTTGCCTGTCTGAGTCACTTCGGAACGGTCACCTTGCGGTGGCCCGTTGAGGGCGCACGGCCGTCGGCCGCCTCCGACGTTAGCAGTCCGGGTCGCGCTCCGGGACACGGCGTTGATCTCGAAAGCGGCGGCAAGCGTCTCCGAAGGCCCGCAGCAGTTTCATCGACAGCGGATTCTCGGCCGCCTTCCACTCGGGATGCCACTGCAGGCACAGGTTGAAGCCGATCGCATCGGGCATCGAAAACGCTTCGACCAGGCCATCGGGCGCGAGGGCTTCGGCGCGTGCGCCCGGCGCGAGCCGATCCGCGCCCTGGTCGTGCACAGAATTGACGCGCACCTTTCCGGCGCCGACGATGCCTTCGAGCACGCCGCCGGGCACGATCTCGATGTCATGCGCGAGCGCGTATTGCGCCTCGGCCGAGGCATCGGTTGATGCGGCGCGGTGGCCGTCCTTGTCGGCCACCTCGTGAATCGCCTGGTACAGCGTCCCGCCGAGCGCGACGTTGGTCTCCTGAAAGCCGCGGCAGATCGCGAACAGCGGCACGCCGAGCGCGAGCGCCCGGCGCGTCAAGGGCAGCGTCCATTCGTCGCGCGCCGGATCGAGCGGCAGCGACGGGTTGTGCACCTCCTGACCGAAGAGGCTCGGATGCACGTTGGACGGCGAGCCGGTCAGCAGCACACCATCGGCAAGGGCGAGCAGTTCGTCCACCTCGTCGGCACTTGCCCAGGGGACGACGAGCGGCAAGCCTCCGGCGAGGCGCACCGCATCGACGTACTTCTTGCCGGCGACATGGAACGGATGTTCGCCGAGCATGCGATTGTCGGCGGGCACCAACACGACCGGGCGGTCGGCGGGAGCGCCTCTCTGCACGGATGAATGCGGGTCGTTGGTGTGCTTCACAGCATGTCTCTCAGGCGGTAGTAGGCCATGCCGAGCACGAGCGCGGGGGTGCGCAACAGGCGTCCGCCGGGGAAGGGACGATGGTGAATGCGGGCAAAGGTGTCGAAGCGACCGGCCGCGCCGCCAATCGCCTCGGCGACGAGCTTGCCGGCCAGGCCGGTGAGCGCGAGACCGTGACCCGAAAAGCCTTGCAGGTAGTAGATGTTCGACGCCTCTTGCCCTCCGCCGATGTCCGAAAGGCGTCCGAAATCAGGAGCCCGGTTCATCGAGATGTCGACGAAGCCGCCCCAGGCGTACTCGATCTTCGTGCCCTTGAGTTGGGGGAAGGTGTGCGCCATGCGGGCGTGCATACTCGCCTCAAGATTCGGCGGCGTGACGGTGCTGTAGCTCACCCGCCCGCCGTAAAGCAGCCGATCGTCGGGTGTGGGGCGGAAGTAGTCGAGCACGAAGTTGGTGTCGCACACCGCCGAACGCGACGGGATCAGCGACTTCGCGAGCGCCGGATCGAGCCGCTCGGAGGCGACGACGTAGGTGCCGACCGGCATGATGCGTCGCGCGAGCAGCGGCGCGACGCCGTTGAGATAGACGTTGCCGGCGAGCAGCACGTGTCTTGCGCGCAGGCGGCCGTCGGCGGTGTGCAGCGTTGCCGTGGTGCCACGCGAGAGCGAAGTCACGGCCGAGTTCTCGAAGATCCGCACGCCAAGTTTGTCTGCCGCGCGCGCCAGACCGATGCAGTACTTCAGCGGATGAAGATGCCCGGACAGCGGGTCGTGCAGACCGCTGTGAAAGCGCGGGCTCGCGATCCAGTCGCCGATTTCTGCGGGACCGATCGGCGTGACCTGATAGCCGTACTGGCGCTGCATATGCTCGTGCCACTGCGCGAGCTCGCGTCCCTTGCGTTCGCCGACCGCGAGGGAGAGGTAGCCGGACTGCCATTCGCAGTCGATGCCGAAGCGTTCGCAGCGCGCATGGATCAGCGCAATTGCTTCGAGCGTCATGTCCCACACGATTCGCGCATCGGCCGCGCCGAGTTGCGCCTCGATCACCGATTGTTCGCAGGCCAAGCCGGCAAGCGCTTGGCCGCCGTTGCGCCCCGAAGCGCCGTAACCGATGCGCCGAGCGTCGAGCAGCGCGACATCGAACCCCAGGTCCGCCAGTTCGATCGCTGCCGAAAGCCCTGCGAGTCCGCCGCCGACGACGGCGACATCGCATTCGAGCTCGCCTTTGAGACTCGGAAAGTCCGGACCTTGCGGCGCGGTGGCCGCGTAGTACGAGTGCGTGGCTAGCAATTGATCGGCTCGAAACAGGGACATGGGTGCGATGCGCTAGGCAAGCCCTCCGGTGGTGGTGGCGATGCGGCGCTTCAGGCGGAGTGCTTGAGAACGTCGGCGATCGTGCCCACGATCTCGTCGATATGCGACGGCTCGATGATGAGCGGCGGTGACAGGGCGATCGTGTCGCCGGTGGTGCGGATCAGCACCCCGCGCTCCCAGCACTTGAGGAACACATCGAACGCGCGCTTGCCGGGCTGACCTTGCATCGGTGCGAGCTCGATGCCGCCGACGAGGCCGATGTTGCGGATGTCGATCACGTGTGGCAGGCCTTTGAGCGCATGCAGTGCGTTCTCGAAGGCCGGCGCCATCTTCGCGCCGCGCGTCAGCAGGCCGGACTCCGCGTAGGTGTCGAGCGTGCCGAGCGCCGCTGCGCAGGCGAGCGGGTGCGCCGAGTAGGTGTAGCCGTGGAAGAACTCGATCAGGTGCTCGGGGCCGTTCATGAACGCGTCATGGATGTGCTGCTTGGCAAACACCGCGCCCATCGGCACCGAGCCATTGCTGATGCCCTTGGCAACCGTCATCAGGTCGGGCGTGACGCCGAAGTGCGTTGCCGCGAACGGCGAGCCCAGGCGCCCGAAACCGGTGATGACTTCGTCGAAGATCAGCAGGATGCCGTGCTTGTCGCAAATCGCGCGCAGCCGTTCGAGGTAGCCCTTGGGGGGCAGCAGCACGCCAGTCGACCCGGCGACCGGCTCGACGATCACGGCCGCGATCGTCGATGCGTCGTGGAGCGCGACGAGGCGCTCGAGATCGTCGGCAAGCTCGGCGCCGTGCTCGGGCACACCACGCGAGAACGCGTTGCGCGCCAGGTCATGCGTGTGGCGGATGTGATCGACGCCCGCGAGCAGCGTGCCGAACATCTTCCGATTGGCGACGATGCCGCCCACCGAGATCCCGCCGAAGTTGACGCCGTGATAGCCACGCTCGCGGCCGATCAACCGTGTGCGCGAGCCCTCGCCGCGTGCGCGGTGATACGCGATTGCCATCTTGAGCGCCGTCTCGACCGACTCGGAACCCGAGTTCGTATAGAAGACCTTGTTCATGCCCGCGGGCAGGATCTCGACCAGCCGCTCCGCAAGCTCGAATGCCTTGGGGTGGCCCATGTTGAAGGGCGGCGCGAAGTCCATCTCGGCCGCCTGGGCCTGGATCGCCTGGACGACTTTCGGGCTCGCGTGGCCCGCGTTCACGCACCACAGGCCGGCGATGCCGTCGAGGACCTTGCGCCCTTCGGGGGTCCAGAAGTACATGCCTTCGGCGCGCGCCAACATGCGTGGCGCCTGCTTGAACTGGCGGTTCGCGGTGAACGGCATCCAGTAGGCCTCGAGCGAGGTCTTTGAATCGGTCTTCGGATTGGTGGTCACGGCGGGCTCCGCACAGCAGATTGGCAACGCGCAAGTTTATGCGTCGGCAGGCGCAATGTGCTTGCTCAAACGAGCGGGGCGAACCCCGCAGCGCACAATATCATGCGAACAACAGCAGTCACTTTCGCACGCCATGCCGCCCAGAACCCCGGAAGTGAAACTCGATTCGATAGACCGCGCGATCCTGACCGAACTGCAGCGCGAAGGGCGGCTCTCGAATCTGGAGCTGGCGCAGCGCGTTCATCTGTCGCCGTCGGCCTGCCTGCGACGCGTCAAGCAGCTAGAGGACGGCGGGGTGATCGCGCAGTACGTCGCGCTCGTCAACCCGCGTGCGGTCGGCCGCCACGGCATCAGTTTCACGATCATCAATCTCGATAGCATGAATACGCCGCAACTCGAGGCTTTCGAGCAGGCCGTGCGCGACCGACCGGAGATCCTCGACTGCTACTACGTTGCTGGCGCGAACGACTACCTGATTCGCTTCGCCTATCGCGACGCCGAGGATCTGGAGCGCTTTCACTCCGAAGTGCTGATGCGCCTGCCGGGTGTCTCGCGATCGAACTCGATGCTGGTCCTGCGGACGGTCAAGAAGACGACTGCGCTGCCGGTGTAGGCGCCTCACGCGCGCAGCGGGCGACCTGCCCACAGAGATAGGTCCAGACGAAGCTCGCCGCCGCGTAGCTCGTGAGTTCGGCGTGATCGTAGGGCGGTGCAACCTCGACGCAGTCCATACCGACGAAGGGCAAGTCCGCCAGTTCCTCGAGTATCCCGAGCACTTGGTTGGTGCTCAGCCCGCCAGGTTCGGGTGTGCCGGTGCCGGGGGCAAAGGCGGGGTCTAGGCAATCGATGTCGAGACTCAGATACAGCGGTGGCGTGTCATGTCGCGCCACTCGCTCCCGCCATGGCGCGAGCAACGTGGCCAGCTCAGCGGGGCGTTCGAGGCCTCTCAGGTCGCGTGCCGTGTGGATGAGGCCCCCGCGATCCCGCACATACTCGCGCGCCTCGCGGAGCCCGGCCGAGCGGATACCGATCTGCATGAAGCATTCATCGACCACCAAGCCTTCGGCCATCGCTTCATAGACCCAAGTGCCGTGACCACTGGGCTCGCCGAAATGATCTTCCCATGTGTCGCAATGGGCATCGAAGTGAACGACAGCCAGCGGTCGTCCCAGTTGTGCACGGTAGGCACGCAGCAGGGGCAGCGTGATCGAATGGTCACCACCCAGCCAGACCATGTGGTGCTGCGAGAGCAGTTGCTGCACTTGCGGCGCCATCGCATCGCGCATGGCGGCGAGGCTGGTGTTTGGCAGGGCGAGGTCGCCAACGTCCGTCAATGCGCCCAATGGCGTGGTGTCGAACAGGGGATGCACACCATCGCACAGCATGTGGCTCGCGTCGCGGATCGCGCGCGGACCGAAGCGCGCGCCGGGCCGGTTTGTCACGCTCCCGTCCCACGCCAGGCCGGCCACGGCAAACCGCTTGCTGGCGTCACCGATTGGGGCCTTGAGGAAGGCATTGGTCGAAAGGAAGGCAAACGAACTCATGCGGGCGGAGCCGGCGCAGGACGCCGCGGGGGGTAGAAAGCTGCGCACGATCATACGCACCGAGGTGCATTCCACCACGCATGGCGCCGGTTGCGCATCGTGAAAATTGATCATGGTGCGCTGCGGCAATTTCTTTCATCCCGAAAAATAGCATTGCGTATCGTGAAAGCAATGACGTAAGTCGTTGAAAATATTAAGAAATGATTTCTATCTTATATAAGACATAAGTCAGTGCGCGCGAAGGTGGTCAGGATATGCTCGGGGCAACAAGTCGCTGCCAGCCAGCGCGCCGTTCTTGTCCTCGATGAACCCACTGGAGAACCTCTCATGACCACTCTGACCCGCGAACAACAAGCCACCGCCCTTGAAAAGGACTGGGCCGAGAACCCGCGCTGGAAGGGCGTCACGCGCAGCTACAGCGCTGCCGACGTCGTGCGCCTGCGTGGCTCGATTGCCATTGAGCACACGCTTGCCAAGCGCGGCGCCGAGAAGCTGTGGAACCTCGTCAACACCGAGCCCTTCGTCAACACACTCGGGGCGCTCAGCGGCAACCAGGCGATGCAGCAGGTCAAGGCCGGGCTGAAGGCGATCTACCTGTCGGGCTGGCAGGTTGCCGCCGACGCCAACGACAACGGCGAGATGTACCCTGACCAGTCGCTCTACTCGGTGGACTCGGTGCCCAAGGCCGTCAAGCGCATCAACAACACGTTCCAGCGCGCCGATCAGATCCAGTGGAGCGAAGGCAAGAACGACGTCGACTACTTCGCGCCGATCGTTGCCGACGCCGAAGCCGGATTCGGTGGCGTGCTCAACGCCTTCGAGCTCATGAAGGCGATGATCGAGGCGGGCGCCGCCGGCGTCCACTTCGAAGACCAGCTCGCATCGGTCAAGAAGTGCGGCCACATGGGCGGCAAGGTGCTCGTGCCGACGCGAGACGCGGTCGCCAAGCTCGTCGCCGCGCGCCTCGCTGCCGACGTGATGGGCACGCCCACGGTGCTGCTCGCGCGCACCGACGCCGAGGCTGCCGACCTCGTGACGAGCGACGTCGACGACAACGACAAGCCGTTTTGCACCGGCGAGCGCACCGTCGAGGGCTTCTACCGCACCAAGAACGGCCTCGAGCAATCGATCAGCCGCGGCCTCGCCTACGCACCCTTCGTCGACATGTTGTGGTGCGAGACCGGCAAGCCCGACCTTGCCTTCGCGAAGGCGTTTGCCGACGCGATCCATGCCAAGTTCCCGGGCAAGCTGCTCGCGTACAACTGCTCGCCGTCGTTCAACTGGAAGAAGAACCTCGACGACGCGACGATCGCCAAGTTCCAACGCGAGCTCGGCGCGATGGGCTACAAGTTCCAGTTCATCACGCTTGCCGGCTTCCACAGCCTGAACTACTCGATGTTCGACCTCGCCTACGGCTATGCGCGCAACAACATGAGCGCCTTCGTCGAACTGCAGGAAAAGGAATTCGCGGCTGCCGAGAAGGGCTTTACCGCCGTCAAGCACCAGCGCGAAGTCGGCACCGGCTACTTCGATGCGGTGACGACGACGATCGAGGCGAAGTCGTCGACCGCTGCGTTGAAGGGGTCGACCGAAGACGAGCAGTTCTTCGACCAGAAGCACGGCTGATTGATATCTGCGCACTCGCCGGACGGCACCGGCGGCCGCGGCGCGGGGAGTCGCCCGATCAGGCGATGTTCTCGCGCCGGCGCGTTGCGGGCACCGACGCTACTGGCATTCGCACTTCGCCCGGGTCCAGCACACGGGCTCGAAGCCACTCGTCTTGTGAACTTCGCCCTCGGTGCAGACGGCCTGTTTGCCCGCCGGGCACGAAACCGAGCAGCCGCTGCATGTAGGATTGCCCTTGGCGCTGCACGATGACGGGCGTCCGAGGATGATGGTTGCCGGTGGGCTGTATGTCGGTGGTGGCGGCGCCTGCTGCACGTAGACCGGCGGCGCGGCCGCTGCGCCACTCCCCTGAACGAGCACGCCCGGCGCCGTCATGATCCCGGCGTAGAGCACCGCGAAGTCCCGCACAGGGGTTTCGACGCCGGCATAGGTGATGCTGCACTGGTCGCCTACGACCCGACCGGGGTGGATGCCACCGCGGTACGGCGCCTGGCACACGTAGACTGGGCGGCCGCCCTCGATGCCGGCGACGAAGGCGCCCGCATAGCCGGCCTGCGGTGGGCCCCAGGAGCCACCGCTGCCGACCAGGATCTCGTAGTCGTGCAGGTAGAACTCGCGTCCGCCAATGCCGATGTTGCAGTTGCCCTTCACGAGCTTGCCCGGATAGACCCCTTGCGCATAGGCAGCGCGGCACAGAACGAGCGCGGCGCCGTCCTCGCTTCCGCCCGCAAAGGCCTGTATCGGTGCGGCATAGCCACTCGCACTTCGAACCCAGCTCAGGTTCGCCGGTGACGCATTGCCTTGAGGCTGGGCCACCACGCCGATCGATGCCGCCAGCAGGCACAGCCCAAACAGCCACGCGGCTGCGCGCGGAAGAAGGAGAGGATGCATATTTCGTCTCGCGCTCGAGGTTGAATCAAGTACGCCCACACGAATGCGCGACGCCGTCGGCGCGATGATAGGCGAGACGATGGCGGCGGCAGACCGGGCTATCGATTGCTGCCCGGGGCCGGCCGCACCAGCGCCAGCCAGAGCGCACTCGCACTGCAGGCCATCGCAAGCCACTGCGCCACGCCGAGAGGTTCCCTGTGGACGATGGCACCCGCGAGCATCGCCACTACCGGCACCGCGACGACCGACAGCCCGGCGACGTTGACCGGCAAGATGCCGACGATCGCGAACCAACTCACGTTGCCGATCGCCATCGGCACCAGCGCGATGTAGGCGATGACCGCGATCGACTGCCACGACGGCATGAACCAGACACCGTCGCCCAGGATCACAGCGCCGATCGCCGTCGGCACGGCGGCGATCAACAGCTGCCAGCCGGTCAGCACGGTGGCCGGCACGTCGACCTTGCCGCGCTTGAGGATCAGCGTGCCTGTCGCCCAGCCGATCGCCGCGACGAGGCCCATCGCGAGGCCGGCCGGCGCCTTGGCGTAGGCATGAAAACTCGGCACCATCAGCAGCAGCACGGCGGTTGCGCCGAGCGCGATGCCGAGCACGAGTCGCCCACCGAGGCGCTCTCCGAGCACCGCCCACGAGATGAGCGCTGACCACAGCGGCATCGTGAAGCCGACCACCGCCGCCTGGCCGGACGGCAACAGGATCGCCGCATAGGTGCTCGCGATATTCCACAGCACGAAGTAGAAGAAAGTCGCGACGGTGATGCGCAGCCAGTGCCTGCGCGGGATGTGCAGCGATTGCCCCCGCAGGCGCGCGACGCCGAGCACCACCAGACCCGCAACGCTGACCGAGATCGCGCGGAAGGTCCAGACCGAGACCTCGTGAACCGCCATCGAGAACAGTGGCCAGGTCGTTCCCCAGACCAGCGTCAGGAGCACGAGCAGCACGAGCGCGCGGCGAGCCGATGCAGCGTCGATTGCGTTCCCTTTGACGTTCAAGTCGAACCCCAGCGCCTGAGCGTTCGACGGATGGACGGGCGGGCGCGCGTGCTGCGCCCGCGCAGCCCGGTGGCGCCTCCTGGGGCGAATCGCAGCGTCTCCCCCATTCGGGTGTCGCCCGTCTGGTGGATACCCATCTGCGCATGCGGCGCAGATAGTCGGGGCCCTGGCGGGCGAAGGCGCTTGCCTTGGAGGTGCATGTGCAGTTTGAAGAATCGACCGAGGGGCCCTACCGCATCTACGCCGGCGCGCTCGAGGCACCATCCGGAGACGGCTACATCGCGGCGCTCGTCGTCAGGCGCATCGATGACCGATCGCCGCGCGGTGGCGAAGCATTCCGGGACGACAGCCTCGCATGTGGCTATCGTTGGGATACGGCGCGCGACGCTCTGTTCTATGCGATGCGCCGTGCGCGTCAGATCATCAGCCGGGAACTGGCAGCGAACCCCTGAGGGCGACGCTCTCAAGACGCGTCGCCGGCGCGTTCGGTCGCTGGAGCGGGTGAAGGGAATCGAACCCTCGTATGAAGCTTGGGAAGCTGCCGTTCTGCCATTGAACTACACCCGCGATGAACCGAAGTTTACGCGATCGCACACCGCCAGTCAGCGCGCCGCGCGGCGCGTTCGAGCCGCAACTTCGTCGCTTGCCACTACTTGCCGAAGACGCTCTTCAACAACTCGGTAGTACGCGCGGCCGGGTTCGTGCGGATCTGCTTTTCTTCCTGGCCGACCATGTAGAACACGCCGTCGAGTGACTTGCGGGTGACGTAGTCGTCGAGGTCAAGCGACTTCGATTTCATGAGGGGCACTTGCTCATAGCGCCCCATCAAGTCCTTGTACGCGCGCGTGGCGCCAACCTCGCCGACCTTTTTCGAGACGACAGGTTTGAAGGCCTTGTAGAGCTTGTCCTCAGACTTGCGCTTGAAGAATTCAGTGGCTGCCGTATCGCCCCCGGCGAGAATGCCTCGAACGTCTTCCACGCTCATGTTGCGGATCGCATCGCCGAAAATCTTGGCCGCGAGCGGCACGGCCGCCTCGGCCGCGCGGTTCATGCTCAGCACGAACTCATCGACCTGCTTCTCGTAGCCTGCCATGCGCGCCATGTCGGCGACTTTCTGGATGTCCTTCGGCATCAGGATCTTCACGGCCTGGTTTCCGAAATAGCCGTTGGCCTTGGACAGGGAATTCACCGCCTTCTCGGTGCCCAGCGCAAGCGCTTCCTTGATGCCCGCCACATCGGTCTTCGTGTCCGACGAGCCCGTGACCGCTCCTGTCGCAGCGGGAACCTTGGGCACGCTTTTCAGCAGGTTGTCGAGGCTGGGCACTTGCGCCATCGCCGCAACGCAGGCCTGCATTCCCGCGAAGAAGAACATGCGTCGCTTCACTTTTCGTCGCCTCCAGGCGTTGGGGTCCGGCCGAAATGCGGCCCCGTTCATCGAAGCCCATGGTAGCGTGCGTGAGATGTGCGCAAAGCGTGCGCGACTTCGCCTTGAATTCCGCCGCCCGAACGAGATTGCCTACTGACTGACGGCCCAAGTTGGGAGAACGAATTGCAAGCTGCCGAACTGCAGATTCTCTGGATCGAACTCGAATCGGGGTTTACGCCTTCGAGCGATCGAAGCCTGAGCGCTTCGTCCTTCGGGCCGATCGCCCTGAGCCGCTGCGCCAGTCTTGCCGAAGCGAGTGCCGTGCTCGGCGAAACCAGCTTCGACGGCGTGCTGATCAGTCTCGGTGCGGATGAATTCGTGCAGTTGCCGGCCTGGAGCGGACTCGCGCAGGCCGTGCCCGACATGGCGGTGGTGGTGCTCGCGGCGGGGCCGGTCGAAGCAGCGGTGGCGATGCTCCTGGTGCAATCCGGCGTGCAGGATGTGCTGTTCCATGAGCGGCTCCAGCCCCCAGAGGCCGCGCTCGCCGACGCGGCGCGCAGTCTGCGCCTGGCGACCGAGCGCAAGCGCATCGAACTCGAATCGCGGAAGGTGAGCGCGACCGATCTGCGCACCGGCCTGCCCAATCGCCAGCAACTCATCGACCACATGAGTCAGTTGCTCGCGTTGCGCGGGCGCGAGCCTGCGCCGATGGCCTTGCTCGTGCTTCGCATCGAGGGATTCGACACCGTCGAGGCCTCGCTCGGCGCCGAATCCGCCAATGTGTTGCGGCGCAAGGTCGCGGTGCGGCTGCGGGCGGCGGTCCGTGCGAGCGACGTCGTCGCCACGCTGACGACCGAGACATTCGCGCTGCTGCTCGCGTCGACCGAGGAGCCGGTGGACGCCGAACTCGTCGCCCGCAAGCTGCTGCAAGCGCTGCGGCAGACCTTCTCCCTTTCAGGACAAAGCGCCGCGATCGCGGCAAGCATCGGCATCAGCCAGTTTCCCGCCGACGGCAACGACGCGGATGTGCTGCTGCGCCAAGCCGTCGCCGCCGCGGCCGCGGCACAAGTCCGCGGCCGCGACGGTTTCGTCAACTGGCGCGAAAGCCAGTGGCGTGACACCGGCGCGGCCAACGACGGCGAGATCGATCTGCCGTAGGCGCCCCAGCGCCGCGCCGGGCATCAGCGATCGATCAGCAATTCATCAGGCGCGGCGTCTGGCCGGGCGCGGGCAAACGCGGCTCAATACGGCGTGGCCACCATCGGCCCGTCCACCAGGAGTCCCCATCATGTCAACCTGCCGTTTCCCTTCTCCTTTCCGCTTGCGGCCACCGGCCGCGCTCGCGGCGTCACTGTCGCTCCTCGCGCTGCCGGCTGGCGCGACGCTCGTCAGCGGTGAACTGGCGTTCACCGCCCAGGGCTTTCCGGTCGGCGCGACGGTCGACCCGATCGTCGGCCGGGTGCGATTCAGCTTCGACAATGCGGCGACCTTCTTCAACGCCGGCGACGGAAGCGTCGCGAACGGCGTGACGGTGGAGGTCAGTCTCGAGTCGTTGAACCTGCCCGGCAACTGGACGCCGGTGCTGACCTATATCCAAGATGGCGTGGTCGGCGGCAGCCCGGTCCACGATCTGATGTCGATCGGCCATGTGCTCAACGGCACGCAGACGGTGGCCGGCACCGACGACTGGCGCATCGCGCTCAACGGTATCAGCACGGCGCCGTCGTTTCGCGAGTTCACCTATACGCTGGCGGCCGAGCCGTCGGCGCTGTTCCAGACCTTCACCGGCAGCGTGACGGCGGTGCCGGAACCTGCAGCGGTGCAGATGCTGGCGGTCGGACTCGGGGGCCTGTGCGGCGTGTTTGCCTGGCGGGGACGGCACGCAGGCGCGGCTCAGACGCGCGCGGATGGGACCCCATCGGCGCCGCGCCCGACAGCCTGCCAATAGGCGTCGAGGCCGATCGTGCGCGTCAGCCGGGCATAGCGACGATCGGCGCGGAGGGGATCGCAGGGGGGCAAGAACAGCACGTCGGTTTTGCGCACTTCGCCCGGCATCGGCGGCGGCTGCCGCTCGCCGGACGGGCGCGTGCCACCGAGGTAGTACGTCTCGAACATCTGAAGAGCGAGATCGGTCTGTCCAAGCCGTGCGAACAGTGGCGCGGCGTCGAAGCTCGATACGCTGCCCGCACCGCGCGCCGCGAGCAGCGCCGCGCATGCGGACGCAGCGGCCTGCGTGCCACCGTCGGCGAGCGCCCGCGCGACGACGATGCCCAAGTCGTCCGAGATCGGCATCAAGCTGCGCGGGCGCCCGGGCAGGCGCCGCAGCTGCGCGATCGCTTCGTCCTCACGCCCGGAGCCGAGCCTCCAACGCAGGCTCGAGAGCCAGACGTCACCATGCTCAGGCCAAGCCTTGAGCGCGTCCGCCGCGACGCGCGTGGCGTCGTCGTGTTGACGGCTGCTCCACAGGGCGGTGATGAGCCGCGCGTGGACGCACGGCTGCTGCGCCTCGAGTGCGAGCGACCGTCGGTACGAGGTCGTCGCTTCGGCCCAGCGGCCCGTGTGGCTGTAAACCCGGCCGAGCGTGTCGTGCAGCGTCGGATGCTGCGGCCAGCGCTCAAGCGCGCGGCGGCAGGACTCTTCGACGGCCCACCAGTTGCCGTAGAGCCGCTGGTTCAGTACGTACGCCGCCGCGGCGTCGCCGTTGGTGGGGCCGAGTGCAAGCGCGCGCGCCGTCACGGCCGACGTCGGCTGCGGGAAGTTGGCTGCGTCCGCGGGCTCGTCGCCGAATTCAAGGTACTCCGCCTGGGTCAGCGCCAGCATGCCCCAAGCGGCAGCCGAGCCCGGCGACAGGCGGATCACTTCCTGAAGCAATGCGGCGGCCTGCAGCAAATCGTCCCCGCCGCCGAGGCGCAGCGCGCGCGCCCGGCGCAGGCCCTCGTCGATTTGCGCTTCGCGGCCACGCCATGCCCAGGTCGTCGCGCCGATGCCGACGACGGCTGCGAGCCCGACGGCCGTGCCGGCGAGCACACGCCGCCGGCGCGGGACGTGAGCGACCCCCGCAGGAGGGGGTTCCGACCCCCGGGGGGCCTGCGGCGGCGTCGCGGCCGGCGCCGTGACCCGCAGCCGGTAGCCGACGCGGGAAAGCGTCTCGATCTCGAAGCCGGCGCCCGGCAGCTCGACGGCGAGACGGCGCAGGCGCGAGACGGCGCGGTCGATCGCGTTGTCACCGACGACGCGGCCGTCCCAGCAGCGGGCGATCAGCTCGTCGCGGCCGACGACGCGCCCCGGCGTGCCGGCGAGAGCGACGAGCACCTGCATCACGCGCGGCTCGAGTGTCGCTCCCGCCTCGCCGCAGGTGACCTGCCGAAGGGCCGGGCGCACGTCGGCAAGGCCGAGTCTGAAGTCCGGCTCCGCCGCCAAGACGACGCGCAGGCGAGGGCCGTCGCTCATGTCGCGAGCGCCGCGGCAGCACTTGCCGTGGCGCCCCACCGCCGTTTGCCGCGCCGGGTCTGTCGAGCCGTGCGCGGCCCGTAGCGCTGCACTACTTCGTGATGTCGCCCAGACACAGGTATTTCATCTCGACGTAGTCCTCGATGCCGTGGCGGGAACCCTCGCGCCCCAGGCCGGATTGCTTGACGCCGCCGAACGGCACCTCGGCAGTAGAGATCAGCCCGGTATTGACGCCGACCATGCCCGATTCCAATCCTTCGCCGACGCGGAAGATGCGGCCGATGTCGCGGCTGTAAAAGTAGGCCGCGAGGCCGAACTCGGTGTCGTTCGCGAGCGCAATCGCCTCCTCCTCGGTCTTGAAGCGGAACACCGGCGCTACCGGGCCGAAGGTTTCTTCGCGCGCGCACAGCATGTCGCTCGTGGCGTTGATCAGCACGGTCGGCTCGAAGAAGCGTTCGCCCGATTTCTTGCCACCGGTCAGCAGGCTCGCGCCCTTCTTGAGCGCGTCGGCGACGTGGCTCTCGATCTTGGCCACCGCGTTGTCGTCGATCATCGGGCCCTGCGTGACACCCGCTTCGAAGCCGTTTCCGACCTTGATGCCGCGTGCCTTCGCGGCGAGCTTCTCGACAAAGGCGTCGTAGACGCTGTCCTGCACATAGAGGCGGTTGGCGCAGACGCAAGTCTGTCCGGCGTTGCGGTACTTGCTGATCAGCGCGCCCTCGGCCGCGCTGTCGAGATCCGCGTCGTCGAACACGATGAAGGGCGCGTTGCCGCCGAGCTCGAGCGAGAGCTTCTTGATCGTCGGCGCGCACTGCGCGGCGAGGATGCGGCCGACCTCGGTCGAGCCCGTGAACGACAGGTGCCGCACCGTCTCGCTTTCGCACAGCAATTTTCCGATCGCGGCCGACTTGGCGGCGGTGATCACGTTGAGCACCCCTGCGGGCAAGCCCGCGCGCTGGCCCAGCTCCGCCACCGCGAGCGCCGACAGCGGTGTCTGCCCGGCTGGCTTGACGATCACCGGGCAGCCGGCGGCCAGCGCCGGACCGACCTTGCGCGTGATCATCGCGATCGGGAAGTTCCACGGCGTGATGGCGGCGCAGACGCCCATCGCCTGCTTGATGACGAGATAGCGCTTGTTCGGGTCGGTCGTCGGCACCGTCTCGCCGTAGACACGCTTGCCTTCCTCGGCGAACCACTCGATGAAGCTCGCGCCGTAGATCACCTCGCCGCGCGCCTCGGCGAGCGGCTTGCCTTGCTCGGCGGTCATGATCCGCGCCAGGTCGTCGGCGTGTTCGTGCATCAGCCTGAACCATGCCATCAGGATCGCGCCGCGCTCCTTGGCCGGCTTCGCGCGCCAGGCGGGCAGGGCGCGCGCGGCGGCGTCGATCGCCGCCTGCGTTTCGTCGACGCCCAGGTCGGCGACATCGACCAGCTTGGCGCTGGTCGCGGGGTCGATCACGTCGAAGCGGCGGTTGCCGCGCAGCCAGGCGCCGCCGACCAGCGCGTCTGTTTTCAGCAGGCTCGGGTCCTTCAGCGTTGCGAGCGGGGAAGCTTTCATGTCCATGTTGAGGGTCTCCGTCAGAATAGGCCGCCGCGCGGGCGCCCGGATGGGAAGTCGAGCTCCCTAGGGTACAGCGAACAGGCCGCGGCCACGCGCCGGCTCAGCTTTCTGCGGAGCCTTCAGCCTCGGCGCGCGGCCACGCCGGCGATGCTTCCAGCGCAGCGCGAATTGCCTCCCCCTGAGCGTCGAGGCCCGGCGGCGGTCGCAGTGCGGCGGCGCGTTGGCCGTCGAAGACGACCGGCGACGCCACGCCAGGCACGGCGCGGCCATCGGCGGTTGCGAGGTCGAGCCGCATGCCGCGCGCGCGCACCTGCTCGGCGCCGAACACCTGCGCGATATCCCGGATCGGCGCGCAGGGCACGCCTTGCGCGTCGAGCGCGGCGACCCATTCCTCCGTGCGGCGAGCGATCATCCAGCCTGCGATCAGCGGCACGAGTTCGCTGCGGTGGGCCACACGGCGGGCGTTGGTGTCGAAGCGTGCATCGCGAGCGACCGGCGCATGACCCGCGAGCGCACAGAACTTTCCGAACTGGGCGTCGTTGCCGATCGCCAGCACGATGTGCCCGTCCGCCGTCGCGAACACCTGGTAGGGCACGATGTTGGCGTGCGCGTTGCCCATACGCTGCGGTACGGTGCCGCCGACGAGATGGTTGCTCGCCTGGTTGGCCAGCATCGCGACCTGCACGTCGAGCAGCGCCATGTCGATCCACGCGCCGCGCCCGGTGCGCGTGCGTTCGTGCAGCGCGGCGAGGATCGCGCTGGCCGCGTAGACGCCCGTCATCACATCGACCACCGCGACGCCGACCTTCTGTGGCTCACTGCCGGGCGTGTCCTCGCGCTCGCCGGTGATGCTCATCAGGCCGCCGCCGGCCTGGATCGCGAAGTCGTAGCCAGCGCGCCCGGCGTCGGGCCCGGTCTGGCCGTAACCGGTGATCGAACAGTAGACGAGCCGCGGATTCAGGGCCTGAAGCGATGCTGCATCGAGCCGATAGCGCGCAAGCTGCCCGACCTTGTAGTTCTCGACCAGCACGTCGGCCTCTTGCGCAAGTTGGCGAATCCGCGCTTGCCCCTCGCCGCTTGCGATGTCGATCGCGACCGAGCGCTTGCCGCGGTTTGCGCACAGGTAGTAGGCCGACATGCGATCCGCAGCGTCGCCGAACCAGGGCGGGCCCCAGGCGCGGGTGTCGTCGCCTTCGCCAGGACGCTCGACTTTGATCACGTCGGCGCCGTAGTCGGCGAGCATCTGTGCTGCCCATGGGCCGGCGAGGACGCGTGAGAGGTCGAGCACGCGCACGCCGGCGAGGGGCGCAGCGCGGTTGGGCACGGTGGCATCGGTCGGCATCGTCGGGCTTTCGTTGTGCGTCGCCGACGATCCTAGCGCGCGGCCGATGCCGTGGCGCCGGCCCCCTAAAATCGACGCTTCGCGGCCCGCGGGTCGCACGCCGTACCAACCAAGGTAGTCCATGAAGGCCTCCGAGATTCGCTCCCAGTTTCTGAAGTTCTTCGAGGCCAGGGGTCATGCCGTCGTCGCGTCGAGCCCCGTCGTCCCGGGCGACGACCCGACGCTGCTGTTCACGAACGCCGGCATGAACCAGTTCAAGGACGTGTTTCTCGGCTTCGACAAGCGCCCGTACTCGCGCGCCGCGACGGCGCAGAAGTGCATCCGCGCCGGCGGCAAGCACAACGATCTCGAGAACGTCGGCTACACCGCGCGGCATCACACCTTCTTCGAGATGCTGGGCAACTTCAGCTTCGGTGACTACTTCAAGCACGACGCCATTCGTTTCGCGTGGGAGTTGCTGACCGAGGTCTTCAAGCTGCCCGCCGAGAAGCTCTGGGTCACCGTCTACGCCGAGGACGACGAGGCCTACGACATCTGGCACAAGACGGTCGGCGTGCCGGCCGAGCGCATCGTGCGCATCGGCGACAACAAGGGCGCGCGCTACGCGTCGGACAACTTCTGGATGATGGGCGACACCGGCCCCTGCGGCCCGTGCACCGAGATCTTCTACGACCACGGGCCGGAGATCGCGGGTGGCCCGCCGGGCTCACCGGATGAGGATGGCGACCGCTACATCGAGATCTGGAACAACGTGTTCATGCAGTTCAACCGCGACGAAGCGGGCGTGATGCACAAGCTGCCGAAGCCGAGCGTCGACACCGGCATGGGGCTCGAGCGCCTCGCGGCGGTGCTGCAGCACGTGCATTCGAACTACGAGATCGATCTGTTCGTGAACCTGCTCGCGGCGGCCAAGCAAGCCGTCGAGGCGGCGGGTGCGAGCGGTGTCGACCCCGACAGCGCGAGCCTGAAGGTCATCGCCGATCACATTCGCGCCTGCGCCTTTACCGTTGCCGACGGCGTGATCCCTGGCAACGAAGGCCGCGGCTATGTCCTGCGCCGCATCGCGCGGCGCGCGATCCGCCACGGCTACAAGCTCGGCGCGCGGCGGCCGTTCTTCCACACGCTCGTCGCGCCGCTCGCCGACGAGATGGGCGACGCCTACCCCGAACTGCGCCGCGACCGGCTGCGCATCACCGACGTGTTGAAGCAGGAAGAAGAGCGCTTCTTCCAGACCATCGCGAACGGCATGGAGATACTTGAGTCGGCGCTCGCAGGGGGCACGCAGCAGATCGACGGCGAGACCGCCTTCAAGCTGCACGACACATTTGGCTTCCCGCTCGACCTGACTGCCGATGTCTGTCGCGAGCGCGGCGTGACCGTCGACAGCGCGGGATTCGAGGCCGCGATGAACGGCCAGCGCGAGAAGGCGCGTGCTTCGGCCAAGTTCAAGATGGCGCAGGGCCTTGCCTACGACGGCGCGCCGACGACATTCCATGGTTACGAGCATCTTGTGTGTGAGCACAGCAAGGTCGTTGCGCTCTACATCGACGGCACGCCCGTGCAGCACGCACGGGCGGGTGACGACGTTGTCGTCGTGCTCGATCACACGCCTTTTTATGCCGAATCGGGCGGGCAGGTGGGCGACAGCGGCGAGTTGCGCAACCCGCGATCACGCGTGATCGTCGAGGACACGCAGAAGATCCAGGCGAGCGTCTTCGGCCATCACGGCCGTATCGTGGAAGGCGAGGTCGAGGTCGGCGACACCTTCGTCGCGCGCGTCGATGCCGAGCGCCGCGCGCGCACCGTGCGCAACCACAGCGCGACGCACCTGATGCACAAGGCGCTGCGCGAGGT
This sequence comes from uncultured beta proteobacterium, assembly GCA_963792765.1. Lineage (GTDB taxonomy): Bacteria > Pseudomonadota > Gammaproteobacteria > Burkholderiales > Burkholderiaceae_C > CAIKUF01. Next base: position 22,814 of record CAWBXT010000006.1, on the reverse strand, counting down.
GCTGGGCGCGCATGTGCAGCAGAAGGGCTCGCTCGTCACGCCGGAGCGCACGCGCTTCGACTTCGCGCACAACGCACCGCTCACCGACGAGCAGATCTGGCGCATCGAGCAACTCGTCAACGCCGAGGTGCTCGCCAACACCGCGACGCAGGCGCGCGTGATGGCGATCGATGACGCGCAGAAGGCCGGCGCGATGATGTTGTTTGGCGAGAAATACGGCGACGAGGTGCGCGTGCTCGACATCGGCAGCAGCCGCGAGCTCTGCGGTGGCACGCACGTTGCGCGCAGCGGCGACATCGGCTTCTTTACGATCGTCGCCGAGGGCGGCGTCGCGGCCGGTGTGCGCCGCGTCGAGGCACTCACGGGCGACAACGCGCTTGCCTATGTGCAGGAGATGGAGCAGACGCTCGGTGGCGTCGCAGGGACGCTCAAAGTCTCGACTGGCGATGTCAACGCGCGCGTGCACGCGATGCTCGACCAGATCCGCCACCTGGAGCGCGAGCTTGCGGCGATGAAGGGCCGGCTCGCTTCGTCGCAAGGCGATGAACTCGTCGCCCGCGCGGTCGACATTGGCGGCCTCAAGGTGCTCGCCGCAATGCTCGAGGGCGCGGATGCGAAGGCGCTCCGCGAGACGATGGACCAGTTGAAGAACAAGCTCAAGAGTGCGGCGATCGTGCTTGCGGTGGTCGATGGCGCGAAGGTGCAGCTTGCGGCCGGTGTGACGGCCGATGCGACCGGCCGCATCAAGGCCGGCGAGCTTGTCAACTTCGTTGCCCAGCAGGTCGGCGGCAAGGGCGGCGGCAAGGCCGATCTTGCGATGGCCGGCGGGACGGACCCGAGCCGGCTCGGCGCGGCGCTCGACTCGGTGGCGGGCTGGGTGGCGGAGCGAGTCTGACGATGGGCAAGCGCCGCGCCGCCGCGGGCACGATCTCGGTACGGCGTGCAACGCTCAAGGATGCCGGCGCGCTCGCCCGCATGATGGGCGACCCGGCGGTCTACGCCGGGCTGATGCAGCTTCCGTTCACGAACGAAGAGATCTGGAAGGAACGGTTGGCCGAGACTTTCGCCCCCGGCAAGCCCGACCTGCTGCTGGTTGCCGAGCGCGAAGGCGAAGTCGTCGGCTCGGCCGGTCTGCATCCGGTCGGGGCAGCGCTGCGCCGTCGGCACGCGTTGACGCTCGGCATCTCCGTGGCGCGCGAAGCGCAGCACCAGGGCGTCGGTTCGGCGCTGATGGCCGCGATGTGTGACTACGCAGACGGTTGGGCCGGCGCGCTGCGCATCGAGCTGACGGTGTACGCCGACAACGCGGCGGCGATTGCGCTCTATCGCAAGTTCGGCTTCGAGCACGAAGGCACCCACCGCGCGTATGCGCTGCGCGACGGCGCGTACGTCGATGCGCTCGCGATGGCGCGGCTGCATCCGCATCCACCTGCGTTGCCGGGACGCTGACAAAAGCGTCGCGGGGCTTTCGACTGTTGTGCCGCTACAGAGGCGGCGGCGAGCTGTGGTCGCGATCGGCGCGGCCCGGCGTGCGCCGATCGTCGTCGGGCGGTGGCAGTTCGTGCGGGACGGGCGTGCCGTCCAGCCACAGCTTCAGATAGCGCGTGCACGAGCTTTGCGCGTCGAGCAGCGCCAGCACGAAGCCGCGCCGGCCGTCGAGGAACCCGCGCCGGATGAGATAGGCGCGCACAAAGGCCGACAGCCCGTGCGCCAGTGCTGCGAAGAGGCCGCCGCGCCGTCCCTTTCGGCGCAGATCGAGCGCGCGGCCCGAGGTGTAGCGGTTCATCTTCTCGATGCCGTCGTGCAAGCTGGTAATGCTGTTGTGCAGCAGCAGGCCCGGCAGCGTCGGCCAGTGGGTGCCCGCTGGGGCGTGGTCCTGGGTGTCGGCCCGCGCGTCGATCAGCAGCTGCTCGTGCACCTGGTCGTCCGAGAAACGCCCTTGGCCGCGGCGGAACAGGCGCAAAAGGTGGTCGGGGTACCAGCTTCCCGCGCGCATCCACTGGCCGCAGAAAGCCGATAGGCGATCGACCTTGAATGCCGCAGGCTGGCCCGCATCGTCCGCGAGCACCTGCCGGATCGCCGCGGCGAGCGTGCTGTCGAGCCACTCGTCGGCATCGATGGAGAGCACCCAGTCGCCGGTCGCGGCGTCGAGCGCGCGCTGCTTTTGCGGGCCGAAGCCGGGCCAGTCGGCGGTTTCGATCACGCGCGCGCCCAAGTCGCGGGCCAGCGTCTGCGTGCCATCGGTGCTGCCCGAGTCGACGACGATGACCTCGTCGGCGAAGGCGACGGAGGTGAGGCAGGTTGACAGCCGCTGCGCCTCGTTGCGCGTGATGACGATCACCGAGAGACGCGCTTGCATCACGCCTCCTCGGCGAGCAGAGCGTCGACCAGCGCGCGGGCCGAGTGCGCCTCACGCACGCTCGCAGACGCGAGCCGGGCGCGCGCCGCGAATCCGGCGTGGTCGGCGAGCACCGTCTCGATCGCGTGCAGCAGACTGGCAGGGCCGAGGTCGGCGACGGCGACGCCTGCGTTGTGCGCTCCGATCAGGCGCGCCATCCATGTGCCCTCGGTCGTGACGACGGGAGCGCCAGCGCCGAGCGAGTCGAGCGTCACGCCGCTCACGCGGTCCGCGAAGTCGCTCGCGCGGTAAGGCTGCACGACCACTGCACCGCGGAACAGCGCGCGATAGGCGTCGGGTGACATCGACTCGGCGTGAAGCTCGAGTCCGCTGTAGCTCGAACGGCGGAGTCGCTCGAGCAGGCCCGGCACTGCGCCATCCCGCACGTGCTGCGCTTCGGCCGAAGTCTGAATCGTGATCGGCAGGGTCATGCCGCGCACCTCCATCTCGTCGACCAGCGCGACGACGCGATCCAGCCCCTTGTCCAGGCGGGCACCACCAGCGACGAGCAGGTGGCGGAAGGGTTCGGTGACAGCCCGCGCTTCGAATTCGGCGGGCGACTCGACGGGGTAGGGCGCGAGGCTGGCCTGGAAGCCGCAGCGCGCAAAGAGATCGACCACAGCGGGCGTCGGCCCGAAGATGCGCAGGTTCGGCTGGCGCCGCGCGATCCTGGCGAGGAGCTTGGCCTTGTCCGCCTTCGCGCCGACCCAGTGCACGAACAGATGGAGTTTGTGCGGCGCGATGGTGCGGCCCGCCGCGGCCCAGTCGGCAAGCACGAGATCGGCAGTGCCTGCAGTCGCGATCAGGATCCGGCCGGGCTCGCGCAACAGGCGGCGCAACAGCCAAAGCGCCTGCAGTCGACGCCAGCGTCGGTGGAAATAGGGTCTGAGTTGCCCAGGGCCGCGCCAGACCGCTGTCGCCCCTGTGCCACCCCAAATCGTGAGACGCTCGCCCGCCCCGGCGTCGTCGATCGCGGTGGCGAGCGCGTGCACGAGGCTCAGGCAGTGCCCGACGTTGTCGACCAGCCGCGGCTCGACGATGTGAATCGGCAGCGCGCTGCTCATGGCCGGGCGCTCCGATCCTGCGCGCGCGCCTCGCGCAACTCGACCACGCGTGCGAGCAGTTCGTCCAGGTGCGTGTCGACCGAAGGGTCGTACCCCAGCGCCGCATGCGGGTCCGTCACGCGCAACGTGCCCTCCTGCCAGCGCGCCATCGCCGTATCGATCGCACCCTGCAGGCCGCCGCGTTCGTCGATGCGAAAGGGTATCGCCGCCGGCGCCTGGATAACCTCCATGCAACCCATTGCGGCTTCGCCGATCAGCGGCGTGCCGCACAGCACCGACTCGACTCCCACCAGGCCAAAAGGTTCGAAGCGCGAGGCCATCACGGTGCAGTCGACGGCGCGGTAGATGTCCTCCATGTCGGTGCGAAAGCCCAGTTCGCGAAGGTTCGGCGCGGACAGGCCGGTCGGCCGGCCAGCGACGACGAGAAGCACCGGAAGCGCGCTGTGGCCGAGCGCCTCGACCAGCAGATCGAGCCCCTTGCGGGCATGGCCGGTCGATGCGAGCAGGAACACGGCACGGTCGCTCGGCAGCCCGAGGCGTCCGCGCAGCTCCCGGCGCCGCGCGGCGTCGACAACGTGGAAGCGTGCAGCGTCCACCGGCGGATACAACACCCGCACTTTGTCCGCCGCGACGCCGTGGAAATGCGAAACCTGCTGCGCCATGAGGCGCGAATGCGCGACCACGAGCGCTGCGCCGCGGAAGTGCCGGCGCTCGAGCCTTGTCGCGAGGCGATCCTTCCAGCGGGTGCTGCGTCCCATCGCAGCCAGAAATCCCGGATGGGTGCCGCCACAGATCGCGATGTCGGCCGCCGAGGTCTGGCTGAGCGCGATCAGCGGGTACCAGCCCCGCTCGCGCTTGAGCCGGCGTAGCCGCCAGTCGAACCACAGGTCGCGCAGCGGGCCGCCCAAGCCCCAGGTTCGGATCGATATCGGGTCGACCCAGGCGAACTCGGGGAGTTTGCGATCGAAGCCGTGAGCGACGACCGTGGGCCGGATGCCTCGCGCGTGCAGCGCATCGACCAGCGTCAGCAGATAGCGCTCGATGCCGCCCGAGTGCCGCAGGCCATGGTTGGAGAAGACGAGGTCGGCGGGCATGGGCTCGCGGCGGATTATCGGCCCGCGCTCTGGCTCCGATTCAGGCTCCAACGCAGCCGCTTGGCGGCGAACAGCGGCGCGAGCAACGCCGGGCACAGCGCGTAGACGGCGAATCGAATTCGCTGTGCGTACGGCACCTGGCTGGCCTGCAACAGCAATCTCACGCGCTGCGTCCAGCCTTCGGTCCCGAACAGGTCGCGCACCAGCGTTTCGCGCGCGAGCTGCGCCCTGAGCGGCGCTTCGACCGCTGCGAGCTGCGCGGCCAGGCGCGCATCGGCAAGGAGCAGTGGCAACTCGACCAGGCTGTGCCGACTGTTGGCGCGCCAGCGCTCGACGACTTGTTCGGCGCTCAGCGCACGGCGCCTGCGCGAAAGGCCGCCACGCCGGTAGCGCACCAGCGGCTCGGTGAGCGTCAGCGCACCGCCGCTCACGATCGCCCGAAAGACCATGATCAGGTCCTCCGCGACGACGCCGCTCGGCAAGGGACCGAAGCGCTCGAACACGCGGCGCGTCCAGGCCTGCGCGGCGCCAACGACGTGTGGCGGGTGCGCGATCCAGTCGGCAGCGTTGCGGTAGGCGCCGAGATCGGAAGGGACGATCGTCGCGTGCGTCTTGCCGTCGGCGTCGATGTCGACGAGTGCACTTGCAATCAGGTCGAGCCGCTTGTTCGATGCGAGCCAGGCCTCGACGATGCGCTCGCAGCGCCGCGGCAGCGAAATATCGTCACCTGCGGCAACGAACATCAGCTCTCCGTGCGAGAGCGACACGAGCTTGCTCAGGTGCGCGCCGATGCCGAGATTGACCGGATTGCGGTTGAGTATCACCCGGTGCGGCCCGTTGTAGCCCGCAAGGGCCGCCTGCATCGCGCCGAACGTGTCGTCGTTCGACGCATCGTCAGAGACGATGATCTCGAGCGGGGAGTAGGTCTGGGCCAGCGCGCCGGCTATCGCCTCGGCGATCGTGTCCTGCTGTTTGAACGCGATCAGCAGCAGCGACGCAAGTGGGCCTTGACTGCCGAGGCTGCCATCGTGGTCGACCATTGCCTCAGGGGCGCGAGCGCAGATCGCCGAGCAGTGCGGTCTTCAGCCCGCGACGCAGCGACTTGGCCGTCGCGTTCATTGCATAGCGCGCATCGAACGACGCCACAAGCGAGGGTGCGATCTTGCCGTCGCCACCTTGACGCAGGCCGATGAAGTACAGATCGCAACTGATGTAGTTGACCCAGGCGTGCCAATCGACGAGCCATCCGGGCAGGTTCGCGCCGTGCGCCAGATCGCGTGCGGTGAGGTTCTTGTAGTAGTCCCATTTTTCCTGCACCGTGAATGGCGAGGCATCGGGATTCGTGCGCGTCGTGCCGTGCTCCTTGCGGCCGGTCGTCGCGCAACTGATGAGCACCAAGCCGCCCGGTCGCGTCATGCGCAGCATGTTGGCGAGCGTCTCGCGCCAGAACGGGTTGTGCTCGAAGCACTCGGCGGAGATCACGGTGTCGAAGTGGCTTGTCGGTAGCGCGAGCAGGTGGCCCGGGCAGGCCAGATCGACGCCCGGGCCTTCTTGCAGATCGACGCCTGTGTAGTCGCATGCAGTGAAGAGGTCGCGCACGGAACCGTTGATGTCGAGCGAGCCGACCTCGAGCACGCGCGCGCCGTCGAAGTGCTGCGGGTAGTGCTCGCGTACGGAGCTGAAGAACTCGGCTTGCTGGGGATGGGCCATGAACGCGTTGGGGGTTGCCGACGGGAGCGAGAGGCTCGATGGTAGCGGGCAGCGCACGAATGCGAGACCCCGGCGCACTGCTCAGCGCACCAGTGGCTCGGTCCAGCCTGCGCGTCGGCCTTGCAGGCGAGCCTGGGCGAGCTTGATCCATGAAACCTGCTCGGGGCAGGAATACGTCAACAGCTTGCGCAGCCGCCAGCCGAGAGGCAATGCGGCGGCGTCGCGACAGGCTTTCCAGCGCGCGCCGACGCCGGCCGCGTCGATCATCGTCGCCAGATAGCGCTCCTTCGCGAGCGTCGGCGCGAGCGCCGCCATCACCTGCGCCTCGAAGCCCGCTACACGCGCGTCACGCGTGTGCTGCGCTATCTCGGCCAGCACGCGCCGGTTCTGTCGACGCGCGCGTGCAACGAGTTCCTCGCCGCTCGCCGGCAGCCCAGGGCGCGAACTACCGCCGCTTCGGTAGTGCACCAGCGGCTCCGCCACCGTCAGCGCGCCGCCGGTCATGATCGCGCGCAAGCCCATCACGATGTCCTCGTACCAGAGGTCCGGGACGAAGGGGCCGAAGCGCGTCATCATGCGACGCGTAAACGCATGCGTCGCCCCGACCGTGAACGGGCGCTTGCGGCACCAGGTGTCGACGCTGCACAGCGCCAGGTCGTCGTTGACGATGCGCTCGCCGAGCGAGCCGTCCGGTGCCATCGAGATGCAGTCGCTCGCGATCAGATCGACCTGCTCTCCGCTTGCGCGCCAAGCGGCGACGAGGCGCTCGACGCGATGCGGCAGCGAGATGTCATCGCCTGCCGCGGTCACGATCAGCTCGCCGCGCGTCTCCTCGATCAGCCGCGTTGTAGTGCGCGCCGATGCCGAGGTTGACCGGATTGCGCCGCGTGCGAACGCGATGCGGCCCGCGGTAGGCTTGCGCGACATCGCACAGCACGGCGTAGGTGTCGTCGCTCGATGCATCGTCCGACAACACGATTTCGAGGGTCTCGCCCTGCTGCACAAGGCAGCTCTCGGCGGCAGCGCGCGCCATCGTGGCCTGATTGCATGCAAGCAGGATCAGGCTGGTGCGCGGCGGCGCATCGCTACGCATCCGGCAACGCGACGGACGCGGGCTTCACCGCTTCGAGTTCCCAAAGGAAGTAGACCATCCGGCCACGCCGCTCGCGATTCCAGCGCGCGAGCGACTGCCGCCAGGTCAGCGGCGCCTTCGTGTATGAATGTTCGGGTATCACCCAGCGTGCGAGGCGCACCGTGAAGCGTCCCTCGAATCCATACATGCGCGCGATCGGCTGCTCGCCGCAGAAGTATTCGTGAGTCCGGTCGGTGATGATGTTGACGTGCGTCGGGTCCATGAACGCCGGCGCGCTCGGGTAGCACGGCGTGAGCGCGTAAAAGAGGCCGCCCGGCGCCAGCACGCGCCACACCTCGTCCATCAGGCGCACGAACGGAAAGCAGGTCGTGTTCGGCTCCGTCCCGTTGAGCACGCGCGGCACGTGTTCGATGAAATCGAAGGCCGAGACCGAGTCGAACAGGTCGGACGCGAACGGGATCGGCTCGAGGGCGAGATTCGCAGCAGCAAACTCGAAAGGCACTTCGGTCTTCGGGCGGTTGAGGTCAACACCGTAGAGGCTGGCGCCTGCCGTACGGGTTGCGCGGGCGCGCACCGCAGCCCAGATCAAGATGGCACTCGGCGGGGAGTGCGCTCGGGGCTCGGTTCATCGGGCCGTTTCGTTGGCCGCGCGTCGCGTTCAGCGCGGCGCCCGCGGCACTCGGCCCATCAGGTAGAACTCGTCGTTCGGTCGCATGGCAGTCGTGTTTGCCATGCGATTGGAGAGGCCGAAGAACGCGGTGATCGCGGCGATGTCCCAGGCGTCTTCGTCCGAGAAGCCGTGTTCTCGCAGTGCCGCGAAGTCGCCGTCGCCGACCGTACCCGATGCGGTGCAGACCTTCATCGCGAAGTCCAGCATCGCGCGCTGGCGTGGCGTGATGTCGGCCTTGCGATAGTTCACCGCGACCTGGTCGGCGACCAGCGGCTTCTTCTCGTAGATGCGCAGCAACGCGCCGTGTGCGACGACGCAGTACAGGCATTCGTTCACGCCGCTGGTGGCGACGACGATCATCTCCTTGTCGCCCTTGCTGAGACCCGATTCGCGCAGCATCAAGGCGTCGTGGTAGGCGAAGAACGCGCGGAACTCGTCGGGACGGTGCGCAAGCGCGAGAAAAACGTTGGGCACGAAGCCCGATTTTTCCTGCACCGCGAGGATGCGTTCGCGGATGTCTTCGGGCAGCGCGGCGAGTTCGGGCACCGGGTAGCGACTGATGGCGGTGGTCATGCGGTTCAACTCCTGAATTGAAGCTTGTGCAAGCGCGAGTAGAGACCGCCTTGCGCAAGCAGTTCGTCGTGGGTGCCCTGCTCGACGACGTGCCCGGCTTCTAGCGCGACGATGCGGTCGGCGCGCTCGATGGTCGAGAGTCGGTGCGCGATCACGATCGTCGTGCGGCCGCGCATCAACACGTCGAGCGCGGCCTGCACCTGGCGCTCCGATTCGGAATCGAGCGCCGAGGTTGCTTCGTCGAGGATCAGGATCGGCGCGTCCTTGTAGATCGCGCGCGCGATCGCCATGCGCTGACGCTGGCCGCCCGAAAGCTCGCTGCCGTTGTGTCCGATCGTCGAGTCGATGCCTGCGGGCAGCGTGGCGACGAAATCGAGCAGGTGCGCGCTGCGCAGCGCCTCGTGCACGCGCTCGCGGTCGAGCGGCGCGCCGAGGCACACGTTGGCTGCCACGGTTTCGTTGAAGAGCACGACGTCCTGACTCACGAGCGCAAACTGTCGGCGCAGTGCCTTCACGTCCCACTGCGCGAGCGGCACGCCGTCCAGCGTGATCTCGCCCCCGCTCGGCTCCAGGAAGCGCGCCAGCAGGTTGATGAGCGTCGATTTGCCGGCGCCCGACGGGCCGACGAGCGCTACCGATTCGCCCGCCGGTATTGACAGCGTGACGCGCTCGAGCGCGGCGGCGGACTGATCGTCCTTGTAGCGCAGCGTCACGTCGCGCAGCTCGAACGCGCCGCGTGCCTGGCCCGGGTCGTGCGAGCCGCCCGTCTCGAGCGGACTGTCGTCGATCAGATTCACGCCTCGCTCGATCGATGCGAGCCCGCGCGTGATCGGCGCGGCAACCTCGGAAAGATTCTTGATCGGCGTGATGACCATCAGCATCGCGGTGACGAAGGAGGCGAATGCGCCGACCGAGTCGTACCCGCCGTCGTGCTCTGCCAGAGCGCGACGACGATCACCGCCGACATCGCACAGGCGGCGAGGATCTGCGTCACGGGCGTCATCGTCGATGCCGCTGCGACCGACTTCATCGCCAGCCGGCGCAGCGCGGCGCTGTTCTTGGCGAACCGCGCGGTCTCGCTCGCGGCAGCGCCGTGCAGGCGCACGATGCGCCAGGCGAGCACGTTCTCCTCGACGACGTAGGCGAGCTGGTCTGTTGCCGCCTGGCCCGCGACGGTCAAGCGGTGCAGCCGCTTGCTGAGCACCCGCATGACGACGCCGACCGACGGGATCAGCACGGCGACGAACAGCGTCAGCTTCCAGTTCAGCCACAGCAGGTAGGACAGCATTGCGACGAGCGTCAGCGAATCGCGCACCAGACCGAGGACGGAATGCACGAGTTGGTTCGCGCCGCCCTGCACCTCGTACACGAGCGTGTTGGTCAGGCTGCTCGCGGAGTGCTTGGTGAAGAGCGTCGGCTGCGCCGCGAGCAGGTGCTCGAACATCGCCGCGCGCAGCACGAGGATGCCGCCGTTTGCCGCCCACGACAGCGAGTACTTGGCGATGAAGACCGCGGCGCCACGCACGGCGAACAGGCCGATGATGACGATCGGCACCAGCCAGAGCGGAATGCCGCCGGCCTGGAAGCCCTTGTCGAGCAGCGGCTGCATCAGCGCCGGCAACACCGGCTCGGTCGCCGCGCCGACGATCGAAGCAAGGATCGCGGCGATGATGCCCCGGCGGCTCGTCGCAAAGTAAGGAAGGATGCGGGCGATTCGTTGCTTGAAGGTCGGCATGAGTCGGCGGGCGGGGTGAAAGCCCGGCCGATTATCCGCCGCGTGAGCGGCAGTCCTGTGGGTATCGCGCCGCATGAAAGGCGGGCACCGCCCGGCTGCCTACAATGGCCGCACACTTCCAGCGCCCCATGACCCGTTCGACAGCCGACATCACACCTTCAGTCATCCTCATCAAGCGCACAGAAATCCGCCATGTGTTCGAGAGCCAGAGGGCGGGCGCGTTCGCCGTTGAAGAGGTAGTTGTCGATCCGGGCAGCGCCGTCGTTGCACGCGAAGCGGGTCGGTGTTCCGGCAATCGCATTCCTGGGTTAGAAGCCGACGGGGGCACTTTTCGTCGGCATCTGAAGTCACAGTTGTTCGCGCACGCGCTGGCAACCGCAAGCACCCCATGACACTGATGAATCGAGTCACCTCCCAACATTCGATCTGGTCGCGTCGCCACCTGCTTGCCTGCGGCTCGGGCGCGCTCGCGTTGTTGCTGACGCTCGCCGGCAGCCCGCCGGCGCAAGCGCAGTTCCGGGTCGAGATCTCCGGTGTCGGCGGCACCCAGTTGCCGATCGCGATAGCGAAGTTCAAGGACGAGGACAAGTCGCCTCAACCGGTGTCTACGATCATCCGTGCCGACCTCGAGCGCAGCGGGCTGTTCCGCCCGGTCGACGCGCCAGAGGTGATCGACGAGGCGGCGCAGCCAGCGCTTGCCGACTGGCGCTCGCGGGGCGCCGACGCGTTGCTGACGGGCTCCGTATCGCGTCTCGCCGACGGCCGGTACGACGTGCGCTACAGGCTGTGGGACGTTGTCAAGGGTCAGCCCGTGCTCGCCCAAAGTACCGCCGTGCCGGCGCCCGACCTGCGGCTGGCCGCGCACCGCGTGGCGGACGCGGTCTACGAGAAATTCACCGGCGAGAAGGGTGTGTTCTCGACGCGCATCGCCTTCGTGACGAAGGCTGGCCGTCAGTTCACGCTGCGCATCGCGGATGCGGATGGTGAGGGTGGGCAGGTGGCGCTCACGAGTCCCGAGCCCATCATCTCGCCGACCTGGTCGCCCGACGGGCGCGAGTTGGCCTACGTTTCGTTCGAGACACAGAAGGCCGTCGTGTGGGTCCAGGAGGTGGCAAGCGGCAAGCGACGTGCGATCGCCAACTTTCGCGGCTCGAACAGCGCACCGGCGTTCTCCCCCGACGGCAAGACGATCGCGGTCACCTTGTCGCGCGATGGTGGCTCGCAAATCTACCTGATGGATCGCAACGGCGGCAGCCTGCGGCGATTGACCTCCAGCCGTTCGATTGATACCGAGCCCGTCTTCTCCCCCGACGGCAAGAGCCTGTTCTTCGTCAGCGACCGCGGTGGCGGCCCGCAGATCTATCGGATGCCCGCGGAGGGCGGCAGCGCACAGCGCGTCACCTTTACCGGCGCCTACAACGTCAGCCCGGCGATCAGCCCCGATGGTCGCAATCTGGCCTACATTTCACGCCAGGGCAGCGCCATGCGGCTCACCCTGATGGACCTCGGCGGCGACGCACCGCCGCGCACGTTGACCGATACCACGAACGACGAGCGTCCGAGTTTCGCGCCCAATGGCAGGTTGATCGTCTATGCCAGTCGGGCCCAGGGCCGCGATGTGCTGATGACGACAACGCTCGACGGCCGGATCAAGACCTCGCTCGCGGTCTCGCAGACCGATGTGCGGGAACCCGTGTGGGGCCCCTTCGGCCGCTGAACGCACGACTCACTCAAGGAGGAAGAAACAGATGAAGACCAAGCAATGGCGATGGGGCGCATTGATCGCCGCCGTGCTGCTGGCGGGCTGCGCCTCGGACGTCAAGCTCGACGACAACGCGCCGCCGGTCGAGACGCGCACGCCGACAAGCGTAGGCGATGCCGCCAGCGGCGCTGGCAGCAGCGGTACGTCGCAATCGAAGGTGACGTCGGTTGATCTGAACAAGGCGAACGCCGAAGCCATCGCCAACACACCGCGCGTGATCTATTTCGACTACGACAGCTTCGTCGTCAAGGACCAGTACCGGAACATCGTGGAGGTCTATGCGAAGGTGCTCTCGTCGGACAAGTCCAAGCGCCTCGTGATCGAGGGCCACACCGACGAGCGCGGCGGGCGCGAGTACAACCTCGCGCTCGGGCAGAAGCGGGCCGAGGCCGTCGCGAACGCGATCGTGCTCCTCGGAGCGAATGAGGCGCAGATCGAATCCGTGAGCTTCGGCAAAGAGCGCCCGGCAGCGCCCGGCAGCGATGAAGACTCGATGGCGAAGAACCGCCGCGCCGAGCTGAAACTGCGTTGATGAGACCGGCGCCGAAACCCTGTCGCGGCGGCCTGACGCTGCGCGCCGCGTTCGCGCTGGCAGCGCTTGCCGCCGCGCTTGCCGCGCCCGCAGCGAACGCGGCGCTGTTCGAGGATGACGAGGCGCGCAAGGCGATCCTCGACCTGCGCAAGCGCGTCGATCAGAACAGCGAGCAATTGAAGGCGCGTCAGGCCGAGCAGAGCGAGCAGATCGACCAAATGCGCCGCGCGTTGCTCGATCTGAGCAACCAGATCGAAGGTCTTCGCACCGAGATTGCAAAGCTGCGAGGCAGCAACGAGCAGCTTGCGCGCGATCTCGCCGAGACGCAGCAGCAGCAGAAGGACCTGCAGCAGAGCACGACCGAGCGGCTCGGCAAGTTCGAGCCGCAGATGGTCACGGTCGACGGCAAGGAGTTCATGGCCAGCCCTGACGAGCGTCGCGCTTACGACGAGGCGATGACGATCTTCCGCAAAGGGGACTTTGCTGGCGCGACGAGCGCCTTCATCGCGTTCCAGAAGCGCTTTCCGAAGAGCGGTTATACCGAGTCGGTGTTGTTCTGGCTCGGCAATGCGCAATACGGCAAGCGAGACTATGCGCAGGCGATCGGCACCTTCCGCGCGCTCGTCGCAGCCGTGCCGGACAGCCCGCGCGCGCCCGAGGCGCTGCTCTCGCTCGCGAACTGTCAGCTCGAGCTGAAGGATGCGAAGGGCGCACGCAAGACGCTGGATGATCTGCTCAAGACCTATCCGAAATCGGAAGCAGCGCAGGCCGGCCGCGAACGCATCTCCACGTTGAAGTAAGTGCTGTCGTGAGCCCCTCCGTGCCCGATCTGCAGGCGCTGTCGCTGCAGGTGCTTGTGTGCGGCTTCGCGCTTGCCGCGGCATTCGGCGCGATCGCGCAACGCACGCACTTCTGCACCATGGGCGCGGTATCGGACATCGTCGTCATGGGCGACTGGACGCGCATGCGCATGTGGGTGCTGGCGATCGGCATCGCGATCATCGGCTTCAATGTCATGGTGTGGCTGGGGTGGGTCGATCCCGCGAACAGCCTCTACGGTGGCACGCGCTTCATGTGGCTTTCGGCACTTGTGGGCGGGGCAATGTTCGGCTTCGGCATGGTGTTCGCGTCGGGCTGCGCGAGCAAGACCCTGGTGCGCATCGGCGGCGGCAATCTGAAGTCGCTGGTCGTCGCGATCGTCCTGGGCCTGAGCGCGATCGCGACGCTCAAGGGCCTGCCAGCGGTGATGCGTGTCGCGAGCGTCGACACGGTGTTCTTCACGTTGCCGGCGCAGCAGGATCTGCCCTCTCTGGTGGCCCACATGATGGGCAGTTCGCGAACGGCGCTCGCGCTCGCGCTAGGTGTGCTGATCGGAGGCGTGCTGATCGCGTGGGTGCTTGCGCGTCCCGAAGGCCGACGCGGCGAGACCTTGCTCGCTGGCCTTGGCGTCGGCGCGATCATCGTCGCCGTCTGGTATGTGTCGGGCGTGTTCGGCTTCGTGGCGGAGGATCCGAACACGCTCGAGCCGGCCTTTGTCGCGACCAACTCGCGACGCATGGAATCCTTCTCGTTCGTTGCGCCGGTGGGCTACGCACTCGATTGGTTGATGGTCTTCTCCGACGCGAGCAACCGGCTGACACTGGGCATCGTCGCCGTCGTGGGCATGATTGCGGGCTCTGCAGCGCAGGCGCTGGCGACCGGGCACTTCCGCTGGGAGGCATTTCGCGGCGTGCAGGATATGGCCGACCATCTGTTCGGCGCGGTGCTGATGGGCATTGGCGGTGTGACTGCGTTGGGTTGCACGATCGGCCAAGGCGTCTCGGGCGTTTCGACGCTGGGCCTGACGAGCTTCGTCGCGCTTATCGCGATTCTTGGCGGTGCGGTTGCGGCCCTGCGCCTGCAGGCTTGGCGCATCGCGCGCAGCGTGTGATCGGGATGAGCGATTCGGGCGTCGCGGATGCACCGGCTGCCGACGCCGATCTCGAACGGCGCTTCGGCGGCCTGCGGCGTCTTTACGGCGACGTCGACTACGCGCGAATTCGCGCCGCGCGCATCGTTGTCGTCGGCCTCGGCGGCGTCGGCTCATGGGCGGCTGAGGCGCTCGCGCGCAGCGGCATCGCGGCACTGACGCTGATCGACTTCGATCACGTCGCCGAGTCGAACATCAACCGTCAGGTGCAGGCTCTGGGTTCGACGCTCGGCATGGCCAAAGGCGACGCGCTGAAGCGGCGCATCACCGATATTCACCCCGGATGCGCTGTGCGCGTTGTCGATGGTTTTGTCGACAGCGAGAACTGGCCGGCGATGCACGGGGGCTCGGTCGACGTCGTCATCGACGCCTGCGACGATCTGCGGGCGAAGCTCGTGCTCGCGGTGTGGTCGCGAGCGAGTGGCATGCCGATCGTCATGGCAGGCGCAGCCGGCGGGAAGCGCTTGCCGCAGGACGTTGCCGTCGCCGATCTGGCGGAGGTGACCCAGGACCCCTTGCTCGCGGCGCTGCGCCAGCGCCTTCGCAAGCAACATGCCGCGCCTGCCAAGGGTCGGTTCGGATTGACTTGCGTCTTCTCAACCGAGCCGGTGCACCGGCCGAAAAGCGACCTGGAAGGCGATTGTGCAATCGACGGCAGCCTGAATTGCCAAGGCTACGGCTCGAGCGTAAGCGTGACAGCGACCTTCGGCATGGTCGCCGCAAGCGAAGCACTGCGCTTGTTGCCGTCGCTCCCGGGCCGCCCGATATAATGGTGGGTTCGCCGGGTTGTTAGCTCAGTTGGTAGAGCAGCGGACTTTTAATCCGTTGGTCGTGGGTTCGAATCCCGCACAACCCACCACCGATTAGAATTTCGAATGTGGGGCTCTTAGCTCAGTTGGTAGAGCAGCGGACTCTTAATCCGTAGGTCGAGTGTTCGAGTCACTCAGGGCCCACCATAGGTAAAGAGAGGGGGTTCGGCGGTGTCGTTGAACCCCCTCTGCTTTTGTTGGTGCCAGTTTGGTGCCAGTTTCCTGACGATTGCCCGCTCGGTGCCCCTTGGGCAACATGCCTGCCCTAGCAATCGAGGCATCCAGTCTACATAGTGTTCGGCGAGGCCATTGGCGGCTGCCGACAACATGCGCCCCCACCAGCCAGTACAGGCAGACCTTCCACACGGTCTTGGAGTCGAGTACGCGCCGCGTCTCCAGGCCGAGTACCCTGCCGGCACGCCCACATGGGCCGGCACGAGCGTGGCCGCCGGCCCACCTGCCCTCATTGCCCAGCGCCGTGGAGATGCTGTCCACCACGTCGAGCGGCGTGACCCGCGAGTCGTCGCGGAGCCTTTAGAAGGCAGAAGACGCGTGGACGCAAAGCGGCAGCGAAGTCGAGGCGCGCTGGTTTGCTGGCGTCACGCGCTACGCAACCAGCATCTTCCTACGCGCAAAAATTCGGCGACGCTTGGGGCACGCTGCCAGGTAGTGCCGCACTTGTTCGAGGCTGAAGACAAGGCCAGGGCTGAATTGCAATCCAGCAGTTGTGCAACCGATTCGCCAACCAATAGGGGCAGAGGTCCATGGAGATCTACGAGTACCAAGGCAAGGAGTCCTGCGCCAGCTCGGCGCACCGGTGTCGTGCGGCGACCAGGCAGGCCTCGTCGCTCGAATGCGGGCGCAGCAAACGCTTCAGGGCGGATTCTCGTCGCGTTGATGGCAGGAGCGCGATTACGAGAACCATGACGCCAAAGGATCGTCGTCGCATGAGTGGGGTCGGACGGTCCGACCCTTGCCACCGCCAGCGTCGAAAGTTGAAACGATGTGTGACGTTTGGGTGGAGTTCCCGGGACGTCCTGGGCGCGCAATGGACATCCTGAGACTTCCGGAGACATCGAACCCGGTTTGTCTCGACACTTCCGCTCGGCGACGAGCACGGGCACGATGCCCACATGGGCACACCGTGGATCGGATCAAAGGGCGAGCAGCTAAATTTACTTGACGCGACACCGGCTGCGCCGAATGGCCCGATTGTGCTCGCGGAACCCAGCATCGATGCTTTTGATGTCGGTGCGCAGCACCTCCCGGTCGCGTACGAAACCACATCGCTCGAAGTTGCTGCCAGCCAGACGCTCCTCGTTCCCGTTGAGCGTCTGTACGAAGACATTGACAACCCGCGCAGCGAGTTTCCGGAAGGACGGCTCGGTGAACTTGCCGAGGATATTCGGCAGCACGGCATCCTCCAGCCGATCGTCGTGCATCCGGTCGACGCTTCGGGCAACCATCGAATCCACTTCGGTGCCATGCGACTGCGAGCAGCCAAGCTGGCAGGGCTGTTGTGCGTGCCGATAGCCGTTCGAACCGCAGCTGCCGATCCTTATGCGCAGGTCGCCGAGAACCAGAAGCGCTGCCCACTCCAGCCGATCGAACTCGCGCGCTTCATCCGAGGCCGCTCAGACGCTGGCGACTCGAACACGACGATCGCCAAGCGGCTCGGCATGGACTTGACCACGGTCGCACACCATCTCGCGCTGCTCGACCTGCCACCCGAACTGGATCGGGCGCTCAAGGCCGGACGCTGCACCTCACCGCGAACGCTCTACGAACTGAGCAAGCTGCACAGCAAGCATTCGGCGCAAATCAGTGCATTGATAGATGGCGAGGGCGAGATCACGCGGTCGACCCTCGGAGCGCTGCGTGCGGGATCGGCACCAGTAGGTAGACCGAGTACCGACGTCGCAAGGAATTCGACATCGCTCATCGAGCAAGCCAACGCTACGTGTGCGCGATTGGAGGCGCTCGTGAGTCGACTCAAAAGATCCGAGACGCCAGAGGTACAGATCGAACTCACCGCTTTGCGGCATCGCATCTCGGACCTCGCGGATCGACTTGCATGAGCCTCCATTTCCCCGGTCGGACGGTCCGACCTCGCCACGCCCGATCGGTCGCCTTGCTGAAGATGCGAGATGAAGAGGATTGAGAAAGACAGATGGCAGGATAGGCCGGCGGCCGCGTTCTGTGGTGTCACCACTTGAGTGTCAGATCGCGCTGACATGTCTGCCACCCCTCGCGAGTTCTTCACCGTCGACCTGCGCGGCCTGCGCGCCGCGCTGAGCCGGCGCGCGACCGAGACCGGCCTCACCGAATCCGACGTGTTGCGCAACGCGCTGGCGGTGGCGCTGAACGACGGCAGAAACGATCCGCCGAACGCGCCGGCAACCGACGGCGCCGGCGCCTCGAAGGCACAGATCAAGCTCTCCGTTCGCCTCACGCGCCCAGTGGCCGAGCGTCTTGACAGAAAGGCCCGCGCTGCCGGTCTGTCGCGCGGCGCCTACCTCACCGGCCTGATCAACGGCGCGCCCGCTGTCGTCGCCGCGACCGATCGGCGCGCCGGATTCATCGCGCTCAGCGCATCGGCCGCCGAACTCGCGCTGCTCAGCCGCGACATCAACCACCTGACCCACCTGCTGCGCAAAGGCGAAGTCCGGGCGGCGCAAGAGTACCGAGCCCGGCTGGACAGTCTCGACGCTGAGGTGCGCCAGCACCTTGATCGGTCTGCAGCGGCGCTCGCCGAACTCGCACCGCCGCAGGCTCATGCGCGTCGAATCCAGTTCGGCCCACCACCAACCGTCGCGGAGTCGACCATGACCCAGCCCTCGACAGACGGCGTCCTCATCCAATGGGGCGACCGACTCTTCTACCCCGCCAACCGGGTGATCAGGTCGCACACGCCGCGCCTGCACCTGCCGGATGGCCGAGCCGCCGCAATCCGCAGCCGCATCGAAGCCACGGTGCGTCGCGCACCGCAGGTCATGGTCAAGGTCACCGGCGGTGGCCGCGGCATGACGGCGATCGCCGCACACTTCCGCTACATCAGCAAGAACGGTCGACTCGATATTGAAGACGACCGCGGGACTGTCGAACGCGGCAAGGAGGCGTTGCACGAGATCGAGCGCCAATGGCGCGTCGGCGGCGCCCGCATCGACGCCGTGAGCCCACGACGCGAAGCCTTCAACATCATGCTGTCGATGCCGCGCGGCACCGACCCACTGACGGTACAGCGCGCTGCACGCGAATTCGCCAGGATCGAGTTCGCAGACCACCGCTACGTGATGGTCCTGCACGACCACCAGGCCAACCCGCACGTGCACCTGAGCGTCAAGGCCGCGTCGAAGCAGGGCAAACGGCTCAACCCGCGCAAGGCCGACCTGCAGCGCTGGCGCGAGACCTTCGCCGAGCGGCTGCGCGAGTGGGGCATCGATGCCGAAGCCTCGCCGCAGATCACGCGCGGTGGCAACCGGCGCACCGAACGGCTGTGGCAACGCAAGGCCAGAGAGACAGGGCGCATCGAGGCACCGCGCGACGGTGAGCTGCAAACGAAGAAGCTGACAAAGGCGCGGCACGACGCGGCCCAGGCCTGGTGCGAAATCGCCAAGGCGCTGGCTGCGTCGGACAACGTCGAGGACCGCAGGCTCGCCAAGCGAGTCGTCGACTACGCGCGCTATCTGCCGGGCATTCGATACAAGCCTCCAGCGCAGGAGGCGCAGCGGGAGTTTGCGGACAGGGAACGGGGAAGGGTACCTACGCGCGATCCGATGCGCAGCCCCACCGCCATGACGCAGTCTCAACGAACCCGGCCAGAGCCTGAGATCGAACGATGACCGACGCACGCCCACCCCGCACCCCTCCCCCGGGAGGGGCCGTCCTCGCCGCCGGACGGGCTCGCCGGGCAGGGGGCTGAAGGGCCGCCTGCCCGCGAGCGCGAGCGTGATGGCGCCGCGCCTCGCGTCAAGGGTGTTGCTGACGCCGGGCTTCGCCCGCCCTTGACTCGGCTCGCGGCACCGAAGTCAATGGTGAATGGCCGACCGAGATTGCGTCCAGTGGTCCAGGTCCGACCAGCGCCAGGCGACAACGCGTCGACCCAGGCGAACGGGCGCCGGGAACGCTCCTTCGGCGATCCAGCGGTAGATCGTCGAGCGGCCCAGGCCAGTCAGCTTGATGACGATGGGCAGGCGTACGAGAAAGCGCTGAGGTTCGTCAGCGTGCGCTGAGGGCAGGGCGGCGGCGCGCTTCATCGCGAAGGGATCCGTTGGGTGCGATGAAAACTGTACGCGCTGCTTCGACCTACCGGCGCGACGATTTACAACGAAAAATCAGCAGAGCCAAACCGAACTTGGTGGTCTGTTGCTACTACCGGTTTGCACGGGTGCGAGCGTCAGCCTGGTCGAAGCGACCGGTCAGTCAGTTCTCTTCGTCGACGACCCGCCATCGATCCTCAGCTGCCCTTCGAGGTTCTCCAAAGCCGCCCGACCGCCAAGGCTCGGCTCTCTGCGATTCGCATCCACGAAGCAGCCGCTCGCGCCATGCGGGAGCCGGCCATCAACAGTCATTCACGAATGGCAGCTCTCTGCTGCAGGCTGACGGGCTGCACCGCTCGCGCCGGTACTTCAGCCCTTCAGCGCAACGCCCACACTGTCGGCCATTGGCGTAGTCGGGCGGCCGATGAGTGCGCTCAGCTGGTGGCCCTCGTCGAACAGCTCGCCCATTGCGCTGGCGGCGCTGGACTGCGCCAGCACGCCAGCAAACCCTTCGGGCAGGCCCACGCCCAGAAGCGCGGACTTGAATTCGGCCTCGGGCAGGTCCCGGTAGGCCACGGACTTGCCGGACTGGCGTGCGATCTCGGCCGCATATTCGGACAGCGTGAAGGCCTGGTCTCCGGCCAGTTCGTACACCCGGCCGGACTGGCCGTCGCGCAGCAGCGCTGCGGCGGCGGCTGCGGCATAGTCGGCGCGCGCGGCGGCGGCGATCCGGCCATCTCGCGCCGCGCCCAGAACCACGCCATGCGCCAGCGCGGCCTCGAGGCTGCCGGTGTAGTTCTCGGTGTACCAGCCGTTGCGCAACAGTACGTGTGGAACGCCGCTGGCCTTCAGCATCGCCTCGGTCTCGCGGTGTTCCACGGCGAGCGCGATCCTCGAGGTCGGCGCGCGCAAGATGCTGGTGTAGGCGAGCAACTGCACGTCGGCCGCCTCAGCCGCGTCGATGGCGGCGCGGTGCTGGACGGCGCGCTGGCCCACTTCGCTGGACGAGATCAGCAACAGCTTCTTCGCCCCCGCGAAGGCGGCTGCCAAGGTGGCTGGCTTCGTGTAGTCGGCTTCGCGAACTTCCACGCCCAGCGTGGCCAAGTCGGCCGCCTTGGCGGGCGTGCGCACTGCACCTACCACCTGACTAGCGGACACGGTCTTGAGCAGGTTCTGGATGACGAGGCGGCCGAGCTGGCCGTTGGCGCCGGTGACGACGATCATGGTCGAATTCCTTGAAAAGGCGTTGAGGAGACGCGTACAGTAGCGCCCTAGATTACTTTTCGTAAGTACGTACCTTCGGGTAAGCAAGGGAACACTTTCATGAGCGACAAGCGCCTGTCCAGCCGCATGCGCCGCGGCGACCTACTTTCTGCTGCCTGCCCTTCGCGCGCGGTTCTGCAACACGTGACCAGCCGCTGGGGCGTGCTGCTGTTCGTGGTGCTGCTCGGTGGCACGCACCGCTTCAGCGAACTGCGCCGCAAAGTAGACGGCGTGAGCGAGAAGATGCTGGCGCAGACGCTGCGCTGGCTGCAGGAAGACGGCTTCGTCGAACGGCGCAGCTTCAACACCGTGCCGCCACACGTGGAGTACAGGCTCACGCCACTGGGGCTGCAGGTGGGTCGGAGGGTAGAAGGGCTGGCCGACTGGATTGAAGAGAACATGGCCGTGATCGTCGGCGCACGCAGCGCTCCGGTGGCTGCGGAAACGCCGGCGCCCGGCCGGGTCATCGTGAAAGGAGGTCGAGCCGTTGCCAGCCGCGGCGCGCGCCGCTTCGGCGACCAGCCGTGAGCAGGTGGTGACTGCGGGCATCCACGCGGCAGCGCGTGCCCTTTCTCACCACAAACAACAGCTAAGTGGCGGGCAGTTCAACAAGGTGACCGACCGCAATGGGTCCAACGGCGACTGCCATGACGACGAACTCGACGCCGCGTAGCCGACATTCAAGTTGAGTAGCCGGAAAGCAGCCGGTCATGGCTGGTTGTGACCGGCCAGTTGCGGACGCCGACGAACTGACCCGATACCAGTCCTTGGGGGCCAACAGAGAAGATTCGGGCGTGTGCGCTACGTTTTCTCGTGCAGCGGCGCACGTTTTCGTACGATGTCAGCACTTCCACCAAGCAATGACCCAGGCCGTACATGGAACTCAGACAACTGCGGTACTTCGTCCGCGTGCTCGAAGTCGGCAGCTTCAGCCAGGCCGCGGCGTCCCTTGGCGTGGTCACCTCTGCGCTGAGCCAGCAGATCAGCAAGCTTGAGGGCGAGTTGTCCACCCGGTTGTTGCAGCGTAGCTCCACGGGTGTCCGGCCGACTGACGCGGGCCTGGCCTTCTTGCGCCAGGCCCAGCTGGCACTGCGCCACGCCGATGATGCCGTTCACGCGGCCCAGTGCGCGCGGCTGTCGGGCCATGTGAGCATCGGCCTGCCGCCCAGTACCGGGAGCGTGGTGGGGCTGCCGCTGATGGTCGCGATGCGCGAACGCTACCCCGACGTGCGGCTGCGCCTCGTCGAAAGCCTGTCCGGCCACCTGGCGCAGATGCTCAATGCGCGGCAGCTCGATCTGGCGGTCTTGTTCAGTGCCGATGCGGCGCGGCGCTGGAGCGTCCAGCCGCTGCTCGACGAGCGCCTCTACGTCATTGGCACGCGCGATCTGCCGCGCATGCCGCAGGGGCGCGTCGTCCGGCTCGCCAGCCTCGCGGAGCTTCCCCTCGTGCTGCCGAGCGCGCCGCACGACCTGCGCACCGTCGTCGATACGGCTTTCGCCCGGGCCAAGGTGCAGCCTCGCGTGGTGGCCGAGGTGGATGGTCTGGCCTTGTTGATGGACGCCGTCGCGGGCGGACTGGGCGCCACCATCCAACCCGGTGCTGCGATCTCCCGCATCCCTCGCGAGGCACTTGCGCTGGTGCAGCTGAGCGATGCACATGCACGTCGCCCCAACTGGCTGGTGAGCCTGAGCGACGACGAACTGTCGCCGGCTGGCCTGGCCGCGCGCGTGGTGCTCGCCGACGTGGCGCGCGGCTGCGTCGCCAGCGGCCAATGGATCGGCGCGACGTTTCACGAATCCTGAAACCCCCTTGCCCAAACCCGCCTTGCGGCGTCGAGAGGTGAGCCCTAGAGTCGGCTGCAGATAACCGGGGGTTGACCTTG
>CAWBXT010000005.1:0-312277 GCA_963792765.1 uncultured beta proteobacterium | reverse complement strand
AAGGACTGCATAATGGCCATCTTCGCCATATAGATCCAGCCAAGCGTCGAATTCGCGGTTGTCGAGGG
The DNA here is from genome assembly GCA_963792765.1 of uncultured beta proteobacterium. Taxonomy (GTDB): domain Bacteria; phylum Pseudomonadota; class Gammaproteobacteria; order Burkholderiales; family Burkholderiaceae_C; genus CAIKUF01. The sequence continues at coordinate 312,209 of CAWBXT010000005.1, read as the reverse complement.
TCGAGATGTAGTCTGCCGGACTTAGCTCGCGCATTGGGCCGAGAGCGTTATTGGCGGACATGCGCAGACTCACGGATAGGGATCGATGCATGCGTGCTCTCCGGAGTGTCGAGCATGAACCGCCGCCACCCGGCCCAAAAGCCGCGCACCGCGTGATCGTCCGCAGGGCCACCTTCCGGCCCCGGCCCTATGCATGCCTCGATTGATCAGGACGCGGCCTCCCAGATCAGCCACCAGCCACGTTGAATTCTGCTGAACACCAGAATGTCGTCGACCCCAGCGCGCCCGCCGGGCCCCCATGAATAGTGGAAGCGTTCAGCAATTTGCTGACGCTTTTCAGTCGATGCCGACTTTGGCACGAGGCGATAGCTGGTGACCACGGTGCGATCGATGACCACCGGATTCATGATCCGCAGCCCGGTGACGTCCCCCCAGCGGGTGGTAGAGCGCGATGAAGCTCGGGAAGATGCCAACGTACACGCGGCGCGGACGGTCGCGCTGGATTACCAGCGTACGCACGTCATCGTACTGGTCGTAGGCCCCGTGGATCCCGAGCTCGACCGACCAGCGCGAGCCGGCCGTCTCCTGGAAGCCGGAAGTGCCGGTCATCTCGAACAGGTCGGCTCGCTGCGCGAACGCGTGATCGTGCAAGTACTCGGCGTGATAGTCGTCGAGCGTGTTCTCCATCATCAACTTCCAGTTGCCCTCATACTCGTAGTCGTAGGTGCCGACCGCTTCGAGGTCCTCGCCACCGTATTGCGCGACCTGGTCGAGGTAGGGGATCGCGGCCCCGAGAAACTGCGCCAGCGGCTCCGCGCCGGGATCGAGGCTGGCGAAGACATGCCCATGTGCTGCTCGAAGCGCGGCAGCGGCGTAAGTCCGTAGTCGCCGAAGTCGAACTGGGCGCCGTAGGCCTCGTGCCGTGGCACCGACACCAGGCGTCCCGACGTGTCGTAGGTCCAGTGGTGGTACGGGCACTTCAGGCGATCGCAGCTGCCGGGCCCGTCGTCGACGATCATCGTCGCCTTGTGCCGGCAGCTATTGAAGAAGGCCCTGACGATACCGTCTTTGCCCATGATCGCGAGAACCGGCTGCCCAGCGAGCGTGGAGGCACGGTAGTCGCCCGCCTTCGCGAACTCGCTCGCGTGCGCGACGAACAGCCACGCCCGGCGAAAGATCCGGCTACGTTCAAGCGCGAAGATCTCAGCCGACGTGTAGACAGCGCGATCGACCATCTCGGGCCCCGCCATCACACCCTGGAGTGCATTTGTCATTTCATTTTCCTTGCGTGTTGACCCTGGTCGACCCGATGCCCGGTATCGCTCCCATTTCGCGCTGCTCCAGCCCGATGTGCTCCATGAGCGCCTTGATTCGGCGGTTGCAGGCGGGATCAAAAGGCTCGCGCAGCGGCCGGATGCGCTCGCTGTAGCTCTTCTTGATCGTCTGATCGGTGGTCGAGCGGCTATCCCAGAGCACCTGGTCGTCGAGCACCTGCGGGAGCTCCGACGCGTCGAGCCACGCCGACTTGTACGTAACCACGCCAGCGCGATTTATCAGAAAAACCGGATTGTTGAACTGCGGATCGACATAGCTCAGCTGGATTCGACCGTCGAGATCATCGATGACCATTGGGAAGGTAATGCCCTCCAGGCGCTTCAGCGTCGAGGCATTTGCGCGTTTCTCCTCGAGCGATGCGTGCGGACCGATCTTGCGCCCGGGATGGGCTTCCCGGGTGTAGACGTAACAGAACTCGACATGCTCGCGGTGTGTTTCGTACAACGCCACCAGGTTGGGTGTGGCAGTGCGGATGTTGGTCACGCAGGGCGGACAGGCGAGGCTCCCGAACACGATCAACACCGAGCGCTTACCGAGATGGTCGGCGAGGCGGAATTCGCCTCCTTCCAGCAGCGTGCCGGTAAACGTAGGAGCGAGGCCGCCGAGGGGCGTGCGCGAACGAAATGCGGCGATGAGTTGCTCCCAGTGTGCGCTTAGCGCGCCCCCGCCGGGATCGTTCTGCCAGGCGCGGGACCAGGATGTCGGGTGCGCGGTATTGTAGGTTTGTAGATCCATCGAAGAACCCGTCCGTGCGGACCCACGCTCGCGTCGCGGGCCCATCTCGCTGTTTGCGGAAACTACTTAAGGCAGCGCTGTGCGATTTCCGCGGCCTTGAGACCCAGCGGCGCGCTTGCCTCGGAGTTGAAAGTAAGTCCGCTGCGGAAGGTTTCCGCGTCGAGAACAGTGGCCGGCAGCCCAGGCGGTACGTCGGTGCGGCGGGAGTTGACGAAGCCCCGCTTTGCCCAATCCGATTGCGCTTCCTTCGTGAGCATCCAGTTGGCGAATAGCTTGGCCGCATTCGGATGCGGAGCCTTGTTGACCAGTAGCATCACCCCCCAGCCTGGCGTCCAGTTGCGTTGGTTTGGAGGCAGCGAGATCTCCTTAACTTCCTTGCCCAGACCCTTGCTGCGCCAATCCGAATACTCGGATGGGCTCATCCCGGTGGTAATGGGGTACCGTCCGCTCATCGCCCACTCCACGAGTTGCCGTGGCGTGCGCGTTAGCACGGGTTCCTGCTGCTGCAGCAGATCACAGGCCGCCTTCTCACCCTCGACTACCATAAATAGCGTGAGTGCTGAAGTGCCACCGCGGGCGCGCGGATCGACCATAGCGATCTTGCCCTTCAGCGATGGATCGAGAAAGTCCTTGAGCGTCTTCACCTTCGATTCGGGCAGCACCGCGCGGTCGATGTAAATGTTGCCGCCGAGTCCTGCCTGGAATGCATAGGCGTATTTCTTGGCGTTATCCAGGAACCCACCTTCGAACCCCCCCAGCCACTTGCTGTCGTCGAGAACCTCGGGCATCACGAACAGTGGCCGGATCGGGTCGAACCAGCCGGCGGGGATACTCTGGGTGAACACAGTGGTACTAACACCTGCGATCCGAAGGTCCCACAGGTAGAGGCCGGACTGCCGCTCGGTCTTGAGCTTCGCTTCGAAATCGGCGTCGTTTATACCCGTGTATTCGAGTTGGATCTTGGGGAACGCCTTTTGAAACTCCATGATCGACAGCCGATACGGCTGGATCGGGGGACCGGCGATGGCGAGCTTGCCTTCGGCTTCGGCCGCCTTCACCAGCGCATCCCATGTCGGATCTGCGGCGGCGGCGAGGGTGGCCGTGGCGATACCCAGGAAGAACGCGACGATGAAAGCGCCTATGCGTACAGGCAACGCGCTTTTGATTTTGGTCATCCTTTTTCCTCCAAGAACCTGGCTCTTTGGCCAGGGAAACGCGGGAACCCCCGCGCTGGGTCGACGTAAAGCGTCAATTGCGCGCCGGCCGCTGGCCAGTGCACGCGACACGATCAGGAATTGTTGAGGTCATAGGGCATGCCTAGTTCGGCGAGCCCTACGAGCGTTGCTCCTGCATGATGGCGTCGGTGAAGCGTGTGCACCTGCAGGTCGCGGCACAGGCGCTCGAGTGGCTGGCCACGGAAGAAGCCGGTGCTGCCGACCACTTGCCCGACGACGCTGATCAGGCGATTCGCTGTGTCGACAGCGAACCACTTCGCCTCGTTGCTCATGAGCAGGCCACGGTCTAGATCGTGGCGGGTCATTTCAACGGCCTTGTAGAAAAGCAGTCGCGTGGCATCCAGGAGCGTTTTCATCTCGCCGATATGCGCCTGGTACTGGGCGGTGTCCTTGCGGCCACGGTCACGCAGGTAGGTAAGCGCAAAGTCGTAAACACCTTGGATGGCACCGAGGTAATTCGCGGTAAAGCCGAAGTTGATCTTCGCGAGCCAACGGTCGGAAAAGAAGCCCTCGGGGTGCCCGAGCACGCAGTCATCCGGCACGAAGCAGTCCTTGAACCGGAGCATCGGGCTTACGCAAGCGCGCATACCGCCGGGATTCCAGACCCCAGCGTCGATTTCCAACCCTTTGCTCTTAGTATCGACAAGGTAGGTTTCCACTTTGTCGGAGGCTGCGGACCGGACATGGACGGTCATCCATACTGAACGGGTGGCGTTCGTGGCGTAGTGCTTGACCCCATTAATCAGCCATCCCTTAGGGGCTCTAACGGCTGTGCTGGAATGCCGCCCCCCACCCGGCTCCGAACCTGCACCCACCAGGAGCATGCCCTGCTCGATCGTCGGCTTGATGAACCGCTGCACCTGCGCATCAGTACCGAACGCGCGCAGGATCTGCATGGCGTTGCAATGCACTTGAAAGCAGTGCGCCGTCGAAGGATTCGCCCGCGCGAGCCGTTCGATGATGAGGAAGAACGACAGCGGGTCGTCTCCAGCGAAACCGTAGCCGAGTCCTCCGTCCTTCTTCGGCAAGGTGGCCAGCAGCAGGCCCGCGCGATGAAGGTCGTCAAAGTCCGCGTCCGGGAAAGTACCTGCGTGATCGCTCTCCTCCGCCCGTTCGGCGACTCCATTCTCGATTATTGCGTCGACCCGCCGGACCAGATCCTGCTGCTGCCGAGAGAGACCGAACGGCGAGGTCGGATCGTGTCCGGCGATGACCGCGCGGACGCTGTCGGACTCGCGTTGCTGCGTAACTGTTGCTTCCACGCTCGCTTCCTCCTCGCTCAATTTGTGCGTCTAGCGCACATATGTTCGTCAGATGACACATATTGCGACCGCATCTGGAAGAAGTCAAGGGCGTGGATCGAGTCGAGCAGTTCACGCTGCATCGTCCGCGTCGCATGCCATAGCCGCAGTAGTTGTGACCCGGCCGCATCGCACAACACTTACGATATGGCTTTCGTCTGATCGATACGCTTCCCTGCATCGACGATCTCCCGGTCGACGCATAGACCCGCAAGCGGTCATATCACCTGGAATGCGCTATGCAGACAAGCTTCGATCCTGAAGTGAAATTAATCCGGCGTTTGGGCGGGTGAAACCAGCGATCATGAGCAGCGTGGGTCCGCCGCGGCATGCGTGACCCCTATCCATTTCATGCGAGGAGAAGTTGGATGACTTGCGAAGAACGATTCGTGCAGGGTCGCTCCGTAGCGCCACGGGGTACCCGTTCTAAGCGGCGGTAAGAAGTCCGAAACAGCCAGTTCGTACGCCCCAGCGCATCGGCAGACTCAGATTCTCGACCCGGCTGTTATCGGTCAGCCAGCGCGCCGAGCGAATTACTCCCCGCTGCTACAACTTCTCGACGCTCGCGCCCATCTGCGCGGCCATACGGGCCCGCCACGTATCGCGCGTGACGAATCCCGGCAGCAAGCGTGCATGCGCTTCCGCGGCCGCCATCAACGCCGCGTCCCCCTGCCCGAAATTGATCGGCACGCGCGTCGGCTGTGACACATACCACGGTAGGTCGAGGTAGAGCTCGAGCCGATTCTCCTCGGGGTCGGGAACGTAGACGGACAGGGCGTTCCCGTGCGTGACGGTCGCAATGTCCGGCATCCGCTCGACGACGACGCGAGCGTGCAACTCGTGCAGCGTGGCGAGCGAGTCCGCCTTGAGCGAGATCTGGTTGACGACGTTGAAGTCGATGCGCGCCGGACGCCCGCTCACGAGGACTATCTGGTGATGTTCGTTGGGGTCGCGGCTCAAAAAGACGAGGTCAACCGCGCCGTTCGCATCTTGCCCAAGACGCCCCCGATCCGTAACCGTGAAATCAAGGACGCGTCGGTAGAAGTCCTCCATACGCCCGATATCATGGACGAAGAGCCCGATATGGCTGAAGACGAGGCTGCTCGGGCACGGGACGCGATGGCCATCGCCGCCGAGGCCCCGCAGATCGCTACCGCGCCGCCGGTGAGGACGCCGAAGCGGTTGCGATAGCCCAGCATTCGCGCCGGCCAGGAGGTCCGAAGCCGATGGTCAGTGCCACCGCGCCGACGACCATAGCGATCAAGCCGACTGCGCCCAGCGCCGTGATCAGCGCAGAGCGTGGCGTTGCGCACCCAGCGTGCAACGCTCAGCCGTGCGCAGCGACGTGCTGGCGGAGAACTGGATGCCGGGCACGCAGCGGCCTTCGGTGGACAGGAAGTTCATCGCCATGCCGAGGAGCAGAGCAAACAACAGCGCTGAGGCGCCGTAGTGCTCGGCCAGCGAGATCGCGGCCATGGCCACCACCACCGACGCCAGCGCGCCGGAGAACAGCCGGCTTGTCTGGGCTGGCCACGTCGAGATCGAAAGTGCAGTGGACATGATCTTCGCCGTGTCAGCCTGTGAACAGCCTGCATTCGCACTGCTGCGGCATCGTTCCGTTCATGGCGTTTCCTTTCCCACAGGGGTCGATTGATCTTGCGGTGAGGTTTCGTCAGGGCTCAGCATCACCATGCCTTCTTCGACTTGCACGGCGTACTTCTTTGCTTGCAGCGCCGGCGGGCCTGGCGGGCAGACACTTTCCAGGCTGAAGCTGAGCCCGTGTACCGGACACTTGACACGATTGCCCTGCACCTTGCCCTGGCTGAGCGAGCCGCCGTTGTGCGGGCAACTGTCCTCGATCGCGTAGACCGCATCGCCGATCCTGAACAGCGCCAGGTCGAGCCCGGCCTTGCAGACCCGCCGGCCGCGGCCCTCGGGCAACGCACTCAGTTCGATCAGGGGAATCACCGCTTTCATGAGCGCTCCATGCTGCTGTTCGGGCTGAAGCGGCGAACCGCTCAGGCCACCAGACGCAGCGGCGCGCCGCGTTGGCCGGCACGGCGGTTGGGTTCGTAGCCGATCTGGGCCAGCGTCTCGTCGGCGCTCTTGTATTGCTTGCCGATCTGGTAGATCTGCTTCGCTTCCTCGCCGGTGGCGACTTCGCGATACAGCTCACGGGCGATGCGCACCGTCTGCTCGATCTGCTTGACGCTGCTCAGGCGCTCGCCCTTGCGGCCCCAAAGGTTGTCCTCGATGCCGACGCGCACGTGCAGGCCCATCGCGATGGCCATCGTGTTCAGCGGCAGCACGGTGCGCATGATGCCCTCGATGGTCAGCACGGCGCCGGACGGCACGCGGCGGATGAACTCCATCGTGTTGACCGGGTTCGGGCCGTCCTGGCCGCCACCGATCATCACGTAGTTCAGCACCAGCGGGCCGGTGTAGACGCCGCGGCGGATCAGGCGCTCGACGGTCTCGAGTTGGCCGATGTCGCCGAGCATGAAGTGCGGCTGGATGCCGGCGGCCTGCAGGCGCTTCAGGTGCTCCTCGACGAAGGCCGGGCCGGCCGGAATCGTCATCTCGCGGTACGCTTCCTGGTAGGCCGGGTGGGCGAGCGAGGTGCCGGCGACGTCGTCGGCGCTCATCAGCTCGGTGATGTTCATCTGGTTGGTGTTGATCGCAATCGTCACCTGGTCGGGCTTGGGTTGCAGGTCGGCCAGCATGTGGCGCGTGTCGTCGTTCAACCACTTGGCATCGGCGCCGTCGCCTTCGGGGGCGAACGAGATCGAGCCGCCGACCTGCAGCACCATCTTCGGCACCGCGTCGCGCAGGCGATCGAGCAGTTCGTTGAACATCGACATGCGCTTGCTGCCCTTGCCGTCGGCTTCGCGGCAATGCACGTGCAGCACGGTGGCGCCGGCGTTGTAGCAGTCCACGGCCTTTTGCACCTGTTCTTCCATCGTCACCGGGATGTCGTCGGAATCGCCGGGCAGGAATTCGGGGCCGTAGGGGGCGACCTGGATCACCAGGGGTTGCTGGTTTTCGGGGAGCAGGGAGTCGTCGAGGAATTGCATGATGGGGTCCTTTCGGTGTCGGTTGGGTCAGCGGGTCGGCCGTTGTGGCCTTGTCGTTGTCATTCAGTGGTGTGCATTTTTTGCGGTCGGACCGATTTCTACTTGACACTTCGGGACATTGATTTTCCATTTCGGGACGTGCCGAGCACCCGAACACCACGCGCCGGATCCAGGTCCTCCACATGGTTTGCCCCGCATTGCACGCGGGGGTCGCGGGCGGCCTTTTCCGATACATTGGCAACAGCACGACACCTGCGAAGTAGCCCGCGATGAAACGACCTGTCTTTCTGCTCGCCCCGGCTCTTCTGGCGCTCGTGCTTGCCATCGGGGCGCGCGCGCAGACCCCGGCCGCAAAGCCTGCGGCGCAGGCCGCCTCTGTTCCGGCAGCCGCTGCCAAGGCCGATCAGCGCAGCCTCGACCTCGCGACGAAGGCCTGGAAGGGCGACTTCGACGGCATGCTGGAACGCCACCAGATCAGGTTCTATGTGCCCTACAGCCGCTCGCTGTACTTCATCGACAAGGGCCGCGAGCGCGGCATTTCGGCCGACCTGATCCGCCAGTTCGAAATCTGGGTGAACAAGAAGTACGCGGCACAGCTCGGCAAGCGCCCGCTGACCGCGTACATCGTCGTGGCCACGCGCGACGAGATGTTGGCCGATCTTCTGGAAGGGCGCGCCGATGTCGCCGTCGGCAACATCAAGGTACTCGACCAGCTGCTGAAGTCGGTCGATTTCGTCGCCCCTGACGAAAAGGCTGTCAGCGTCGAGGTGCTGGTGACCGGCCCGGCCTCGCCGGCCATCGCCTCGATCGACGACCTTTCGGGCAAGACCGTGCACCTGCGCGAGGTCTCGAGCCAGACGCTGAGCATGAAGGCATTGAACGAGCGCTTCAAGCAGGCAGGCAAGCCCGAAGCCAAGCTCGTCTACTTGCCAAACGCGCTCGAAGACGAGGACCTGCTCGAGATGCTCAACGCCGGGCTGCTGCAGGCGATCGTGGTCGACGACTGGAAGGCCAAGATGTGGGCGCAGGTGCTGCCCAAGGTGAAAGTTCGCGAGGACATCGTGCTGCGGCCGAAGACGAAGATGGGCTGGGCGATCCGCAAGGACAGCCCGAAGCTCGCGGCCGAGTTGACCGAGTTCTATGCGTACTACGCCAAGGCGGGCGGCGTCTCGGCGCTGCAGCGGAAGTACATGGCCAGCATCAAGGCGCTGAAGAACTCGACAGCCTCGGAGGACCGCAAGCGCTTCACGGCGCTGATCGACAGCTTCAAGAAGTACGGCCAGCAGTACAACTTCGACTACCTCATGCTGGCCGCCCAGGGCTACCAGGAGTCGACGCTCAACCAGGAGGCCAAGAGCCATGTCGGCGCCATCGGAGTGATGCAGGTCATGCCCGCCACCGGCGCGGAACTCAAGGTGGGCGATATCCATCAGGTCGAGCCGAACATCCATGCCGGCGTCAAGTACATGGACCAGCTGATGACCCGGTACTTCAAGGACGCGAAGTTCGATGAACAGAACCGCACGCTGTTCGCGTTCGCCAGCTACAACTGCGGGCCTGGCAATGTCTCAAAAATGCGCAAGGAGGCTGTCAAACGCGGGCTCGATCCGGACAAGTGGTTCAACAACGTCGAGATCGTCACGGCGGAGAAGATCGGCATCGAGACCACGACCTACGTGCGCAACATCTTCAAGTATTACGCCGCCTACAAGCTGATGACGCAGGCGCTGGAAACAGCCGAGAGTGCGAAGCAACAGGTGCCTTCTGCTAAGAAGTAGGACAAGGTGCCCAGCGGCTGAGGCGCCGCGACACTCTGAATGAAGCTCACCTCACGGATGGCAGGACCGCAAGCATGAAAGACGACATCGCCAGCGGCGGCAGCACCCGTGTGCTCGACCCTATCGACCGCATCTCGGAGGTCATGTTCGGCCTGTTCATGGTGCTTACCTTCACCGGCACGCTGAGCGTGGTGGACAGCGGGCGCGAAGAGGTGCGCAGCATGCTGGTGGCGGCGATCGGCTGCAACATCGCCTGGGGTTTCGTCGATGGCGTGATGTACGTGCTGCGCAACATCGTCGCACGCGGCCGCAATGCCAGGATGGTGCGCGCTGTGCGCGGCGCCGCCCGGCCAGAGCAGGCCCATCGCCTGATCGGCGACGAGCTCGGTGGACTCTCCCGGGCCATGGCCGTGGCCGACCTCGAACGCGTGCGACAGTGGATCGTTGCCCAGCCTGCACCTGCGTCTCGGGGGGTGGGGATAGCGAAGCTCGACCTGCGCGGCGCGGTTGGCGTCTTCCTGCTTGTTTTCACGTCGACCCTCCCGGTCGTGCTGCCATTCGTCTTCATTGCCGACCCTGGCGTCGCCAAGCGTGTCTCGGCCGCCATTGCGATCGCGATGCTGTTTCTTTGCGGCTATGCCTGGGGCCGCTACGCTGGACTGCGGCCGTGGCGTGCGGGCCTGGTCATGGTGCTGCTAGGCCTGGCGGTCGAGGCCATCGTCATCGCGCTGGGCGGTTGACTATCATCCAGGCGACCGCAGATCGATCCTGCGTGAGGAGCCCTGCCATGACCGACGAAGACGACAGCGTCGACCCCAACCCCGACGAACTGCGCGGCAATCGCCAGGCGCGATGGACGAAGCACTTCGACGAGATTGACCGAGAGATCGCACAGCTTGCGTCCATCTGCAAGGTATCGATCCTCGACCCGGCGTGATCGAGCGCGTGCTGAAGAAAGACACGCTGGTTTGCGGCACGCAGAGCCCGCGCGCATTCGACGAGCTGCGATCGCTGCGATGATGCACTACTCGGTGCGCGACAAGGCGGTGGTCGCGCTCGGCGAGCAGGAGACGATGCTGCCTGCGCTCGCGCTATGGCGACCGTCTGGGCGGCCCGGTCGACCTGACCGCCATTCGCGGGCGCGTTTAACGCGCAAAGCACGACGCGCCACGCCAGCTCAAGTTCTGGTCGCTTCCGCCCGATGACCGCCCTCGCCCGCAGCGCCGCTCTGACCTCCTTCGCCGACACGGCAGCCTCGTGCGGCCTGGATGCGCGCGCGCTGCTGGTCGATGCCGGCCTGCCGCAGCGCTGCCTTGACGAACCGGACCTAAAGGTGCCTGCGCGCGCCATCGTCCACGTGTTGGAACTGGCCGCGCAGCGTGGGAAGGAACCCGCGTTCGGGCTGCGTCTGGCGGAATCGCGGCGCCTGTCGAACCTGGGTCCGCTGGGTCTGCTGGTGCGCGACGAGCCGACGCTGCGCGATGCGTTGGAGGCGGTGATGCACCATCTCCATGTGCACAACGAGGCGCTGACGATCGGTGTCGAGCAGCACAGCAACCTGGTGGTCGTGCGCCTGGATCTGACGGTTGAAGGACGGGCCTCGCTGCGCCAGTCCATCGAGTTGGCGGTCGGTGTCACCTTCCGCACGCTGCAGATATTCATGGGCGCGAACTGGCAGCCGCGCCTGGTGTGCTTCACGCATGCCAAGCCAACCACCTTAAGCGTGCACAAGCGCATCTTCGGCCGCGCGGTGGAGTTTGGCCACCAATTCAGCGGCATCGTCTGCAACGCGGCCGACCTCGACGTACCGAATCCCGGCGCCGACCCGGTGATGGCGCGCTATGCCCAGCGGCTGCTCGGGCAGAGCCTGGACACTAGCTCGCGAATGAGCGATCGCGTGCGCCAGCTTGTGGTGCTGCTGCTGCCACGTGGCCTCTGCCGCGTCGAGGTGGTGGCCCAGCACCTGGGCGTGGACCGGCGCACGGTTGCGCGCCGGCTGGCCGACGAGCAAACCTCGTTCAGCGCGCTCGTCAACGACCTGCGGCGCGACCTCTTCGCGCGCTATCTGAAGGACGATGTGCGCTCGCTGACCGAAGTGTCGGCGCTGCTCGGCTTCTCGGCGTTGAGCGCGTTCTCGCGCTGGCATCGGCAACAGTTCAGCATCGCGGCGCGGCAACTCAGGTCGCAGCGGGCCGAAATAGCACGCAGCTAGAGCACAGCCGGTTGATCCGCTGGTAGCGGTCGCAGAGCGCGACGTAACAGTGTCCCGACTAGGCAAGTCAATATCCCGGTTCGTCAAGTCTAAAGGACGTGAACCACGTACGCTATCTGGAATGCCGGTGCACGAAGGGACGTGCTTGGCGAACACAACTTCGCGAGGGGCGGCTGCTGGCATCTTGCGCTCGGCGGCGCATTCGGCGATGCTCCCGCGCGCCAGAAACGACAACCCAGGAGAGATCGAATCATGAGTAAGAAAGGAAAAGCATCGCCGGCAGCGCACAGTGCTCAAGTCGTCCCTGCCGTCGAACAAGGCCCCGGCGTCGCGCCTACACAGGCGGGCCCCGGCGGTGCGCTGTCAACGAAGGAATACGCCAAGGCGCTGGAGAAGCTGCATGTCGAATTGGTGAAGCTGCAGGAGTGGGTGCTGCACAAGGGGCTGAAGGTGTGCATCATCTTCGAGGGACGCGATGGCGCCGGCAAGGGTGGCACGATCAAGGCCCTTACCGAACGTGTCAGCCCACGGGTCTTTCGTGTGGTAGCACTGTCCGCGCCTACCGAGCGCGAGAAGAGCCAGATGTACGTGCAGCGCTACTTGCCGTATCTGCCCGCGGCCGGCGAAGTCGTGATCTTCGATCGCAGTTGGTACAACCGCGCCGGCGTCGAGCGCGTGCTGGGCTTCTGCACACCGAAGCAGACCGACGACTTCCTCAGGGTCACGCCGGGGGTGGAAAAGGCCATCGTCGACTCCGGCGTAATCCTGCTGAAGTACTGGCTCGAGGTCAGCCCGGAAGAACAGACGCGGCGCCTCAAATCGCGCTTCGAGGACGGGCGCAAGCTCTGGAAACTGTCGCCGATGGACCTGAAGTCGTACAACCGCTGGTACGACTATTCGCGCGCCCGCGACGCCATGTTCGCTGCAACCGACACCGAGTTCGCGCCCTGGTTCGTGGCGCCGTCCGACCGCAAGAAGAACGTGCGCCTGAACATCATCAGCGACATTCTGAACAAGGTGCCCTACAAGGAGTTGCCGCGCGAGAAGATCGCGTTGCCGAAGCGGCAGAAGGCCGGTGACTATGTCGAGCCGGACCGTCCGGTCAGGACCATCGCGCAACGCTACTGATGCCGCGAGACGGCCAGCACCGCCCCGCGTCGACTGACCTCATGCGAACGCTGCCCGAGTGAATCGATCTTCGGATTTGCCGCCCCCCTTGCCGGAACCAGGCCGGATTGCGCGCCGCGCGCAGGCTGCCGATCAGACCGTCTTGAGTCGCTGGCTGCCGGGGCTGCGCACGCTGCGCGAGTACCGATGGGCCTGGTTGCGGCATGACATCGTGGCTGGACTGGTGCTGACCACGATGCTGGTGCCGGTTGGCATCGCCTATGCGGTGGCATCGGGCCTTCCCGGCATCTATGGCCTGTACGCGACCATCGTTCCGCTGCTCGCTTACGCCTTTTTTGGGCCGAGCCGGATCCTGGTGTTGGGACCGGACTCCTCGCTGGCCGCTGTCATCCTGGCGGTGGTCGTGCCACTGTCGGGCGGCGACCCGCTGCGCGCGGTTGCCCTCGCTGGCGCGATGGCGGTGGTATCTGGAATGGTCTGCATTGTGGCGGGCGTTGCGCGCCTGGGTTTCGTCACCGAGCTTCTTTCCAAGCCGATCCGATACGGCTACATGAATGGCATCGCCCTGACGGTGTTGATCAGCCAACTGCCCAAACTCTTCGGGTTTTCGATCGAAAGCCACGGACCGCTGACAGACCTGTGGGCTATCGCCACACTGGTGATGGATGGCAAGACCAACGCGGCCGCGTTCGTGGTCGGCGCAGGCACCCTGGCGGTGATCCTGCTGCTCAAGGGCCACAAGCGCTTGCCGGGCATCCTGATCGCCGTGGTGGGAGCGACCGTCGTCGTCGGTGCGCTGGACCTTGCAGCAGGCGCCGGCGTGTCGGTCCTCGGCTCCCTGCCACAAGGTCTGCCTGCATTCGCCATCCCGTGGATCACCACCGCCGACATCGTTCCTGTGCTGGTCGGCGGCTGCGCCGTCGCCATCGTGTCGTTCGCCGACACCAGCGTGCTGTCGCGTGTCTATGCGGCGCGCACGCGCACCTATGTCGACCCGAACCAGGAGATGGTGGGCCTGGGCGTCGCCAACCTGGCCGCCGGATTCTTTCAGGGCTTTCCGATCAGCAGCAGTTCGTCGCGCACGCCTGTGGCCGAGGCCGCAGGCGCCAGAACTCAAGCGACCGGCGTCATCGGCGCGCTTGCAGTGGCCCTGCTGCTGGTGGTGGCGCCGGACCTGATGCGCAACCTTCCCACCAGCGCACTGGCGGCGGTCGTCATCGCATCGGCCATCGGCCTGATCGAGGTCGCCGACCTGCGACGGATTTATCGCATCCAGCGTTGGGAGTTCTGGCTCTCGATCGCCTGCACGGTCGGCGTGGCCGTGTTCGGCGCGATCCAGGGCATCGTGCTGGCCATCGTGCTGGCCGTCATCGAATTCCTGTGGGATGGCTGGCGCCCGTATTCCACGGTCCTGGGGCGCGCCGACGGCATCAGGGGCTACCACGACATCAAGCGTTATCCCGGCGCGCGCCTGATACCCGGCCTGGTGCTGTTTCGCTGGGATGCGCCCCTGTTCTTCGCCAACGCCGAGCTGTTCCATGACAGGGTGTTGGACGCAGTAGCCACATCGCCCACGCCCGTGCGCTGGCTGGTCGTCACGGCTGAACCGGTCACCAGCGTGGACGTGACTTCCGCCGACATGCTGGCCGAACTCGACGAGACCTTGCACGCGGCGGGCATCGAGTTGTGCTTCGCCGAGATGAAAGATCCGGTCAAGGACAAGTTGAAGCGCTTCGGGCTTTTCGCGCGGCTTGGCGAAGGAGCCTTCTTTCCCACGATCGGTGTCGCCGTCAACAACTATCTGCTGGCCCATCCGGTGGAGGGATTGGCAGGGGATGGCGAGGCCCCTTCACCGACGGACCAACAACCCACGAACGGCCGGTTTCGTGGGCAGCTGTGAACACCTCGTCAATCTCCTGACCGCGACTCCAACCCCAGTCGGCAAATGCGCACGGACGCGTCGCCGGGTTCGGCCTCCACGCTGAACCCGAGGCGCCTGGCAAGGCGCAGCATCGGTTGGTTCTGGGCGAGCACGAAGCCTTCCATTTGCTTCAGTCCGCGGCGTGTTGTTTCGGCGATGAGGGCAGTCATCAGTGTGGTGCCCAGTCCTGCGCCGCCGAATGACGATGCAACGGTGGTCGCGAACTCGCAGCTTGTCCGGTCGCTGCCGAATACCGCAATGGCGCTGCCGACCACGTCGATGCCATCGGCCGCGGGGACCGTCGCCACAATCCCGACCCCATCCTCTGGAAACGAGGCGAGCACTTGGCGCACACGCTCAAGATTGGGCTCGCGAACTACATGCATGAAGCGCATGTAGCGGGCGTCCTTGCTCATTCGCTCGAAGCCCTGCAGCAATTCCGCCTCGTCGACCGGACTCACCGCGCGGATGTGCACGGCGCGCCCATCGCGCAGGGTGATGTCGAAGCTGACCATATGGGACTCCGGTTTGTGCCTCGGTTCGATCGCAGCGTCAGGAGACAGGGCAGCAGCATGCCAGTGGCCTGACGCGAAGCCGCACCATCCGCGGCAAGTGGATTGGTCGCGTCGCCGCCGTGAAGGGGCTAGAAGTTCCACTCATAGTTCAGGATGATGCGGTAGTCCTGGATGTTGCCATCGGCACCCATATCGACATAGGCCGCACGGCCGCGAATCCAAATGGGCCGCGCCCATTCGGGCCACTGAGCCTCCTTGAAGCGGTAGTCGAGCGTCAGGTCGTACTCGGTCCAGTTGGACTGTGCGGCGCCGGTCGACGCATCGATCGCGTCCCAGCCGTGCACGATGGCCCCATTCAGCACCAGCCCCTGCACGTCCAGGCCCGCGAAGTCATACGTCGCACCCAGCAGCCAGGCCTTCATGCCGGCCTCGTTGAAGCTCTTCACGATCATGTAGGTGTAGCCGGCCCAGCCTGAATACGGCGTCTGGTACGCGGATCCGCTGCCGGTCTGCTGATAGGCTAGCGACAGCGTCGCGCCACCGCTCAACAGGTTCGCCTTCAAGCCGCCCGACCATGTGGAAAAGGCTTGGCCAGTGAGCAGGTTGTCGCCGACGCTCGTCTGCACCATTGCCTGCGCACCGAGCCGCAGCTTGAACGTCGCGGACAGCGGCGTGAGCCAGGATGTATCGGCGTAGGTGGAACTCAACACGTTGGGCACGTAATAGCTCGACAGCCGCCAAGACAAATCCTTCTGCGGCTCGCCCGCAAGTCCGAGCAGCATCATGGGCTCACTGGCCGGGCTGGCGATGTCGGCCGCAGCAACAAAGTTGATGAACCGATCGTCCGTCTTCGGCTTGGTCGCATTCAGGTAGGAAGCAAAGTACTTGACGCCAGTCACTTCTCCCGCCAGGTTGCCGCCCGAATAGGTGATCGGCGTCATGCGGTTGTCGTTGGCATTGATCTCAGGTTGATTGACCTGAAAGCGCCCACCCGTCAGCACTTGGTCCCACAGCTTCAGCGAGACGTAGGCCTCACCGATCGCGGAGTAGCCTTGCTGTTCGGGCGCCAGCAGGTCCGAACCCTGCTTGTCGAGCGGGCCCCACAAGCGCTGCGAGGTATAGCCGACAACGCCGAAGCGCAGCGCATCGCCGATCCAGCCCGAGCGGTAACCGACCCACCCACCGAGGGCCCAGGCGGCGTTGGTCACGCCGCCCGGGTTCAGCCGGTCAAAGTAGTAGTTGCGCAGGTGCAGGGTCACCTCGCTGTCGCGCACCAGTGCATCCGACAACGTCGTGCCAAGCTGCTGCGCACGGGCCAAGGTGCACGCCAGCAGCGCCAGCGACACGGCAAAGGCTGAGGTGAACAGATGTCTCATGGCCGCACGCCCTGCACAGGAACCCGCCGCCGCTGCGGCTCTTGATGCCAAGTACCGTGCGGCCGTGGTGCGCGGCGCGCGGACTCCGGTATGGAGGGCTGCTTTGGCAGAGTCGGTACATCGTTATCTCAACCGAGCCATGCCAAGCGAACGAGCGCTGGTCAGGCCCAAATTGTTTGAGCGAATCCTACGACCACTCAGGCATGGCCTGAACAAGAGTTCGCTCATGGGCGATCGCATTCACCGACTCGTGGCAACGCTGCCACGAGGACTGCGCGGTGTGGCCGGCTGCGTCAGCTGGACGGATGTCCCGAAAAGGCAAATCAATGTCCCAACACGTCAAGTGTCAAAGACGTGGACAACGAATAATCTGTACCAGGCCGATTCAGGCGGTGATTGCCGGCCAGACCTTGCAGATCGTCGCAGCGGCGCCGGCATGACGACGCCCGAACCACACACCCGAGGGAACGCAACGTGACCGAACGCCCTATCGCGAAGGCCGCCACCGACCGCCGCCGGTCCCTGTGGCCGCTTCTGCTGCTGGCCCTCACGGCACTTGCCTTTGCCATGCCGGCCCCGGCACAGGCACCGGCGCCACCTACGGGCGCGGCGCCGCCACCATCGAGCGCCGACGACGTCGACACGCTCGTCGGTCGCATCGCTCTGTACCCCGACGACCTGGTGGCGATCATCCTGCCGGCATCGACCAACCCGCTGGAGCTGGTGCAGGCCGATCGCTTCCTCGACAAGCGCAAGACCGACCCCAAGCTGCCGATCGAAGACAAGTGGGACGACTCGGTCAAGTCGCTGCTGAACTACCCCGAGGTGGTGAAGATGATGAGCAACGACCTCGACTGGACCAGTGCGCTGGGCGAGGCGGTGGTGGCCGACCAGGGCGCCGTACTGGAAGACATACAGAGCTTCCGCCGCCGCGCGCAGGCCGCCGGCAACCTTAAGTCCGACGACAAGCAGGTGGTCAAGGCCGAGAAGGAGATCATCCTCATCGAGCCAGCCAATCCCGAGGTGATCTATGTGCCGCAGTACACGCCGAGCACGGTGGTCACCGTCGGCGTGGCGCCGGTCTACGGCTACTACCCGGCGCCGTACCCGTCGTACTACTACCCCTATGCGCCAGGCGCCGCGCTGGCCACGGGGGTGATCTGGGGCGCGGCCATTGGCGCGGCCTGGAACGGCGGGCGCTACGCGTCGCACTACGGCGGTGATGCCAACATCAACATCGACCGCAACACCAACATCAACGTCGACCGCGATCGCCCCGGGGCGGCGCAGCGGCCGGCCGGCGGCGGCAATACCGCGTGGAAGCCGAACAAGCAGCCCGGGCAGGTGGGCAGCTCGATCGGCAAGCCCGCGGCGTCGCAGCGCGTCGGCGACGCGCGTACCAGGGGTGGTCGGGCCGGAGGCGGCGGCGGCATTGGCTCTGCGGGGGGTGGCGCGGGGGCTGGCCGGCCATCGGCTCAACCCAGGGGCGGTATGGCAGGCGGCGGCGGTGCCGGAGGTGGTGCCCCCAGGCCGTCGACGCAACCGTCCGGCGGTTTTGGTGGCGCGAGCGCTGGCGGCAACCGCGGCGGCGACAACGCTTTCGGCGGCTACGGCTCGGGACGGCAGACACAGATGGACAGCTCGCGTGGTGCATCGAGCCGCAATTCGATGTCTGGCGGCGGTGCTCGTCCGATGCCAAGCGGCGGTGGTGCCCGTCAGATGCCGAGTGGTGGCGGTGGACGTGCCGGTGGGGGCCGCGGCGGCGGGGGTGGACGTGGCGGTGGCGGGCGTCGCTGACGGCAGGAGCCTGGCAATGCACCCTTCCCCTTCGATACAACCCGAGACCTCCGTCATGAACATCATCCATCTGCGGCCCTGGCTGGGTCGCCTTATGCTGGCATTCACGCTGGCCTTGCCGCTCGCCGCAACGGCCGCCCCGCAACAAACCTTCGCCTCGCCGCAAGCGGCGGTCGCCGCGCTGATGGCCGCATTCCAGGCCAACAGCGATGAGGCGATGATCGAGATCTTCGGCGAGCAGTACAAGGCGCTGGTCATCCAGCAGGACCGCGCGGCGTCCAGCGCCACCCGCGCCAAGATCTTCGCCGCCATGCAGACGATGCACGTGCTGCGCGAACCGAGCCCCGACCGCCGGGTGCTGTTGATCGGCGCCGAGGCCTGGCCCGTGCCCATCCCGATCGTGCGCACCGGCGATCGCTGGCGCTTTGCCAGCGAGCTGGGCGAAGACGAAATCATCAACCGCCGCGTCGGCGCCAACGAACGCAGTGCGTTGCAGGTGCTGCGCGCCTACATTGACGCGCAGCACGCCTATGCCGCGCGCGACCGCGACGGCGACGGTGTACTGCAATACGCCCGCAGGCTGGCCAGTTCGCCAGGCAATCAGGACGGGCTGTACTGGCCCGCAGACACCGCCGAAGGCGAAGCGATGAGCCCGTTCGGCCCGCTGATCGCCGAGAGCGCCCCCTACCTCGAAGGCCACAAGGCGGGCGACGCGTATCGCGGCTATCACTTCCGCATCCTGACCCGGCAGGGCAAGCACGCAGCTGGTGGCGCCTACAACTACCTGATCAACGGCCGCATGATCGCCGGCTTCGCGATGGTCGCCTACCCTGCCGACTACGGGCTTGGCGGTGTCATGAGCTTCATCGTCAATCAGAACGGCAAGGTCTTCGAGAAGGATCTCGGCAAGAATTCGACCGCCCTCGGCGCCAGGATGACGACCTTCGATCCCAGTGCCGGGTGGGCGCCAGTGGCACCATGAGCTGACAACACAGTACGCCGGCATCCGCATCGCTGGCCGCAAAGGCTGAGGCCTGCTGCGCCGCACTGGCTTGCGCTGCATGCGGGCAATGTCTGTGGGCGTCCGCTTGCCGCTAGGCTACCCTCGGTTCGTTGAACCTAGATCCCCCCTCCACCCAGCTGAATATGGAGATCGGTGTGGTCTGCAAAAGAGAGACCCTGGCCGCAGCGCTGGTCAGCAGCGTGGAAAGCTGGTCTCGATCACGCGACTTGGCAAGTGCGGCACCTTGCTGGCGCCGATGGGAAACCGGCGCTCGTGTGGAGCGAGACGACCACCGAGGGTCTGCGCCACTACAGGCAAGAGCCAGGTGTCAGCGCCTGGCGATGGCTGGGCGTGTGGTGCCTCGCCTTCCTGCCGTCGAGACACCACTCTAGCTAGATTCACTTCGGTTGCGGCTCATCACCGGCCGCGCCCTGCACCTTCAGAACCGGCGCCGGGGCCGCCGATAGGCCCGCTCCTGCCGCCGGTGTCGTCCCGGCCGCCTGCAGCGCCTGGTAGCGTTCGCTCGCCAGGCGTGCACTGAAGAACATGCGCTCGCGCCCCAGTCGCAGCTCGAGCCCCGCATGGCGCACCACCTCTTGCACACCCTGGTTCAAGCCGGCCAGCCAAACGGCGATGCCACGATCGGCCGCTCGCTTCTCACCCTGCATCAGTGCCTGCAAGGCCGAATATTCGATGTCGGGCACCCGGCTCATTTCCAGCACCAGAACGCCGGGGTGGTACTGCGGGACGAAGGCGTCGATGTGTTCGGCCACGGTCTGGGCATTGACGAAGAACAGGCGCCCCTCTGGCCGCACGATCAACAGGCCCTCGAAGGTCTCGTCGTCGGGATGCTCACTCGACAACGGCCGCAGCACGTCGGCGGCGCGCTTGCGGCCGATGACCGACACGTGCGGGGTGGCGGTCAGGCTTGCCAGTCCAACCATCGACACGATGATGGCCACCACGATGCCCTTGAGCGTGCCGAACACCGGCACCCCAAGCAGGCGATCACAGCCCAGCGAAGCTCCATCAGGCGCACGCTGCGGATCGCGCGGAATTCCGCCGGCTGGATCAACCCGACCGAGTAGACGATGACGACAGCGGCGAGCGTGCCATTCGGCATCAGGCCTAGCAACGGCGCGAGCACCAGCATGGTCGCCACCGCGGCGCCGGCGGTGACCAGCGATGCCCTTTGCGACTGGCCACCGACGGAGCGCACCACGGTCGTCTGCGAGGTGCCGCCGCCGGCGGGCATCGCGCCCAGCAGCGCACCGGCCAGGTTGGCCGCCCCGGGGGCGACGAGTTCCCTATTCGCATTGATCGGCGGCTCGGTCGGCAGCGCAACTGCGCGACCCGCTGCGATCGTTTCGGTGAAGCTCATCAGCGCAATGCCCAGCGCGCCCGGCACTGGCACCCACCGCGACCAGTTGGCCCGGCGAATGCGGCCACTTTCGCTCCATGACGATCAACACCGCGAAGGTCGCCACCGCCACGCCAAGCGTCAACAGCGACGCGGCGGGGATGTGTTGCACGACGCTGAGCACGTCGGGGAAGAAGCCCTGCTTGGTGATGTGGATGCCGAGGAGCTTGGGCACGTGGTCGAGCACGATCACCAGGCCGATGTCGGCCTTGAAGCCTGTCAGGACCGGCGTGGAAATGAAGTTGGCCACGAAGCTCAGGCGCAGCAGTCGCGCCACCAGCAGCATCGCGCCGACCAGCGCAGCCAGCGTCGCCGTCGCCGTGAGAAATTTACCGGGGTCGCCATCCGGTACCGCCAGCCCGAGCTGCGTGCCCGTCAAGATCGCCAGCGTGGCGGTGGAACTGACGCTGAGCACACGCGACGATCCGAGCAGCGCATACACCAGCATTGGGATGAAGGCGGTGTACGGGCCGACGGCAGCGGGCAACCCGGCCACGGTCGCGTAGGCCATGGCCTTCCGCAACACCACGGCCGCTGCGGTCAGGCCGGCGGCAGCATCGAAGCGCAGCGTGTTCTAAAGCATGTCCGCGGGTTGCCTCACGTCTTCTGGGCGCCTAATCATCGGGCTGACCGTCAGGGCTAAAGCAAATGGGGCGCGCATTTAGGCTTCACCGCGGCGTGGCGGCGCGGCTGCGCAGCTCTGGGAACGTGTCGAGCAGCCGCGTCGTCACGCAGTCGACATAGCCCTCGGGAATGCGCCACACCCGCGAACCCGGTGGCTCGTTGACGAGGCAGCGCCTGGCAGGCGGAATTGGGTAGCGCAGCGACAGCGCCACGTCCGAGGAAATCACCTCGTTGGCATACCAGTAGCCGTGGCCTTTCATGCCACCCATCTCGTGGGCGCCGCGCACCTGCGTGACGTCCACTGCCACCAGGCGCGGGTTGTCCAGGCGCTGCAGTTCATCGATGGAGAGGTCCGCGATGTCCGGCTTGCCCAGCCGCGAGGCGCCGGCGATCAGCGTCGAGAAGCCGAGTGCGCGGTCCGCTTGCGAAAAGTAGATCACGACCTGTTTCGACAGCTCCAGTGCCGGCGTCACAAACTCGCGGGCAAAGGTTTTCAGGTCAACGTCAGAGGCGGCGAAGATCACATTGCCCAGGCGGTACTTGCGCTGCAGGTCCTCGTGGCCGAGCTGCGGCTCGCGCTCGCGTAGATCCGCCAGCGCCGCGGCGAGAAGCGGCGAACCGCAGCTGTAAGCCATCACGTTGATGTATTCGGCCTTGGTGCGGCTCGCTACAACGAGAAGCCGCGCGATGTCCGGGATGTAGCGCTCGGCGCGCGGGCAATCGGTGAGGTAGTTCCAAAACATCATCCCGGTAGGCCATTGGAAGGTCACCGTCGCGCCCTGTCCGAGGTAGTTCGAGAACGAGCCCATCTGCACTGCCACCTCGTCGAAGGCGACGCGGTAGCCGTGCACATAGACGATCAGCTCGCGGTTCGTCGTCTTCGCGATCTGTGCATCCATGGCCTCGACGAAGCGCCGCTCCGCTTCGTCGAGATCGCCGTCACGACGGGGATGGCCGAACTCCTCGACCGACTCCACCGCACCCGGTCGCAGATCATCAACGCTGCTGGTGCGGTTGGAGGCCATGAGTTCGTCCCAACTCATCCCCGGCTCTCCCAGACGCACTCGGGCCACGCCAAGCGTCACACCGCCGCCTTCGGCGTTGCCGTAGTGGCCCTTGGCCGACGGCGCGCGGGTCGTGGCATAAAAGATGGGCTGAGTGGTGTTGCGCAGCATCTGCGGAATCTGCGCTGCGGTGTCTATTCGCGGGTCCTTCAGCACCGCAGGCATCGGCACAAGGTGAGGCTGCACCGATCCGCATCCGGCCGCGAGCAGCGCCAACAGGGGTAGAAGTGCGATGGGCTTCATCGACCTTGGCCTCATTCGTTTGTCTCTACGACCCGTGACGCCATCAGGCGGGCCCGTGCCTCGCAGCATTGCACGTTGGCGTGGCGGTGTCACCGGGATTCATTAATGCACATTGCTGACAGATTGCCGCACTCCGAACGCCACCTCTGTTGACAACTGCGGCCGGTAGTCGATGGCCGCTCTTCTGCTCGAGTTTGCCCCAGACGAACTCCGGGCCGGGGGTGACGTTCTTGCGTACCCGAGCGTTGATCTGTAAAGGAGCTTTCGGCGCACGGTAGTCCCAGGAGATCCCAGGAGATCTCATCCCCAGGGACTGTTAATCAGGTGAGTCCGTGGGTCGCTCCATGGCAACGACCTTTGTGGCGTTCGATGCCTTGGAGCGTGACTTCTTGACGATGAGGAAATCTGCCCAGTCGCTCATCAGTAGGGCGCGCTTCTCGTAGAGATCTCCGCGCCGATAGGCCGCCTCCACCTTGTCGCCCACCGCATGCGCCAGCGCCATCTCGGCGACCTCGCTTGAATGGCTGGTGTATTCCGACACCCAGTCGCGAAAGGTGCTGCGAAATCCGTGCGCAGTGACATCGACGTTCATCCGTCGCAGCACGGCCGTCAGGCTCATGTCGGACAGTGGGCCGCGCATGCCCGGAAACACGAGATCGCCCGGCTCGCCTTGCGGCAGCGAACGAAGAAGGCGAAGTGCGGGCTTGGACAGCGGGACGCGATGCTCGCGGCCGGACTTCATTCGTTTCGCCGGCACCGTCCAGGTCGCTTGCGACAGCTCCAGTTCGGCCCAGGTCGCGCCGCGGACCTCCCCCGAGCGGGCAGCCGTGAGAATTGCGAACTCCAGAGCCCTGGCACCCATGCCCGCCTGCATCGTCAGGCGTGCCATGAACGCTGCAATGGCATTGACCGCCAGCGCTGGGTGGTGCTGCACCATCGTCACCCTGGAGGGCTTCGGCAGCGCGGCATCCAGGTTGCCGCGCCAGCGGGCTGGGTTGGGCCCTTCTCGCAGGCCGCGCGCTGCCGCAAAGTCGAGCACCAGTTCCATCCTCGATCGAATGCGCGACGCCGTCTCGGTCTTCGATGCCCAGATCGGCTCCAGGACCTTGATCACGTGCGCGGTGGTGATGTCGCGCACCAGCAGCGACCCGACGACCGGATCGGCGTAGGTTCGCAGGGTCGAGGTCCACTGCGCAGCGTGCTTCTCGTTCTTCCACGAATGCCTGTGTTGGGCGATGTACTGCGCAGCGACGCTCGAAAAGGTCTGCTGCGAGTCGCGCTCGGCGGCTGCTGCACTCCGGGCCGCGCGGCGCGCGGCAATTGGGTCAGCGCCCTCTTCCACCTTGGCACGGTGGCTACGCGCCCCTTCACGCGCGTCGGCCAGGGACACGGAAGGGAAGTTGCCGAGTCCCATCTCTCGCTGCCGGCCCCCCACGGTGAGGCGCAGAACCCAACTCCGCGCGCCCGTATCCGTCACCTGCAGGGCCAAGCCGTCGACCCCACCGACGCTCCACCGTCCTGGCCGGCTCAACCGGCGAACTTCGAGCGGAGAAAGTTCTCTTGCCTTCCGTGGCACGCTGTACCCCTTACCTACCCCCACAAAAACGTGAGATTGTATGGGATAGCTTGGAATCTCTTGGAACAGCTAGAAGTCCAATTTACCTATGAAAAAGGCCCCTTTCGGGGCCTTCTCACTAGGCTATCTGGCGGAGTCGGAGGGATTCGAACCCTCGAAGCAGGTTTTGCCCACTTACTCCCTTAGCAGGGGAGCACCTTCGGCCACTCGGTCACGACTCCGGCACGGCGACGATTCTATCCGCATCGCTCTGTGGCGCCATGCCTCGCCGGCGCGTCAGACCAGGCCCTGTTCAAGGTCGAAGGCCTTGTGCAGCGCGCGAACCGCGAGTTCCATGTACTTCTCGTCGATCACGACGCTGGTCTTGATTTCGCTGGTCGTGATCATCTGGATGTTGATGCCCTCTTCGCTCAGCGTGCGAAACATCTTGCTCGCAATGCCGACGTGCGACCGCATGCCGATGCCGACGATGCTGACCTTGCAGATCTTCGCGTCGCCGACAAGCTCGGCGGCACCGGTGCTGGGCAGCACCTGGGCCTTGAGCAACTCGATCGTCTTCGCATAGTCGTTGCGGTGCACGGTGAACGAGAAGTCGGTCTTTCCCTCGTGCGACATGTTCTGGATGATGACGTCGACGTCGATGTTCGCGTCCGCGACCGGACCGAGGATCTGAAACGCGACGCCCGGCTTGTCGGGCACGCCGAGCAGGCTGATCTTGGCCTCGTCGCGGTTGAAGGCGATGCCCGAGACGACAGCTTGTTCCATGGTGAGGTTCTCCTCGAAGGTGATCAGGGTGCCCGAGCGCGCTTCCTCGTCGATGTCGATGTCCCACGGCGTGAAGCTCGACAGCACGCGCAGCGGCACGCGGTACTTGCCGGCGAATTCGACCGATCGGATCTGCAGCACCTTGGAGCCGAGGCTCGCCATCTCGAGCATCTCCTCGAAGCTCACTGTATGCAGGCGGCGCGCCTCCGGGACGATGCGCGGGTCGGTCGTGTAGACGCCGTCGACGTCGGTGTAGATAAGGCACTCGGCGGCCTGCATCGCCGCCGCAACGGCGACGGCCGAGGTGTCCGAGCCGCCACGGCCCAGCGTCGTCACGTTGCCCTGCGCGTCAACGCCTTGGAAGCCGGTGATGATGACGACGCGGCCGGCCGTCAGATCGTTGCGCACCTTGGCGTCATCGATGCTCTCGATGCGTGCCTTCGTGTAGGACACGTCAGTGCGGATCGGCACCTGCCAGCCCGCGTAGCTGACCGATGGCACGCCCTCCGCCTGCAGCGCGATCGCAAGCAGGCCGACCGAGACTTGCTCGCCTGTGGCGGCGATCATGTCGAGTTCACGCTCGATCTCAGGCGTGCTCGCCTGCGGCGAAAGCTCCTTGGCCAGGCCAAGAAGACGATTCGTTTCGCCGCTCATGGCCGACGGCACGACGATCATCTGATGACCGGCGCGGGCCCATTTCGCGACGCGCTTCGCGACGTTTCGTATGCGCTCGGTCGAGCCCATCGACGTGCCGCCGTACTTGTGAACGATGAGTGTCATGTGGACCGACGCTGCACCAGGCGATAGCGGCCCTGGTGCGCAAGAAGAGTTTCGACGCGTGCGGCGAGAGCCGCGCGACAACGCAGCATTTTAGCTGCTGCGCCGCAGCAATCGGCGGGGCCGCAGCGTCGGCTGGCGTCTGGCTCAGCGAGAGTCGGCGAGCCACTCAAGGCCGACTTGCGCCTGTCCCGGGGCGGCCAGTGCGCGGGCATCGATGCCGAGCCCAGGCACGAAAACGAGTTTCTCGCCGGCGTAGATCAATGGCCCCTGCCGTTCCCACTGCGGTTTGCCTCGAGCCTGGAACTGCTTCTTCAGGCTGCGCGCCGGACGGTCCGGTGCGGCCTGGAACTGCTCGCCGCCCGAGCGTTCGAGCAATCGCGCCTGCCCGAGAGCGCCGAGTGCGATGCCGGCGTGCGTCACGCGTCGGACGCGCAGGCTGCCCCCCCAACCCTCGAGGCAGTAGCGACCGGCGCCCGTAATGGCCAGCGTCGTAGCACGCGGCGTCGGCGCGGCGGTGTTTGCAACGTCGCGGCAGGTGAGCCGACCGCGGTATCGGCGCAACTCGAAGTCACCCAGTGGCCAGCGTGCCGGCGCTGGCGAGGCTGGCAACTCGTGCAGCAGGCGTTGCACGCTGGCGGTTGTCGCGCTGGCGCCCATCAGCAGCCTGAGCCAGTAACGTAAAGCGTTGCTGCGCCGCTCGGGCGCGAGTGCCGCCCATGCGGCGAGGTCGAGCCCGCCCTCATCCGCGATTGTCGCGATGTCGATCTCCGCGAGGGCATCGGCGCATGCCCTCGCCTCTTGTGCCCAGCCGGCGCTTGCGACGAGGGCGGATGGTGCGTCCGGGAATGCCGCGATCAGCGTGGGCCACACCTGCAGTCGCAGGCGATTGCGCGCGAAGCGCGGGTCGGCGTTGCTTCCGTCCTCGATATGTCGCAGGCGGTAACGACGCACGTAGGCGTCGATCCGCGCTGGATCAACGTCGAGCCACGGCCTGGCCCAGGTGATGCCTTCACGCTCGACGACGCGCGGCATTGCCGCAAGGCCGGCCACGCCAGCGCCGCGCAGCGCCTGCAGCAGCAAGGTCTCGGCCTGATCGCGACGATGGTGGGCGAGCAGCACGACCCGAGCGCGATGCGCCGCCGCCATCTCGCGCAACGCCGCGTAGCGTTCGCGGCGCGCCCAGGCTTCGACGCTCTCACCCCGTTGGGGACTGCTCGCGAGACGCCGATGGTCGAAGGTGATCGTGTGCCCGCGCGTCGCCCAGCGTCGGCATTGCGCCGCGCAGTGCGCGAGCCACGCATCGGCATCTGCGTTCAAGCCATGATGCACGTGCAGCGCGACAACGCACAGCCCAAGCGGCGCGGCGGCGGCGAGCGTTGCGTGCAGCAAGGCACTCGAATCGCGCCCACCGCTATACGCGACCGCGAGGCAGGACTTGCTCACGCCACAAGTCGCGCCACTGCCACCACGGTATCAACGCTCCTTCGTGTCGCTGTAGCGGCCGTAGGACTGGATGCGTTCGTAGCGGCGCTTGAGCAGTTGCTTCGTGTCGAGGTCGTTCACCTGGCGCAGTGCGTCGTTGAGCGCTCGCTTCAAGTAAGCCGCCATCTGCTTTGGGTCGCGGTGCGCGCCGCCCACCGGCTCGGTGACGATCTTGTCGACCAGGCCGAGCGCCTTCAACCTGTGTGCGGTGATGCCGAGCGCTTCGGCCGCGTCCGACGCCCGTTCGGAGGATTTCCAGAGGATCGATGCGCAGCCCTCGGGCGAGATGACCGAGTAGACCGAATGCTGCAGCATCAGCACCTGGTCGCCAACGCTGATCGCAAGCGCGCCGCCTGAGCCGCCTTCGCCGATGATGGTGACGATGATCGGCACCTCGAGTTGCGCCATCTCGAAGATGTTGCGGCCAATCGCCTCGGACTGCCCGCGCTCCTCGGCACCGATGCCGGGATAGGCGCCGGGTGTGTCGACGAACGTGAACACCGGCAAGCCGAACTTCTCAGCCAGCTTCATCAGGCGCAGGGCCTTGCGGTAGCCCTCGGGCCGCGACATGCCGAAGTTGCGCGCGCCGCGCTCCTTCGTGTCGCGCCCTTTCTGATGGCCGAGCACCATGCAGGCGGCGCCGTTGAAACGCGCCAGCCCGCCAACGATCGACTGGTCGTCGGCGTAGTGGCGGTCACCGTGCAGTTCCTGGAACTCGGTGAAGATTTCGTTGACGTAATCGAGCGTGTAAGGCCGCTGCGCATGACGCGCGATCAGCGTCACCTGCCAGGGCGAGAGGCTCGAGTAGATGTCCTTCGTGAGCTGCTGACTCTTCTTGCCGAGGCGCTCGATTTCGTCCGAGATGTCGACCGCCGATTCGCTCTGCACATAGCGCAGTTCTTCGATCTTGGTTTCGAGATCCGCAATCGGTTGCTCGAATTCGAGGAAGTGCCTTTTGCTCATGCAGCTATTTTCCTGAAGTCCCGCGGATCGGGGAATGTGCGCGTCGGTTTGCGCAACGGTGGCTCAGGATCGACGCTCGATCAGCGTCTGACCCTCGTCTCAGTAGGCCACCGGCAGGGGGTCGAGGCTGCGCCAAATGTACCATGTGGCCACCGAGCAGAACGGCGCCCAGGCGTCACCCACCTCGCGTGCTTCGGCGCGCGAAACGGGCTCGCCGCTGAAGTAATT
The DNA here is from genome assembly GCA_963792765.1 of uncultured beta proteobacterium. GTDB lineage: Bacteria > Pseudomonadota > Gammaproteobacteria > Burkholderiales > Burkholderiaceae_C > CAIKUF01. Next base: position 283,654 of record CAWBXT010000005.1, on the reverse strand, counting down.
CACGCTGATGCCTTTGAGCAACCCGACGTCGTCGAGCGGCAGCACATTCGGGCGCATCAGGTGGAAGATGAGGAACATCTCCGCCGTCCAGCGCCCGATGCCGCGGATCGCGACGAGCTCGTCGATGATCGCCTCGTCTTCCATTTCGCGCCACTGCGCCACGTGCACCTCGCCGGACTCGAAGTGGCGCGCCAGGTCGGCGAGGTACTCTGCCTTGCGCGCTGACAATCCAGCGCCGCGCAACTGTTGCGCGTCGAGTGCCAGCACCGCGGCGGGAGCGATGGCCTGCGCTCCGGCAGCCGCACCGCCATCGATGATCGCGGTGAGCCGCTCCCAGACCGTTTGCGCCGCCTTGACCGAGATCTGTTGCCCGACGACTGAGCGCGCGAGCGTCGTAAACGCATCGCCGCGTGATTGCAGGCGGCCCTCCGCGAGACGCGGGATCAATTTGCGCATCACTCGGTCACGCTTGGCCAGATGCTTGCAAGCCTCGTCCCAATAGTCGGGGGTGAACGTGCGCGACATGTTCAGGCTGCGCCTCGCCGCAGAGGTGAAGTGGACGCCATGTTGCAGCGCGCGTCAGGCCTTGACCCAGCGCGTGCCCTGCGCCGAGTCCTTCAGTTCGATGCCCTGTGCGGCCAGTTCTTCGCGGATCGCATCGGCGCGCGCGAAGTCGCGTGCCTCCTTGGCCGCCGCGCGTTCCGCAATGCGTTGCGCGATCAAAGCCTCATCGACCCCGCTTCCGCCTTGCAGGAAAGCGCTCGGTGATTGCGTGAGCAGGCCGAGCATGTTGCCCAGCCGCTTGAGCAGCGAAGCCGTCGCTGGCGATCGGGTTCGATTCAGTTCAGCCGCGAGTTCGAACAGGATGGCGACCGCCTCGGGGGTGCCGAAATCCTCGTTCATCGCAGCGTAGAACGCAACGGCGCGCGGCTCGCCGCCGTCCAGCGCCTCGTCCGCCGCCGTCTCGACGCCGTCGAGCGCCGTGTACAGGCGGCGCAGCGCGCTGCGCGCGTCGTCGAGGTTCGCGTCCGAAAACGCGATCGCGCTGCGGTAGTGCGTGCGCAGGAAAAAGAAGCGCAACGTCTCGCCGTCGTAGCGCTGCAGCACGTCCCGGATGGCCAGGATATTGCCGAGCGACTTGGACATCTTCTCGTTGTCCAGATTCAACATGCCGTTGTGCATCCACACATTTGCGAAGTGCCCGCTGTCGCTCGCGCCGACGCTTTGCGCAATCTCGTTCTCGTGGTGCGGAAACATCAGGTCCATGCCGCCACCGTGGATGTCGAACTGCTCGCCGAGCAGCGCCTTGCACATCGCCGAGCATTCGATATGCCAGCCGGGGCGGCCAGGACCATAGTCGCTGTCCCACTTCGCGTCGGCCGGCTCGCTCGGCTTGGCCGCTTTCCACAGCACGAAGTCGAGCGGGTCCTGCTTGCCGGTGGCGACGGCGACGCGCTCGCCGGCGCGCAATTGATCGACCGATTTGCCCGAGAGGTCGCCGTAGGCCGGGAACTTGCGCACAGCGAAGTTCACATCACCTTCGGGCGCGCGATAGGCGAGCCCGCGCGCTTCGAGTTTTGCAATCAGTTCGAGCATGCCGGTGACATGCTCGGTCGCGCGCGGCTCGTGGGTCGGCGGCTCGATCCCGAGCGCCGCCATGTCCTCGTGCATCGCTTGCGTCATGCGCGCCGTCAAGGAACGGATCGGCTCGCCGAGTTCGAGCGCGCGGCGGATGATCTTGTCGTCGATGTCGGTGATGTTTCGCACATAGGTTACGTTGTAGCCCAGCGTGCGCAGCCAGCGCGCGATGACGTCAAACGCCACGAGAAAGCGCGCGTGTCCGACGTGGCACAGATCGTAGATCGTGATGCCGCAGACATACATGCGGACTTGCCCCGGTTCGATCGGTGTGAAGGGCTCGACGCTGCGCGACAGCGTGTTGTGGATCCGCAGGCTCATGGAGAAGGATTGATTCACCCGCCGTTGAAGGTCTTGCCCAGCGAAGGTTGGAAGCACTCAGGGACGCGACGAGCGCAATGCGCGCGCCCGGCGCCGGGTCTCAACACTCACCCGAACACCCCGCCGCGAGGGGCTGAACTAGAATCGAATCAGTATAGCGGCGCGCCTTCGCGGCGAGCCCCGCAACTTCCCCAAGCGGCTGCCCGAAAGCCCTCCCGAAAGCCTCATGATCCGCATCCGCTGGACCTCCACCTTGATGCTGGCCGCGCTGCTCCTCGGCATGTCCGACGCATCGCGCGCAGACGAGGCGGCCGAGGTCAAGCAATTGCTGCGCGCTGGGCAGAAGACCGAAGCCGGCGTCAAGCTCGATCAGTTCCTCGCTCTCAAACCCAAGGATCCTCAGTTGCGATTCCTGAAGGGCGTGATGCTCGTCGAGGCCCATCAGACGGCCGAGGCGATCGAGGTCTTCACCGCCCTCACGGCCGACTATCCGGAACTTGCCGAACCGTACAACAACCTCGCTGTGCTTTATGCCGGTCAGGGTCAGTACGACAAGGCGCGCGTTGCTCTCGAGGCGGCGATCCGCGGCAATCCCGGCTACGCGACGGCGTACGAGAATCTCGGTGATGTGTACGCGCGACTGGCAGCGCAGGCCTATGCTCGGGCGCAGCAACTCGACAGCGCAAACGCGGCACTCGAACCGAAGAGCGCGCAGTTGCGCGGCCTGTTCACGCTCAAGCCAGTCGTGGCGCAAAGCACCGCTGCTCCGGCATCGAGCGCGTCGAGGAAGGATTCACCCTGAGCGCGTCGCGCTCGCTAGGCGGCGAACGGCGCCCACCTCTCTATCACTTTCACGTTGAAGGAGTTCATCGCATGATGTTCAATCCCGCGAAGCTGCGCGCCGCGCAGATTCTCGCCGCCCTGGCGCTCAGCCTCGGCCTTGCCGCACCGGCCTTTGCGCAGAAGGTCAAACTCGTGACCACGATGGGCGACATCGTGATCGAACTCGACGCAGCGAAGGCACCGAAATCGGTCGATAACTTCGTCCAGTACGTCAAGGCGGGTCACTACGACGGCACGATTTTTCACCGCGTGATCGGCAACTTCATGATCCAGGGTGGCGGCATGACGGCCGACATGAAGCAAAAGGCGACCCGTCCGCCGATCGCCCTCGAGAGCCGCAACGGCCTCGTCAACGTGCGCGGCACCGTCGCGATGGCGCGTACCAACGATCCGAACTCGGCGTCCGCGCAGTTCTTCATCAACGTCAAGGACAACGACTTTCTCGACGCCGCCAACGCGAGAGATGGCAACGGGTATGCGGTGTTCGGCAAGGTCGTCTCGGGCATGGACGTGGTCGACAAAATCAAGGCCGTGCCGACCGGGCCGGGCGACGTGCCCGTGACGCCGGTCGTCATCAAATCTGCAACGCTGGAGAAGTAAGCCGTGAGCCAACTTGTCGATCTGGAAACCAGCCTCGGCACGATCCGTGTCGAACTCGACGCCGAAAAGGCGCCAAAGTCTGCCGCCAACTTTGCAGAATACGTCCGCAATGGGCACTACGACGGCACCGTGTTTCACCGGGTGATCAACGGCTTCATGGTCCAGGGTGGCGGCTTCGCACCGGGCATGAAGCAGAAGTCCGTCGGCGCGCCAATCACCAACGAAGCCGACAACGGGCTGAAGAATCGTCACTACACGCTCGCGATGGCGCGTACCTCCGACCCACATTCGGCGACCGCTCAGTTCTTCATCAACACCACCGACAACGGCTTTCTCGACCACAAGGCACCCAACGCGCAAGGCTGGGGCTATGCGGTGTTCGGCAAGGTCGTCTCGGGAACCGAGGTGGTCGATGCGATCGAAGGCGTGCGCACCGGCAGCCGCGGTGGCCACGGCGACGTGCCCGTTGAAGACGTGCTGATCCTCTCGGCCAAACTCGTCGACGAGGCGTGACACCTGCCGCGCCGCTTGCCTTGCCGGCGTTCCACGACTTCGTGGCGCCGATCGACTGGTCGGCGATCGACTTCATCTCCGACATTCATCTGGCGCCGGCAATGCCGCGCACGCTCGACGCATGGGCCCGCTACATGCTTTCTACGCCAGCCGATGCAGTGCTGATCCTCGGCGACTTGTTCGACGTCTGGGTCGGCGACGACTCGCGACTTGAAGGCTTCGAGGCGCAGTGCGCGGATGTGTTGAAGCAGGCAGCGCGTCGCCGCCGCGTTGGGTTCATGGTTGGCAACCGGGATTTTCTGCTCGGTGCTGCGATGCTCGCGGATTGCGGACTGGTCGCGCTGCCCGACCCGACTGTGCTGCAGGCTTTCGGCCAGCGCGTGCTGCTCGCGCACGGGGACGCGCTCTGCATCGCGGATACCGAGTACCAGCGTTATCGTGCGATGGTGCGCAGCCCGCAGTGGCAGACGATGGCCCTCGCCTTCCCCTTGGCCGAACGGCGCCGCCTCGCGGCCCAGATGCGACACGCCAGCGAGCAGTACAACGCACAGGGGATGCTGCCGGCCGAAGCAGCAGACGTCGACACGGCAACGGCCGTCGCGTGGATGCAAGCAGCTGCCACGCCGGTCTTCGTGCACGGCCACACCCATCGCCCCGGCAGTGCGCCGATCGCGCCTGACTTCATGCGACATGTGCTGACTGATTGGGATCTGGACCGCGCCGGCTCATCGGCTCGCGCCCAGGTACTTCGCCTCACACGCGACGGTTTTTCGCGGCTCGACCTCGCGCAGGCTTCAGGGAATTCCGCGCCGCCGTGATGGCCCGCTTGTGGCAGGCGCTGCGCGAACGGCGCGACGCGCGCACACTCGCGCGACGCCCGATTCCCGATGCGCTGTGGCGTTTGACGCTCGCACGCTTTCCGTTCCTGACGCAGCGTTCGTCGCAGGACCTGCAGGAGTTGCGCGAGATGGCGACGTTGTTTCTCGCCCGCAAGGAGTTCAGCGGTCCCCCCGACGCACCCGTCAGCGACGAGATGGCGGTCGCCGTCGCGGCGCAGGCCTGCCTTCCTGTGCTCAAGCTCGGCTTGGAGTGGTACGAGGGCTTCGTGGGCATCGTGATTCATCCGGATCTCGTCACAGCCAGGCGCGAGCGCATGGATGAAGACGGCGTCGTGCACGAGTACGACGAACCGCTGTCGGGCGAAGCGATGGAGGGCGGCCCGGTGATGCTGTCGTGGCGCGATGTCGCCGAGGCGGGCGACACGGCAGAGTGGGGCTACAACGTCGTGATCCACGAGTTCGCGCATGTGCTCGACATGCGCGACGGTATCGCCGACGGCGTGCCGCCCCTTGCAAGCCGCGAGGCGCGGGTGCGCTGGCTCGCAGTGCTCGAGGCGCACTACGAGGCGCTGTGTGACGAGATCGACCGCGGCGGTGAGCCGCTGCTCGATCCGTACGGCGCGGAGTCACCTGAGGAGTTCTTCGCCGTGGCGAGCGAGACGTTCTTTGTCGCGCCGCTCGAAATGCGGTGGGAACTGCCGGCGCTCTACGAGGAGCTGGCAGGCTTCTACAGGCAGGATCCGGCGACCACAGTCACGGGCGCTGACAGGTCTGGGGTCGCAGCGCACAAAGAAACAGGGGCGAGAGGCCCCTGTGTCGACTCCCCGACTCGCTGAAGATCAGTCAGCGGTCGCGGGCTCCGCCTTCGAGCGATCGCTCTTGCGCAGCGGCTGGATGTCGAGCTTGACGGTGCCTTGGTCATCGACGTCGATCGTCAGCCGTCCGCCGTCGACGAGCCGGCCGAACAACAGTTCGTCGGCCACCGCGCGGCGGATCGTGTCCTGGATCAGGCGCTGCATCGGCCGCGCACCCATCAGCGGATCGAAGCCCTTCTTCGCGAGATATTTGCGCAACTCGTCCGTGAACGTGACATCGACTTTCTTCTCAGCGAGCTGGCCTTCGAGCTGCAACAGGAACTTGTCGACAACGCGCAGGATGATTTCCTCATCGAGCGAGCGGAAGCTCACGATGGCGTCGAGCCGGTTGCGAAACTCTGGGGTGAACAAGCGCTTCACGTCGGCCATCTCGTCGCCCGACTCACGCACGTTCGTGAAGCCGATCGTCGCCCGGTTCATCGTCTCGGCGCCGGCATTCGTCGTCATCACGATGATGATGTTGCGAAAGTCCGCCTTGCGCCCGTTGTTGTCGGTGAGCGTGCCGTGGTCCATCACCTGCAGCAGCACGTTGAAAACGTCCGGATGCGCCTTCTCGATCTCATCGAGCAACAGCACCGCGTGCGGCTTCTTGCTGATCGCCTCGGTCAGCAACCCGCCCTGGTCGAAGCCGACGTAACCCGGTGGCGCGCCGATCAGGCGGCTGACCGCATGGCGCTCCATGTACTCGCTCATGTCGAAGCGGATCAACTCGATGCCGAGGATGTAGGCGAGCTGGCGCGCCGCCTCGGTCTTGCCAACGCCAGTCGGCCCGGTGAAGAGGAAGGAGCCGATCGGCTTGTCCGGCTTGCCCAGACCGGAGCGCGCCATCTTGATCGCCGAAGCGAGCGCGTCGAGCGCGGGGTCTTGCCCGAACACGACGCTCTTCAGATCGCGATCGAGGTTCTTCAGCTTCGAGCGATCGTCGTTCGAGACGCTCGCCGGCGGGATGCGCGCGATCTTGGCAACAATGTCTTCGACCTCGGCACGATTGATCGTCTTCTTCTGCTTGTTCTTCGGCAGGATGCGCTGCGCGGCGCCGGCCTCGTCGATGACGTCGATCGCCTTGTCCGGCAGATGACGGTCGTTGATGAACTTGGCCGACAGTTCGGCTGCGGCCTGCAGTGCGCCGAGCGCGTACTTGACACTGTGGTGTTCCTCGAAGCGCGACTTCAGCCCCTTCAGGATCTCGACCGTCTGCTCGACCGAGGGCTCGACCACATCGACCTTCTGGAAGCGGCGCGACAGCGCGGCGTCCTTCTCGAAGATGCCGCGATACTCGGTGAAGGTCGTCGCACCAATGCACTTCAACGCGCCCGAACCGAGCGCGGGCTTCAGGAGATTGCTCGCGTCAAGCGTACCGCCCGAGGCGGCGCCCGCGCCGATCAGCGTGTGGATCTCGTCGATGAAGAGGATCGCACCGGGCAACTCCTTCATGTTCTTGAGCACACCTTTCAAGCGCTGCTCGAAGTCACCCCGGTACTTGGTGCCCGCGAGCAGTGCACCCATGTCGAGTGCGTAGACCGTCGCGTTGGCGAGGATCTCCGGCACATCGGACTGCGTGATGCGCCATGCGAGGCCTTCGGCGATCGCGGTCTTGCCGACGCCCGCCTCGCCGACGAGCAGCGGGTTGTTCTTGCGCCGGCGGCAGAGGATCTGGATCACGCGCTCGACCTCGTGTTCGCGGCCGATCAGCGGATCGATCTTGCCGTCGCGCGCCAACTGGTTGAGGTTCTGCGTGAACTGATCGAGCGGCGAGGCCTTGCCTTCGCCCTCTTCCTTTTCGCCTTCGCCACGGTTCTCGCCCGACTTCGCCGGCTCCGGCGGGTCCGACTTCTTGATGCCGTGGGCAATGAAATTGACCACGTCGAGCCGGGTCACCCCCTGCTGGTGCAGGTAGTACACCGCGTGCGAATCCTTCTCGCCGAAGATCGCCACAAGCACGTTCGCGCCCGTCACTTCCTTCTTGCCGCTGCCGGTCGATTGCACGTGCATGATCGCGCGCTGGATCACGCGCTGAAAGCCGAGCGTCGGCTGCGTGTCGACCTCGTCGGCGCCACCAACGGTGGGCGTGTTCTCCTTGACGAACTGCACGAGGCTCTTGCGCAACTCGTCGGTGTTCGCCGAGCAGGCACGCAGCACCTCGGCCGCGGAGGGGTTGTCCAGCAGCGCGAGCAACAGGTGCTCGACGGTGATGAACTCGTGACGCTGCTGACGCGCTTCGACGAACGCCATGTGCAGGCTGACTTCCAACTCTTGCGCGATCATGCGGCCTCCAGAATGCATTGCAGCGGGTGTCCGTGGCGCCTGGCGGCGGCGGACACCGATTCGACTTTGGTCGCGGCCACGTCCTTCGTGAAAACGCCGCATACCCCGCGGCCCTCGTGGTGAATCTTCAGCATGATCTGCGTCGCCGTCTCCAGACCGTGGTTGAAGTACTCCTGCAGGACCATTACGACAAACTCCATCGGTGTGTAGTCGTCATTGAGCAGCACGACCTGGTACAGGCTCGGGGGCTCCACCTTCGCCGCCTGCCGCTCGACCACCACGCTGCCCTGCCCGTCATCGGGCACCGGCGCTGGCGGGCGCGCGGTCGGAAGCTTCGGTTTCTCTCGTGGCATCAGACGATTCTATAGAGATGGAATCGCCCTTGTCCGTATTGGCTATGTTGCGCCAACCCGGCCAAGGTCAAGAGCCGAAATGCATCACGCCAAGGTCTCTTTTCGCGCCGCCTTGACAGTGCCCCGGACGCTGCGGAGAATGCTTGCGCCGCCGCCAGGCGGTGCGAGGAGGCGGGCATGGCACTCGGCACGGTCAAGTGGTTCAACGACGCCAAGGGGTTCGGCTTCATCCAGCCCGAAGATGGTGGTGTCGACGTGTTCGCGCACTTCTCGGCCATCCAGATGGACGGGTTTCGTACGCTCAGGCAGGGCGGCCGAGTCAGTTTCGAACTCGCTCAGGGGCCCAAGGGGATGATGGCGCAAGACATTCGCGCGATCGATGGCCAACGTGATGCAGACTCATCGGCGCATGACGACGCGGGCAATTTCGACCAAACCGTCGGATCGGCCGCACCCTGAATCGTCTGGAGCGGCTGTCCGCTGTTGATCGACGATCAGACGAGGCGGCCCGAATTCTTGCTAGAGTTCCGCGCGGCTTGCGGATCGGACGCAAGCGACCGCCATCATCGCGATCGACCTCAGCAGCCCCACCCCGCTCCCACACGCCTCATGCTCGGATTCCTGCCGCCCACCCTGCGGGGTGTGATCGCGCTCTGCCTGCTGGTGCTGAACACCTTGTTCTGGTGTGCGGTGCTACTCGCAGTCTCGCTCGTCAAGCTGGCCTTGCCGGTGCGCAGCGTGCGCGCGCGCATCGATCCGCTGCTCAATGCGATCGCGACCCAGTGGATCGCGTTCAACAGCGCATGGATGCGATTGACGCAGCGCACGCAATGGGACGTCGAAGGCGTCGCGGAATTGCAGTACGCCGGCTGGTATCTCGTCAACTGCAATCATCAGTCGTGGGTCGACATCTTCGTGTTGCAGCACGTGCTGAACCGGCGTATTCCGCTGCTCAAGTTCTTCCTCAAGCAGCAACTGATCTACGTGCCGGTGATCGGCCTGGCCTGGTGGGCGCTTGATTTCCCCTTCATGCGCCGTCACTCGAAGGCCGCGCTGCGCGCAAACCCTGCGCTGCGCGATCAGGACCGCGAGACCACGCGACGCGCGTGCGAGAAGTTCGCCCTTGTGCCGACCTGCGTGATGAACTTCGCCGAGGGCACGCGCTTCACCCAAGCAAAGCACGACGCCCAGTCCTCGCCCTATCGCCATCTGCTCAAACCCAAGGCCGGCGCGCTGGCTCTGGCTCTCAATGCGATGGGCGAGAAGTTTCATTCGCTGATCGACGTCACGATCGTCTACCCGCAGGGATCGCCGACGTTCTGGACGTTCCTCTGCGGGCGAACCGAGCGCGTCGTCGTAAAGATTCGGCAGCTTCCAATCCCGCCCGAGTTCGCCGCCGGCGACTACGCCGCCGATGTCGGGTTCCGCGCCGCCTTTCACCAGTGGCTCGCGCTGCTCTGGGAAGAAAAGGACGCGCAGATCAGTGAGTTGCTGCATGCGGGGACTTGCGGCGCGCGACGCACCTGACGCAAGCGCGGACCTGGGCTCGCCGATGTATCGATCCTCCTCGCTCTTGCATGCGAAAGTGCGCCGATGACAGGAGTCTTCTTCTGGGCGCTGCCGTTGATCGCCGTGCTGCTGTGGCTTGCGGTCGCACGCTGGCTGCGCGGTGCGGGTATGGACCGCTGGGCCGTGGCATCCGGCGAGGCGAGCGAAGTTCGGTTCGGCGCCGGCGAGGGCCAAAGTGCCGAGCAGCGCGCCGTGCTCGAGACGCTCGGACGCCTGCTGTCCGACATCCGGAGCGTTCCGATCTCGAAGCGACTGGCCCGCACGCGCAGCGCCATGGACGCGCTGATGAAAGGGCGAAGCTTCGGCGCGACGCGCTTCCTCCCGGTGGACGCGAACGGTGTGTCCGCCGAATGGGTGCTCGCACCCGGTGCCGATCCGGCGCGCCGCACGCTCTACCTCCATGGCGGCGCCTACACCGCCGGCAGTCCGCTCAGCCACCGCAGCATCACCGCGAAGTTCGCGCAGATCACCGGCGGCGCGGTGCTTGCGGTCGATTACCGGCTGATGCCCGAACATCCACGCCGGGCCGGCATCGAGGACTGCCGCAGCGCCTACCGCTGGCTGCTGGCGAATGGCCCCGACGGCGGTGCCCCGGCGACAGCGGTCTTCGTCGCCGGCGATTCGGCTGGCGGCAACCTCACGCTGTCGCTGATCGCTTGGGTGCGCGACACCGGGCTGCGTGCGCCAGATGCGGCGGTCGCGCTCTCACCTTCGACGGACTCGACTCTCGGCAGTCCAAGCCTGAAGGCCAACCTGGCGACCGATCCGATGTTGGGGCCGATGTTCGGGTACCTCGCGCCAATCCCGCGCTCGGCTTTGCTGTATGGCGCCTGGCTGGGTGGCCGCGTGCGGCCGAGTGATCCGGTCGTCTCGCCGCTCATGGGCGATCTGGCCGGCCTGCCGCCGCTGTTGATCCAGGCCAGCCAGGACGAAATGCTGATCGACGACGCCCGGCGCTACTTCAACAAGGCCATCGCCGCCGGCTCGCCGGTGCGCCTGCAGACGTGGGCACACATGGTCCACGTTTGGCAGATCTTCGACCCCGAGTTGCCCGAGGCTCGTCAGGCGTTCGATGAAGTCCGCAAGTTCATCGAGGCTGTCGCGCCAGCGCGGAGCACTCCTCCCGCGCCCTGAAGTGGGCTTGCGAAGTGCAACGCAAATCACAAGGCAACTCCACGACGATCGTTTGCCGCGCGGCACAATCCCTTGATGCCTGAAGATCCGAATCTGCCTCCGATGTCCGAAGCCCAGCCATCCGCCGACGCAAAGTCCGAATCCCCCGCGACTCCCAAGGAGACACAAGGACCTGCAGCGGTGCCGATGACGCCGGTTGAGTGTGCACAGGCGCTCAAGCGGCAATGGCCCGGGCTGTTCGCGGGCGCGGCGAAGCCAATCAAACTGCGCATTCAAAAGGACATCCAGGAACGCAGCCCGGGAGCATTCACGCGGTCCGTGCTGTCAACCTTCTTGCATCGCCACACGGGTAGCACGTCTTACCTGCTTGCCGTGGCCAGGGGCGGGCCGCGCTTCGATCTCGACGGCAAGCCCGACGGTGAAGTCACCGAGGAGCACCGCAAGGTCGCGTCCGACGAACTGGCGCGCCGCCGTACCAACCAGGCGGCGCGGATCGAACTCGAGCAGCAGCAGCGCCGCAATCGCGCCGGGCTGCTTCGCGACTTCGAGCGCACGACCCTGACGCGGACCAATTTCTGCGCCTTGAAGGGCGTCGACGAAAGCGAACTGGACGGGCTGCTCGCAATCGCACGCGAAGAAGCTGCGCGGGCGCCGATGTCTGCGGGCGACCGTCCGCCGCACGTGCGGCGGGACCCTCGCCCGCGGCGTGGGCGCCCCTAACCCAAGTACACTGCCCGGCGTCGCTCGGCAGGCCGTGCCGCAGCCATGCGCCGAGGGCTTGAGATGCCCGCACAAAGCGCCTGAGGCACAACCCCCCCATCCACAGTGCACAACGCCCAGGCCCACGCCGAACCGCCGCTGCCCACGCCCCCGCCGGTGATGCAGGCCACAGGGCTTGCGGGCCGGCGCGGCGACCATGCGCTCTTCGAACACCTCGCGCTCGCGCTCGCCCCGGGCAGCGTGACTTGGCTGCGCGGGCGCAACGGCTGCGGCAAGACGAGCTTGCTGCGGTTGTTGGCGGGACTGGCCGCGCCCGAAGCGGGCGAGATCGAATTCGGTGGCGAGACCTTGCGTCGCGCCGGGTCCGCTTGGCGCAAGGGACTCGTCTATGTCGCGCACAACAGCGCGCTGAAAGACGATCTGACAGCCAGCGAAGCGCTGCGCTTCCTGATCGAGTTGCAAGGCACGCCGCTGGAGGCGGATCGTCTCGATGCCGCGCTGGAACGCATGGGGGTGCATGCCTGCCGCGGCGCGCCGGTGCGTACCCTGAGCCAGGGGCAGCGTCGCCGAGTCGCGCTCGCGCGCCTTGCCCTGACGCTGCAGTCGCCGCTCTGGCTGCTCGACGAGCCCTACGATGCACTCGATGCCGCTGGCGTAGCCACGCTCAATGCGTTGCTCGCCGAGCACGCCGCACACGGTGGCGCGACATTGCTGACAAGCCACCAGCCCCTCAGCTTGCAGGCGCCGGTGCCGCAAGTCTTCGATCTCGATCGTCATGGCGTCGCATGAAGGCCTTGCAGTGGCGCCGGGCGGACCGTTCGGGCACGTGGTCGACGGCGCGTCGGCTGCGAGACATCAAGCCCTTCGCTGCGTCGATGCGGTTGTGCCTCGCGGTCCGAAAAAGATGAGCGTCTTCCGCACCGTCTTGCTGCGCGACCTGCGGCTCGCGTCGCGCCGCCGCATCGACGCGCTCCAACCGCTCGCCTTTTTCGTCGTCGCACTCAGTATGTTTCCGCTCGGTGTCGGGCCCGAGCCGCAGATGCTGCGTGAGATCGCGCCCGGCATCGTCTGGGTCTGCGCACTGCTGGCTTCGATGCTGTCGGTCAATGCGCTGTTTGCAGGCGATCTCGCCGACGGGTCGCTGGAGCAGATGCTGCTCGCGCCCGAGTCGCCGATCGCGCTCGTCGCCGCCAAGTGCTGCGCGCACTGGTTGCTGTCTGGTCTGCCGCTCATCGTCGCCTCACCCCTCGTCGGCGTTCTGTTCGGCCTGCCGGCAGAAGCGCTGGGTACGCTCGTCATCGGGCTGCTGCTCGGCACGCCGATCCTGAGCCTCCTGGGTGCGCTCGGCGCTGCGCTGACGCTCGGCCTGCGCAGCGGCGGGATGCTGTTGATCCTGATCGTTCTGCCATTGGCGACGCCGACCCTGATCTTCGGCGCCGGGGCGGTCGGCACGGTCGAAGCGGGGCTGTCGCCCGCCGGACACCTGTCGCTGCTCGGCGCGCTGCTCATCGCCACCGCGATCGGCGCGCCGATCGCGACTGCCGCCGCGCTTCGAATTTCCACCGAATGAGGCCCAGAGCGTGAACGATTCGTCCCGCCTGCGCCTCTATACCTTTGCCGCGCCTTCGCGCTTCTTCGCCCTCACCGGCGTGCTCGTGCCATGGTTCTGGGTCGCCGCCCTGCTGTTCGCCACCGCTGGCCTGTACATCGGCTTCTTCGTCGCGCCAACCGACGCCACGCAGGGCGACTCGTATCGCGTCATCTTCATCCACGTGCCCGCGGCCTGGATGTCGATGGTGCTCTATCTCGTGATGGCCTTCTGGGCCGGCATTGGCTGGGCGTTCAACGCGCGGCTGGCGTCGATGCTCGCCCGCGCACTCGCCCCGACTGGCGCGATGTTCACGTTTCTCGCGCTGTGGACCGGTGCGTTCTGGGGCAAGCCGACTTGGGGCACGTGGTGGGTTTGGGACGCACGGCTCACGTCCGAATTGATCCTGCTCTTCCTCTATCTCGGATTCATCTCGCTCGTCAACGCGATCGACGACACGCGCCGTGCCGACAAGGCGGGCGCGTTGCTCGCGCTGGTCGGCAGCATCAACGTACCGGTAATCTACTTTTCGGTGAAGTGGTGGAACACGCTGCACCAAGGCGCGACGATCAGCATGACCGCCGCGCCGACGATGGCCGCGACGATGCTCGTCGCGATGCTGCTCGTGACGCTCGCGTTCTGGGCCTATGCGTTCGCCGTCGTCTTTACCCGGGCGCGCGCGATCATCGTCGAGCGCGAAGCCCACGCCGGCTGGGTGGCGGCGCTCGCGCGTGGGAAAATCGAAGGATGAACTGGAACAGTGCGTCGGATTTCTTCGCCATGGGGGGCTACGGCCTCTATGTCTGGGGCTCTTATGCGGCGGCCCTCGTCTTGATGACGATCGAACCCTTGCTCGCGCGGCACCGCCTTCAGCAGGCGCTGCGTGACACCGCCGCACGCCAGGAAGTCACCGCGCCCCAACGATGAAGCCTCGTCACAAGAAGCTCGCGCTGATCGGTGCACTGCTGGCCGCGGTTGGCATCGCGGTAGCGCTCGTATTGAACGCCTTTCAGAGCAACCTGGTGTTCTTCTTCTCGCCGTCACAGGTTGCGGCCCACGAAGCGCCGACCGCACGCACATTTCGCATCGGCGGACTGGTGGAGACTGGTTCGCTGAAAGTCGACGGCACGAAGGTGCAGTTCGTGATCACCGATACCGCGAGGACCGTACCGGTGCGTTTCGAAGGCATCCTCCCTGACCTGTTCAAGGAGGGCAAGGGCGTCGTCGCGCAAGGCCAGTTGCACGACGGCGTTTTCGTCGCCCGCGAGGTGCTTGCCAAGCACGACGAAAACTACATGCCTCCCGAGGCGGCCGACGCGCTCGAGCGCGCGAAGCACGGCGATCCGAAGCTTGCGGAATCCATGTCCAAGGAGGTCGCAAAGTGATCCCCGAGATTGGCCACTTCCTGCTCTGGCTTGCGCTCGGCGTCGCGCTCGTGCTTGGCATCGTGCCGCTGGCAGGAGCAACCCGCGGCCGTACTGACTGGATGTTGATCGCGCGACCGGCGGCGGTCTGGCTGTTTGCCTTTGTCGCGCTTTCTTTCACCTGCCTCGCAGCGGCATTCGTCGGCAACGACTTCTCGGTGCTCTATGTCGCATCGAACTCGAACAGTGCGCTGCCGCTACCGTTTCGCATCGCTGCCGTCTGGGGCGGGCACGAGGGCTCAATGCTCCTGTGGCTGCTGATGCTGTGCGGTTGGACTTTCGCCGTCTCGCGCTTCAGCCAGCGACTGCCGCTGCCAGTGCTGGCGCGCATCCTTTCAGTCATGGGGTGGCTAGCGGTCGGTTTCCTGCTGTTCACGCTCGTCACTTCGAACCCCTTCGACCGGCTGTTTCCAGCCGCCGCAGACGGCCGGGATCTGAATCCGCTCTTGCAGGACCCGGGCATGATCTTTCACCCGCCGATGCTCTACATGGGTTATGTCGGCTTCTCGGTCGCGTTCTCGTTCGCCGTCGCGGCCCTCATCGGCGGCACGCTCGACGCCTCCTGGGCGCGCTGGACGCGGCCGTGGACGACCGCCGCCTGGATCTTCCTCACGATCGGCATTGCGCTCGGCAGCTGGTGGGCCTATTACGAGCTCGGCTGGGGCGGCTGGTGGTTCTGGGATCCGGTGGAGAACGCGTCCTTCATGCCTTGGCTTGTCGGCACCGCGCTGATCCATTCGCTGGCCGTGACCGAAAAGCGCGGCGCGTTCAAGTCTTGGACGGTGCTGCTCGCGATCCTGACGTTCTCGCTCTCGCTGCTCGGCACCTTCCTCGTGCGCTCAGGTGTGCTGTCGTCGGTGCACGCGTTCGCGACCGATCCGCGGCGTGGCCTCTTCATCCTTGCCTTTCTCGCGATCGTGGTCGGGGCGTCGCTCGCGCTCTACGCCTGGCGTGCGCCCAGCGTCGGCCTGGGATCACGCTTCTCGCTCGTTTCGCGCGAAACCCTCCTGCTCGTCAACAACGTACTGCTGATCGTCGCCTGTGCCGCGGTATTTCTCGGCACGCTCTACCCGCTTGCGCTCGACGCGCTCGGCCTCGGCAAGATCTCGGTCGGGCCGCCCTACTTCGACACCGTCTTCGTGCCGTTGATGGCACCGCTTGTCGTGCTGATGGGCATCGGCCCGCTTGCGCGATGGAAGGAAACGCAAGTGCCCGACCTCGCGCGGCGGCTGCGATGGGCGGTTGTTGCGGCGGTGCTCCTGACCTTGCTCACGGGCTGGGTCGCGGGGCACTACTCGTGGCTCGCAAGTGTCGGATTGCTGCTCGCGTTCTGGATCGTTGCCTCGGTCGCGACGGATCTCTGGGAGCGCGTCCGCCCGGCTGGCGGCATTCGCGCTTCGGTATGGCAGCGGCTGCGCGTGATTCCGCGCGCAACGATCGGCATGATGGTCGCGCACCTGGGCGTCGCGGCGTTCGCCTTCGGCGTCACGATGGTCAAGACCTACGAGGTCGAACGCGACGTGAAGATGGCCGTCGGCGAGACGACCGAGATCAACGGCTACACCTTCACCTTCCAGGGCGTGCGCGATGTCGCCGGCCCGAACTACAACGCTGCGCAGGGGCTCGTCGTCGTCACTCGGGGCGGGAGGGAAGTCGCGCAGATGCATCCCGAAAAGCGGATCTATCGCGTGCAGACCAACCCGATGACGGAAGCGGCGATCCAGACCGGCCTGACGCGTGACCTCTACGTCTCGCTGGGCCAGCCGACAGAAGGCAACGCCTGGATCGTCCGCGTGTACTACAAGCCCTTCGTCACCTGGATCTGGGGTGGCTGCCTCGTGATGGCGCTTGGCGGCTTCCTCGCCGCGAGCGACCGTCGCTATCGACTGGCGAGGCGCGAGCAGCGCGCAGATGCGCACGCCGCCGGACGCGCGGCCGCATGAAGCGCTGGAAGTTCATCGCGCCGCTCGCGCTCTTTGCCGTCCTGCTAGGTTTTTTGGCCGTCGGCCTGAAACTCGATCCGCGCGAAGTGCCTTCGCCATTGATTGGCAAGCCAGCGCCGACCTTTGAGTTGGCGCGACTTGACGACCCATCGCTGCGAATTGGCAAGCAAGACTTGGCCGGCAAAGTCTGGATGCTCAATGTCTGGGCCTCGTGGTGCGTCGCCTGCCGTGACGAGCACCCCCTGCTGGTTGAATTCGCGCGCCGCAATCTGGTGCCGATCTACGGTCTCGACTACAAGGACGAACGCGCAGACGCGCTCTCATGGCTATCGCGAATGGGCAATCCATACGTCGCGTCGATCTCCGACACCAAGGGCCTGGTCGGGATCGACTTCGGCGTCTACGGTGTGCCCGAGACCTTCGTCATCGACAAACAGGGTGTGATCCGCTTCAAGCACATCGGTCCATTGACGCCCGAGGTGCTGAAGGATCAAGTCGAACCGCTCATCAGGCAGCTCAATGCGTAGCGCAGCGCATGCCTGGCTCTTCGCCGCGGTGCTCGTGCTGTCTTGCGTACAGGGCGCAGCGAAAGAGGCCGCGCCGGCTGCCGCCGATCCGGTACTCGAAGCGCGCACGCTCGAAATCACCGGCGAGTTGCGCTGCCTGGTATGCCAGAACCAGACGATTGCGGATTCGCACGCTGATCTGGCCGTCGATCTGCGCAATCAGGTGCGCGAGAAGCTGCGCCGTGGCGAAAGCAAGGCGCAGATCCTCGACTACATGACGGCACGCTACGGCGACTTCGTGCTCTACCGGCCACCCGTCAAGGGCAGCACCTGGCTGCTGTGGTTCGGGCCGCTCGTGCTGATGATCGTCGGGCTGACCGGGCTCGCGCTCGTTTTGCGGCGTCGAAGCCGGCTCGGTCCCGATCAGTTCGACCCCGACGAAGACGACGACGCCACTCCTCCAACCGCGTCGGGCGCTTGACTGCGCCTGCGCCGCCAGACGATAGGTGCGGACCGACCACAAGCGATGAACGACGATATTCCTGCACTGCGGCGCAAGCTCGAGCAATTGAAGACGGAGCACGAAGGCGGCGCGCTTTCTGCTGCAGCCTTCGCGGCCGCAAAGACGCGGATCGAGCGCCAACTGCTGGACCGCGTCTTGGCCGAGCCGCCTGCGACCGGGACCGCCCAGCGGCCGTCGAAGAACCTCGTGGCGTCGCTCGCCGCAACCGTGCTTGCCATCGCCGGCGCCGGCTACTGGTGGACGGGCTCGCCGGGCCAGCTGAGCACAAGCGCTGATAGCGCCCAGGGCATGGCGCAAGACGATGCGCAGCAAACCGAGAACGTACGCCAATTCACGCAGGCCGTGGAGCAGCTGGCCGAGAAGCTCAAGCAGCAGCCCGAAAACCCAGACGGCTGGGCCTTGCTGGCGCGTTCCTACGTCCGCCTGGGTCAGCTCGACCCTGCGTTGGCGGCGTTCAAACAGGCGGTTGCGCTGCGGGGCGACGACGCCGGACTGCTCGTCGACTATGCCGACGTGCTTGCCGTCTCCAATGGCCGCAGCCTGCAGGGGGAACCGAGCGAGCTGATCGAGCGGGCGCTCAAGCTAGAACCGGATCATCCAAAGGCGCTCTCGCTCGCCGGCGCCGCCGCGTTCGATCGGCAGGACTACGCCAGTGCCGTAAAGCATTGGGAGCGCGTCGTCAGTCTCGCACCGCCAGGCAGCGCTTATGTACCCGAGCTACAGGCCGGAATCGATGAGGCACGCAAGCTCGGCGCGCTGCCGCCGCGTACGGCGGCCGAGGCGTCACAAGCGGCACCGCTGCAACCCGCGACGGGTTCCGTTGCAGCAGCCAGTGCCGCCATCGCAAGCGCGATCCGTGGCACGGTTCGTCTGGCGCCAGCCCTTTCGAGCAAGGTGGCACCGACCGACACGGTGTTCGTCTACGCACGCGCCGCCGTGGGGCCTCGCATGCCGCTCGCGATCTTGCGTCTTCAGGCCAAGGACCTTCCGGCCACGTTCACGCTCGACGACAGCCTCGCGATGTCGCCGGCAGCAAGACTCTCGAGCACGGAGAAGGTTATCGTGAGCGCGCGCGTCAGCAAAAGCGGGCAAGCGGCACCGAGCGCAGGCGACCTCCTCGGCGAGACGCCGGCAATGGCCAATCACGGCGAGGGCGTGACCCTTGTGATCGACAAGGTCGTCGAACGCTGAAGACCCGTCGGTGTCTTGCGTGGCCTGCAGCGCCCGCGCCGGCGCCGGCGTGCCAAGCATCAGTCGAAAATCAAGTTCGGCAGGAACAGGCTGATCTGCGGGATATAGGTCACGATCACCAGGAAAATGAGCAGGATCGACAGCCACGGCAACGCCGCGCGCGTGACCTGCACGATGCTCATCCCCGTGATGCCACTCGTGACGAACAGGTTCAACCCGACCGGCGGCGTGATCATGCCGATTTCCATGTTGACGACCATGATGATGCCGAGGTGGATCGGATCGATACCGAGGTGCGATGCGATCGGAAAGAAGATCGGCGCCAGGATCAGGATGATGCCGGTCGGCTCCATGAAGTTGCCCGCCACCAGCAGGATGATGTTGACGACCAGCAGGAACATCCACGGCGCCATGCCGGCGGCGAGGATGTGCTCGGCGATCGTCTGGGGGATCCGCTCGGTTGTCAGCACGTGGGCGAACAGCAGCGCGTTGGCGACGATGAACATCAGCATCACCGTCGTTCGCCCGGCGTCGAGCAGCACCTCGGGCAATTGACGCATGCCAATGTCGCGATAGACCACGACCGCGACGACCGTCGCGTAGACCGCGGCGACGGCGGCTGCCTCGGTCGGCGTGAACACACCGCCATAGATCCCGCCCATGATGATCGCAAGCAGCGCGAGGCCCCACACCGAATCCTTGAAGGCGATCAGCAGTTCACGCGGTGTGGCGCGCTCGCTGCGCGTCAGGGTCAGCTTTCCGGCGCGCCACCACACCGCGACGGCGAGCATGAGTGCAAGCAGCAAGCCCGGAATGACGCCGGCCATGAACATGCGGCCGACCGAGACTTCGGTGACGGCTGCGTACACGACCATCACGATCGACGGCGGAATCAGGATGCCGAGCGTGCCCGCATTGCAGATGACGCCAGCACCGAACGCCTGCGGATAGCCGCTCTTGACCATGCCGGCGATCACGATCGAGCCGATTGCGACCACCGTCGCCGGGCTCGAACCCGAGACCGCGGCGAACAGCGTACACGCAAGCACGCTGGCGATCGCCAAGCCACCACGAAGGTGGCCAACCGCTGCGATCGCGAAGCGCACCATGCGCTTGGCAACGCCGCCGGTGCTCATCATCGCCCCGGCCAGGATGAAGAACGGGATCGACAGCAGCGTGTAGTGCTCGCTCGTTTCGTAGAGCTTGATCGACAGGCTGGCGAGCGAATCCTCGCCGAACACCAGGATCGTCAGCAGGCTCGAAAGCCCGAGCGAAATGGCCACCGGCATTCCGAGGCCCATGAACACGAACAGACTGACGAACAGAATGGCGGTGTTCATTGCGCTTCCTCCGACTTGAGCTTCATCGCCTCGGCGACCTCGTCTCCGAGGTGCAGGCTTTCGGACTTGCCGGTAAGCAAGGCCCACAATACCTGCACGAATCGAAACGCCAGCAAGCAGTAGCCGAAGGTCAGGATCGAGCGCACCATCCAGATTGGAATCGGCAGATCCTCGAGTTCGACCCCCACATCCCGCATCTTGCTGACATAGATCAGCGAGCCGTAGATCACGAGCCCCGCATACAGCAGGCACAGCAATACGACCAGCACCGAAGTCCAGCGCCGCAGACTGGGTGGCATCAACCTGACGAGCGCATCGACGCCGATGTGGGAACCTACCCGGACGCCGTAGGAGATGCCGACGAAGATCATGACCGCAAAGAAGATCGACGTCATCTCCAGCGCCCAGGTCCATCCGGCGTCGAAGACATATCGCATCACGACCTGGGTGAAGGTCAGAAGCGTCATCAGCGCCAGCATGACGACGACCACGAGTTCCTCGAACTTGTCGAGCCACTTCATGCTTTTACCCTCGGCGAGCCCGGTGCCGCGTCAGTCGCCGGGCCCCGGTGAGTTGCGGATGAAGACGACGAACGAAGGGGCGGCCGCCGGCGATGGCAGCCGCGTCAAAGAACTCAGGGGTTGTTGGCCTTGAGTGCGGCGTCGATGATGTCTTTGCCGATCTCGGGCTCGAACTTCTTCCACACTGGCTGCATCGCCGCGCGCCACTGCTTGATCTCGTCCTTCGTCATCGGCAGCACTTCGGCCTTTTTCTCGTCGATGACCCTTTGACGGTAGTTGGCGGCCTCGATGAAGGCGACCTTGTTGCCATAGGCGATCGATTCCGTCATCGCCTCGGCCAAACCCTTGCGGATGTCGGCCGGCAACTTCTCCCACCAAGAGTTGTTCGTGATCACCATGTAGTCGAGCACGCCATGCTCGGAGTCCATGATGTACTTCTGGACTTCATAGAACTTCTTCGAATAGGTGTTCGACCACGGGTTCTCCGTGCCGTCGACCACACCTGTCTGCAGCGCTTGGTAGACCTCGGCGAAGGCGAGTTTTTGCGGGTTACCGCCGACTGCCTTGAACTGCGCCTCGAGTACGTCTGAACTCTGAATGCGGAACTTCAGACCCTTGGCATCGGCCGGCACCCTCAAGGGCTTGTTCGCCGAAAGCTGCTTCATGCCGTTGTGCAGGTAGCCGAGGCCCTTGATGCCCTTCTTTGTCATCGAGTTCAAGAGTGCCTGACCGGTCGGGCTGGCCTGGAAACGATCCACCGCAGCAATGTCATCGAACAGGAAGGGCAAATCAAAGATCTGCAGTTTGGGGGTGTACTTGCCGAACTTGGCAAGCGACGGCGCGATGATCTGCACGTCGCCCAGCAACAGCGCCTCCATCTCCTTGCCGTCGCCGAAGAGCTGGCTGTTAGGAAACACCTGCACCTCGACCTTGCCGGGGAACTTCTTCTCGGCGAGTTCCTTGAACTTCAGTGCGGCCTGACCCTTGGGCGTCTGGTCGGCAACGACGTGGCTGTACTTGATGACGATCGGCTGAGCCGATGCTGTGGCTTGCGCCACCGCGAGGACGGCCGCAACGGCCAAAAATCGAAAGGACATGGATGGATTCCTCTGGTGAGTGATCGAAGCGAGATACCGCGTGAGCTTACATGGCCGCACCCCGGCGGCCAATGTGGAAAGCACTCAGTAATGCCTTTCCTTCTATGGCGGCAGGTCAGTTCGTGTCAAGCCAATCTGTAAGTTTGGCGCAAGCCGGTGGACTCGGGCACGCGGATAGACGAGAACGCGCACAGCGCACGCGCTTCGTCACGCACCCCTCGAGGCGTCGCGGGGCCGGCGGACGGCGAGGCCGTTGAGAACCGGCTATCCCCTCAGGCTGCAGCGCGGACGGCCATGCCGTCGCCCAGGATGCGCGTCAGCGCAGCGTCCAGGTTCGCCACCGTGCGGTCCACGTGATGCAGCTTGTCGAGCCCGAACAGGCCGATGCGGAAGGTCTTGAAGTCGGCCGGCTCATCGCATTGCAGCGGCACGCCAGCCGCAGTCTGCAGGCCCTCGCCAAGAAAGGATTTGCCGGTATGCAGCCCGGCGTCGTCGGTGTAGCTCACGATGACGCCGGAGGCTTGGAAGCCCTCCGCGGCGACGCTGCGCAGCCCCTTTCCTTCGAGCAGCGCGCGAACCTTGCGGCCCAGCTCAAGTTGTTCGGCGCGCAGCTTCTCGAAGCCGTACTCGCGCGTCTCGCGCATCGCGTCTCGCGTGCGAGCGAGCGCGTCGGTTGGCAGCGTTGCGTGATAGGCGTGACCACCTCCCTCGTAAGCTTCCATGATCTGCAGCCATTTCTTCAGGT
The DNA here is from genome assembly GCA_963792765.1 of uncultured beta proteobacterium. GTDB lineage: Bacteria > Pseudomonadota > Gammaproteobacteria > Burkholderiales > Burkholderiaceae_C > CAIKUF01. The sequence continues at coordinate 261,106 of CAWBXT010000005.1, read as the reverse complement.
CGGCTGCGAAGCTGGTGCTGGTGGTGCCATCGATCATGGCGCGCGCTCGTTCGCTGAGCATCACGAAGGCGCAGCAAGGCGACCCGCTCCAGCCCTTCTGCGGCGCGCTCACGAGCACGTCAACGCCGGTGGCCTGCATGTCCACCCATATCGCACCGGAAGCTATCGCATCGAGCACGAACAGTCCGCCCGCTTCGTGCACCGCATCAGCCACGGCGCGGAGATAGGCGTCGGGAAGCAGGATGCCGGCTGCCGTTTCGACGTGCGGCGCAAAGACCAGTGCAGGTTGTTGAGCACGTATCTCCGCCACGACCTCATCGATCGGGGCTGGCGCAAACGGCGCTTGGCGAGCGGGCGCGGCCTGCCGGGCCTTGAGCACGATTTGCGCGGACGGGATATTCCCCGTCTCGAAGATCTGCGTCCAGCGATAGCTGAACCAGCCATTGCGGACCACAAGCACCTTGCGGCCGGTGGCAAACTGGCGCGCCACCGCTTCCATGCCAAACGTGCCGCTGCCGGGAACGACGATCGCCGACTTCGCGCGATAGACCTCCTTGAGGATGCCGGAGATGTCCCGCATCACGTGCTGGAACTTCTGCGACATGTGGTTCAGCGCGCGGTCGGTGAAGACGACCGAGTATTCGAGCAGGCCGTCGGGGTCGATCTCGGGAAGCAGTCCGGGCATGGTGTTCTCCTTGATGCTTGTCGGCACGCGAAGATGGGAAGGTGGCACCTTATCACCGGTCGCATCGTCGCGGTAAGGACGGTGCAGTTGCCATAGTGAATCGTTGTCACTTGGCCGAGGCCGAGGCCCACTGCGGACCCCCAGAAATGGCCCCGCTGCGGCTTGAAGTCAACGAATTCTGCAACGCGCCGTGAAGCAACAAACCCCGGTCGAACAAGCGATCTGGGCTTGTTGCCGGAGCCGCCGGGGACGCGCCAAATCGTCCCCGCCAGGTGTCACATATGCTCGATCATCACCTGCCCGAAGCCCGAGCACGAGACCTGCGTCGCGCCGTCCATCAGGCGCGCGAAGTCGTACGTGACCTTCTTCGACGCGATCGATTTCTCCATCGAGCTGATGATCAGGTCGGCCGCCTTGGTCCAACCCATGTGACGCAGCATCATCTCCGCGGACAGGATCTCGGAGCCAGGGTTGACGTAGTCCTTGCCGGCGTACTTCGGCGCGGTGCCGTGGGTTGCCTCGAAGCAAGCGACCGAATCGGACATGTTCGCGCCCGGCGCAATGCCGATGCCGCCGACCTGCGCGGCGAGCGCGTCGGAAACGTAGTCGCCATTGAGGTTTAGCGTGGCGATCACTGAGTACTCGGCAGGGCGCAGCAAGATCTGCTGCAGGAAGGCGTCGGCGATCACATCCTTTACGACGATGTCCTTGCCGCTCTTCGGGTTCTTGAACTTGCACCACGGGCCGCCATCGACCAACTCCGCGCCGAATTCTTTCTGCGCGAGCCCATAAGCCCAGTCGCGGAAACCGCCCTCGGTGAACTTCATGATGTTGCCCTTGTGCACGATCGTCACGCTGGGCTTGTCATTGTCGATCGCGTATTGGATCGCCTTGCGCACGAGACGCTCGGTACCCTCGCGCGAGACGGGCTTGATGCCGATGCCCGAGGTGTTCGGGAAGCGGATCTTCTTCACTCCCATCTCTTCGATCAGGAACTTGATCAGCTTCTTCGCCTTGTCGCTCTCGGCCTCGTATTCGATGCCGGCATAGATGTCCTCCGAGTTCTCGCGGAAGATCACCATGTTGGTCTTCTCGGGTTCCTTCACCGGCGAAGGGACACCCTTGAAATACTGGATCGGTCGCAGGCAGACGTAGAGGTCGAGTTCCTGGCGCAGCGCAACGTTGAGCGAGCGGATGCCGCCGCCCACCGGCGTCGTCAGCGGCCCCTTGATCGAAACGACGTATTCGCGCAATGCGGCGAGCGTCTCCTCCGGCAGCCATACATCGGGACCATAGATCTTGGTCGACTTCTCGCCGGCGTAGATCTCCATCCAGTGGATCTTCTTCTTGCCCGCGTAGGCCTTGGCGACGGCCGCGTCGACGACCTTGATCATGACTGGCGTGATGTCGAAGCCCGTGCCATCGCCCTCGATGTAGGGAATGATCGGCTGATCGGGCACGTTGAGAGAGAAGTCCGCATTGACGCTGATCTTCTGCCCGCCTTCGGGCACCTTGATGTGCTGGTACATGTGTTCTTGGCTCCGGTGTAACGACGACAGTTGCATTGCCTGTTGCGGCGCAGTCGCGCGTGCAACACAGCCTTTCATTCTAATGGACGGGCGCCGTCAACTTGCTGACGAAACGCGGCGTTGAGGTGCGGCTGCCCATTCATTGGGCGGCTCAACTCAACCTCACTCAAACCTTTGAAATGAACAAGATCCTCGCTGCGCCGATTGCTTCGCTGTTCGTCGCCGGCTCGTTCGCCGCCGACGCGCCGAAGGCCGAAGCCAAGCCTGCCGCCGCCAGGAAGTAGTCCATGCTTTCCCGCCGTCGCGCGGCAGGCTATCGAACGATCACCCTGCCCGCCTCTCCTGCGCCCGACACTGTCGGGCGCTTTCGTTTCGGCGCCGGGCATTGCGGGCTCACGCGGGCAGGCACCAAGCCCCGCTCGCGCCTTCGAGCCCGTGCCACAAGGCCCAGAGACTGCCGGCGGCGAGCATGGCCCCGGCAAGGCGCAGCGCGGCAGTCTGCGGCATGCGCATCAGCCAGGTCGCGACGAACGGCACGCCGGCGAGCCCGGGCGCCGAGCCCAGGCTGAAGGCGGCCATCACGCCGGCGCCTTCGAGCGGTGACGCCGCCAGCGCCGCGACCGCGAGCGCTCCGTACAGGATGCCGCAGGGCATCGCTACCCAGGCGAGGCCCATCAAGGCGGCGCGGCGCGTGCCTTTGCTGCGGCGCGCCGATAGCGGCCCATGCACCGGCATGGCGCGTTTCAGTCCCAGCGCTGCAGCGTCGACCCAGTGGGGCGTGCGGCCGGAAAACAGCAGCGCGAGGCCGAGCACGAGCACGGCCGACTGCATCATCGTCCACAGAGGTCGCATGAACGCGCTGCCGGCGGACCAGCTCGCGATCAATGCCACCGCGCTTGCCGCGACCGCGCCAGCCACGATATAGGCGCTGGCGCGACCGAAGTGCCAGGCCACCAGCGCCCGTCCGCTGCGCTCACCGCCACAACGTCGGGCGATTGCCGCGCAAGGTGCGCCGCACATCAGCGCGCAATGCGGCGTGCTTGCCAATCCCATCAGCAGGCCGGCCGTGATCAGCGATGTGCTCATTCTCCGGGGCTTTGCGCCCCATGCAGTCGTTCAGATAACGCGCGAGTATCGCTCGCGGGCGCGGTCGGATTGCAGCGAATGGTCGAACACCATGGCCACGGCGCGGACGAAGTACCAGCCAATCGGCGTCAGCTGAACGCCATCGGTTTCGATCTCGACGAGGCCTTCGCGGGCGAGTTCGGCGAGCCGTTCGAGCTCGAGCGGGAACTGGTCGCGAAAGTCGACCAGGTGCGCCGACTCGATGGCTTCGAAGTCGATGCGCCCCTGGCACATCAGCCCCATGATGATCGCGCGCCGCACCAGATCTCCGCGGCTGAGCGCAATGCCGCGCACAACCGGCAATTCGCCCGCCTTGAGCAGATCGTAGTACTCGGGCAGCGATTTCGCGTTCTGGCTGTAGGTGGCGCCAACCTTGCTGATCGCCGACACGCCGAGGGCGATCAGGTCGCAGTCCGGGTGCGTGCTGTAGCCCTGGAAATTGCGATGAAGGCGTCCCTGGCGTTTGGCCACGGCAAGCGAGTCGTCCGGCAGCGCGAAGTGATCCATGCCGATGTAGGCATAGCCCTGCGCGAGGAAGCCGGTGATCGAGCGTGACAGCATCGCGATGCGATCGGCCGGCGTGGGCAAGAGGCTCGCGTCGATGCGCCGCTGTGGTTTGAAGCGCTGCGGCAGGTGGGCGTAGGAATAGAGCGCGATGCGGTCCGGCCGCAGTGCGCCCATCTGCTCGACGGTGTGGGCGAGTGAGTCTGGCGTCTGCAGCGGCAGGCCGTGGATCAGGTCGGCATTGAGCGACACGAAGCCGAGTTCGCGCGATGCCTGCATCAGCTGCGCGACCTGTTGATAGGGCTGGACGCGGTGGACGGCCTGCTGCACTGCGGGGTCGAAGTCCTGTACGCCGAAACTCAGGCGGTTGAAGCCGAGCATAGCCAAATGCGCGAGCCTCTCCTTTGTCACGGTGCGCGGATCGACTTCGATTGAGACCTCCGCACCTTCAATGAAGGTGAACGCCTTGCGCAGCGAGCGCATCACGCGGTGGAGCTCGGCATCGGAAAGAAATGTCGGCGTGCCCCCGCCGAAGTGGAGTTGCAGCATCGGCAACCCCTTCCCGAGCACAGCCGTCTGCAGGTTCAGTTCGCGTTCGAGTGCGTCCAGGTATTCCGCCGCCCGTTCGTGATGGCGCGTGATGACCTTGTTGCATGCGCAGTAGTAGCAAACCGACTCGCAAAACGGAATATGCACATAAACCGACAACGGCGCTCGACCGCCGACCGCGCCAGCAAGTGAACGTTGCCTCAGCGCCTGAAGATACTGCGTCGGGCCGAATGCTTCGACGAAGCGGTCGGCTGTCGGGTACGACGTGTAGCGCGGCCCACTCAAGTCGAAGCGACGCAGCAACGCGTCGCTTGGCGCCCAAACGGACGGGACCATCGGCCTCGCGCAACCCTGTGTCGTCGACATGGGGATACTGTGCCGACACAGTCCAGCTGCCATCTTGTGCTGCGTCAAACGGCCCGCATGACCGTGGTGTCCGTTGCACCCGACTTGAGCAAGGTCACGCTGGGCGATACTCCGGGTTGGTCGCTGCCATGTGCCGCAGCACACGTTTGGGCCAGCATTGAACCGCCTTCAAGGTGATCGAATGAAGCTCGAAGCCATCAAAGTCGCCTGCTCAAGCTGCAGCCTGCGCGAGTTGTGCCTCCCGTTGGGCTTGTCGGACGCAGACATTGATCGACTGGATCAGCTCGTCGGTGCACGCCGAGCGCTCAAGCGCGGCGAGGTGCTGTTCCGGGCCGGCGACCATTTTGATTCGCTCTACGCGGTGCGCACCGGCTTCTTCAAGACGCGCATCTCGTCGGAGGATGGGCGCGACCAAGTGACCGGATTCCAGATGGCCGGCGAACTGCTCGGCCTCGACGGCATCAGCGAGGAGCGTCATTCCTGCGATGCGGTGGCGCTCGAGGATTCGCAGGTCTGCCAGATTCCGTACAGTCGGCTCGAAGAGCTGTCGCGCGAGGTGACCGACCTGCAGCGTCAGTTCCACAAAGTGATGAGTCGCGAGATCGTGCGCGAACACGGCGTGATGCTGTTGCTCGGCGGCATGCGCGCCGAGGCACGGCTCGCGGCCTTCGTGCTCAACCTGACACAGCGTCTGAACGCGCGCGGTTTCTCGGCGACCTCGGTCGTGCTTCGGATGACGCGCGAGGAGATTGGCAGCTACCTGGGCTTGAAGCTCGAGACTGTCAGCCGCGCGTTCTCGCACTTCCAGGAGAGCGGCTTGCTGGAAGTCAAGCAGCGCGACATCCGTGTGCTCGACGCACCAGGCCTTCGGCGCTTGCTCCACGAGGCGCCCTGAGCGCCGCTTCAGTCGACACCGACCTCCTGGTCGGAGGTGCGCGGCCCCTTGGAAAGGTTCAGAGCCAGCGCAATGCCGACGGCGGCGATCAACCAAAAGCTGAAGAAGGCGAGCGTATAGACGCCGATCGGCGGCAGCCCTGCGAGTGCGCCCCCGAACCCCTGAACGTCGCCCGGACGCACGGCGCTGAAGACGAGCATCTCGAGCACGGCGGCGACCAGAAACGACGGCCACAGGATGGCGAGGGCGTTGCGCATAGGATTTGCCGGCTTTCGGCCCGCTCAGGGTTTGGTCGCGAGCGGTGTGGCCGCGTGGTTGCGGCCCTGCATCGCCGGGAGCGCGCTGCGTTGCGGCTCCTGCGGGACGGTGAGCACCTCGTCGGCGCCGCGAATCGCGATCACTGCGGTCGCGATCGCGCAGACGACGACCACCAGTGGCCCGCCCACGACAAGCCACATCATGCGGTGGCGCCACCAGGGCGAGGGATCGTGCGGGATGTCTTGCAGCATGGCTTGTCTCCGAGGAACGTCCTAGCGCGGCACGACGAAAGTCGACCCCTCTTTCACCGTCACGTCCGCCTGGCCAGCCGCTGCCTCGCGCGTGACTTCAAACTTGATCGGGTGCGCCCCGGCCCCCAGCGCCTGAGCCTGCTCCGGTGCGACCTGCACTGCCACCGGCACCCAGCGCGATTCGGCCGGAGCGAGCGCGGTCTCGCCGCGCGTTGCTGCGCGTACACCATCGATGCCGGTGACCGCGATGCGATAGCGCTGCGCCGATTCGGTCGTGTTCATCAGCTGCAGGCTGTAGACATTCTCGATTCGTCCATCTTCGACCAGGCGCGCGAGCGTTCCGCGGTCACGGACCACGTCGACCCGGAACGGCGCGCGCAGCGCGAGACTCGTGACGAAGGCACCGGCGATCAGGAGCAGCACGACGCTGTAGACGAGCACGCGCGGTCGAAGCACGCGGCGCACGGTGAGCGGTGCGCCGCCTTCGGCGAGGCTGCGCTGGGTCGCGTAGCGGATCAACCCCCGCGGATAGTCGAGCTTGTCCATCACGCCATTGCAGACGTCGATGCAGGCCGCGCAACCGATGCACTCGTACTGCAGGCCCTTGCGTATGTCGATGCCGGTCGGACACACCTGCACGCACAGCGTGCAGTCGATGCAATCCCCAAGACCGAGCGCCGCCTTGTCCGCCGTGCGCGAGCGTCCGCCGCGCGGCTCGCCGCGCCGCTCGTCGTAGCTGATGATGAGTGTGTCGTGGTCGAACATCGCGCTTTGAAAGCGCGCGTAGGGGCACATGTACTTGCAGACCTGTTCGCGCATGAAGCCGGCGTTGCCATAGGTGGCGAAGCCGTAGAACAGAATCCAGAAGGTCTCCCACGGGCCGAGGCCGAATTGCAGCGTTTCGGTTGCGAGGGTGCGGATCGGCGAGAAGTAGCCAACGAAGGTAAAACCGGTCCACAGGCCGATCGCGGCCCAAACGAGATGCTTGCCGCCGCGCCGCAGCAACTTGTTGGCACTCCAGGGCGATTTGTCGAGCTTGATGCGGGCCTGGCGGTCACCCTCCAGGTGGTGCTCGACCCACATGAAGATTTCGGTATAGACCGTCTGCGGGCACGCGTACCCGCACCACAGGCGGCCGGCCACCGCGGTGAACAGGAACAAGCCGTAGGCCGAGAGAATCAGCAGCCCCGTCAGGTAGATGAAATCCTGCGGGTAGAGCACGAGGTCGAAGATGTAGAAGCGCCGCGCGCCGAGGTCGAACAACATCGCCGGCCGGCCGTTCCACCTCAGCCACGGCAGGCCGTAGAAGACGAGTTGCGTTCCCCACACGAGCGCCCAGCGCCACGCGGCGAACCAGCCATGCACGGCGCGCGCATGGATCGTCGCCTCGCTGCTGTACATCGACACCATCGCCGCCGAGTCGGCAGCGATTGGGATCACCCGCGGTTTGTCCACCATCGGACGATACTGCGACAGGTCAACGCGGGGCCGCGGATGCGGCCGCCGCCGCTGCATCGGCACCAGAAGCGCCACCGTGCGAAAGGCCCCACACGTAGGCTGCCAGCACGCGGATCTGGGGTTCGCCGAGGCGGCTCTTCTGTGCCGGCATGACGTTGTGCTTCCCCTGCGTGACGATGCGGACGATCGCCTCCTCGCCCCAGCCGTGCAGCCAGATCTTGTCGGTCAGGTTCGGCGCACCGAGCGCGGTGTTGCCTTTGCCATCCGGGCCATGGCAAGCGCCGCAGGCGACGAACTTGGACTTCCCGAGTTGCGCGGAGATGTTGTCGTGCGGGCTGCCCGACAGGCTTAGCACGTAGTTGGCGACGTTGCGCACGTCTTCCGGTGTGCCCACTGCCGCCGCCATCGGTGGCATCGCGTTGTCGCGGCCGTTCGTGATTGTCGTGATGATGTCCTCGGGTGTTCCGCCCCACAGCCAGTCGCTGTCCGTCAGATTCGGGAAGCCGAGCCCGCCGCGAGCGTCCGAGCCGTGGCAGGTCGCGCAGTTGTTGGCGAACAGGCTGGCGCCGATCGTGTGTGCCTGCGGGTCCCTCGCGAGCGTCTCGATGGGCATTTTCTCGAAGCGCGCGAACATCGGCGCGAGCTGTTCCGCCGCCCGTTCCTGCTCGGCGCGGTACTGGCCGCTCGAAGTCCAATTCAGCGTGCCCGTCTTCGCGCCAAGCCCGGGGTAGAGAACCAAGTAGATGCCAGCAAAGACGACCGTGATGACGAACAACCACATCCACCAGCGCGGCAGCGGATTGTTCATTTCACGCAGGTCGTTGTCCCACACATGACCCGTCGTGTTGTCGCTCGCCATCACCTTGCGCCGGCTGGCGATGATGAGCAGCCCCAGACAGGCGAGCAGCGACACCACCGTCACGGTAGCGATGAACCACGACCAGCCGCTGGAGACGAAGTCACTCATGATGGCGGCCTCCGTCGATGGATTCGTCGGCAAAAGGCAGCATGGCGGCCTCGTCGAAACCCTTCTGGTTGCGACGCGACAAGGCCCAGACGACGATGCCGATGAAGACGGCGAACGACAACAGCGTTGTCGCGATGCGCAGATCGTTGATGTCCATCACGATTCCCTCATTTCTTGAGCGTCACTCGATCGTTACTTGACCGCTGTGCCGAGCACCTGGAGATAGGCAATCACCGCCTCGAGTTCGGTCTTGCCCTCGACATCCTTGGCCGCGTTGGCGATGTCCTCGTCGCTGTATGGGACGCCCAGCGTGCGCATCGCGCGCAGCCGTGGCGGCATGTCGGCGGGGTTGACGGTCGCAGCGGCCAGCCACGGGTAGGCAGGCATGTTGGACTCGGGCACCAGGTCGCGCGGGTTCATCAGATGAAGGCGATGCCACTCGTCGCTGTAGCGTCCGCCGACGCGCGCGAGATCCGGGCCGGTGCGCTTGCTGCCCCACTGGAACGGATGATCCCAGACCGACTCGCCCGCCATCGAGTAGTGGCCATAGCGCAGCGTCTCGGCACGAAACGGCCGAATCATCTGCGAGTGACAGTTGTAGCAACCCTCGCGCTGATAGATGTCTCGCCCGGCGAGCTGAAGCGACGTGTAGGGCTTGAGGCCCGGCACTGGCTCGGTCGTGCTGCGCTGGAAGTACAGCGGCACGATCTCGACGATGCCACCGATCGAGACGACCAGCAGGATCAGCACGATCATCAGGAAGTTGCTGGTCTCGATGCGCTCGTGACCGACGGGAGTGTGTTCGTTGCTCATGGCGATTCCTTCAGGCCGCGGCGGTTGCGCGTTGCAGCGCGGGCTGCGTGCCCGGACCGCGCATCGTCATGACGACGTTCCAGGCCATCAGCAACATGCCGCTGAGATAGAGCAGGCCGCCAAGCAGACGCACGACGTAGAACGGATACGTCGCCTTCACACTCTCGACGAAGCTGTAGACAAGCGTGCCGTCGGGGTTGATCGCACGCCACATCAAGCCCTGCATCACGCCGGCGATCCACATCGCGGCGATGTAGAGCACGACGCCGATGGTCGCGATCCAGAAGTGCATCTCGATCGCGCGCACGCTGTACATCTGCGTGCGGCCGAACATGCGTGGAATCAGGTAGTACAGGCTCCCCATCGAGATGAAGCCGACCCAGCCGAGTGCGCCGGAGTGCACGTGGCCGATCGTCCAGTCGGTGTAGTGGCTGAGCGCGTTGACCGTCTTGATCGACATCATCGGCCCCTCGAAGGTGCTCATGCCGTAGAACGACAGCGAGACGATGAGGAACTTCAGGATCGGGTCGTCGCGCAGTTTGTGCCAGGCGCCCGACAGCGTCATGATGCCGTTGATCATGCCGCCCCAGCTCGGCGCCAGCAGCACGAGCGAGAACACCATGCCGACGCTTTGCGCCCAGTCGGGCAGCGCGGTGTAGTGCAGGTGGTGCGGGCCTGCCCACATGTAGGTGAAGATCAGGGCCCAGAAGTGCACGATCGACAGCCGGTACGAGTACACCGGCCGTTCGGCCTGCTTCGGGATGTAGTAGTACATCATCCCGAGGAAGCCCGCCGTCAGGAAGAAGCCGACCGCGTTGTGGCCGTACCACCACTGCACCATCGCGTCCTGCACGCCGGCGTAGGCGGAATAGCTCTTCATGAAGCTCACCGGCAGCGCCGCGCTGTTGACGATGTGCAGCAGCGCGATCGTGAGGATGAAGGCGCCGAAGAACCAGTTGGCCACGTAAATGTGGCGCACTTTGCGAATGCCGAGCGTACCGAAGAAGACGATTGCGTAGGCGACCCAGACGACCGCGATCAGCAGGTCGATCGGCCACTCGAGTTCAGCGTACTCCTTGCTCTGCGTGTAGCCCAGCGGCAACGAGATGGCGGCAGCGACGATGACGAGTTGCCAGCCCCAGAACACGGCTTCGGCCAGCCACGGCGCGAACAACCGGACCTGACAGGTGCGCTGGACCACGTGGAACGAGGTCGCGAACAGCGCGCAGCCGCCGAAGGCGAAGATCACCGCGTTGGTGTGCAGCGGACGCAAGCGTCCGTAGCTCAGCCACGGGATGCCGCCCAGGAACTCCGGCCAGGCAAGCTGAGCCGCGATGATCACGCCGACCAGCATCCCCACCACGCCCCACAGCACGGCAGCCAGGGCGAACTGTCTGACCACGCGGTCGTCGTAGACCGGCGCTGCCAATCGCGTCTCACTCATGGGTCGCTCCTCGTTGCGTCGTTCAGTGGCGCATTATGGTCAGGGCCATTGCTGGAAGCTTGAGCAGGATCAAGGGACGTCGCCCGTGGCGCGGCCGCGACATCAGCCAGCGTGGCGTCAGCCTGGTCGGCCTCATCTGCTTCCAGAACGCGCCGGCCCTCGCGCTCCAGGTCGTCGAACTGTCCGGCATGCAGCGCCCAGGCAAACAGCCCTATCAAGCCCAGAATCAGCAGCACGGACATGGGAAGCAGGAGGTAGAGACTCTCCAAGGCAGTGCCCTCAGCTCAGCGTCCGGCGCGCAACGCGTTGAGCACGACCGCGAGCGAGCTGGTGGCCATCCCTGCGCCGGCAGCCCATGCCGGCAGCCAGCCGCCGAGTGCGAGCGGCACGCACACGGCGTTGTAGATCACGGCCCACGAGAGGTTCTGGCGCACGATGCGCATCGTGCGCATGGCACGCGCGCGCGCCGCCGGCACTTCGGCGAGTCGGCTGCCGAGAACGATGAAGTCGGAACGCTGCTGCGCCAGCGCGCTGCCGTGACTGAGCGCGAACGAGACATCGGCACGGGCGAGCACCGGGGCGTCGTTCAGGCCGTCGCCCACCATCAATACACGATGACCCTCGTGCTGCCAGCCGGCCAGCGTGTCGAGCTTGTCCTGCGGCGAGGCGCCACCCTGCGCCCGATCGATACCGAGTCGCTCCGCAATGCCCTGCACGCTGCGCGTGGCGTCGCCTGAAACCAGCCGCAACTGCACGCCCTGCTCTCGCAGCGACGCCAGTGCATCGTGCACGTCGGAACGCAGGGCCTCGTCGAATTCGAAACGGATCCACTCGCGCGCCGCGTTGTCTGCCGGGGCGCAGGCGACAGCGGGACGCGCTGTGCCAGCGTCCACCGCGAGTCCGACCCAGGCCGGCGCACCCAGGCGCCAAAGCCGACCCCTGTCGTCGAGACCCTGCACACCCAGCCCGGGGACTTCGACAAGTTCCCGCCAATCGTGACGAGCCTGCGGAAGTGCCTGTGCGAGCGCAACCGACAAGGCGTGGTGCGATTGGGCCGCGAGCGAAGCAGCGCGCGCGCTCAGCTCAGCAGCATCGACGCCCTCTGACGTCATCGATGCAGCCAACACGAGCTTGTCCTGCGTCAGCGTACCGGTCTTGTCGAAGCAAGCCAGATCGGTCTGCGCGAGCGCCTCGAAGGCATCGAGTCGCTGCACGAGCACGCCACGCCGCGCGAGCGCGCCCGCCGCACTCAGCAGCGCCGCCGGCGCCGCGAGCGAGAGCGCGCAAGGGCAGGTCACGATCAGCACCGAAACCCCGACCCACAACGCGCGCGGCGGATCGATCACGCTCCACACCGCAAAGGCCGCCGCGGCCAGCGCCATCACCGTCCACAGGAACGGGCCGGCCAGCCGGTCGGTCGCGCGCACGATCGCGGGCCGCTCGATCAACGCGCGCCCGACCAGATCGAGGATCTGCGCGTAGCGCGTGCCCTCCCCCAGCTGTTGCAGCAGGACGACGACCGGCCCGCCAAGATTCAGGCTGCCGCCGATGACGGCGTCGCCGACGGCGCGGTCGACCGGACGCGATTCCCCAGACAGCATCGCCTCATCGACCTGGGTGCGGCCCTCGAGCAAGGTGCCGTCACCCGGAAAAGCCTGGCCGGCCACAACCCGCACGCGGTCGCCGACCTGCAAGCGCGCGGTGGCGACCGGACGCGCGACGCCGTCGGCGTCGAACCGCTCGACGCTGTCGGGCAGCCGCAGCAGCAAGGCATCGAGCGCTTCAGTGCTGCGCGCGCGCGCACGCATTTCGAGCCAGCGCCCGGCGAGCAGAAAGGTGACGAACATGGTGAGCGAATCGAGGTAAGGCTCGCTGCCGAACCGCCCACCGGAACCAAAGGTGACGGCAGTGCCGGCAATGAAGGTGACCGCAATGCCAAGCGCAACCGGCACGTCCATGCCGATGCGGCGTTGGCGGACCGCTTGCCATGCGCCGCGGAAGAACGGGCCGGCCGAGAAGAGCATCACCGGCAGCGTCAGCATCCATGCCGACCAGCGCAGCAAGGCGAGCAGGTCGGGCGCGATCGCGCCCGGCGCGGCCACGTACACCGGGAGCGTGAGCATCATCACCTGCATCATGCAAAGACCGGCGACGAAGAGGCGCCACAAGCCTGCGCGCGCCTCGCGGCGCAGCGCGCTCTGGGCGTCCTCCCGATGCGCGGGCAGCGCGCGGTAGCCGGCGCGCCGGACGGCTTCGACGATCGCCGAGGCGCCGACCCGCTGCGGGTCCCAGCGCACCTGGAGGCGTCGGCTCGCGGCGTTGACCTCGGCCTGAGCGACACCAGGGACCTTGCGCAGCGCCGCCTCGATCACACCGGCACATGCCGCGCAATACATGCCCTGGATCGCGAACAGCGTATCGCCCTCGCGCCCGCCGCCGTCGCGCTCGTGCCAGCGCGTGCTGCCGGCGAGCGCGGTCTCATCGTCGAGGGCCGCGGCGACGCGCGGCGCAAGCGGCTCAACGGCAGCCAGGGGGAGCGTCGGCGCGGGCCAGGCCGCCGAGACGTCACCGCTCATGAATACCGCGCGCCGCTGAACGCGGGGAACGCGCATCGCAGATCATGCGTTACTCTAAGCGATCCATCTTTCTGTGCCTGCCATGAAGCCTGGAGTTCGACACGCCTTCCCGCTTGCAGTTGCGCTGCTGCTTGCCACGCTCACCCTGGCCGCAGCGGCGCAAAGCGAAGCGCAACCGCCGTTGCCCACGGTGTCCTTGAGCGCCGGAATCCATGTGATCCACGCCGAGGTCGCGGCGAGCGCCGACGAACGGGCGACAGGGTTGATGTTTCGCGAGGCGATGGCAGCCAACGCGGGCATGCTTTTCGTCTTTCCCGCGCCCTTTGCACACTGCTTCTGGATGCGCAACACGATCCTGCCCTTGTCGATCGCGTTCATTGCCGACGACGGCACTGTCGTCAACATCGCCGACATGAAACCGCAGAGCACCGATTCGCATTGCGCCGACAAGCCGGTGCGCTATGCGCTCGAGATGAACCAGGGCTGGTTCGCGAAGCGCGGCATCAAGCCCGGCATGCGCCTGCGCGGCAAGCCGTTCGACTCCTGAGCGCCGGCTCGCAACTCGGCGCTGCGTGTCCTATCCGCGCGACGGCTCCGGCTTCGGCTCCGGCGCTACGAAGCCCGGCGCGGCATCATCGCCGGGATGCGCGAGTTGATGTTCCAGGCGCTGCTTGTCCGCCGTCAATCCGCTCGCGACCTGCGCCATCAACTCGAAGCCGAACTCCGGATTCTGGTAGTAGAGCTGCTTGAGCGTGCTTTCATCGATCGTCAGCACGGTGCATTTGGTCGTGCAGCGCGCCGTCAGCGTGCGCTTCTTGTCGGGGGCGAAGAAGGCGATCGCACCGAACATCGTCCCAGGTTCGATCTCCGCGTCGATCTCGTCCAGTTGAATCTTCCCATCGGCGAGGAAGTAGAGGTGGTCGGCCTGGTCGCCCTTTTTGAAAAGGATTTCGCCCGCCTTGCGCTTGGTGCGCACCATGTAGGGCTTGAGCCAGATGCCGGCGCCGTCGCGCTGCTCGGTCGCGGCTCGCACGCGTCGCGTCAGGCTCACCATCTGCACCGCGCGCACGATGTTGATCGGCAGCAGTGCCGCATTGAGCAGCAGCATCGGGATCGACGGATGCAGCACGCCGTAAATGACGAAGCCGACATTGCCGCCCACCGCAAGCCAGCGCAACGGAATCATCGTCTTGACGAACGAGCTGATGACGACCAGCGCCACCGCAACCGCCGACGCGACAACGGCAACGATCTGCCACGGCGACGCGAGCGTTTCCGCGATCCCGGTTTCGGCAAAGGCGATCAGATCGGCAAGCGACAAGCGAACTCCTGCTCTGGCAATGCGGTGAAGGCGCGCGATGCGAGGCTGCAACGCCCGCCGTGATCATCGTCGGCGTTGCCTTGGGCGACAATGCGCCCCCTTCGTCGCAACACCCCGCATCATGCCCGAGACTCCGCCGGTTGCGCATCCGCGTTCGATCCGCAGCTTCGTGCTGCGCGCCGGTCGCATGGGCAGCGGCCAGACGCGCGCATTGCAGGAGCTCGGTCCCCGCTACGTGCTGCCGTATCTGCCGCGACTGCTGGATTTTGCGACGGTGTTCGGCCGCAGCGCGCCGGTTGTCCTCGAGATCGGCTTCGGCATGGGCGACGCGACGGCGGCGATCGCCGCGCGCATGCCCGAGACCGATTTCCTCGGCATCGAAGTCCATCCGCCGGGGGTCGGTGCGCTGTTGCAACGCATCGGCGAACGGGACTTGACCAACCTTCGCATCGTCCAACACGACGCAGTCGAGGTGCTCGCGGCGATGATCCCGCCGGCGTCGCTCGCCGGCATCCACGTCTTCTTCCCAGACCCGTGGCACAAGAAGCGCCACCACAAGCGTCGCTTGATCCAGCCAGACTTCGTCGCGATCCTCGCGCGACACCTTGCGCCCGGCGGCACGCTGCATTGCGCGACCGACTGGCAGCCTTATGCCGAGCAGATGCTCGAAGTGCTGTCGGCCGAGCCCTTGCTCGCCAACACCGCGGCCGGCTACTCGCCGCGGCCAGAAGTCCGGCCACTGACCAAGTTCGAAGCGCGCGGCCTTAACCTCGGGCACGGCGTGTGGGATCTCGTATTCCGGCGCCGCTGAGGCGTCCGCCTGCGATGGCGACGGCGCGGCGTCAGCCAGGCCGCGATCGCCACTCCTTCTTCCACAGCCCGCGCAGCGCCTGCGCGACGTCGGGCGGCGGGTTGCCGATCAGCGTCTCACCGCCCTTCTCGTGGACGATGCCGTAGACGATTCGCTTGTCCGGCGAATACAGCACGACCGCGCTGTTGTCTTCGCAGTCGTGGTTCTTGCAGAACGAGTTCATCACGTAGCGCTCGCCCGCCACCTGCTGATAGCTCGGCAGCGGCGCCGGCCCGTCGCGCTTGGCGAGCCAGCGCGTCTTGGCCTTCGGCCCGAGCGTGGCCAGATAGGCTGACTTGAACGCGGGTTGCTCGAGCAACTCGTAGGCCTCGGGCGCCTTCTGCGCCAGGCTGGCCGAGGCGAGCGCGAGCGCGATCAGCGCGGCGCCGACGCGCGCGCCACGATGCAGGATGATCTTCATCGAATACTTCCGTGAGTGATGCTGCTGCGCCGCAAGGCTCAAAGCTTGCACAGTTTGCCGAGCATGATGCCGCCATCGAGGCAGCCCTTGTCATCGATCGCAAGCACGAAGGTGCCCTGGCTGCCGTTGGTGATCTTCACCTTGCCGTCTTCGACCACGTACGTCGCTTCCTGAACCGGCCCGATGACGTCGAGTTCGACCTTGCCGTTGGAGTGGAAATCGAAATTCACCTCGCCCTTCTTGCCGTAAGTTCCCGAAATCGAAGGGCCGCAGGCGGCGAGCACCGTGCTCGCGGCCACCGAAGCGGCGACACGAGTCAGACGTTTGGCGGATTGGCGTTGCATTGCTGGTCTCCCTTGTTGGTTTCCTCGGCATCGGCGCCTCACGGCATGCGCGCCAGCGTGCTGCCGTCGCGCGTGCGCAGCTCGTACTCCTGGATGTGGGTGACGATCGTGCCGCCGCCGACGCCGGGCTGGACGTCGACAACCTCGAGCACCACGTCGAGGGCGACCGTACGGCCGCTGACCTTGTCACGCACCGCCTGCGCCTGCGCCGCCGGGACGCGCCACAACTGCACCGTCTGACCGTTGTCGAAGCGCGTCGCGACTTTGTGCCCGAGCGCGCGAAAGCTCAACTCCGAAGCGGGACTGAGCGAACCGATCGTGAATTCGCCGTAGCTGGGGTCGTAGTCGCTCAAATGTGCATCGGACACCGACACGCGCAGGCGGCCCACGTCGCGAACGGCAGCGGCGGCGGCCGTCAGCTCGGCGCGCGCCGAGTCGCGCCGGGCCGCCTTGTCGATTGGCGGTGCGGTGCGAACCCGCACGTCGTTCTCGATCCACTCGTCGATCGGCAGCGTCAGTCCGGCGAGGTCAAGGTACAGCAGCACCATCGCGCTGTCGTCCGGGTTGGCGAGTTCGCGCGCTCGCCCGGCAAAACGTCCTGGAGGGGTGCCTGGCGCGGCCGTCGGAGCGGCAGCGCGGCCGGATGCGGGCATGGCGGGTAAAGCGACATCCCGCGCAGGCACTGCGGTTGAGGCAACGCCCGGCAGCGGCGCGCTCGGCACAGCCGGAACAGACACTTCGCGGTCGCAGCCGGCCAGACCCGCGACCGCTGCCACCAGCACCGCTGCGACGCGCGCTGCGGCGCCGACCCGGCAGGCCAGGGTGCGCTTCACAGCGTGGGCGCCTTGGCGCTCTTGGCCGCCTTCGCGGTTTCCGCGGCGCGGCGCTGCTGATCGGCCTGGCCGAGCGCCTGTTCGGTCGCGGTCAACATCCGATAGCCGCCCGCCTGATCGACGACGCCGACCTGCAACCGGTCCACCAGCGCCGGGTTGTCGCGCTGCGGGATCAGCATCGCCTGCACGACGATGCCGCAATCGGGCGAAAGATTCACGCCGCCATTCGGATCGGAAATGCCCTGGCACTTGTGGTACAGCGGTGAGGTCTCGCTGACGACGCGCCCGAGCGGGTCGTAAGCCCAACGCAGCAGCGGCAACTGGCCGCTCGTGCCACGCTGGTTCTGCGTCGGCATCCCGTACTTCTTCAGCAGTGCTTCGGTCACGGTCTCTGCCGTCGGGCGCTGATCGGCCGCGAAGCGCTCTTCGCGTGCGACGCTCAGCACCCGCTCCTCGCCCGGGAGGCCCATGCTGCCGACAAACCATTTGACCTGGCCCGGCTGCAGATCCTCGCGCACCGCGTTGCCGCTGCGCGCGATCATGTCGTCCTGCATCTCTTTCATGATCTGCTTGCTGGTCTTGACCACGCGCGGCTCGGCCGGGCGCGCCGCGAAGCCCTGGCGGATCTCTCTGGCGCCAGGCGCCTTCAGGTTGAAGCCGCGCCCGCGCTCGACGGTCGCGACCAGCAGCTCGTTGGTGCACAGCACGGCCTTCATCGCCTCGTCGAACTTGAGCGCAGGGCGCACGCCCTGCACGTCGTCCACCGGCGCGGAGGCGGCGCGCGCCGGCGCCTCCGTTCTAGGCGGGCACGACAGGTCGCCGCGCGCCTGCCGCGCGACAACCTCCGCGGTAACGCCCTGATCGGCGGCGGGCCTGGCCGCAGCCTGCGCCTTGGCCGGCACGACAGGCTGCGGCGGGGCGGGCTCGGACTTGCCGCAGCCCGCCAGCGCGGCCGCGATCGACAGGCCGAGGGCCACGGTGAGGATGGGGTGGGTGTCTTGCGGCATGGTGCCTCCTTTGGATGGCTACGTTGGCTCGCGGCTAGCGCTTCAGACCCTTGAGCAGATCGGCAACTCCGCCGACCGCCTGCAGCACGGCGTCGCCACCGCTCGGTACCGCGCCCGGGCCTGCGCTGCCGGCGCGCAGATCGGTGAAGCTCAGCGCGTATTCGTGCAGCGTGCGCACCTGGGCCGGGCCGACGATCGCGAGCTGGGCGATCGTGAGGTCGTGCGAGAACACTGTGCCGGGCGTCGCGTAGCGCACGTTGTATTGCAGCGTCGACTCGAATGCGGCCTCGCGCGACTCACCCGGTGCGAGCCGAAACTGCGGATCGGCCTGGTTGCGATCGACAATGCCGATACCCGATGCCTTGGACGACCAGCGATAGGCCTGCCCCTTGTCGTCGCTGACCATGCCGCTGCCCTGGCGGTAGCCGAGGATCAGCGGCTCGATGCCCGCGTTCGTGAAGCGCACGGTGGTGCGCACGGTCTG
This sequence comes from uncultured beta proteobacterium, assembly GCA_963792765.1. Lineage (GTDB taxonomy): Bacteria > Pseudomonadota > Gammaproteobacteria > Burkholderiales > Burkholderiaceae_C > CAIKUF01. Next base: position 242,426 of record CAWBXT010000005.1, on the reverse strand, counting down.
GTACGCAGTGACGCTGCCGGCGCGGGTGACGTTGACGCGCACGACGTTGGCGACGAGCGGACCGGCGGCTTGACAGTGCTGTGCATCGGCGCAGGCGGCAGCGTTGGGTGCCGCCTGCGCTGCGCCTGCGGTCGGCGTAGTCGCCGGAGCGTCCGGCGACGCCGTCGAGGTCGCGCCCGGCGCGACGGCCGCCGCGCCCGCGCCATAGCCTGCGCTCGCGGTGAGCCCGGCGAAGCTCAGCGCATGGTCGCGCACTTCGCGCACCTGACTGCCGCCGAGCGGCGCGAGTTCGACCAACGTGATGTCGTGCGTGAACACAGTGCCCGCGACCTGACGGCGCATGCTGTACTGCACGACACCGTCGAACGACGCCTCGCGCGACTGCCCCGGTGCGAGCTGGAATTGCGTGTCGGCGCTTCCGCGGCTGACGACGCCGATACCGGTCGCCTTGCTCGACCAGCGGTAGGCGAGTCCGTTGTTGTCCGTCACCGCGCTCGAGCGGTCGCGGTAGCCGAGGATCAGCGGCTGCGTGCCGGTGTTGGTGAGCCGCACCGTCGTGCGCACGCCCTGGTAGGCGGTCACCGCATCCTGGCGCGTGACGTTGACCTTGACGACCGTCGCCGTGAACGTACCGAGGTCGAGGCAGTTCGCTACCCCCTGGCAGGCGCCGCCGGCAGCGTGCGCGGCAAGACCCGCGCTGAGCAGGGGCAGCGCAAGGGCCGTGGCGGCGAGCAAGCGCGCCGCGCTCGGCAGGCGTCTTGCGAAGACGAGGGCAAAGGTGAGTCGCATGGCGTGCTCCGAATCGGTGGAAAGCTGGGCCGCGACGCGGCGCGTGGCGACCCTTGGCGCCCACTGTCGGGGGCTGCCGTTACCGAGGCGTTATTGGCAGCGCGCGGACGGCTGGCATACGATTGCCTGGCCATGGCCGACCGCATCGCGCATCGATCACCGCGCCCGCGTATTGAACTGCTCGGCCCGCCCGCCCTCATCGACGCGCAGGGCGCGCGCGTCGTGCTCGAGCGCAAGAGCGCAGCGCTGCTCGCCGTGCTGGCGATCGACGGCGCTCGCTCGCGCGGCCGCCTCGCCGAACTGCTGTGGCCGCAGGCGCAGCCTTCAGCGGCGCGCAACAGCCTGCGCCAGCGCCTGTTTCGGCTGCATCGCAGCGCCGGCGTCGCGCTCGTCGTCGGCAACGAAGAACTGCAACTCGCCGATGACGTCGTGCTCGACCTCTCCGAGCCGGACGAACGTCTGGCGCGGGATCCGCAGGCCCAGCTCGGTGCGCTACTCGAAGGGCTGGACTACGACGACGGGACCGAGCTGTTCGAATGGGTCAACGCGGCGCGCGAGCGCGTGCGCCGCCGCCACGGCGAGTGGCTCGCGGAGCATGCCTCGCGTCACGAATCGCGCCAGCAGATCGCGCTGGCGTTGCAGTATGCGCAGCGCCTGCTGGCTGCGGAGCCGCTGCTCGAACACGCGCACCGGCGCGTGATGCGCCTCCACTACCTGCGTGGCGACCGCGGCGCCGCGCTGGCCGCCTATGAACACTGCAAGACGCTGCTGCGCGCCGAACTCGGCGCCGCGCCCGACCGAGAAACGCGCGAGCTCGCGGCGACGGTCGGCGCGCAGGCTATTTCGCTCGCGCGGCCGCTCGCGCCGCCGGTCAGCGTGCTGCGTCCGCCACGCGTCATCGGCCGCGAGGCGCCCCGCGCACGGCTGGCCACGGCGATCGCGGGGCGACGCGTCGCACTGGTGCGGGGCGAGCCTGGCATCGGCAAGAGCAGGCTTCTTCGAGGAGCTCGCGCAGGCGCACCCGTCGCTGCTCGCCGGCGGCTCGCTGGCGGGGGATGCGCGCGTGCCTTACGCACTGTTGGCGCGCATCGCCGGCCTAACCAGTGCACGCTGGCCAACGGCATTGCCCGGCTGGGCAGCGCACGAGCTTGCCCGGCTGTTGCCCGACTTGGGGGCGGCGCCCGCGGCGCGCGTCGATCCGCTGCGCCTGCAGCAGGCTTTCGGTATTGCGCTCGCGCATTGGGCCGAGGCGGGGCTGACGGGGCTCATCGTCGACGACCTGCATCATGCCGACGAGGCGTCGCTTGAGGCACTGCTCGCGTTCGCCGCGACCGGCACGCCGCCGCTGGCGTGGCTGTTCGGCGTGCGCAGCCAGGAGACGGCGCCCGGCGTGCGCGCCTGGCTCGCCGCGAGTGCGCCGGGCGCCGTCGACGTGATCGCGCTCGAGCTGCTCGACGCGGGCCAGATCGGCGAACTCGTCGATTCGCTCGCGCTGGCCCGCTTCGATGCGAACGCCTGGAGCGCGCCGCTGGCGCGCCACTGCGGCGGCAACCCGCTCTTCGTGCTCGAGACCGTACGCGCGCTGATGACCCTCGGCGACGCGGCGCCTGGCCCCGACGCGGCGCGCCTGCCGGTCCCCGCGGCGCTGGACGCGCTGATCGAGCGCCGCCTCGCTCAGCTCGGCGAAGCCGCGCTCAGGCTCGCCCGCGTCGCTGCGCTGGCCGGCGCGGATTTCGACGCTGATGTCGCCGCCGCCGTGCTCGACACGCATCCGCTGGACATGGTCGAGCCCTGGCGCGAGCTCGAACAGGCGCAGTTGCTCGGCCACGGTCGATTGACCCACGACCTGATCGCGGAAACCGTGCTGAAGGGCCTGCCGGCGGGCATCGCGCAGGCGCTCCACGCGCGGCTGGCGACGAGCCTCGAGGCGCTCGGCCGCGGGCCGGCGCGGGTGGCGCCGCACTGGGCGGCTGCGCAGGCGTGGAGCCGCGCCGGCGAGACTTACGCGGCGGCTGCACGCGCCGCGCGACGGGCCTCGCGGCGCAGCGACGAGATGGCGTTGTGGGAACACGCCGCCGACGGCTTCGATCGCGCCGGGCAGGTCGGCAAGGCGTTCGATGCGCGCGCCGACAGCGTCGAGTGCGTGATCCTCGTGCGCGGCATCGACGCTGCGGGAGCGTGGGTCGATCGTCTGGACGCCGACCAGCGCACCGAGCCGCAGCGCCTGCGCGCGCTGACCTCGCGCGCCTGCGTCTGCCTGATGGCCGGCCGGACGGTCGAGGCCGAGACGGCGGCGCGTGCCGCTCTCGACGCGGCGACACGTCTCGGCGCGCAGTGGCCTCGCTTCGAGGCAGCGCGGCTGCTCGCAGTGGCGGCGGCGCAGGCCGGTCGGGCCGAGGAGGCGCTGACGGCGATCGAACCGTTTCGCGAGATGGTGATGGCGCAGGGTGACGCCGAGCAGCGCCACCACTTCTGGGCCGACTATGCCTATGCCCTCAAGGCGGCGCAGCGCCCGCACGACACGGCCGACGCCCTGCGGCACGCGATGAACTCGGCGCGCGAGGTGGGCGACCACGCCGAGCTGGCGACGCTGATGTCCAACCTCGCGCTCGTCGAAGGCAACCTCGGCCGCGTCGAGCTTGCGCTGGACGTCGCGCGCCAGGCGCGCGCGCTGAGCGATCCGCTCGGCCTCGTCGCGGGCGTGCCCGCGGGTGCGATCGAGCTCTACGTGTCGGGCCACGAGGGTGCTCTCGGGCGGTACGCCGAATCCCTCGCCGGATTCGAGCGGGCGCAAGCGTGCTTCGCCGCCAATCCGGGGACGGTGTGGAGCAGTCTGGCCGCCAACTATCTCGCCCAGGTGCTGATCCATCTCGGCCAATTCGCGCGCGCGCGCCAGACGCTGCGCTGGTCGGGCGGCAGCTCGCCGGCCACGCGCGCGCGGCGCATCGTGCTCGAGACGCGCATCGACCGCGCGCTCGGCGTCCGCGCATCGAATTCAATCGCCGACGCGCTCGTCGAACTCGGCGACGGCGACCCGCTGAGCACGATGCTGGCGCAACTCGAAGCGACGCACGCGCTCGACCCGATCACGGCCGTCGCAGCCTGCGACAAGCTCGTCGATCAGGCCGAAGCGTATGAGCACCTCGCCATCGGCATGCGGGCGCGCGTGCTGCGCGTGCGCAGCGCTATCGACGCCGGCACGCTCGTGCCCGCGCAGGTTGAGGACGTCGTTGCGCGCCTGCGCCACTGCCATCCCGCGGACACCTACCATCCCGAGGCGTGGTGGATCGCGGTGCGCGCCTTCGACGCGCTGGCGGACACCCCAGCCGCCGACGCGGCGTTGGGGGTTGCCTTCGAGTGGGTGGCCGAGCGCGCGCTACCCCACGTTCCGCCGGCATTTCGCGACAGCTTCCTGCAGCGCAACCCGGTCAATCGGGACTTGCTCGCGGCCGCTGCGCGCCGTCTCGGTCGACTCGTGCCAGCAGTGGCGATAACGCAGCGGTAACGCCCCGCCGCGACGATGCACCGGACCCCACGACACCGCAACCCCGATGACGTACCTCACGATCGACGCCGTGCAGTGGACGCGGCTGCGCGACCTGCACGAGATTGCGCCCCTCGACAACGACGACCTCGCCTGCATGCGTGCTGTACGCGAGGTGCTCATGCGCCATGGCCGGCTGGAGCGCTTTGCGCTGCACCTGGTGCACAAACATTTCGACCTCGCCGCCGGCGAGGTGCTGGTTGAGTACAGCGACGTCACGACGCGCGAGCAGCGGTTGCGCGTCGAGCCGCGCGACAGTGCAACAGCTCGCGATGCGGTGCCGACGACCTGGCTGCTCGCCAACGACCGCCCCGAGGTGGTTTGCGTCTGCGCAATGCGCAGCGAGCAGGGCCATCTCGGTCGCCACGAGTCGGCCTGACGGCCGAATGCGACCGCCTAGCTCATGCGGCGTGTGGGACCTCATCTTCAGGCGGCGCTGAAAGGTCGGGGGGACTCAGGCCGACCAGTCCACCCAGCCAGTCCACGCCGTCGCAAGCACGACGATGCCGAACGCAATGCGATACCAGGCGAACGGCACGAAATCGTGCGTCGACACATAGCGCAACAGCCAGCGCACGCACAGCCAAGCGCTCAGGAACGAGAACAGAAGTCCGATCGCGAAGAGCGGCAGATCGGCCATCGACAACAGCGCGCGCTCCTTGATGAGGCTGTAGGCACCGGCGCCGATCAGCGTCGGGATCGCGAGGAAGAAGGTGAACTCGGTCGCCGCCTTGCGCGACAGGCCGAACCACATGCCGCCGATGATCGTCGCGCCGGAGCGGCTCGTGCCCGGCACGAGCGCGAGGCATTGGGCGAGGCCGATCTTCAGCGCGTCGCCCGGCGTCATCTCGTCCACGCTGTTGACGCGTATCGGCGGCTGCCTGCGACGCTCGATCCACAGAATGATCAGTCCACCGACGATGAACGCGCTCGCAACGACGACCGGCGTGAACAGATGCGCCTTGATCACCTTTCCGAAGGCCAGCCCCAGAACCACCGCCGGCAGGAACGCGACGCCGACGTTGAGCGCAAAACGCTGCGCCTTGCGGCTCGTCGTCAGGCCCAGCGCGGTGTCACGCAGACGCGGCCAGTAGATCAGGACGACGGCGAAGATCGCGCCGGTCTGGATCGCGATCTCGAACACCTTGATCTTGTCGCCTGTGAAGTCGAGTAGCGACCCGGCGAGGATCAGATGCCCGGTGCTCGAAACAGGCAGAAACTCGGTCAGCCCCTCGACAACGCCCATGATGGCGGCCTTGATCCACAACGCGATATCCAAGGGCTGCTCTCCGCCTCGTCAAAGGCCGGGATCATAGCCCTCGGCTCCCCGGCCTTCAGTGCCGCTGCATTGACCTTGAGGCCCCGAACAAGTACATTACTGACCGGTCAGTCATTACCAGTACCGTGTCCACGCCGCACCCTGCCCGTTCCGACGCTTCAGCCCGCCCGCACCGCCAGCGCCGCAAGGAGGCGCGTCCGCAGGAGTTGCTCGACGCCGCGCTGCAGCTCTTCGTCGAACGCGGCTTTGCCGCGACGCGAATGGAAGAGGTGGCAGCCCTCGCGGGCGTCTCCAAGGGCACGCTGTACCTCTACTACGCCAGCAAGGAAGATCTGCTCAAGGCCGTTATCCGCGAACGGTTGTCGCACGAGATCGAGGCCGGCGCCGCGGTCGCCGCCAGTCACGCCGGATCGAACTCAGATCTGTTGCGCGAACTCTTCGTGCATTGGTGGCTGCGCGTCTACGACAGCCCCGCCTCGGGCGTGTTCAAGCTCATCATCACCGAGGTGCGCAGCTTCCCGGAGATTTCCGAGTACTACCACCGCGAGGTCGTCGAACCCGGCACGCAGCTGATCGGGCGCGTCCTTGAGCGCGGCATCGCAACGGGCGAGTTCCGTGCGATCGACGTACCGGCTGCGGTCCGTTCGCTCGTGTTGCCCATGGTGATGCTCTGCGTCCACAAGCATTCGCTCGGCGCCTGCGCGCCCGCCGATGACGAGTTCGATCCCCACGAGTTCGTGCACCGTCATGTCGAATTGCTGCTGCTCGCACTGGTGGCGCCGCAACGGGCGGCCCCGGCCGCCAAGAGACGAAAGCAGATCGCATGAAGCGCTGGATCAAGTGGGGCGTCGCCGCGGTGGCGCTCGCCGTCTTCGGCGCGCTCGTCGCGCGATCGCTCGTCGCGCGCAAGGCGGAACAGGCGCAGTCCGTCGTGCCGCCCGCGGAGCAGGCCTTCGATCTCGCAGCGACCGACGTGCTCAGCGTGCGACCGGTCGAACTCGTGAGCACGGTACCCGTATCGGGTGGACTGAAGGCGGTGGACAGCGCGGTCGTCAAGGCGCGCGTCGCCGCGATCGTGCAGGACATCACGGTGCGCGAAGGCGATGTGGTCCGGCGCGGCCAATTGCTCGGCCGCCTCGACACTGCCGAGGTCGGCTTGCGATTGCGCCAGGCCGACGAGCAGAGCGCGGCCGCGAAGGCGCAACTCGACCTCGCCGAGCGCACCCTCGCCAACAATCGCGCGCTCGTCGAACAGGGCTTCATCTCGCAGAACGCGCTCGACACTTCCGCCATGAATGCAGCCGGCGCGCGCGCCTCGCTGCAGGCGGCGCAGGCCGCAACCGGACTCGCCCGCAAGTCCCTGAACGACGCCGAGATCCGCGCCCCGCTGGCTGGTGTCGTCTCGCAGCGCTTCGTCCAGCCGGGGGAGCGCGTCGCGCTCGACGCCAAGCTGCTGGAAATCGTCGACCTGTCGCGCATCGAGCTCGAGGCTGCCGTCAGCGCGGAAGACGTCGGCGCAGTGCATGTCGGCAGCGAGGCCCGGTTGCAGGTCGATGGTTTCGCCGAGCCCGTCGAGGCGCGGGTTGTCCGCATCAACCCGAGCACGCAGGCCGGCACCCGCGCGGTGCTTGTCTACCTCGCGCTCGATCCTCGGCCCGGGCTGCGCCAGGGCTTGTTCGCGCGCGGCGTGATCGAATCGCAACGCCGCCAAGCCTTGGCGATCCCTGAGTTCGCAGTGCGCATCGAGCAGGCGCGACCCTACGTGTTCGTCATCGCCAACGGCAAGGTCGCGCAGCGCGAAGTGACGCTCGGCGCGCGGGGCGACGCCGACTTCGACGGCGTGCGCGAGCAGGCGGTCGAGGTGACCGCTGGTCTCGCTCCAGGCGACACACTGCTTCGCGGGCGCGTAGGCAGTCTTCGCGACGGCACGCGCGTGCGGCTTGCGCCACCGGTCGTCGCCACGACCTCATTGCCGAGAACGGCGACGGCACCCGCGGCGCCTGCGACTGCCGGAACTGCCGCAACCGCGGCCGCAAGCGCAACGCACTGAGCGACGACGCCCATGTGGTTCACCCGCGTCTCGATCAGCAACCCCGTCATGGCGACGATGGTGATGTTCGCCTTCGTCGTCCTCGGCCTGTTCAGCTACCAGCGCCTCGCGGTCGATCAGCTCCCGAATGTCGACTTCCCCACCGTCGTCGTCCAGATGGACTATCCCGGTGCGTCGCCCGAGATCGTCGAGACCGAAGTGACCAAGAAGGTCGAGGAGGCGGTCAATACCGTCGCCGGCATCAACTCGCTGTGGTCGAGGTCGTACGAAGGAACATCGGTCGTCGTCGTCGAATTCAATCTCGATGTCGATGGCCGCAAGGCTGCAGACGATGTGCGGGAAAAGGTCGCCTCGATCCGCCCGCTGCTGCGCGACGAGGTCAAGGAGCCGCGCGTCTCGCGCTTCGACCCCGCGAGCCAGCCGATCTTCAACGTTGCCGTGCTGTCGCCCGACGGTCGCTACGACTCCCAACAGCTGACGACCTGGGCCACGCAGGTGCTGCAGAAGCGCCTCGAGAACGTGCGCGGCGTCGGTGCGGTGAGCGTGGTGGGAGGCGTGGCGCGCCAGATCAACATTTACCTCAAACCCGACGCGCTGGAGGCGGTGGGCGTCGGCGTCGAGCAGGTCGTCGCCGCGGTGCGCAGCGAGAACCAGGAACTGCCGCTCGGTGCAATCCGCTCGCGCGAACAGGAACGCGTGGTGCAGATCAACGCCCGGCTGAAGCGGCCGGAGGACTTCCGCGACATCATCGTTGCGCGCAAGGGCGCGGCCGGCGTCCCCGTCAAGCTGTGGCAGGTCGCCGACGTTGTCGACGGCCCGCAGGAGATCGAATCCCTCGCGCTCTACAACGGCCGGCGCACGGTGTTGCTGTCGGTGCAGAAGTCGCAGGGCGAGAACACGATCGCGGTCGTCGACGGCCTGCTGAAGGCGCTCGACGGTGCCAAGGACGTGACGCCGCCCGGCATCGTGACCGAGGTCAATCGCGACAACTCGCGCTCGATCCGCGTCTCGGTCGCCAACGTCCAGACGACGCTGCTCGAAGGCGCGGCGCTCACGATCCTGATCGTCTTCCTGTTCCTGAATTCGTGGCGCTCTACCGTGATCACGGGGCTCACGCTGCCGATTGCGCTGATCGGCACTTTTCTCTTCATGTACGTGTTCGGCTTCACGATCAACGGCATCACGATGATGGCGCTCTCGCTCAGCGTCGGCCTCCTGATCGACGACGCCATCGTCGTGCGCGAGAACATCGTGCGCCACGTGCAGATGGGCAAGAGCGCACGCCAGGCAGCACTCGATGGCACGAACGAGATCGGCCTTGCCGTGCTCGCGACAACGCTGTCGATCGTCGCCGTGTTCCTGCCGATCGGCTTCATGGGCGGCATCGTCGGCAAGTTCTTCCACGAGTTCGGCATCACGATCGTCACCGCGGTGCTGATCTCGATGTTCGTCAGCTTCACGCTCGACCCGATGCTGTCGAGCATCTGGAATGACCCGCAGGCGCACGGCGTCCGTCGCGGCCCACCTGTGACGCTTTACGACCGCACGATCGGCCGTGTGACGGGCCTGTTCGACAGCTTCACGCGCTGGCTGTCCGACGCCTACCAGGGCATTCTTCGCTGGTCGCTCAAGCACAAGCTTGCGACACTCGTGCTCGCGCTCGCTAGTTTCATCGGCAGCTTCTTCATCATCCCGCTGCTCGGCGCCGAGTTCATTCCCAAGGCGGACTTTTCGGAGACGCAGATCAATTTCTACACGCCGGTCGGCTCTTCGATCGAGGCGACCGAGGTGCGCGCGAAGCAGGTCGATGCCGCGCTGCGCGAAATGCCCGAAGTCAAGTACACGGTGACGACGATCAACAGCGGCGCGGCGTCGGGCAAGATCTACGCTAGCGTCTACGTGCGGCTGGTCAATCGCAGCGAACGCAAGCGCAGCATCGCACAGCTCGCGGTGCCGATGCGCGAGCAACTTGCCCGCATTCCCGGCATCACGATCACGAACATCGGCGTCACCGATCTCGGCGGCGGCAAGAGCCTGCAGTTCTCGGTGCAAGGCAAGGATCTGGCTGAACTTGCGCGCCTCTCCAAGCTCATCACCGACAAGCTGCGGGAGATCCCCGGCCTCGTCGATCTGGACACGACGCTCAAGCCCGACAAGCCGACAGTGGCGATCGAGGTTCGACGCGACATCGCGTCGGATCTCGGCTTCAACGTCAACGCGCTCGCCAATGCGCTGCGCACGCTGATCGCCGGGCAGACGGTCGGCAACTGGCGCGCACCGGACGGCGAGAACTACGACGTCAACGTGCAGCTTGCACCGGCCCACCGTCACGAGATCGCCGATCTGAAGAACCTGCCGCTCAGCGTCGCGCCCGGCGACGACGGCAGCCCGCGCGCCGTGCGCTTGTCGCAGGTGGCGGACGTGCAACCCTCCACGGGCCCGAACCAGATCAACCGACGCGACCTCAACCGCGAGATCATGATCGACGCCAACGCGCTCGGCCGCAGCTCGGGCGAGGTGTCGGCCGACATCAAGCGCGTGCTCGACCAGATTGCCTGGCCGCCCGGCTACCGGTATGTGTTCGGCGGCTCCACGAAGAACATGAACGAGTCGTTTGCCTACGCGGTCGGTGCGCTCGGGCTGGCCGTCATCTTCATCTACATGATCCTCGCCAGCCAGTTCCGCAGTTTCCTGCAACCGCTCGCGCTGATGTCCTCGCTGCCGCTGACGCTGATCGGCGTTGTCCTCGTATTGCTGCTGTTCGGATCGACGCTCAACATGTTCTCGATCATCGGCGTCGTGATGCTGATGGGCCTGGTCACGAAAAACGCGATCCTGCTGATCGACTTCGCGATCCGTTCGCGCGCCGGGGAACATGCCGGCGAGCACGGGCTGGACCACGACACCGCACCGATGCGCCGCGAGGAAGCGCTCCTGCACGCGGCGCGGGTGCGGCTGCGGCCGATCCTGATGACGACACTGGCGATGATCTTCGGCATGGTGCCGCTTGCCTTCGCGCTGAGCGAAGGTTCGGAGCAGCGCGCGCCGATGGGGCAGGCGGTGATCGGCGGCGTGATCACCTCGTCGCTGTTGACGCTCGTCGTCGTCCCCGTCATCTATTGCTATCTAGATGACCTGGCGCAATGGGGTCGCCGCAAACTCGGCCTCGCTGCACCGCCTGCAACGACCGCGGATGCGGCGCAGGCCCCATAAAATGCGCGATTGCCGCAGTTTGCCGCGGTTGCAAGTAGAGAGGCGAGGAACACACTCATGAGCTTCCACTGGAACGTCGAGCGGGCACGCTTCAACATGATCGAGCAGCAGATCCGCCCCTGGGAGGTGCTCGACCCCGCTGTCCTGTCCTTGCTGACGATCGTCCGACGCGAGGATTTCGTGCCCGACGCCTACCGCGCACTCGCATTCATGGACACCGAGATTCCGCTGCCGGCGCTTGAAGGCGCCGCCGCACAGGAATCGATGCTCGCGCCCAAGGTCGAGGCACGGCTGCTGCAGGAATTGATGCTCGCGCGGCATGAAAGCGTGCTCGAGATCGGCGCCGGCTCTGGCTTCATGGCGGCGCTGCTCGCGCGTAGCGCGCGCCAAGTGCTTTCGCTCGAGATCCGGCCCGACCTCGCACAATTCGCCGCTGACAACCTGAAGCGCGCCGGCGTCCACAATGCGACGGTGCGTGAATGCGACGGCAGCCGCGGGCTGCCGGGCGAGGCGCCATTCGACGCCATCGTGCTGTCGGGGTCGGTCGCCTCGTTGCCCTCGACGCTGCTCGACGCGCTGAAGATCGGCGGACGGCTCACCGCAATCGTCGGCCAGCAGCCGGTGATGCGGGCGGTGCGCGTCACGCGCACCGGGGAACACAGTTTCAACAGCGTCGATCTGTTCGATACCGTCGCCCCCAGGTTGCACGGTTTCGACGAGCCGAGCCGGTTCCACTTCTGATGGGCGAGCTCGATCCGGCGCCGCTCATCATCCGTTTATGGCAGCACGGGGTGCGAAGCCTGCAGCTCATCGCATTCTGGTCGCGTCGCTGCTTTGCCAACGTCTATAACCTCGCGGGCGTCATTGACGCCGTGTCGCTCCAGGTGGCGCAGCAGGTGCCGCGCCATTGAGGCGAACCGCCGCTGCTAACGAGAATGAATAGCCAAGGATTTCACATGCCCGTCGCGAGACCCTTCCGTTCGAACCGCCGCCGCAATGGCCGCAGCCTCGCCCGCGGACTCATCAGGCCATTCGTCGCCGGGATCGGGCTGACCTTGACCACGCTGCTCGCGCAGGCCCAGAGCCTGCAGGAGCTCTACGACGCTGCGCGCGGCTACGACGCGACCTACCTCGCGGCGCGCGCGTCGGCCGAGGCGGCTCAGTACCGGCTCGAGCAGTCGAAGGCGCTGCGCCTGCCGTCTGCATCGATTTACGCGAGCACGACGCGCAGCGGCACCGACGCACCCAAGGTCGACGAAAACTTCTACGGCACCGCCAACCAGGCGACCCTCAACGCGCGCCAGCCGATCTACAACAAACTGAACAGCGAAACCATCTCGGGTGCCGAAAAGGCCTACGAGATCGCGACCGCCGACCTGCAATCCGCCGAACAGGATCTGATCGTTCGCCTCGCGCAAGCCTATTTCGACGTCCTCGCGGCGCAGGACAATTTGGAGACCACGCAGGCCAACCTGAAGGCGATCACCGAGCAGCTGGCTTCGGCGAAGCGCAATTTCGAGGTCGGCACGGCGACGATCACCGACACCCGCGAAGCGCAGGCGCGCTATGACCTGACGCAGGCGCAGGCTATCGCGGCCGAGAACGACTTGCGCACTCGCCGCGCCGCTCTGAACACCCTGGTGGGCAAGAGCGAGGTGGAGCCCAAGCCGCTCGCGGTGCCGGTCGTCATTCCGCCTCTGTCGTCCACGGTGGGCGACTGGCTCGCCACCGCCAACGCCGACAGCCCCAGCGTGCGCAAGGCGCGCCTGGCCTACGACATCGCACAGATCGAGATCGAAAAGGCGCGCGCAGGCCACTATCCGACGCTCGATCTTGTCGGTTCGCTCGGCGGAAACAACAACACGGGCATCAGCGGCGGCGGCACTGGCAATGCCCAGCTCCCCGGTACCTACCGGAATGGCTCGATCGGCCTGCAACTCAACATTCCCGTGTTCTCCGGCTTCGCGGTGCAAAACCGGGTCAAGGAAGCGGTCAGCCTGACGGAAAAGGCGCGCAACGACCTCGAGGGCACTCAACGCAACGTCGAGCTCGGGACCCGCACCTCCTTCCTCGCCGTGCAATCCGGGCGTGCGCTCGTCAGCGCGCTCGAGGCTGCGGAAAGCTCGAGCAAACTGGCGCTCGAAGCGACGCAGCTCGGCTACAAGGTCGGGTTGCGCGTCACCCTCGACGTGCTCAATGCGCAGACTCAGCTCTTCACCACTCAGCGCGATCTGGCCAAGGCACGCTACGACCTGATCCTGGCCGAGGTCAGGCTACGGCAGGCGGCGGGAACGCTCGGCCCTGAGGACGTCGCGCTCGCGAACCGACTGCTCGCCAAGTAGCCGTTCCAGCCGCGCACTTATATCATTTGGTTTTAAGTAAACAAAGAAACTGTAGTTCCTGAATCTGTAGGTCGTCCCTAGAGTTCGCCCTCTCAAGCGGCGCCACCGTCGGCTCCGCTGCGGCCAACGGGGCGGGCATGGACGGGATTGCGGTACTGAGCGGGTTCGGCGTCGGCGCCATCATCGGCATGACCGGCGTTGGCGGCGGCTCGCTGATGACGCCGCTGCTGCTGTCGGTCTTCAAGCTGCATCCGGCGCTCGCCATCGGCACCGACCTCTGGTTCGCCGGTTTGACGAAGACGTCTGGCGCGATCGCCCACCATCGCCACGGCCAGGTCGATTGGCGTATTGCAGGCTTGCTGCTCGCCGGCAGCATTCCAGCGTCGCTGGCGACGATCGCGCTGATGCATGTCACGGGCGTCACCGCGGGCTGGTCGCACGCGCTCACCCTCACGCTGGGCATCGCGCTGCTGCTGACCGCCGTCACCGTGGCCTATCGTCGCGCCTGGCATGCGCTGGGCCTTCGGATCGAACGATTCGTTCCGCAAGAGCGCAAGGCGACGCTGACGGTCGCCTGCGGTCTGCTGCTCGGCGTGCTGGTCTCGCTCAGTTCGATTGGCGCGGGCGCGATCGGCGCCACGCTGATCCTGCTGCTGTATCCGCGCATGAACGCGCGTTACGTCGTCGGCACGGACATCGCGCACGCGGTGCCGTTGACGCTCGTCGCCGGCATCGGCCACGCGACGCTCGGCCATGTCGACTGGGCCCTGCTCGCGCTGCTGCTCATCGGGTCGCTGCCAGGGATCTGGCTGGGCGCCCAACTTGCACGCAAGCTGCCGGAAGCTCTGGTGCGCACGCTGCTGTGCGCGTCGCTCGTGACGGCCGGCGTGAAGGTCATCTACTGAAGGGCACGGAGTCCCGCCGCCATGTACACCTATACCGATTTCGACCGCCACATCGTCCGCCAGCGTGCGGCGCAGTTCCGCGATCAACTCGAGCGCCATCTCGGCGGCCGGCTCGGCGACGACGAGTTCAAGGCCTTGCGGCTGCAAAACGGGTGGTACATCCAGCGGCACGCGCCGATGCTGCGCGTCGCGATCCCGTACGGTGAACTCAGGTCGCCCCAGCTGCGCGCGCTTGCCCAGATCGCGCGCGACTTCGATCAGGGCTACGCCCACTTCACGACGCGCCAGAACCTGCAATTCAACTGGATTCCGCTTGCGCGTGCAGCCGACGTGATGGACGCGCTCGCTGCAGTCGACATGCACGGCATCCAGACCAGCGGCAACTGCATCCGCAACATCACGACCGACGCCTTCGCCGGCATCGCATCCGACGAGATCGTCGATCCGCGGCCCTACTGCGAGATCCTGCGCCAGTGGAGCACGCTGCATCCGGAGTTTGCCTTCCTGCCACGCAAGTTCAAGATCGCAGTGACCGGCGCCGTCGAGGATCGCGCTGCGATCGCCTGGCACGACATCGGCCTCAAGCTGCTGAAGAACGATGCCGGCGAGGTCGGGTTCCAGGTGCTTGTCGGCGGTGGCATGGGTCGCACGCCAGTGATTGCCAGCGTTGCGCGCGAGTTCTTGCCGTGGCAGCAGATCCTCGTCTACATCGAGGCGATCGTGCGGGTCTACAACCGCTACGGCCGGCGCGACAACGCCTACAAGGCGCGCATCAAGATCCTCGTCAAGGCCGAAGGACAGAAGTTCTTCGATGCGGTGGAGGCGGAGTTCCGCAACATCCTCGAGCAAGACGAAGCGGGGTCCGCGCATTTGATCCCGCAGGCTGAGTTCGATCGCGTTGCGCAATCGTTCCAGCTTCCCGCGGGCTTGAGCCAGCCTGCCGCGGCGAACGATGCGTCGATGGGCGAGGATCTGGCCGCGCCTTTGGCTTATGAGCGCTGGCTTGCGCGCAACGTGCATGGTCACCGGCTGAACGGCTATCGCGCGGTGACCTTGTCGCTCAAGCGTGCCGGACAGCCGCCGGGCGACGCGACGGCGGAACAACTCGATCGCGCAGCGGCGCTCGCCGATCGCTATTCGCTCGGCGAGCTTCGCGTCACCCACGACCAGAACCTCGTCCTGCCCTGGGTCCTTGCAAGCGACCTGCGCACACTGTGGGACGACGCGCGAGCGGCGAGCTTCGCGACACCCAACATCGGCTTGCTGACTGACATGATCGCCTGCCCCGGCGGCGACTTCTGCGGCCTCGCCAACGCCCGCTCGATTCCCGTCGCCGCGGCGATCACGGAGCGCTTCGACGATCTCGACGAGCTCTACGACATCGGCGACATCGACCTGCACATCAGCGGCTGCATCAACTCCTGCGGTCACCATCACAGCGGGCACATCGGCATCCTTGGCGTCGACAAGGACGGCATGGAGTGGTATCAGGTCACGCTCGGCGGATCCGACGGCTCCACGCCGAGCGGCGCGCCACTGCCGGGAAAAGTGATCGGTCCAGCGTTCGCCGCCGACGAGGTGGCCGACGTCGTCGAGGCGCTGATCGAAGCCTATCGCGGCGAGCGCAATCGTGGCGAGCGCTTCATCGACACCGTCAAGCGGGTCGGCGTCGCACCGTTCAAGTCGGCTGCCCACGCGGTGCGCCGGGCGACGGCAAACGCCGCCGCGGCCTGAGTCACCCCGGAAAGACAAAGCATGAAGTTCATCCAGTTTCGCCACGACCCGTGGCATGCCGTCGGCGGCGACGACGGCCCGCTCGTCAGCATCACGCCGCAACCTTATCTGCTGCTGAGCCTCGCCGACTGGCACAGGGCGCGAGACCATTGGCCGAACACGATGCCGGTCGGCGTCAGGTTCGCCAACGATGGCGACGTCGAAACGCTCGCTGACGACTTGCCGCGGCTCGCGCTCGTCGCGCTCGAGTTCCCGAAGTGGACCGATGGCCGTGCCTACAGCCAGGCGCGTTTGCTGCGATCGCGCCTTCGCTTCCGTGGCGAGATCAGGGCGACGGGCGAGGTGCTCGTCGACATGCTGCCGCTGCTCGCCCGCACCGGCTTTGACGCCGTCGTGTTGCGTGCAGATCAACGCCAGGACGACGCCGAGCGGGCGCTCGGCTTCTTCCGCGGCCACTATCAGGGAGACACACAGGACGCGCTGCCCTTGTTCGCGAAGCCCGCCGCCTGGGCCGAGGTTGCAGCACGCGAGCCGGTGCGTGAGTTCGTCGCTGCCGGGGAGGCGATATGAGCGCGATCACGCTCTACGCAAACGCTACGGCGGGCTTCGACGAACGCGTCGCCCACGCGGTGGCCGTGATGCAGTCCGCCGCGGTCGAGCATGTCGGCCGCATCGTGCAAGCGACGAGCCTGGGTGCCGAGGACATGGTGCTGACCGATCTCATCGCACGCTATCAACTCGACATCGCGGTCGCCACGCTCGACACGGGCCGCCTCCACAAGGAGACGCTGGCGCTCGTGCCGAGCATCGAGGCACGCTATGGACTGACACTCGAAATCCATCGCCCCCGAAGCGAATCGGTCATCAGTTTCGTCCGGGCCAATGGCGAGAACCCGATGCGCGACAGTGTCGACCTGCGCAAGGCCTGCTGCAATCTTCGCAAGCTCGAACCCCTGTCGCGCATGCTGGCCGGGCGCAGCGCCTGGGTGACGGGCCTGCGCCGCGAGCAGTCCGACGCGCGCGCCGTCGTCTCCTTCAGCGAAACCGATGCACACCAGCGCGTCAAGCTCAACCCGCTCGCCGACTGGAGCTGGGCCGACGTCTGGCACTACATCGCGCTGCACGACGTGCCCTACAACCCGCTGCACGACGCCTTCATGCCGAGCATAGGTTGCGAACCTTGCACCCGTGCCATTCCCGTTGGCGCCGACTTCCGCTCCGGTCGCTGGTGGTGGGAGGACGAAGCCGCCAAGGAGTGCGGTCTGCATGTGCACGAACTCGCTATGACTCAAACCGCTGGAGCCCTCTGATGAACGCCCCCTTGCGCGTCGAGCAACTGTTGCCCGACCTCGACCACACCCACCTGGACTGGCTCGAGGAGGAAGCAATCTTCATACTGCGCGAGACGGCGGCCGCCTTCGAGCGCCCCGCCCTGCTCTTCTCTGGCGGCAAGGACTCGTGCGTCGTGCTTCGCTTGGCGGAGAAGGCGTTCAAGCGGCGCAGTGAGGGTGGAGATTTCACCGGACGGCTTCCGTTCCCGCTGCTGCACGTCGACACCGGCCACAATTTCCCGGAAGTGATCGAGTTTCGCGACCGGCGCGTGGCCGAGATGGGCGAGCGCCTAATCGTCAGACATCTCGACGATTCGATCGCGCGCGGAACAGTGCGCCTGTCGCACACACTCGAATCGCGCAACGGACATCAGACGGTGGCCTTGCTCGAGGCGGTCGAAGACCACGGCTTCGATGCCTTGATCGGCGGCGCGCGGCGCGACGAGGAGAAGGCGCGAGCAAAAGAGCGCATCTTCTCGCACCGCGACGCGTTCGGCCAATGGCAGCCCAAAGAGCAGCGCTCCGAGCTGTGGACGCTGTTCAACACGCGTATCAAGCCCGGCGAGCACATGCGCGCGTTTCCGATCAGCAACTGGACCGAGCTCGACGTCTGGCTCTACATCGCGCGCGAGAACATTCCGCTGCCGAGCCTTTACTACGCCCACGAGCGGCAGGTGATGCGGCGCAAGGGCCTGCTGGTCCCGCTGACCGACGTGACGCCGGCCGCAGCCGGCGAAACGATCGAGACGGCGCGGGTGCGGTTTCGCACGGTCGGCGACATGACCTGCACCTGCCCGGTGGACAGCGCCGCCGAGACTGCGGCCGAGATCGTCGCCGAGACGCTGCAGGTGACGGTCAGCGAGCGCGGTGCGACGCGCATGGATGACCGCAGCTCGGACGCGGCGATGGAACGGCGCAAGAAGGAAGGCTACTTTTGATGAATGCGCTCGCAAGGAATAGGGCCGCCGATCACCGCCAGTCCCTGGCGCAGTGCGCGGATCACCGCGCACTGCGCTTCCTTACAGCCGGCAGCGTCGATGACGGCAAGAGCACGCTGATCGGGCGGCTTCTCTACGACAGCCGCGCGATCCTCGCCGACCAGATCGAGATGCTCGAAAAGAAGGCGGCTGGTGCGGCGATCGATCTATCGCTGCTGACCGACGGCCTCGAGGCCGAGCGCGAACAGGGCATCACGATCGACGTCGCCTATCGCTACTTCGCGACGCGCCAGCGCAAGTTCATCATCGCCGACGCGCCCGGCCACGAGCAGTACACGCGAAACATGGTGACCGCGGCGGCCGGGAGCGATGCCGCAGTCGTACTGGTGGACATCACCAAGCTCGACTTGTCGGTGCGACCGGTGGCACTGCTGGCGCAGACACGTCGACACGCCTTGCTCGCGCACCTGCTGCGTGTGCCGCACATCGTGTTCGCGGTCAACAAGATCGACGCCGTCGCCGAGGTGCGACACGCCTTCGAGGCAGTGCGCGACGCGCTGCTCGCGTTCGCTGCGGACGCGGGCATCCGCGTGGCCGGGGTGATCCCGGTCTCCGCCCTGCGCGGCGACAACGTCACGACCCGCTGGGATGCGACTTGGTACGGAGGGCCGACACTGCTCGAACTGCTCGAACAGCTTCCGGTCACGCAGGAGAGATGCGACGGCGATCTGTCGCTGCCAGTGCAGTACGTGGCGCGCGACGCGTCGGCCGTGGTGGAAGGCAGCCGGCACCAACCCCGCACGCTGTGGGGCCGTATTGCGCACGGCCGAGTGGCGCCGGGGGACGCCGTGCAGATTTTCCCGAGCGGCGAGGAGGCAGTGGTCGCCGAAGTGCGGCGCGCCGGCGATACGGTGCCCCATGCCGAGGCCGGGCAGTCGGCGGGCATCGTGCTCGACCGGGCGCTCGACGTCTCTCGCGGCGACTGGATCGCGACACCGCGCACGCTGCGCGCGACGCAGGAGTTTTCGGCCACGCTCGCCTGGCTCGACACCGAGCCGGCGCAGCTCGGTCGCAAGTACTGGCTGCGCCACGGCAACCGCTGGGTGCAGGCGCGCATCACGCGCATTGCAAGCCGGCTCGACATCCACACGCTGCAACCCGGCGACGCGCACGAACTGGCGGCCAACGACATCGGCGAGGTGTGGGTGCAGACCCAGCAACCGCTGCCGCTCGAAGCGTACGCGGACAATCGCGTCGGCGGCTCGCTCGTCGTGGTCGACCCGGTCAGTCACCGCACCAGCGGAGCGTTGCTCGTGAACCGTGTGGAGTGAGCCTGCGAAGATTGCGCGCGTGGACGGGACCGGTGCCGCGCCCGACACCTCAAGCCAGAGCGGAACCCCTGAGGTCGTAAAATCAACCGTCACAAATCCAGGAGCTGCAGCGCGCGACCTGCGTTCGAGTACGCCGGCGCGACCCAACCCCGCTGCCAACCCAACGTATGACTCACGTCGTTCTCGAATCGTGCATCCGGTGCAAGTACACCGACTGCGTCGATGTTTGCCCCGTGGATTGCTTCCGAGAGGGGCCGAATTTCCTCACCATCGACCCTGACGAGTGCATCGACTGCGCGGTGTGCATTCCGGAGTGTCCGGTCGCCGCAATCGTGCCCGAGGAGGACGTGCCCGGTGACCAGCAGCACATGACGCCGCTCAACGCCGAGCTGGCGAAGAAGTGGCCGAGCATCACCAAACGCAAGCCCCCGCTGCCCGACGCCGACGAGTGGAAGGACCGGACTGGCAAGCTGCCCGAGCTCAAGCGCTAGCCATGGCGGACGCAACAGTCAGCGCGCCGCTGCAGGCGGAGCACACAGTGCCCATCGACGGAGGCACCGACGCATCAGGGCACATCGAAACCGACGCCGTGATCGTCGGCGCCGGGCCGGTGGGCCTGTTCCAGATCTTCGAGCTCGGGCTGCTGGAGATCAAGGCGCACATCGTCGATTCGCTCGCCTACGCAGGTGGGCAATGCGTCGAGCTCTACCCCGACAAGCCGATCTACGACATCCCGGCGGTGCCGGTGTGCACCGGGCGCGAGCTGACCGAGAACCTGCTCAAGCAGATCGATCCGTTCGGCGCGAAATTCCATTTCGGCCAGGAGGTGACCGAAGTCGAGCGCCAAGCCGACGGGCGCTTCCACGTCGCCACGTCCAAGGGCACGCGCTTCCTGACGAAGACGGTTTTCATCGCAGGCGGCGTCGGTTCGTTCCAGCCGCGCCAGTTGCGAGTGGACGACATCGCGAAGTTCAGGGACAAGCAACTCTTCTACAGCGTCAAGAACCCGGCCCTCTTCGCCGGCAAAAACCTCGTCATCATCGGCGGCGGGGACTCGGCGCTCGACTGGACCTTGAACTTCGTCGGCGCGATCAAGGGCGACGGCCCGAGCCGGCCCGAAAGCGTGATCCTCGTTCATCGACGCGACGGCTTTCGCGCTGCGCCGGCGACGGTCGCACGCATGAAGGAACTGTGCGATGCCTACGAGATGCAGTTCATCGTCGGCCAGGCCAGCGGCTACGAGGAGACCGACGGCCGGCTCACGGGCTTGAAGGTGACCGGTGGCGACGCCGTGACGCGCCTCGTGCCGCTCGACATGCTGCTGGTCTTCTTCGGCCTCACGCCCAAGCTCGGGCCGATCGCCGAATGGGGACTGGCGCTCGAGCGCAAGCAGATCGTCGTCAATACCGAGACCTTCGAGACGAGCACGCCGGGCATCTTCGCTGTCGGCGACGTGAACACCTATCCGGGCAAGAAGAAGCTCATTTTGTCGGGCTTCCACGAAGCGGCGCTCGCCGCCTTCGGCGCCGCGCCTTATATCTTCCCGGAGAAGCGCGTGCTGTTGCAATACACGACGACGAGCCCGAAGCTGCACAAGGTGCTTGGTGTCGAAACGCCGAACTTCGATTGAGGAAGATCGCGATGCGCCGCGGGAGCGTCGCACCGGCTGAGCTATAGTGATCTCGGCGGCGCTTTGGGCGTCGCATTCGCTAGGGGTGTTGAACCGTTCACGCGGCTTCGACTGAGAAAGTCCCTTTGAACCTGATTGAGGTAATCCTCGCGCAGGGAAGCATGCACCAGATGCCGGCCACCTCCGGCTCGTGTTCGCCGACCTGCCATCGCAGTAAAGCGCACGATGGCATCCGTACCCTTTTTATTTCATCGCCGCGGCGTGCGAGCACGCGCGACCCTGCTCGCTGTCGGTTGCGTCGGCGCTGCCGGCTTCACATCCGCCTGGGCGCAGGCCGACGTGAATAGCGGGGACGCCGCCCAGCTACCGCAGGTGACCGTCACCGCACGCAAACCGACCGAACTCTCCGTCGGCGGTTGGGGCGACATCCCTCTGGCGCAAACGCCGCTGCAGGCGAGCGTCTACGACGCTGAGCTGATGCGCGAACAAGGCGTGCAACGCCTGCAGGACCTGACGCGGCTCGACCCCGCAATCGGCGACGCCTACAACGCCGTCGGTTACTGGGACGCGCTGACGCTGCGCGGCTATGTGATCGACAACCGCTTCAACTTCCGCCGCGACGGCCTGCCGATCAACGCCGAGACAGCGATCCCGCTCGACAACAAGGCCGGTGTCGAGATCCTCAAGGGCATCAGCGGCATGCAGGTCGGCGTCAGCTCGCCGGGCGGCCTCGTGAACTACGTCGTCAAGCGCCCGCTCGACACGCCGCTCTCGAGTGCCTTCCTTCAATGGCAAACCGAGTCGACAGTGCTTGCGTCGGTCGACATGTCGCGACGGTTCGGCGAGCAGGACGCCTTCGGCCTGCGCGTCAACGCGGCGTATTCGTGGCTGCGACCCGACGTGCAGGACGCCGATGGCAGCCGCTGGCTCCTTGCCGCCGCAGGCGACTGGCGCGTCACGCCGTCGAGCCTGCTCGAAGTCGAATTCGAAAGCAGCCGACAGAGCCAGCCGAGCGTGCCGGGCTTCAGCCTGCTCGACAACAACGTGCCGCCACCGGTGGACCCGTCGACCAACCTCAACAACCAGCCGTGGTCGCAACCGGTGGTGTTCGGCGCCAACACCGGATCGATCCGCTTCACGCAGGCGATCGACGCCAACTGGCGCTGGCGCGCGCAACTCGCCGGCCAACGACTGAACAACGACGACCGCACCGCGTTCCCGTTCGGCTGCACCGCCGAGAATCACTACGACCGCTTTTGCAGCGACGGCAGCTTCGACATGTACGACTACCGCAGCGACAACGAGCGGCGCAACACGGACGCGGCGGAACTCTCGCTGATGGGGAATATCGCGACCGGCAATGTGCGGCACTCACTCGGCCTGGGCGTGCTCGGCACGCGCTTTTCAAGCCGCTTCCAACCCTACGCCTACAACCCCGTTGGCAGCGGCAACGTCGACGGCAGCGTCACGCTGCCTCCCGACCCGACGCCGTCGTCCGAGAACACGAACCGCGATGAACGCAGCACCGAAGTCTTCATTCGCGACGCGATGCAGATCGACCCGCGCTGGCGGGTTTGGCTCGGACTGCGCTACACGTGGCTCGATCGGCAGAGCATCGCAACCGACGGCACTGCGACCACCAACTACAGACAATCGATCGCCTCCCCCTGGGTCGCTGTGAGCTATGAATATGCGCCGGCACAGATGGTGTATGCGAGTTGGGGTCGTGGCGCGGAATCCGACGTCGCGCCCAATCGTGAGACCTACGTCAATGCCGGCCAGGCGCTGCCTGCACTGATGAGCCAGCAGTTCGAGATCGGACTCAAGGGCGCGATCGATCACTACACATGGAACCTGGCGGTGTTCGATATCGACCGCCCGGTGTATGCCGACATCGGCGATTGCGATGTCGCCGACTCCTGTATCCGCCAGGCCGACGGCAGCGCGCGCCATACCGGGGTCGAGGCCGGTGGCACCTGGCAGAGCGGGCCTTGGTCGCTCGGCGCCGGCCTGCAGTGGCTGCATGCGTGGCGCACCGGCAGCCAGGACCCACGAAGTATCAACGGACTGCGGCCGGTCAATGTCCCGGCGCTCACGTTTCGCATGCTCGCGGGCTACAGCGTGCCGCAAGTGCCGGGGCTGTCGCTCGGCGCAACGCTCTCGGCGGAGGGCGATCGCACCGCGCTGCCGGACGACGAATCGACCCGCATCCCAGGCTACGGCGTCGTCGGCCTCACTGCGCAATGGGTGCAACACACGACGACTTCAACGACGCTGACATGGCGCGCCGGCGTCGACAACCTGTTCGACAAGCAGGCGTGGAAAGAGTCACCCTACCAGTTCGGCCACGTCTACCTTTTCCCCCTGCCCGGCCGCACTGCAAGGCTGTCCTTGCAGGTCAACTGGTAGGCCAGAAGCGGCGTGCGAGGCCGCTATAATCTGCGGCTGTTCCTCGATAGCTCAGTTGGTAGAGCGCCGGACTGTTAATCCGTAGGTCCCTGGTTCGAGCCCAGGTCGGGGAGCCACAGACAAGTGCTTGATTTCAAAGGCCTCCGCAAGGAGGCCTTTGTTTTTATGTGGCCCGGAGGGTACTTGATAGTGCGCTTGGTAGTGGCCGGCCTTGCGGCCGCCTGCGCCCGAGTTCGCGGCACCGCGCAGCACCTGCGCGCATGCCGATGAGCCCGCGGCGCTTGGCCCGCAACAAAGGCTAAACACCGGTCGCATCACTGCTTTGTCTCATCAACATAGGACAAGGCAATGAAGCCCTCACTATCACGGCGCGCACGCCCTGGAAGATGGGGACATTGACCGGGTGAAGCGGGCAGCCATCGGCTGCGCCGAGCGTTGAGGCATGTCCAGAAAGGTGGGACCGCCGCCCCGTTCGTTTGCGTAGCAGGCCTTCGACAGCGTCTCGATAGGCGGCCAAACGCTCTTCCGCCACTCGTGCCCGCTGCGACATCCGACTTGTTCTGATGGGCGACGAGCGCGCACGTGAGCTACGTAAATCCGCCAGCATCGCTGGCGTGCCCGAAGCGTGGGAACGCGCGTGGCCCCTGTTAGGAAACAGGCTGGCGAAACCCGATTCTCGCTATGCGACGCGAGCGCCGTGATGTCCCGAACTCCCACGCAAACAGAGTTCAATTTCCGTTCCCCGACCATTCCGACCCTGAGTAGGATGGTCACTACGGATATGAGAAGGGCACGCCCGCGTGTGAGCCGGCGTCGCAGAGCCACCGACCAGCCCGGTGGGGATGGCGCGGGTTTGTCAGCAGCATCGAGTGGGGACGAGCATTGCCCCATTTCTCGATGCCGGCCAAGCAAGACATCGCGACATGACTGCGGCTCCGCAATTCGTGGGCGGTCTTGCCGCCAAACTTCGACTTGCACCATGCTGCTGCACGAACCGTCGTCTCGCTGTTGCCCACTGCTTCATGCGCTTCACCATGCTGCCGCGGGTCTGTCTGGAGCGCCTGCGCGATGAGCGACCGCCGCGCGGCCGGACCGCTGGCGTCCCTCGATTTCGAAGGCGCGCTGGCTGAGATTGACCAGACCTTGATGCAGGGCGACATAGAAGCGTCGCAGGCACTTGCCAGCGCGCTTCGACATCGAATCGCTCATGAACCGGTGCCCCTCGCCGAAGCTGAGATAACAATCAGGTTCGCGGTATGCGACTACCACTCATCGCACCTGCAACGAGCCCTCGATGGCGCCGAGCGCGCCGCCAAGTTGTTTGCCAATCTCAAGTTGTCCGGCAATCTCGCGCCGTTGAGGGGCGAAGTGCAGGCACTTTCGCTTGCCTCGCGCGCCGCCAGTACGTTGGGGCGCAGGGTGCATGCCGTCGATGCGGCGTTGCTTGCCACCCGACTGGCCGATGACCTGCCCGCCGGACTGTGGACAGCTGGGGCGTTCCTGAGCCTTGGCACGGCCTACGGCTGGGGTCACCGCTATGCCAATTCGGAGGATGCGTTCGACAAGGCTTCGCAAATCGCCGACCGATACGGTGATGCTGCCGCCCAGCTCGAAGTCGAGGTGGAACGGCTGTGGGTCAAGGCAGCACGCTTTATCGGGGAGCGACAAGGGTCGGTTGCTGCCGATTGGCAGTCGGACATCAGCGACATTGAGGCGCTTCTCATGCGGCACCGCATGCAAGGGACCGATATCACGTTGACCCCGGGTGCTGCTGCCGGTCTGACAAGCTCGTCTGCCCTGCTCTGCAGTCTCATGGCGACTTGGTCGGAGGACGAGGAGCAAGCGGATGCCTGGCTGCAGAGGGTCGACGGCCCGGCGTTGACCCGCAAATCACCCGTATGGCTTGCGATTGCCGAGTCCGGCGTACGAGCAGAGATTGCCCGTTGCCGCCAGGACTATGAGTCCGCGGGCATGCACGCGAGCCGGCTGATTTCGTGGTCAATAGAACAAGAGCGCCTGCCTTTCGCCAGCTTCGGCCACTTGCTGGCAAGCGATGTCTACGCCCTGCAAGGAAGAAGCGAGCTGGCGCACAACGAGCTGCGTCGGCTCCTGTCCGTCGAACGCAGAATGCAGGCGAGGGACTTGGATGCACGCGACAGCTTCGTGGAGCATCGACTGGTCGTGCGTCAGAGTGAGCAGCGCATCGAGGCCCTGACTGCAGAATCCAGCAAGTTCTGGAAGTGGGCACACGAAGATGCGCTTACCGGGCTGGCGAATCTGAGGCGATTCGACCAGACCCTGACGGACTGGTCAGCGGCTGCTGCAGACGCCGGGAGGCCGCTGTGCGTGGCCCTGATTGATGTCGACCGCTTCAAGCACATCAACGACACGCTCGGGCATGCCGCTGGAGACAAGGTCTTGCGCAGGATTGCCGAGCTGATGCTTGCACAGGTCCGGGACACTGAATTGGCCTCGCGATGGGGCGGTGACGAGTTCGCCATCCTGTTCAGAGACTCCGAGAAGTCGGCAGCGGAGCAGGTCGCGGAGCGACTCGAACAAGCCGTGGGGCATCACGACTGGAGCGGATTGGCGGGCAACCTGAAGGTCAGCCTGTCCGTCGGCGTTGTCGAGGCTCTCCCAGGTGACACCAAGCAGTCGTTGGTCAAGAGAGCTGACGAGGCGATGTACGCGAGGAAACGGGCGCGCAACCTGGCAGACGCGGAACGTGCGGTGCCGCGCGCCGTGATTCAACGCGTCGCGGGATGGCTGCGGCGGGCCCAGCGTGTCGTACTGTTCGTGGGCTCTGGCTCGGCCGAGGACTCGGGCGGCGCCGCGCCGGGTGCGAACCTCGCCGCATGGAGCCCCCACATGCGGGCAGAGTTCGGAAGCATCCTGGGCCTGCAACAGGACCCGGGGCAATTCAGGCAGTTCTGGCGCGACTGGCGGCGCACAAGTCAGCAGCGCGACCCGCTGCCGGCGCACCTCAATGCCGTTGCCCTCTCGCGCCACCTGCAGCACGCGACATTCGTCACAGAGCGCGTCGATGGCCTGCTTGCGAGAGCCGGCGCCGTCGACGTCGTCGAGCTGTACGGCAACGCGTACCAGGACTGCTGCAGTGCGTGCGGCCGCGTCCGCCTGAAATCCGACAGCGGTCAGTGTGGTGCATGCGGAGCGACAGAAGACGCGGTCCGACCCAACGTCGTGTTGCTGGAGGAGAGGCCTGACGACATTCTGCTGGCGAAGACGGAGCTCGTCTTCAAGCAATCGGACCTGGTGTTGGTCGTGGATTGCGAAGCGACGACCTTCCCCGGAGCCGGCCTTATCGAAAAGGCTAAGTCACGTGGCGCCATGGTGGTCGCAATTGGCACCGGGAGTGGCGTGAATCGCGAATGCGCGGATGCAACGCTTCGCGTCGACTCGGCGGTGATTCTCAAAGTCCTGATGGAGGCGCTCGACCAAGAGTCACCCGTCGATGAAGCAGTCAGTCGATTGACCCCTGAGGGCTTCGACGTGCTGTGCTTTCTGACCGGGCAAGGCGCGGACGACGGTGGCACCACGCTTGAACAGGCCCTCGGATGGTCGAATTGGGAGATAGAACACCGGCTTGCAATCCTGCCGTGGATGTTCCCGCTGCATACGCAGAGCCGTGTCAATCCGATTGCACCTGTGCCATCACGAGTCGACTTCGCCGTGCTCGCAACCGACGAAGACGTCCGCAGCGGCATGCGACGAGCTTTCACCCGCATGCTGGATTTCTACGGCTTCGCGTGGCGCGACGGGGAGGTCCAACGGTCAGGCGGTTGGCGCGAAGGCTTCGCAACATGGGCCCTCGAGTCCGGCCCCCATGACCAGTTCCTCTCACGCATTCTCGGCGCGCTCACCCTGTGCGGCCTGCGTGAAGAAGCGGCGGCACTCCTGCATGCCCTGGAGAAAACCGTGCCGCACTATCGCCAGGCCGGTACGGAGGTGCCACTGTCGTTCTGGCGGCTTGCGGTCAAGGGCTGACCTGTTGCCGTCATCGAGGTGGCCATATGCCCTGGCACGCGTGACGGGCACGGCTCCCCTTCGAATCGAGACCTCCAGGCAGTGCGCAAGCAGGTCATCCGGCGCGTCGGGCAACAGCGTTCCACGATGCCGGATTGCGCACGTGCGGACTATGAAGGGCGATCGCGACGCGGTGCACGGCTTGAGACCGTCCGAGTTCCCAAGCTCGGGAGCCTCGCGTGCAAGCTATCGGCCCGCGGGCGTCACCTGACCAAAAGGGGGCGAAGATCCTCTTCGATGCAACCCACGGTGCCAAGCTGAGCTCGCTTCAGCAACGCGAGCGCCACGCCCTCAGGCCCTGCTCCGCAGCCAGCCTGCTGTCGCATCGAGCATCGTCTGCAGCGTTTGCGCGTCGGTGCGCCCGCTGCCGCTCGGACGTGAAACGCGTGGTCGGCGTCGTCGAACAGCGCCAGCGCGGCCCGGTCGCCGAGCCGCTGCACGAGCGGCTGCAGCAGTTCCAAGGAAGCCAGTTCGTCGCGCGTGCCTTGCAGGAAGAGCATCGGCGCGCTCACCTCGAACAGGTGCGCCGCGCGCTCAACGGACGGCTTGCCTGCGGGATGCAGCGGGAAGCCGACGAAGACCAGCCCGCGGATGCCGGGCAGCGGCAAGAGCGCCTGCGCCTGCGACGTCATCCGCCCGCCGAACGACTTGCCGCCGGCAAACAGTGGCAGTCCCGGCAGGCGGTCCGCGGCCTCGGCAACGGCGGCGCGAACGGTGGCGTGCGCGAGCGCTGGCGCGTCCGGGCGCCGCGACCCCTGCTCCATGTAGGGGAACTGGTAACGCAGGCTAGCGACGCCGCGTTCGGCGAGGCCGCGCCCAAACGCCGCCATGAACGGATGCGTCATGCCGGCCCCGGCACCGTGTGCGAACACGTAGCCAGCCCAGGCGTCGTCGGGTGCACACAGCAAGGCTGATACCGACAGCGCGTCATCGATTGCGATGCTCAGGCGTTGGGTGGGTGCGTGTTCCATGGTCGAGCGGATGCAGTCCGACAGTCTGCAAGAGTAGCGCGAAGCCCACACGCCTTCGTGCCGGCGCGATCCAGCGAATCGGCATGCCGCGGTCGCCCAGCCGACAACGCTGACTGCGCCTGCGAACGGCCTGGCTATCGGAAACCGTTCGACGCCGGGATCGACGCGTCGGCGACATAGCGCTTCAATTGAGGACGCTCGGCACCCAGGTGAAAGCTCAGACGTAGATCGCGCAACTCGGCATCGTGTGCGCTGAAACGGATCATGCGGCGCTGGTGCTCGACCCAGTTTTCATCCACGAAATACTCGATGTAGCGTGCCGCGTCGGTCGCGTCGCGAAACAAGCCCCACGACAACGCGCCCTGTCGCAGCCGCGCCTGGCGTGTGCGCTGCATCACCGCGGCAAACTCAGGGGCTCTGGCCGGGTCTATCAAGTATTCGATAGTCACCATCACCGGGCCCTCGGTCGGCCCGATTGGAGTTGCGGGCTCGGGCAGTTGGCGGGCCGGCACTGGGGTGAAATCGAGTTCGGCACCACCGTCGACCGTGAAGTGTCGCGTCAGCACCAGCGCGACGACGCCGAATACGGCGGCGCTGATGATTGCACCTTGGACACTCCACCACGACGCCACCTGACCCCAGAGAATCGAGCCGGCGGCCGAGCCACCCATCAGCGCAGTCTGGTAGATCGACATTCCGCGGGCCCTCACCCAGTCCGGCATCGCCATCTGGGCAGCGACCGTTAACGAGTTGGCCACCGAGATCCATGCCATGCCGCACACCGCCATCGCGGGAAGCGCGATCCAGGTTTCATGCACGAACACCACGACCAGGCTGAACGTCGCGTGGGCCAGTGTGCCGAACAGGACGAAGCGGTCGCGGTCGTAGCGTGCCCGCCAGCGCGGAAAGTAGAGCGCCGCGACGATCGCGCCAGCACCCAGGCTCGAAAGCATCACCGTGAATGTCGCCGGTCCCCCGCCGTGCATTTGGCGTGCGATCAGTGGCAAAAGCGCGAGAAGGCCAATGGACTGGATGAAGAACAGCAGCACCCGAAGCAGCACGACCTTCAGGCGCGGCGACTGCATCGTGAAGCCGATGCCGGCGCGCATCGCGCCGACGAAGCGTTCGCCAGGCAGCGTGCTCGGCTCGGGCGCCGAGCGCCAGCGCAGGATGAGCAACATCGCTCCGACGGCGAGAACCGCATTGAGCACGAACACCGCGGCCGGGCTGGCGAGTGCGATCAGGCCACCGGCGACGATCGGTCCGATCACGCGCGACAGGTTCATCGAGATGCCGTTCAGAGCGATCGCCATAGACAGGTGCGCGCGCGGCACCACCTGCGGCACGATCGCCGCGAACACCGGCCAGCGCATCGCCAGTCCGATGCCGTTGACAGCAGTGAGCAACAGGAGCAGCGGCGCGTTAAGCAGCGCGGTGAGCGATAGGGCAGCCAGGATCAGCGCGGTGGCCGCGACCCACAGTTGCGTGGCAGCGAAGTAGCGACGACGGTCGACAATGTCAGCTACAGCGCCGCTCGGCACGCCGAGGAGGAAAACGGGCAAGGTGGACGCGGTCTGCACCAGCGCGACCATGACCGGGTCAGTCGTCAGCGACGTCATCAGCCACGCAGCCGCGACGTCGTTCATCCACATCGTCATGTTGGCCGCCAACCAGGCGAACCACAGGCCACGAAAGACGGTGTCGCCCAGCGGAGCGAACGCGGCGAATCTCATTTGAAATGGCGAGGGCGGTACTCGATCCAGTGCAGGTGCATGGACGATAGCCGAAGCAAGTGGTCGGATTTGTCCGCTCGAGTTGGGCGGGTCCGGACGAACACATGAGGTCACGAGACCGGAGCCACATCGAACTCAGAGGTCCGGTTTGCGGCTGAGCAGTTTGTACCTGCGAAGGGCCGCTTTGGGTCGAACAGCGTTGCCATGACGACGAACTCGACAATCGTTGAGCTGACGTTCAAGGTGAGCAACCGGAAAGCAGCCCGTCGTGCCTGGCAGCGACCGGCCAGAAGGACGGCTCGGATCTCTGGACCAGCCAGGGTGAACCGACGCGACCACTTCACATTGCTTTGCGTGTCAGTTCACGCGCAGCGGTCGATGCTTTCCATGTAGCGGCGCTGGCCGCGGGCGACGATGACAACGGCGCGCCGGGCGTGCGCCCGCAATACCACCCGAACTACTACGGTGCATATGTATTGGATCCGGACGGTCACAACATCGAGGCCGTCTGTCACGACGCGCCCGACGCTGCCGGATCGATGTGACGCGCGCCCGCGCACCAAGTAGCTCATGTCGAATCGCCTTCCGTCCGTTCGTCGATAAAGTAAGAGGCGCTCAGGCGCCGACCGACCACCCCACAGGAGGAGCTAAGGCATGTCCTACATAGACGGCTTCGTGATCGCGGTTCCCACGACCAACAAGCGGAAGTTCATCGAGCACGCGCGTCATTTCGACTCGCTATTCATCGAGCTGGGCGCGCTCCGTGTGATTGAGGGCTGGGGCGACGACGTTCCCGACGGCAAGTCACCGATTTCCGCCGCGCAGTCCAGGCCACGTCCGAAGAGACGGTGGCCTTTTCGTGGGTCGAATGGCCAGACAAGACCACGCGCGACGCCGGCATCAAGAAGATGATCGAAGACCCGCCAATGGATCCGTCTACACCCGGCAACCCGCCCGTGCCCTTCGACGGCAAGCGCATGATCTTCGGCGGCTTCGAACAGGTGGTCGAAGTGAAGGCTTGAGCGACGGTTCCCGAACCGGCCGCGACGCCTTGCATGAGTGACCCGACCAGACGCCCTTCCGCTGGTCCCGAAAGACGCGGCACGTATGGATTTCTTCCGTGCTCCTGCACACGGTGATCGCAGAACTATTTAGTTGACGATACGGTCAACTGTTCGTAGTATCGATGAACCATCGGTGGCCCATGCGGCCAGGAGCATCGGATGAAGAGTACCCCACCCGGCTGGCCACGCATCGCGCCCGGCCTGTACTACCGCGACGCCGTGGCCGCGATCGACTGGCTGTGCCGCGCATTCGCCTTTTCGGTGCGCCTGCGGGTGGAGGGCGAAGGCGGTGTCATCGTCCACAGTGAGCTCGAGTACGGCGACGGGCTGATCATGGTCGGCCAGGAAGAGCCCGACGGCACGCCACCGCGCTTTCCGCGCCGCCGCTTGAGCCCTTTGAGCTTGCCCGGCAACACGCAGGACCTGATGATGTATGTCGACGACGTTGACGCCCACTGTGCCCAGGCGCGCGCAGCCGGCGCCACCATCGTCGCGGAGCCCGAGGTGCACGACTACGGCGACGACTACTGGGCCGACCGCAGCTACGGCGCGCTCGACCTTGACGGCCACCTCTGGTGGTTCTCGCAGCGCCTTCGTAGCCCGGCATGAAGAGAGCCGGCGTCGACGCCGCGTTCTCTGCGCTGTCTGAGCCAACCCGGCGCAGCGTTGTCGAGCTGCTCCGCGGGCGCCCGCACCGTGCCGGCGAGCTGGCCGAAGCGCTTGAGATGAGCCCTGCGGGGCTCAGCCGCCACCTTCGCGTGCTCAAGGCGAGCGGCCTTGTTGCCGACGACGAGCCCGAGCACGACGCCCGCGTGCGGCTGTATCGACTGCAACCCGTTGGCTTCGAGTCGCTCGGGCAATGGCTGGATGAGGTTCGCAGCCTGTGGTCCGATCAGCTGACGGCCTTCAAGGCGCACGTCGAACGGCCGGCCAATCGCGGGAGGGCCACGCGGGGCCGCCGATGAAGAACCGGCTGCGCACGGTCGGCGCCATTGTCGCAGGGGTCATCGCCTGGGCGGCAGCCGCCACAGCGGGCAAGTTGGTTCTTCGCCTGTTTGTGGATGGGTACCGAGAGGCTGAGTCCGGGATGGCGTTCAACGCCACGATGATGGTCGGGCGTCTGGCGGCGAGCTTGGTCGCCAGCATCGCCAGCGGCGTGGCCGCCCGAGTTGTTGCCGGCAGTCCGGGCCTCGCGCCCTGGGTTGCGGGGCTTGTGCTGCTGACGGCGTTCATCCCCTTATACGTTGCGCTGTGGCCGCGCTTCCCGGCCCCTTACCACCTGTTCTTCCTTGCGTCCCTGGCCGCCGTGCCACCACTAGCGGCCAGAACAATCAGCCTCACCAAGCGATGAGTGGCACCGACAAGGTCCGCGTGACCGTCAGCGTTGCTGCGCCGCGCGAGCTCGCGTTTGAGGTATTCACCACCGAAATCGACCTCTGGTGGCGGCGTGGTCTGCAGTACCGCCACTTCGGTGGTGAGAGAGCATTGATTGCGATCGAGCCGCACGAAGGCGGCCGAGTCTTCGAGAGTAGCTGCGTAGACGGCCCGGTCCACGAGATCGGCCGCGTACTTGACTGGCAGCCACCACGGCGCCTGCGCTTTGAGTGGAGACTTTCGAACTTTGCGCCGGGCGAGCGCACGGAGGTCGAGGTCCTGTTCGAGCTCGAAGGGGTCGGAACGCGTGTCACCGTCATTCACAGCGGCTGGGACACGATCCGACCCGACCACCCGGCACGTCACGGCGAGGTCAGCGCGGCCTTCCTGCGCAGGCTCGGCCTGTGGTGGGGGGGCCAGCTCTCGGTGTACCGCTTTTGCACGGCCGAACGCTGGGGCGGGTCCAGCTGATGGTGGCCCGCCAAGTCGCGCCGGGTGTCACGAGAGTTCTTTCCGCAATGACGCGCCGCAAATCAGCTGTGGGCCTCTAGATCCGACGGACGGCTCTTGGGTGATGAGGTCCACCCCGCGCATGTCGCCGAAAGGTCGAGATGTAATCCGCGGGCTTGCAGACTCGTCAATCAACAACCCGCGGACTGAATGTCTGCTGACGCGGCGCAAGCCGCCAGCTGGTCTCGGCCACAGGCAGACGGTCATCAACAGCGGCTGTTTGGCATCGGCTGCCGCGCGGGCAACTCGCGTTAGGCTGCCCAACTAAGCCAGAGTGCACACACCGCCCAAGCATCTTCGTCTCGAAGGAAGCGTATTCAGAAGTCCACTTCGACACGGGTCGCTCGCCGCCGTCAGACGAGCGTCGGGAGCAACGTGTCCAGTTGCGCGAACTGCTCGGGCAGTCCCTCCGTGCTCCCGATGTTGCTGTCGAGCGCTTCCTTCGTCGGGTAGAGCTCGGAGAACGTCAGGTGTGTCTGGCCGTCCTTCTCCTCGAACGTGACGGTAGTCACGGCGCCGTCGTCGCTTTCCTCGTTCGTCCAAGAGAGGCGAGACGGCGGCGTTACCTCGATGTACTTGCCGAAGAAGGCCATCGTTTTCGAGTCGCCGAGGTCGAACACCAGGCGATAGCTGCCGCCCACGCGTACGTCCTGTTCGAGGGACAACAGCACCAAGCCGATCGACTTCGGCACCCACCACTGCTTGAACAGCTCAGGCCGCGTCCAAGCCTCGAACACCAGGCGCGCGGGCGCGTCGAAGATGCGCCTGACGACCACCTCACGGTCGGACTTGCGCTCCGCAGAGGTGGGTTGCTTCGTGCCCGCAGGCTCACTTCTTTCGACCATCGTCTCTCTCCTTGCTTTTCAGTTCCTCGACGACCTGATCCAGCGCATCGAAGCGCGCCGTCCACTTACGGCGGTAGCGCTCAAGCCAGTCCCACTCCTCGTCCAAGCCGCCCTTCCCGAGCCGGCAGGTGCGCACGCGCCCTACCTTCTCGGTGGAAACCAGCCCAGCCTGCTCTAGCACGCTGACGTGCTTCTTCATACCCGTCAGCGTCATTTGGAAGCGCTCGGCCAGCTCGGTGATCGAGGCGTCTTGGCGCAAGAGCTGCTCGATCACGCCGCGTCGGGTCGCATCGGACAGCGCGGTGAAGGAGGCGTCGAGACGAAATACATACTGAACCATCTAGTTCAGTATATGGTCGATCATTGCGGGAGACAAGTGCGCGTGCGCCCGTCAGGGTCTTCGTAGAACCACGGTGGCAACTCGTCCGCATCCGCGAAGAATCTGAAGCGCCGCCTGGTCTATGGCTCTACGGCCTTCGGAACCGATCGGTCGCGAACGACGCAAGGACCCTGACCTCAATACTTGCGGAGCGCGCACGCTGACTTGGCGCGCAAAGTGGCTAGGTAGCGCGTTGACTCGCGAGCGATCTGCATTCGCGTCTCGCGGCACCCTCGCCACTCTTCATCTCGACCGGCCCAGTTTTCTCACGTCTCATTTCGGCAGATGACGCCTAAGTGAGAATGCTGTCCAACGTTGACTTTGCGGCGACGAGTTGAGGCTTCTGGATCACCGCAACGGGTCGAACGGCGACTGCCGTGACGCCGAACTCGACGCCGTTTAGCTGGCGTTCAAGTTGAGCGTCGCACGGAGCAGATCGAGCAAGGCATTGACCTGGCGGCGATGGACTCGGTGACGACGCGACTCTCATAGAGCATGTTCAACACTGCAGTCAATGCGATGTTGGCGGCGCCGGAGTCTCGGTGTGAATGGCGCACCGCCAACCTGTGCCGGTCTTGATCCAGGTTGAACTGTCATGCATGTCCTCGTGCTTGGTCTTCGAGCCCTTGCCACGCGGAGCGACGCCCTGCCTGACACGATACGAAAGAACCGCAGTCGTCTCGTTTGGAAAGATGACTTCCATCTCGCTTAGCTCGAACGACTTCAAGACTTGCGTTCCCTGGTCCGCCATCTTTCGGTAAGCGGCATGGTCAAATTTCATCGCGCCGTGGGCGCTCACCATGAGTGCCGGCTCACAGAGCAACTCAAGGGCGACGTCCGTGTCGTGGTCCACCATCGACTGCCAGAACTTCTTCTCGAGATCGATCAAAGTGGAGGTTCGTTGTTGCATGTCACTCTCCGGGAGTTGGAAACCATCAACTCTCCGCACCTGCCCTGTCGGGTCGATCAGACCGGTCTTAAACCGCTGTAAGAATTGTCCGACCCCAGTACCGGCGTGCGATCGCTCTGTGGCAATCCGTTTTGGGACCAGGCGAGCTGATAGTTCGGTCGTATGGCCCCAGCGCGACGAAAGAATGCGTTTGAACGGCCTGTCCTCAGGTGCTGCTGCCAGCGATTCGCACCACGCATCTGGTGACGTCTCCGCAGGAATCATGCAGCTCATGGCGGCGCTGCTAAGGGCTCATACGCACAGGACCTTACCGCTTGGGATCGTGCACGTCTCCTGTGCAGCGCCGGCATATCTCTTTCGATGGACGCCGCGCGAATGTCCACTCTGCGGCGATCAATACGGCGAAGCGAATGTCGCTTGGGGGTCGAAGGCGGGCTCTCCTTCCGCTAATCAGTTCGCCCTCAACCTGCCGGTCGTGGCGGATCGCCATTGAGCCAACGGGCCGCCAATTGGACCCCGTTCATCAATACGAGCGTACATGCGGTTGCAGCGCCAAGCTGGATGACCAGCTCCGCTCGATGACTTCATCGAAGCCTCTCTCCCTGGCGTCGGCTTCAAATTGCTCGAAGGTGGCGCCGGGCGGGTCACCGGCTGAATTTCGTCATCAGCTCGCCGGCCAGCGGCGCGGCATCAATCATGCCCTTGGCGTCGGCGACCTTCACCCCGTTGACCCAAACCCCGCGCACTCCAGTCGCGTCGGTGGTCAGGCGTGGCGCGCCGCCCGGCAAGTCGAAGACACGGCGCTTGGGGCCGCGGCCGACGGTGAGCGGGTCGAACAGCAGCAGGTCGGCAGCGTAACCCTCGCGCAGCAAGCCGCGCTTGGGCATGCCGAACAGCAGTGCACTCTGTCCCGTCAACCGACGCACAGCCTCGGACAGGCTCATCGCGCCGCGCTCGCGCACCCAATGGCCGAGCAGATGCAGGCCGAAGCCGGCGTCGGTGAAGAAGGTCAGGTGCGCGCCAGCGTCGGACAGCGACACAATGCTGTGCGGATGGTTGAGCATACGGCCGACGGCCTCTTCGTCGCTATTGAGCAGCTGTGCCACGAAAGTGGTGCCCAGATCCTCGGCCAGCGCCAGATCGAGCATGACGTCCAGCGGATCGTGGCCCTGCGCCACTGCCAGATCGGCGATGCTGCGCTGTTCGAATTCGCGATGGCGGAGGTCGACGGTTTCGACCACATGTACCTTGTCCCATTCGCCGTTGAAGAGACGGAACACCGCCGGCGTGGCCAGCTCGGTGCGCACCCCATCGCGGAACGATTTGTCGGCAAGCACCGCCCTCAGAGCCGCGCCCTGCACGCCGAGCGCGGGCTTCCAGCTCGCCAGGCCCTCGACCGGGTAGGGCGACGCGAGGGTGAAGTCCATCGTCAGCGGGCAGCACGAGACCTGGCCGATCAGCTTGCGCCCGCGCTGATTGGCAGCACTGATGGCGTCGAGGTCCTTGAAAACGGCCTGCGGATTCACCGGGTTGTGAAGCAGCGCAGCGATCATCACCGGGCGGCCCGAGCGCGCGCTCATCTCCTCGAGCAGGCCTAGTGGCATTTGCCCGCCCTTGGTGACCATGTAAACGCCGCCGCCCGCATGGCCCATGGCCTCGACCAGAGCCAGGTGTTCGGCGTCGTCGGCCAGCCGCGAGGGCATCGGTACGCCGCCCTCGCCGTTGTGTGCCGGGCTGGTGCTGCTGGCAAAGCCGACCGCGCCAGCGGCCATGGCATCGCGCACGATGGCCGCCATCTCCGACACCTCGTCGGCGGTGGCGGCACGCCGGGACGCGTCGGCGCCCATGACCCAGGTGCGCACCGACGAGTGGCCGACATAGGCAGCGAGGTTCACTGCACTGCCGCTTGTGCGCAGTTGCGCCAGGTATTCGGCAAAGGTCTCGAAGTTCCAGCGGATGCCTGACCGCAATACGTCGAGCGACATGCCTTCGACCTGCGTAAGGTTGCGCATGGTCAGTTCGCGGTCTTTCGGCCGGCAGGGCGCAATCGTGAAACCGCAATTGCCGATCACCGCGGTCGTGACGCCCAGCCCCGGCGAAGGCCGCACATAGGGATCCCAAGTGATCTGCGCGTCGAAGTGGGTGTGGCTGTCGATGATGCCGGGCATCAGGGCCAAGCCGTCGGCATCGATAACCTGCTTCGCGTCGACGGACAAGGTGGGACCGATCGACCGAATTCGACCGTTGTGCACCGCAAGATCACCGAAGGTCGGCTCAGCGCCACTGCCGTCGACA
This sequence comes from uncultured beta proteobacterium, assembly GCA_963792765.1. GTDB lineage: Bacteria > Pseudomonadota > Gammaproteobacteria > Burkholderiales > Burkholderiaceae_C > CAIKUF01. The sequence continues at coordinate 204,806 of CAWBXT010000005.1, read as the reverse complement.
AGGGTCGCTCCGCGGATCAGCAGGTCGTCCATTTAGGCCACCCGAAATTCAACTGTACGAAAGTCGGCTCGATCGCGTCGCTCGCACGGAATGCCTGAGTCGCGGCGTCGAGCGCCTTGACCGCGGCGATTGCTCCGACCAAGTCGGAGACCGTGGCGGGCTTCGGCTGTTGAGCGCGGCCGACAATAGGCGCAACTGCGCCAGCAGAAGCGCCGAGCTTGGCAGGTACGTAAATCTGGCGTGAACTCATCACCGTCAAAATCTCCAGCACGTTGACGAAGTTCAAAGTATGACGCGATCGCGCCTCTGACCGTTGGTGGAGCGTAGTGGCGCTTAGGCGACTCCGATCGGCGGTGCCAATAATCGCGTCAGACAATTGAGCGCATGGTCCCCAACGAATCGGCCTGAGACGGTTCGCGCAACGATTGCGCTGGCCGTCGCCCGACGTGCGCGCCCGGCCCGAGCGCACACGTGCAGCATCAATGGACCGAGCCAACAATTGGCCCAAGCGCCGCGTCGATCCGCGCGCCGTGCTCGGCATTGATCATCGATCCCAACACTTCTAGGAAGCGCGGGTCCTGCACGCCGGTCACGATGTACTGCCAGCGGTAGGCGGCAAGGATCGTGGCGTGGATCGCCTGGACCTGGGTGCTTTCGAAGACCTGGCCGGCGACCTTTGTGAAGTATTCGGCGTCGGCCTCGGCCTGCATTTGCACGATCCCGTCAACCGCGCCCACCAGACCGATCAGTTCGCCCACGGCCTGATCGCGCCGCGCCGCGTCGATCTTCTCGTTCTCGCGCATCCATTCCATCTCATCGAGGATGGCGTGCTGGGACTCTTCCTTCCAGTGGAACAGGAAGACGTCCTTCCACAGGGGGTCGATCTGGGTCTCCGGCTCGATGCTGCTTCGGTAGTGTGCCTGCGAGAACAGTTCGATGTCGCACACCAGCGCCAGCACGGCCCAGGTGGAAGCGGCCAACACCGCCGTTGCCACGTCGTTGGGCTGTGGCAGAAAGCGGTAGCCCGGGGGCATGCCTGGGGCCATCATGTTCTCTAGACGGCGGAACATCTCCTGGTGCTTGAGCTCCTCGTCGGTGAGACGGACCAAGGCTTCCAGCGCGACCTGGTCGCCCAGCCAGTGGCCGCGGCTGAGATCCAGCACCTTGGCACCGATGAAGCGTTCCACCAGCGCAAACATGTTGGCGTAGGTACGACCTTGCACCTGCGAGAACAGGCGCTGCTGGTCGGCGCCGAGGAAGGGCAGTTGGGCCACCTTCGACAGCCCGTCGGGCAGGAACTTTCTGCCGAAGTCGAACTGGCGGCCGCGGATCACGTCGCGGTCGGTGTCCCAGCGGATGCGCTTGGATACTTCGATGCATTTGCTGTAGCGTGCTGTATCGGTTGAGTGCTGACTGACATGTGACATGGTTTGACTCCATCGAGGTGAGGTGAACGACGAGAGGCGCCGACAAAGATTGAACGCCTGGTGCACACTGTCTGCGGCGGCACGCTCTACGTCTTCAAACCGGGTTCAAAAGGAATTCAAACGGCGTCATTTGGCGGCCGCCGCAGTCCGGGAGTTCCCCTTGCCATCTCCTGCTGGCGACGAAGCGTTTCGCTTCGAACACTTCGAGCTGTGCCCAGCCGAACGCGTGCTTCGCGTGCGCGGCGAGCCGGTGTCGCTCGGCGGCCGCGCCTTCGATCTGCTACTCGTGCTGGCCCAGCGCCACGAGCGTCTGGTCACCAAGCAAGAACTGCTCGATCTCGTCTGGCCCGGTCTGGTGGTGGAAGAGCACAACATCGCCACGCAGATCGGCAACCTGCGCAAGCTGCTCGGCGCCGGCGCCATCACCACCCTACCAGGCTACGGCTACCGCTTGACGGTTGCGCGCCCGGCAGCAGCTTCGGGAAGTGGTGCGAGCGTATCGCCGGGTCCGCGCCACAACCTTCCCGACCCGCGCACGCGTTTCATCGGCCGTGAGGCAGCGCTCGCCGACCTCGCGCGCCTGCTGGCGTCCACGCGGCTGCTGACGCTCACCGGCATCGGCGGCTGCGGCAAGACGCGCCTGGCCCTGCGCCTGGCGCAGCGGCATATTGAGGACTTCGCAGATGGGGTGTGGTTCGTCGACCTGGCACCACTGCGGGATGGGGGCCGCGTGGCCGCCGCCTGCGCGGCCGTCCTGGGCGTCCCGGAGGAAGGCGCCACGCCACTGGTGGCGCGGCTGCTCGATCACGTGGGTCCGCGCCGCATGCTGCTGGTGCTCGACAACTGCGAACACGTGATCGATGGCGCCGCCGCGTTGGTCGAGGAGCTGCTCGCTGGCGTCGGCGACGTCGCGATCCTGGCCACCAGCCGCGAAGGCCTGGGCGTGCGCGGCGAACAGATCTATCCGGTGCACTCACTGTCGCTGCCTGCTGCGGACGACTTGGCGTCGGTGCTGGACGCCGAGGCCGTGCGCGTCTTCGTCGATCGCGCGCGGCTTGCCTTGCCGGACTTCGACGTTGATGCGGGGAGCGCCGCGCCGCTGGCCGATATCTGCCGGCGCCTGGACGGCATTGCACTGGCCGTCGAATTGGCCGCCGCGCGCGTGACGATGCTGTCGGTGGCCGAGATCGCCGAGCGCCTGGACGACCGCTTCCGCCTGCTCACCGGGGGCAGCCGCAGCGTGCCGCGCCACCAGACCCTGCAGGCCGCGATGCAGTGGAGTTACGAGCAATTGAGCGCGACCGAGCAGCACATGCTGCGGCAGGTGTCGGTGTTTGCCGGTGGCTGGACGCTGCAGGCTGCCGTAGACGTGGCCCAGACCGCGGGCGAGTACGAGGCGCTGGCCCTTTTGACGCAGCTGCACGACAAGTCGCTGCTCGCGGTCGACCGTGAGCTTGTCGGGGGTCGCCCCCGCTACCGCATGCTCGAGACGGTGCGCCAGTACGCGCTGGATCGCCTGAACGACCACGCCGAAGGTGTCGGCGCGCGGTCCCGGCACGCGGGCCACTTCGTCGCCATGGCCGAAGTGGCTGAGCCGCATGTACGCGGGCCGGATCAGGATGTGTGGATGAGCCGCTTCAAGCAGGAGCACGAAAACCTTGTGGTCGCGCTGACCTGGTGCTGCGAAGACCCGGTCGATCCGCAGCAGGGCCTGCGGCTGGCCGCCGCCACGGGCTACTACTGGGGCTGGAACAGCGTCGAACTGGGCTATCGCCTGGCACGGGCCGCGCTCGAACATGACAAGGGAGCAGCCAACACGCCGGCGCGTGCCGACACACTGAGGGTCCTGGCCCGGCTTTGCTTGTTCCGCGGACGCGACGAGGATGCGCTTTCCTTCGCCGAGCAAGCCCTTGAGTCTGCTCGACAGATCGGAGCACCGGGGCCTCTGGCATGGGCAATACACGCGGTGGGCATGGCACTAGAAACCTTGGGCCGAAAACAGCCCGCTCTGCAGGCCTTCCAGGAAGCTCTCACGATGGCGCGCAGTCTGGGAGAACCCATCCTCACGTTGACCGTCCTCATCAGCATTGCATCGGCCAAACACCGGGCCGGCGAGCTGGATGTCGCCGAACGCTGCTACAGAGAGGCACTTGAGTTGGCACGCACGCACGCCGGGCGGGTCGGCATCGTAATCGCGCTCAACAACCTGATTCGATTGCTGGTCGCGCGGGGCAATCTCGACCAAGCCCGGCAATTCGCCGTGGAGTGCTTGTCTCTGGCGCGCGATGAAAAGGTCCGCGTGGACGTGCTCGAGGCCGCCGTCGGACTGGCCTCGCGGCTGGGCGATCATGCCACCGCGGCACGCTTCTGGGGCGCTTCGGACCGGCAGCTTCTGGCTTGGGGATACCGGCACGAGCCCGGGGAGATCGAGCACCTCGCGCCCCTGCTGGCACGTTCGCGCCACGCGCTCGGCGATGCTGCCTTCGGAGCAGCCGAGGCGGCGGGGCGCGCGATGGAGTTCGATCAGGCCATGCTCGAGCTGGAGCAATGGCTTGGGAGCGCGGCGTGAGTCTCGGAGTGACTTCGAGCCGTTGGCGGTCGAGTCGGTCGGCATTGCGCTCAGCTTTGCAAGATGCCCGTACAGCTGCTCGTCCAGGGGTGTCGATGCCGCGTTCGCCATGCCCGAAGGCGGCACTTCGCTTCGACTGATCGGAACGTATCCGGATTCTCGGGTCGACCACCATCGTGCACAGCACGTTGATGGAACTACTCCAGCGCCCCTCAGGGGGACAACGCGGCGCGCAGTGCGCACGGGCTGGCGCCGGTCCAGCGTTTGACCGCGCGAACGAAAGGGCTGGGTTCGGAATATCCGAGCAGCCACGCCACCTCCGCTACCGCGGCGCCGGAGCGCAGCAGCGCCAGCGCACGGGCGCGCCGCACGTCGTCCACCAGTGCGCTGAACGAGGTGCCGTGGTCCCGCAGCGTGCGCTGCAGCGTGCGCCGGCTGATCGCGAGGCGCTCGGCCACCGCCTCCAGCGAGGGCGCGCACTGGGCCAGGTCGTGCACGACCGCCTTGTGTGCGCGCGCCAGCGTCGACTCCGGCGGCAGGCCGGCAAGGCGTGCGTCGAGGGTTCGCAGCGCCACGGCCTGGAACATCGGGTTGGCGAGCGGAAGTGGCTGCGCGAGGAACTGCGGCGTGTAGGTCACCTCGTCGATGCCGGCGCCGAACTGCACGCGCCCGCCCAGCAGCGCCGCGTGCTCGCCCGGCTTTGCAGGCACGTGGCGCAACCGCACCTGCACGTCGTGGGCCGACACGCCCGCCAGCAGCGGCACGTTCACCGCCAGGTCGCGCGCGAACAGCTCGGCCGTCAGCGAATGCGCGGGCCGTGGCGGACCCCAGGGGAAGTAGCCGTAGCTGGCTCCTGCAGAAGTGCGCTCCACGGTGTAGCGCTCGCCTTCGATGAACACGCGCGCATAGCGCCACATCGCCTGCATCGCCTCCTCGACCGTGGTGCTCGTCATGGCGAGCAGGCCCAGCGCGTCGAAGGCGTCGGGGCTCACACTGCTCACGATGCGCAGCGGTGCCAGTTCGTCACCAGTGTGCTCCACGCACAGCTCAAGCAAGGCGTAAAGGCATGACAACGGCAGCCGGGCGTCGGGGTCGGCGAGTTCGTCATGCTGGAGCCCGAGCGTGCTGCGCAGTACCTTGGCGTCGAGCCCGCTGCGACCGGCGGCAGCCAGCGCCTCCCGCACCACGCGCGCCCATAGTGTGGGCTGTGCGTCGCCCGAAATGGCGCGCGAGGTCATGGTGCGGTGTGGGCCTGCGACCCACACTGTGTGCATGTGCTGGCCATGCTGGACATTCTAAGAATCGGCGGGCACCGGCGCACAAAGGAGCAAAGATGAAGATCGCGATCAACGGTGCCGGCATCGCCGGCACCGCACTGGCATTCTGGCTTCAACGTGCCGGACACGAAGTGCTGCTGGTGGAAGAGTCAAACCAGCTGCGCAGCGGTGGCTACATCGTTGACTTCTGGGGCATTGGCTACGACGTGGCCGAGAAGATGGGGCTGGTGGAGCGCATCCGCGAGCGCGGCTACCAGGTCAACGAGGTTCGCCTCGTCGACGACCAAGGGCTCCTTGTCGGCGGCTTCGACGTGAACGTGTTTCGCGAATCCACGCGCGGCCGCTTCACCAGCGTGAAGCGATCGGATATTGCGGCCGTGATGTACGAAGCGCTGGGCGGCAAGGTGGAGACGCTGTTCGGCGATTCGATCGCACGCATCGACGAGCAGGCCGAGTGCGTGCGCATCGGCTTCGACCATGCCGCGGAGCGCGAGGTGGATCTGGTGATCGGCGCAGACGGTCTGCACTCGCGCGTGCGCCGCCTGTGCTTTGGCGCAGAGGCGGAGCGCGAGGTGTTTCTGGGCTACCACGTGGCGGCCTTCGAGGCGCAGGGTTACCGCCCGCGTGACGAGCTGGTGTACATGATGCACAACGTACCGGGCCGGCAGGTGTCGCGTTTCACGATGCGCGGCGACACCACGCTGTTCCTGTTCGTGCTTCGCGCCGAGTACCTGCCGACGCAGCCACCGTACAGCGACGCGCAAAAGAAAGCCGTGCTGAAGCACGCATTTGGCGACGCCGGCTGGGAATGCCCGCAGATCCTTGCGGCGCTGGAGGTGGCGGACGATCTGTACTTCGACCAGGTCAGCCAGATCCGCATGCGACGCTGGAGCCAGGGGCGCGTGGCGCTGCTCGGCGACGCGGCCGCTTGCGTGTCGCTGCTGGCCGGCGAGGGCACCGGCTTGGCGATGGCGGAGGCTTACGTGCTCGCCGGCGAGCTGCAGCGTGCGCAAGGCGATCACCGCGCCGCGTTCGCGCGCTACCAAGAACGCCTGCACGACTTTCTCGTAGACAAGCAGGCCTCGGCGGCCAAGTTCGCGTCCACCTTCGCGCCCAAGACCGCCGCCGGCATCACGCTTCGCAACTGGGCGAGCCAGCTGCTGCGCGTGTCGTTCCTGGCCGAACGGCTGGTCGGGCGGCAGTTGCACGACGACATCACGCTGCCCGACTACGGGCTCTAGCGAACAGCTATAGACAAAACACCATTCCTGCTTCGTAGACGATGTCGCCTTGGCCTGTTAGTAGGGAGCGCCATCTTTATGGACGAATTTCCACTTCCCATCGACAAGCAAGGCCTTTGAGGTCGTCGTCTGGACAACTCCCTTCGTCTCCAGGCGTTCCAGCCTGGCGACAGGCGAACTCGACCTTCGTCTGTATGCGGGATAGTTTGTAGGCTTGACGCGTTTAGGCGCTTCAGAAGCAGTGATAGCGGTCAAGGAGCCCCGACAGCGCAGCGTTGGAACAGAACCGGTCTGTGTCGCCACATCCTGCCTGAACCCGGTGGCTGCCTGCGTCGACCTTCCTGGAGCTTGCCAGCGTCAATGGCCCGCCTGCTCGCCCCAGAGCTTCTTGAGACGCGAATCGCGGCCGCAACTGGTGCGGTAGTACTGGTAGCGGATCGGGTTCTTGCGGTAGTAGTCTTGGTGATAGTCCTCAGCTGGGTAGAACGGCCCGGCGAGGACGACCTCGGTGACGATCGGCTCCTTGAAGGGTTTTGTCTTCTCGAGCGCAGTCTTCGAGGCTTGCGCGATCTTCAACTGCTCGGCGTCGAGGGCGAAGATCGCGGTGCGGTAAGGCGTGCCGACATCGCAGAACTGCCGGTCCTTCGTCGTTGGGTCGATCGTGTGCCAGAAGTGTTCGACGAGTTGCGCGTAACTCACCCGGGCCGGATCGAACACGACCAGCACCGATTCAGCATGCCCGGTGCCGTGCGCCGAAACCTGTTCGTAGCTCGGATTCACCGTCGTGCCGCCGGTATAGCCCGAGGTGGTCGAGATCACGCCGGGAACCTTGTCGAAATCCGACTCGACGCACCAGAAACAGCCACCGGCAAAGATGGCCTTCGCGGTGGCCGGCGCGGTCGTCTGTGCGCTGGCACCCGGCGGCAACCCCATCAGCGCGGCGACGAAGGCCAGCGCGATCGTGCCCAGCCACAGGCGCAGCGCGTTCATGTCGCCTCCACGACGAAATCTAGCGCGACACCATTGTTGCAATAGCGCTTGCCGGTCGGTGCCGGGCCGTCGTCGAACACGTGGCCCTGGTGGCCACCGCAGTGCGCGCAGTGGTACTCGGTGCGCGGGAAGATCATCTTGTAGTCGGTGTGGGTCGCCACCGCGCCCGGGAGGGCGGTGTAGAAGCTCGGCCAGCCGGTGCCGCTGTCGAACTTCATCGCCGAGGTGAAGAGAGCGGTCTGGCAGCCAGCGCAACGGTAGGTACCTGAGCGCTTCTCGCGGTCGAGTGGGCTGCTGAAGGCGCGCTCGGTGCCTTCCTGGCGCAGCACGCGGTACTGCGCAGGGGTGAGGCGCTGCTTCCACTGTGCGTCGGTCAGTTGAAGCTGGGCTTCGGGACGCGCCGGAACGTCGGCAGTTTGCGCTGGAGCGGCACGCGGCACGAGGCCGAGGGCCCCGAGCAGGGAAAGCAGGTGGCGGCGGGTCATGGTGATGAATCCTGGAACGCGTGATGACACAAAGCTGAGTCGCGCCGACGAGGCCGGCCTTACAGCGCGGGTGGCAGACACGGGCCGGAGGCCGTCTCTGCACGCGTCAGCCGGCGGTTCCGCTCGAACTCGCCGGAGAGCATCGAATCTTCGGAGAATCGATCCACGGCCATTCGTCGCGCGCCACACTAGCTAGCATCAAGGGAGGCGGTGAATGCGACAGGGTACAGTGCCGCCTTCGACAATGGTCGGCGCGGCAAGACGGTCGAAGCGTTTCACTATGGATCGCACTGCGACTTCGGAGCGGGAGCAATCATGAACGGACCTTCCGCCCAAGCTTCCAGAACTGAGGCCGCCGAACTGTCGTCCGCCGACGAAATGGAGATTGACCCCCTGCGGAGCGGTGGTGGAATGGTGCCGATAGTGGGGCTCGGCGCGTCGGCCGGCGGTATTGGAGCGTTGCAGGAATTTTTTTCGGCAATGCCGGTGGATTCCGGGATGGCGTTCGTGGTCATCCTCCACCTTTCGCCGCATCACGAGAGCACGCTTGCAGAGATGTTCCAGCGATCAACGGCGATGCCTGTCGTGGCGGCGTCGGACGGGGTCACGGTCGAACCCAACTCCGTGTATGTGATCCCGCCGGGCCGGCTTCTCGCTTCGGTCAATGGGGATCTCAGCCCGACCGATGCACACGAACCGCGCGGAAGGCGCGTGGCGGTGGACTCCTTTTTTCGAACTCTGGCGGAGACGCACGGAACGCTAGCTTTGGCGGTAGTGCTCTCCGGCGCGGGCGCCGACGGAGCGCTCGGGCTGAAACGGATCAAGGAACTCGGTGGGCTGACCATCGTGCAGGATCCCGACGAGGCGGAGCACCCGGATATGCCCCGTTCGGCCATCGCAACCGGCGTCGTGGACTGGGTACTCGGGGTGAAGGAAATGCCCGCGAAGCTGCTTGCCTACATGAAGCGCAGCGGAGAATTGAAGCTGCCCCGCGAAGATGGGCCGCACCCCGCGGCGGCAGCGGAGCTTTCGCCCGACCGCACCGCCGATGATCACATCGCCGGAGTAGTCCTCACCTTCCTCGACATTACCGAGCGCAAGCGGGCAGAGCAGGAAATCGCACGGCTCGCCGCTGATTCCGAGCGGCAACGCCGGGTGTACGAGACGGTGCTGACCAACACCCCCGATTTCGTTTACGTGTTCAGTCTCGACCACAAGGTTCTCTACGCCAACGAAGCCCTCATCAAGATGTGGGGTCGCGGCCGTGACGGAGCGATCGGGAAGACGTTCCTGGAGATCGGGTACGAGCCGTGGCACGCGGAAATGCACGAGCGGGAGATCGACCGCGTACGGGACACGCGGCAGCCGATCCGGGGGGAGGTGCCCTTCAGCGGCACGAACGGGCGGCGGCAGTACGACTACATCTTCGTGCCCATCATCGGGGCCGACGGCGAGGTGGAGGCAGTGGCCGGGACGACCCGCGACGTGACCGAGAGGAAGGAAACGGAAAGGCAACTGCGGGACGGGCAGGAGCAACTGGACTTCGCCCTCGTCGCCGCCGACCTGGGCTTTTGGGCCCTCAACCTGGCCGACCACACGGCCAGTCGCACCCTTCGGCACGACCAGATATTCGGATACGACGCCCTTCTCCCCGAGTGGACCTACGAGATGTTCCTGCAGCATGTTGTGCCGAACGACCGGGCCGCGGTGGATGCGGCCTTCCAGCACTCGGTGGCAACCGGCGCGCCTTGGTCTGTCGAGTGCCGCATCCGCCGGGCGGACGGGGCGGTGCGCCACATCTGGAAGAAGGGCGTCGTGCGGCGCGATGCCGGCGGTCAAGTCGAGCGGATGCTGGCCATCGTCGGCGACGTCACCGACCTCCGTCAGGCCGAGGAGCGGCAGGCGTTCCTGGTCCGCTTGGCCGACGCCTTGCGCCCGCTCTCCGACCCGCTTGAAGTGCAGGCGGAGGCCAGCCGCCTGCTGGGTGAGCACCTGGGGGCGAACCGCGTGGTTTATTTCCAGATCCGCGGCGACGAGTACGTCATCGAGCGGGATTACACCGCAGGCGTCACGCCGCTCGCCGGCCGATACCCCGTCGCCGCCTTCGGCCCCGCCCTGCTGGCCGCCTTGCTTGAAGGCCGCACGGTCATCGAGGCGGACGCCACCACCGCGCCGGACCGGCCGCCCGACGAGCGAGCGGCGTTCGCGGCCATCCAGGTCCGTAGCCATGTGGACGTGCCGCTGGTAAAAGACAGCCGGTTCGTGGCCGGAATGACCGTCCAGATCTCCGAGCCGCGGGACTGGACCCGCCAGGAGGTGGCCTTGATCGAGGAGACCGCCGAGCGAACCTGGGCGACGCTGGAACGCGTGCGGGCCGAGGCCGCGCTGCGCGAGAGCGAGGAAAGGCTGGCGTTCGTACGCCGCAGCAGCGGGGTCGGCTTCTGGTACTGCGACCTACCGTTCGACGTGCTCCAGTGGGACGATTTGGTGAAGGGCCACTTCCACCTGCCGCCCGATGCCAAGGTCACGATCGAGACGTTTTACGACCGCATCCACCCCGAGGACCGCGAGCCGACCCGCGTGGCTATCGAGCGAAGCGTTGAGGAGCGAACGCACTACAACGTGGACTACCGCACGGTGAACCCGGCCACCGGGGCCGTGAAGTGGGTGCGGGCCATCGGACGAACTGCGTACGCCGCAGACGGCACCCCGACCAGCTTCAACGGTGTCACGCTCGACGTAAGCGACGAGAAACAAGCCGAGGCAAGCCTGAGGGAGAGCGAGCAGCGCTTCCGCCTGGTGGCCGACGCCGCTCCCGTGCTGATCTGGCTGAGCGGTACGGACAAGCTTTGCTATTGGTTCAACCAACCGTGGCTGGCCTTCACGGGCCGGACGATGGACCAGGAGGTCGGCAACGGCCGGGACGAGGGTGTCCACCCGGACGACTTGGATCGCTATCTCCAGGCCTACAGAGCGGCCTTCGACGCCCGCACGCCCTTCTCGATGGAGTACCGGCTCCGGCGACACGACGGCGAGTTCCGCTGGGTGATCGACAACGGCGTACCCCGGTTCACGTCGGGGGGTGAGTTCGACGGCTACATCGGCTCGTGCATCGACGTGACGGAATACAAAAACGCCGAGGCCGGGCTGCGAGAGGCCGATCGTCGGAAGGACGAGTTCCTGGCGACATTGGCCCACGAACTCCGCAACCCGTTGGCCCCGATCCGAAGCGGCCTGCAAGCCATTCGGATGATCGGCGCAGATGGCCCCATCGAGCAGGCACGGTCGATGATGGAGCGGCAACTCCTGCAGATGACCCGGCTGGTTGACGACCTTCTCGATGTGAGCCGGCTCACGACGGGGAAGCTTGAACTGCGCAAGGAGAGGCTTGAACTTCGGGAAGTGATCGCCGCCGCGCTGGAGACGAGCCGACCGGTGATCGATCAGCAGGGCCACCGGCTTACCGTTGTCGTGCCGGACGAGCCGATTTTCGTGGACGGCGACCCCATCCGCCTCGCCCAGGTCGTGTCCAACCTGCTAACCAACTCGGCCAAGTACACGCGCCCTGGCGGGCACATCCGGGTATCCGTCGCGCGCGACGGTGCGGCGGCGGTGGTGGCCGTAGCCGACGACGGGATAGGTATCCCGCCGCCCATGCTCGAGACGGTGTTCGGGATGTTCACCCAAGTGGACCGGACACAGGAGAAGACGCGCGGCGGGCTGGGCGTAGGGCTGTCGTTGGTGAAGAGTCTGGTCGAAATGCACGGCGGGACCATCGAGGCGCGCAGCGAGGGCGAAGGCAAAGGCAGTGAGTTCGCAGTCCGCTTGCCCCTCGCGACATCGACGGTAAGCAAAGCGGAACCGACCCACGTCGAGGCGCAGCGGGTAGAGCCGACCATCGGTCGTCGCATTCTCATCGTGGACGACAACGTGGACGCGGCAGACTCCCTCGGCCGGGTTCTCGAAATGATGGGGAACAATGTCCTTACGGCCTATGACGGCGAGTCCGGCATTGAGGCAGCCGAGGCGTTCCGGCCCGGCGTGGTGCTGTGCGACATCGGGATGCCGAAGATGAACGGCTACGAGACCGCCCGCAGAATCCGGGCCGAGAGGTGGGGCAAGAACATCGTACTGGTGGCGTTGACCGGGTGGGGTCAGGAAGAAGACCTGCGACGGAGCGCTGACGCCGGCTTCGATCACCATTTGGTCAAGCCGGTAGAAGTCGACGCCCTGATGGCGCTATTGGCCCGCATGACGCCGGGAACGGTGTGATCGTTCGCCCTCGACGGCATGGCTTGCCTACCCACCGAGCGATCCGTTGCCCCCTCGAAGCACAGTCGATATACTGAATCCCAACGGAGATGGCATGCCTCCCGTAACCGCCCGCAGGGGCTGATGATGCCTACCCAGGTCCCGGACGGGCCGGCGTAGGTGTCACGCGCAAGCAGCGCGCCTCACGCTGAACCGGTCGCTCCGGTCACTTCAAAAGAGAGGGAGCGACATGAGCGGCTTTTCGATGATCGCGGTGTTCGGCGGCGCCGGATTGGGCGCCCTGCTACGGTGGTGGCTGGGCGGCCTGCTCAATCCGGTGTTTCCGACAATTCCCTTGGGCACCGTCGCCGCCAATCTGATCGGTGGCCTGCTGGTCGGCATCGCCAGCGCCTTCTTCACGCACAACACCGGGCTGCCACCCGAGTGGCGCCTGCTGATCATCACCGGCTTCATGGGCGGGTTGACGACATTCTCGACGTTCTCGCTGGAGGTCGTGTCGCTGCTCGGTCGGCAGGAATACGGGTGGGCGCTCGGTGCTGCGAGCCTCCACCTCACCGGGTCGCTCATGCTGACCGCGATCGGCATCCTGATGGCCAACGCGCTGTTCAGGGCTTGATGGAACCCGCGGTGGACGCGCACATCTGTCCGTTCTCGCCAACCAAGCGACTGGCCCTCGCCAGCAAACGCGCGCTTGCCCGCTGGGACGCGAGTCCGGTCACGCCAGGGCACCGGCAAGCAGTCATACTGAATCGATGACTCCGAAGTGACCACGAGAGAGCAACACCATGGACGGTTCGTTCCTTCGCTTCTACGTGCATGAGAACCAGCGCGTGCACCATGTCCTGCTGTGGGAGTGGCTGCTCGAGCAGGCCAACAAGCTGGGCATCCGCGGCGGCTCCGCCTTTCGCGCCATGGCGGGCTTTGGCAGTCACCACGTGCTGCATGAAGATCACTTCTTCGAACTCGCCGGCACCCTGACGGTGGAAGTGGAGTTCATCGTCAACGACGACGAGGCGCAGCGCCTGATGGACCTTGTGCGCCGAGAGAAGGTGCAGGTGTTCTATGCGAGCATCCCGGCTCGCTTCGGGGTCATCAACCCGAGGTCTGGTGACCCGAACGACGAAGGCACAGTGGGATAAAGGTCGCCAGCGCCGCAGGGCATCGGTCGGGGGAACATGAACTCGCGCCTCGGACCGCCCGCCGCACCAGTCGGACATGGGCGCGCGCTGCAGCATTTGTTCACCGTTGCCTTTAGCATGTGCGGTGCGCGAACTTCAAACGCCGCCATACATACTCGCCACCGATTTCGACACGAAGGACAACATGAAGCTTTACTACTCTCCCGGTGCCTGCTCACTCTCGCCCCACATCGCCCTCGAAGAAGCAGGCTTGAAATACGAAGCCATCGTCGCCCCCACCAAGACCCACAAGCTGCCCGATGGCAGCGACTACTATGCGGTGAACCCGCTCGGCTATGTGCCGCTGCTGGAGCTCGACGACGGCACCAGGCTGACCGAAGGCCCGGCCATCGTGCAGTACATCGCCGATCAGGCACCCGACAAAAAGCTGGCGCCGCCCAATGGCACGTTGCCACGCTATCAGTTGCAATCCAGACTCAACTTCATCGGCACCGAGCTGCACAAGACCTTTTCGCCGCTGTTCAACCCAGCCACGCCGGATGAAACGAAAAGAGCGTCGAAAGAAAAGCTGCTCAGCCGATTCAAGTGGATCGACGGCGAACTGGCTGGCAAAAAATATCTGATGGGCGACCAGTTCACCGTGGCCGATGCCTACCTGTTCACCATCAGCAACTGGTGCCAGAAGATGGAAGTGGACATTTCGGGCCTGTCCAACCTGGTCGCTTTCCGGGAACGCGTGGCCAGCCGCCCCGCGGTGCAAAAGGCGATGAAGGACGAAGGCCTGCTCGGCTGAATTCGCGGCCACGCTGACGCATCCGACACCCGCGGACACTCCCCTCATGGACAGACGCGTCATTCTCCTCGCTGCCCTCTGCGCCGGTCTGGCCTTTGCGAGCCCACTGCCCTACGACGAATCGGCGGACGCGAAGGCGGAGATCCAGCAGGCGCTCGCGGATTCGAGCCGCGACAAGATGCCCGTGCTCGTCATCTTCGGCGCGAACTGGTGCGAAGACTGCCGCGCGCTCGACGCAGCCCTTAAGCACGGGAGGAGCGCCGAGCTCTTGGCACGATCCTTCAGGGTCGTGAAGGTCGACGTCGGCAACTTCGACCGCAACCTCGACGTCGCGGCCGGGTACGGAAATCCGATCAAGAAGGGCATCCCCGCAGCGGTCGTCCTCTCGTCCGCCAACCAGGTGCTCTACGCCACGCGCCCCGGCGAACTCGCCGATGCGCGCCGCATGAGCGAGAGCGGGATCTACGAATTCTTCAGCCAGGCTGCGCGAACCGCAAAAGTAAGCCAGTAGATCGAAGCTCGGTCGCCGCTATCGCAGGCGCTCTGGTTCTCCCAGTGCCGCCGCCCTCGTTTCGCGTTGCACTTCAGCCTTGCATCAAGGCGCGTGCACCTGAAAAGATCATCTGCACGGCGATGGCTGAAAGAATGATGCCCATGATGCGCGTGATCACGTTCATGCCCGCTTCGCCCAGCAGGCGCGATGCCGGCAGGGCGAGCCGCATGCCCAGGAAGAGCAGCACGGCCATCACGGCAATCGCGCCGATCAATCCTGCATAGCCTTCGGCGCCCCGTGCGCCGTGCGCAAACACGATCACCGTCGAGATCGCGCCAGGCCCGGCGAGCAGCGGCATCGCGAGCGGATAGACCGCCGGGTCGTCCTGCGGCACGGCATCGGACGCATCGTGGTGAATGCCGCTCGGCTTTGCGTTGAGCAGCGAATAAGCGATCGAAAGCACGATCAGCCCGCCGGCGGCGCGCAGCCCGCCAATCGAGATGGCGAACACGTTGAGCAAGGCCGAGCCGATCAGGACGCACAGCACGAGGATCACCGCAACCGCAGCTGACGCCGTCAAGGCAATGCGCCCGCGCTCGACGCTCGAGCGTCCCTCGGTCACCGACAGGAAAATCGGGATGTTGCCGATCGGGTTCATGATGGCAAACAGCGCCGCGAAGAACTTGACGACTTCTCCCCACTCCATGAGATGTTCTCCAGCACAAGCGACAAGGGGCGACGGAAGGTCGAGTCTAGCGAGGTGCCTTTCGAGTGCAAGGCGCTGCATTGCTGAGGCTGCGCCAGAATGCAGCTGGCGCTACCCTTCCCGGCGCACCGGAGACAGCATCATGACCACCCTTTCACGTCGACACCTCGGCCTCTCCGGCGCGGTCGCTGGACTCGCCGCGCTGCTGCCCGCCGCGCGCGCGCAAGCCACCGATGCCGGAGCGAAGAAGAACAAGCTGGTCTTGCAGGTCAGCGACAACGACCCTGCCAAATGGGGCCTCGCGCTCAACAACGCCCACAACGTTCAAGTCGATCTCGGCGAGGACACGGTCGAGATGGAGATCGTCGTCTACGGCCCCGGCATCGCCATGCTCAAGGGCGGCTCGCCTGTCGCGCAGCGTGTCTCGGCGGCGCTCAAGTCGGGCGTCAAAGTCGTCGCCTGTGAGAACACGATGAAGGCGCAGAAGCTCACCTATGACGACATGCTGCCCGACATCGGCTATGTGCCTGCCGGGGTGGTCGAGCTGATGCAGAAGCAGCAGCAGGGCTACGCCTACATCCGCCCGTGACCCCGTTGACTCACGCGCGCACGCCGTACCGCGTCGTGATCCAGTGATCGATCGAGAGCGCGCCCGGCCCGCGCGCCATCAGGTAGAGCAAAACCGCAGCCCAGGTGCCGTGCGTCGGGTACGCGTCGGGGTAGACGAAAGTCTGGATCACGAGCGTCATGCAAAGCAGCGCGAAGGCCGAGAAGCGCGTCGCCAGCCCGAACAGCAGCAGCAGCGGAAACACGTGCTCCGCCAAGGCCGCCATCGGTGCCGCGATCTCCGGCGCAACAAAGGGCAATCGGTACTCTTCGCGAAACAGCGCCACCGCGGAGTCCGACAGCCGCGGCCAGCCCAACACGAATTCGCGATTGACGAGGTTGATCGCGAAGCCGTCGACCTTGGTCTGCCCCGAGAGCCAGAACACGGCGGCAATCGAGAAGCGGGCGACGATCGCAATCAAGCTGTTCGGGATGCGTTCGAAGAGCCCGATCGAGGCTGCAATGAGGCGCGCGAGGCCGGCGGGCGCAGCGTTGTTCGAGGTGCTGTTCATGTCGTGTTCTCGGTAGGTGCGCGGATCGCGGTCAGCACATCATGCCGGGCGAGCAGCGCGAGCGCGAGTGGCAGATCGAAGTCGGCTGCGGCGTGCAGGCCCATGCTCCCCGCTTGCGCAAGCGACGCACCGGCCTGGAGCGCGGCGACAAACCGCGACGCGCCCTGAGGCAGGCGCAGTACCAGCACCTCCAGGCCCTTGCGAACGACGAGCGCCGACTCGGCGACTTGGACGTCCGTTGTGGCCAACGCGGTGTCGACGTCCCCGCCCTGATGCGCGGCCCAGATGGAGACGATGGCATGGCACGAGTCGACCACCGATAGCGATGGGTGGCACACGAGCCTCAGCTCGCCGGCATCACCGCCACCCGAGAGTGCCGCGCCGACGTCGGTCGCCGAAAGCGGCAACCTGTCCGTGGCGTGGTAGGCAAGCACACGAGCCCATTCGAGGCGCGCGACATCGGCCAGGTACGGCACCGACCCCGCCGGTTCGAACTGCTCGACGAAGGCCGGGAACGCCCCGCCATAGTCGGCGAGCACGCGCGATCGGGGGGGCTGGGTGCGCACGAAGATCGCTGCCATCGCCCGAAAGAAGTCTTCGCCGACGAGCTGCTGCACGACCGGGAAGGTGTCGGCAACCGCATCGATGAGCGACGCCACAACATTGTTGCGATAGACCGCGAGCCGCGCGCCGACATCCGACCCGTTCCAGGTGCGCAGGCCGGGCGGGCAGCTGCGCTCCGGCGAGAGCAAGGTCGCAGCGAATGCGGCCTGGCTCACGCCGCACTCCGCAGGGGAAGGCGCTCTGCCGCCTGCCCAGTTGCAGCGCACATCAGCTCTTCGGCCCGAAGCGCCTCCGCAAGCAGCTTCGAGAATGCGGGAATGTCGTTGTCGCGTTCGAGCAGCGACGGCATCGGCCCGACGCGCGAAATCGTTTCGCCATAGAGGGCCCACACCGCGTCATCCACCGCCGAGCCGTGGCTGTCGATCAGCAGCGGCGCGCCGAGCGCGTCCGCGTCTTGCGTGAAGCCGGCGATGTGAATCTGGCCGACGGCTTCGAGCGGCAGCGCGTCGATGAATGCGAGGGCATCGCGCCCGTGATTCGTGCACGACACATGCACGTTGTTGACATCGAGCAGCAGGCCACAGCCGGTGCGCCGGACGATATCGCGCAGGAAGCTTGCCTCGTCCATTGTCGAAGCGTCGAACTCGACATAGGTAGAAGGGTTCTCGAGCAGCATGCGTCGGCGCAGTCGCTCCTGCGTGCGGTCGATGTGGTCGCAGACGCGGCTCAGCGTCGCGCCGTCGTAGGGGATGGGCAGCAGGTCGTTGTAGAACACGTCGCCGTGACTGGACCAGGCGAGGTGCTCGGAGAACACGGCCGGCTCGTAGCGTTCGATCAACGCTGCCAGGCGCGACAGATGCGCCTCGTCGAGCGGCGCATCGCCGCCGATCGACAGTCCGACGCCATGCAGCGACAGAGCATAGTGCTCGCGAATGCGGCCGAGGTAGTGGTGAAAGGGTCCGCCGCTGACCATGTAGTTCTCGGCGTGGACCTCGAAGAAGCCGATGTCGGGCCGGGTCTCGAGCACTTCGCGGAAGTGCTCTGGCTTGAGGCCGATGCCGGCGCGCGCCGGCAGACCGAATCCGGCCTGGCGCGCGCGCAGAGGTGACGACGTGCCTTCACCCATTGCGTTGCGCGCGGTGGCCATGGCGTGCTCGATCAGGCCTTCTTTTCCTTGAACTCGGCAAGTTGGCCCATACCGGTGCCCGAGGTCTTGGACTCGGTCTTCTCGCACGTGCCCTTGGGCACGTACGACCAGGCGTTGCCCTGGTAGTCCATCTTGGACGTACCGGCGCAGGTCGTGCCGGCACCTGCCTTGCAATCGTTCTTGCCCTTCATCGCGACGCCGAAACACTTCTCCTTGTCGGCCGATTGCGCGGCAGCGGGCAGGCTCGTGAAGGCGGCGCCGAGCGCGAATGCGAGGGCGGCTGCGGACAGCTGCGGTAGGGATTGGGTCATGATGATCTCCATCTTGGATGCGGGTTGATGACGGGTGCGGCGAGCGCCGCGGTTTGCACCGAGAGCCAAATTGAACCCTCGTGCCACTGAGTCGTGCGGCTGCGCCAGGGTCTTACAAACCGGGCTGCTTCCATTGCCGGCAATGCCTGCAAGAATCGAGCGACCGGCGCGCCTCGATGCCGTGCCATGCCGTCGGCGCGCCAAGCAGAACGGAACACGCTCGATGCAACTCGACAAACGATGGCTATGGGTCGTCGCGCTGCTCGCGCTCGTCGGCACGTACTTCGCGCTCGACCTCGGTCAATACCTGAGCCTCGACGCGATCAAGGCCCGCCAGGAGCAGCTCGAGGTCTGGCGCGAGGCACGGCCGCTGCTCGCGGCCGCGATCTTCTTTGCGCTCTACGTCGCGGTCGCCGCGCTGTCGCTGCCCGGCGCAGGGGTGATGACGCTCGCCGGCGGTGCCATCTTCGGTCTTGGCTGGGGATTGCTGATCGTTTCGTTCGCGTCGAGCCTCGGCGCCACGTTCGCCTTCCTGATATCGCGCTGGCTGCTGCGCGACTGGGTTCAGGCGCGCTTCGGCGAGCGGCTCGCTGCGGTCAATGCCGGGGTCGCCCGCGAGGGCGGCTTCTACCTTTTCACGCTGCGCCTGGTGCCGGTGTTTCCGTTCTTCATCGTCAATCTCGCGATGGGCTTGACCTCGATCCGACCCCTCACCTTCTACTGGGTCAGCCAGCTCGGCATGCTCGCCGGGACGATCGTCTACGTGAACGCCGGCACGCAGCTCGCGCGCATCGAATCGGTGTCCGGCATCGTCTCACCGGGACTGCTCGGCTCGTTGGTGCTGCTCGGCATCTTTCCGCTCCTCGCGAAGAAGATCGTCGATGCGGTGAGCGCGCGCAAGGTCTACGCGGGCTGGAAGAAGCCACCGCGTTTCGATCGCAACATCGTCGTCATCGGCGGTGGTTCGGCGGGGTTGGTCGCCGCCTACATCGCTGCCGCGCTCAAGGCGAAGGTCACGCTGATCGAGAAGGAGAAGCTCGGCGGCGACTGTCTGTACACCGGCTGCGTGCCGTCCAAGGCCCTGATCCGTTCGGCGCGCTTCGTCTCGCAGGTGCAACGCGCGCAGGAGTTCGGCATGCGCACGGCAAGCACCGAGTTCGACTTTGCCGACGTCATGGCGCGCGTGCAGCGCGTGATCGCGGCGATCGCGCCGCACGATTCGCAGGAGCGTTACACGGCCCTCGGCGTAGACGTCGTGCTCGGCACGGCGCGCATCGTTTCGCCGTGGGAGGTCGAGGTCACGCGCGACGACGGCAGCAAGACGCTGCTGACGACGCGCAGCATCGTGATCGCCGCCGGCGCGCGGCCGTTCGTGCCACCGATCCCCGGCATCGAGAAGGTCGAGGCGCTCACCTCCGACACGCTCTGGTCGCTGCGCGAGCGGCCGGCGCGGCTCGCGGTGCTCGGCGGCGGGCCGATCGGCTGCGAGATGGCGCAGGCGTTCGCGCGCCTGGGCAGCCACGTCACGCAGCTGGAGATGGCGCCGCGTTTGCTGATGCGCGAGGACGACGAAGTGTCGGCGCTCGTCCTGCAGCGCTTTCGCGCCGAGGGCATCGAGGTCTTGCTCGAGCACGAGGTCAAACGCGTCGAGCTCGACGCTGGCGCGAAGACGCTCGTCGCAGAGCACGGCGGGCGGGAGGTGCGCATCGCATTCGACGCACTGCTCGTCGCCGTCGGCCGCGTCGCGAACCTGAAAGGCTATGGGCTCGAAGAGCTCGGCGTGCCGACCGGCAAGACGGTCGAGGTCAACGGATTTCTACAGACCCGGTTCCCGAACATCTACGCCGCAGGCGACGTCGCCGGCCCGTATCAGTTCACTCACACCGCTTCGCACCAGGCCTGGTATGCAGCGGTCAACGCCCTCTTCGATCCGTACAAGAAATTCCGCGCCGACTACCGTGTGATCCCGCAGGCGACCTTCGTCGAGCCCGAGGTCGCGCGCGTCGGCTTGAACGAACGCGAGGCGACGGAACAAGGCATCGCCTATGAGATTACACGCTATGGTCTCGACGATCTGGACCGGGCGATTGCCGATGGTGAAGCCCACGGCTTCGTCAAGGTGCTCACCGCACCTGGCGAGGACAAGATTCTCGGCGCGACGATCGTCGGCGACCATGCGGCGGAATTGCTCGCGGAATTCGTCCTCGCGATGAACCACAAGCTCGGCCTGAACAAGATCCTCGGCACCATCCACACGTATCCGACGCTTTCCGAAGCGAACAAGTTTGTGGCCGGCAACTGGCGCCGCGCGCACGCACCGCAGAAGTTGCTGGTGTGGGTCGAGCGCTTTCACGCGTGGCGGCGTGGCTAAGGCTTCGATGTCGAACTTGATCGATGACATCAGGCGTTGGCTCGGCGATCGTCTGAGCCGCTACCTGTCGCAGCGAACGCAGCAGCCGAGCGCCGCGGCGCCGACCGATCCAGACAAGCTGCTCGCCTGCATCCGGCCGGGGGACGTGTTGCTCGTCGAAGGGCGGACACGCATCAGCGTCGCGATCAAGTACCTGACGCAGTCGACCTGGTCTCATGCCGCGCTGTACGTCGGCGACGCGATGGAGAAGGTCGACACCGGCGGCTTGCACTGCGCATTCATCGAAGCGGATCTTCGCCACGGTGTACGCGCGGTCGGCGTCGAAGCCTTCAAGGGCTTGCACTGCCGCATCTGCCGACCGGACGGCCTGAGCCCGGAAGAGATCCACACCGTAGTCACCTTCGTCACCGCACGCGTCGGCTACCGCTACGACCTGAAGAACGTGTTCGACCTCGCACGGTACCTGCTACCCACACCGCCGGTCCCGTCCCGTTGGCGGCGTCGCATGATCGCCCTCGGCAGCGGGGACCCGACGCGCGCGATCTGCTCGACGCTGATCGCACAGGCTTTTGACTTGGTGCGTTACCCCATCCTGCCGATCATCGAGCGCGTGCCTTCCGACGATCCCCTGCATCCGGATAGCGTGAAGGAGATCCTGCACATTCGCAGCCACACGCTTTACGTGCCGCGCGATTTCGACGTCTCGCCCTACTTCGCCATCGTCAAGCCAACGATTGCGCAGGGCTTCGACTTTCGCCGCCTCGCGTGGGATGACGCGTTGCCACTGCCGGACGCATGAAGCGCTTGTTACTGCTCGGTGGCGGGCATGCGCATGTGCACGTGCTCGCCGCGCTGGCCGCTCGACCGATCGAGGGCTGGCAGGTTCGGCTCGTGACACCCTACCAGCGCCAGATCTACTCGGGCATGTTGCCCGGATGGGTCGCCGGCCACTATCCGCTGGATGCTTGCGCGATCGCTCTGGACCGGCTCGCCGCTGACGCCGGCGTCGACTTTCACGAAGCGGCGGGCGTCGCACTCGACCTGCAACGCAGCGAAGTGCAATGCGACGACGGCATTCTGGAGGCCTTCGACCTCTTGTCGATCGACACCGGGCCGATGCCCGCGTTGGGTGACCTCCCCGGCGCCCAGGCACACGCTTTGCCGGTACGGCCGATCGAGAACTTCATCGCCGCCTGGCCGCCGCTCGTCGATCGCATGCTTGCAACACCTCGCCGTTTCGAACTCGTCGTTCTGGGCGCAGGTGCCGCGGGGGTGGAACTCGCGTTCGCGATCCGACACCGCGCCACACGCGAAGGCTGGCCGCATCTGCGGATCACGCTCGCCGGCGCGGAGAACCTGCCGCTGCCCGATATGCCCAACGCCACCCGACGTCATGCGACACGCCTGCTGGCGCAACGCGGTATCCGCTGGCTCGGTGCGCGCCGTGCCGTTCGCGTCGACGCCGGAGCTCTCGCTTTCGAAGCTGGCGAGCCACTGCCCTTCGACGCCTGCATCGCCTCGACCGGCGCAGCAGCACCCGCATGGCCGGCGGCAGCCGGGCTCGCCACCGACCCGCAGGGCTTCATCCGCGTCGATCCGACGCTGCAAAGCGCGTCGCACCGCAATGTCTTTGCGGCGGGCGATGTTGCCGCGTACGCGGACGCGCGGCCGAAATCGGGTGTCTTCGCGGTGCGAGCAGGGCCGGTGCTGGCAGACAACCTGCGCGCAGCCTGTGAAGGGGCAGCGCTCCGGTCGTGGACGCCGCAATCGCGCGCGCTCTACCTCCTCAGCACCGGCGACAGGTATGCGCTCGCAACCTGGGGCCGATGGTCGTGGAGCGGGCGTTGGGTCTGGCGCTGGAAGGACCACATCGACCGGGCCTTCATGCGTCGTTTCGGCAGCCTGGGGTAGAGTCGCGCGATGCACTCAGCCGACCGAGTTGCCTTTGCCGAGCGCTATAGCGCCGTGCGCAGCGCATCCCTCGCACGCGCAGCATCGCTGAGTGCTGAAGACCAGTGCGTGCAGTCGATGCCCGACGCGAGCCCGATCAAGTGGCATCTGGCACACACGAGCTGGTTCTTCGAGACACTCGTGCTGCAGCCCTACGCGCGCGGCTACGAATGCTTCGACGAGCGCTTCGCGCTGCTGTTCAACTCCTACTACGAGAGCCTCGGCCCGCGCCACCCGCGCCCGCAACGCGGGCTGCTGACGCGGCCGACGCTTCCCGAGGTGCATGCCTACCGTGCAGCAATCGATGCAGCGATGACCGACTTGCTTCGCGAGTGCCCGGCGCAGGACTTTGCGCTCGCCGCGCCGCTGATCGAGCTCGGACTGCAGCACGAGCAGCAGCACCAGGAGTTGATGCTGACCGACATCCTGCACCTGTTTTCGTGCAACCCGCTGCTGCCGGCCGTGGTCGACGCGCCGCCGCCGCGCACGGCGTCGTCGGGCGCTGCCGGCTGGCTCGATCACGCGGGCGGAGACGTCGAGATCGGCCATCGCGGCACCGGCTTCGCATTCGACAACGAGACACCGCACCATGCGGTGCGGCTCCTGCCATACCGGCTTGCAAATCGATTGGTGACGAACGGCGAGTACCAACGCTTCATCGACGACGGCGGCTACACGCGCGCGGCCTTGTGGCTCTCCGACGGCTGGGCCGCGGTGCAGGCGCACGGATGGCAGGCGCCAGCCTATTGGTTGCCCGAGAACCGCGAGTTCACCCTTCACGGCCCGCAACAGCGCGTCGCGGACGACCCAGTGCGTCACCTGAGCTTCTTCGAAGCCGCCGCCTACGCCGAATGGTCCGGTGCAAGATTGCCGACCGAGTTCGAATGGGAGGCCGCTGTCACCGCTGTCTCGCCGCCGGCGCAGGCCTTTGGCGCTGCGTGGCAATGGACGCGCTCGTCCTACGATCCTTACCCGCGCTTTCGACCGGCGACGGGCGCGATCAGCGAATACAACGGCAAGTTCATGGTCGGCCAGATCGTGCTGCGCGGCAGCAGCGTCGCGACGCCCGCCGGTCATGCACGTGCGAGCTACCGCAACTTCTTCCCGCCCGCCGCGCGCTGGCAGTTCAGCGGGCTGCGGCTCGCTCGCGATCTGTGAACAGCGAGTTCGCACGCGAGCTGATCGACGGGCTGTCAGCGCAGCCGAGGCGCGTCTCGCCCAAGTGGTTCTACGATGCTGCCGGCTCGCAGTTGTTCGAACGCATCTGCGCCGTGCCGGAGTACTACCCGACCCGCACCGAACTCGCGCTGCTCGACCGTCATGCTGCCGAGATCGCAAGCTTCATCGGCAGCGGCTGCGAGATCGTCGAGTTCGGCGCTGGCGCGATCCGCAAGGTGCGCGTGCTGCTCGGCGCGATCGACGCCCCCGCGCGCTTTGTGCCGGTCGACATCTCGGGCGAGCACCTGATCGGCGCCGCCGACGCGCTGCGCGCCGAGCATCCAACGCTCGACGTGCGACCGGTCGTCGGTGACTTCACGCAGCCGCTCGCGCTGCCGCCCTCCGTGGGACGGCGCGTCGGCTTCTTTCCCGGCAGTTCGATCGGCAATTTCGATCCACCGCAGGCCATCGCGCTGTTGCACCACTTCGCAACGCTGCTCGCGGGTGGCGGGCTGCTGATCGGCGTCGATCTGGTCAAGAGCCCTGCAGTCCTGCATGCCGCATACAACGACAGCGCAGGTGTGACGGCTGCGTTCAACCTGAACCTGTGGGCGCGTGCGAACCGCGAGGCAGGCGCTGATTTCGACCTCGCGCAGTGGACTCATTCGGCGTTCTACAACGCACCGCTGCACCGCATCGAGATGCACCTGGTCAGTCGCTGCGCGCAGCGCGTGACGGTCTCCGGCACGGCCTTCGATTTCGCCGAAGGGGACAGCGTGCACACCGAGAACTCCTACAAGTACACGGTGCCTGGATTTCAGGCCTTGGCCCGCGAGGCTGGCTTCTCGCCCGTCACCTGTTGGACCGACCCGGCGCGCCACTTCGCGCTGCACTGGCTTGCGAGCACCGGGGAGGCGTCGCCCGCCGGTTGAATCCGTCGCACGAACGCAGGCTACTCTGTGCTCAAGCCTGCGTGTATCGCTCGATCAGTTGCTGCCCTTCGGCCAGCAGGAATTCCTTGAACGCCTGCGCCACCGGCGGCAGGCGCTTTTGCCTGCGATGCACGACGTACCAACTCAGCATCAGCGGAAAGCCGCGCACGTCGAGCACCTTCAGACTGCCGGTGCGCAGGTCCTGCGCGATCGTGTGGGCCGACAGGAAGCCGATTCCCATGCCGGCCATCACGGCCTGCTTGATCGTCTCGGTGCTCTTGATCTGCATGGCGATGTTGAGCCGATCGACGCGCGCACCGAAGGCATCCTGCATCGAATGCCAGGTGTCCGACCCGCGCTCGCGCACGATGAAGGGCTCGCGCAGCAGCCGGTCGATGCGGATGTCGGCGACGCCCACGAGCGCGTGATCAGGCCGCGCGACGATCACATAGGGGTGCGGCGCGAACGCCTCGGCGAGCATGTCCGCATCCTGCGGCGGTCGCACCATCACCGCGAGATCGGTCAGGTTGGCCGCCATGTGCGCGAGAAGCTCCTCGCGGTTGTGCACCGTGAAGTTGAGCGCAACGTTCTTGTGTCTGCCGATGAACTCGACGAGCAGACGCGGGAAGAAGTAGTCGCCCGCGCTGATCACCGCGACGTTGAGCTTGCCGCCGGCAACGCCCTTGAACTGTGTCATCGCGTTCTCGGCGGCATCGAACTGCGCGATGATTGCGCGGCTGATGTCGAGCAGTTCGGCGCCCGCCGCGGTGAGATAGATCTTCTTGCCGAGTTGCTCGAAGAGCGAGACGCCGGCCAGGGCTTCGAGCTTCTTGACCTGGGTCGAGACGGCCGGTTGCGTCAGATGAAGCTCTTCGGCCGCGCGTGAAAAACTCAGCCGGCGCGCGACCGCCTCGAACACCTTGAGCTGGCGCAGTGTGGCGTGCTTCATCCAGGCGCCGACTCAAGCTCGACGGGCCGGCGTTCCCGCGATCCGCGACACGTGCAGCAGGTTCGTCACGCCAGCTTCGCCGAACGGCAGGCCGGCGACGACCACGATATCGTCACCCGAACCCGCATAGCCCTCGATCACCGCGATGCGGTTTGCCCACTTGATCATCTGCCCCACCTCGAGCACTTCGTCGATCAGCACCGGGTGCACACCCCAGACGATAGCCAGCCGGCGCGATGTGGCGACGAGCGGGGTCAGGCCGAGAATCGGCGCCGCAGGACGCTCGCGCGCTGCGCGCAGGCTCGTGGAACCCGATGTGGTGTAGGTGATCAGCGCCGCCGGCGCGATCAGTTCGGCAATCTGGTGCAACGCGCTGCACAGCGCGTCGGCAGTCGTCGGTGCAGCAGATGGCAGCGGCGCCGCAAGGCCACTGCGGTAAGAGGTCGAGGCTTCAACTCGCTCGATGATCCGGGTCATCATCGCAACCGATTCCACGGGGTATTCGCCCGACGCGGTTTCGGTCGAGAGCAGTACCGCGTCGACACCGTCGTAGATCGCAGTCGCAACGTCCGAAACCTCGGCGCGTGTCGGCGCAGGCGCGTGAACCATCGACTCGAGCATCTGCGTCGCAACGACCACCGGCTTGCCCGCTGCACGGCAGGCACGCACGATGCGACGCTGCACTTCGGGCACGTCCTCGGGCGGCAGTTCGACACCGAGGTCTCCGCGCGCGACCATCACGCCATCGGCCTGCGCAATGATCGCGTCGAGGTCGTCGATCGCTGCCGGCTTCTCGAGCTTGGCCATGATCCAGGCGCGGTCGCCGACGATCTCTCGCAGCGCGGCGATGTCCGCGCTGCGCTGCACACATGACAGCGCGACCCAGTCGACGCCGAGATCGAGGCCGAACGCCAGATCGCTGCGGTCCTTCTCTGTGAGCGGCGACATCGGCAACACGACGCCGGGCAGGTTCACGCCCTTGCGGTCGGAAACCAGCCCGCCGACGATCACCGTCGTCTCGGCATGGCGAGCGTCGCATGCTGCGACGCGCAGGCGCAGCTTGCCATCGTCGAGCAACAGCTCGATGCCGGGCTTCAGCGCGGCAAAGATCTCGGGATGCGGCAGCGGTGCGCGCTGCACATTGCCGGGCGTCGGATCCAGGTCGAGGCGGAATCGCGACCCCACCGTCAGTTGCACCTCCCCTTGCGCGAACGTGCCGAGGCGAAGCTTCGGCCCTTGCAGGTCGAGCAGCACGCCGATCGGCCGCTCGAATTCCGCCTCGAGCCTGCGGATGACGGCAATGCGCTCGGCGTGTTCGTCGCGCGAGCCGTGGCTGAAGTTGAGGCGGAACACATCGGCGCCGGCCACGACGAGTGCGCGAGTCGCCTGCTCACCAGCCGTCGACGGGCCGAGCGTCGCGACGATCCTTGCCTTTCGGGTGCGCTGCATCGCTACGCCGCTCAGGCGGCCTGCCCGAGCTGCTGCGCGCGCAGGCGCTCCTGCTCGTCCTGCCGCGTCTTGGCAAGCAGCTTGACGAGCGCATAGACGGTGTCGATATACGGCGTTGGCGTTGCGGTCATCCGGCCGAGCTCGGCAACCGAACCGACGAGCGCTTCGATTTCGGGGGCGCGACCGGCTTCGACGTCTTGCAGCATCGAGGTCTTGTGCGCGCCGACTTTCTCGGCACCCGCGATGCGCCGCTCGAGCGATACACGAAACGTGATGCCGAGCTTGCCCGCCACCGCCTGCGCTTCGCGCATCATGTGCGCCGCGAGCTCGCGCGTCAGCGGGAACTGGCAGATGTCCACCAGCGTCGCGCGCGCAAGCGCGCTGATCGGGTTGAACGTGAGGTTGCCCCACAACTTGAGCCAGATCTCGGCGCGGATGTCTTCGAGCACCGGCGCCTTCATTCCAGCCGCCTCGAAACATTGCGACAGGCGTTTGACGCGATCGCTCGTCGCGCCGTCGATCTCGCCCATCGGAAAGCGATCGCCCTCGATGTGCTTGACGACACCCGGCGCGATGAGTTCGCAGGCCGGATACACGACGCTTCCGATGATCCGGTCGAGCGGCAGCCCGCGCATCAGCCTGCCCTCCGGATCGACGCTTTTGACAGTGGTGCCCGCGAACGCACCGCCATGCGCGTGGAAGTACCAGAACGGGATACCGTTTTGCATCGTCACGATGATCGTGTCGGGCCCCATGAGCTTCACCAGATCGACCGCGATCGACTCGACCTGATGCGCCTTGACGGCGAGCACGACGACCTCCTGCACGCCGGCTTGGGCATAGTCGTTGGTCGCAAGCACATTGCGCGCGACCTGTTCGCTGCCGTCCTGCGCGATGAGCTTCATGCCGTCGCGCTGGATCGCGCTGAGGTTTGCGCCGCGCACCATGAAGCTCACCTCATTGCCGGCCAGCGCGAGCTTGACGCCCACGTAGCCGCCGATCGCGCCGGCGCCGATGACTGCAATCTTCATTTGCATTTCCTTCCCGATTGATGATTCCGTGGTGCCGCAATTCGGCGACGGGAGCTCGTCGACTCGCGGCGCAAACCTAGAAGCCGAGCTCGCCGCGGCACGATTCGGCGCCGTCGAAGGCGATTGCGTTCGGCGTGCGGCCAGCGACGCTCTCGCGCACCTGCTGCATGCGCGCGACGATGGTGTCGACAAGGAAGGCCGGGTCGTAGGCCTTGAGCAGATGCGCCTGGGCATCCGACAGGTACAGCAAGATGCGGTCGTTGGCATCGGCCGCGCGTGCGCAGAGATCGTCGTAGGTGTCGTTGTCCCAGTGGAAGCGCAGTCCGAGCCCGTAGAACGTGAGATTGAAGGCGTGTCGGTCGAGTTCGGCAGCGTCCGTCGGGTCGGGCTTGGCTTGTAGTTCGTTCGACATGAGGTCCTCCTAGGCTGAACGGCAGGGCAGTGGCAATCACTGCGTCGCTGGGTTCAATGTAGGAGACCTTACGAATAAATAATAGTGAAAGCTTTCTTTGTCTTCCATTACTAATTACGAATACTCTATTTCGCGCGACCGATGCGACGCTGACCGGCGGCCCCGCGCGTCAGTGCCGCATCAGCGCGCGCACATGGGCGGCCGCACCGCTCGCCAGACCCTCGAGGCTGTAACCACCCTCGAGCACCGAGACGACGCGACCCTGCGCGCTCTCGTCAGCGACGGCCATCAGTTCGCGCGTGATCCAGTCGAAGTCGTCGTCGGTGAAGCTGAGGCCGCCGAGCGGATCCTTGTGATGCGCGTCGAAGCCGGCCGAGATGATCAGCAGTTCCGGCGCGAATTTGCGCAGCGCGGGCAGCATCTCCTGCTGCATGTGGCGGCGAAAGGCCGTCGAGTCGCAACCGCGTGGCAGCGGGATGTTGACGATGTTGCCCGCGACACCCTTCTCGTTGCGCGCGCCCGTGCCGGGATAGAACGGCGACTGATGGCAGGAACCGTAGAACAGGTCCGCATGCTTGTAGAACGAATTCTGCGTGCCGTTGCCGTGATGGACGTCGAAGTCCATCACCGCAACGCGCGACAGCCCATGCGCCTGCTGCGTGTGGACGGCGGCGATCGCTGCCTGGTTGAAGACGCAAAACCCCATCGCGTGATCCGCCTCCGCGTGATGCCCGCACGGCCGGGTCGCGCAAAAGACGTTCCGCGCCTCGCCCGAGACCACCGCATCCACGCCGGAGCATGCCGCGCCGACACAGCGCATGACCGCCTCCCAACTGCCGGGCGAGATGACGGTGTCACCACCGTCGAGCAACGCGTAGCCGTCGGTGGGGCGACGCGAGGCGACGAAGTCGATGTAGTCCTGCGTGTGGATCAGCCGCAGGTGCTCGAGCGCACCCTGCGGCGCATCGCGCCACTCGAGTGCTTCGAAGTCTGCGCCCCGCAGCGCCTCCAGCACCGCCTCGAGGCGAGCCGGCGATTCGGGATGACCGGGGCCGGGGACATGCCGGAGGCAGGCTGCATGGGTGTAGACAAGTGTCGTCATCGAGATCTCGGTGTGCGTTGGTGTTGGGAGTGAGCGTCGGAGTCGGTCGAGCTTGCCTCGCCCATGCATTCGATGTTGCGGACACAGGCATGTCGGCGTCATTGACCCGGGTCAACGACGGCCAAAGGCCTGCGCAGCAACCGCATCGGTCGGCTGGCCAGCCGCCGCTTCACGCGCGACTGAAGCGAAAGCGTGGCCGCGTTCGCGGCGGCCCGCACGGCGGATCACTTCACAAGCAGCACGGGCATTGTTGCGTGGGCCACGGCGCTTTGAGCGACCGACCCGATCAGCGCGGCGGCTTGTGAGCCTAGGCCACGCGTGCCCATCACGATCAGATCGCAGGACTCATCCGACGCGAGGGTTGCGATCGTCGGACCCGGGTCACCGGCGCGGTAATGGTCGGTATGCACGATGCCCGCGGCGTCGAGCAGCGCACGTACCGGATCGAGCGCCTCGTCACTTCGCTCGCGATGGTAGTCCTCGAGCGACCTGCCCGACACGAATCGCGACACGTCTCCTGATACGGGCCGCTGGACATTGACCAGATGGACCGCAAGTTGGTCGGCGTCACGCAGATCGCCGCGCAGGGCGATCAAGTGTTTCGTGGCGCTCGTTGCGCCCGTCGAGCCGTCGGTCGCAAGAAGTACCCTTCTGAGCACGGCAGGCGCGGTGGCCGATGGGGCCCGCGCCGGCGCAACGGCTGCAGCACGAGCCCGTTCCGCCGCCCAGCCAGCCCGCTTGCGCGCGGCAAGCCACTTGCCGACGGCGACAACAAGGATCGCGCAGATCGCCGGCGCGCCCCAGTGCAGGAAAGCCGCGTGCGCGTCGACCCAGGGCTGGTCCACGGGGTCGCTCACCATCATGTCGCCGGCAACCCAGCCGAGCAGCGCGGCGCCGAGCGTGATGATGATCGGGAATCGATCCATCAGCTTCAAGAGCAGCTGGCTGGCGAAGATGACGAGCGGAATCGAGATCGCCAAGCCGATGATCAGCAGCCCCGTGTGGCCCTTGGCAGCGGCGGCGACCGCGATCACGTTGTCCATGCTCATCACCAGGTCGGCGAGCAGGATGGTGCGGATCGCCGCGCCGAGCGAACCGGTGGTGGTGCTGTGCCCGCTGCCTTCTTCTTCCGGCAACAGCAACTGCACCGCGATCCACAGCAGGAGCCCCGCGCCGACGAGCTTCAAGTAGGGCAGGCGCAGCAACTCGACGGCGACCACCGTGAGCACGATCCGCATCACGACCGCAGCGCCACTGCCCCAGGCGATGGCCTTCTTCTGCTGGTCCTGCGGTAGCCCGCGCGCTGCAAGCGCAATCACGACCGCGTTGTCACCCGAAAGCACGATGTTGACGCCGATGATCTGCATCAGCGCAATCCAGAACTCGGGGCTCGAAAACGACATCAGGTCTCCTTCACGGCTATCGCACCACGGGCACCCTGCATCGATCGATCAGATGCAGTACCCGCGCTTTCGCGCGCTGGGTCGTTGCGGGCGAGTTTGTCAGGCGGCGGTCGTGCCTTTGTCGGCGAGCAGTTGCCCGCCGCCGTAGCTGCCCTGCCGCGGTGGCTCGCCGCCGGCCCGTACACGAATCGCGCAGTACTTGAACTCGGGGATCTTCGCAAAGGGGTCGAGCGCGGCGTTCGTCAATTTGTTGATCGCCGCTTCGTAGTAGCAGAACGGCACGAACACCGCGCCGCGAGGCGTGCCCTCCTCCGCACGCGCGAACAACGTCACCGCGCCGCGGCGCGATTCGATCGTCAGCACGTCGCCTGGCTTGGCCCCGAGTGTGGCGAGGTCGAGCGGATGCAGCAACGCCGTCGGGTCGGGCTCGATCGCGTCGAGCACACTCGCGCGGCGCGTCATGCTGCCGGTGTGCCAGTGTTCGAGCTGGCGGCCGGTGATCAGCACGAGCGGGTACTCGGCGTCGGGCCGCTCTGCTGCAGGGATGATGTCGGCCGGCACGAAGCGCGCCTTGCCGCCCTCGCGCGGAAAGTCGTCTACGAACACGACCGGGTCACCCGGATCGCCTTCCTTCATGCACGGGTAGGTCACGGCGTGTTCGCGCTCGAGCCGATCCCAGGTGATGCCGCTGATACTCGGCATCGTGTGGCGCATTTCGTCGAACACTTCGCTCACGTGGCCGTAGTCCCACGGCAGGTCGAGGCGCTTGCCGATCTCCTGGATGATCCACAGGTCCTGGCGCGCGTCGCCGGGCGGGTTCACGGCCTGGCGCGCCATCTGCACGAGGCGGTCGGTGTTGGTGAAGCTACCGGTCTTCTCGGGGAAGGCGCCAGCCGGCAGGATGACATCGGCCAGGTAGGCCGTCTCGGTGAGGAAGATGTCCTGCACGACGAGATGTTCGAGCGACGCGAGCGCTTCGCGCGCATGGTTCGCGTCCGGATCGGACATGGCAGGGTTCTCGCCCTGCACGTACATGCCGCGGATCTCGCCACGTTTGGCGGCGTGCATCACTTCGACGACCGTCAGGCCGACCTCGGCGTCGAGCGCACCGGGTGCGAGCTTCCAGGCGCGCTCGAAACGATCGCGCACCTCGGGCTTGGTGACGTGCTGGTAGTCCGGGAACATCATCGGGATCAGGCCCGCGTCCGACGCGCCCTGCACGTTGTTCTGCCCGCGCAGCGGATGCAAGCCCGTTCCCGGCCGGCCGATCTGGCCCGTCATCAGTGCAAGCGCAATCAGGCAGCGCGCGTTGTCAGTGCCGTGCACGTGCTGGCTGATACCCATGCCCCACAGGATCATCGAGCCCTTGGACTTGGCGTACAGCCGTGCGACGTAGCGCAGCGTGTCGGCATCAATGCCGCAGATCGGCGCCATCGCTTCCGGCGCGTAGTTCTCGACGTTCTTGCGCAACTCGTCGTAGCCGATCGTGCGACTCGCGATGAAGTCCGCGTCGACGAGCTCCTCGGTGACGATCACGTTCATCATCGCGTTCAACATCGCGACGTCGGTGTCGGGCTTGAACTGCAGGAAACGATGCGCGAGACGCGCCAGATCCGAGCGCCGCGGGTCGCACAAGATCAGCTTGGTACCGTTCCTCACCGCGTTCTTGATGAAGGTCGCGGCGACCGGATGGTTCACGGTCGGATTCGCGCCGATCAAGATCACCACCTCGGCCTTCATCACGTCCATCACCGGGTTGCTGACTGCGCCCGAGCCGATCCCCTCGAGCAAGGCAACGACCGACGACGCATGGCACAACCGCGTGCAGTGATCGACGTTGTTGCTACCGAAGCCCGTACGCACGAGCTTCTGGAACAGATAGGCTTCCTCGTTGCTGCCCTTGGCCGAGCCGAAGCCGGCCAGCGACTTCTTGCCGTGCCGGTCGCGGATTTCCTTCAACTTGCCGCCGGCGAAGTCGAGCGCCTCGTCCCAAGTCGCTTCGCGGAAAACGTCCATCACCCGATCAGGGTCCATCACGAAGTCGCCGCGCTTGGGTTGTGCGTCGCTGCGGCGAATCAACGGCTTCGTCAGGCGCTGCGGATGGTGGGCGTAGTCGAAACCGTAGCGGCCCTTGACGCACAGCCGCCCCTGGTTTGCCGGGCCGTTCCGGCCTTCCACGAACAGAATCCTGTCGTCCTTCACGTTGTAGGTCAGCTGGCAGCCGACGCCGCAATAGGGGCAGACGGACGCGACCTGCTTGTCGGGAACGGCAAGCGCCGCATCGCGCGCCGGCATCAAGGCACCCGTCGGACACGCCTGCACGCACTCGCCGCACGCCACGCAGGTGGAGGCGCCCATCGCGTCGTCCATGTCGAACACGATCTTCGCCTGCTCGCCGCGGAACGCGAGCCCGATCACGTCGTTGACCTGCTCGTCGCGGCACGCGCGCAGGCAGCGCGTGCACTGGATGCAGGCGTCGAGATTGACCGCGATGGCGGGGTGCGAAAGATCGGCCACCGGCTGCGCACGTGACGCGAAGCGCGGCTTGCCGACGTTCAGCTTCGCAGCCCAGACGTCGAGTTCGTTGTGGCGCGTGTAGTCGCGCTCGGGCATGTCCGCGAGCAGCAGTTCGAGCACGAGTTGCTGCGACTTGCGCGCACGCTCGCTGTCCGTGCGCACCTTCATGCCGGCACTCGCCGTGCGACAGCACGAGGGCGCCAGTACCCGCTCGCCGTCGATCTCCACAACGCAGGAGCGGCAATTGCCGACTTCCTCGAGGCCGGCCTTGTAGCACAAGCGCGGAATCTCGACGCCTTCTCGATCGGCGACCTCGATCAGCAGTTCGCCCTGCCGCGCCTCAACTTCGCGTCCGTCCAGCTCGAAGCGAATCGTCGGTGCGTCGAGCGCAGCGGCTTCCCTGCGCGTGATTGCGTTCATGGCAACTCCTTCTGCGGCTTCCGCGGCGCGGCGTCGCCTTCGGCAGCCAGGGCAGCAGGGGCCCGCCTCTCACCCTCTTCACCGAGTTCGTGCGCGAAGTACTTCACGACGCAATCGACCGGGTTCGGCGCCGCCTGCCCGAGGCCGCAGATCGATGCGTCGCGCATCACCTGCGACAGGTCGGCAAGCAAGCGGCAGATCCCACTGCGCCTGATCGATCAGCGCCGATGCCTTGGCGGTGCCGTTGCGGCACGGCGTGCACTGGCCGCAGGATTCGTGCGCAAAGAAGCGCATCATGTTGCGCGCAGCGTCCATCGCACGGTCCTGGTCGGACAGCACGATCACGGCCGCCGATCCGATGAAGCAGCCGTGTGGCTGCAAAGTGTCGAAGTCCAGCGGGATGTCGCCCATCGCCGCCGGCAAGATGCCGCCCGACGCCCCGCCCGGCAGATACCCGTAGAAGGCGTGGCCGTCTGGCATGCCGCCGCAGTACTCGGCGATCAACTCGTGCATCGTGATGCCGGCCGGCGCAAGCTTGACGCCCGGGCTTCTTCACTCGCCCGGAGACCGAGAACGAGCGCAGCCCCTTGCGCCCATGGCGCCCCTGGGAGGCAAACCAAGCGCCACCCTTCTCGACGATCTCGCGCACCCAGTAGAGCGTCTCGAAGTTGTGCTCGAGCGTCGGCCGGCCGAAGAGCCCGACCTGCGCGACATACGGCGGCCGCAACCGCGGCATGCCACGCTTGCCCTCGATCGACTCGATCATCGCCGACTCTTCGCCGCAGATGTAGGCGCCCGCGCCACGGCGCAGGATGATTTCCGGCATGCCGGGATACGGGGGGCGCTTGCGCAACTTGGCGAGTTCGCCTTCGAGGATCGCGCGGCAATCGTGGTATTCGTCGCGAAGGTAGATGTAGATGCGCGCAATGCCGACCGCCCACGCCGCGATCAGCATGCCTTCGAGGAAGCGGTGCGGGTCGCGCTCAAGGTAGTAGCGGTCCTTGAACGTGCCGGGTTCACCCTCGTCGATGTTCACGGCCATCAGCCGCGGTGCGGGTTCGTTGCGCACGATGCTCCACTTGCGCCCGGTTGGAAAGCCCGCGCCGCCCAGGCCGCGCAGTCCCGAATCGGACAGCGCCTTGACGATGTGGTCGACCTCGTGATCGCCCGCGATGCACGACTTGAGCGAAGCGTAGCCGCCGCCGGCCTCGTAGGCCTTGAGGTCGATGAAGCCCCCTGGCGCATTTTTTGTGCGGCCCGCCTTCGCCGACGTGCTCACCACAGCTTGCACCGCATCGACCGTCGCGCATGCGATCGGATGCTGCCCGACCGCGACGGCCGGCGCCTGCTCGCACCGACCGATGCACGGCGCGGCGATCACGCGCACTTCTCTCCCGAGAATCGCCGGCAGGCCGGCGAGCAAATCTTGCGCGCCGGCCATCTCGCACGACAGGCCGTCGCACACGCGCACGGTGAGCGCGGGCGGCACGGCGTCGCCTTCGCGCACGACATCGAAGTGGTGGTAGAAGCTCGCGACCTCGTAGACCTCGGTCTGTGCG
Organism: uncultured beta proteobacterium; assembly: GCA_963792765.1. Lineage (GTDB taxonomy): Bacteria > Pseudomonadota > Gammaproteobacteria > Burkholderiales > Burkholderiaceae_C > CAIKUF01. The sequence continues at coordinate 169,021 of CAWBXT010000005.1, read as the reverse complement.
AGATCCATCTCCTGCGCAAGCGCCGCCAGGTGATCGACCGACAAATGGCGGAAGCGATCCTGCAGTCGATGCAGGTATTCGATCAGCATGTCGCGCTGACGAGGCGCCTTTCCGAGCACCTCGCGCACTGCGGCACGCGCGGCCTCGCTCACGCGGCGACCCTTGGGCGCTTCGCGCTTGCGCTTGCGCGTCGCGTCGGGAGACGCGATCGGAATCACCTTCATGTTCATGCTCGGATCTCGGGGCGCAGGCATGGGGCGTCAGCCTCTGCCGCGCCAGTCGCAACAAGGACGCCGCGGCACCGCGCGAGGCGGTCCTGCGGCGAGTGGGTCACTACAACAGCCCCGCCCCTCGCGCCCATTGGTACTTGGCGCCGAGCACGGCGACCGGAATTTCGGTCGAGTAGGCATAGGCCGGAATGCCGTGCTCGTACAGGTACTGCGCCGCCTCCTCGACCTCGACGTCACCCGCAAGCGACGCGACCATCGGCTTCTCGATGCCCTTGGCGAGCATCTCCTCGCGCGCCTCGACCATGATCTTCGCGAACACCATCGGCGGTGTGACGATCGTGTGCCAGTAGCCGAGGATCAGAGCGTGTATGCGCGGATCGCTCAAGCCGAGCAGCACCGTGTTCTTGTAAGTCTGCGGCGGCTCCCCGCCCGTGATGTCGACCGGGTTGCCCGCCGCGCCGAAGGGTGGGATGAACTTGCGGAAGGCGGCGTCCAAGTCCGCCGGCATCGGCATCAGCTTGAGGCCCTGATCGACGCAGGCGTCGGACAGCAGCACACCCGAGCCGCCGGCGCCGGTGATGATGACGATGTTCTCGCCCTTGGGCGTCGGCAGGATCGGCACCCCGCGCGCGAAGTCGAGCAGATCGCGCAAGGACTTGGCGCGGATGACGCCCGACTGGCGCAGCACGTCGTCATAGATCTTGTCGTTGCCGGCGAGCGCGCCGGTGTGCGAGCTTGCCGCCTTCGCGCCGGCCGCGGTGCGCCCGGCCTTGAGCATGATGACGGGCTTCTTCTTCGACACCCGCTTGGCCACTTCGGCGAAAGCGCGACCGTCCTTCAGGTCTTCGCAGTGCTGCGCGATGACCTTGGTGTTCGGATCCTGCTCGAAGAACAGCAGCAAGTCGTCCTCGTCGATGTCGGACTTGTTCCCGAGGCCGACGATCGCCGACACGCCCATCTTCGCGGAGCGCGAAAAACCGATGATCGCCATGCCGATGCCGCCCGACTGCGACGACAACGCGGCCGAGCCCTTGACGTCGTAGGCGGTGCAGAAGGTCGCGCACAGGTTCGACGGCGTGTAGTAGAAGCCGTAGATGTTGGGCCCCATCAGGCGGATGTTGTACTTCTGGCCGATCCTGGCCAGCTCTTCCTGCCCTTCGACGTTGCCGGTCTCGGCAAAGCCGGACGGGATCAGCACGGCACCGGCGATGCCCTTCTCGCCGCACTCGGTCAACGCAGTGGCGACGAACTTGGCGGGGATCGCGAACACTGCGGTGTCGATCTCGCCCTCGACGTCCTTCACGCTCTTGTAGGCCTTGTGGCCCATGATCTCGGCGGCCTTCGGGTGGATCGGGTAGATATTGCCCTTGTAGCCACCGTTGATCAGGTTCTTCATGACCGAGTTGCCGATCTTGCCGGCCTCGTCCGACGCGCCGATCACGGCCACCGACTTCGGCTGCATCAAGCGGTTCATCGACTTCACGACGTCGGCCTCGGCCGGGCGATAGCGCGCGGGCTTCTGGTTGAAGTCGACGACGATGCGCACGTCGGCGGCGATCGCGCTGTCCTTGCTCGCGAACACCGGGTTCAGGTCCATCTCGGCGATCTCGGGAAAGTCGCTGACGAGCTGGCTTACGCCGACGATCAGCTTCGCGAGCGCGTCCCGATTCACCGCGTCGCCGCCGCGCACGCCCTTCAACATCTCCGCCGCCTGGATGCCGTCGAGCATCGACAGCGCATCCTCCTTCGTTGCCGGCGCGAGGCGGAAGGTGATGTCCTTCAACACCTCGACGAGCACGCCGCCGAGACCGAACGCGACGAGCTTGCCGAAGCTGCCGTCGGTCACTGCGCCGACGATCACCTCCTGACCGCCCTGGATCATCTGCTGCACCTGCACGCCGACGATCTTGGCGTCCGCCTTGTACTTTTTCGCGTTGGCGAGGATCGTGTCGTAGGCCTGGCTCGCGGCATCTGCGCTTGCGACGCCGACGATCACACCACCCGCTTCGGTCTTGTGCAGGATGTCGGGCGATACGATCTTCATGACGACCGGAAAGCCCATGCCCGCACCGAGCTTGGCGGCTTCGGCGGCGCTGTGGGCCACGCCCTCGCCCGGCACCGCGATGCCGTAGGCGTCGCAAACCTGCTTGCCCTCGGGAGCGGTGAGCGAATCACGCCCTTCGGCGCGCACGGCGTCGAGAATCTTGCGAACCAGGGTCTTGTCCATGCTGTCCTCTTCGAATTCGGGCGGCGCCCGGTTTGTTCTTTGCGCGACAGGCCGCGTGTCGTGCGTCAGATGATCTTCGCTTCGCGCAGCGCAGCGACGTCGGCCGTCGAGTAGCCGAGTTGCATCATCACCTCGTCGGTGTGCTCGCCGAGCAGAGGCGAGCGGGCGACTTCGGTGATGCTGTCCGACATCTTGATCGGGTTGCCCACCGTCAGGTACTTGCCGCGCTTCGGGTGATCGACCTCGACAACGGTGCCGGTTGCGCGCAGGCCTTCGTCGGCGGCGATCTCCTGCATCGACAGGATCGGCCCGCAGGGGATGTCGAATTCGTTCAGGATGTCCATCGCCTCGAACTTGGTCTTCGTCATCGTCCACTGCTCGATGCGCGCGAAGATCGCCTTCAAGTGCTTCAAGCGCGCCGGCGGCTTCGCGTAGTCCGGATCGGTGATCCAGCCTTCTTCGCCAATCACTTTGCAGATTGCCGGCCACACGGCGGCCTGCGTGATGAAGTAGATGTAGGCGTTCGGGTCGGTCTCCCAGCCCTTGCACTTCAGGATCCAGCCCGGCTGACCACCGCCCGACGCGTTGCCGGCGCGCGGCACGGCCTCGCCGAACTTGCCGTCCGGGTACTGCGGGTACTCCTGCATCACGCCAGTGCGATCGAGGCGCTGCTGGTCGCGCAGCTTCACGCGGCACAGATTCAGGACCGAGTCCTGCATCGGCGCGAGCACCTTCTGGCCACGACCGGTCGTGTTGCGCTGATAGAGCGCGGCGACGATGCCGAGCGCAAGGTGCAGGCCGGTACCCGAGTCACCGATCTGCGCGCCGGTGACGAGCGGCGGGCCGTCGTCGAAGCCGGTGGTCGAGGCTGCTCCGCCGGCGCATTGCGCGACGTTCTCGTAGACCTTGCAATCCTCGTACTTGCCCGGACCGAACCCCTTGACCGACGCGACGATCATGCGGGGATTGAGCTTCTGGATGTGCTCCCAGGTGAAGCCCATGCGGTCGAGCGCGCCGGGGGCGAAGTTCTCGACCAGCACGTCACAAGTCTTGATCAACCGGTCCACCACTTCCTTGCCCTTCGGGTCCTTCGTGTTGACGGTGATCGAGCGCTTGTTGTGATTCAGCATCGTGAAGTAGAGGCTGTCCACGTCCGGAATGTCGCGCAACTGGCCGCGCGTCGCGTCGCCCTCGCCCGCTTTTTCGACCTTGATCACGTCGGCGCCGAACCAGGCCAGCAGTTGCGTGCAGGTCGGGCCGGACTGCACGTGCGTGAAGTCCAGGATGCGCACACCATCGAGTGCCTTGCTCAATTCTTCTCTCCTTGGTTGCTTCGAATCACTTCTTCGCCGCGGTTTGCGGATTCAGGCTCGTGATGCGCCCGCTCTCGGTGCCGGCGGTCTCGTCGATCACGGCGTTGATCAGGGTAGGCCTGCCGGAGGCGACAGCCTCCTTGAGCGCCTTGTCGAGTTCGGCCGTCGTCGTCGCGTTGACGCCGACGCCGCCGAAGGCCTCCATCAATTTGTCGTAGCGCGCGCCTTTGACAAACTGCGTCGTCGCCATGTCGCCGCCGGCCGGATTGACGTCGGTACCCTTGTAGACGCCGTTGTTGTTGAAGACGATCACGCACACCGGGAGCTTGTAGCGGCAAATCGTCTCGACCTCCATGCCGGAGAAGCCGAACGCGCTATCGCCCTCGATCGCGATCACCGGCTTGCCTGTCGTCACTGCAGCGGCCACCGAAAAGCCCATGCCGATGCCCATGATCCCCCAGGTGCCCACGTCCAGGCGCTTGCGGGGCAGCGCCATGTCGACGATGCTGCGCGTGAAGTCGAGCGTGTTCGCGCCCTCGTTGACGACGATCGCCTCCGGGTTCGCCTTCACGACGTCGCGGATCACGCGCAGCGCGCTGTGAAAGCTCATCGGCGACGGGTCCTTGGCCAGCGTCTCGGCCATCTTCGACAGGTTCTTGTCCTTGCGCTCGGCGATGGCGCCGATCCATTCCGCGCTCGGCTTGGGCCATTTCGACCCCATGCCGGCGACAAGCGCGGACACGCAGGAGCCGATGTCGCCGACGAGCGGCGCGGCGATCGGCACGTTGCTGTCGGCCTCGGTCGGCGAGATGTCGATCTGGACGAACTGGCGGTTGGCCGCGTTCGCGCTCCCCCAGGTCTTGCCCTTGCCGTGCGAGAGCAACCAGTTGAGCCGTGCGCCGACGAGCACGACGACGTCCGCCTCGGCGAGGACGTAGGAGCGCGTCGCCGCCGCCGATTGCACGTGCGTGTCCGGTAGCAAGCCCTTGGCCATCGACATCGGCAAATAGGGTATGCCGCTCGTCTCCACGAACGCGCGGATGTCAGCGTCAGCCTGCGCATAGGCCGCGCCTTTGCCGAGCAGGATCAGCGGACGCTTCGCAGCCTTGAGCAGGTCGAGTGCGCGCTGCACCGCCTCCGGCGCCGGGATCTGCTTCGGCGCCGCATCCACCACCTTGATCAACGACCGCTTGGCGGCCGCAGCCTCCATCACCTGGCCGAAAAGCTTGGCCGGGAAGTCCAGGTACACCCCGCCCGGGCGGCCCGAAACGGCCGAACGGATCGCGCGCGCGATGCCGACCCCGATGTCCTGCGCATGCAGCACCCGGAAAGCCGCCTTGCACAGCGGCTTGGCGATTGCGAGCTGGTCCATCTCCTCGTAGTCGCCCTGCTGCAGATCGACGATCTCGCGCTCGGAAGAGCCGCTGATCAGGATCATCGGGAAGCAGTTCGTCGTTGCGTTCGAAAGCGCGGTCAGCCCGTTGAGGAAGCCAGGTGCCGAGACAGTCAGGCATATGCCGGGCTTTTGGGTCAGGAAGCCGGCCGCGGCGGCCGCGTTGCCGGCGTTCTGCTCATGACGGAACGAGATGAAGCGCATGCCCTGCGCCTGCATCTTGCGCGACAGATCTGTGATCGGAATGCCGGGCAGGCCGTAGATCGTGTCGATGCCATTCAACTTGAGCGCATCGATGACGAGCTGAAACCCGTCGGTCATTTCGGAAGCTTGAAGATCGTTCGTCATGATGAATGCCTGATGCGGCTTGTGGGGACGCGTCGCGCCGGGCTCGTCCCCGGATGTCGCATGGGCGTGATGCGCGTTCGACTTATCATAGAAAGTGACCCTCGATTGGACGGTTGACCATGGTCAACATTCAAAAACTGCCTGCTGCGCGCGCAGCGTGATGCGCCGCAAATCGAATGCTTTCCAAGCACATTGACGATCATCCGGAACGCAACGTGATTCGCGTCGAGTTGCGGCAGAACCATTCGCTCGCGGCGCTCAGCGACGACGAACGCAGGGAACTCGAGGGACACCTTGTGATCCTCGACTGCGCGAAGGGCGACCATCTGCTGCACCAGGGCGTCCACGAGATGGAGCAGTATTTCGTGCTTGCCGGCATCCTGAAGCGCGTCGTCACGAACGCGGATGCGAAGGAAATGATCCTGCGCTTTGCCGACGTGGGCGACATGGAGACGAGCTACGCCGCATGGCGGTTGAACGCGCCGACGCCCTACTCCATCGTGTGCGTCACGAAGGCGCGGGTTGCCAAGCTGCCGCTCCCAGCCTGGGTCGACTTCCTGGAGCGCCATCCGCCGATCAAGTCGGGATTCGAGTACGAGGTGATGAAGCTGATGAGCGAAGTCATGTCGCACACGATCACGTTGCACCTGCTCGACGCACCGGGCCGCGTGAGCCGCTTCATCCGCAAGCATCCCGAGTTGCACGAACGCCTCCCGCAAAAGGAACTGGCGGCCTATCTGAACCTCACGACCGAGACGATGAGCCGACTGAAGCGGCGCGGCAAGATCAAGCCCGCTCGCGGCGACGCTGCGGCCCGTTGAGATTCCCGTGGCGGCTTCAGCCGCCACGCTTGTTCATGACCCGCAGGTGGTTGTTCGACGCCCGTCACGCCGGCGACCGCGGCGGCAACCCGCTCCGCATTTGCACGCTCGGTGGGGTCGAGCACGATGCCACTCAGGCTCACGAGTCCGCCGCTGCACTCGATCGTGACGTTGACCCCTTCGGTTTCCGGTTGATCCCGCAGCGCGGCGCGGATGTGCGCGGCGAGCGCGATGCTCTGCAGGTGCGCACGCGACGCCTCGCTTTCGGCGAATTCAGGACGCGCGAGCAGCCCTTTGATCTGCTGCACGCAGGTGTCGACCGACAGGCGGTCGGTGTTGAGCACCATGTCGAACAGCACCGGATCGTTCCAGGTGACGCCAAACTGCTGGTGCATGCGCGCGGAGTTCGATTGGTCGCTGCGCTCGATCTCCTTCTCTGCGGCTTCCACGTCGTCGGTGTCGAGTTGCGTCATCAGCCACTGCACGCGCTTGGCGAAGGGCCGCATGATGCGTACGCACGGCACGTGCTGCACCGGGTGCAGCAGCCGCGTCGCCCCCCAACCGCGGATGACGACGTTGCCCTTCGCCGCGGCGTCGAGCACTTCGCGTGCGGTGTAGACCGCCATCGCCTCGCGGTCGGCGCGCAGCCGTTCGATCGGGCCTGCCTTGCCGGCGCGCAGCCGACTGATCAGGCTCTTCGAGACGTGCATCTTCTCGGCGACCTGATCGGCCACTTCGTGCTGCAACGCGTCGATGCCGAGTTCGCTCGCCAATTGTTCGGCAATGTCCTGGGCCAGCGAGCCCATCCCCTGGGTCAACGCAATCACGGGCATGGTGTGTCTCCTTTGTTCAATCGACTGGCCGCTGGGCGGCGAGTTCGTCGACCTTGGGCTTGCGCACGATCGCGATCGCCTTCGCGATCAGCGGCCAAAACAGCATCAAGAGTGCGAGCGTGGTGATCGAGCCGACGAGCCAGTTCGACCACATGATGGTCACGTCCCCCTGCGACACGAGCATCGACTGTCGGAACGCGTTCTCGGCCTTGTCGCCGAGCACGAGCGCAAGCACGAGCGGCGCGAGGGGGTAGTCGAGCTTCTTGAACACGTAGCCGATGACGCCGAAGCCGAGCATGAACCAGACGTCGAGCATCGCGTTGGCCACCGTGTAGGCGCCGATCGCACAGATGACGATGATGACCGGCGCGATGATCGAGAACGGAATGCGCAGGATCGACGCGAACAACGGCACCGTCGACAGCACGACGATCAGGCCGACGACGTTGCCGAGGTACATGCTGGCGATCAGGCCCCAGACGAAGTCCTTCTGCTCGACGAACAGCAGCGGCCCGGGTTGAAGACCCCAGATCAGCAGGCCGCCAAGCAGCACCGCGGCAGTCGGCGAGCCGGGGATGCCGAGCGCGAGCATCGGCAGCAGGGCGCTCGTGCCGGCCGCGTGCGCGGCAGTCTCGGGGGCGATGACACCTTCGATCTCGCCGGTGCCGAACTTCGGCCCGTTGCGCGACATCTTCTTTGCCAGTCCATAGCTCATGAACGAGGCCGGCGTCGCGCCCCCCGGCGTGATGCCCATCCAGATGCCGACGAGCGAACTGCGCAGCGACGTGACCCAGTACTTCGGCAGCTGCTTCCAGGTCTCCCAGACGACCTTCGGGTTGATCTTGGCCGACTTGCCGGAGAACTGCAGGCCCTCTTCCATCGACAACAGGATCTCGCCGATGCCGAACAGGCCGATCACTGCAATCAGGAAGTCGAAGCCGCGCATCAGGTCATGGAAGCCGAAGGTCAGGCGCAACTGGCCGGTGACCGTGTCCATGCCGACCGACGCGAGCGCGAAGCCGAGCGCCATCGAGACGAGGATCTTGAAGGGCGACCCCTTGCCCATGCCCACGAAGCTGCAAAACGTCAACAGATACACCGAGAAGAACTCGGGTGAGCCGAATTCAAGCGCGAAGCTCGCCACCAGCGGCGCGAGGAAGGTGATCATCAGCACGGCGACGAAGGCGCCGACGAAGGACGAGGTGAACGCCGCTGTCAGCGCCTGTCCAGCCTGCCCCTTCTGCGCCATCGGATAGCCATCGAAGGTCGTTGCAACCGACCACGGCTCGCCTGGAATATTGAAAAGAATCGAAGTGATCGCACCACCGAAAAGCGCCCCCCAGTAGAGGCACGACAGCATCACGATCGCCGAGGTCGGCGACATCGTGAAAGTCAGCGGCAGCAGGATCGCAACGCCGTTGGCGCCACCGAGACCCGGCAAAACGCCGATCAGCACGCCGAGAACGATGCCAACGAGCATCAGCCCGAGGTTTCCCGGCGTCAGAATGACGGCGAAGCCCCCGAGCAGTGAACCGAGTGCTTCCATGGATCGATCTCCAGAAGTGAGGGCGAGCGCGCGGCTGGGCGCCGGGACCCGCGGGGCTCAGTAGCCGAGGAAGCTCAATGGCTCGAGGGTGCCCTTGTAGAGCGGCACCTTGAACCAGACCTCGAACATCAAGAAGAAGAATGCGCTGACCGCGAGGCCGAGAAAAACACTCTTGGCCGGCGGGTACTTGCCGAGCACGATCATGAAGAGCGCGATGTAGATCGGCCGAGGCAACGTAGATGCCGACGAAGACGATCGCGAAGACAAAGACCACTGCGGGCAGCAGCACCTGGGCGACCCGGCCGAGTTGTGTGCGGTCGACGAATACGCCGGTGTCACGCGACTTCGAGAACATCGCCTGATAGAAGATGCCGAGCGCGGAGAAGCACACGATCAGGCCGATGTAGAACGGGAAATAGCCCGAGCCGGGACCGTCGTCGGTCCACCCAGCGCCGAGTCGCCGCGCCTCGACGATCACAACGGCGCCGATGACAAACACGATGACGGCGACGATTGCGTCCATCGTGTTGTTCTTGACGACGGCAGGCGAACTCTCGGCGTCCTGGGAGTGGGAATCAGACATGCTTCGCTCCAGAGATGTTTGCGGCAAAACGGCGCGGCGCACCGCGCCGGCAGGTTTGCCGCTTCAACGGTCCAGCCTGCTCCGGCCACGGCATGGTGCCCGAGAGGTCGCTTGAGGGCCACGCGGATCGGTCGCGAACAGCACGACCCGCGGCCGGGTCTGTCGCGGGGACTTGGACCCGCCGCAGACCACACAAGGGGGCGCGGGCGCGCCCCGCACTTACTTCGCCATGAACCCGGCTTCGGTCATCAGCTGCTTGTGCGTCGCTTCGGCGGCTGCCACCCACTTGACGAACTCGGGACCGGAGATCGCCGTCGTGTTGAACGCACCCTTCTCCATGAAGTCCTTCCAGTCCTGCGTCTCGCGGACCTTCTTCATCAGATCGACGTAGTACGCGGTTTGCTCGGGCGTCACGCCTGGCGCCATGAAGATGCCGCGAAGCATCAGGTAGTCGGTCGGCACGCCGGCTTCCTTGCAGGTCGGGATGTCGCCCCACGCCATCGTCTCCGTGACCTTGGCCGTATACGGCATGCGCGTGTCGTCGAACACGCACAGCGGGCGCAGCTTGCCGGCGCGCCATTGCGCGACGGCCTCGACGGGATTGTTGACCGTCGAATCGATATGCCCACCGACGAGTTGGACCGCAACGTCGCCGCCGCCCTTGAACGGCACGTAGATGAACTTGGTGCCGGTCGCCTTCTCGATGCCGACGGTGATGATCTGGTCTTCCTGCTTCGAGCCGGTGCCGCCCATCTTCATCTTGCTCGGGCCAGCGGCCTTGACGGCGGCGATGTATTCGCTGGCGGTCTTGTAGGGCGTGCCGGCATTGACCCAGAGCACGAACTGGTCGAGCGCCATCATCGTCACCGGCGTCAGGTCCTTCCAGTTGAAGGGCACGCCAGTCGCCATCGGTGTCGTGAACAGGTTGGACAGCGTGATGATGATCTTGTTCGGGTCGCCCTTGGCTTCCTTCAAGTCAAGAAAGCCCTCGGCGCCTGCACCGCCGGACTTGTTGACGACGATCATCGATTCCTTCATCAGCTTGTTCTTGACGATGATCCCCTGGATCAGGCGCGCCATCTGGTCCGCCCCGCCGCCGGTGCCGGCGGGGACGATGAACTCGACCGGCTTGGTCGGCTCCCACGCCATCGCGGGACTTGCGAAGCACGCGCCGGCAAGCACCGTGATCGATGCCAGCGCTCGCACGAGCGTCGCACGCTTGGGTTGGAAGGCAAGCTTGTTCATTTTGTCTCCTGTGAATGGATCGGGTCGGATTCGCAGTGGCCTGTCGCCGGCTGCGACGCTTCAACTTGTGGGGCGCATGGTCAGTGTGTTGTCAGCAAAAACGATTGACCGCAGTCAACTTCCGAAGAACAGTCCGCCTCACTGCGGGTAAGTCTGGAGAAGCGCTGAGCGCGTCGCTCAACGCGTGAGCGCGGCGATCTTCGCCTTCATCTGCGGCAACGCCGCGAGCGCGGCCTCGCGTCCGGCCTGGATCGATTGTGCGCGGGCCGCGAAGTCGACGCTCGCGACGCCGTGAAGGCTCGGGCGCAAAGCGATGTCCGCATCGCGCAACTCGAACTGATTGATGCTGCGGCCCATGATCGAGAAGGTCTGCAACAACAGGCTCATCATGTCACCCGTGTCGGCGCCGTCGGGCGCCTGTGTGATGTCGACCGCGATCACGAGCTCGGCGCCCATCTGGCGCGCAAAGCGAACCGGTACCGGAGAGACGAGGCCGCCGTCGACATACTCGCGGCTGCCGATGCGCACCGGGCGGAACACCGCCGGCACGGCGCTCGACGCGCGCACCGCGATGCCAGTGTCACCGCGCCGGAACAGGATCGCGTTACCGCTGTCCAGATCGGTCGCGACGATCCCGAGCGGCATGTGCATCTTCTCGATCGTCAGTCCCCCGGTCTTCTCGCGCACGAAGCGCGCGAGTGCCTCGCCGCGGATCAGCCCGCGCCCTGGGAAGGACCAGTCGGTGATCGCCGCCTCGTCCATCGTCTCCGCCAGCGCGCCGAGTTGCGCGCCGTTCAGGCCGGACGCATAGAGCGCGGCGACGAAGCTGCCGGCGGAAGTGCCGACAACCAGATCAGGCGTGATGCCAGCCTCCTCCAGCACCTGGATCACGCCGATGTGCGCAAAGCCGCGCGCCGCGCCGCCACCGAGCGCAAGGCCGATGCGCGGCGGGCGCGGCGGCGGCTTCGGCGCGACCACAGCAGGTTCGACGACGGGAGGCGGCGCGGCAATCGCAGGGCTCTCCGCCGGCTTCGGCGGCGGGCTCTGGCATGCAACAAGCATCAGCGCCATCGAGCACGAGGCAACCACCGAACGCATACCCACGACGCTCGAAATCACGGCGCCCTCACTGCCGTTTCGCCTCGAGCAGGGTCGCTATGCGGTTCGCCATCTGCTGCGCAGCGCCGCGGTGCCGGGCGGCGAAATCAAGACAGCGTTGTATCGCTTCGCGCTGTTGGGTCGCCGGCAGAGGTTCACAAGCGACCGCGACCGCTTCGCGCATCGTCGCGACGCGTCGAGCCGCGCCCGCCGCTTCGGCCATCTGCGCCGCCTGCGTAAAGTTGAACGTGTGCGGACCCATCAGCACCGGGCAGCCGCAAGCCGCGGCCTCGATCAGGTTCTGCCCGCCGAGCGGCGCGAAGCTGCCGCCGAGCAAGGCGATCTGCGCACACGCGTAGTACAGCGGCAGTTCGCCCATCGAGTCGCCGAGCCAGACGTCGGCGTCGAGCGCGTCAGGCGAAGGCGACTCGCCCCATGCGCTGCGGCGCGCGAGCGTGAAATCGGCCGCGCGCACGAGCGCGGCGACGACGTCGAAGCGCTGCGGGTGTCGCGGCACGATCAGCAGCAAGGGTCGTATGCCCTCCACGGCGCGCCATGCGTCGAGCAGCTCGATCTCCTCGCCGTCGCGCGTGCTCGACGCCAGCACGACCCGTCGACCGATGGCGTCCCGCCACACGCGGCCCGCGGCCAGCAAACCGGGGGCAGGCGTCATGTCGAATTTCAGATTGCCGCAGACTTCCGCGCTTCGCGCCCCCGCAGCACGCAACCGCGCGGCATCGGCCTCGGTCTGCGCGAGCACGAGTGAGAGGCTGCGCACCGCCGGCCGCATCAGGCGTGGCATGCGCGCGCCGCGTCGCAGGCTGCGCTCGCTCAGGCGCGCATTGGCAAGCACCATCGGCACGCCCATCGCCTGTGCAGCCGAGAGGAGATTGGGCCAGATCTCGGTTTCCATCAGCACGCCGATGCGGGGCTGGAAGTGGGCGAAGAAGCGCCGCGTCGCACCCGCGCTGTCCCACGGGAGCCAGAGCTGGCGGTCGCCCTCGCGCAGCAGCGCAGCGCCTGCCTCGCGGCCAGTGGCGGTACCGTGGGTGAGCAGCAGGCGCATCGCCGGATCGACGCGACGGAGAGCGTCGATCAGCGAGGCGGCAGCACGGGTCTCGCCGAGCGACACGGCATGGACCCAGACCCAGCCGTGCGTGCGTGGACCCCGATAGCGCCCGAAGCGCTCGCCGATCGCGGTGCCGTAGAGGGGCTCTCGTCGCGAGCGCCAATGCAGGCGCAGCCAGACGAGCGGCACGAGCAGCCCAGTCAACCCCGCGTAGAGCCAGCGCACCATCGCTAGCCCCGCACCGCGGGTCGCGCCGCCCACACTTGCTCCCACGCATTCCACACCGCTTCGGCCGACGGCGCGCTCTCGCCGCCGACCGGCAACTGATGTGCGCTGCCGACCGGCCCCGCGCGCCAGACGCGCGGTTGACTGAAGATCTGCACGTGACACAGATCGAGCGCGACGGCAAGGTGGCTCAACCCCGAATCGACGCCGATCACACCGCTGCACGTGGCGACGCGACGCGCAAGCGCATCGAGCGCCATGGCGGGCAAGATCTCGACACCCGGGCCGATGGCCGACGCGATCCGCTGGACACGCTGCGCCTCGACCGCGCCGACCTGTGGCAGCACGACCCGAAAGCCTGCTCCGGCGAGGCGCTGACCGATGTCCGCCCAACGCGGTTCCGGCCACTCGTTGTCGCTGCGCGTGGTGCCGTGTGCAAGCAGCACGTCGCGCGACGTCGAGTCGGGCAGCGGGAAGCGCCAATCGACACGCGACACCGATTCACCGATGTCGTAGCCGAGCGCGCGCGCAGCGAGCAGGCGCGAACGTCGCACCGCATGCACGCGCCACTCCATCGCGATCGGCCGATCGAGCATGTAGCGCACCGGCCATTCGTAGCCGCACAGTTCGCTGCGATTGGCGTAGGTGTAGCGGTGACCGTTCGGCGAAAGGCGAGCGCGCCGTGCAACGAGTGCGGATTTGATGAGGCCTTGGCAGTCGATCACCGCGTCGTAGGGCTCGCGCCGCAGTTGCGCCACGAAGGCCGAGCGCTCGCGCCGCGTCTCGGTGGCGATCGGCCGCAGCCGCCAGCGACGGCCGGCATACGCGATGACCCGATCGAGCCCGATCACTTCGCCGAGCAAAGGTGCGAAGGCCTCCTCGACGACCCAGTCGACCGCGACCGGATCGACGTGCGTCAGCAGATCGTGCACGACCGGCAGGGTCTGGATCACGTCGCCGAGCGACGAGAGCTTGACGATCAGGACGCGCAAGATGGCGTCACCCGTGTGCTTCGGAGATTCAGTGCGCTGCGGCGGCGAACTGCGCGTCGGGCTTCACTGCGCGCAGGGCCCCCATGAAGTCGCGCTCGATCCGGTGCAGCGCCTCGGGGGTGTGCCCTTCGAAGCGCAGCACGAGCACCGGCGTCGTGTTCGACGCCCGCACCAGGCCGAAGCCGTCGTCGTACTCGGCGCGCAATCCGTCGATCGTGATCAGCTCGCGTGCGCCAGGGAACTTCGCCGTCCCGAGCAGCTTCTCGATCACGCGCCGCGGCTCGCCTTCGGCGCAGGGCACGTTCAACTCGGGCGTCGAGTGGCTCGTCGGCAGCGCGTTCAGCACGGCGCTCGGATCGGCGCTGCGGGTGAGGATCTCGAGCAGACGCGCGGCGGTATATGTCGCGTCGTCGAACCCGTACCAGCGCTCGGCGAAGAAGATATGGCCGCTCATCTCGCCGGCGAGCGGGGCGCCAGTTTCGCGCAACTTGGCCTTGATGAGCGAGTGACCCGTCATCCACATCAGCGGAACGCCGCCGGCGGCGCGAACGTCGGGCGCAAGGCGCTGGGTGCACTTGACGTCGAAGATGATCGATGCCCCCGCATTGCGCGACAGGACGTCGCGCGCGAAGAGCATCAATTGGCGGTCGGGATAGATGATCGTGCCGTCCTTCGTGACGACGCCGAGCCGGTCGCCATCGCCATCGAATGCGAGGCCGAGTTCCGCGTCGCTCCCCTTCACCGCCGCGATCAGGTCGGCGAGGTTCTCGGGCTTGGAGGGATCGGGATGGTGATTCGGGAAGTCGCCGTCGACCTCGGAGTAGAGCTCTGTCACCGTACAGCCGAGCGCACGCAGGATGCCGGGCGCCGACGCGCCGGGAATGCCGTTCCCGCAATCGACGACGACGTGAATCGGCCTTGCGATCTTGCAGTCGCCGACGATCCGATCGCGGTACTCGGCGAGCACATCCAGCATTTCAGCGCGCCCTGCACCCTTGGCATAGTCCTCTGCCTCGATGCGGCGCCGCAGGTTCTGAATCTCTTCGCCGTGGATCGCCTTGCCGGCGAGCACCATCTTGAAGCCGTTGTAGTCCTTCGGGTTGTGGCTGCCCGTGACCTGAATGCCGCTCGTGCAGCCACGGTCGGTGCGCGTCGCGGCAACGTAGTAGAGCATCGGCGTCGTCGCCGGCCCGATGTCGATGACGTCGATGCCCGTGGAGAGCAATCCGCGCGTCAACGCGGCGATGAGCGTGGGGCCTGACAGCCGCCCGTCGCGGCCGACGGCGACCGCCTTCTCGCCAAGACTCAACGCCTCGGTGCCGAAGGCGCGGCCGAGATGCTCGGCGAGCGCCTCGGTGAGCGTCGTGCCGACGACGCCCCGAATGTCGTAGGCCTTGAAGATTGATGCGTTCACGTCCACGAGCCGACCCTTCCTCGAAGCGATGAGGGATTGTAGGGACGCCCATCTTCGACTCCGCGCCGCTCGCGAAGCGTCGCTCGACGGCGAAAGCGACGTGTCCGAAAACGGCGAGTCAGATCTGATGAGATGACCATAATCGATGTCATGTCCTCGGCTCTTCCCAGTACCCTGCGCATCTCGCTCGACGGCGACGCCGCGTATCGCGCGATCCTCGCGCGCGACGCCAGGCTGGACGGACACATGTACGTCGGCGTCACGTCGACCGGGGTCTATTGCCGCCCGATCTGCCGCGTACGTACGCCGCGGCGCGAGAACTGCCGCTTCTTCGACACCCCCGCCCAAGCCGAGGCGGCCGCGTTCCGCCCGTGCCTGAAGTGCCGGCCAGAGATCGCCCCTGGCGCCGGCCTTGCATGGTCGGTCATGGACGCGTCGCGCACGCTCGCCCGCCAGGCCGCGCAATGGCTGGACGCACACGCCCATGCGGACGGGATCAACGGCGCGTTCGACGGCGAAAGCGTCAGCGTCGCCGCCCTCGCCCGTCGCCTCGGCGTGAGCGACCGCCACTTGCGCCGCATCTTCGCCGCCGAAAACGGCGTGACGCCGGTGCAGTACCTGCAGACACGCCGCCTTCTGCTTGCCAAACAGTTGCTGACCGACTCGGACCTGCCCGTCGCGCAGATCGCGCTTGCGAGCGGATATCGAAGCCTGCGCCGCTTCAATGCGGCGTTTGCAGACAACTACCGCCTGAGCCCGAGCCGCTTGCGTCGTGATGCACCGGACGCCGCGCCGACCGAACATGACGGCATCCGCGCGACGCTCGCCTTTCGCGAGCCGTTGGACCGCGTCGCGTTGCTGCGCTTTCTGGGCCAGCGAGCCATCCCCGGCATCGAGCAGGTCGACGCCCGAAGTGTGCGACGCAGCGTTCGCGCCGGACTCTGGGGCGAGCACGCCGGCTGGATCGAGGCCGAGTTCGTGCCACTGCGCCCACAGCTGCGGTTGCGCTTCTCGCCCTCGCTCGCGCGCAGCGCGGGCGCGCTGATCGCCGCGGTGCGGCGCTGGCTCGATCTCGACGCCGATCCGCTCGCGATCGATGCCGCGCTCGCCGATCTGCCCGGCGGCGCGGGGCTTCGGCTGCCGGGCGGACTGGATGCGTTCGAGCTCGTCGTGCGAGCGATCCTCGGCCAGCAGGTGACGGTGGGCGCGGCACGCACGCTCGCACGGCGGTTCGTCGATCGATTCGGCGAACCGGTCGCGACGCCGTGGGCCGAGCTGCAGCGTGCGTTTCCCGCGCCCGCCTCGCTTGCGAACGTCGACGGCGATGCGGACGCGATCGTGGCCGAACTCGGCGCCCTCGGCATCATCCGTAGCCGCGGCGCGGCGATCGTCGCCGTCGCGCGTGTCTGGCCCGAGATCGAGCCGCTCGTGCAGCCGCATGCATCGCCGCAGCCGCTGATCGACAGCCTGCGCGCTGTGCCGGGCATCGGGCCGTGGACGGCGAGCTACGTCGCGATGCGCGTGCTCGGCTGGGCCGACGCCTTCCCGCCCGGCGACGTCGCGGTCCTCAACGCGCTGGGCCTGCCCCGCGGATCACGCGCCGAACGGGACGCCGAAGAACGGTCGCAGGCGTGGCGCCCGTGGCGCGCGTACGCCGTCCTCAAACTGTGGAACAGCCTGGAGCCAACACCATGAGCCTGAAGCAACTCGCAGCCGCGTGCACCGCGCAACTGCATATCGAAACCCCCCTTGGAACCGTGCTGCTCGCCCGCACCGCCAAAGGTCTGGCCGGGGCCTGGTTCGTCGGCCAGAAGGACTTTCCCGTCACGGTGGCTGCGCCCGAGTCGCCTCAGGACCCGCTGCTGCGCAAGGCTGCGTCGCAACTTGCGGACTACTTCGCCGGCAAGCGTCGCCACTTCGACGTGCCGCTCGATCTGCAAGGCACGCCGTTCCAGCGAAGCGTGTGGCACGCGCTGCTCGCGATCGACTGCGGCAACACATCGAGCTACGGCGCAGTCGCCCTTGCGGTCGGCAAGCCGAACGCGGTGCGCGCCGTCGGCGGTGCCGTCGGGCGCAACCCGGTCGCCGTGATCGTGCCCTGCCACCGCGTGATGGGCAGCGACGGCTCCCTCACCGGCTACGCCGGCGGGCTGCCGCGCAAGATCGCGCTGCTCGAGATCGAAGGCTTCGCGCCGGTGCAGGCCACCCTGCCCGGGACCGCGCCGCTGCAGAAGTCGCTCGCTGCCACACGCTTCGCTGCCGTGCACGCATGAGGTTGCGCGACGGCGCGGAGCTGACGCTGCTCGGCGCGATCTGGGGCGCTTCCTTCCTTTTCATGCGCATGGGCGCGGTGGAATTCGGTGCTGTCGCGGTCGCCGCCCTGCGTGTCGCTGGCGCGGCGCTGCTGCTGATGCCTTTGCTCGCAGTGCGCGGGCAGGTGGCGTCGCTTCGCCGCCATTGGCGGCCTATTTTCGTCGTCGGCGTCATCAACTCGGCGCTGCCGTTTCTCGGATTCGCCTATGCGCTGATGTCGGTCACGGCGGGGCTGTCCGCGATCTTCAATGCAACCTCGCCTTTGTTCGGCGCCGCGATCGCGTGGTTGTGGTTGAACGAGCGACTGACGCGCCTGCGCGTTGCCGGACTCGCGATCGGCTTCGCCGGCGTCGTCGCACTCGCGTCGAACAGCGTCAGCGGCGCGGCAAGCTTCAAGCCCGGCGGATCGGGCTGGGCGGTCGTCGCCTGCCTGGTTGCCGCCGCGCTCTATGGACTGGCTGCGAACTACGCGAAGCAGCGGCTCGTCGGCGTCCCCCCGCTGGCCGTCGCTGCCGGCAGTCAACTCGGCGCGACGCTGTGCCTCGCGCTGCCGGCAGTGATCTGGTGGCCGCCGCTGCCGCCTTCGGCCAGGGCTTGGATTGCGATGGCGCTGCTCGCCTTCCTCTGCACCGGCGTCGCTTACCTGCTCTACTTCCGCCTCATCGCCCAAGTGGGCGCGTCCAACGCGATCGCCGTGACCTATCTCGTGCCGCTGTTCGCGATGTTTTGGGGCGGCTTGTTTCTCGCTGAGCAGGTGACGCTGCCGATGGTCGCAGGCGGCGTGGTCATCTTGATCGGCACTGGCCTGGCGACGGGGATGGTCAGGGTCCGGCGGGCGGTTCGCTGGTAGTGCGGCCGCCGCGACTGCTGAAAGCTACTTCGCCGACGCCGGAGGCGTGGGATCCAGCTTGCCGTCCTTCAGCGCAATGCGCGGCCCGGGGTCATAGGCCATGCGCACGACATCCTGCTTGCCATCGAGACGGTAGGTCACGTCGTAGCCGACGCGCTTCTGGGTCTTCTCGGTCACGGTCTTGCAGCGGCGCTCGGTGCTGGCGACGGTGTCCTTCTCCTGCATGTTCTTCTGCACCTGGTTGCCCGCATAACCGCCCGCCGCAGCACCCGCCACAGTGGCGACCGTCTTGCCTCGGCCGCCGCCGATGGTGCTGCCCAGCAAGCCGCCGGCAACGCCGCCGAGCACGGTGCCGGCAACGCGGTTCTCGTCCTTCACGGGGGCCTGCTGCTGTACCTGCACGTCCTGACACTCCTCGTGCGGGGTGCTGACGGTCTCGGTGGCTACCTTGACCGCGACCACTTCCGCAAACTCGGGCGTCTTCATCGCCCGGTAACCGGTAACGCCGCTCGCGGCAACCGCAGCGGCTGCAATGCCGCCGATCACAATGCCCTTGACCATCGACTTGTCCATGACTTCCCCGTGCCTGCGCCTGGATGGCGCAGTTGTGGGCTCATGCTAGTGGCGTTAGCAGGGCCAGGGTAACGCGATGTTTCGCAGCGCGGCGCTCGCGACCCACCTTGGCGGGTGTCTCCTCCAGGATGAATTCCAGGATGTCGCAGTTTTTGCGCGTCTTGTAGGTCGCGTCAGATTCGGGGCTCTCTCGAGCTGCCGTCCGGCACATCGGCCCTGAGGCCTACTTATCAGGCTCGCAGGTTTCCGCCGCCATGCGCCCGACCGCCCACGAGACCACCCCCTGCTTCACGTACAGCGTCTGACGGCCGTTGGTAAACGTCGTACCGTCCTCACCGAGCGCGGGCAGTGACACGGCGTCGGCGCCATCGACGCGAACCTCAGCGGTCTCGCCGAGCAACTTCACCGACAGCTTCGTGCCGCGCTCACAGGTGTATCTCTCGGTCGGTGGCGGCATGATCGACGCCGCGGGTTCAGCGGCGGCGGGCGGCGGCGCACTGGGCGCGCACGCGGCGAGACCAAGCACCGCGACGGCCGCGGCTGTGATCGATGCGTTCATGTCCAATCTCCGCTGCTGCTTGGGTCTTTCGGACGTCCGCGGCACTTGCTACGCCATTTGGCGCGGGTGCACATGGCCGCCGGCCGGCTCAAACTGCCAAACCGTACCGCTTACCGGACCGCTTGACGCCAACAAAGACTAAAGGGTCAGCAGGCGCTAACCTGTTGACCCTCGTCTTCTATGGTCGGGACGGCGGGATTCGAACTCGCGACCCCTTGCACCCCATGCAAGTGCGCTACCAGGCTGCGCTACGCCCCGACAGGGTTTGAATTATAGCCGGCAAGGCAGCGTAAGCCGCCCAGTGCTGGCGCACCGTGCGCCATGTTGCGTCAGCCCTGGAGCAGGTCGCGTATCGCCAACAACTCTTGGCGCATCGTGGCGGGCGACATCGTGGCGCGCGCAGCGTCCGGGACATCCGGGTCTTCAGCGCGGCGCTGCCGGGGCGCTTGGCTCTCAGGCTCCGCATCGATCTCGTCGGCCTCCATCGCCTGCCGCGTTGCCTGCCGCCAGGAAGTCGTCGTGCCGGCGTCCCGGCGTCACCTCAGACAGCCGATTGCGGGCCCCACTGATCGTGAAGCCCTGCTCGTAAAGCAGCTCGCGGATGCGGCGGATGAGCAGCACCTCGTGGTGCTGGTAGTAGCGCCGATTGCCGCGCCGTTTGACCGGTCGGAGTTGCGTAAATTCCTGCTCCCAGTAGCGCAGCACGTACGGCTTGACCCCGCACAACTCGCTCACTTCACCGATCGTGAAGTAGCGTTTCGCCGGAATGACTGGGAGCGCTTTCTCCATATGAATCAACAAGATCGGCAGAGAAAGCTAAGACTTTACTCGAACTCGTCTCCAAGTGGGATTTCGCCCTGCACAACGCCCTTGAGTTTGTGGCTGGCGTGAAATGTGACCACGTTGCGGGCCTTGATCGGAATCGCCTCGCCCGTCCGCGGGTTGCGCCCGGGGCGTGGCGCCTTGCGCCGGATGTTGAAGTTGCCGAAGCCCGACATCTTCACGTCACGGCCCTCGACGAGCGCGGCGTGGATGATGTCGAAAAAAGCCTCGACCATGTCCTTCGATTCGCGCTTGTTGAGGCCCAAGCGCTCGAACAGCAGTTCGGACAGCTCGGCCTTGGTGAGCGTCGGCGTCTCCAGCGTCGGCAGGAGCACGCGCGGGATGGTCTTGTCGTTCATTCGCCGACTTTCGCTCAGGCGCGCAGACGCGCACCGAGGCGCTTGCGCAGGGTTTCGACGACACGACTCACTTCGGCATCGATGCGCTCGTCGGTGAGCGTCGCCGTCTCGTCGAGCAGTTCGAGCCGCACCGCGAGGCTGCGCTCACCTGCCGCTATGTCGGCAGTCGGCGTCGCGGGCTTGTAGACGTCGAACAAGCGCGCGCTGCGCACCAGGCCCTGCGGCCCGGCGCCGATCACGTCCATCAAGGCATCGTGGGCCACTCCTTCGCTGACGATCAGTGCGAGGTCGCGCCAGGCCGATTGCTGGCGCGCCACGGGCACGTAGATGGGCAGCCCGCGCCGCTGCAGCGCAAGCGCGTCGAGTTCGAACACCACCGGTGCAGACGGCAGTTCGTACGCCTGACGCCATCGCGGGTGCAGTTCGCCGACAAAGCCGATCTCCTCTCCGTCGAGTACCACCGTCGCGCAACGTCCCGGATGCAGCGCCGGATGCAACGCTGCGACGAAGCGCGCACGTTGTGGCGCAAGCAGCAACTCGACGTCGCCCTTCACGTCGAAGAAGTCGACCGCGTGCTCCTTGCGTCCCCATTGCGATTCCTCTGCCGGGCCCCAGGCGAGCCCGCCCAGACGCAGCGGTTGCGCGACGCCGGCGACGCTGCGCTCACCGTCCGTCGCTGTCGCGTCGCGGCGAAAGACGCGACCCAGTTCGAACACGCGCACTCGAGGCGCCTTGCGCGCAAGGTTGAAGCGCAGCACCTGAACCAGACTGCCGATGAGACCCGAGCGCATCACCGAATGCTGGCTTGCGATCGGGTTCAGCACCTTGATCGGGTCCGCGTTGCCGGCGAGCTCATGCTCCCAGCGCGGTTCGACAAAGCTGAGATTGATCGCCTCCTGATAGTCGAGCGCGGCCATCGCGTGGCGCAACTCGTGCCGGCTGCGTTGCGACTCCGACCGCACGCGCGGCGTGACGGGTGCGACCGGCGGCGTGTCGGGCAGCATCCGGTAGCCCAGGACGCGGATCACTTCCTCGATCAAATCTTCTTCGATGCGCATGTCGAAGCGCCAGCTCGGCGGCGTCACCGTCAGCAGATCGGGCGCCTCGACAAAGGGCAAGCCGAGGCGTTGCATCACGCTGGCGCATTGCGCCTGCGTCACCGGCATGCCGATCACCCGCGCGGCGCGCGACGGCCGCAATTGCACTGGCGTGCGCTTTGGCACATTGAGGGTCTGGTCGTCGATCGGGCCGGCTTCGCCGCCGCAGATTTCGATGACGAGTTGCGAGATGCGCTCGATGTTCGCAACCGTCTGCGCAGGATCGACCCCGCGCTCGAAGCGGTGCCCGGCTTCAGTCGTGAAGTTGAATCGGCGCGATCGCCCAGCCACGGCCTCGGGCCACCAGAATGCGGCCTCGACATAGATATTGCGCGTCTCGTCGGACACCGCCGTCGCCTCGCCACCCATGATGCCGGCGAGCGATTCGACCGCCTCTTCGTCGGCGATGACGCCGACCGTCTCATCCACCTCGATCGTCTCGCCATTGAGCAGTTCGAGCGTCTCGCCCTTGCGGCCCCAGCGCACGTGCAGACCGCCATGGATCTTGTCGAGATCGAAGATATGCGACGGCTGGCCGGACTCGAACATCACGTAGTTCGAGATATCGACGAGCGCGGTGACCGAGCGCTGCCCGCAGCGTTGCAGGCGATCGACCATCCAGGCCGGCGTCGCTGCGCGTGTGTCCACATTGCGGATGATGCGGCCCGAGAAGCGCCCGCACAGGTCCGGCGCGTCGACCGTGACCGGGAGTTTGTCGGCATGCTTGGGTTGTACCGTCGTCCCGGTCGAGATAGCGGCCGGAGCCTCGAGCGGCGCGCCGGTCAGCGCCGCGACTTCGCGCGCGACGCCGTGCACGCTCAGGCCATGCGCCAGGTTCGGCGTGAGCTTGAGCGTGAAGAGCATGTCGTCGAGCCGGAGTTGCTCTCGAATGTCTCGCCCAAGCGGCGCATCGGGCGGCAGTTCGAGCAGGCCGGAATGGTCGTCCGAGAGCTTGAGTTCACGCCCCGAGCACAGCATGCCCTGGCTCTCGACGCCGCGCAGCTTGCCCGTCTTGATTTCGAACGGCGCACCACCCTCTTCGGCCGGTGGCAGCAGGGCGCCGACAAGCGCGCAAGGCACCTTCATGCCAACGCGCACGTTGGGTGCGCCGCAGACGATCATGAGCGGCGTGCCGCTGCCAGCATCGACCTCGCAAACATTGAGTCGATCGGCGTTCGGATGACGGTCGACCGACTTCACTTGCGCGACGACGACCTTGCTGAACGGCGGTGCGACGGGCGTGACCGACTCCACCTCCATGCCCGACATCGTCAGCAGTTCGGCAAGCTGCTCGGTCGCGAGCGGCGGGTTGCAGAACTCGCGCAACCAGGATTCAGGAAACTGCATGCGGCAGGCGCTCCGTCATTTGCTCGGCCAATTGCTCGATCACTTGAACTGCGCGAGGAAGCGCAGGTCGCCCTCGAGGAACACACGCAGATCGCCAACGCCGTAGCGCAACATTGCGAGGCGGTCGATGCCGGAGCCGAATGCGAAACCGATGTGACGCTCGGGGTCGAGCCCCATGTTGCGGATCACCTGCGGGTGCACCTGGCCCGATCCCGACACCTCGAGCCAGCTGCCCGCCATCGGCCCGCTGCCGAACATCATGTCGATCTCGGCACTCGGTTCGGTGAACGGAAAGTAGCTCGGCCGAAAGCGGATCTGCAGGTCGTCGGTCTCGAAGAACGCACGAACGAAGGCGAGATACACCGCCTTCAGATCCTTGAAGCTGATGTTCTCGCCGATCCACAGGCCCTCGACCTGATGGAACATCGGAATGTGCGTCGCGTCGTTGTCGACCCGGTAGGTGCGGCCGGGGACGATGACGCGGATCTCGGGGATCGGCAGCCCGGCGGCGATCGCGTCGGCGTGGCGCGCGGCGTGCGCCCGCGCATAGCGAATCTGCATTGGCGAGGTGTGCGGGCGCAGGTTGAGCCAGCGGCCTTCGGCATCTTTGACATCGACGTAGAAGGTGTCCTGCATCGAACGTGCAGGATGGTTCTCGGGGTTGTTGAGCGCCGTGAAGCTGTACCAGTCGGTCTCGATCTCCGGCCCATCGGCGACATCGAACCCCATCGAGCCGAAGATCGCCTCGATGCGCTCCATTGCCCGAATGACCGGATGCAGCCCGCCGATACCGCGTTTGCGCCCGGGCAGGCTCACGTCGAGCGCTTCGGCCCGCAACTGGCTTTCGAGTTCGGCGTCCGCAAGCGCCTTGCGACGCGCGTTCAACGCTGCCTCGACACGCTGCTTGGTCGCATTGATGTCAGCGCCGCGCGTCTTCTTCTCCATCGCGTCGAGCGCGGCGAGGCCCTTGAGAAGCTCGGTGAGCCGGCCCGCTTTGCCAAGGTAGCGTGCCTTCGCGTTTTCGAGCTCGGCCGGCGTTGCCGCGTTCGCGAACTCGTCCTGCGCAGCGACCACCAGTGTGTCCAGATCGTTCATTGAATCGTCATCGAGATCTTCGTCGGACAGAAAAAAGGCCGCTACGGGTGGCGGCCTTGGAATGCTCGCCCCTCGTGCAGCGCATGGCCACCAGAAGGGTGCTGCGGTCGCGCCGCGCCGTTGTCGGCACGGCACATCCGCTGCGATCAAGCGAGTTGGGCGCGCGCCTTCTCGACGATGCTGCCAAAAGCAGCCGGGTCGTTGACGGCCATGTCGGCCAGCACCTTGCGATCGATCTCGATCGACGCCTTCTTCAGGCCGGCCATGAACTTGCTGTACGTCAGGCCGAGCCCGCGCGAGGCGGCGTTGATGCGCGCGATCCACAGATTTCGGAACACGCGCTTCTTGGTCCGGCGGTCGCGGTAGGCGTACTGGCCGGCGCGCATCACCGCCTGCTTGGCGATGCGAAAGACGTTCTTGCGGCGGCCGCGATAGCCCTTGGCGAGCGCCAGGACCTTCTTGTGACGGGCGCGTGCGGTTACACCACGTTTTACGCGAGGCATGAGTCGTTCTCCTTCAGGTGTTGATGACGATCAGAGGCCGGCAAATGGCAGCATCTGCGCCATATGGCCCATGTTGGTCTCGTGCACCGTGACGGCACCACGCAGGTGGCGTTTGTTCTTGGTGGACTTCTTCGTCAGGATGTGGCGCTTGAACGCCTGGCCCCGCTTGACGGTGCCACCCGGACGCACGCGAAAACGCTTCTTCGCGCCACTCTTGGTCTTCATCTTGGGCATGACTGCTCCTTCTAGGTTGCTCCTGCAGGCGCCCGTGATTCTCACGGTCTTGTAGGCCTGCAGAGGCTTCTTGCAACGCCGCGGCGACCAAACCCCGGCGTTGAATCTTCAAACTCTCCCGCGCTTCAATTCTTTCGCTTCGGCCCCAGCACCATGATCATCTGGCGCCCTTCGAGCTTGGGCATGTGCTCGACGACCGAGATATCCGCCAGCTCGTCGCGAATGCGTTCGAGCAATCGCATGCCGATGTCCTGGTGCGTGATCTCGCGGCCGCGGTAGCGTAGCGTGACCTTGCCCTTGTCGCCGTCCTCGCCGATGAAGCGGCGAAGGTTGCGCATCTTGATCGCATAGTCGCCTTCATCGGTGCCTGGGCGGAACTTCACTTCCTTGATCTCGATGACCTTTTGCTTGGACTTCGCCTCGGCGGCGCGCTTTTGCTCCTGGTACTTGAACTTGCCATAGTCCATCAGCCGGCAGACCGGGGGATCGGCGGTGGCCGCGATCTCGACCAGATCGACATCGAGCTCACCTGCCATTCGCAACGCGTCCACGGTGCTCACAATGCCCAGGGCTTCATTCTCGACCCCGTTCAACCGGACTTCCGGTGCCATGATCTCGCGGTTCAGGCGGTGCTTGCGCTCAACGTTCGGAGTGCGACGGTCTGCATAAGAAGTAGCGATGGTGTCAACCTTTCAATGGGCTCGAAGGCACCGAACCCCCACTGTGATCTGGCGCGGGCCTGAAGTGCAACGGCAGGATCACTTGCGTGATGCGATCTCGCTCGTGAGCTTCTGCGCGAAGTCATCGAGCGCCATCACACCCAGATCCTGATTGCCTCGGGCGCGCACCGCAACCGCTCCGTTTGCCTTTTCCTTGTCGCCAACGACGAGGATGTACGGGAGCTTTTGCATCGAGTGCTCACGGATTTTATAGCCGATCTTCTCGTTGCGCAAATCGGATTCGACTCTAACTCCTTGTTTTTGAAGCGTTTTCACAACTTCCAAGGCGTAGTCAGCCTGCGCGTCGGTGATGGCCAGCACAACCACCTGGAGCGGCGCGAGCCAGGCAGGTAGCGCGCCGGCATGGTGTTCGATCAACATACCGATGAAGCGCTCGAAGCTGCCGATAATCGCTCGGTGCAGCATCACGGGGTGGGCGCGCTCGCTCGATTCCGTCACGTACTCGCCGCCAAGGCGTTCGGCGGTGTTGAAGTCAACCTGCATCGTTCCGCACTGCCACGGGCGGCCGATCGCGTCCTTCAGCGTGTATTCGATCTTCGGGCCGTAGAAGGCGCCCTCACCAGGCGAGATATCGAAAGCCACGCCAGAGCGTCGCAGAGCCTCCATCACCGCGTACTCGGCCTTGTCCCAGAGCGCATCGGACCCCACACGGTTGTCGGGCCGTGTTGCGACCTTGTAGATGATCTCCGTGAACCCGAAATCGGCGTAGACCTTTTGCAGCAAGGCCGTATAGGCAATGCATTCCTCGAGAATCTGCTCTTCGGTGCAGAAGACGTGGCCATCATCCTGCGTGAAGCCGCGCACGCGCATGATGCCGTGCATCGAGCCGCTGGGCTCGTTGCGGTGACATTGACCGAATTCACCGTATCGCAGTGGCAGGTCGCGGTAGCTCTTGATGCCCTGCTTGAAGATCAGCACATGCCCCGGGCAATTCATCGGCTTCAGCGCGTACTCGCGCTTCTCCGACTCAGTCGTAAACATGTTCTCGCGGTAGTTGTCCCAGTGTCCCGTCTTCTCCCACAAGCTCTTGTCCAGGATCTGCGGCCCCTTGACCTCGAGGTAACCGTTGTCTCGATAGACAGCGCGCATGTACTGCTCGACCTGCTGCCAGATCGTCCAGCCCTTGGGGTGCCAGAAGACGAGGCCCGGCGCGTGTTCGTCGAGGTGGAACAGGTCGAGCTCGCGGCCGAGCTTGCGGTGGTCGCGCTTCTCGGCTTCCTCGAGCCGGTGCAGGTATTGCTGCAGTTCGTCCTTCGTCGCCCAAGCCGTACCGTAGATGCGCTGCAGCATCTCGTTGCGATGGTCGCCGCGCCAGTACGCGCCGGCCACCTTCATCAGCTTGAAATGCCTGAGCTTGCCCGTGCTCGGGACGTGCGGGCCACGGCACAGATCCTCGAACTTGCCCTCGCGGTACAGCGAAACGTCCTCGCCCGCCGGAATGCTGGCAATGATCTCGGCCTTGTAGTGCTCGCCGATGCCCTTGAAGTAGGCGACGGCCTCGTCACGCGGCAACACGCGACGCACCACCGGTTCGTCCTTCGCCGCGAGCTCGGTCATCTTCTGCTCGATCGCCACCAGGTCTTCGGGTGTGAAGGGCCGCTTGTAGGCGAAGTCGTAGAAAAAGCCGTTCTCGATCACCGGACCGATCGTCACCTGCGCTTCGGGAAACAGCTCTTTCACCGCATAGGCAAGCAAGTGCGCCGTCGAGTGGCGGATGACCTCGAGGCCGTCCGCGTCCTTGGCGGTGACGATTGCGAGCGCCGTGTCGGCGTCGAGCCGATATCCCAGGTCGACGATGCGCGAGGCAGTGCCCTCGCCGATCCGCCCGGCAAGCGCGGCCTTTGCCAGCCCGCTGCCGATCTCCGCGGCGACATCGGCGACGGTCGGCGGCGACGCGAACTCACGCTTCGAACCGTCTGGTAGTTGAATCGAAATCATCGGAAGTCTCCACGGAATGAAAAAGGCGCGGTGATCGACCGCGCCTTCTTCTTCACGAACAACGAACAGGATGGACGTGACAACGCTGCGGTCAGCAAACCTCGGTAAGGTTGGTGTGAGTTCGCGGTGTCATAACCCGTCTGCCTTTCCTGCTCTTGCTCGTTGAAATGAATCGAAGTGCGATTGTAAGTCAGGCCAGCGGCGCCAGCGGCAGCGTGTCGACGGCGAGCGACACTGCTACCAGCGGGCGCCAAAGGTCGTGCGAAGCTCTTCGATTTGCGCGTCGCCCAGGGGCGCGGGGCGCGGTGAGCACAGCAGCCACAGGCGTGCCGTTTCCTCGAGCTCCTCGAGCACCGCGCTCGCTTCACCCGGACTCGCATGCCATACCACCGGCCCAAGCCGGTCGAGCATCACCGCGCGCAACGGATTGCCACGCGCGACAGCGTCGCGTACCCGCACCGCGACCTCGTCCGCGGCACGCGCATCCCCCGGACGCCGATAGGCGACGAGCGGCACGTGCCCGACCTTCATCACGAAGTACGGCGTGATCGGCGGAACGATGTCCGCCTCGCTCCACACCCCCTGCAGCGTGAGCGCGACGAGGTGCGTGCAGTGGCTGTGCACGACACAGCCGGCAGCAGGATCGGCGTCGTAGATGCGCCGGTGCAGCGAAAGCGTCTTGCTTGCCTTGTCGCCGCTGAGTTGCGCGCCCGAAGCGTCGACTTTCGCCAGCCGTTCCGGGCTCAATGTGCCGAGGCAGGCATCGGTCGGCGTGATCAGGAAGCGGCCATCGCCGAGCCGCGCGCTGATGTTGCCTGCGGTCGCATGGACATAGCCGCGCTCGAAGAGCGAGCGGCCGACGCGGCAGATCTCGTCCCGCAGCGCGTCCTCGTCCTTCATCGGCCGAGCATCGCGAATGCACGATTGAAGAAATCGGGCGCCCCGAAGTTGCCCGACTTCAGGGCAAGGTGCATCCCCTGCGGGCCGCTCGCACCGCTCACCGCATGGCACCACGGCACGCCCGGGTCGATCTGCGGCCCGATCCGCATGCGCGTGATGCCCAGTGCCTGCACGCAGGCACCCGAGGTCTCGCCACCCGCGACGAGCAACTGGCGCACGCCGCCCTGCACGAGTCCCACGGCCACGCGCGCCAGCGCGGATTCGACCAGCGCGCCAGCACGCTCCGCGCCGAGCGCGGCCTGAACATTGCGAACCGCAGCCGCCTCAGCGGTTGCGTAGACGAGTACCGACCCCTTGGTAAGTCTCGGCGCGGCCCAGTCCAGCGCCTGCGCGGCGAGATCTTCACCAGCCGCCAAACGCAGCGGGTCGAGCGCGAACGCTTCGCCACCGCCCTCGATGAACGCGGCGACCTGCGTGTTCGTCGCCGCCGAACAGCTTCCGCTGACGATCGCGCACGCGCCCGTCGCGGGCGGCAGTTGCGCGGCCTGCGCGTTGGGCGCAAGGCCGTGCAGCGCCGGGATGCCGATCGCCAGCCCCGAGCCCGCCACAACCAGAGCGCAGCCCGGCAGCGGCGCGCGCGAGGATGCGCAGATCGTCGTCAGTGGTGGCATCGGCAATCGCGAAGTTGCAGCCTTCCACCTTCAACTCTTCGATGCGCCCCGTCACGCCGGCCGCTCCACGAGCGAGCGCGCGGTGATCGATCAGGCCACACCGGCCGTGCGCGAGTTGCGCCTGAAGGACACGAACGAGATTGGAATCGGTCATCGGCGTCAGCGGATGATGGCGCATCGAACTGTCCGACAGCAACTGATCGCCGACGAAAAGGTGACCCTTGAAGACGGTGCGACCGTTCTCGGGAAAGGCCGGCGTGACGATCGCAAAGTCTGCGCCCAACTCGGCGAGCAACGCCTCGGCAACCGGACCGATGTTGCCGCGCGGCGTCGAATCGAATGTCGAACAAACCTTGAAGTAGATCTGACCCGCACCCTGCGCGCGGAGCCAGCGCGACGCCGCGAGCGACTGCTGTACGGCCTCAGTCGACAGGCGCTGTGCGCGACTTGAGCGCTACCACCATCGCATCGACATCCGTCACCGACACCGCCGAGGACGCATCCGGCACACCGATCATCTGCGTCACGCGCATGCCGGCGCGCACCAGGTTGTTGGCGAGATCGGTCGCGCCGGTGAAATCGTCTGCGATGCAGCCGAGCAGAAGTGTCATGGCGCAAGGCGCACGTAGCGCCAGACAGTCTTCTTCTCGACCCAGGGCGTGGTGGCCTCGTTCATCTGCACGAAGTGTGGCGTCCGCAGGTGGGCCTGTACCGCTGCCTCATTGTCGTAGAGCTCATAGAGAAAGAACTTCGCCGCATCGGCCGGGTCGCGGCAGACATCGAACTGGCGGCAGCCAGGTTCGGTCTCGCATGAAGCGCGGGCATTCTCGCTGATCGCGGCGGCAAAGGCCTCCGCGAAAGCCTGATCGATCTGGAATTCGACGACGAGTACCTGCATTGCTTCCATCGGGGTGATGCCGCGCGGCTCAGCGCAGCGCTCGGACCAGCGCCATGCTAACCGTCGGGAAATAGGTAACGATGAGCAGGATGAACACGCTGATCGTCGCCTGCGGCAACAACGGTCTCAGGACCGACACCATGCCGACGCCGGCGAGCCGAGCGCCCACCATCAGCGTCCCACCCACCGGAGGCGTGTACAGGCCGATCGCGAGATTGCACGTCATGATGAGGCCGAGGTGCACCGGGTCGATCTTGAACGCCGACGCGAGCGGCACCAGCAAGGGTGCGGCCAGGATCAGCGCCGGCACCGGTTCGATGAAGCAGCCCAGCGCGAGCAGCGCAGCATTCACGAGCAGCAAAAAGGTCCACTGCGACGTCGCGTAGTGCGTGACCAAGTCTGCAAGCTGTACCGGTACTTGTTCGACTGTGATGAGCCAGGCGAGGCACGACGTCGCGCCGATCACGACCATCACGACGGCGCTCGTCGTGAAGGACTTCAGCAGCAACGCCGGCAGGTCGCGCGGCTTCAGGTCCTTGTAGATCACCATCGAGACGAAGAGGCCGTAGGCCGCGGCAACGGCTGCCGCTTCCGTCGGCGTGAAGTAGCCTGACCAGATGCCGCCGAGGATGATGACCGGCATTAGCAGGGCCGGAAAGGCAGCGATGAAGGCAGTCCAGATCTCGCTTGCTGGCGCGCGCGCATCGCCGTTGTCGCACCCAGTGCGTTTGCCAACCCGCACGCAGTCGAGGCTCAGGCCGATCGCGAACAAGACCGCGGGCACGACACCAGCGATGAACAGATCGCGCACCGAGGCACCCGACACGAACGCATAGACGAGCATCGGAATCGACGGCGGCATGACGATCGCCAGCGTGCCGGCGGTCGACATCAGGGCGCCCGCGAAGGCCGGGCTGTAGCCTTTGCGAATCATCGCCGGCGTCATCACCGATCCGATCGCCGCGGTATCCGCGATCGCCGAGCCCGACACGCCGCCAAAGATCAGGCACGAGGTCACCGTCGAGATGCCGAGACCCCCGGGCAGGAAGCCGAGCAGCTTGGTCGCGAAGGTCACGATGCGCAGGCCGACGCCACCGCGCGAAAGGATTTCGCCCGCCAGCATGAACAGCGGCACCGCGATCAACACGAACGATTCGACGCCGCCGATGTAGCTCAGGAACACCGAGGTCAGTGGATGACCAAGGCCGTTCCACCAGATCGCGCCGGCCGTCGCCAGCAGCAGACCATAAACGAGCGGCACGCCGAGCAGCGTGAGGATCACGAACGCGCCGAAAGTCTCGAAGAGGATCATGGGTGGCCGGCGCCGTAGCGCTCTTCGCCGGTCTTGCCGCGCAGGATCTCGACCAGGTCCCAGC
This sequence comes from uncultured beta proteobacterium, assembly GCA_963792765.1. GTDB lineage: Bacteria > Pseudomonadota > Gammaproteobacteria > Burkholderiales > Burkholderiaceae_C > CAIKUF01. The sequence continues at coordinate 137,409 of CAWBXT010000005.1, read as the reverse complement.
CGACGAAGACCATCGTGATCGCCGACGTCACCGACAACGCGATGTACTGCGTGCTCATCGGCCAGCCGAGCACCGTGAGCGTGCTCATCTGGCCTGCCTCCGCGATGCCGACACCGTACCAGAACAGCAGTCCGAGCGTCACGAAAACCAGGACCTGGATGCCGCCATCGGCGAATCGACGCGGCGCACCGGAGAGCCGCCCGATCAATTCGCCCACGACCATGTGGGCGCCACGCCGGGTCGCCGCGGCGCCGCCGAGAAAGGTGACCCAGACCATCAGCAACTCGCAGAACTCCGTGGTCCACGCGATATCGCCGTTGAAGACGTTGTGAACGATGACGTTGGCGAAGACGAGCGATGCCATCGTCGCGCCGATCGCCACCACGCTCCATTCGACCAGGCGGCCCAGCCATGCGATCGGCGCCGGCGCCGCCGGGCCGGGCGGCAGCAAGTGCCGCCCGCGACGGTCGGCGCCCCGGGTGTCCCCAAGTTCAGTGGTCGGGGTCATGCCGGATCACTTGGCCGGCAAGGCCTTGCGAACGGCCTCGGCGTCGGCGAGGAACTGGTCGACGTCGGCGCCGTACTTCTCCTTCGCCTTGGCGTAGACGGGTTTGACCGCTTCGCGGAACGGCGCTAGGTTCGGTCGCGCGATCTTTGCGCCCTTGGACGTCATCTCGGCGAGCTGATGGTCGTCGTTGGACTTGATGTCGTTGCGGCTGAACGCAGCCGATTCGGCACCGGCCTTCATGATCGCCGCCTGGTCGGCCGGGCTCAGCTTCTGCCAGGTCTTCTCGCTCACCGTCAGCGGGATCGGGCTGTAGACGTGGTGCGTCAGCGTGACGTTCGGGGCCACTTCGTAGAACTTGTTGGCGTAGATGGTGTCGATCGGGTTTTCCTGGCCTTGCACCGCGCCCTGCTGGATCGCCAGATAGACCTCGGGCAGCGGCAGGATGACGACGTTGAAGCCGATCGCCTCGAGCACCCAGCGCATCATCTCGTTCGGGTAGCTGCGCAACTTCTTGCCAGCGGCGTCGGCGGGCGATGCGAGCGGCTCTTTCGTCGTCATGTCGCGAAAGCCAGCCTCCCAGGTCGAGATGAAGCGAAAGCCCTTGGCCGGTGCCTTGGCGAACTGCTCCTTCAGCCACTTCGATTCGTCGTACAGCTTCCAGCCCTGCTCGTAGTTCTCGACGAGGTAGGGCAGCACGGTCAGGTTCAGCGTCGGGACATGGGTGGCGTAGCTGCCGGTCCCGGAGACGGTGAAGTCGATGCCGCCGAGCTGCAACTGCTCGATCGCCTTCGGATCGTTGGCGAGCTGGCCTGCCGGGTAGATCTGCACCTTGTAGCGGCCCTGGGTGTATTCCTCGACCTTCTTCGCGAACACCTCGGCCGACTTTTGGCGCGAGCCACCGGGCTGGTCGGTGTGGCTGAACTTGAGCACCGTCTGGGCCGATGCCGGCAGCGCGATCGCGACGACAGCGATGAGGGTGACGAGCGTGAACATCTTCTTCATGAGAGTCTCCAGGGTCAGGGTTGGTGGGGATCGAAACCGGCCATCACCACCCGGCAGCCGGTGGCGTGCGAGTGGTAGACGGCGGCCTGCACGTGCAGGTTGTTGAGGTAGTCACGCGCGCCGTTCTCGAGCGGCGTACCGTCGCGCAGATGGGCGAGCACATGCGCCTGCAGCGCGGTGCTCGCGCCACCGAAGACGCCGCGTCCGGCGCCGTCGTCGTAGGCGTGTTGGGTCTCGGCGCCCTGGTGCGGCTTCCACCACAGGCGCGCATCGCCGTCCAGGCGCATCACGCCACGTTCGCCCTCGAGCCACATCTCGCCCATCGTGCGGCGCAGGTTCTGCGCGACGTGTTCATTCAGGCGATTGCCATCGAAGAGGCCGCTGCGCTCGTCATCAAACTCGAAGATCAGCAGGCCCGAATCCTCGCCGGCCATCACAGGGTTCAGCTTGCGCAGCCGTGCCGTGACCGCGCGCACCTCGCCCATCAGGAAGCGGAAGGTGTCGATGAAGTGAACCGCCGTCTCGCGCACGAGGAACTGGGGCATGGTCTGGAAGTAGGGCTGGCGGTCGAGATAGGCCTCGGGCCCCTGGCCGTCGCCCGGGCGCAGCCGGAAACTGACGCCATGCACGCGGCCGAAGAATCCGTCGGCGATGAGTCGGCGCATTTCGCGGAACCAGGGCGCGAAGCGAAAGTTCTCGTGGATCACAAGCGGCACGCCGGCGGCCTCGGCCAGCGCCGTCATCGTCTCGGCCTGCGCGAGATCGGTGCCAAAGGGCTTCTGACAAATCGTCGGGATGCCGCGCTCGACTGCCGCGCGCACGCCCGGCGCCTGCGCGACCGGCGGCAGCACGATGTCGACGAGGGTCGGGCGCTCGGCGTCAAGCATCGCCGCGATGTCGGTGTAGCAACGCGGCACGCCATAGCGCGCGGCGAGCTGCTCAGCGGCGTCAAGATGACGATTGCAGATCGCTGCCAATGACGCGCCGGCATCACGCCAGCCCTCGACCTGGAACTGTGCCCAGTAGCCAGCGCCAACCATGACGATGCGCTCTTCCATCGCGCTACAGCCGCTCGATCACCGCGCGCACGATGTCGGCCGTGCCGCTCGCGCCGCCGAATTCTCGCGGGCGTACTGCGCCGCTCTCGAAACCGCCCTGCACCGCCGACTCGATCGCGCGCGCACCATCGGCGAGCGCCGCATCACCGTGCCGAACGGCGAGCCAGTCGAGCATCATCGCGGCCGACAGGATCATGGCGGTCGGGTTCGCGATGCCCTGCCCCGCAATGTCCGGCGCGGTGCCGTGCGCCGGCTGGAACAGCGCATGGTTGTCGCCGATGTCGCCCGACGGCGCCATGCCCATGCCGCCGACGAGCGAGGCGATCAGATCCGAAAGGATGTCGCCGAACATGTTCTCGGTGACGAGGACGTCGTAGACCCACGGCTTCAAGACCAGGTTGAGTGCCATTGCGTCGACGTAGGCATGCTCCGTCGCGATATCCGGGAAGGCCTTGGCGCACTCCACGAAAACGCTGCGCCAGAACGCCATCGACGCGAACACGTTCGCCTTGTCGACGTTGGTTAGCTTGCCGGGCCGGCCCTGTGCCTTGCGTTGCCGCGCAAGATTGAGCGCGAAGTCGACGACCCGGGCGGTGCCAGCACGGGTGATCTTCATCGTGTCGGAGACGGAGTCGACCTCGACCACGCCACGCCCGCGCGCATAGAAGAGGCCCTCGGTGTTCTCGCGCACCAGCACAAGGTCGATCGCTGTCGCGCGGGGGTCGGCCAGCGGTACCGGCAGCCCGGGCCAGGTGCGGACCGGGCGCACGCCGGCGTAAAGATCGAGCGCAAATCGGATGTCAAGCTGCGGTACGATCTCGGTGCCGTCCGCGCCGCGCACGTGCGGCAGGCCCATCGCGCCGAACAGGATCGCGTCGGCCGCGCGGCAGGCGGCGAGCGTCGGCGGCGGCAAGGCGACGCCGGTGTCTGCGTAGAGCTGCGCGCCCGCCGGATGCGACGCGGTGTCGAAGCTGCGCGCGATCCGCGCGCCGACGGCGCGCAACACTTCGAGCGCGGCGGTCATCACCTCGGGGCCGATGCCGTCGCCGGGCAGCACCGCAATCGAATATCGGTTTGAGCTCATTGGGGATTCGTTGCTCCAGGCAATTCACATTTCCACGAACCGGTAGCGTTCGAAGATGGCGAGCAATTCGCGGGCGGCACGCTCGCGGTGACTGCGGTTGACCTTCACTGCGCCCTCGACGTCACCGGCACGCAGGCGGTCAACGAGCTGGCGATGCTCCGTGGTCGAGTTGACGGGCTTGGGGCGCAGACGCAGCGAGAACATGCGCGCGCGGTGCGCGCGGTCCCAGTAGTTCAGCACCGTCTGTTTCAACTGGCGGTTGCCGGCGAGCTCGATCAGAGAGCCGTGAAAGCGCTCGTCGGCCGCGGCCCAGGCGTCGAGGTCATCAGCCTTGAGCGCCGTGTCCATCGCCTGGGTCGACTCGATCAGGGGCTTGAGTTCGGTCTCGCTCGGCGCGCGTCGTGCGACGAGTTCGCAGGCCATGCATTCGAGCGCCGTCAGGATCTCGTAGATCTCGCGCATGTCCGTAGGCGAGACCGGCAGCACGCGCATGCCGTGCCGCGGCACGACGTCTACGAGGCCGTCGTTGCGCAACCGGATCATGGCCTCCCGCACGGGAGTGCGACTCATGCCGAGCGCGAGTGCCACTTCCTGCTCGAGTGCGTGATGTCCCGGTGTCCAGACGTTGTCGAGAATGCGACGCCGGATTTCCCGGTACGCCTGGTCGACAAGCGAAGGCGTCGGCTCGGCCGCGGCAGCTGGCTTGATCATGCCGTGAGCGGGTAGCGCCAGTGCGTCGGCTCGACGCCCGCCGCCGGCGCGTCGAAAGCCATCAGCTTGTCGCCGAGCAGGCAGCCGAGCAAGGCGTCGCGCCGTTCGGCGCCTGCAAAAGCGATGCTCGAGACGTTGCGCAGGCGCCGGCCCGACGACTCGGCGAGATGGGTTCGATCCATCGCATCGGCGTCATAAGCAGCTTCGACACGCGCGAGCTGCTTTGGGTCGGCGTCTTCGAGCCAGATCGTTTGCGCGCCATCGGGTGCAATGCGGATCACGCGGTTGCTGACGACGCTGACGACCCAGGCATGCCCTTTTTCGTCGAAGGCGAGGCCATCGGGGAAGGTGCCGGGGCCGAACTCGGTCACGACCTCCTTCATGCCGAGCGAGCCGTCGGCGCGCAGTGCGAAGCGCGATAGGCGGCGCGCAAAGGTCTCGTTCACGTAGAGCCATCGGCGATCGGGCGAAACGGCAACCTCGTTCGTGTAGCCCAGCCCGTCTGCGGCAATGCGCGCGCCGCGCTCGTCGACCATGACGATGAAGCCGTCGTCGCAGTCGCGCCGGTAGCCACGCGCACGGGGCCGCCGTCGCGTGCTGACCGTGACCCAGAAGCGGCCGGCGAAGTCCTCGATGACGAAGTTGGTCGGCGGCAGGTCGAAACCCTCCACCTTCTGCAGCCAGGGGCGCAACTGGCCGCGCCGATTGAGCTGGAACACGCCGCCGTCGTCGGCGCCGAGCTGGGCAAGGAGGAAGCTGCCGTCGCGCATCAACGCAATGCCGTTGGGCTGCAGCAGGAGTCCGTCGGGGCCCTCGCCGCTGTAGAGCGTCTGTCTGCCGTCGGGACGCAGATGCATCACGCCGCCGCGGAAGTCCGCCGTGTAGACGTCGCCGCTGCGCGTCGCCAGCACGCATTCGGGTCGTACCAGATCACGCCCGACGTCCCGCAACGCATCGAGCGTGCAGCAGGCGGCCATCGGTCTGGGTGTGCTGTATGGGATTCATCCATGTATACGTTCTTGAGATCCTATCCCTGGCACAACCCGGGCGAACCCGGAGTTAGCATCCGGCCATGAGCCACGATCCCGCTCACGGCCACGGCCACTTTCACGTCCACGAGCACGACCACAGCGAACTGGGCCCGATGGAATTGCGCGTGCGCGCGCTCGAGACGGTGCTCGCCGCGAAGGGCTACATCGACCCGGCCGCACTCGACGTGCTGATCGACACCTACCAGACGAAGATCGGCCCGCGCAATGGCGCGCGCGTCGTCGCCCGCGCCTGGGCAGACCCAACGTTTCGCGCCTGGCTCACGCGCGACGCGACCGCTGCCATCGCCTCGCTCGGCTACAGCGGCCGCCAGGGTGAACACATGGTTGCGCTCGAGAACACGCCGTACGAGCACCACATGGTCGTCTGCACGCTGTGCAGTTGTTATCCGTGGCCGGTGCTCGGCTTGCCGCCCACCTGGTACAAGAGCGCACCCTACCGCTCGCGCGTCGTGAAGGACCCGCGCGCCGTGCTCGCCGACTTCGGCGTCACGCTGTCCGAAAGCACCGCGATTCGGGTCTGGGATTCGACCGCCGAGGTGCGCTACCTCGTGATCCCGCTGCGCCCGCCGGGCACGCGAAGGGCTTGGCGAGGACGAACTTGCCGCGCTCGTGACGCGCGACTCGATGATCGGCGCTGGCCTCGTGCCCTCCCCTGCGGTCCCGGCATGAGCTACCTCAGCCACGCCGACCTGGGTGGCCGCGACGGCTTTGGCGCGGTCGTCCCCGAACCGGTCGGCAAGCCCTTTCACGCCCCATGGGAAGCACGCGTCGCTCGCGCTCACCCTTGCGATGGGCGCGACCGGCGAATGGAATATCGACCAGAGCCGCAGCGCGCGCGAGACGCTGCCCGACTACGCGCGCCTGAGTTACTACGAGATCTGGCTTGCCGCGCTCGAACGCTTGCTGAACGATCGTGGCCTCGTCTCGGGCGACGAAATAGCTGCGGTCGAGGTCTTGCATGCCCCGCTCCCCGTCAAGCGCGTCCTGCGGGCGGCCGATGTTTCGGCGGCGCTCGCCAAAGGCTCCCCGACCGAGCGCGCCGCGACGGCTGCGGCACGCTTTGCGGTCGGCGATCGAGTGCGCACGCGCGCCGCGCGGGCCGAGCATCACACCCGCCTGCCCGCCTATGCCGCAGGCCGCGTCGGCACCGTCGAGCGTGTGCACGGCGCGCATGTGTTTGCCGACGCGCACGCACAGGGTCTCGGCGACGCGCCGCAGTGGCTTTACACCGTCACCTTCAACGCCCGCGAGTTGTGGGGCGCGCAGGCACAGCAGGGATCGCGCGTGTCCATCGACGCCTGGGAGCCTTATCTCGGACCGGCATGAGATCTCACGTTGCTGCCTTGGCTGCCCAGACCAACCGCTCGACGACGGTGAGCCCGTCTTTCGCGAACCCTGGGAGGCGCACGCATTTGCCCTCGCAGTGTCGCTGCACCAGCAAGGCCTCTTCACATGGCCTGAATGGGCCGACGCGCTCGCGGCGCAGATCGTTCATGCGCAGCGACAAGGCGATGCCGACCTCGGTGACACCTACTACCGGCACTGGCTCGCCGCGCTGGAAGCGCTCGTCGCCGCCAAGGGTGCGAGCACGGCCGCAGAGCTCGAGCGCACCCGCAACGCTTGGGACCGTGCCGCCGACCGGACGCCGCATGGCCAGCCAATCGAATTGCGCGCGCACGACTTCGGCGACTGACGCTTCCGACTGATCCGCGACCCATGAGTCTCGCCCATCTGCTGCTGCGACAGGCGCGCCTCGCGCCAGATCGGCCTGCCATCTTCGACGGAACCGAGCCCTGGGCAACCTACGGCGAGTGGGCCGCGCGCAGCGCAGCGCTAGCGCAGCGCCTGCGCGCAGGCGGCCTTTCGCCCGGCGATCGCGTGCTGCTCTTCATGCGCAATCACCCGCGTTACCTCGAGCTGATGTGGGCCTGCTGGTGGGCGGGGCTCGTCGTCGTGCCGGTGAACGCCAAACTGCATGTGCGAGAGGCCGAGTGGATCATCGGCGACGCTCAGGCACGCTGGGGCTTCGTGACAGGCGACGTCGCAGCCGAGCCGCTTGAAGGACTCGAACGCCAAGTCGACGTCGAATCCGAAGCAGCCGATGCACTCTTCGCGCCGGCGCGCGACGCGTTCGACGTGCAGATCGCCGTACCCGTCACCGAACGCGACCCGAACGACGTCGCGTGGCTGTTCTACACGAGCGGCACGACGGGCCGACCGAAGGGCGTGATGATCACGCAGCGCAACCTGATGACGATGGGGCTCACCTACTTCGTCGATGTCGATCCGGTCAGTGCCGACGACGCGATCGTGTACGCCGCGCCGATGTCGCACGGCGCAGGCATCTACGCGATACCGCATCTGATGGCCGGCGCACGCCACGTGGTGCCGGCCTCCGGCGGGGTCGATCCGGCGGAGTTGTTCGATCTCGGTTGGCGACTCGGTCCGCTTTCCACGTTCGCCGCCCCGACGATCGTGAACCGCCTCGTCGATCATGCGGAGGAGGCCGGGCACGACGTCGAGCAGTGCGCTCGCGCGTTCAAGACCATCGTCTATGGCGGGGCGCCGATGTATGTCGCCGACATCCAGCGCGCGCTGCGCGTGATGGGGCCGCGCTTCGTGCAGATCTACGGCCAGGGCGAAACGCCGATGGTCGGCACCGCGCTGTCGCGCGCGCATCTCGCCGCCACCGCTCACCCGCGACACCCCGAGCGCATCGCTTCGGTGGGCGTGGCGCAGACGCCGGTACAGATTCGCATTGCGGATGCCGACGGGCGCGACCAGCCTCTCGGCGCGATCGGCGAGGTTCTGGTCAAGGGCGACAGCGTGATGGCCGGCTACTGGCGCAACCCGCAGGCGACGGCTGCCGCGCTGCGCAATGGCTGGCTATTTACCGGCGATGTGGGTTGCCTCGATGAGGACGGCTTCCTGACGCTCAAGGACCGCAGCAAGGACCTCGTCATCAGCGGCGGATCGAACATCTACCCACGCGAAGTGGAGGAAGTGCTGCTCACTGCACCCGGTGTCGCCGAAACGGCGGTTGTCGGCGCGCCGGATGCCAAGTGGGGCGAAGTCGTCGTTGCCTTCGTCGTGGCGCAGCCCGGCGCGACGGTGACCGTAGCTGCGCTCGATGCACACTGCCGCGACCACATGGCGCGCTTCAAGCGACCCAAGCGTTACGAGTTCGTAGCAACACTTCCGAAAAACAACTATGGCAAGGTGCTCAAGGTGGCGCTGCGCGAGCGGCTTGCCGCGACAGGACCCCAAGGGCAAGGCGCAGCGCCGGCAGACGCAAACTCGATCTCTACGAAACCGAAGGCAAAATGAACACTCACCCGAATCCTTCAATATCCCGTAACGCGAAGCTCGCCGTCGTGCTCGCGGCGATCGGCGTCCTGGCGTCGTGCGGCGGCACCAGCGACGCCACGATCGGCGGCAGGCTCGACGGCCTCACGACCGGCACGAGCGTCGTGCTTCAGAACAACGGCGGCGATCCGCTGACATTGAGCGCGGATGGCACATTCACGTTCGCGACCGCCCTCGCCAGCGGAGATGCGTACGACGTCACGGTGCGAACCCAGCCGCTGGGACAGAGCTGCGGCGTGGCCAATGGCAGCGGCGCGGTCAACTCCACTGGCGCCGACGTGACAGACATTGTCGTCACCTGCTCACTGAGCTCGTCCCTAGGCGGCACGCTGGCCGGTCTCGGCAGCGGTCGCAGCGTCACGCTGCAAAACAACGGCGAGACCCTGATCCTCGCCGAGAACGGGCGCTTCGCCTTTCCCGGCGTGCTGCCGGCCGGCTCGACCTACCAGGTAACGGTATCGACCCAGCCCGCGGGGCAGCGCTGCGATGTGGTCAACGGCACCGGCACCATCGTCGCCGACGTGATGGCGACGGTCGCGGTCACCTGCAGCTAGGGCGCTTCGGTCCGAACCTCGAAGGTCGTCACTTCGAGTTCGCCTTCGACCAGCGTCACGCGCACGCGGAAGGCCTGCTCCGGCAGGCCCGGCGGCGGGAGGATCGATCGATCGAGCGCGTCGAACAAGAGGCGCGGGTCGTGGCGGAAGTCGACCCAGCGACTCGTCTGCTCGATCGACAGCGGGTCGGCGGCCATGCGCAGCGGCAGCGCCAGCTCCAGGCAGGCGCGCTCGTAGGCAAGCACCTCGCCCAGGTAGTCGCTGCCGGACAACCGATCGGCGACTCTCGCTTCAACCAGATCGGCAAAGGGAATCTCTTCGCCGCTGAGCTGGTAGTTGGCGGGATCGCGCCCGCTCCACAGCGCGTCGAGCACCGTGCGCAGTTCGCGCCCGAGCAGCCGGCAGCTCATCGGGAAGGCTGCGTGAATCGGCCCGAAGCGATTGGCGCGCGCCAGCGTGCAATTGAGCGCCATGCCGGGCTGCCGCGCGACGGCGGTCAAGCGGCGCGCCTCGCGCGGCGTCAGGCGGAAGGCCAGCAGCGCATCCGCACCTTGCGCGTGCACCGCGTTCGCGAGGACCGGGTCGAGCGTCATCGCGGTCAAGGCCCGCTGAAAGTCGTGCAGCGCCATGGTCGGTCAGATCGTTTTGGCCTGCGGCCCACGCGACGCGATGATGTCGCGCGCGCGATCGAGCTGCGCCGCTACGCCCGCGTCATGCAGCATCGGCCAGCTCGACTCATGGAATTCGAAGGTCACGCCACGGAGGTTCGACGCGTGCGGAACGACCTGTTCGAGCAATCGCCAGACGGCCTCGTCGACTGGACCGGTATGCGAATCGGTATGGAACCCCATCATCTCGTCGCCGCCGGCGACATGGATCTCGACGACGCGCGTGAGATCGAGCGAGCGCACGAAGGTCGCCGCATCGAAACCGTGGTTGCGTGCGTTGGTGTGCACGTTGTGCAGATCGAGCAGCAGACCGCAGCCGGCCTGGCGCATCAAGCGATTGAGGAAATCGGCTTCACCCATCTCCTGCTCGGGGAAGTCGACGTAGTAGACGTTGTTCTCGAGCAGGAAGGGCCGGCCGATTCGCGACTGCACCTCGTGCAACCGCGGGAGCAGCAAGGCGAGCATTTCCTCGTCGTACGCCACCGGCAGCGCGAGCGAGGCGTTGACCTCATGGCCGCCGCCGACGCGGGTGAAGGACAGATGCTCGCTCGCCCACTCGCAATCCAGGCGACGACACCAGGCGGCGAGGTTGTCGACGTAGGGAACATCGAACACTTCCGCACTGCACAGCGACATGCCGATGCTGTGAAGCACCACCGGACGCTGCCGTGATGCGCGCTCGATCACGGCAAGTGGCGCGGCGAGAGTCTGGAAACGCTGGCCGCTGCCCGGCCCGGGATCGGTCCAGCAGCGGTCCGGAATGACGGCCAGATAGTCGAGCGCCTCGCCGTGGCTCTCGACGAAGTCGATCAGCGCGGGGTTGAAGAGCACTCCAACCCCGGCCGTCGTTCGCTCACTTGCCAATCGCCACCCTCATGTCGATGTCGTAGTCGTGACGAATCAGAATGTCCAAACCGGAGATGCACGCGGTGCATGCCGCAAGCCCGAGCTTCTTCATCACCGCCCGGTTGCGGGTCACGTTGACCTGAACCAGCTTCGTGACGGAATCGGTCGAGACTTTCGGCCCGACGAAAACTTCGACCGAGGGCCGGCCTCCGCAGCAGCCCACCTTGGATACGCGAATCATTGCCTCTGCCATGCGATGCTCCTTGTAATGCGGCCGCGGCCAGTCCGCGGCGCGCGCGGCCATCTTCACAGCCGGCCGTCGCCTGTCAAGCCCTAGCCTGAAGCCAATCGAGCACGCCGACGGCGGCGCGACGGCCGGTGGCGAAGCAGGCAGTCAGCAGGTAGCCGCCGGTGGGCGCCTCCCAATCCAGCATTTCACCGGCGCAGAACACACCCGGGATCGCGCGAAGCATCAACGCATCGTCCATCGCGTCGAATGGCACGCCGCCGGCGCTGCTGATTGCCTCTTCAAGCGGGCGCGGCCGCGCGAGCGTCAGCGGCAGGGACTTCAACGCGGTCGCAAGTTGCTCCGCATCGTGCATCGCTTCGCGCGACAGCATCTCGTGCAGCAGCGCCGCCTTCACCCCGCCGATCCCGAGGCGGCTTTTCAGATGGGTCGCGAGCGATCGCGACCCACGCGGGCGGGCGAGCTCGCTGAGCACCTTCCCAGCGTCGCGGCCGGGCAGCAGATCGAGGTGGACGGTGGCCACCCCTGCTGCGGCGATCTCGTCGCGGATCGCCGCCGATGTCGCGTAGACAAGGCTGCCCTCGATGCCGGCATCGGTGACGACGAACTCGCCCTGCTGCGCGAAGCCCGCGCCATCGAACCGGAGCGCGACGGGCTTGATCGGTTGGCCGGCGAAACGACTGCGAAAGTGCTCGCTCCAGCCGCCCTCGGGCGGCCCGGCATGCGTGCGAGCGACATCGAAGCCGCAATTCGACGGCAGCAGCGGCAAGACACCCACGCCGCGGGCCTCGAGCAGCGGCACCCACGCGCCGTCGGAGCCCAGGCGCGCCCAACTGCCGCCGCCGAGCGCGAGAACGGTGGCGCGCGGCTGCACGCGAATCTCGCCAGCCGCAGTCGCGAAGCGAAGCGCGCCGGCTTCATCCCAACCGAGCCAGCGATGCCGCATGTGAAAGTGCACGCCGCCAGCACGCAGCCGATGCAGCCAGGCACGCAGCAGCGGCGCGGCCTTGAGATCGGACGGAAAGACCCGACCCGAAGTGCCGACGAAGGTGCTGATTCCAAGCCCCGCCGCCCACGCGCGCAGCGCGCCGGGACCGAACGCGTCGAGCATCGGTGCGATCCGTTCGCGGCGCGCGCCATAGCGGCCGAGGAAAGCCTCCTGTGGCTCGCCATGCGTCAGGTTGAGCCCGCCCTTGCCGGCGAGCAGGAACTTGCGGCCGACAGATGCCATCGCGTCGTAGACATCGACGCGCGCACCGCCCTCCGCGAGCACCTGCGCAGCCATCAGCCCGGCCGGGCCGGCGCCGATGATCGCCACCTCACTGTGTCGGTCGAAGGCTCGCGCGGCTTCGAGGGTCATTGCGGCGGATGCTTGCGCGAAGGAAACATGGCGGGCATTGTGAGGGCAGCCGTCGGGCTCGCTTGTCAGATCCGGGCGCCCTCGCCCGACTCACGCGCATGACCGGCCGGACGCACCACCGAGTGAAGGAGTCAACGATGAACCCTGCGATCGCGCGCACGCGCGCCACGATCTTTCTTGCAACCGCAAGCGTCGCCGCTGCCTTTGCGGCGCACGCGGCGCCCGCAAGCTGCAACGCCAGCAGCGGCGCGGCCGTACCGACGATCGTCGAGCTCTACACCTCGGAGGGCTGCGACTCCTGCCCGGCCGCGGACAAGTGGCTCGCCAGCCTGAGGGACAAGCCGGGCGTGGTCCGACTCGCATTTCATGTGGACTACTGGGACCGGCTTGGCTGGAAGGACCGCTTTGCCGACCCGGCCTACACGCGGCGCCAATACGAGGTCAGCCCGAAGTCCGGTGCGCGTTTCGTCTACACGCCGCAGGTGCTGGTCGATGGCGCCGAGTATCGCGACTGGCCGGCGCGGCCACCGGGCCATGCGCAACCGGCGGGTGTGAGCGTCACGCTGACCCAGGAGGGCGGCACCTACGTCGCTCGACTCGTGCGCAGTCCCGGTTCGCCACCGCGCCTCGCGGCGTATTGGGCCGTGACGGAAGATGGCCACGTGTCCGAAGTGAAGGCAGGCGAGAACCGCGGCGTGACGCTGCACCACGACGCGGTCGTGCGCGAGTACTTGCCGGTGGCGTCGGTCGGAGCAACGCCGCTGCGCTTCGAACCGCAGCCGGCGCAAGATGTGCCGACCCACCGACACGTGCTGCTCGTCGTGACCGACGCCGACAACGGCAGGCCGATCCAGGCCGCCGGGTGCTGAGGCTCGCTGCGCACAATCGGTCGCATTCGGTCGCAATCGCCCGCGCAAGAAGGTCGCGCCACCGGGCCATCGGCTTGCGCAGGGAGGCAGCCCCTTCCCGCGCTCGAAATCGGGCGTCGCTACCCGACCGCCCGCAATGCTGCGCGCAGCGCATTGCCGATCTCCGGTTTGCCGGCAAACGGGTCGGTCGGGTTGCGTGCCTGCATGATGTCCTCGAGGCGCGTCTGCACACTCGCGAGCGCCTTCGGGTGGCTGTAGATGTAGAAGCGCTTCTCGGCGATCGCGTCGAACACGAACTGCGCCACCTGCGCCGCGCCGATCTTGCCCGAGCCCACCGCCTTGTCCGTCATCGCCTTTTGCACCAGCTGGCTGCGCGTCGGCTTCTCGTCCGCTCCCATCTCTGCGGGTCGGTTGCGTTGGCTGTCCTGGATGCCGGTGGGAACGAAGAAGGGACACAGGACCGAGGCCGTGACCTGCTCGCTGACGAGCGCGAGATCCTGATAGAGCGTCTCGGTCAGGCTCACGACCGCATGCTTGCTGACGTTGTAGACGCCCATGTTCGGAGGATTCAGCAGGCCCGCCATCGAAGCGGTGTTGACGATGTGCCCCTCGTAGGCCGGGTCGGCATCGGCCGCAGCGAGCATCATCGGCGTGAAGACGCGTACGCCGTGGACGACGCCCATCACGTTGACGCCGAGCACCCACTCCCAGTCCTTGACCGAGTTCTCCCAGATCAACCCCCCGGAGCCGACACCCGCGTTGTTGAAGACGACGTGCGGTGCACCGAAGCGCTCCTTCACCGCAGCGCCGAGCGCTTCCATCGCGGGCGCCTTCGACACGTCGATCCGATAGGCGAGTACCTGCGCACCGAGCGCCGCCACTTCGGCCGCGGCCTTGTCGAGGGCATCTTGCTGTACATCCGCCATCACGACGTTCATGCCAACGCGTGCGGCGATGCGCGAGGTCTCGAGCCCGAAGCCCGAGCCAGCGCCGGTGATGACGGCCGTGCGGCCCTTGAAGCTCTTCATGTCGCTGCGTCCTCTTTCCTGATCTGGAATCCGATGCGTGGGAAATGTACGACGACGCGCCCGGCGCGGTCGTCGTGGCGTTCGATGGCGACCTCTTCACGCGAAAGGCCGACGAGCTTGCCGGCGACTGGATCGCGCGCATAGTCGGTCGCACTCACGATGACAGCGTCGCCCGCTTCGAAGCCGGGTTCGGCATCGAAGGCGACCGGCGCGGCTGAATTCGCCGAGGCGGCAATCGCGATCGCCGCGTCACTGCCGATCTGCGTCGGCCGCTGCGGCGCGAATGCGGCGACGCGCTCGTACCATTCGACGAGCTTCGTGTAAGGCGCGAGCACGGTCGCGATCGGCGGCGCGCGGCGGATGTACCAGATTGAATGGGCGACGGAGAAGTCCGCGATGCTCGCCGCCGCGCCGCACAAGAACTTTCGCCCGTCGGCAAGCTGCTGCTCGATCCAGCCCAGGTAGGTCTTGAGCTGCGCCGCGGCATCGGCTGGCGTCGCGCGGCGCATGCCGGCCATCATGGCGGCGCGATCCGCGCCAAAGGCCTTCAGCGCCTCCGGTGTCGCACCGGCCATGATGTGCTGAAGGCCTGCCGGCTGCATCGTGTACGGGATCGCAACCCAGAACAGCGCCGAGTCGGCCCACTGCGAGACGATATGCGCCGCACCGCCCGCGCTCTCCGGGTAGATCGACGGCTTGGGCGCAAGGCGCTCGATCACGCGGCACATCAGCGCGCTGTCGCAATAGATGTCGGCGCCGATCTGCAGGAAAGGCGTGCGCCGGTAGCCGCCGGTGAGGGCGACGACATCGGGTTTGGGCAGCACCACCGGCACGCTGACCGATTTCCAGGCGAGACCCTTGTAGCCGAGGACGAGGCGTACTTTCTCGGAGAACGGCGAGGTCGGGTAGTGGTGAAGGATCAGATCGCTCATGCAGTTCCGAAATGGCGCGGCAGTGCGCGATCGATGATCGCATCGAAATCGGTCGTCGCATGGGCGAGCGTACCGAAGGTCTGGCCCCAGTCGCCCGAAAGCCGCGAGGCGCAAAAGGCGTCGAAGACCGCGGCCGGTGCATGCTGGTGCAGCAGAGCGGCCTGCACCGTGATCGCAACGTCCTGCGCCAGGCGACGCGCATCGGCTTCGTCGGGTGCCGCGTCTATGCGGGCGAGTAGCGCATCGCGCGCACGATCGAACGCGGGATGCGCGCCCTGCGCCGGGGCGAGTTCCGCCGCCAGCGCCTCGACGACCGATCCCTCCTTGCCGCCTTTGCGCAGCGCGCGCAGGAGGTCGAGCCCCATGATGTTGCCTGCACCTTCCCAGATCGAGTTCAGGGGCATCTCGCGGTAGATGCGCGCCATCACGCCTTCGCCGCCCTCCTCCACGTAACCGTTGCCGCCGAGGCACTCCATCGCCTCCTGCGCGAACGCGCTGCCGCGTTTGCAGATCCAGAACTTCGCGACCGGCGTCAGCAGCCGGCGCATCGATTGCTCGTGCGCGTCGTGGGGATGATCGATCGTGCGCGCGAGGCGCATGGCCAGCGCAGTGGCGGCCTCGCTTTCGAGCGCCAGATCGGCCAGCACGTTCTGCATCAGCGGCTGATTGACGAGCGGCTTTCCGAAGGCGCTGCGCTGAGCGGTGTGGTGCAGCGCGAGCGTCAGCGCCTGGCGCATCAGGCCGCTCGTGCCGAGCGCGCAGTCGAGTCGCGTCAACGCGCCCATTTCGAGGATCTGCGCCACACCGCGGCCTTCGTCACCGACGAGCCAGGCCGTCGCGCCGTGGAACTCCACCTCCGAACTCGCGTTTGCCTTGTTGCCGAGCTTGTCCTTCAGGCGCTGGATGCGAATTGAATTGACCGAGCCATCGGGCAGCACGCGCGGCAGGAAGAAGCAGCTCAGACCGCCTGCCGCTTGCGCGAGGATGAGGAAGGCGTCGCACATCGGCGCCGACATGAACCACTTGTGACCGACGACGCCGAAGCGCTTGCCCCACTCGTCAGCGCCATCAGGCGTCGCTTGCGTGGTGTTCGCACGCACGTCGGAGCCGCCCTGTTTTTCGGTCATGCCCATGCCCATCGTCACGCCCGATTTCTGCGCACCGGGAATGAATCGGGTGTCGTACTGGCGGCTGGTCAGTAGAGGTCCCCAGCTCGCAGCGAGCGCCGGGTTGCCCTGCAGTGCAGGTGCCACGGCATAGGTCATCGAAATCGGGCACAGCACCGAGGGTTCCAGTTCGGTGAAGAGCATGAAGCCCGCTGCGCGGCGCACGTGGTCGTCCGTCGCACCCGCCCACGGCGTGCCGTGCAGGCCGGACGCGACGGCGAGCTCCATCAGCGCGTGATAGGCCGGGTGGAACTCGACCAGGTCTTCGCGCCTCCCGAAACGGTCATGCGTGTGCAACTGCGGCGTGTGCACGTTCGCCAGCCGCGCGTGCGTCTGTAGCTCGGGCGTGGCAAGTGCCGCGCCGAGTCGTTCGAGTTCCGTCGTGTCAAGCGTCGGCGCGTTGAATCTCAGGGCATCGCGCAGCGCGGCGTTGTCATCGAAGAGGTTGTGACCGGAACGCGGCAGGGCCTGATTGAAGACCTCATGTGTCGCTTTCACGATAAGCACCTCTCGAAACGCTGTGCGCCGCTTGCGCTACACGAGCTTGACGAGTTGCTTGCCGAAGTTCTTGCCCTTGAGCAGGCCCAGGAAGGCCTGCGGCGCCGCCTCGATGCCTTCGGCGATCGACTCGCGGAACTTCAGTTTGCCGGTGGCGACGAGCGTGCCGAGTTCCTTCAGCGCCTCGGGCCAGACCTCCATGTGCTCGCTGACGATGAAGCCCTGCACCTTCAGCCGCGACACCAGGAGCAACTGGGGTTGCTTGAGCGGAATCGGCTCGCCGTCGTAGCCTGCGATCATGCCGCACAGCGCGATGCGGCCGAACGCATTCATGCGCTGCAGCACGGCGTCGAGCGTGACGCCGCCGACGTTCTCGAAGTAGCCGTCGATGCCCTTTGGGCAGGCCGCCTTCAATGCCGCGCTGAGCGACTTCAGGTCGGGGTGCTGCTTGTAGTCGATGCACTCATCGAAGCCGAGCGTCTCGACGACGTAGCGGCACTTGTCCGGCCCGCCGGCCAGGCCGACCGCGCGGCAGCCGCGCTGCTTCGCGAGCTGTCCGACGACGCTGCCGACCGCACCGCTCGCCGCACTGACGACGACCGTCTCACCCGCCTTCGGCGCGATGATCTTCATCAGGCCGTACCACGCGGTGACGCCCGGCATGCCGACCGAGCCGAGGTAGGCCGACAGCGGTACATGCGTCGCGTCTACCTTGTTGAGTACGCCGCGCTGATTCGCGTCGACGATCGCGTACTGTTGCCAGCCGCCCATGCCGACCACCTTGTCTCCGACGGCAAAGCCAGGGTTGCGCGACGCGACCACCTCGCCGGCCGTGCCACCGCCCATTACCGCGTCGAGCGCCTGCGGCTGCGCGTAGCTCTTGGCGTCGTTCATGCGCCCGCGCATGTAGGGGTCGAGCGACATGTAGTGATGCCGCACCAGCACCTGCCCGTCGGCAAGCTCGGGCACCGCCGTCTCGACGAGGCGAAAGTTGTCGGCCGTGGCCTCGCCGGTCGGGCGCGAGGCGAGCAGCCATTGCTTGTTCGTGGTCGTGGTCATGTTCAATTTCCCTTTCGTACTAGGAGGTCAGTCGGAAGCATCCGACCGCTGGATCTTTCGCCCGCCTGCCGGCAGGGCGCGGATGTACTTGAATGTGCCTGTGGCGTGCGCGACGAGTTGTTGCGTGTCGTCGAACACCGAGCCCTCGCAGAAGGCCATCGACGCCGTGCGCCGCAGCACGCTGGCGCGGGCGATCATTCGCCCGACGCCGGGTCGCATGAAGCTCGTCTTCATCTCGATCGTGACGACGCTGCCGCTCGTCGCGTGGCCGGGTTGATTCGGGCTGCGCGCGGCGTGCGCCATCGCGACGTCGAGCAGCGTCATCGTCACGCCACCATGCGCGACGCTCCAGGAGTTGCAGAGCTCGTCGCGCAGCGTGATCGCCAGTTCCGCAGCACCGCCTTCGCAGGAGATCAACTCCATGCCGACGAACTCGACGAACGGGATGTGGACCGAGAACTTCATCGGCGTTGCACCGCTGGGATCGCAAGCGTCTGGCCGCGCGCCCCCGTCGCCATCGTGCTCACCCGCCCCCATGCACGGCGCTCACCCCGCCATCGACGGCGAGGATCTGCCCGGTGATGTGCTTGCCGGCCTGCGATGCGAAGAGCAGCGCAGCACCCTTCAAGTCGTCATCGTCACCGAGGCGTCGCAGCGGCGCGTGCGCGGCAAGCGCGTCCGCACCGAAGGTTGCGAGCACCCCCTTCGTCATCTTGCTCGGGAAGAAGCCCGGCGCGAGGGCGTTGACGGTGATGCCGTACTTGCCCCATTCGCCGGCCAGCGTGCGCGTGAAGTTGACGACCGCGCCCTTGCTCGTGCCGTAGGCGATGAACTGGATGTCGGCCCCCGAACCCGATAGCCCCGCGATCGATGCGACGTTGATGATGCGGCCCTCTTTGCGCGGAATCATCGAGCGCTTGCCGATGGCCTGGCTCATCAGGAAGATGCTGCGGATGTTGAGGTTCATCACCTTGTCCCACGCCTCGAGCGGGTAGTCCTCGGCCGGCGCGCCCCAGGTGGCGCCGGCGTTGTTGACGAGGATGTCGACCTGGCCGAGACGCTGCATCGCTTCGTCGGCGACCTTCTCGATCTCGGCCGGCTGGCTCGCGTCGGCCGCCACCCAGCGCGTGTCGATGCCCTTGGCCTGCAACGTAGCGGCAGCCTCTTCCAGATCAGCCGCCTTGCGCGAGGTGAGCAGAATCCTTCGCACCGGCCTCGCCAAGCGCTTCGGCAATCTGCAAGCCGAGGCCGCGCGAACCGCCGGTGACGAGCGCTGTCTTGCCGGTCAGGTCGAACAACTTCTGGACGGGATGGCTCATGTCGTGATTCCTCGGTTGGGTTGAATTGCAGAGCGACGCGTCAGAACCATTCTTCGGCCATCGCGAGGCAGGTGTCGTCCTGCGTCTCGA
Source organism: uncultured beta proteobacterium (assembly GCA_963792765.1). Taxonomy (GTDB): domain Bacteria; phylum Pseudomonadota; class Gammaproteobacteria; order Burkholderiales; family Burkholderiaceae_C; genus CAIKUF01. The sequence continues at coordinate 117,992 of CAWBXT010000005.1, read as the reverse complement.
CGACTTTGAGCCAGGCGCCGATGCGTGGCAACTCGTAGCGGAAGAAATAGGTGCAGGCGGCGAGCTTGCCGCGCAAAAAGGATGCCTCGCCCGCGCCCTGGTCCAGCCGTGCTCGCGCGCACAGCGCAACGTCGAGCCAGATCCAGGCGAGGACGGTGTGGCCAAAAGCCTGGAGGTAAGGAGTGGCATTGGCGAGCGAGCGTTGCGGGTCGCCGCCTTGCCACGCGGCGCGGGTCGCTTCACCCAGATGCTTGAGCGCAGCGGCGAGCGCGGGCCCGTGTTCGGTGAGCGATTCGACGCCTTGCGCGCGCTCGATCGTCGCCGTCATCCGCGAGGCCAGCAGTGCCAGCCCGCGCCCTTCCTGCATCACCACCTTGCGGCCGAGCAAGTCGAGCCCCTGGATGCCGTGCGTGCCCTCGTGGATCATGTTCAAGCGGTTGTCGCGCCAGTACTGCTCGACCGGAAAGTCGCGCGTGTAGCCGTAGCCGCCCATGACCTGGATCGCGAGGCTGTTGGCCTCGAGGCACCATTCGCTCGGCCAGCTCTTGGCGATCGGCGTCAGCATCTCGAGCAGCAGCCCAGCCTCGGCTGCAGCCTCAGGCGTGCCGGTGCGCAGTTCGTCGACCTGCCGCGCGCAGTACAGCTCGAGCGCCAGCCCGCCTTCGCAGTAGCTCTTCTGCGCCAGCAGCATGCGCCGGATGTCGGCATGGCGGATGATCGGCACTTGCGGCTGCGTGGCGTCCTTGCCGCCGCGGCCGACCGGTCTGCCCTGCGGTCGATTCCTCGCGTACTCGAGCGAGGCCTCATAGCCGGCGTAGCCCAGCATCGTCGCTCCCATGCCGACCGCGATGCGCGCCTCGTTCATCATGTGGAACATGCAGTGCAGGCCATGGTGCGGCTCGCCGACGAGGTAGCCAATGGCGCCGGCCCCCGCGCCATCCAATCCTCCGCCCGCGGCGCTGCGCACCGGGAACCTGCCCTCGCCGAAATTCAGCAGCGTGTTCGGAATGCCGCGGTTGCCGAGCTTGTGGTTCAGTCCGGCGAGCGCGACGTCGTTGCGTTCACCGGTGAGCTCGCCGTCGCTGCCGACCAGCTTCTTCGGCACGATGAACAGCGAAATGCCCCGGGTGCCCGCAATCAGCTTGCCGTCAGGCCCGGGAATCTTCGCCAGCACGAGGTGGATGATGTTCTCGCTCAGCTCGTGCTCGCCGTTGCTGATCCACATCTTGTTGCCGCGCAAGCGGTAGCGCGCACCGAGCGGGTCGGCCTCGAAATCGTCGCCGTCCGGCGTTGCCCGTGTCGCCACGTCGGACAGGCTGGAGCCGGCCTGCGGCTCGCTCAGGCACATCGTGCCGGAGAAACGGCCAGCGAACTCCTGGCGAGCGAACACCTCCTTCTGCAGCGGCGTGCCGTGAACCATCAACAGGTTCGCATTGCCGCTCGTCAGCATCGCGCCCCCGGCGACATTGCCGCCTGCGAGTGCGAAGAAACTGTTGGCTGCCATCTGCACAACGCAGGGCAGCTGCATGCCTCCGATCTCGTAGTCCTGCGCCGCGGCAAGCATGCCGGACTCGGCGAACGCCCGCGCCGCATCGTGACTGGCCTGCGGCAGGTGAACACGCGCGCCGTCCTGCTCGAGCACCACGCGTGGTTCTTCGGTGTCGGCCTGGCGGTTGAAGGGCGCGAACTTCTCGCGCGCCAGCCGCTCGCAGGTGTCCATCACCGACACGAAGGTCTCGCGCGAGTGATCGGCGAAGCGTGGTCGCTGCTGCAAGGACTCGATGTCGAGCCAGTCGTAGAGCAGAAAGTCGAGCGTGCGGCGCATCTCGTGGCTCTTCAGAAGACCTCGAACACGCCCGCCGCGCCCATGCCGCCGCCGATGCACATCGTGACGACCACCTTCTTCGCGCCACGACGTTTGCCCTCGATCAGCGCGTGACCGGTGAGGCGCTGGCCGCTCACGCCATAAGGGTGGCCGACAGCGATCGCGCCGCCATTGACATTGAGTCTGTCCATCGGGATGCCGAGCGTGTCGGCGCAGTACAGCACCTGCACCGCGAAGGCTTCGTTCAACTCCCACAGGTCGATATCGGCGACCGTCAGGCCGAGGCGCTTCAACACTTTCGGCACCGCGAACACCGGGCCGATGCCCATCTCGTCAGGCTCGCACCCGGCAACCGCAAAGCCGAGGAAGCGGCCCAGCGGCTTCAGCCCCTTCTGCTGCGCCATCTTCTCGTGCATCACGACGCAGGCACCCGCGCCATCGCTGAACTGGCTCGCGTTGCCGGCGGCGATGACACCGTCCGGGAACACCGGCTTGATGCCGGCCACGGCCTCGTAGGTGGTGCCCGGGCGCAGACCTTCGTCGGCGCTGATCGTCACCTCCTTGGTGCGCAGACCGAGCTGCGCGTCGGCGACGCCGGCCATCGTCGTCACCGAGATCATCTCGTCGTTGAACTTGCCCGCCTCCTGCGCCGCGCAGGCCTTCTGCTGACTCGCAGCGCCGTACTGGTCCATGCGCTCGCGGCCGATCTTGTAGCGCTTGGCGACCTGCTCCGCGGTCTGCAGCATGCTCCAGTAGATCTCGGGCTTGTGGTCGAGCAGCCAGGGGTCGGTGATCATGTGGCGATTGGCTTCGTTCTGCACGCACGAGATGCTCTCGACGCCGCCGGCGACGTACACGTCGCCCTCGCCAGCGACGACGCGCTGCGCGGCCATCGCGATCGTCTGCAGCCCGCTCGAACAGAAGCGGTTGATCGTCACGCCACTGGTCGTGATCGGCAGGCCGGCGCGCAATGCGATCTGGCGCGCGATGTTGCTACCTGTCGCGCCTTCGGGGGTCGCGCAGCCCATCAGCACATCCTCGACCAGCGCGCCTTCGATGCCCGCACGTTCGACTGCGGCCTTCACCGCTGCACCGCCGAGCGTCGCGCCATGCGTCATGTTGAAGGCACCCTTCCAGCTCTTGGCGAGCGGTGTGCGGGCGGTGGAAACGATCACGGCTGAGGTCATGGCAAAACTCCTATGAAATCGGGTCAGGCAGGATCACTGTGCAGCCTGCTGCACAAGGCGATGGTAGAAGCGAATCAACTCGGCCAGGTTGGCGATCGTGATGCGCTCGTTGGTGCCGTGAAAGCGCGGCAGGTCTTCCGGCTTGGCGCGCACAGGCGAGAACTTGTAGATGTGGTCGGACACGTCGGCGAAGTGCTGCGAATCGGTGCCGCCCACCATCAGGCCGGGGGCGACGATCGTGTCCGGGAACAGCTCGCGGATCGTGCGCTCGATCAGGCGATACGAAGCGCTGTCGGTTGACGCGACCTTGGAAGGCTCGGCCGAACCGGGCAGCCTCTCCGCGCTCACCCGGTCGTTGGCGACGGTCTGCTTCACGTGCGCCATCACGTCGTCCCGCGTGGTGCCGGGCAACAGCCGAAAGTTCACCGTCGCGTCGGCGCGGCCAGGCAGCACGTTCTCCTTGTTGCCCGCATTCACGATCGTCAACGCCGTGGTCGTGCGCAGCATCGCGTTCGTGCTGGCGCCCGCTTCGAGCTGCTTCTTGACGATCGGGCCGAACAGCCACAGGTTGGACAAGGCGACGCGGTTGACAGCGTTCATCTCGGGTGCAACCGACTCGAACATCTCGCGTGCGACGCCCTCGATCTTCGCCGGAAACTGATGCTCGTCGAGCCTGGTGAGCGCCGCGCTCATCATTGCGATGGCGCTCGTTCCTGCTGGCGGCGGGATCGACGAGTGCCCTGGGGTCGCTTGTGCATGAAGGCCAACTGACAGATAGCCTTTTTCGGCGATGCCGACGACGGCCCCCGGCGGCTTCAGACCAGGGAGCACGCCTTCGGTGATGAGCAGCCCTTCGTCGAGGATGAAGTCGAGCTTCACCTTGCGCTCGGCCAGCAAGGCGGCGATCGCCTTCGCGCCGCGCAGGCCACCAACCTCTTCGTCCGCACCGTAGGCCAGGTAGACGGTGCGCTTCGGCTGGAAGCCGGAAGCAATCAGCATCTCGACAGCTTCCATCTGCGAAATCAGGTTTACCTTGTCGTCCCACGCGCCGCGGCCCCAGACGAAACCGTCCTTGATCGTGCCGGCGAAGGGCTCGGCCAGCCAGTCCTTCTCGGTGCCCGGTGCGATCGGCACGACGTCCTGGTGCGCCATCAAAAGGATCGGCTGGGCAGCCGGATCGCTGCCGGGCCAGGTGTATAGGAGGCTGAGTCCGCCCACGACCTCGCGCTTCAGCTTCGCATGCAGCAACGGATAGCGCGACTGAAGGTGCGCCTGCAGCAGCGCGAACTGATCGGCGTTGAGCGTCGCATCGGTGGCCGACGAGACCGTCTTCGCCCGCACGGCCGCAGCGAGCGACTCGGCAGCCGCCTGCTCGTCGACCGAAATCGGCGCCAGCGGCGCAACGTCGATCTGCCTCGAGCCTTGCCGCAAGGTGTTGACGGCCACAGCCAGCACGATGAGCGCAAGCAGCGCCAGCACGCCAAGCAGGATGCGTTTGATCACGCCGATCTCAGCTGAATGTCTTCCCTTCCGCGGCGAGGCGCGCGAGCAGCGGCGCCGGTTCCCAGAACTTCTGGTCGTCGAGCGGGTTGCGGGCGAAGCGCTTCATCGCCTGCACGACGTTGAACAGTCCCACCGTGTCGGCATAGCACATGGGCCCTCCGCGGTGCAGCGGGAAGCCGTAACCGGTGAGGTAGATCATGTCGATGTCGGACGCTCGCAGCGCGATGCCTTCCTCGACGATCTTCGCGCCTTCGTTGACGAGCGCGAACACGAGGCGCTGGACGATCTCCTCGTCGCTGATCTTGCGCGGCGTGATGCCGAGCTCGCCGCGATGCTTGGCGATCATGTCCTCGACCAGCTTGCTCGGGATCGCATCGCGCTTGCCGGGCTTGTAGTCGTACCAGCCGGCACCGGTCTTCTGGCCGAAGCGGCCGAGTTCGCACAGCAGGTCGGCCGTCTTGCTGTAGCGCAGGTTCGGCTTCTCCAGGTAGCGGCGCTTGCGGATGTACCAGCCGACATCGTTGCCGGCGAGGTCGCCCATCCGGAACGGCCCCATCGCCATGCCGAACTTCTCCATCGCGCGGTCGACCTGCGCCGGCGTGCAGCCTTCTTCGAGCAGGAAGCCGGCCTGGCGGCTGTACTGTTCGATCATGCGGTTGCCGATGAAGCCGTCGCAGACGCCGGAGACGACGCAGGTCTTGCGGATCTTCTTGCCGAGCGCCATCACGGTCGCGAGCACGTCCTTCGCCGTCTTCTCGCCGCGCACGACCTCGAGCAGCTTCATCACGTTGGCCGGACTGAAGAAGTGGGTGCCGATCACGTCCTGCGGGCGCTTCGTGAAGGCGGCGATCTTGTCGACGTCGAGCGTCGAGGTGTTGGTCGCGAGGATCGCGCCCGGCTTCATGACTTCGTCGAGTTGCTTGAAGACCTGCTCCTTGACGCCGATGTCCTCGAACACCGCCTCGATCACCATGTCGGCATCCTTCAGGTCGCCGTAGTTCAGCGTCGTGCTCAAGAGCGCCATGCGCTGCTCGTACTTGTCCTGCTTGAGCTTGCCGCGCTTGACCTGCGACTCGTAGTTCTTTCGGATCGTCGCCACGCCCTTGTCGAGCGCTTCCTGCTTCGTCTCGAGCATCACGACCGGCGTGCCGGCGTTCAGGAAGTTCATGGCGATGCCCCCGCCCATCGTGCCTGCGCCAATCATGGCGACCTTCTTCACGTCGCGAAGCGGCGTGTCCGCCGGCACGTCCGGGATCTTGCTCGCCGCGCGCTCGGCGAAGAAGGCATGGCGCAGCGCCTTGCTTTCGGGCGTCATCATCAGCGCGATGAAGGTCTCGCGTTCCTTGCGCATGCCGGCATCGAAAGGCATCTTGAGCGACGCGGCGACCGCCTCCAGACACTGCAGCGGCGCGGGGAAATTGCGGCTCATCGCACCGACCGTGTTGCGCGCGAACTGCAGGTAGGCGTCGGCGCTCGGGTGCGTGACCTTCAGGTTGCGTACGAGCGGAAGCGGGCTCTTGTCCTTCGCGTGCTTCTCGGCGACCTCGGCGGCAAACGCGAGCGCGCCGGCCATCAGGTCGCCCTCGATCATCTTGTCGAACAGCTTCTGCCCCGGAGCCATCGCCAGCAGTTCGCTCTTTACCGCTTCGCCGCTGACGATCATGTTGAGCGCGTTCTCGAGGCCGAGCAGGCGCGGCAGGCGCTGCGTGCCGCCGGCACCGGGCACGAGGCCGAGCTTCACCTCGGGCAGCGCGACCTGCGTGCCGGGCGCGGCGACGCGGTAGTGGCACCCCATCGCAAGCTCGAGCCCGCCGCCCATGCAAACGCTGTGGATCGCAGCGACGACCGGTTTGCTCGATGCCTCCAGCGCAAGAATCACGCTCAGCAGATTCGGCTCGGCCAGCGCTTTTGGGCTGCCGAATTCGCGGATGTCGGCGCCGCCCGAGAACGCCTTGCCGGCGCCGGTGATGACGATCGCCTTCACCGCCGCATCGGCTTCCGCGCGTGCCAGCCCGTCGGTAATACCCACGCGCGTTGCATGGCCGAGGCCGTTGACGGGCGGGTTGTCGAGCGTGATGACGGCGACCGCGCCGCGAACTTCGTACTGGGCTGTCATGGCGTACCTCGGCAAGATAATGGAACGATCGTTCGATTCTAGGCCGCGAGGTAAGGCCCGGCCTGTCCCTGCGGTGACAACCGCGGTCACGCGCTGCCAGCCGCAGCGCTACACCTCCAGCCACTCCTTGCGGATGTCGGCGTTCGCCCGAAGGTCGTCGGGCGTGCCCTCGAAGACGATGTTGCCGTGCCCCATCACGAGGCAGCGGTCGGCCACTTGCAATGCGATCGTCAGCTTCTGCTCGATCAGCAGCACCGATACGCCGCGCGCTTTGAGCTCCTGAAGAAACTCCGCGACGAGCGCGACGATCATCGGCGCCAGGCCTTCGGTCGGCTCGTCGATCATCATCGAGTTCGGGGTCGCCCATCAGCGTGCGGCACAGCGTGAGCATCTGCTGTTCGCCGCCGGAGAGAACGCCGGCCTCGGTGTGCTGGCGCTCCTTCAGGCGCGGGAACATGCGGTAGGCGTCTTCGAAGCTCCAGCGCGGCGTCGTCTTGCGCCTGCTCTTCTCGCCGAGCATGAGGTTCTGGTGGACCGTCAGGTCGGGGAAGATGTCCCGGTTCTCGGGCACGTAGCCGATGCCGAGGTGCGCGATCTCGAAGGGTTGCAAACCCCGGATAGCCTTGCCGCGCAGTTCGACGGTGCCGGTTGCATCGACCAAGCCCATGATCGCCTTCGCGGTCGTCGATCGCCCGGAGCCGTTGCGCCCCAGCAGGCTGACGATCTCGCCGGGCCGCACGTCGAAATCAACGCCATGCAGCACATGGCTCTTGCCGTAGTAGGCGTGAAGGTCTTGCAGATGCAGCATCGCTCAGTGCCCCCCTTCGGCGTCGGCCAGCACCGAGCCGAGGTAGGCCTCCTGCACGCGCGTATTGCCGCGCACAGCCTCGGGCGTGTCGAACGCGATCACCTCGCCATAGACGAGCACCGCGATCTTGTCGGCCAGACCGAACACGACGCCCATGTCGTGCTCGACCGTCAAAAGCGTCTTGCCGACGGTGATCTCGCGGATCAGTTCGATGAAGCGCGCCGTCTCGCTGCGGCTCATGCCCGCAGTGGGTTCGTCGAGCAACACGACATCGGCCCCACCGGCGATCGTGATGCCGATCTCTAGCGCGCGCTGCTCGGCGTACGTCAGGTTCATCGCCAGCACGTCGCGCCGGCGGTCGAGCTTGATCATCGCCAGCACCTCGGCGGCGCGCGCATTGGCGTCGTCCAGGTCGGCCAGGAACTTCCAGAACGCGTAGCGGTAGCCCATGCTCCACAACACCGCGCAGCGAATGTTCTCGAATGCCGAGAGTCGTGTGAACAGGTTGCTCACCTGGAAGCTGCGCGAGAGACCGCGGCGGCTGACCTCGTAGGGTGCGAGGCCCTCGATGCGTTGACCGTTGAGCAGGATCTGCCCTGAAGTCGGATTGAAGCGCCCGCTGATCAGATTGAACAGCGTGCTCTTGCCCGCGCCGTTCGGACCGATGATCGCGATGCGTTCGCCCTTGGCCACTGCGAGCGTGGCGCCGCGGATGATCTCGGTGCGGCCGAAGCTCTTGCGCAGATCGCGCAGTTCCAGTGCCGGGGCAGCGCTCATGCCGCCTCCCGACGCTTGATCTCGCGCTCGATCTCGCCTTGCGCGTCGCCCCAGCGCAGCGCGAAACGCCGCCGCGTAGGTTCGAGCAACGCGAGGCCGATCGCCAGCACCACGACCGCACCCATCCATGACATTGTTTTCGAAGCGTCGAGCGGCACACCCATGAACGTGGTCCGCGGCCCGAGCGCCTGGTTGAGCTGCAGGTGGTAGATCATCTCGATGATCGCCCCCGCGCCGGCCAGGACCACGAAGGCTGCGACGGCAAGTACGACATACAGCCCCGCGAAGCGGCGCAATTTGCCGAAAGCGGCCATACGCAGGTTCATCATCAACAGGCTCGATATGCCGCCCGGCGCATACATCACCATCAGCAGGAAGATGAGGCCGAGATAGAGCAGCCAGGCCTGCGTCAGCTCCGAGAACAGGACGAGCGCGAGCACCATCAGCACGGCGCCGATGATCGGGCCGATGAAGAAGATCGCGCCGCCGAGGAAGGTGAAGAGCAAATACGCGCCGGAGCGACCCGCGCCAACCACCTCGGCCGTCACGATCTCGAAATTCAGTGCACCCAGTCCGCCGGCGATGCCCATGAAAAAGCCCGAGACCATGAACGCCATGTAGCGCACCGACTGCATGCGATAGCCGATGAACTCGACGCGTTCGGGGTTGTCGCGCGTCGCGTTGAGCATGCGTCCGAGCGGCGTCTGCGTGAATGCGTAGAGCAGCGCAGTGCTGACGAAGCAGTAGATCGCGATCAGGTAGTAGAGCTGGATGCCAGGGCCGAAGGTGATGCCGAGAAACGGCGTGCCCGCGACGCGATTGCCGCTGATGCCGCCTTCGCCACCGAAGAAGCCGGGAAACATCAATGACATCGACCAGACGAGTTCGCCGATGCCAAGCGTGATCATCGCGAACGGCGTGCCCGCCTTCTTCGTCGTCACGTAGCCGAGCAGCGCCGCCATCAGCAGGCCGAACAGGCCGCCGACGAGCGGCACCAGGCTGACCGGCAACGCGAGGCGGCCGTCCGAGATCATGTTGAGCGTGTGCATCGCGAAGAACGCACCGAGCCCGGAGTACACCGCATGTCCGAAGCTCAGCATGCCGCCCTGCCCGAGCAGCACATTGAACGCAAGGCAGGCGATGATCGCGATGCCCATCTGCGTGAGCATCGTCAGCGACAGGCTGCTGGTCCAGATCAGCGGCGCGACGAGCATCAGGAGACCGTAGGCGCCCCACAGGGCCCAGCGCTTTGCGTTGAACCGCGGCGCGGCGTTGCTGGTGGCTGCGGTCATCGTCAGCCCTCGCGCGTGCCGAGCAGGCCCTTGGGCCGGAAGATCAGTATCAGCACCAGCAGCAGGAACGGCAGGATCGACGCGACTTGCGAAATCTTGACGCTGTAGATCGCATAGCCGAAGGTCTCGTGCGTCACGCCCAGATTGAGCGCGTTGAACAGGTTCATCAAGGACAAATCGCTGCCGATCGCGAAGGATTCGATCACGCCGAGCGCGAGCGACGCGATGAAAGCGCCCGCGAGCGACCCCATGCCGCCGATGACGATGATCGCGAACACCACGGCGCCGACCTGCAGCGACATCGAAGGCTCGGTGACGCGCAATGCTCCGCCGATCACGCCGGCGAGCGCGGCAAGTGCCGTGCCGCCGCCGAACACGAGCATGAAGACGCGCGGCACGTTGTGGCCGAGGGCCTCCGCCATGTGTGGATGCGTAAGCGCGGCCTGGATGACGAGGCCGATGCGCGTGCGCGTCAGCAACAGCCAGACGGCCACGAGCATCAGCACCGCGACGCCCATGCCGAAGGCGCGGAAGGCCGGAAACTGGGTGCAGATCATGTCGGCAACCGTGCGGCACGCCTCGGGGGGATGGCCCCAAGCGAAGCCGAGACCCTGGCTGCGCGAATCGAGAATCGTGAAGAGGGGGCCCTGGAGCACGGTCGGTTGCGAGAACGGCACCGCCGAGCGCCCCCAGACGATCTGCACGAGTTCGAGAATGATGTAGCTCAGCCCGAACGTGATCAGCAGTTCCGGCACGTGGCCGAACTTGTGCACCCGGCGCAGCGCGTAGCGCTCGAACAGCGCGCCGAGCGCGCCGACCAGCGGCGGCGCCAGCACGAGCCCCCACCAGAAACCGAGTTCGAGGCTGATCGTGTAGGCGACGTAGGCGCCGAGCATGTAGAAGCTCGCATGCGCGAAGTTGAGCACGCCCATCATGCTGAAGATCAGCGTCAGGCCCGATGCGAGCATGAACAGCAACAGCCCGGTCGACAGGCCGTTGAGCAGCGAGATCAGCGTGTAGGTCAGGTCCATGCAAGGGCTGACGGCGTCAAAAAAGAAAAACGGCGCGGCACTGTGGAGCGCCGCGCCTGGCTCAGACGACGCCGCTCAGGGGCGCTTCATCTGGCACGAGGTCGGCGTGCTCGCCACATAGGCCGGGATCGCCTTCACCTCGGCGAAGTTCATGCCAGTGTTCTCGACGCTGTAGGGATGCTGCTTGGTGGCCTTCTCCCAGGACGAAATGTAGAGCGGCATCTGCAACTGGTGATCCGCCTTGCGCATCGTGAACTCGCCAGCAAACCCGTCGAAGGTGATGCCCTCCAGCGCCGCCGCGACCTTGACCGGATCTGTGCTCTTGGCCTTGGCCATGCCCGCAGACAGCATCGCCAGCCCGTTGTAGGTCGCGAGCGTGTACCAGTCGTCGTTGAACTTGGCCTTGAAGTCGTTGGAAATCTTCTCGACCTTGCCACCCATGTTGGTGTAGCCGTAGGCCACCATGCGCACCTGCCCTGCGGTGTCGCTGCCGAGCGCGGTCGGCGTGCCGCTGACGCTGGCGTAGTAGGTATAGAACTTGGCGTGCAACCCGGCGTCCTTGGCGGCCTTCACCAGCAGCGTCAGGTCCTGGCCCCAGTTTCCGGTGACGACGGCGTCGGCGCCCGACGCCTTGATCTTGGCGACGTACGGCGCGAAGTCCTTCACCTGACCGATCGGGTGCAGGTCGTCGCCCACGATCTCGATGTCTGGGCGCTTCCGCTTGATGTCTTCCTTGAAGTATTTCGAGACCTGCTGCCCGTGCGAATAGTTCTGGCCGATGATGTAGACCTTCTTGATATCCGGCTGATCCTTCATGTAGCTGGTCAGCGCTTCCATCTTCATCGAGGTGTCGGCGTCGAGCCGGAAGTGCCAGTACTCGCACTTCTCGTTCGTCAGCGCCGGATCGACCGCCGCATAGTTGAGATACAGGATTTCCTTGCCGGGGTTGCGCTCGTTGTACTTGGCGACGGCGTCAGAGATCGCCAGCGCGGCACCCGAGCCGTTGCCCTGCGCGACGTAGCGGATGCCCTGGTCGATCGCTGCCTTCAGCGAGTTCAGGCTTTCCTGCGGTGATCCCTTGTTGTCGAACGGCACGAATTCGAACTTCACGCCCGCAGCGTTCTTTTGGTTGAAGATGTCGGCGACGAACTGCCAGCTCTTGAGCTGGTTCTGGCCGACGTTGGCAAATGGGCCGGACAGCGGATCGATGAAAGCGATCTTCACCGTCTGGCCCGCCTGGGCAAACAGCGCGCCGCTGGCGAACGCCATCGCCACGCCGGTTGCGAAGTGCTTGAACTTGATCGTGCGCGTCATTTGGGAGATCCTTCAGTTGAACTAGGCGGTACGGTAGAGCAAATTCCCCCTGCCACCGTACAGGGACTTCCCGCAGGCCCTGTCACAGTCGAGACAGGCTGCGCACCCTCGCCATCCGGCGCGAATGCCAGTGGCGACCCAAAGCCCCGCCACAACGGTGGCGGCGCGGGCTGGCTACACTGGCCAAAATGATGCAATTCCAAGCTCACGGCGTTCGCTGCCCCATGGGCCAGAAGGTGCCACTGCCCGGCCCTTTGGCGTCTCAAAGCCTTCGGACCGGGCGGGACTGAGTTGAACGCTCTCGATCTCGCGCCCGATTCGGCGGCGCTCGCGTCGGTTGCCTTCCCGAACCGCTTTCACGCCCTTGGCGAGGCGTTCTACACACCGCTCGCGGCGCAGCCGCTGCCCGACCCGCACTGGGTCGCGACAAGTCCGGCGTGCGCGGCCATGCTCGGCCTGCGGCCGGATTGGGCGGAGCAGCCGGCGCTGGATGCGCTACAGGTCTTCAGCGGCAATGCCCTGTGGCCCGGCATGCGACCACTCGCAAGCGTCTACAGCGGGCATCAGTTCGGCGTCTGGGCCGGGCAGCTCGGCGACGGGCGCGCGCTGTGGCTCGGCGAACTGGCGACGCCGCACGGGCCGATGGAACTTCAGCTCAAGGGCTCCGGTCTCACCCCCTACTCGCGCATGGGTGACGGGCGCGCCGTGTTGCGCTCGTCGATCCGCGAATTCCTCTGCTCCGAGGCGATGGCCGGTCTGGATATCCCGACGACGCGCGCGCTTTGCATCACCGGCTCGGCGCTGCCGGTGCGCCGCGAGACGATGGAGACGGCGGCGATCGTGACGCGGGTTGCGCCAAGCTTTATCCGTTTTGGCCACTTCGAGCACTTCGCACATCACGATCAGCACGACGCCCTGAAGCGGCTCGCTGATTTCATCATCGATCACCATTTTCCCGCTTGCCGCGACGCCGCCAGCCCGTATGCCGAGCTGCTTCGCACCACCGCCGTGCGCACCGCGGAAATGATCGCGCAATGGCAGGCGGTCGGCTTTTGTCACGGCGTGATGAACACCGACAACATGTCGATCCTTGGATTGACGATCGACTACGGGCCCTTCGGCTTTCTCGACGGCTTCGACCCGGGGCACATCTGCAACCACTCCGACAACCAGGGCCGCTATGCCTTCGTGCGCCAGCCGGCCGTTGCGTTCTGGAACTTGCATGCGCTGGCGCAGGCGCTGCTGCCGCTGCTTGGCGACGGCGAGGACGCAAGCGAGGCTGCACTCGCCGCGGTCGAGCCGTATCGAACGGTTTTCGAGAGCGCGTTCGCAGCGCGGTTCGCCGCCAAGCTCGGCTTGCTGGGCCGGCAGGACGGCGACGTCGAATTGATTGACACCCTGCTGCGCCTGATGGCCTCAGAACAGACCGACTTCACGATCCTGTTTCGCCGTCTGGCCGACTTCGACAGCGAAGGCGATGCTGACAACGCAGCGATTCGCGACCTGTTTCGCGACCGCCCTGCGTTCGACGCCTGGTCGATCGCGCTATCGCGAGCGTCTTGCGCACCAGAGCGGAGACGACGATGCCGCGCGGCGCGTTCGCATGCGGCGGGTCAATCCGCGCGTCGTCTTGCGCAATCACCTCGCCGAAGGCGCTATCCGTCTGGCGACAGGTGGCGACTTTTCTGAGATCGCACGGCTCTTGCGTGTTCTTGAGCGTCCGTTCGACGAGCCTGCCCACCCGAGTGCGCAAGACGCCGCGGACGCAGGCTTCCCGCCCGCCTGGGCAAATTCGATAGAGGTGTCGTGTTCATCATGAGTGCAGACAAGTCTTACAAGGTGCAGAAGACCGACCAGGAATGGCGCGCCGCGCTCGACCCGATGCAGTACCGGGTCGCGCGCCACGCCGCGACCGAACCGCCCTTCAGCGGCAAGTACTGGGACCACTTCAAGGACGGGCGCTACAACTGCGTCGGCTGCGGTACGCCGCTCTTTGCATCGGAGACCAAGTTCGACGCCGGCTGCGGTTGGCCGAGCTACTGGCAGCCGATCAACGCCGAGGTGGTCGAGCGCATCGTCGACAAGACGCTCGGCATGGTGCGGGTCGAGGTGCGCTGCAACAATTGCGGCTCGCATCTCGGCCACGTGTTCGAGGACGGCCCCGAGCCGACCGGCGAGCGCTTTTGCATCAACTCGGCCGCGATAAAATTCGAGCCTCCGCGCTGAACGTCCGGGGACGGCCTGGAGGCAGACGCTTCCTTACCGCCCCGACGTCAAATGTCGGCGCAACCGGTGCCCTCGATGAAATTCCTGTTTGACTTTCTGCCCATCCTGCTGTTCTTCGGCACCTTCAAGTTCGCAGAGAGCGATGCGCAGGCCTCGGCCGACTTCGCGACCGAGCACTTCGGCTTCCTCGTTTCCGGCGGCGTCGTCGGGGCGACGGAGGGGCCGGTGCTGCTTGCGACCCTCGTCGTGATCGTGGCCACGCTCGCGCAGATCGCCTTCATGCTCGCGCGCGGGAAGAAGATCGACCTGATGCTGTGGATCAGCCTCGGGCTCGTCACGGTCCTCGGCGGCGCGACGGTTTGGTTCCACAACGAGACCTTCATCAAATGGAAGCCGAGCGTGCTGTATTGGGCGATGGCGATGTCGTTCTGGATCAGCCAGGTCGTGTTCCGCAAGAACCTGCTGAATACGCTGATGGGCGGGCAGCTGGACCTGCCGGCCCATGTGTGGCGCACGCTCAACCGTGCGTGGATCGCCTTCTTCGGCCTGATGGGGATCTTGAACCTGTACGTTGCCTACAGTTACTCGACCGACGTATGGGTCAACTTCAAGCTCTTCGGAAGCCTCGGGCTGATGCTGCTGTTCACGCTTGCGCAAGGCGTGTACCTGAGTCGACACCTGAAACCGGTTGAGAGCGCTTCGACCGGGACGGCCGAGACCGGCCCCGGCGCACCGTAAGCGAGCGATGTGGACCTCGCGCGACGAGCTCGAACGCGTTTTGCGCGGTGCACTTGCGCCGCTGCGCCTCGAAGTGCAGGACGACAGCCACCAACATGCCGGGCACGCGGGCGCACGCGAGGGGCGCCACTTCAACGTGCACATCGAGGCCGAGGCGTTTCGCGGCCTGTCGCGGCTGCGCCGCCATCGGCTCGTATATGATGCCGTCGGCCCGCTGATGCCCCAGGGTATCCATGCGCTCGCGATCGACGCACGCGCCCCGGGCGAAGCCTGACCCCGCCATACGATATCCGGGCGGAACGAGACTGCCGATTGGTCCCCGGCCCTCCCCGCTATACCCCTTTGAAAACCCCGCTGAAAGGCAAGCGCCTCATGTTCGCCATGTTTCCCACTCCACGTCACCAAGCGGCGCTGCGCGTCGCATTCGTACTCGCTGCCGCGGTGGCGCTGCCCGTCCATGCGCAAAACGTTGCCATTGTCAATGGCAAGCCGGTGCCGGTTGCCCGCGTCAACGCACTGATCGAGCAGGCCACAAGCCAGGGCCAGCCGCGCACGCCGGAACTCGAGGCGCAGGCGCGCGATGAAGTCGTGCTGCGCGAGATGTTCGTCCAGCAAGCCGAGAAGCAGGGCCTTGCCGCAACCCCCGATTACAAGACCCAGATGGAACTCGCGCGTCAAAGCATCCTGATCCGCGAGTTGTTCGCCGACTATCAGAAGGCCCACCCCGTGACGGACGCCGACGTCCAGGCCGAGTACGACAAGTTCAAGGCGCAGGCCAGCGGCGTCGAGTACCACGTCAGCCACATCCTGGTCGAAAAGGAAGAGGACGCCAAGGCGCTGATCGTCAAGCTCAAGGGCGGCGCGAGCTTCGAGGTGCTGGCGAAGGAGAATTCGAAGGATCCGGGATCGGGTGAAAAAGGCGGCGATCTGGACTGGGCAAGTCCCGGCTCATTCGTCCCCGAGTTCTCGACCGCGATGGTCAAGCTGAAGAAGGGCGAGATGACCCAGGAGCCGGTCAAGTCTCAGTTCGGCTGGCACATCATCAAGGTCGTCGACACGCGTGAAGCGCAGTTCCCGCCGCTGGAGGAAGTCAAGCCGCAGATTCAGCAGCGCCTTGCGCAGATGAAGATGGTGCAGTTCCGCGACGAGATCCGAGCCAAGGCCAAGACCGACTACAAGTTCTCGAACTGAGGCCGTCGGGCTGCGTCGGGCCTACCGCGCCGCCATCCGCAGCGCGCCATCCAGCCGTATCACTTCGCCGTTCATGTGACCGTTGGCGACGATGTGCGCCGCCAGCATCGCGAATTCCTCCGGCTTTCCCAGCCGCTTCGGGAACGGGATCGCGGCGGCAAGCGATTGCTGGACAGGTTCAGGCAGCTGCTTCAGCAGGGGCGTGGCAAACAGCCCCGGCGCGATGGTGCAGACGCGGATGCCCCACTGCGCGAGGTCGCGGGCCAAGGGCAGCGTCATGCTGACGATGCCGCCCTTGGACGCCGCATACGCTTCCTGGCCCACCTGACCGTCGAACGCGGCCGCCGAAGCCGTGTTGACGACGACACCGCGCTCGCCATCCTCCAGCGCCTCGACCTTGGCGAGGCGCGCTGCCGCGAGGCGGATCACGTTGTAGCTGCCGATCAGATTGATGCGGATGACGCGCTCGAAATCCTCGAGCGGCGCCGGCGAGCCATCCTTCTGAATCACGCGCTTCGCACCGCCGATACCGGCAATGTTCATCACGATACGCGCCGTGCCGTGCGCGGCCTCACCTGCATCGAGCGCGGCGACAACGGAGGCCGTGTCGGTGACGTCGCACCGGATCCCCAGACCGTCGATGTCTTTCGCGACACGCTGCGCGCCGGCCTCGTTGACATCGAACACAGTGACCTTTGCTCCCTGGCGCGCCAACTCTCGAGCAACGGCTTCACCGAGCCCCGACCCGCCACCGGTAACGATCGCCGCCTGTCCTTGCATGTTCATCGGGAAGCTCCTGTTCAGCCTCAGCCCTTGCGGGGCAGGATGAGGAAGGGATCGCTGATCTTGCCCTCATACAGAGCGTCGACGAGCGCCGCGCGCGTGGCCAGCACGGCGCGTTGATTGATCGAACCCTTGTCGGTGATCTCGCCCTTGTCGATCGACGGCGCCTCGGCCAGCACGTGCATGCGAGCCGGGCGGCTGGCGCTCCCCGTGCCCGTCGTCCACAACTCGTCTGCCAGGCGCTGGAAGAAGGCGCGCACTTTGGGGTCGTGCAACACGTCGGGAAGAGGCACGTTCGCAGGCAATCCCGAGAGCCGACGGCAGTCGTCGACGCGGGGAAAGATCAGCAGCCCGATCTCGTCGCGATTCAGCCCGGTGACGACTGCGTCCTGAACGCAGGGATCGCCCATCGCGATGATCTTCGCGCGCAGCGGACCGACGCTGACGAAGGTGCCGGTGGAGAGCTTGAAATCCTCGGCAATGCGGCCGTCGAACACCAGACCGCGCTCGGGTTGCGCGGGGTCGATGAACTTCACCGCGTCGCCCGTCTTGTAGAAGCCTTCGTCGTCGAATGCCTCCTGCGTTTCCTGCGGCGCACGCCAGTAGCCGGGCATTACGTTGGGGCCTCGAAAACGCACTTCCGTCTTGCCGTGCGGCTGCCCTGAGGTGTCGGGCACCAGTTTCACTTCGACGCCCGGCGCTGGCAGGCCGATGTGGCCAGAGCGCGTGTCCGTGCCGACCGCAAACATGCATGACGGTGCCGTTTCAGTCATGCCCAGGCCGGTGACGATACGCACGCGTTCGCGCACTTCGGCCACCCCGTGCGCGTCGAGTCTGTCCCACACCGCCTGGCTGAGCCCGGCGCCGGCGAACATGAATGCATGCACGCGTCCAAACAGTGACCTGCGCAGGCCTGGATCGCTATCCATCGCGTCTGCGATGGCCTCGAACCCCTTGGGCACGTTGAAGTAGATGGTGGGCGAGATCTCGCGCAGGTTGCGCAGCGTTTCGGCCATGCCCTTGGGCGTCGGCTTGCCTTCGTCGATGTAGAGGGTGCCGCCGTTGTAGAGAACGATGCCGACGTTGTGATTGCCGCCGAACGTGTGATTCCACGGCAACCAGTCGACAAGTATCGGCGGCTCATTGACCATGAACGCAAAAACCTGGCGCAGCATCTGCTGGTTGGCGCAGAGCATCCTGTGCGTGTTGATCACGCCCTTGGGCTGCTTGGTCGAGCCGGAGGTGAAGAGGAATTTCGCGATCGTGTCGGGGCCGACCTTCGCATGCGCTGCGCGCGCGCCCTCCGCCGGCGCCGTTGCCAGCAGGTCGTCCACGGTCACCACATCGCGACCGGCGATCGTCCCCTCGGTGAGCACGACCGGCACGTCGGCGGCCACAGTCGCCGCGATTGCATCGCCATAGTGCGCCGAGGATGCGAACACCATGCCCGGTGTGACCGTCGCGAGAATGTGGCGCAGCTTCGAGTAGTCCTTCGAGACCAGCGAATAGGCGGGTGATACCGGCACGTAGGGCACGCCGACCCATAACGCAGCCAGGGCGAGCGTGAGATGCTCCAGATCGTTGTCGGAGAGGATCGCCAGCGGCCTGTCCACCGACAGACCGTGATCCACAAGCGCCTGCCCCACCGCCTGCGCCCGAGCCAGCATCTCGGCATAGCTGATGCGGCGCCAGTCACCGTTCCAGGGTGCACGCGCGTCGCGCTTCGCGACAAAGGTGCGTTCCGGCGCTTCGCGCGCCCACTGCTCGAGTGCATCGGATATCCGGTCAGGAAACCAGCGCAGCGGCTCGGTCGAGCGAAGGATTTGCGTGCCGTCGGCGCGCGACTCCAGCGTCGCGGCGACACACCCGCCGAACTCGGCAGCCCGGTACTGGGCAGATGCATTCATGACGGATGCCTCACTTTCGCGGCCCGGCCCTCGACGAAATCACGCATGCGCTGCTTCGCGCCTTCGTCACCCTGGGCGATGGCGGCCATCAGCGACTCGACGAACAGTCCGTCCGGTTGCGGCATGTCGGCGATCCGCGGCAGGGCCTGCGTGACCGCGAAATTCGACAGCGGCGCGTTGCCGGCGATTCTCTGCGCCAGTTCGCACGCCTTGGCGAAGCCCTCGCCATCAGGGACGACGTACTGCGAAAAGCCGCGCTGGTAGCCCTCCTGCGCGTCCAGCACACGGCCGCACAACATCATGTCGGTCATGCAGGCCACACCGACGAGGCGCGGCACGCGCGCTGATCCCCCGCCACCCACGAAGATGCCGCGCTGGCCTTCCGGCAGCCCGTAGAACGTGCTGGTTTCGGCAACACGGATGTGGGTGGAGCTGGCGATCTCGAGTCCGCCGCCGACCACCGCACCATGCAACACGCTGACGATCGGGAAACGACCGAACTGCAGCGTGTCCATCACGCCCTGCCACATGCGCGAGTGCAGCACGCCTTCGGCCACCGTGCTTTCGCTCAGGCTGGACAGGTCGAGGCCGGCGCAGAAGTGCTTGCCGGCGCCGCTGAGCACGGCCGCCCGTACCGCTGCGGGGAGGTTGATGAGGGCCGTTTGCAACTGCTTGAGCATCTTGTCGCTGATCGCGTTGCGCTTGTTCGGCCGATGCAGTTCGATGTGCGCGACCGCGCCAGAAAGCCCAACGCGCAGCATGTCGAGTTCGGCGAGCAGGCCGGTAGCGGGTATGAAGGTCATCGTCATGGGTGGAAGAAGATGCTGGTTGAGATGAAGTTCAGACGGCAGCGCCGAGACCCAGCAGGCGCACCGCGTTGTCCTTCAGGATCAGCGGCTTCACTTCGTCACGGAAACCGGCTTCGTCAAAGTCCTTCATCCAGCGATCGGGGGTGATCAGCGGGAAATCGCTGCCGAAGAGAATGCGGTCCTTCAGCAGCGTGTTGGCGTACTGCACGAGCTGGGGCGGAAAGTACTTCGGGCTCCATCCCGAGAGGTCGATCCAGATGTTGGGCTTGTGCATGGCGAGCGAGATCGCCTCGTCCTGCCACGGCCAGCTCGGGTGCGCGATGACGATCTGCATGTCGGGGAACGCAATGGCGACATCCTCGAGGAGCATCGGATTGCTGTTCTGCAAGCGCAATCCGCCGCCGCAGCGCATGCCCGAGCCGATGCCCGAGTGTCCGCTGTGGAAGATCGCGGGCAACGCGTGCTCGGCAATCACCTCGTAGATGGGCCATGCCATGCGATCTGCGGGCTCGAAGCCCTGCACCGTGGGGTGAAACTTGAACCCCTTCACCCCGTGCTCCTCGACGAGCCGGCGGGCCTCGCGCGCGCCCATCTTTCCCTTGTGCGGATCGATGCTCGCAAAGGCAATCATGATGTCCGGGTTCGCCTGCGCGGCGTCGGCGATCTCCTCGTTGCTGATGCGTCGCCGACCGAGCTGCGACTCGGCATCCACCGTGAAATTGACGAAACCCACCTTGCGCTCGCGGTAGTAGGCGATGGTTTCATCCATCGTCGGGCGCCTGCTTGAGCGAAAGTACTTGTCGGCCGCGCGGTCGTACTCCTCGCCGTAGCTGTCGAAGGGGTTGCGGCACGACACCTCAAGGTGCGTGTGGGTGTCGATCGCGACGAGTTCAGCTGGATTCATCTTTGGCCCCTTTCAGTCGCGCGCCGCGAAACGCGCCTGCCGGTCGGTGTCTATCGCCAGCGTGCGCTCGACATCGGGCGCACGCGTGTGCGATCCGCGCTGCCGATACTACTGACAACTGAACCTTCCGGCCGATTCGATGCTGCCGCTCCCCTTGTAGCGAGCAACCGCCGGATAGGCGCAAAGCGGCCGGCTGCGCGTCGGTGACCAGTTCGCCGGAATGTCGGCGTTTGCACCCGCTGCATTGCCGGGGCCGCGCGCC
This sequence comes from uncultured beta proteobacterium, assembly GCA_963792765.1. GTDB lineage: Bacteria > Pseudomonadota > Gammaproteobacteria > Burkholderiales > Burkholderiaceae_C > CAIKUF01. The sequence goes on along the minus strand of CAWBXT010000005.1, from coordinate 97,319 downwards.
GTGGCCTTCACGCTGGCCGGCCCCTTGCCTTGTTCTACCCAATTGACGAGCGAGGTGAGCATGTCGAACTGATCCGTCGCCGGCCCTCCCGAGCAATGCGTCATCCCGGGGATGAGATAGAGGCGCGCGAAGTGGTTCGCATCGCCGGCGTTTGCGAGGCGCAGCGAGTCATACCAGGCGGTGGTGTCGTCGCTCGAGAAGATGGGGTCGCTGGTCCCGTGATAGACCATCATCTTTGCGCCGCGATTCCTGAGCCTCGACAGATCGCTCGGGTTCGGCGGCGTCATGAACGACAACGCGTTCTCGGTGTAGGTCGCGTTCGTCGCTTGGATCTTCGCCAGCATGGTGTCGATGTCGCCGCTCAGCGCGAACACGGGTCCGTTGAAGCCCGCCTGGCTCTCCGGCGGCACCTGCCAGATGAACGCCGTTGCGCCCGAGTCGAGCACGACCGGCGCCGTGAAGTTCCAGAATCGCGTGTTGCCGCTGCCGATGCCGGCGTCGAATGGAAAGCTCGCGTAGAACTTGTTGCCCTTGCTGTCGGTGACGCCTGCGAACCGCTTGCCGATCACTGCCTTCTGCGCCGCCGAAAGGCACGACCCATCGCGGCCGCCTGGGCAGGTCGGCACATCGCGGTCGAGGTTGAACGCCGCCTGGCACGCGGCCGTGTTCTGCACGAGTCCGTCGGTCGCCCCGTCGAGAGCGTCGCACTTCGCCAGTACGGCGTTCGCGACGAGCACCTGTTCCGGCGCCGTGTAGCCGGTGCCGATGTCGCTCGGGTCGGACGCAACCGAAGCGTAGCCCTGGGCTGCTGCCATGTTCGCGATGGCCGCGAGCGGCAGCCGGAAGCCCGGGTCGCCGACGAGGTAGCCGTCATAGTCGTCCGCATAGCGCGCCGCCGCCACCATCGTGTGCCGCCCCCCATTCGAGCATCCCCCGATGTACGAACGATCGGGCCCCTTGCCATAGGCGACACGGATCGCTTCCTTCGCCATTGGCGTGAGCGACCCCACCGCTTGGTAGCCATAGTCGAGCCGCGCCTGCGGGTCGAGGCCAAAGAACGGGCCGAGCGATCCGCTGTGGCCGGCGTCGGAACTGATCACGGCAAAGCCCATGCTGAGCGCGCTCGTCAATCCCGGCCCGCCGTTCACGCCGCCGAGCGCGGTGGCGACGCTGCCGTCGATGCCGCCATTCGCCTGGTAGAAGAAGCGGCCGTTCCAGTCGTTCGGCAGGCGCATCTCGAAGCCGATCGCATAGCTGTTGCCGTCCACCGAGCTGACCCGCTGATGCATGGACCCGAGGATCTGGCAATGGGCGGGAACGGGCTGGCCAGCGACCATCAGGGTGCCTGCAGCGATCGCATTGGCCGCGGTGATCGTCGTATCCGGAATCACGATCTTGCTCGCCAGGTCGCTGCACGACGACAACGTCGCGCCGCTTGCCGGGGGCAGCTGCGGCAGCGTGTCGTCGCTCCCTCCACAACCCACGAGAAGGGAAGTGAGGCTGGTGATCGCGACTGCGGCGCGAAGCGGGTGATATCCCATGGTGTGCTCCTAAAGTTGGCGTTCTGCCGCTGGCCTCGCATCTGTGCAATCCCGGCAGATAGTTCAGTTTAGAAACCATCTGATATGCACAACATAGGTGCTATCCCTATGTTTCCACAGATCTAAAGCCCCTCCTCTGGTTACATTATGTCGCTATTGGTCTCAGGCGTTCACCACAGACCGCTGCGGCCGATCCCCGGTCCGAACGCGCAAGCACTACAGTTCTGCCTTCGACAGGCTGCCTGCGCCCACACCGCCTTGAAAGAGCATGCAGACAGTTCGAATCAACTTCCGCCCGATGCAATCGTGAAACGCCTCCCCCGCTCTTCGACGCCTGAACCGCCCGTCAACGCGGAAGACGGCGTGACGCTCCACCATGTCCTCGGCTATCAGCTTGCCCAAGCGGCGATCGTCACGTTCGGCGTCTTCGACCCAGTCGTCAGGACGGCGCTCGATCTTCGCCCGGTCGAGTACACGATCCTCATGCTGATCAAGGAGAACCCGGGAATCTCGCCTGCAAAGCTCGCGTCCTGGCTCGGCGTCGACGCGACCGAACATCTCGCTGTTCGTCGACAAGCTTGAAAGCCGACGGCTTGCGAAGCGCGAGCGCAACGCGAGCGACGGCCGCGCCAGCATTTGCACGCGACCGGACGAGGGCGCGGCGTTGGCGCCAAAGCGACCCGAGAGCTGATCGAAGGCGAGCGGATCGCGTGTGCGGCGCTTGACCGTCGTCGAGCAATTGATGTTGATCGAACTGCTTCAGAAGCTGAACCGATCGAGGCGCGCGGCAGTCGCGCCGCACCCGCACCCCGACCTGATCCGGAGCAGCCCCAGTCCCATTCGGACCGTCGCGCGACGACCGACCATCCGCCATAGTCTCAGACGACGGCGAACGACGTCTCGACGCGCCCCGCCTCGATCCGAAGCTGCCGCTCGCAGCGCGACGCAATTTCGCGGTCGTGCGTCACGAGCACGAGCGTCGTGCCGGCTTCGCGGTTGAGGTCGAACATCAGGTCCATCACCGTCGCGCCGGTCGCGAAGTCGAGGCTGCCGGTCGGCTCGTCGGCCAGCAGCACCGCCGGCCGCACGACGAAGGCGCGCGCCAGCGCAACGCGCTGCTGCTCCCCGCCCGAGAGCACCCGCGGATAGTGCGACAGCCGCTCGCCAAGGCCGACGCGACGCAGCATTTCGGTAGCCTGCGCGCGCGCATCGCTGCGCCCCTGCAGCTCGAGCGGCAGCATCACGTTCTCGAGCGCGTTCAGGTTGGCGAGCAGTTGAAAGCTCTGGAACACGAAGCCCAGATGCTGGGCCCGCACTGCAGCGCGCGCGTCCTCGTCGATCGTGAACAGATCGACGCCGCAGACGCGGACCGTGCCGGAGGTCGGTGTGTCGAGCCCGGCGATGATTGCAAGCAGCGTGCTCTTGCCCGAACCGGATGCGCCGACGATCGCGACCGCTTCACGCGCATCGAGCGCGAAATCGATGTCGTGGAGAATCGTCAACGTGCCCGTCGAGTCGCGCACCTGCTTGGTGACGTGCTCGACGGAGATGATGGCTTCGGACATGAGGATTGCCGGTGAGGATGAATCGGAGAGGCTTTGGCGCGCACTGTAGCCTGTGGCTGGCGGGCGCGTCGTGGCTTGCGGCAAAGCCCGCAAGAAGCGAAGCGCCGGCAAAGCGACTGCTTGTCGTCGGCGACAGTATCTCGGCCGAGTACGGCCTGGAGCGAGGCAGCGGCTGGGTGGCGCTCCTTGACAAGAAGCTGCGCGGCGAGAAACTGGGCGTCGAAGTCATCAACGCGAGCATCAGTGGCGACACGACCTCGGGCGGCCTGTCGCGCCTTCCGGCCTTGCTCGAAAAGCACAAGCCGACGTACGTGATCATCGAACTCGGCGGCAACGACGCGCTGCGCGGCCTGCCGCTCGCGATGACGAAGGCGAACCTGGAGGAAATGACGCGCGCAGCGAAGGGTGTCGGCGCGAAGGTCCTCCTGCTCGGCATGCAGGTGCCGCCGAACTACGGCCGCAAGTACAACCAGGACTTCGCCGCGATGTACGTCGATGTCGCGAAGGATCAGGGCGCCGGGCTTGTGGCCTTCTTCTTCAAGGGCATCGCCGACGCGCCCAACGCCGCTTCGCTTTTCCAGGCCGACCGCATCCACCCGAACGAACAGGCGCAGGCGCTGCTGCTTGGAAGCGCGTGGGTGGGGTTGAAGCCGATGCTGAAGTAGCAGTGGCACGGTCGTGCCAGCAAGACGCGTGCAACTACTTCAGGTTCTTTGCGAGGAATTGCTCGACACGCTCGGCGAGGTCAGCGCGTTCGGTGCACAGAACAAGGGCCTCAATCATCGCCAACGTCTCCAAGGTCGGGAAACAGGACCTCGGTGAAACCGAACTGCGTCATGTCACGCATGCGCGTCGGGTACAGGCGCCCGATCAGGTGATCGCATTCGTGCTGCACGACGCGCGCGTGAAAACCGTCCGCTTCGCGTTCGATCGGCGCCCCGAGCGGATCGAAGCCGGTGTATCGAATGCGCGAGAAGCGCGGCACCTGCCCACGCAGGCCTGGCACCGAGAGGCAGCCTTCCCAGCCGAGTTCTTCTTCATCGCCGAGCGGCGCGATGCGCGGATTGACGAGCACGGTGCGCGGCACGGCCGGCGCGTCAGGGTAGCGTTCGCTGTGCGTGAAGCCGAAGATCACGAGTTGCAGATCGACGCCGATCTGCGGAGCCGCCAGCCCCGCGCCGCGCGCCGCCTCCATGGTGTCGAACATGTCGGCAACGAGCGCGTGCAACTCGGCGGTGTCGAAACGTTCGACCGGTTGCGCGATGCGCAGCAGCCGCGCGTCGCCCATCTTGAGGATTTCCCGAACCGCCATGATGCAACCCCTGCGCGTTGAAAGCGCGATCATGCCAAAGCAACCGAGTCAGCGGGTCTTGGTCGTGGCCTTGCTCTTCGAGCTGGACGTCGATCGGGGCTTGGGTTTCGCCTCTGACTTGCTCTTGCCGCTGGGCTTCTTTGCCGCCTGAGTTGAAGGCTGCAACGCACTGGCAGCCGGCGCCGCAGCCGTGAGCGCATCGACGAAAGCCCCTTTGGCGCCCTCCTCGAGGGGGCCATAAAGCGTCAGCGGCGCGCCCGCGCCACCAGTCCACGCGACGTAGTACCAGCGCGTCGGCGGATCGATCGCGGCGCGAAAGCCGCCCGCACCCGCCGGCGAGGGCAAGGTTCGCGGGCGCCAGACGAGGCGCGCGGTGTCGGGTTTCAGGATCGTCTCGCGCCACGGCAGCGGCAGCGCATCCTTGCCGCGCGCGAGTTGCTGCTCGAGTGCGCTCTCGAACCGCAGCAGCCCGGGATCGTCGCCACGCATGTCTCGTGTGGACGCGCGCGGCGCGGATGCCTGCGCGAACACGCGCGTCAGGCTCGTCCCGGCAATGGCGACGAGCACGGCCCTGCGTGCGTACGACGAAATCAAGGCCGCGCCCCGCCCTGCGATGCAGCGCGATCCTCAAGCATCGACAACAACTCTGCCTCGCCGATCACCTCCAAACCCAGCGCACGGGCCTTCTCGAGCTTGCTGCCGGCATCCTCGCCGGCGACAACGAAGTTCGTCTTCTTCGACACTGAACCCGCGACCTTGCCACCGGCCGCCTCGATCAACGCTTTCGCCGCGTCGCGCGACAGCGTCGGGAGCGAACCGGTGAGCACGAACACACGGCCACTCAGATGCTGAGGCACCGTAGCAACCGCACCGTCGTGCTCGTCCCACTCGATGCCGCAGGCACGCAGCTGCTCGACCACCTCGCGGTTGTGCGGCTGCTCGAAGAAGGTGCGGATGCTCTGTGCCACGATCGGGCCGACGTCGCGGACTTCGAGCAACTGCTCGATGCTTGCATCCATGATGCGATCCAGTGCACCGAAGTGCTTCGCCAGATCCTTGGCGGTCGCCTCGCCGACCTGCCGGATGCCGAGTGCGTAGAGGAAGCGCGCAAGCGTCGTGCGCTTGCTCGCCTCCAACGCACCGACGAGGTTTTGCGCGCTCTTGTCCGCCATGCGCTCGAGCGCTGCGAGTTTGGCCACGCCGAGCTTGTAGAGCTCAGGCAGCGTGCGGATCAGGCCACCATCCACCAGTTGATCGACGAGCCTGTCACCCAGGCCTTCGATGTCCATCGCGCGCCGGCCCGCAAAGTGCAGGATCGCCTGCTTGCGCTGCGCGGCGCAGAACAGGCCACCGGTGCAGCGGTGGTCGATGCCGCCCTTCTCGCGCAACACGCGGCTGCCACAGACCGGGCAGTCACGCGGCATGCGGAAGTTGGGCACATAGCCTGCGCGAACACTGGGCACGCGACCGACGACTTCGGGAATCACGTCACCCGCGCGCCGCACGATCACCGTGTCACCAATGCGAACACCCTTGCGGCGCAGCTCGAACAGGTTGTGCAGCGTTGCATTCGAGACCGTCGTGCCGCCGACGAACACCGGTTCGAGCTTGGCGACCGGCGTGAGCTTGCCGGTGCGGCCGACCTGGATCTCGATCGCGTTCAGCCGCGTCATCTGCTCCTGCGCCGGGTACTTGTGCGCCACCGCCCAGCGCGGCTCGCGCGTCACGAATCCGAGACGCTTCTGCAATGCGATCGAATCGACCTTGTAGACGACGCCATCGATGTCGAAGGCAAGCGCGTCGCGCTTGGCTCCCATCTCGGCGTGAAACGCAACCAGTCCCTCCGCGCCCAGAACCACCGCGCGATCGGTGCACACGGGCAAACCGAAGGCGGCGATCGCGTCCAGCGTCGCGCTGTGCGTAGGCGGCTGCGCCCAGCCTTGGACGTCGCCAAGACCGTACGCGAAGAAGCTCAGCTTCTTGTCGGCCAAGCCTTTCGGGTCGAGCTGGCGGATCGCACCGGCCGCCGTATTGCGCGGGTTGATGAAGGTCTTGCCGTCCTTCGCGCGCTGGCGCTCGTTCAGGCGCTCGAAATCGTCGCGCCGCATGTAGGCTTCGCCGCGGATCTCGATCAGCGGTGGTGGCTTGCCGTTGAGGCGCAGCGGGATCTGACCGATCGTGCGCACGTTGTGCGTCACGTCCTCGCCGGTTTCACCGTCGCCGCGTGTCGCCGCCTGCACGAGCACGCCGTCCTCGTAGCGCAGGTTGATCGCCAGACCATCGAACTTGAGTTCGGCGGCGTACGCAATTGCGGGCGCATCGGCCGGGAGCTCAAGCTCGCGCCGCACACGGGCATCGAACGCGATCGCACCGCCCGGCGTGGTGTCTGTCTCGGTGCGGATCGAGAGCATCGGCACCGCATGCCGCACCGGCGCGAGGCCTTCGAGCACGCTGCCGATCACGCGCTGCGTCGGCGAGTCCGGTGTCAGCAACTCGGGATGGGCAGCCTCGATTGCCTGCAGCTGGGCAAACATCCGGTCGTACTCGGCATCCGGAATCTCGGGGGCGTCCTGCACGTAGTAACGTTGTGCGTGGTAGCGCAGCCGGTCCCGCAGCGCCTCGGCGCGCGCGGCCGGGTCCGCGGCAAGGTCGTCGGCGGGCGAGGCTGCAGGGTCGGACGGCATGTGCGACATTGTCCAACAGCGTCGGCGCGCCGCGGCCAATCACCCAGACGCATTCGGGAAAGCGACCTTGAAGTACGACTACGACCTCATCACCCTCGGTGCCGGCTCGGGCGGCGTCGCCGCCTCGCGCCGCGCGGCGGCGCTTGGCGCGAAGGTCGCCATCATCGAAGGCAGCCGCGTCGGCGGCACCTGCGTGATTCGCGGATGCGTGCCCAAGAAGCTCATGATGTATGCGGCGCAGTACGGAGACGCGCTGCGCGAGGCCGAGGGCTATGGCTGGTCGATTGGCGCGTCGCGCTTCGACATGCCACGCTGGGCGGCCGCCAAGGCGGCCGAGACGGCACGCCTCGAAGGCGTCTATCGACAGTTGCTCGCAACCAGCGGCGTCGAGCTGGTGGAGGGCTGGGCGCGCGTCGTCGAGCCGCATCATGTCGTCATCGGCGATCGCACGCTGACGGCGCGCCACCTGCTGATCGCGACCGGCGCAGCGCCGGTGCGCGACAGCATCCCCGGCATCGAGCACTGCGCAGTGTCCGACGATCTGCTCGATCTGACCGAACTGCCCGAGTGCGCGGCGGTGATCGGCAGCGGTTTCATCGCGATCGAGTTCGCGAGCATCCTGGCCCGGCTCGGCGTCGAGGTGAGCCTCTTCTATCGCAGTGAATGGCCGCTGCGCGGCTTCGACGACGACCTGCGACGGCGCGCAGCCGCCGCGTTGAGGGAGGCCGGCGTCATCTTGCATCCCGGCGCTGCGCCGACGCGCATCGAACCTGCCGGCAGTCAACTCAGGCTCCAGTTCGGCGACGGCGATGCGCACACGTTCGCCTTCGTGCTGAACGCCACCGGGCGGCGACCGAGCACGGCCAAGCTCGGCCTCGAAACGCTCGACATTGCGCTGGGCGCCAACGGCGCGGTGCCGGTCGATGCGCGCCGTCACACGTCGGCACAGGGCGTCTACGCCATCGGCGACGTGACGGACCACCGGAACCTGACGCCGGTCGCGATCGCCGAGGGCCGCGCCCTCGCCGATTCGCTGTTCGGCGATACGCCACGCGAGGTGGACTTGAGCCTCGTCCCGAGCGCTGTCTTCATGTTGCCGCCGATCGCGACTCGTCGGGCCGACGGAGTTACAGGCCCGGCAAGCCGGCCACGCGCTGAAGGTCTTCGAGGCCGACTTCCGTCCGATGCGCCAGACCTTCTTCGGCGGCCACGAGCGCAGCTACATGAAGTTGCTCGTCGACGCGCAGGACGATCGCGTGCTCGGCGTGCACATGCTCGGCACCGATGCGGCGGAGATTGTGCAAAGCCTCGCGGTGGCATTGAGTTGCGGCGCAACCAAGGCGCAATTCGATCGAACGATCGCACTGCACCCGACCGCGGCCGAGGAGTTCGTGCTGATGCGCGAACCGGTGCGCGTCGTGGCCGCGCTCGACGGCGTGTGAAATCCCCAGACCCTGACGCGCCGCACCGGGCGGCTCGCAAGCTTCCCATCAAGGCCACCACCCTTCCACCTGCAAACGCGCGTCCAGGCTCCGGCGCGAGACGGCATCGTCGAAATCTCCGGACAGTCGCTGCGCGTCCACCGCCACGCTCAGGCGCAGTGATGGCCCGATCATCGTTCGCCATTGCAGACTGCCGCCCACCAGATCGGCCGTCGGCCAGGTCGGGTTGACGCCGCTGCGGTTGAGCTTGCCAACGCGCAGCACAGCCAGCGCCTCGCCGCCGAACAGCGACGGCATCAATGCGCCGAAGGCCCACAGCTGCGAATCACCATCGGCCCAGTGGCCGAGCGGGCTGCCCCGATACCGGTAGCCGTCCGTGTACACATGGTGGTTGTAGGCCACGCCCGGCGAACCGGCGACGGTGTCGGTCCACTCCGCGAAGACGAGTCCATGCGCGTGCCGCCATTCGGCCCCGGCCAGATACATGTACTTGCTGGGCAGCCTGCCCGACTCGTCCTCGCCGATCATCTGCCCGTACAGCGCAATGCCCGGCAGCCACTGCGCCAGCGACCACCGCAGATCGAAGCCACCGAGCTGATTGCCGGGCTGGCTGCCGCCGTCACCGTTGGCATCGACGTGGTTGTCCCGGCCCAGGAAGGCCTGCAGATATGTCCTCAAGGATTCGCTGCGGCCTTCTCCGCCCAGTTGGCCCGTGCGCGAAGCCCCGATCTCCAGTGAAGGGATGGGCCTGATGACCACCCGCGCGCCGTACAGCCGCGGCGAGTTGTAGTCGTTGCGCTGCGATTCCAGCTTGCCGACGAAGCCGCTGAACTGCACCTCCCCCAGCCAGTGCCAGTACTTCGAGTCGGCGAGCGAGCCGCTTCGCACCTCGATGGATACGCTGTCGATCGGCCGGGCGGCCGAACCGAGGATCAGGCTGCCATCCCACCCTGGACCCCATTGCCTTGAAATCCGCCCCACGGCGACTTGCCAGTGTTCGCCGAGCTGCCAGCCCAGCGCGCTGCCATCGCTGGACCAGAAGTCGCCATGGGCCGCCACCTGACGCTGCACGGCAAACTGCGCAAAGCCGCAGCCGAATCGCAAAGTGCTGTCGAGCTGACCGCGGTAGCGCGGGTCGATCAACTCGAAGGGGCCGGTTCCCAGATCTTCGGAAGCACTCGACGGCCCGGCCAGCAGCAGCGCATGGACCGACGCCTCGCGCTCATCAGCGTTGCAGGTTCGCAGCGCCGGCAGCGAGGAAGCCGAACTCGCGATGCGGTGCGCGTCGAGCTTGCGCAATCGGTCGAAGGGATCCTGCCGCACGTGCACTGTTTCTGGCAGGGCACCGGCTTCGGCGGCAGCCGCGAAACCCGGGCCGCCAGCAACGATCGCGGGCAGCATGGCACTGGCCCACTGCGCCGCCCTTGCGTGTCGCCGGCAGGCTCGCCACCACATTGCATCTTCCGCCTCGAAACGGCGCCACGGGCACCGTGAAACAGGAAGTCGGGGACCGGACTCGCCCGCCCATCGCCCTCGACCACGCCACCCGACAGGGGGCACAGCAACTGGGCAATTCGCGTTCCCGGGGCGAGAAGCACTGAATCATGTTCGCACGTGTGCGAATGAAGCCTGGCCCGCAGGCGGTGTGCCGCCGATCAGCTGAACAGGCGCCGCGCAGCGGGAGACCCGGCCTCGAGATCGCGCTCGGCGAGCGCGGCGTACAAGCGCTCGAGCTCGGCGCCGACACTCGCGAACGACTCGACGCCGAACGGCCTGCCGTTGTCATCGACGAGCACGGCGTCCATGTCAGCCGCGAGCGCGCCGGCACTCGCCTGCCAGGCTGCGAAGGGTTCGTGGGACGCTTGCGTCTGCGCGACGTCGAAGCTCAAGGTCACGTCACGCAGCGCTGCAAGTTCAGGCTGATCGGCAAGCGCCGCCTGCGCATCGAACGAGAGCACCAGCACCGGCGGCGCACCCTCGTCGGGTGATGCCAGCACGAGTCGGCCCGGTATGGCTCCGGGCACGAAGCCATGGCGCAGCGCATGTTGCTGCAGATAGCCGAGCGACCAGGCTGCGCCGCGCGCCCGCAGGTGCAACGCGAGCTGCGCGTCGTGCGCGGAGGCGAAGGCGTCGAGTTCGCGTGCGCGCGCCACCACATCGAGCATGTCGGGCGCATCCGGGATCGCGCCGATCGCGTCGGCAAGCGTCTGCACGCGCTGCACGAACTCGGAGTACTCGATCTCGTTCAAGGCGCCGGTGCGGTTCGCGAGCAGCACGCCAACCTGCAGCGCGCTGTAGGTCGCATCGGCGCTGATCGGCTCCCAATCGCCGCCTTGCGCATCGAGCCCCTCGATCGCCAGCGGCTTGCTACCGACGCGGCGCGTGGGTGGCAGATGCATCAGCACGAGCGCGCCCGAAAAACCGAGTTCGGGTGCTTCGGGCTTGAGCGTCGCGATGGCGTCAATCAGTGCATCGAGGCGCGCCGGGCTTCGCCGTACCGCGGTGCGCGGCAGAGTCAGATCGGGACCCTCGTCACTCCGGTCGCTGCCAGCACTCGGCGTCGGTTAACACCGGCTCGAGCTGCTGCTCGCGTGCCGGCGGCATGGCCGAGGGCGTTGCCCGGCGCGGACCGGCTCGCCGCGCCTGCCACGCGCCGTGCGCGAGCACACCGGCGAGCGCAACGCCGCCGACGATCGCGAGCGCCACCGTGAGGTCGTTCATCAGGCTGCTTCCGCCATGTCGACCGCCGCCTGCATGTCGACTGCGACGATGCGCGAGACGCCCTGCTCCTGCATCGTCACGCCGATCAGCTGCTCTGCCATTTCCATCGCGATCTTGTTGTGGCTGATGAAGAGGAACTGCGTGCCTTGCGACATCTCTTTCACGAGCGCAGCGTAGCGGTCCGTGTTCGCGTCGTCGAGCGGCGCGTCCACTTCGTCGAGCAGGCAGAACGGCGCCGGGTTCAACTGGAAGATCGCGAACACGAGTGCGATCGCGGTGAGCGCCTTCTCGCCGCCCGAAAGCAGGTGGATCGAGCTGTTCTTCTTGCCCGGCGGCTGCGCCATCACCTGCACGCCGGCATCGAGAATCTCGTCGCCCGTCATCACGAGGCGGGCCGTGCCGCCACCGAAGAGTACCGGGAACATGCGCCCGAAATGACCGTTGACGGCCTCGAAGGTGGTGGCGAGCAGATCGCGCGTCTCGAGGTCGATCTTGTGGATCGCGTCTTCGAGCGTGCCGATCGCGTCCTGCAGGTCGGCCATCTGGGCATCGAGGAAGGTCTTGCGCTCGCGCGAACTCGTCAGCTCCTCGAGTGCAGCAAGGTTCACCGCGCCGAGCGCCTCGACCTCGCGATGAATGCGGTCGATCTCCCCCTGCAGCCCCGCGAGCTTGACGCTGCCATCGGCGATCGTCTTCGCGAGCGCGTCGCGGTCCACCTGCGCCTGCGTGAGCTGCTCGAGGTACTGGGCGCCGCCAAGCGACGCGGCCTGCTCCTCGAGCTGCAGCTTGACGATCGCGTCGCGCAGCGGCTGCACGCTGCGCTCGAAGCCCATGCGCTGCTCGTCGGCGTGGCGCAGCTTCGCACTCAGTTCGTCGCAGGCGCCGCGCTTGCTGCCCAGCGCCGCCTCGCGTTCGACGCGCAGCGCAAGCGCCTGCTGCAAGCCGGCCTGCTCGGAGGCATCGTCGAGCGTCTCCAGCTCGACGCGCAGCTGGGCCGCCGACACCTCGGCCGCCTGCAACTGCTCGGCCGCATTGGCGATGCTGCGCTGCAGTTCGCCCTGCCGCGCGGCGAGCGAGCGGACGCTGAACTGAGCCTCCTGCGCTTCGCGCTCGATCGTGCGTTGCTGCTCGCGCGCCGCCGTGAGCGCGTGTTCGGCGGCGATCACGACTTCGTCGAGCTCGGCGTGGCGCTCCTGCGTGGTGCCGAGTTGCATGTCGAGCTCCTCGAAGCGCGACTCGCCTTGGATTCGCCTGTCGTTCAGCACCGCAAGCTCCGCATCGACTTCGACGAGTTCGGACGCGAGTCGGTCGCGACGTGCGAGTGCCGCCTGCGCCTGCTCGGTCTCGCGCAGCAGTTCGACCTGCAACTGATGCGCGCGCGTCTGCATCTCGGCCGCTTCGCGCCGCGCGTGCGTGAGCCGCTGCGTCGACTCGGTCAGCGCAGCCTCGCTGCGAACCAACGCCGCGCGCGATTCGTCGGCCATCACCGTCTGCGCGCGAAGCTGAAGGACGAGGTTCTCGATCTCCTGCGCGCGTGCGAGCATGCCGGCCTGCTCGGAATCAGGGGCATAGAAGCTCACCGCGTGCTGGCTCACGGCATGGCCGGCCGCGGTCATGATCACCTCGCCGTGCGTGAGCTTGCCGCGCGCAGCAAGCGCTTCGTCGATCGTCGGCGCGGTGTAGACGCCCTCGAGCCAGTCGCCGAGCAGCGCCTGGAGGCCGCTATCCCCGAGCCGAAGCTTGTCGGCAAGCCTGGCAAGCGTGTGGTGCGTGCTCGCGCTTGTGTTGTCGAAGGTCGCACTGTCGGGCGCCGTGTAGAACGCGAGCCGCGCGGGTGGCGCATCCTCGGCGAAAGCGCGCACCGTCTCGATGCGGCCGACGGCGAGCGCGTTCAGCCGCTCGCGCAGTGCGGCCTCCAGCGCGGGCTCCCAGCCCGGCTCGATGTGGACGCGCGTCCACAGGCCCTGCAAGCCGTCGAGCCCGTGCTTGGCGAGCCACGGCTTGAGCTTGCCCTCCGTCTGCACCTTCTCCTGCAACGCGCGCAGCGCGGCAAGGCGCGCGCTCAAGTCCGCCTGCCGCGCCGCCTCCTGGTTCGATTGCTCCTGCCGGGCGCGACGGTCCGCTTCCAGCGACGGCAACTGTTCGTTGAAGGCCTCGACCTGCGCGTCGGCTTCCTTCTGCGACGCCTGCGCAGCGTCATGGCGGGCCCGCAGCGCGGCGAGCCGTCCATCGTCGGGTGTCGCGAGCGACTTGTTCTCGCCCGCGAGGCGATCGCGGCGCGCACCGAGCTGGCGCAGTTGCTCCCCGACGCTGCGTGACTCGGCGGCGAGCACCTGAATCTGCTGCTGCACCAGCGCGACGACACCGCGCTGTTCGTTGCTGCGCTCCTGCGCCGTGCGCAGGGCCTCTTGCGCCGCCGGTAGACCGGCGGCATGCGCTTCGGCACGCGCAGCGAGCGTCTGGCCCTGCTCACCGGCAGCGGTGATCTCACTCGCCACGCGTTCGAGTTCCTGTGTCGCTTGCGACTGCTGCTCGCCCCAGCGCTCGCTCTGCGCCTTGAGTTCCGCCAGTCGCCGTTCAACCTTTTGCCGCCCTTCGACGACGTAGCGGATGCGCTCTTCGAGGCGGCTCACTTCGAGCGACGCTTCGGCGAGCAGTCCCTGCGCGGCGTGCATCTCGTCGTTCGCCGCGTAGTGGGCCTGGCGCAGGGCCTCGAGCTCCGCCTCGACATGACGCAGCTCGGCGAGCCGCCCTTCGAGCGCGTTCGCCGCCTCCATCACTTCGCGCTTGACGCGCTCTTCCTCGAGCGCCGCGTCGCGGTGCTTGAGGAACCAGAGCTGGTGCTGCTTCAGGCTGCCTTCGTCCTGCAGCGCGCGGTAGCGCGACGCCACCTCGGCCTGGGTTTCGAGCTTGTCGAGGTTCGCGTTCAACTCGCGCAGGATGTCCTCGACGCGCGTCATGTTCTCGCGCGTGTCCTTCAGCCGGTTCTCGGTCTCGCGGCGGCGCTCCTTGTACTTCGAGACGCCGGCCGCTTCCTCGAGAAACAGGCGCAACTCCTCGGGCTTGCTCTCGATGATCCGGCTGATCGTGCCCTGGCCGATGATCGCGTAGGCGCGCGGGCCGAGGCCGGTTCCGAGGAACACGTCCTGCACGTCGCGCCGGCGCACCGGCTGGTTGTTGATGTAGTAGCTCGACGTGCCGTCGCGCGTCAGCACGCGCTTGACCGCAATCTCGGTGAACTGGTTCCACTGCCCGCCGGCACGCGCGTCCTCGTTGCTGAAGACGAGTTCGACACTCGCGCGGCCAGCGGGCTTCCTCAGCCCTGAGCCGTTGAAGATCACGTCCTGCATCGACTCGCCGCGCAGCTCGCTCGCCTTGCTCTCGCCGAGGACCCAGCGCACCGCGTCCATGATGTTGGACTTGCCGCAACCGTTGGGCCCGACAACTCCGACGAGCTGGCCCGGCAACTGGAAGTTCGTGGGTTCGGCAAAGGACTTGAAACCGGACAGCTTGATCGAATTCAGGCGCATGAGGGAGGGGCCGGTGGCGCGCTCGCGAAGGCTGGCGGCGCGCTTGCAAGTCGTTGATCTGATTGAGAAAACGCCCGCTTTCGGGGTGCTTTCGAGTGCCTCGATGATAGCATCGGGCCCTCGCCGGCACCGCCCTGGCCGCACTCAGGAAAGACTCATTTCAATGGCCAAGAAAACCCATCGCAAAACGCCTGACGCACCCGCCCCGACCCAGCGCGAGGTGCCCGCGACGCCGCCGTCTGCGCCGAGCAAGGAACTGCAAGTGTTCCCGAATCCGGCGCCCGAACGGGACTACGCGATCCAGTTCCAGATTCCCGAATTCACCTGCCACTGCCCGCTCACCGGCCAGCCCGATTTCGCGCACATCACGATCGACATGGTGGCCGACAAGCTCTGCGTGGAGTTGAAGAGCCTGAAGATGTACATGTGGAGCTATCGCAACGAAGGCGCCTTCCACGAGAAGGTGACGAACGACATCCTCGCCGACATCGTGCGCGTCTGCGCACCGCGCTTCATCCGCGTCAGCGCGCGCTGGTATGTGCGCGGCGGCATCTACACCAACGTTGTCGCCGAGCAGAGCAAGAAAGGCTGGAAGGCGCAACCCCGCGTCGAGATGCCGGCGCACGCGGTGCAGACGGGGCTGGCGTGAACCGCCGCGATGAATAAGGCGTCTCGTATCCTCACCCGTCGCTCAAAACCCATCGCTTTTCATCGAACGGCAAGATTGCCATGTCGTCACTCAAGCAGCAGCTTCTGACACTGCTAGCGCCAATCGAAGGGTTCTCTTCGCAATCGTCAAAGGTTGCGGGAGGTACGGCGCTGTTCTACAAGGGCAAGGAATTCGCACACTTCCACCACGACAACGAAATCGACCTTCGTCTCACTCGAAAGATCATCAAGGAACTTGGTCTATCGCATCCGGTCCGGTCGGAGCAACATCCAACACGAGCCCTCGGCTCGCAATGGATCGAGGTGCGTTTCCACAGTGCCGAGGAAGTTCATCGTGTGGCCGAACTCGTCAAGCTTGCACTTGCTCAACTGTAGGTGGGCAGTGTGCATCTCGCTCTCCCTGCTAGCCATTACGCCAGACCGCAGAACCCAGCATCTATGGTCCTCGAACTCCGCAAAGCCCAGCCGCATGACTTTCCGGCGCTGCAACAGATGCTGGAGCTGTATCAATACGAGCTGTCGGACATCTGGCCGCAAGACGCGGACGCCGAGGCGAAGTACGGCTACGACCTGGAACGCCACAGGCAGGATGAACGGTTCCACGCACACGTGGCACTTGTCGGTTCGCAGTACCTGGGTTTCGCACTGGTAGCGCCAGCAATCGTCACTCGAAAGGAAGGCCACTGGATGGAGCAGTTCTTCGTCCTGAAGCGCTTCCGGCGTTCTGGCGCAGGGTGCGCTTTAGCGACGCATGTTCTTCGCAGCCACCCGGGCGCATGGGAGGTGGGTCAAATGCCGCTCAACCTGGCGGCGCAGGCCTTCTGGCGGTGCGTCATCGAGAAAGTCACCTCAGGCGCATACGTCGAGTTGCAGGTCACCGAGGGCTGGTGGCATGGCGTCGTCCAGCAGTTCCATATGCCAGCCGCGGCCTGACCCCTCAGCGCGGAGGCTTACAGGCCTTGCCCTCGTATTCCCAGCGCTGCAGCTTGTATTCCTTGCCGTTCCAGCGCTCGACAGGGAAACAGAAGCCCGGCCCGCCGACGCTGATGTCGGGCCAGCCATCGGCTCCCTTGGTCTTCAGGAACTCGACCGAACCGCTACCGCTCGTCACGAGCTTCCATGCACCACTGGGGGTCTTGCTGACGACCCAGTAGCCGTGCTCGGCGCCACCGTAGCAGTAGACCGAACCTTCGTCGATCACCGCTTCGGGCAGACCGTCGCCGTTCGCGTCCACGACCTGGTCGATGCGCCCGGCCTGGTAGCTCGCCGTGCCGGGGTCGCCGCAGTCGCTTTGCCACTTGCCGCCGCGCTTGGCCAGGCCCGCGGCCTTGAAGGCAGCTGTTTCGTCTGCTGATGACAATTTCGACGGGGCCACGGGCGGGGCAGGCGTCGCCGCCGACCCGGCAGCCGAAGCTTGCGATGTGCGCTCAGCAGTTCGTGCAGCTGGCGCCGTCGGCGCGGCGTGCGAAGCGGCGGCAGCGAGCGCGCGACCGGAGCAGTCGGTCGTGTCCACGTAGGCCCGCCCGTCGTAGGCAAGTTGCTTGTTGCAGCCTGCGTCGCTCACGCGCATGTCGAGCCAGCCGCTGGTGCGCGACGCAAGCGCCTGGATCGCGCCGTCGCCGCTCGTGATCGCTCGCCAGCCCGCGCCCTCCTTCACCAGCACCGCGTAGTAGCGGCCCGATGGCCGGTAGCAGGCAGTGTCGGCATCGATGAACAAGGCTTCGGGCCGCTTGTCGCCGTTGATGTCGACGAAGGTGACGCGCGGCTTTGCTGGCGCGCCGCAGCGGTTCGCCGGGCGATTGCCAACGATCTGGAAGCCCGCTGCCGTGTAGAGCTGCGCAGCCTCGGCGGGGCTCATGCGCGACTGTGCCTGCGCCACGGGTGCGATGAGAACGAAGAACAAACTTGCGAGATGCAGCGCTGGAACGCGGATCAAGTGCGAGATGCTCATCTGCCGGCCTCCATGGCCCCCGTAGCGGGCCACCCGAGTGTAGGCAGGCCAGCCGCACCTCGCAAAGCGGCGCATTGCGTGGGTCGGGCTTGCAGAAAAGGGCATCACAAGAAGGAGCGCGCCCGCGTTCGCTGCATCAACCTTCCGACGGTGGCCTCTTGCCCCGCACTACCCCTTTGGCCATTGCTCGGCCGGCGGCGTGTCGACCGCTCTCGCGGCGCCGGCCGCCAGATACATCAGCTCGGCGACGGTACGCGCCTCCATGCGCTCCATGATGCGCGCGCGGTGAAACTTCACCGTCTGTTCGACGATGCCCAGTTCGGCGGCGATCTGCTTGTTCAGCTTGCCGGCGATCAGACCGGCCAATACTTCGCGCTCGCGTGGCGTCAGGCTGTCCAGCCGCTGCTGAAGCGCGGCACCGCCTGCCAGTTTCTCGCGTGCCAGCGCGTCCCGCTCGACGCCGCTACGCACCGCCGCCAGCAGCCTTTCGGCGGCCACCGGCTTGGTCAGGAAGTCAACGGCCCCGGCCTTGACCGCCTGCACCGTCATGGGAATGTCGCCCTGTCCGGTGAGGAACACGATCGGCAGCGCTGGAGCGCTCTCCGCCAGGCGGCGCTGCAGCGCCAGTCCGTCCAGGCCGGGCAGGTTGACGTCCAACACCAGGCAACCCGGAGCGTGGACATCACGCTGCGCGAGGAAGTCCTCGGCCGAGGCGAAAGTAGCCACCTGCCAGCCGTGCTCACGCAGCAGCCGCGACAGCGCGCGCAGCAGCGGCGGATCGTCGTCGACGATGAACACGGTCGGCGGCGGCGCGGTCGTCATGCCGTGGTTTGAATCGGTAGTTGCGCGCAGAACACCGCGCCGCCTTCGGGGGCGTTGCGCGAGCTCAGACTGCCGCGGTGCGCCTCGGCGATCGAGCGGCAGATCGCCAGGCCCATCCCCATGCCCCCATCCTTGCTGCTCCAGAACGGTTCGAAGACCTTGCGTAGATCAGCTTCGGCGATGCCCGGGCCGCGGTCGCCGACGCAGATCGCGACGTGGCCATCGGCCAGGGTCGTGCTGACGGTCAGAAGGCGCTCGGCCTGCGGCATCTCCTCCATGGCGTCAGCGGCATTGACGATCAGGTTCAACAACAGCTGCTGCAGTTGCACGCGGTCGCCGTCCACCGATGGCAATGCGGCGTTCAGGTCGAGCGCCACCACGACATGGCGGGTCAGCAGATTCGTCCGCATCAGATCGAGCGTGTCACGCACCAGCTCGTTCACATCCAACGGCACCAGCTTGGGCGCACCGCGCTTGAACAGCGCGCCCAGGCGACGGATGACTTCGGCCGCGCGATGGTCCTCGGCGACGATGTCGTCGCAGATGTCGCGCAGCTCTGCGAGGTCGACCGGGTCGCGCTGGAGCATCTTCTGCGCCGCCTCGGCATTGCTCAGGATCGATGCCAGCGGCTGGTTCAGCTGGTGCGCGATCGACGCCGACAACTGGCCGAGCAGCGATACGCGGGTCATGTGGCGCAAGGCGGCGCGGTCCTCTTCCGCCTGCGCTTCGGCCAGCTTGCGCGGCGTGATGTCGAGCGCCACGCCAAGCAGGTGCGGGCTGCCGCTCTCCGCCGCCCGGCCACGCGCGGCCAGCCAGCGCGTCTGCCCATCGGGCCCCTCGACGCGGTATTCGACGTTCATCTCCTCGCCGCCGGCCAGCGCGCGGTCCACCGCATGCTGGACCGTCGGGCGATCCAGCGGATGCACGGCGGACAGTGCGTCCTTGAAGTCGCTGAACGTGTCGTGCAGGCGGTCGGTGCTGCGCCGCCCCGGGGTGCGCAGCGGCGCCTCCTTGCCGCCCAGATTCCAGCTCCACATCGTCAGTCGCGCCGCGCGGGCGGCCAGGTTCATGCGCTGTTCACTCTGCGCCAGCGCCGATGCGGTGCGGCGGCGACGGCGCCGCTCCAGCAGCAGCGCGGCGATCAGCGCGGACTGGACCAGCATCACGGCGCCAGCAATCAGCACGAAGTGGCCATAGGCCTCCCAGAAGCTCGGCTCCCTGAACGACACCACCGCGTCGGCCGGCACGGCTTCGGCATCGATGCCGAAGCGGCGCGCCTGGCGCCAGTCGACATGCACCTGGTTAGGCATGATCTTCGGCAGCACGACCGCCCCAGGCGCCGTGCCGGCCAGCAGCGCCAATGCGGCGTCCGCTGCCATGCGCCCCATGGTGACGTAGCTGGCCATGCTGCCACCCATCACACCGGTGCCGATAAAAGTGGGATAGGGGCCATAGACAGGCGCTCCCGAAGCACCAGCCACGAGGCGGGCCGCCTCACGTGGCACGAAGGGTTGCCCGCCGCCGTCACGGAAGAAGCCGGGCGTGAAAACAACACTGCTGCTGTCCAGGTCGCCGAGCCGCTTTTTCAACGCTTCGGTCGACAGTCCGGAAAGGAACTCGACCGTCACCCTGTCTTCGAAGGCCGCGACTTCCTTGCGCAATCGCGCCTCCCATTCCCGGTCCCATCCTGTTGCGCCAGTCACCAGCACCAGATGGCGTGCAGACGGGTGCCAGCGCAGCGCCAGCTCGACCGTGCCTGGGAAATCCACGTCAACCGGCACACCAATCACATCGGCCGGCAACGGCGGCTGGCTGTGCAGCAAGGTCGTGGGCACCGACTGGAAGATCACCGGCACGCCCGGGAAGACATCGGCGCGATGCTGAAGCATGAACATCAGCGCCTCTTCGCCGCCAACGATGATCACCTCTGGAGGCCGGGAGCTGTACTTGTCGCGCAAGTAGGTGGCGATCGTGTTGCCATAGGCTGCGCCACTGAACTTCGGAGCATCCAGAAACTCGGCGGCCAGGTCCACGCCCGCCTCCGGATGTGCCGCAAGTGCCGCGTATAGGCCCCGGTCGAACTCCACGTTGGCCGGCAACAGACGGCCGTTGGAGTACAGCATCAGCACGTTGTGGGCCGGTGCGGTCGCGGCGGAAACGGCGTACGGCAGCGAGACCAGCCAGGCCAGAAACAGCCAGCGCAGGGCGCCCCCCAGGTTGAGGGCCGCACCACGATGTCGAGGTCGGATCGGCGGAGTCAAGAGCGGCGTCGCTTTCTGCGGGTTCTCGAGCCACAAGTCTATGGTGTCGGCGGGTTCGGGCATTTGCCGCAAGCCACGGACACCGGTCCCTTCGCGGCGCTGCCGCGCCGAACCGCGACGTCAAGGCGACCGGGCACGCGCCAGTCGCACTGACCCAAAGCACAGTTCCCACGCACACGACACCACGCTAGGCTCGGCGCCACGATGGCAGCGAACTGTGTAGCGCTGGTGGACGACGAAGCGCCGGTGCGCCGGGCACTCGGCCGCCTGCTGCGCCTGGCCGGCCACGAGGTGCTGAGCTTTGGATCGGGCCAGGAATTCCTCGATTCGCTGCACACGCGACGGCCGGACTGCGTGCTGCTGGACATCCAGATGCCCGGGCTGAGCGGCTTGCAGGTGCGCGACCGATTGCGGGCGACGCAGCCGACGCTGCCGGTGGTCTTCATCACCGGCGGCGATGACCCCGAGATGGCGAACCAGGCCCTGTCCGGCGGCGCGATCGGGCTGCTGCGCAAACCGTTCTCTCAGCAGGACCTGCTCGAGGCGCTGGCGTGCGCATTGCAGCGCTGACGCAGCACAAGCGGCCTTGAGGTCTTGGCAGCAGCGCCAGCCAGACTGAACCAAAGGCCAGTAGTCAGCAGGCGGGGGGCTCGATATTGTTTGCATCACCGATTGCCAGCGAGGGATGCAGGCGCGCGGTCAGGTCCGACCAAACATCAACGCAAGTGGGAGCGCAAGATGAGTACGAGAAAGCTGATCACATTCTTCATCGCGGCTTTCGCGGTGCTGCAGCTGGCCGCCATGCCGGCGGAGGCGCAGACGCAGAAGAAGCCCAACATCCTGTTCATCATGGGTGACGACATCGGCATCATGAACGTGGGCGCCTACCACCAGGGGTTGATGGTCGGGGAAACGCCCAACATCGACCGTCTGGCGAAGGAAGGCGCGAGATTCATGACCGCCTATGCGGAGCAGAGTTGCACCGCAGGGCGCACGTCGTTCGCAACCGGCATGAATCCGCTACGTGCGGGCATGATCATGCCGCAGTTGCCCGGCTCCACCAGTTCGCTGTTGCCCGGCACGCCGCATATCGCCAAGTTCCTGCTCGATCTTGGCTACAACACGGGCGAATTCGGAAAGAACCACTTGGGTGACAAGCCCGGCTCGCTGCCGACGGCGCATGGCGTTCAGGAGTTCTGGGGCTACCTGTATCACCTCGACGCAATGCAGGGCGTGAGCTTCCCCGACATCAACAGTTCCCCGACTGTTCAAGCGGTCGTGCCGCCTTGCAAGAACGAGCCAGTCAAGGGACTCGCCGACCCCCCGGGCTCCGTGGATCCAAGGACCACTTTGTGCATGACCCCGCCACGCCCGGTAATCTACTGCACCTCTGTGGACGGTTCAGAAAAGAACCAGACCTGCAAGGATGAAGGTCCGCTGCCGCTGGAACGGTCGAAGACCGTGGACGAGGAGATTTCGGCCAAGGTCATCGACTTCCTCGACCGCAACGACCCGAAGAAGACCAACAAGCCGTTCTTCGTCTGGTACAACCCGGCGCGCATGCATATCACGACCGTGTTCTCGCCCAAGTACGAAGCCATGCTGGGCACCAAGGGCGGCAAGGACTGGGGCATCAACGAAGTTGGCATGAAGCAGATGGATGACAACATCGGCGAGGTGTTCAAGAAGCTCGAGGCGATGGGCGAGATGGACAACACCATCGTCGTCTTCACCACCGACAACGGTGCCGAGAACATCACTTACCCCGATGGGGGCGTCACGCCGTTCCGCGGCGGCAAGCTCACCACCTGGGAAGGCGGCATGCGCGTCCCGTTGCTGATCCGTTGGCCAGGACACATCAAGCCGGGCATCCTCAAGGACCAGATCTTCTCGATGCTGGACTTTGTGCCCACCTTCGTTGACATTGCCGGCGGTGCCAAAGGCGACGACCTGAACAAGCAGATCATGGCAGGCAAGTACCCTGGCATCCTGAAGACCAAACTGGACGGCGTCAATCAGCGCGCCTACCTGGAAGGTACGGGCGATTCCGCGCGCGATACGCTGTTCTACTACAGCGGCACCCACCCCTCGGCCGTGCGTTTCAAGAACTGGAAGATGTACTACGCGATGGCTCCCTCGACGCCTCAAGGTGGCCTGTTGGGAGTCCAGACTTTTCACTGGACGATGGTCAACAACATCAAGCGCGATCCGTTCGAAGGTTCCGTCATGAACGAAAACACCTTGATGGGCATGACCGGCGCGCTGGCCGCGCCAAGCACGGCTTATATTTACGACTGGAACCTGCTGCCCATCGGACAGCTATTGTGGATGAAGGAGCTGATGAGCTACAAGGAATTCCCGGCGCTGCAGTCTCCGTCAAGCTACAACCTCGATCAGATCATCAAGGAAATGCAGGAGTCGAAGACCACCAGCCACGCGGGCGAATAGCCATGAGACCTTCGTGGTAGGCCGCTCCTGGCCGTTTGCGGAGGTTTGCGAACCAGCAGGTCTGCGGCCGGTACTCACCACGGGCGGGATAGCGATTCCACAGCACAGCTCGACGCTTGCCCAGTGCCCGCCTATAGGCAAAGCGTTCCGATTGCAGCGGAAGGGGTGACGACGCTGGACCGGAGCGAAGGGCGGGCAGGCTTGCTCGGAGTACGCGCAAAGCTTGCCGGGCATTCTTTTGCAGCGCCGCGCGCCGCCGCAGACGGCGTTCTCCTACATTACGCGAATGGCCGTGAGCTACCACGCGATCGACCCGGCGCGTGGCCCGGTGCGCTACCGCGACCGCAAGCGCTGGGCCTGGGCGCTGTCGGTCATCTACCCGCTGATGCCGTTCATCGGCATCGCCGCGCATGCGCTGACGGGCTATCAGGTCCTGCTCGCGCTGCCGCTCGTCATCAGCTACGGCCTGATGCCGCTGCTCGACGCGCATGATCGGTGAGGACGAGAACAATCCGCCCGAAGCGGTCGTACCTCAGCTCGAGCAGGATCGCTACTACCGCTGGCTCACCTGGGCGACGGTGCCGCTGCACTTCGTCGCGCTCATCGGATGCGCGTGGTGGGTGGGCACGCAGCCGCTCGCAGGCTGGGCGGTGCTGCTGCTCGCCTACGTGGCGGGCGCCGGCTCGGGCCTGGGGCTCAACACCGGCCACGAGCTCGGCCACAAGCAAGACCGCGTCGAGCAGTGGCTCGCGCGGCTCGTGCTCGCCGTGCCAGCCTATGGCCACTTCACGGTCGAACACGGTCGGGGGCATCACCGCTTCGTTTCGACACCCGAGGATCACGCCAGCGCGCGCATGGGCGAGTCGATCTACCGCTTTGCGCTGCGCGAACTGCCGGGCGGCATCCGCCGCGCCTGGCAAATCGAGTCCGACCGGCTGCGCCAGCTCGGCCGTTCCCCCTGGAGCGTGCACAACACGATGCTGCAATCCTATGCGGTGACAGTGCTGCTGCAGGCGGGTCTCGTCGCTGCCTTCGGCTGGGTCATGCTCCCGTTCCTCGCCGTCCACAACATGGTCGCCTGGTGGCAGCTCACGTCCGCCAACTATGTCGAGCACTACGGCCTGCTGCGCGAGCGGCTGCCCGACGGCCGCTACGAGCGCCCGCAGCCGCATCACTCGTGGAACACGAACCATCTCGTCTCGAACCTCGCCACGTTTCACTTGCAACGCCATTCGGACCACCATGCCCACCCGTCGCGGCGCTACCAATCGCTGCGCCACTTCGAACACCTGCCGCAATTGCCGAGCGGCTACTTCGGCATGTTCTCGCTGGCCTACCTGCCGTGGCTGTGGTTTCACGTGATGGATGCGCGTCTGCTGGCGCTGCCGCATGTGCAGGGCGATCTCTATCGCGTCAACGTCGATCCACGATCGCGCGAGGCGCTCTACCGGCGCCATGGTCGGCCCGTGGGGGATGCGGCGCCGCTGTGCTGAGTTGCGCCGCGACGCGCGGCGATCCGGCGCAAGGACGACCACCGGCGTTCGCGTCGCCTTCTACCGCGCGGCTCATTCGGCTGGTACGCCGAGCACGACGGCAGCGATCATCAGCGCCGTGAGCGAGGCGAAGCCGAGCGTGCGCAGCGACCCTCCGGCTCGCAGGTAGCTCAAGCGCGTCGCCACCGCGCACTGCAGGGCGTAGTAGCCCGCGAAGGCGCGCGAGGCGTAGCTGATGATCGCGAAGATATCGGCGGTCCACGTCATCAGGAGGGCCAGGGCGGCAAGCCCCAGATAGGCCATGCGCGACGAGATCTTCCCGTGGCTCATCTCCTGAACCAGACCGCCACAGCCGTTGGTGTCGGCCACCGCGGCGCTGAACTGCGCGGCGAGCGCGGCGACGACGAGAAACATCGGCAGCAGGCTCGCGACAGGTGCGGTCATCGCGATGACGGCAGTCTCCTTCAGCGGCACCGAAGAAGCGTCGAACGAAGCACCTGCCAAGCCGATGTAGGCCAGGTAGATCGCCGTCGACAACCACTGCGCGTAGCGCATCGTGCGGATGCGCGTTTCGGCGTCGTAGGCTTCTCGCAGGTAGCGCGAGGTCTCGAAGCCCTGCACCGTGATGATCAACCCGAAGACCAATCCGACCGAATTCAAACCATAGTGTCCGCCGCCCGATTGCAGCGCGCCGCGCGCGGACAGCCCCCAGGCGAAGTACGCCATGCCCGCCAACATACCGGCGATGATGGCGAGCTTGATGGCAACCGATAGCGATTCGGCCCGCTCCAGTCCATCGAGTCCACGCAGCCAGCCGATGAGCGCGATCGCGGCCAGCGTCGCGCTCGTCAACAGCTTGCCGGCGAGCGGCGCGTCGGGCAGCAGCAGGCTGAATGCGAACGCCCCGAACAGGTTCAGGTAGTAGCACACCGAAATCACGTAGGCGAACGCCAAGGCCCAGGCCGAGACGCGCTCCAGATTGCGAGCTACGCCATCCGGCGATGTCGGGCTTCGCGTGAATCTGCGCGATGTTCCAGCGGATCGCCGCGCCGATCAGGTAAGCGACGCCGCACAGCGCGGCCATCACGGCCACGGCTTGGGTGCCGAACTCGCGGACCAGCAGCGGCGCGAGGACCAGGAAGCCGCTGCCGATGATCGACGCGAGCGGCGTCACCGTCGCGCGCCAGATCGGCGAGCGCAAGGTGCGCGGCCGCAGCAACACGACGGCTGCAAACAGCGCGGGGCCCAACACCAGAACGTTCGCCGTCATCCGGCCTTTCGCTGCCTCGGGGCACGCTAGCACGAATCGCATGCGAGGCGGCCGTCGTACGCCGGGGCGGACGATGTCGATGGCGCGGCGCGTGTCACCGATAATCGGACCGATGAATCCGCTGCTCGACTCGCTGCATCCCTACCCGTTCGAGCGGCTGCGCGAGTTGACGCGCGACATCCGGCCCAACGCGGACTACCGCCCGATCGGCCTGGGCATCGGCGAGCCGCGCCACGCCACGCCCGCCCTCATCACCGAAGCACTGACCGCTGCCCTTCCGAGCCTTGCGAAATACCCCTCCACTGCGGGTGAGCCGGCGCTGCGCGAGGTCTGCGCGCAGTGGGTGCAGCGACGCTACGGCGTCACACTGGACCCCGCGCGCGAGGTGCTGCCGGTGAACGGCTCGCGCGAGGCGCTCTTTGCTCTCGCACAGGTTGTGATCGATCCGATGCAAGCTGGCGCAACAGTCGTCTGCCCGAACCCGTTCTATCAAATCTACGAAGGTGCGGCGTTGCTCGCCGGCGCGCAAACGGCGTTTGCCAACAGTGACCCTGCGCGCAATTTCGCACTCGACTGGTCTCGGATCGACGCCGCCACCTGGTCGCGCACGCAACTCCTCTACGTCTGTTCCCCGGGCAATCCGACGGGCGCGGTGATGCCCCTCGCCGAGTGGCAGGCCCTCTTCGAACTGAGCGACCGCCACGGCTTTGTGATCGCGAGCGACGAGTGCTACTCCGAAATCTACTTCGGCGATACGCCGCCACTCGGTGCGCTCGAAGCCGCGAAGGCACTCGGGCGCGACGATTGGCACAACCTGATCGCGTTCACGAGCCTGTCCAAGCGCTCCAACGTGCCGGGCATGCGCTCGGGCTTCGTCGCCGGCGATGCACGTCTCCTCAAGGCATTCCTGCTCTACCGCACGTACCACGGCAGCGCGATGAGCCCGCCGGTGCAGTCCGCGAGCATCGCCGCCTGGGGCGACGAAGCGCATGTCGAGGCCAATCGCGCCCTCTACCGCCGCAAGTTTGCCGACGCGACGCCGATATTGGCGAATGTGCTCGATGTGGCGATGCCCGACGCGGGCTTCTATCTCTGGGCCGGCGTACCGGGGGGTGACGACGTGGCCTTCGCCTTGACGCTTTTGGCTCAATACAATGTCGCGGTGCTGCCGGGCAGCCTGCTCGCGCGCGAGGCGCACGGAACGAACCCCGGCGCCGGGCGCATCCGGCTGGCGCTCGTGGCCAGCGTCGACGAATGCCTGGACGCGGCGCAGCGTATCGCCGAATGCGCCAGCAAGTACCAGCAGTAGCCAGCGCCGAACACGTGCGCCCAGAACCGGTGAGCCTCCCATGACCCAGAAATCCTCCTCCTCCGGCCAGTTGCAAGACATCATCGACCTCGCGTGGGAAGCCCGCGCGCAGATCAGCGCGGTCTCGTCGCCAGAGGTGCGCGAAGCCGTGGAGCATGTGATCTCGGACCTGAATGCCGGCCGCATCCGTGTCGCCGAGCGCCAGGGCGTCGGCCAGTGGACGGTGAACCAGTGGATCAAGAAGGCCGTGCTCCTGAGTTTCCGGCTCAGCGACAACAAGATTTCGCGGGCCGGCGATCTGGGCTTTTTCGACAAGGTGGCGACCAAGTTCGCGCATCTCGACGAGGAGCGGATGCGCGAGACCGGCGTGCGCGTCGTGCCTCCGGCCGTCGCGCGTCGCGGCAGCTTCATCGGAAAGAACGTCGTGCTGATGCCGAGCTACGTCAACATCGGCGCCTACGTCGACGAGGGCACGATGGTCGATACCTGGGCCACCGTCGGCTCCTGCGCGCAGATCGGCAAGGGCGTGCATCTGTCGGGTGGTGTCGGCATCGGCGGCGTGCTGGAGCCGTTGCAGGCGAACCCGACGATCATTGAGGACAACTGCTTCATCGGCGCGCGATCCGAGGTCGTCGAAGGCGTGATCGTCGAGGAGAATTCGGTGCTCTCGATGGGCGTCTACATCGGCCAGAGCACCAAGATCTACGACCGCGCGACGGGTGAGGTGAGCTATGGCCGCATCCCGGCCGGCTCGGTCGTCGTCAGCGGCAGTCTGCCGAGCGCCGACGGCAGCTACAGCCTGTACTGCGCCGTCATCGTCAAACGGGTCGATGCGCAGACGCGCGCCAAGACGAGCATCAACGAACTTCTGCGGGCCTGAACATCATGGCGATCTCGGACAACATTCGGATGAGCAGCGGCAACATGGAGCGCGTGCTGCGCCTGATGGCCGACAAGGGCGCGTCCGACGTCTATCTGTCGGCCAACACGCCGATCCTGATCAAGATCAACGGCCAGATCCTGCAGCTCTCGGACCAGCCGCTGACGCCCCTGCAGCCGCGCCAGTTGCTCTCCGAACTGCTGACGCCGACCCAGCTCGAAGAGCTCGAGGAGACGGGCGAATTGAACGTCGGCGTCGGCCTGTCGGGCGTCGGCAGCTTTCGCCTTTCCGCCTTCAAGCAGCGCGGCACGGTGGCTGCGGTGTTTCGCTGCATTCCCCACCAGATTCCATCACTCGACAGCCTGAACATGCCGGCCATCCTGTCGACGATGGCGACCGCCAAGCGCGGCCTCGTGCTGATGGTGGGCGCAACCGGTACTGGCAAGAGCACGACGCTCGCCGCGATGCTCGAGCAGCGCAACCAGAACATGACGGGTCACATCCTGACGATCGAGGACCCGATCGAGTTCCTGTTCACGAACAAGAAGTCTGTCGTCAACCAGCGCGAGGTCGGGCGCGACACGCAGTCGCTGCAGATCGGCCTGAGGAACGCGCTTGCGCCAGGCGCCGGACTGCATTCTGATCGGCGAGATCCGTGACCGCGAGACGATGACGTCGGCCCTGAGCTATGCGCTCTCGGGGCACCTCGTGCTCTCGACCCTGCATGCGAACAACAGCTATCACGCGCTGTCTCGCATCATGTCTTTCTACACGCCCGAGGCGCGCCCGGCGCTGCTCTCCGACCTCGGCGCCGGCATGCGTGCGATCGTCTCGCAGCGCCTGCTGCGCGCGACGGCCGGCGGCCGCATCCCGGCGGTCGAGGTGATGTTCAACACCAAGCTCGTTTCCGAGATGATCGAGCAAGGCGACTTCAGCGGCATCCGCGAGGCGATGGAGAAGTCGATGGCCGAAGGCTCGCAGACCTTCGAGCAGGATATTGCCCGCCTCATCACCGCCGGCACCGTCACGCGCGAGGAAGGCCTCGCCTTCGCCGATTCGCCGACGAACCTGATGTGGCGGCTGCAGAACGACATGGCGCCGATATCGCGCCTCACGCCGAAGGCGGAGGAGTCGGAAGAAGGCGCGACATTCACTGAAATCATGTTCGACGCGCCGCGCGAATAACCTCATCGATGTCGCGCGCGCTGCACCTCGCCGAACAACTCATCGCCCGCCGCTCCGTCACACCCGACGACGCCGGCTGCCAGGCGCTGATCGCAACCTGGCTCAAGCCCCTCGGCTTCGAGTGCGAGACGCTGACGAGCGGCCCGGACGGTGCCAAGGTGACGAACCTGTGGGCCGTGCGGCGCGGCGCGCCCGAAGGCAAGCTGCTTGCCTTCGCGGGACATACCGACGTCGTCCCCACCGGTCCGCTGGCGCAATGGACGAACGACCCGTTCGCGCCGACGCATCGCGACGGCCGGCTGTACGGTCGCGGCGCGGCCGACATGAAGACCTCGATCGCGGCGATGGTCGTCGCATGCGAGGAGTTCGCGAAGGCGCATCCGCACGCGCCCGGTTCGGTCGCGCTGCTCATCACGAGCGACGAGGAAGGCCCCGCGATCGATGGCACGGTCAAGGTCTGCGAATGGCTGCAAGCCCGCGGTGAACGCATCGACTACTGCATCGTGGGCGAGCCGACCTCGGTCGAACGTATCGGCGACATGGTCAAGAACGGCCGGCGCGGCAGCCTGACGGGACGCCTCACGGTGCGTGGCGTGCAGGGCCACATCGCCTACCCGCAGCTGGCGAAGAACCCTGTGCATCTGTTTGCGCCCGCCCTTGCCGAACTCGCCGCGACCGAATGGGACACTGGCAACGTCTACTTCCCCCCGACGGGCTGGCAGGTCTCGAACATCCACGCCGGCACCGGCGCGGGCAATGTGATTCCGGGTGAACTGGTGGTGGACTTCAACTTCCGCTTCAGCACCGAATCGACGCCAGATTCACTCAAGGCGCGGGTCGGTGCGGTGCTGGACCGTCACGGCCTCGCGTACGACATTGCCTGGACGCTTGGGGGCGAACCCTTCCTCACGCCGGTCGGTAGCCTGAGCGAAGCCTTGTGCGGCGCGATCCGCGACGAGACCGGTGTCGAAGCCGCGCTCTCGACGACCGGCGGCACGTCCGACGGCCGCTTCATCGCGAAGATCTGCCCGCAAGTGATGGAATTCGGGCCGATCAATGCGAGCATCCACAAGATCGACGAACATGTCGAAGTGGCGAGCATCGAGCCGCTGAAGAACATCTATCGCCGCACCTTGGAGCGGCTCTTGACATGACACTGATCGACCTCATCACTGCGCAAAGCGCCCGCCTCAAACAGGCGGGCGTTTCGTTTGGGCACGGCACGACGAACGCCTTCGACGAGGCGGCCTGGCTCGTGCTCTGGTCGCTCGGCATGCCGCTCGAGGATCTGGAGTCGCATGCCAAGCGCGCGCTGACCGTCGACGAACAGGCAAAGGCCGAAGCACTCGTCGGCGAGCGCATCGCGACCCGCCGCCCCGCCGCCTACCTCACCGGCGAGGCGTGGCTGCAGAACGTGCCGTTCACGGTCGACGAACGTGTCATCGTGCCGCGCTCATTCATCGCCGAACTGCTCGCCGATGGCGAAGGCGACGGCACGCTCGACGCCTGGCTGTCGGATCGCACGCAGCGCGTGCTCGACCTGTGCACGGGCAACGGCAGCCTCGCGGTCATCGCGGCAATGGCCTACCCGGATGTCAACGTCGATGCCTGCGACCTCTCCGAGGACGCGCTCGCGGTCGCGCGCATCAACGTCGATCGTCACAAGTTGGGCCATCGCATCACGCTCTTCACGTCCGACCTGTTCGAGAACGTGCCAGGCCGCTACGACCTGATCGTCTGCAACCCGCCCTACGTCAACAGCGCGAGCATGGCCGCCCTGCCCGCCGAATACCGTGCCGAGCCGGCCCTCGCGCTGGCGGGCGGCGACGACGGCATGGACCTCGTCCGCCGCATTCTTGCCGACGCGCCGTCGCACATGAACGACGAGGCCGTGCTTGTCCTCGAGATCGGCAACGAGCGCGCGCACTTCGAGCATGCCTTCCGCCGGCTCGAAGTCGCGTGGCTGCCGACGAGCGCGGGCGACGATCAGGTGTTGCTCATCACCCGCGACGCGCTCGCGCGCTGGAGCCGCCGATGATCACGCTGCGCAATCTCACGCTGCGCCGCGGCACCAAGGTCGTCCTGAACCAGACGAACCTGACGCTCAACCCGGGCGAGAAGATCGGCCTGGTCGGCCGCAATGGCGCCGGCAAGTCGTCGCTGTTCGCGCTGCTGACCGGCAAGCTGCAGCCGGATGCCGGCGACTGCGACTTCCCCGCCCGCTGGCGCCTCGCCGAAGTGGTGCAGACGATGCCCGAAACGGACGACGGCGCGACCGACTACGTCTTGCAAGGCGACACGCGCCTGGTGGAGGCCGAGGCGATGCTCGCCGCCGCCGAGGCCGCTGACGATGGCCACGCGATGGCCGAGGCGCACCACGAGCTCGCCGAGGCCGGCGTGTTCGATGCCCGCCCGCGTGCGCAAGCGCTGCTGATGGGCCTCGGTTTCAAGCTCGAACAGCTCGATGCGCCGGTCAACAGCTTCTCCGGCGGCTGGCGCATGCGGCTGCAGCTGGCCCGCGCGCTGATGTGCCCGGCCGACCTGATGCTGCTCGACGAACCGACGAACCACCTCGACCTCGATGCCCTCGTCTGGCTCGAAGCCTGGCTGCAGCGCTACGAAGGCACGATGATCGTCATCAGCCACGACCGCGAATTCCTCGACGCGATCACGAAGGTCACGGTCCATCTGGACGAGGCGCAGCTCACCCGCTACACCGGCAACTACAGCGCCTTCGAGGAGATGCGCGCGATCCGCATCGAGCAGGCGCAGGCAGCGTTCGGCAAGCAGCAGGAGCGCATCGCGCACTTGCAGAAGTTCATCGACCGCTTCAAGGCGAAGGCAAGCAAGGCGCGCCAGGCGCAAAGCCGCGTCAAGGCGCTCGAGCGCATGGAGCGGCTCGCTCCGGTGCTGACGGCGAGCGACTTCAGCTTCGAGTTTCGAGAGCCGCTGTCGCTGCCGAATCCGATGCTGAGCTTCGACGAGGTGGCTTGCGGATATCGAACCGACGAAGGCGAGACGTCGATCGTGCGCGGCATCAGCCGCTCGGTGCTCGCCGGCCAGCGCATCGGCATCCTCGGCGCAAACGGCCAGGGCAAGTCGACGCTGGTGAAGACGGTCGCGCGCATGCAGCCTGCCCTCGGCGGACAGATCATCGAGGGCAAGGGTCTGGCGATCGGCTACTTCGCGCAGCAGGAGCTCGACGTGCTGCGCCTCGACGAAGGGCCGCTCGCGCACATGGTCCGGCTCGCGCGGGACATCGGGCCGATGGGGCAGGACACGCGCGAGCAGGCGCTGCGCGACTTCCTCGGCAACTTCAGATTCGTCGGCGAGATGGTGCACCAGGCCGTCGGTTCGCTCTCGGGTGGCGAGAAGGCAAGGCTCGTGCTCGCGATGCTCGTCTGGCAACGCCCCAACCTGCTGCTGCTCGACGAGCCGACGAACCACCTCGATTTGCAGACGCGCGAAGCGCTGTCGATGGCGCTCAACGAATACGAAGGCACGGTGATGCTCGTCAGCCACGACCGGGCGCTGCTGCGCGAAGTGTGCGACGAGTTCTGGCTCGTTGCCGGCGGCGCCGTGAAGCCGTTCGACGGCGACCTCGACGACTATCAGCAATGGCTGCTCGAGCAGTCGCGCGACGCCGCACGTGCAGCGAAGGCGGCGCGCGCGGGCGGCGAGTCGATCGCACCGCGCGCTGCGGCGCCTGCCGCCCCTGCCCCGGTTGCCACACCCGCTGCGGCAAAGCGCCCGGCGGCCCCACCGAAAACGCCGACACCGACAGAACGCGGCGATCGCAAGGAACGCGGGCGCGCGCGCGGAAAGCTCGCCGACCAGACCCGACCGTTGCGCGTCGAGCTCGAACAGATCGAGTCGCGACTCGCGCGCATCGGCGCCGAACGCGACGAACTCGAAGCGGCGCTCAGCGCCAACGCGCTCGCGCCCGTCGAAATCGCCGACGCCGGCCGACAGCTCAACCACATCGCCGCCGAAACCGCGCTGCTCGAAGAGCGCTGGCTGGCCTTGAGCAGCGAGATCGAGGCCATTGCCGCCGGGAGCTAGCCCGCGCTGAGGCCATGGCTGCGGCAGACCCGCACCCATCGTCGAGGTGCCTGCGGTCGAGTGACCGTGCCGAGTGCAGGACATTTGTTGACCGCGCACAATCGGCCGGACCCGCTCAACATCCGACACGAAGGAGATCCGCATGGCCATCGAAAAAGCCCTCTACACCGCACACGCCACCTCCACTGGCGGCCGCACCGGCAGCACCGAATCGTCCGACGGCAAGATCAAGATGCAGTTGTCGACGCCGAAAGAGCTCGGCGGCGACAGCGGTCCCGGCACGAATCCGGAGCAACTCTTCGCGTCGGGCTACTCGGCCTGTTTCATCGGCGCGATGAAGGCCGTCGCCGCCAAGCAGAAGCTGACGCTGCCCGCAGAGGTGTCGATCAAGGCCGACGTGTCGATCGGGCCGATGGCGGGCAAACCGGGCGCCTTCGGCATCGCCGTGGCGATGGCGATTTCGGTGCCCGGGATGGACAAGGCTGCCGCCGACGCGCTCGTCAAGACCGCGCACGAGGTCTGCCCGTACTCGAACGCGACGCGCGGCAATATCGACGTCACCTTGACCGTCGTCTGACCCTTCGGCGGCGCGCCGATCGCGGTCACACCGCCAGCAGCAGTCGCAACAGCAATTCGATGCGCGCCTGGCCCGGCGTGAGTGCGCCGGCGGATTCGAACACGTCGTTCGCCGTCGGCAAGACGGCGCCGTTCGCAACGCGCGTGCACCGCAGCACCAGTACGCCGCCGTCGTCGCGCGCGCGCAGCAACGCCGCTTCGAGCCGCTGGTTCAGGCTGCCGTTGCCGGTGCCGGCGACGACGATGCCGTCGATGCCATGTGCGCGCAGCGCATCGACGATGCTGCCGTCGGCGTCGCCATGGTTCATCACGATGGCGACCCGCGGCGGGCGGTCGCTCGCAAGCACGTCCAACCCTAGCGCCTCGCCCTGTGGCCACGGACGCCACAGTGTCGGCATTCCTTCCTGCACCACGCCGATGTCGCCCGCGTCACCTGACCCGAAGGCATCGAGCCGGTAGGTGTGAGTCTTGCGCACATCGAAGGCGCCGAGAATGCGCCCGGCGACGACCGCTACGACGCCCCGAGCACCGTCATATCGCGCAATACGCACCGCATCGAGCAAGTTCTGTGCGCCGTCGCTCTGCGTCGAAGTCGTCGGGCGCATCGCCGCCGTCAGCACCACGGGCTTGTCCGGCGCCAGCACGCGCTGCAGCAGGTAGGCGGTCTCCTCGAGCGTGTCGGTGCCGTGGGTGATGACGACGCCGGCCACATCGCTGCGCAAGGTGTGATACGCGACGCTCGTGGCGAGCCTGCGCCAGACCTCGAGGCTCATGTCCTTGCTGTCGATCTGCGCGACTTGCTCGGTCTGCAGTTCGAAGGGCGCAAGCGCGGGGATTGCAGCGACGATGCTCTCGACGCCGATCTGCGCGGCGCGGTAGCCGACGTTGTCGTTTGGGTCGCTCGCAGCCCCGGCGAGCGTGCCGCCAGTGCCCAGGATCACGATCTTCGACTGGTCGTTTTGCATTTTTTCGAAAGCTGGATGAAAATACAGCCACTGGATGGATGTTCAGCCATCCGCGACCGGGGACGACATGCAGGAAAGCCCAAAACTCACCGCGCGCCAGCAGCAGGTGCTCGATCTCGTGCAGAGCGCGATCGAACGCAGTGGCGCCCCGCCGACGCGGGCCGAGATTGCCGCCGAGCTCGGCTTTCGGTCTGCCAACGCTGCCGAGGAACATCTCCAGGCACTCGCCCGCAAGGGTGTGATCGAACTGGTGGGCGGCACTTCGCGCGGCATTCGGCTGCAGTCTGACACATTGCGCGCGCTGCATCTGTCGCGCAACCGGCAGTTCATGTTGCCGCTGCCGAGCCTGGCGCAACTCACGCTGCCGCTCGTCGGACGCGTCGCCGCCGGCAGCCCGATCCTCGCGCAGGAGCACATCGACCAGACCTACGTGCTCGAGGCGAGCATGTTCCCGCGCCGGCCCGACTACCTGTTGAAGGTGCGCGGCATGAGCATGCGCGACGCCGGCATCATCGACGGCGACCTGCTCGCGGTGCAAAAGACGCACGAGGCCAAGAGCGGGCAGATCATCGTCGCGCGTCTCGGCGAAGAGGTGACCGTCAAACGTCTGCATCGCGCCGGATCGCGCGTCGAGCTGCTGCCCGAGAACCCCGACTTCGAGCCGATCGTCGTCTCCAGCCGCAACGGGCAAGACTTTGCGATCGAAGGCCTCGCGGTCGGCCTGATCCGCAACAACATGATGCTCTGAGCGGCCGCCGTGAAGAACCCGGACAAGGCGCGCCGCGCCGAGGATTGCGAGCGACTCGAACAGTTGCCCAACATCGGCGCCTCGCTGGCCGCCGATCTGCGCAGCATCGGCATCACGTCGCCGCGCGAACTCGCGACGCGCGACGCGATGGCGCTGTACCGCGCGCTGTGCGAGCGCAGCGGCAGACGGCAGGACCCCTGCGTGCTCGACACCTTCATGGCGATCACCGACTTCATGCGCGGCGCCGAGCCCGCGCCCTGGTGGACCTACACACCCTTGCGCAAGCAGCGCTTCGGCCCGGTCTGAAACTCATGGGCCCCGGAGCTACCTGCCAGCAGCTGCAATAACGAACGGCACTGGCGGCCCGGGCGCAAACCCGGCTGAACTGACCGTGTTTTGAGCAGCTTTTCACGCTTTGGCGGGCCCGCGGCGTTTGCAACACTTGCGACGTCCGCCTCATGACGCCGTCCGCCCGCCCCGTGTCCACCGCTCAATTCCCCGCGCTCCTGCGTCGCGTACTGCGGCTCGCCGGTCGAGCCGAGACCTCGCGCCGCCTCGAGGTCTGCCCGCCAGCGCTGTTGATTCTCGCCGCGCCCGGCTGGCGTGCCAGTCTGCGCGGCTGGCTCGACACCGGCTGGCATCGGCCTGCAGGTTCGACGCCGGTACGCACGCCGGTTCGCACACGCGACGCAATGGGCGAAGTCCGCCAGGAGTTCCTGCAGGCGCTGAGTGACATCCGCACGCAGCAGGTCGGCATGCTGCAGGAGCGCATCCGCATCGCACGCTCGATGCGCGAGCTGTGGCACCTCCGACCCGAAGTGTTCAAGCTCGTTGCGCTGCGTTTCAGCCAGGGCGAGGCCGAGTGTCGGCTCGATCGGCTCAACCGTCACTTCCCGACCCGCGCGCCGCGCTCCGGGTTCGGCGCGCTGCCCGCGAACAGCGCAGAGGCGTCCCGCTCGGCCGCCAACGCGCGCGTGTTCGGCCGCTGAAGCGAACGCGCCCGGCGCGAGAGTCAGGGCTGGCCGAGGAAGTCCGCCTTGCCCAGGTCGACGCCGTTGTGGCGCAACAGCGCATAGGCCGTCGTCACGTGGAAGTAGAAGTTCGGCAGCGCGTAGTGCTTGAGGTAGATCTCGCCCTCGAACTTCATGACGCCGTCACGCCGGGGCACGCTGATCTCCCGCCCTTCGCTGCCGTCGAGCTGGCCGGCCGGCACCGACTTCATGAAGTCGATCGTCCGCTGGATGCGCGTCCTCAGCTCGGCGATCGAGCTCTCGTTGTCCTCGAACTTCGGCGCCTCGATGCCAGCCAGGCGCGCGACGCACAATTTGGCCGAATCCGAGGCGATCTGCACCTGCTTCGTGAAGGGCAACATGTCGGGTGCGAGCCGGGCGGCGAGCAGCACCGCCGGGTCGAACTTCTTGGCAGCGGCATGAGCCTCGGCCTTGTCGAGCAAGCGGGCGAGGTTGCCGAGCGTGTGCACAAAGACGGGCACGCTGGCGGAATACATCGAGATGGACACTGGGGACTCCCGGGTTGTGGATCGTCGATGCTAGCCGCAACGCACGGCGCGTGCACAATCACGCCTCGACCTTCGCGATCGCCACGTGAACATCATCATCCTCGACGACTACCAGGACGCGGTGCGCAAGCTCAAGTGCGCGTCGAAACTGGATGACCTGCACGCCAAGGTCTTCACCAATACCGTCAAGGGCATCGGCCAGTTGTCGATCCGGCTGCGCGACGCCGAGGTGCTCGTGCTGGTGCGCGAGCGAACGCACTTCCCGCGCCAGTTGCTCGAGAAACTCACCAAGTTGAGGCTGATTTCGCAAACCGGTCGGGTCGGCCCGCACATCGACGTCGCGACCTGCACGCGGCTGGGCATCGCGGTCGCCGAAGGCGCCGGCTCGCCGGTCGCGCCGGCCGAATTGACCTGGGCGCTGATCATGGCGGCGATGCGACGATTGCCTCAGTACGTGGGCAATCTCAAGCACGGTGCGTGGCAGCAATCCGGCCTGAAGGCGGCGTCGATGCCGCCCAACTTCGGCATCGGCATGGTCCTCAAGGGCCGCACGCTCGGCATCTGGGGCTACGGCCGCATCGGTACCCTGGTCGCCGGCTACGGCCGCGCCTTCGGCATGAACGTCGTCGTGTGGGGCAGCGAGGCCTCGCGCCTGCGTGCTGGCGCCGACGGGCACGCCGTGGCCGAGTCGCCGGAGGCCTTCTTCGAAGCCTGCGACGTGCTTTCGCTGCATTTGCGCCTGAACGACGAAACCCGCGCGATCGTGAAGCTCTCCGACCTGTCGCGCATGAAGCCGACCGCCCTGCTCGTCAACACCTCGCGCGCAGAGCTGATCGAAGAAGGCGCCCTCGTCGGCGCACTGAACCGCGGCCGGCCCGGCATGGCGGCGGTCGACGTGTTCGAGAGCGAGCCGGTCTTGCAGGGCCAGCCGCTGCTGCGTCTGGAGAACGCGGTCTGCACGCCGCACATCGGCTACGTCGAGCAGGACAACTACGAGCTGCTGTTCAGCGCGGCGTTCGACAACGTGGTCAGCTTCATCGCCGGCAAGCCAACCAACATCGTCAACCCCGAAGCGCTGCGCGTCCCGCGCTGATTCGGCAGCTGGCACGGGCGGCGGCGGGCTGACCTGTCGATGGAAGTTGACGCGAACCGACATGCCCACCCCTGACGAATCCGGCCCGCCGGCCACGCACGGCCCGCGCACACCGCTGGACCTGTTCCTGCGCTTCAACCGAATGGCGTTGCAGGGCTTCGGCGGTGTGCTCGCGGTGGCGCAGATCGAACTCGTCGAACGCGCCGGCTGGCTCACGCGCGAGGAGTTCGTCGAGTCGCTCGCGATCAGCCAGGTCTTGCCCGGGCCGAACGTGTGCAACCTGTCGCTGATGGTCGGTGACCGTTTCTTCGGCTGGCGTGGTGCCTTTGCGGCGCTCGGCGGCATGATGGCGGTGCCGCTCCTGATCGTGTTGCTGCTGGCCGCGCTCTACAGCCATTGGGCCTACGTGCCGGCCGTCAGCGGCGCGCTGCGCGGCATGGGTGCGGTAGCGGCCGGGCTCGTGATCGGGACCGCACTCAAGCTGGCGTGGGCGCTGCGCTCGAGTCCGCTCGGCAAGCCGATTTGCAGCGCCCTCGCGGTGCTCACATTTGCCGCCGTGGCGCTGTGGCGCGTGCCTCTGGTGTGGGTCATCTGCGCGCTCGGAACGCTCGGCATGGCCCTGGCGTGGCGAAAGCTGGATTCATGAGCGCATCCGATCTGCTTTCGCTGTTCGCCCACTTCCTGCTCTTGTCGTTGCTTGCGGTGGGTGGCGCCATCACTACCGCGCCAGACATGCACCGCTACCTCGTCGTCGATCAGGGCTGGCTGAGCGACGCGCAGTTCACCGCATCGGTTGCGCTCGCGCAGGCCGCGCCGGGGCCGAACGTGTTGTTCGTCGCCGTGCTCGGCTGGAACGTCGCCGGCGCCGTGGGCGCGTTCATTACGCTGTTCGGCATCATGCTGCCGTCGACGACGCTCGCGCTGTGGGCGACGCGCTGGGGTGCGAAGCGCAGCCAGACGCGCTTCGTACGGGCCTTCAAGGCGGGGCTCGCGCCGCTGACGATCGGACTGCTGTTCGCCACCGGCTGGGTACTCGCCGACCCCTTGCGCGTCGCATGGCCCGTGCTCGTGCTCGTTGCGATCACGGTGCTGCTGTGCTTGCGCACGCGCCTCGGCCCCCTGTGGCTGGTGGCCGGCGGCATGATCGCAGGCGCGCTCGGCTGGGTGTAAGCCGCGCCGCGCGCCGACTCGTTCCCCGATTGCCGCCCTCAGGCGCGCAACGCGTCGCGCACCACTTCGCCGAGCGCGACCCGATCGAGTTCCAGTCCCGGCTGCGCGTCGTCAAGGCCTTGCGGCGACTCGACCCATACTTCGGTGCGTCCGTCGCCACCGGGTCGCACGCGAATGCTCAGCGGCAATTCGAATGCCCTGCCGCCAACGTCCGCTTTGTCTGCGGCCATCAGCACCGGCGTTCCGCCCTGCATCGACTCGAGCACAACGACGCGCAGTTCGCTCGACAACGCGGGGCCTCGTGCGATGCTCACGCCGCCGGCGTGCTGCTCGAAGCAGCCGAAAACGTGCAGGCCCCGCTGGCGCGCGCTGAGCTCGATGCGATGCACGGTTTCGTCGACGTCGTAAGGGCTGGCGAGCCGCTGCAGCGAACGCTCCTCGACCGCGTTCGCGTCGTCCGCGAAGCCGGCGCTGCCCAGGGCCGCGAGCACGACGGCGAGGGCTCCGGTACGCCAGAAGCGCAATGGATTCTTCATGGCAATGCTCCTGAGTTGCAGGCCCGACTGTCGCGCACGGATGTGTCTGGCAGATTTCGGCTGGAGCGCGAATGTAAACGTGAGTTACAGCCGGCCTTGGCGGCTCGCGCTCAGCCGCGCCCGACAAAGGGCATCTTGGTTGCCATCACGGTCATGAATTGCACGTTGACATCGAGCGGCAGGCTCGCCATGTGGACCACTGCGTTCGCGACGTGTTGCACGTCCATCACCGGTTCGATCGCGATCTCGCCGTTGGCCTGCGGCACGCCCTTCGTCATCTTGCGCGCCATGTCGGTGAGCGCGTTGCCGATGTCGATCTGCCCGCAGGCGATGTCGTAGCGCCGGCCGTCGAGCGAGGTCGATTTGGTCAGGCCCGTGATCGCGTGCTTGGTCGAGGTGTACGGCGCCGAGTGAGGCCGCGGCGCGTGCGCCGATATCGAGCCGTTGTTGATGATGCGTCCGCCCATCGGTTGCTGGCGCTTCATGATCTTGAACGCCTGCTGCGTGCAGAGGAACGCGCCTGTGAGGTTCGCGCCCACGACGGCCTGCCATTGCTCGAAGCTCACGTCCTCGAGCGCGACGTTTGACGTTCCGAGGCCGGCGTTGTTGAAGAGCAGATCGAGGCGGCCGAACGCCGCCTCGGTGCGCTCGAACAGCGCCTGCACTGATGCCGGCACGCCCACATCGGTCGGCTGCGCGATCGCGCGCGACGCATCGGCGCCGGCCTCGGCGATGGCCGCGTCGAGCGGCTCCTGTCGGCGCCCCGCGAAGACAACGCGATAGCCGTCGGTGAGCAGCGAATGCGCCACTGCCTTGCCGATGCCGGTGCCCGCGCCGGTGACGATTGCAACTTTGTCGTGTGTGGTCATCGCAGTTCTCCCTGTGTTGTGCCTCGTCAGGCGATTCGCCTGTGGCGTTGTCGCTCAGTGCGGATTCTCGAAGAAGACATAGGTACTGAAGCCACCGACCTCGAAGTAGACCCGCTTCTCGCCAGCGTCCGCACTGCCATTCAGGTTCTCGTCGAGCACGCCGTAGCCGTAGCGGTAGGCGCGCGCTTCGTCGTTGCCCGCGCCGGTGCCGATCGCCGTGCTCAGCTTGTCGATCTTCAGGAAACGCTTGACGAGCTTTTCACCGGCGTAGACCTCGAGCACGCCGTCAGTGCCAGTCCAATTCTGGATGCCACGCTTGAACTGGTTCTGCGTTTCTTGCGTACACGCGGCGAGCAGCGCAAGCGGCAGCAAGAGTGCCGGCAGGTGCATTGATCGGCAAGAGAAACTAGACCTCATCGTCAGGCCTCGCGCGTGCCGAAGATCTTGTCGCCAGCATCGCCGAGACCCGGGATGATGTAGCCGACTTCGTTCAAGTGACTGTCAACCGCCGCGGTCCAGCAGCGCACATCGGGATGCGCCTCTTCGAGCGCAGCGATGCCCTCGGGCGCAGCGACGAGCACGAGCGCGCGGATGTCTTTGCAGCCGCGCTGCTTCAGCAGAGAGACCGTCGCGATCATCGAACCCGCCGTGGCGAGCATCGGGTCGATGATGATCGCGGTACGTTCGTCGAGATGACCGACGAACTTCTCGAAGTAGTTCTCCGGCTGCAGCGTCTCATGGTTGCGCGAAAGCCCGACGACGCTGACCTTTGCGCTCGGGATCATGTCGAGCACGCCGTCGAGCATGCCCAGGCCCGCACGCAGGATCGGCACCACGGTCACCTTGCGCCCGCGGATCTGCTCGATCTCGGTCGGCCCGCTCCAGCAGGCGATGGTCGTTTTCTCCAGCGGGAAATCGGCCGTCGCCTCATAGGCGAGCAGCCGTGCGAGTTCGTTCGTCAACTCGCGAAATTTCTTCGTCGAGATATCGTCTTCCCGCAGCAGACCGACCTTGTGCTTGACGAGCGGGTGCTTGACGTCGGTCACGGGCATGGCGGAGTCCTCACTTCTTGGCGTGGTTGCGCTGGCGCAGCGCTTCGTACAGGCAGATGCCACTCGCGACAGAAACGTTCAGGCTTTCGACCGCACCGTGCATCGGCAGGCGCACGAGCTCGTCGCAATGGCGCGCGGTGAGCTGACGCATGCCCTTGCCTTCGGCGCCGAGCACGAGCGCGAGCGGGCCCGACAAGTCGGCATCGTAGAGCGAACGCGGCGCGTCATCGGCAGCACCGACGATGCGGATATCGCGTTCCTTGAGTTCCTCCAGGGTCCGCGCGAGGTTCGTCACCATGAAGTAAGGCATGCTGTCGGCCGCGCCGCTCGCAACCTTCGCGACCGTTGCGTTGAGCCCGACCGCATGGTCCTTCGGCGCGACGACTGCATGCACTCCGGCGCCATCAGCCACGCGCAGGCAGGCACCCAGGTTGTGCGGATCGGTCACACCATCGAGCACGAGCAGCAGCGCCGGGCCGCGGCCGGCAGCGGCGGCCGCGTCGAGCGTGTCGTCGAGCGAGTGCGAGCGCTCGAGCGCGGTGACGCGCGCAACGACACCCTGGTGACGCGGCGAGCCGCACAGCTTTTGCAGGCGTCCATCGTCGCTTTCGATGATCGTGACGCCGGCTTCCTGCGCGCGCTGCATGAACGTACGCATGCGCGGGTCGCGCCGGCCCGCGTCGATGTGAATCTCGCTCACCGATCGCGGCGCTGTCTTCAACCGCACGGTGACGGCATGAAAGCCGAACAGGATGCTCATGCGGGCATGGTAGCGCCCTCAATGGCGCCACCGAAGCCACAGCATCAGCACCCCGATGAGGATCGGCTGGTGCAGCATGTAGAAGCTCAGCGACCAGCGACCGAGCGCTGCCAGCGGACGCAGCGCTGCGGGCAAAGGCCCCTGCAACACGGACGGGCGCCGCGCGAGCAGCCACTGCCCGGCAGCCATCCCCCACCACATCGCGCCCATCCAGGGCAGCAGCGGCACGTAGTCCTCGGTGACAGGCTTGTGGGTGACGAGGCCGATCCAGCTGAGCGCCGGCGCATCGAACATCGGGCTTGCGGCGAAGTGCGGCAGCGCGATCGCCAGTGCCCCGAGCGGCCAGAGCCAGACAGACCAGCCGGCGCTCAAGCGGGCGATGATGAGGATGACCGCCAGGCCGTGCAGCACGCCAAAAGTGATGTAGCTGCGCGGGAACATGAACCAGGAACCCGCCGTCACGAGCAGCGCACAACCAGCCACCTGCACCCAGCGGCGCCAGAAGCGCGGCCAGCCGAGACCCTGCTTCGCCGCCACGGCCTGCGACAACCCGGCACA
Source organism: uncultured beta proteobacterium (assembly GCA_963792765.1). GTDB lineage: Bacteria > Pseudomonadota > Gammaproteobacteria > Burkholderiales > Burkholderiaceae_C > CAIKUF01. Next base: position 54,328 of record CAWBXT010000005.1, on the reverse strand, counting down.
GAACATGAACAGGCTCACGATGCAGGCGCGCTGAACCGTCCACAATGGATCCGTATGAAAGTTCTGACGCGAGACGAGGCCGAAGTAGTTCAGGTCAAACGCGAAGTGAAAGGCCGCCATCCAGACGATGGCGCTACCGCGCAGTGCATCGAGCCTGTCGAATCGCCGCGGTGCGTGGGGGTGCAGTGACGACACCGCGCGACGATAGCGCATGCGGCGTCGCGCGGCGGCTACGCTATGCGCCAAGCCCCGCGGCGCGCGATATGCTTGCCGGGTGACGAGTTCCCCCTCCTCTGTCGACGCGGCCGTGCGGCGCGAGATGCTGCAACTGGCGCTTCAGAATGCCGGTCGCAGCGTGCCGCTCCAGCTTCTCGCCGTTGCATTCGTCGCTTATCTCGGGGTGACGGTCGACCACATCACGGTCGCTGCAGCCGTCGTTGCCTGCGGGGTGGCGGTCGCGATCTGGCGCGTGTCGATCTCCAATCGCTACGGCGATGCGGCGAAGCTATCGGACGGGAGCGTCGCCCGGGCCGAAGCGGAGTTCGAGGGCAACTCCGCGCTCGCGGGCGTTCTGTGGATGATCGGCACGATCTGGGTCTATCCGCGCTTGCAGGGCGACATGGGCACTGCCTACGTGACGGTGCTGCTCGGCACCATCACCACTGCGGCCTTCTTCATGACGCTCGTCGGGCGCGCCTTCCTGATCCTGACGGTGTTGCAGGTCGGCTCGCTCACCCTGGTGAGCATACTGACGAATGCCGTGGGTTCGTGGATGCTCGCTGTGCTGGTGATCGTGTTCGGTGTCACGGTGCTGCGGGGCTCGCGACAGTTCAAGAACACCGCGATGCAGGCGATCCGCCACAGCCTGGAAGCCGACGCGGCCAACGCGTCGCTGCAGCAGGCAAAGGAATCGGCCGAGGCCGCGAACGTCGCGAAGTCACAGTTTCTGGCAACCATGAGCCACGAAATCCGGACACCGATGAACGGCGTGCTCGGCGCGCTCGACCTGCTGCGTCATTCGCAGCTCGACGCCAATCAACGCCGGCTGGTCCGCACCGCATCATCGTCCGGCGAGTCGCTGATGAGCATCCTGAACGACGTGCTCGACCATTCGAAGATCGAGGCCGGCAAGCTGAGCCTCGCGCACGCGCCGATGTCGCTGCACAGCCTCGCCGCGTCGGTCGGCGCGTTGTTCCGGGCGAATGCGGAAAGCAAGGGACTCGAACTGCGCTTCGAAATCGAGTCCGACGTTGCAAACTGGGTCGTCGGCGACGCCCAACGCCTCAAACAGGTGTTGCTCAACCTGGTGGGCAATGCGATCAAGTTCACCGAACGCGGCCACGTGACCTTGCGTCTGTCGCCGGTCGCAGCGCCGGCTGGCCGCGCGGGTGTCGCCTTCGAGGTGGAGGACAGCGGCATCGGCATCACGCCGGATGCCGCGCGAAACCTGTTTCAGCCCTTCCACCAGATCGACGGGACGCGCAATCGACGCCGCGGCGGCACCGGCCTCGGCCTGGCGATCAGCCAGCGCATTGTCGAGGCGATGGGCAGTCGCATCGAGGTCCACAGCGGCGTGAGCAAGGGCTCCCGCTTCGCGTTCACGCTGGAACTCGAACTCGATGCATCGCCCGTGCCCCAAGTCATCCTCGACTCGGCAATGGGCGGTCTCGACGCGCCGGTCTCCGTGTCGGGCACGGTGCTGTTGGTGGAGGACAACCCGGTCAACATGCTCATCGCGCATGAAATGCTGGAATCACTCGGCTTGGACGTGATTCAGGCCGAAGACGGGCAACAGGCGCTGGATCTGATCGGGGCGCATCCGTTCGACCTCGTGCTGATGGATTGCCAGATGCCAGTGCTCGACGGCTACGCCGCTGCCCGGCTGATCCGCGCACGCGAAGCGAAGTTCGGCCTGCCGCGCCTGCCGGTCGTCGCATTGACGGCCAATGCCTTCGACGAGGACACCCGGCTTGCGATCGACGCCGGCATGGACGATCACCTCGCCAAGCCCTACACGCGGGCCAAGCTGCGTGAGATGTTGATGCGCTGGCTGTGAGGCGCGCCGCTAGCGCTGCGTCGCCGCCCACTCGGTGATGCCGGTGCGCTCGTCGCCCCAGCCGGTCTGTCCGGTGCGCTCCTCGCCCCAGGCGGTGTCGAGCTCCATCCGTTTGATTTCCTCGACCGCGCCCTCTTCGCCGCCCCCCGCCTTGCGCACCTGAGCGCGCGCGAGGCGCTCCATCAGGCGCAGGTCGCGGTCGGTGAGCGCCATTGCGGTTTCGCTCCACTCGTCGACGATGGCGACCAGCGACTCGTAGGTGATGGGCGAAGCCAGGCGCCGCGCCTGCAGTGCGGCAAGCGTGCCGCGCAGGCGCGGGTGGACCGAGGTCACGACGTGCTCGATCGCCGCCTCACCCTCGCCGTCTTCAACCACCAGATCGACGAGCCCGCGGCGAAACAGTTGGTCCGCGGTGTAGAGGCGGCCCGACAGGATCATCTCGTTGGCAACCGCGAAGCCCGCCTTGCGCAGCACGAAGTTCCACGCGCCCATGCCCGGGAAGAGGTTGAACAGCACCTCGGGGAATCCCGCCTGCGCGCTGCGCTCGAAGATGACGCGGTGAAAGGGCAGGACCGATTCGAGTCCGCCGCCGAGCGTGTCCCCTTGCACCAGGACCGTCGTGTGGATGCCCAGATTCGGAGAATTCTCGAGCCACCACACCAGGTCGACACAGCGTCTGCCGTACAACTTGAGCGACTCGATGTCGCGCGCGCGGATCAGTAGCACGAACAGCGACAGGTCACCGCCGAAGTTGAAGACGCCGGCCACGTCCGACGACATCACGTAGTGCTTGATCAGCCCCGGGTTGGCGTTGATGTCGCGTATCAACTGGTGCATCTCGCCCATCACCGCAAGGCTGTAGCACTGGATCGGACGCACCGCGGTACGCAGGCGCAGCATGCCGAGATCCGAACTCCATTCCAGCCGGATGTACTTGTACGGCCGCCCGAGCAGCCCCGGAATGCCCGAAGCCGAAGTCATACGGAAGCGAAGATGCGCGTGAGCAAATGAAAGTTGACGCTCGTCGATTCGACCACCGCGTCCTGTGCGGCGTCGTCCTGAAGCGTATTGATGACGACGCGCAGGCCAGCCATGTGGGCGACGTCCAGCGTCGAGTGCGAGCCGATGAAGGACGTGCCGCGCTCGCCGACGAGCAGCAGCGACTCCTTGATCGCCGACGTGAACGTGCCGCCATAGACCGAGGCGATGACTTCCAACGCGTAGAGCATGCCGAGCACCGAACACGGGTTGCCGCGGTCGGCCTGCCAGTAGTTGTAGCCGCACATCGCGAGCGTGTCGGCGCTAGGCGGGTAGGCCCGCGCGTCCTGCACGGTGACGCCGACCGCATCCAGATCGTTGAGCACCCACTGCTCGTGACCCGATTCCTCGTGCATGTGCTCGTAGAGGTGATAACGAACCTGGCGATGGGAATCCGGCATGCGGCTGGCTGCCGCCGCGGAGACCGGGTTGAAATGCCAGACGACGTGATAGATCTCGAGCAGAAATTTGCGGTAGCGCTGGATCGTCATGCCATGCGCGACGGCGTCGAGCACGACGGGGTTGTTCTCGAATGCGCGCCGCACTTCATCGGTGCGGGTCACGAGTTCGGCAAAGAACGATGGCATGGAGGGAGATTCTCGGGTCATGGAAAGGGTCGTGCGCCGCCTATTCGGCTCGTCGGGTTGCGGCGCCGATGCTGATTTTGCGCACGCCGCAGGGAGCGCGCTACTGTCAGGTGTGACAGGGTGCTACCAAGCAACAGTCCTGATCGACCCTGATGGACGCGCACTGTCAGCCCGCGGCGGCGACCGGCGCGAGTTGGCTGGCACTGTCGTATGGCCACTGCGCACCGCGGTGGCTCCCAGCGGCGCGACGGGTGCCATTCCAGCCTGCAGTGGGCACGCCCGCCGACACGCGTTGGCATCATCCCACCCAACGCCGCGCATTGGCGAACATGCGTTGCCACGGGCTCGCGGCGAGCGGGTCGCCTGTGGTCCAGCTCAACTGCAGGTTGCGAAACACCCGCTCCGGATGCGGCATCAGCGCGGTGAAGCGCCCGTCCGCGGTCGTTACTGCGGTCAGGCCCTCGGGGCTGCCGTTCGGGTTGAACGGATAGGTTTCGGTCGGTGCACCGTGGTTGTCGACGAATCGCATCGCACGCCGCACCGCCTGCGCGTCTCCGCGCTGCGAGAAGTCCGCATAGCCCTCGCCATGGGCGACCGCGATCGGCAGCCGGCTTCCGGCCATGCCGGCGAAAAAGAGGCTCGGGCTGTCCAGGACCTCGACCATCGACAGCCGCGCCTCGAACTGCTCGCTGCGGTTGCGCGTGAAGCGCGGCCAGGCGTCGGCGCCCGGGATCATGTCGGCGAGCGCCGCCATCATCTGGCAGCCGTTGCAGACACCGAGCGCGAAGCTGTCGGCACGTTGGAAGAACGTGGCGAACTGTTCCGAGAGCCTCGCGTTGAAGAGGATCGAGCGCGCCCAACCTTCCCCGGCGCCCAGTGTGTCGCCATAGCTGAAGCCGCCGCAGGCGACGAAGCCCTGGTAGCTGTCGAGCCGCGCGCGCCCCGCCTGCAGATCGCTCATGTGGACGTCGAACGTGTCGAAGCCGGCCTGCGACATCGCGTAGCTCATTTCGACATGGCTGTTCACGCCCTGTTCGCGCAGGATCGCAACCGCCGGCCGCGCGCCATGAATGAACGGCCCGCCGATTTTCTCCGGGGCCTCGAAGGTCAGATGGACATGCAACCCGGGGTCGTCCTCCGCGCCTGCGGCAGCGTGCTCCGCGTCGGCGCTCTCGGGGTTGTCGCGCAGCATTGCGATGCGCCAGCTCACCTCGTCCCAGGTCTTGTGCAGTTGCGCAAGCGGCGCGGCGAAAACGGCCTTCGCATCGCGCCAGACCTCGACCACGCCGCGTGCGTTGAGCTTGCCGACGACATGGCTGTGACGGGCGAGGCCGTGTTCTCGCAGCACCGCGAACACCGCGTCGCGCTGGGCGCTTGCAACCTGGATCACGGCGCCGAGCTCCTCATTGAACAAGGCGCGCAGGCTGAGCTCGTTGCGCCGCTCGCCTACCTGTGCCGCCCAGTTCTTCGCGTCGCCCGTGTCGGCCCGGCTGTCCGAGATGCCGTCGCCTTCAGTCACGAGCATGTCAATGTTCAGGCTCACGCCGACATGGCCCGCGAACGCCATCTCGCAGATCGTCGCCCACAGGCCGCCGTCGCTGCGGTCGTGGTAGGCGAGCAGCTGGCCATCGGCACGCAGCCGGTTGATCGCATCGACAAGCTGCTTGAGCTGCCGCGGGTCGTCCAGATCGGGCACCCCATCGTCACGACTGCCGCTCTGGTTCAGTGCCTGCGCGAGGATCGAGCCGGCCATGCGTTGCCGGCCCTGGCCGAGGTCGATCAGGATCAGCGTCGTGTCGCCCGGCTGAAGCTGCGGCGTCAACGTGCCCCGCACGTCATCGAGCGTGGCGAACGCAGTCACGATCAGCGAGACCGGCGCCGTCACCTGTCGGGCCTCGCCGCGATCCTGCCAGCGCGTGCGCATCGACAGGCTGTCCTTGCCGACCGGGACGCTGATGCCGAGCGCCGGGCACAGTTCCATGCCGATCGCGCGCACTGTGTCGTACAGCGCTGCGTCCTCGCCCGGTTCACCGCACGCGGCCATCCAGTTGCAGCTGAGCTTGACGCGCTCGAGCTCGATCGGCGCCGCGAGCAGATTCGTGATCGCTTCGGCCACCGCCATGCGGCCGGAAGCCGGCGCATCGAGCGCGGCAAGCGGCGTGCGCTCGCCCAGGCTCATCGCCTCGCCGGCGACGCCGCTGAAGTCGGCGAGCGTCACGGCGCAGTCGGCGACCGGCACCTGCCACGGGCCGACCATCGGGTCACGATGGCTCAGGCCGCCGACGGTGCGGTCGCCGATCGTGATCAGAAAGCGCTTGCTGGCGACCGTCGGGTGGCGCAGCACATCGAAGGCGGCTTTCTCGATCGCCACGCCGGTCAGATCGAGCGCCTTGCCGCGCCACTCGACGCGCCGCACATCGCGCTGCATGCGCGGCGGCTTGCCGAGCAGCACCTCCATCGGCATGTCGATCACGCGATCGCCGCCCGGCCCGTCTTCGAGCACGAGCTGCGTTGCCTCGGTCGCGACGCCGACGACCGCAAACGGACAACGCTCGCGCGCGGCCATGGCCTCGAACAGCGGCAGGCTCCGGGGCGCGATCGCGAGCACATAGCGCTCCTGGCTCTCGTTGCACCAGATCTCCTTGGGTGCGAGGCCGCTCTCCTCGAGCGGCACCTTGCGAAGGTCGAAACGCGCGCCGCGCTTCGCGCCTTCGACGAGTTCCGGGAACGCGTTGCTGATGCCGCCCGCGCCAACGTCATGGATCGCGAGGACCGGATTGGCGTCGCCGAGCGACCAGCAATGGTTGATCACTTCCTGCGCGCGGCGCTCGATCTCCGGGTTGCCGCGCTGTACCGAGTCGAAATCGAGCGCGACCGCGTTCGCGCCGGCCGCCATCGAACTCGCCGCGCCGCCACCCATGCCGATGCGCATGCCCGGCCCGCCGAGCTGCACCAGCAGCGTGCCCGCGGGAAATTCGATCTTGTGCGTCTGGCTCGCGGCGATCTGCCCGAGGCCGCCGGCGATCATGATCGGCTTGTGATAGCCGCGCTGCACGCCTGCCACGCGCTGCTCATAGACGCGAAAGTACCCGAGCAGGTTGGGCCGGCCGAATTCGTTGTTGAACGCCGCGCCGCCGAGCGGCCCATCGATCATGATCTGCAACGCGCTCGCGATGTGCGGGGGCCGGCCGACCGGGTTCGCCTCCCACGGCTCCGCGGTGCCGGGGAGGTGCAGGTTGGAAACCGAGAACCCGGTCAGCCCCGCCTTGGGCCGCGAGCCGCGGCCGGTCGCGCCCTCGTCCCGGATCTCACCCCCGGCCCCGGTCGACGCACCGGGGAACGGCGAGATCGCGGTCGGATGGTTGTGCGTCTCGACCTTCATCAGCACGTGCATCGTCTCGCGCCGCGCGCCGTAGCGCGACGCGTCGGTCGCGCCAACGGGCGCCCAGCGTTCGACCTCGCCGCCCTGCATCACCGACGCGTTGTCGCTGTACGCGACCACGGTGCGCTGCGGCGCGAAAGCATGCGTGTGGCGAATCATCTGGAACATCGAGTGTTCCTGCGCGTCGCCATCGATCGTGAACCGCGCATTGAAGATCTTGTGCCGGCAGTGCTCGCTGTTGGCCTGCGCGAACATCATCAGTTCGACGTCGGTCGGGTCCCGTCGCAAGGCGGCGAAAGCCGCGACAAGATAGTCGATCTCGTCGTCGGACAACGCGAGACCGAAGTCGATATTCGCCTGCACGAGCGCGCCGCGGCCGTGTTCGCGCACGGGCACGTGCACCATGGCCTGCCCCGGCTTGTCGTCGAACAGGCGGCGGGCATCTTCGCGGCTGAACAGCACGCTCTCGGTCATGCGGTCGTGAAGCAGCGCCGCCGCTGCCTGCATCTCGGCCTCATCGAGCGGCGAGCTGCGCCCCAGCAGCCCGCCCCGCAACGTGAGGCGCCATTCGGTCACGCGCTCGACGCGCTGGATGGCCAGGCCGCAGTTGTGCGCGATATCGGTCGCCTTCGACGCCCACGGCGAGACGGTGCCCAGCCGGGGCGCGACGACGATCAGTGCGCCGCCGCTCGGGCCGTCATAGGTGTCGCCATAGCGCAGCAGCGCGGCGAGCCGGTCGGCTTCGTCGCCGGCGAGCGCACCGTTGCTCCAAACCCAGTGAACGTGCCGCGCGTGGGCCGCGACGATCCGGTCATTGAACTCCCGAAGGTGCGGCAACAGCGCCTGGCGCCGGAACGCCGAAGCTGCGTTGCCGCCCTCGAAGGCATGGAGGTGCTTGGTCATGGAGGTCACGCTGGACGAGCCCGGTGCGGATGCGAAGCCGACGATTGCGACGGCAGGTGAAAGCGCGGCGACAACCCCGGTGCGCGCTGGGCGACCGCGGCAGAAGCCGGCGATTTTAGGGGGCGGATGAGACAATGGCCGCCAGGGCATTGGGCCGAGGCGGACTTCGCGCAGCGAAGTGAAGGCGCGCCGGCGTGCCGTAGACATAATCTCACCATGACGATCACTCTGAAGACCGGTGCCGACATCGACGGCATGCGCATTGCCGGGCGGCTCGCCTCCGAGGTGCTGGACATGCTGACGCCGCATGTGCGCGCGGGCATCAGTACCGAGCAACTCGACCGCCTGGCGCACGATCACATCGTGAACGTGCAGCGCGCCATTCCCGCTCCATTGAACTACGCGCCGTCGGGATACACGCCCTACCCGAAGTCGATCTGCACCTCGATCAACCACCAGGTCTGCCACGGCATCCCGAACGATCGGGCGTTGAAGAACGGCGACATCGTCAACGTCGACGTCACCGTCATCAAGGACGGCTGGCACGGCGACACGAGCCGGATGTTCGTCGTCGGCGAGGGCTCGATTGCCGCACGGCGCCTGTGCCAACTGACCTACGAGGCGATGTGGAAGGGCATCGCGAAGGTCAAGCCCGGCGTGCACCTCGGCGACATCGGCCACGCGATCCAGACCTTCGCCGAGAACGCCGGCTTCTCGGTCGTGCGCGAATTCTGCGGGCACGGCATCGGCTCGCGCTTCCATGAAGAGCCGCAGGTGCTGCACTACGGCCGGCCCGGGACGCTGGAGGAACTGGTGCCCGGCATGATCTTCACGATCGAGCCGATGATCAACGCCGGCCGGCGCGAGATCCGCGAGACCGGCGACGGCTGGACCATCGTGACGCGCGACCGCTCGCTCTCCGCGCAGTGGGAGCACACTGTGCTCGTCACCGACACTGGCTACGAGGTGATGACGGTTTCCGAAGGTACGCCCGCACCGCCGGCTTTCGTTGCCGGCGCAGTGCACGCCGAGCACTGAGCGGCAACGCGATGTCGGCTGTGCCATCGGCGGCGTCCGAGCCCACGCTGGCCGATCTGCGAACGCGCTTTCGTGACGAAAAGTCCGCGCTGCTCGATGCCTTTCGGGCGTCGCGCGCGACACCCACAGCCGCGCAGCGCCTCGTCCGCGCGTTGACCCGCTTGGTCGATCGCACGCTCACGACGCTCTGGGCGCGCGAGGGCATGCCCGCGCACGCGGCGCTGGTCGCGGTCGGCGGCTACGGCCGCGGCGAACTCTTCCCTTATTCCGACGTCGACGTGCTCGTGCTGTTGCCACCCGGGCGCAGCCCTGCTCGTGGCAGTTCGGGGGGCAGCGGCAGGGACGAAGGCGAAACCAAGACTGCGATAGAGCGCTTCATCACGGCCTGCTGGGACAGCGGGCTGGAGATCAGTTCGAGCGTGCGCACGGTGGATGAGTGCATCGCCGAAAGCAAGCTCGACGTGACGGTGCAGACGGCGCTGCTCGAATCGCGCTTCATCTGCGGGTCGCGTCGCGTGTTCGCGACCTTTCGCGTCGCCAACACGAAGGCGATGGACGCGAAGGCGTTTTTCGTCGCCAAGACGCTCGAGATGCGGCAACGCCATCAGAAGTTCGAGGACACGCCCTACGCGCTCGAGCCGAACTGCAAGGAGAGCCCGGGCGGATTGCGCGACCTGCAGGTCGTGATCTGGGTCGCGCGCGCCGCTGGGCTCGGTCGCAACTGGAGCGAATTGGCCGCGAGCGGCCTCATCACCGCGTTCGAGGCGCGGCAGCTTCAGCACAACGAGGGCCTCGTGAGGCTGATCCGTGCACGTCTGCATCTGATCGCCGGACGGCGCGAGGACCGGCTCGTGTTCGACCTGCAGACCGTCGTCGCCGAGAGCTTCGGCTATCACTCGACGCCTGCCGCGCGCGCCTCCGAGTTGCTGATGCGGCGCTACTACTGGTCCGCCAAGGCGGTGACGCAGCTCAACCAGATCCTGATGCTCAACATCGAGGAGCGCGTACGCGGCTCGCAGCATGCACCGATGCGGCCGATCGACGACCGCTTCTTCGATCGCGGCGGCATGCTCGAGGTCGCGAGCGATGATCTCTACATCGAGCACCCCGAGGCGATCCTCGAATCCTTCCTGCTCTACCAGCGCACGCCGGGGATCAAGGGCTTCTCGGCGCGCACGCTGCGCGCGCTGTACAACGCGCGGACAGTGATGAACGCCTCGTGGCGGCGCGACCCCGCAAACCGCGAACTGTTTCGCCAGATCCTGCAAGAACCCGTTGGCCAGACGCATGCGTTCAGGTTGATGAACCAGACCAGCGTCCTCGGCCGCTATCTGTGGGTGTTTCGCCGCATCGTCGGGCGCATGCAGCACGACTTGTTCCATGTCTACACGGTCGACCAGCACATCCTGATGGTGCTGCGCAACGTACGTCGCTTCTTCATCCCCGAGCATGCGCACGAGTACACCTTCTGCTCGCAGCTTGCGTCGCAATTCGACCGGCCGTGGGTCCTGTACATCGCCGCTTTGTTCCACGACGTCGCCAAGGGCCGGGGCGGCGACCACTCGGAACTCGGCGCCGCCGACGTGCGACGCTTCTGCCGCGACCACGGCATCAAGGGCGAGGACGCGGCACTGATCGAGTTCCTCGTGCGCTGGCACCTCCTGATGAGCCGCGTCGCGCAAAAGGAAGACCTGAGCGACCCCGAGGTGATCAGCGGCTTCGTGCGCCACATCGGCAGCGAGCGCCACTTGACCGCGCTCTACCTGTTGACGGTCGCCGACGTGCGCGGCACCAGCCCAAAGGTCTGGAACGCCTGGAAGGGCAAGCTGCTCGAGGACCTGTACCGCTTCGGCCTGCGCGCGCTCGGCGGCGCGCAAATCAACCTCGTCGCCGAAATCGAGACGCGCAAGCAGGAGGCGCGCCATCTGCTCAATCTGATGTCGCTGCCCCGCGGCGTCGAGACTGAGCTGTGGCAAACCTTGGAGATCAGCTACTTCGCGCGCCATGAGGCCGGCGACATCGCCTGGCACGCACGAGCGCTGAGAGGTCAGGTCGAGACCCCCGAGCCGATCGTGCGCGCACGCCCGTCGCCGCTTGGCGAGGGACTGCAGGTGCTCGTCTATGCGCCCGATTCGCCCGACTTGTTCGCGCGCATCTGCGGCTATTTCGACAGCTCGGCATTCAACATCTTCGACGCCAAGATTCACACCTCGCGCAGCGCGTACGCGCTCGATACCTTCCAAATCGTCGGACCGCACCTCGAGCTCAATTCGCGGGACCTGATACCGCTGGTCGAGATCCAGTTGACGCAGGCGTTGAAATCGACCGGTCCGCTGCCCGAGCCGCGCCGCGGCCGCGTCTCGCGACGCGTGAAGAACTTCCCCGTCACGCCGCGCGTCACGCTGCGACCCGACGAGCGCGCGCAACGCTGGCTGCTCGGCATCTCGGCGAGCGACCGCACCGGGCTGCTGTTCTCGATCGCACGCGTGCTCGCTCGCCACCATGTGAATCTGCAACTCGCCAAGATCACGACGCTCGGCGAGCGCGTCGAGGACACGTTTCTCGTCGATGGTCCGGCGTTGCAGCACAACCGCGCGCAGATCGCGATCGAAACGGAGTTGCTGGAGGCGCTTGCTGCATGAGCACGCCGGGCAGCTCCCAAGGGCTCATCGCGGAACACGCGGCACGCTGGGCACGCCAGTGAACGGGAGCCCTGCGCTTGCTGAATCGCACCGCGTCGGTGTGAGAACGGTACCGCTCGATCGGCCCTTTCGGTGGCTTGCGCTCGGCTGGCACGACCTGATGCGCTGCCCTGGGCCGGCGCTGCTGCACGGCACCGTGCTCGCAGCGTTCGGCATGCTGCTGCTGTGGGGCGCGCGCGGCGAGTTCTGGCTGCTCGCCGGCGCGTTCTCGGGCTTCCTGCTTGTCGCGCCCGTGCTTGCGACGGGCCTGTATGCGATCAGCCGCGCGCTCGAGCGCGATGGACGCGCCGACCTCGCCACCGCGCTTGACGCATGGCGGCCGCGCGACGGGCGCCTGGTGAAGTTCGGCCTGCTGCTCGCGCTGGCCGGCACCGGCTGGGTGATGACCTCGGCGGCGATGATCACGAGCTTCGCCCCCCTGCCAGTGCGCAATCCGGCGGATTTCCTGCGCGTCGTCGTGCTGCGCGAGGACTCGATTCTGTTCGAATCCTGGCTGCTGCTGGGAGGCGTGCTCGCCGCGCCGATGTTCGCATCGAGTGTGATCGCGATCCCTCTGCTGCTCGCGCGGCGCATCGGCGTGCTCGCCGCGGTGCTGACGAGCTGGCGTACGGTGATGGCCAACCCGGTGCCGCTCGCGCTCTGGGCGGCGCTCATCATGGGCCTGACGCTGGCCGGCATGGCCGCGCTGGTGCTCGGACTGGTCGTCGTCGTACCCTGGCTCGGGCATGCGAGCTGGCATGCCTATCGCGATCTGGTCGATCCCTCAAGCCTGCCCGAGGCGCCTTGAGCTCCGCCGGCGACGACCATGTTCGGATTCACGGAAGAGCAGATCGCGCAGTTCGGGATGAGCTTCGGCATCGGCGCGTTCATGCTCTACATGGTGTTCATCATCTTCCAGCTCGCGCGTGAGTCGAAAGCCGGGCGCTTCGGCACCTTCGTGCTGCTGGTGGGTCTGGGTTTCGGCCTGGTCGGCTTTGCCGCCAAGGGCGTGATCAAATGGTTGCTCAACCTGGAGTGACATGAGCTTTCCCCATCGTACCCGGCGCCCGCTTCCGCCATGACGGTGCAGGTGCTGCCCGCCGCACAGGCGATGGCGCGGCTCGACGCGTTCGGCGCCACGATCGACGTCCGTTCGCCGGGTGAGTTCGCCGAGGACCACATGCCCGGCGCCGTCAACTGGCCGGTGCTCGATGACGAGGAGCGCAGGCTGATCGGCACCGAATACGCGCAGGTGTCGCCGTTCGAGGCGAAGAAGCGCGGTGCCGCGTTGGTCGCGAAAAACATAGCCGCGCACATCGAACGCGAGGTGATGGACAAGCCCAAGAGCTGGCAGCCCCTCGTCTACTGCTGGCGTGGCGGCCAGCGCTCTGGCGCCATGGCCTGGTTTCTGGACCAGATGGGCTTTCGCACCCACGTGGTCGAGGGCGGCTACAAGGCCTTCCGCGCCGCGGTCCGGGAAGCGCTCGAAGTCCTGCCGCAGCGCTTGCGCTACCGCGTCGTCTGCGGCAAGACCGGCAGCGGCAAGACACGCCTGCTCGGCGCCCTGCGCGATGCCGGCGCGCAGGTGCTCGATCTCGAGGGCCTCGCGAGCCACCGCGGCTCCGTGCTCGGCATCGTGCCGGACCATCCCCAGCCGGGGCAGAAGGCGTTCGAGACCGCGCTCTGGAGCGAACTCTGCCGCTTTGACGCCGCACGACCCGTCTTCATCGAAAGCGAGAGCAAGAAGGTCGGCAACCTTCGCGTGCCCGAAGCGCTGATCCGCGAGATGCGCGAGCACGGCGAGTGCCTGTACGTCGAGATGCCGGAGTCGAGCCGGCTCGCGCTGCTGCTCGAGGACTACGCCTTCTTCGTGCGCGACCCGGCGTTGCTGTCGCGCCAGCTCGAGGGCCTCGTCGCACTGCGTGGACGCGAGACCGTGCGGACGTGGCAGGCGCGGGCGGCGGCCGGGGGCGTGGCCGATGTGTTCCTCGACCTGATGCGTCTTCATTACGACCCCGGCTACCTGAAGTCGATGCAGGCCAACTTCAAAGGTTTCGGCGCGGCGCAGCGGGTGCCGATCGAAGATGGCGGGGCCGAGACCTTGAATCGCGTCGCGTCCGGGCTGTTGCAGGCGTTCGACACGCGCTCGGCGTGAGCAAGGGGCCACGGCGCGCAACCGATCGCCGCCCAAATGGGCCGCTACAAACAAAAAGGGGCCGCTGCGCGCGGCCCCCGTGCTTGGCGCGAATGGCGCACGCGCCCTACTTCGACGAACCGTCGATCACATCACCGAACAGCACCCAGGTCTTGCCGTCGAACTTGGCCAGTTGCACAGCCTGGATCGGTGCGAAATCGGTCGGGCTGGTGTTGATCGTGATGCCCGGCAGGAGCGTGCCGACATCGAGCTTCTGCAGGTTGGCGGCCTGCTTCATCACGTTCTCGCGCGTCAGGTTGTCGCCGCACTGCTTGAGCACCTGGACCATCGTGCGTGCCGCCCCGTAGCCGAAGATGTTCGAGTTGTCCTTCAGGTTGCCTTCGGGATAGTACTTGGCCATGAATGCGCGCCATTCCTTCATCCCCGCATCGTTCTCCCACTGCGGATCGGTGGCGTCCTTGCCGTAGTTCGACGTGATGATTCCGACAGATTTGTCGAGCCCCGCGGGCGTGAGCACGGCACCCACCGAGAGCGACACGTTGGTCAGGTACTGCGTCGGCTTCCAGCCGGTGTCGTACGCCTTGCGGATCGCCTGGGCGGCGAACTTCGGCGTCGCGATGTTGACGAACACGTCCGCGCCCGAACCCTGCAACTGCACGATCTGCGAATCGACGGTCGGATCGGTTACCTCATACGACGCCTCGGCGACGATCATCTTGGCCTTGTCACCGAGCCCGTCCTTCAGCCCCGTCAGATAGTCCTTGCCGAAGTCGTCGTTCTGATAGAGCACCGCGATCTTCGCGTTCGGCTTGGTCTGCAGGATGTGCTTGGCGTAGATCATCGCCTCGGTGTGATAGTTGGGCTGCCAGCCCATCGTCCACGGGAAGTTCTTCGGGTCGTTCCACTTCGAGGCACCCGTCGCGACGAAGAGCTGAGGCACCTTCTTCGCGTTCATGTACTTGTGGATCGCGGTGTTCGACGGCGTGCCCAGCGTGCCGAACAGCAGCAGGACTTCGTCCTGCTCGACGAGGCGGCGCGCCATCTCGACCGTCTTCGGCGGGCTGTAGCCGTCGTCGAGCGTGATGAAGTTGATCTTGCGGCCGTTGATGCCGCCTTCGTCGTTGATCTTCTTGAAGTAGGCCGCCTCGGCCTTGCCGATCGTCCCGTACGCCGAGGCCGGGCCGCTGTAGGGCATCGTGTTGCCGATCTTGATCTCGGTATCGCTGGCGCCCGGGTCGTACTTCTTCTGCGCCAGCGCGGGTGACGCGGCTAGCGCCAGGCCGAGTACGGCCGACGCAGCGGTGAGCAGAGGTCTGAGGTTCATCTTCGTCTCCTGTTGAAGCGGGCTAGCCGCCCGGGGGGTTGAGGGGCTTGCGATTGCGAATCCGCGCCCAGGCCATGCGGATCGCACCGTGGATGCCAACCGGCATCAGGAACATGAAGCCGATCAGAAAGATGCCGTAGATCGCCGACGGCGCCGCCTTCGAGATCTGGTCGGCGATGTTCGGCACGAACTGGATGAAGATCGCACCGTACACCGCCCCGGCGATCGATGCCAGCCCGCCGACGACCATGCCGACGAAAAGGATGATCGACAGGAAGAGCAGGAAGCTGTCTGGGGCCACGAATTGCACCGCGATCGCCCCGAGCGCGCCGGCAACGCCGGTGAACATCGCAGACACACCGAATGTCAGCGACTTGTAGAGCGACGTGTTGATGCCCATCGCCGAGGCGGCGATGGGCTGATCGCGAATGGCCACCAGCGCGCGGCCGATGCGGCCGCGCAGCAGATTCCAGCCAATCAGGAACATCAGCAGCGTCACCGCGAGCGTGAACAGGTAGAGCCATTGGTCGGGACTCAGCGGCAGGCCGAACGGCGCGTCCGGCTTGGTGATCACTATGCCCTGCACGCCACCGGTCCAGTGCTCGAAGTGCTTGTACTTAAGCAGTTGCGGCAGCGACACGCCGAGCGCGAACGTCGCCAACGCGAGGTACGGGCCTTCCAGCCGCAGCGCCGGCAGCCCGAAGAGAAATCCGACAACGAGACACACCGCGCCGGCGAGCGGCACGGTGACCCAGTAGGGCACGCCGAACTTGTCCATCAGGATCGCCGCGACATAGGCGCCGATCGCGTAGAACGCACCGTGGCCGAGCGAGATCTGGCCGTTATAGCCGGTCAGGATGTTCAGTCCGAGCAGCGCGATCGCATAGACGAGGACCAGCGTGAACTGAAAGCTGCGGTAGTTGCTGACGACGAACGGGAGCACGCAGGCGGCTGCGATCAGCACCACCAACGCGATGCGCTGCAGGCTTCGATCTGGGCGGGCGGCGCCCTGAGCGTCCATCGGCTAGACCCGCGTCACGTGAACTCTGCCGAACAAGCCCGAGGGCCTGACCGTCAGCACGCCGACAATCAGCACCAACGCCACCGACAGCTTCAACTCGTTGCCGATCACGAAGGCGCCGAGCACGTTCTCGAGCACGCCGACGAGGAAGCCGCCGATCACCGCGCCGCCCGGGTTGTCGATGCCGCCGATCAGCGCGCCGGCGAAGGCATACAGCAAGATGCCGCCCATCATGTTCGGGTCGAGATAGACGATCGGCGCCACCATCATGCCGGCGATGGCGCCGATCGCCGCCGCCAGGCCCCAGCCAAGCGCCAGCATCCAGGCGACGCGGATGCCGACCAGCCGGCTGGAGATCGGGTTTTGCGCCGCCGCGCGCATCGCGAGGCCGAGCGAGGTGAAGCGGAAGAACGAATAGAGCAGCACGAGCACGACGAGCGTGACGCCTATCGAACCGAGTTCGTGCGAGGAAACGTAGTGCTGGCCAAACAAGGGCTCTGACGGAAACGGGCTCGGAAAGACCTTGATCGTGAAGTCGAAGATCCAGCCCGCGACGCTGTTGAAAATGAAGATCAGGCCGATGAAGACAGCCACCAGCGAAAGCACCGACTGCCCGCGGATCGGGCGCAAGACGTAGCGCTGGATGAGGACCCCGATGGCGAACGAGATCACGATCGTCAGGAAAAAAGCGACCCAGTACGGTACGCCCGCCTGAATCATGCTCCAGGCGATGTAGGTCGAGAACATCGCCATCTCGCCCTGCGCGAAGTTGAGCAGATGAGTCGACTGGTAGATCATCACCAGCGCAAGCGCCACGCTCGCGTAGATCCCCCCGGTGGCGAGCCCGGCCAGAACTTGGTGGATGAAGGTTTCCATCTTTAGAAGCCGAGGTAGGAACGGCGCACCGCGTCGTCACGCTTGATTTCATCGGCAGTGCCCGACAACACGATGCGGCCGGTCTCGATCAGGTACGCATGGTCAGCGAGGTCAAGCGCCATCGATGCGTTCTGCTCCACGAGCAGGATGCTGACCTTCTCGCGTTCGTTGATGACGCGCATGATGTCGAAGATGTCGCGCACGATGAGCGGCGCCAAGCCGAACGAAGGCTCATCCATCAGCAGCAACCGCGGCCGCAGCATCAGCGCACGCGACACCGCGAGCATCTGCTGTTCGCCTCCCGAGAGCGTTCCTGCCTGCTGATGGCGGCGCTCCTTGAGGCGCGGAAAGTAGCCGTAGATGCGCTCGAAGTCGCGTTCGACATCGGACTTGTCGCGTCGGGTGTAGGCACCCAGACGCAGGTTTTCTTCGGTGCTCAGGTTGACAAAGGTGCCACGGCCATCCGGCACGTGGGCGATGCCGAGTCGCACGATGTCCTCGGTTGCCTTGGACTCGATACGCTCGCCGCCGAAGCTGATCGCACCCTGCGTCGCGACCATGGCGCACAACGCGCGAAGCGTCGTCGTCTTGCCGGCACCGTTGGCGCCGAGCAAGGCCGTGATCGAGCCTTCGTTCAGGCGGAAGTCCACACCGTGAAGCACGCGCGTCGCGCCGTAGGAGGCATGCAGGCCCGTAACCTCAAGCAGTGGCGCGGACACTGGGCGGTCTTCCGCACTGTGCGCTGCGGAGCCGAGCACTTGGGGGCGGCCCGGTGCGCTCACGCCGCCACCTCCGCGACGCCCAGATAGGCTTCGATCACGTCCGGGTGCGCCTGCACCTCTGCCGGCGTGCCCTCGGCAATCTTGCGACCGAAATTGAGCGCGACGACGCGATCCGAGACGTTCATCACGAGACTCATGTGGTGCTCGACAAGCAGCACGGTGACGCCGAGGCGATCGCAGACTTCGCGGATCAGCGCATCGAGCGCACTCACTTCCTCGTGGTTCAGGCCGGCGGCGGGCTCGTCCAGCAGCAGCAGCTTCGGGTCGGCGGCCAGCGCGCGCGCCATCTCGACGCGCTTTTGGGTCGCGAACGGCAACTGCGAAACGGCGATCCCGGCGACGTCGTCGAGCCCCATGAACGTCACGAGTTCACGCGCGCGCTGCTCGGTGGCGCGAGCTTCAGCACTGACCCGCGGCAGCCGTAGCGCGTTGGCGAGAAAGCCGGTCTCGGTGCGGCAATGGCGGCCGACCATCACGTTGTCCAGCACGCTCATGCTGCCGAACAATGCAAGGTTCTGGAAAGTACGTCCGATGCCGAGCGCGGCGATGCGGTGGCGCGGCACCGCAAGCAAAGGTACGCCGTCGAAATCGATGCTTCCCTCGTTGCAGTCGTAGAGCCGCGAGAGGCAGTTGAAGAGCGTGGTCTTGCCAGCGCCGTTCGGCCCGATCAAGCCCACCACGCTGCCTGCCGCCACATTGAACGACACTTGATCGAGCGCCGTGATGCCACCGAAGCGGACGGTGACGTCGCGCACCTCGAGCAAGCTCGCGTTAGCACTGGCAGCAGCGACCATGGTCCCCCGGTTTCAACACGGCCGCACCGACCACCTAGGTGCGCGCCATCACGACCGCAACCGTAGCGGGACTGCGTGAATGCGAAAGGGGTGAATCCCTAGTAGCTAGGGAACGCAATTGCCGCCACCCGCGGCGTCAACCCATGTGCAGACCGCCGTTGACCGAGAAGTCGGCGCCGGTCGCGAAGCCCGATTCGTCGGAGGCGACCCAGGAGACGATCGAGGCGATGTCGTCCGGGGTGCCCAGGCGCTTGACCGGTATGCCCGCGACGATCTTGTCGAGCACATCCTGGCGGATCGACTTGACCATGTCGGTCGCGATGTAGCCGGGGCTCACGGTGTTGACCGTCACGCCCTTGTTCGCCACTTCCTGCGCCAGCGCCATCGTGAAGCCATGCATCCCTGCCTTCGCCGCCGAGTAGTTCGTCTGGCCGAACTGACCCTTCTCGCCGTTCACGGACGAGATGTTGATGATGCGACCCCAGCCCTTGTCGAGCATGCCGTCGATCACCTGCTTGGTGACATTGAACAGGCTCGTCAGGTTCGTTTCGATCACCGCGTCCCAGTCGGCGCGGCTCATCTTGCGGAACATGCCGTCGCGCGTGATGCCGGCGTTGTTCACAAGGACGTCGACCACGCCATGCTCGGCCTTGACCGTCTCGAACGCGGCGACTGTCGAATCCCAGTCGCCGACATTGCCGACCGAGGCGATGAAGTCGAAGCCGAGCGTCTTCTGCTCGCCGAGCCACTTCGCGAAGTCGCGGCTCGGGCCGCAGCCGGCGATGACCTTGAAGCCGTCCTTCGACAGACGCTGGCACATCGTCGTGCCGATGCCACCCATGCCGCCAGTCACGTATGCAATCTTCTGAGCCATGTTTGCTTCTCCTTGATGTGTCAGTGCGCGCCTCAGGCGCTGGCCTTGGCCTTCACGTAGCGGCCCGGCGCGGGCTCGATCGGCTTGCAGCTGCGGCTGCCCGGCGTGCGCGGCGCGGCGATGAGCTTGCCGGCGTGACTGCCGAGCCAGGCCGACCACTCCGGCCACCAGCTGCCGGGCTTTTCCTGCGCCTTGTCGAACCAGTCCTTCGCGCTCGCCGGCAACGCGACATTTGCGGGCGTGATCCAGTAGTTGCGCTTCTTCTTCGCAGGCGGATTGATCACGCCCGCGATGTGGCCCGATGCGCCAAGCACGAATCGCTTCTTGCCCTTGAGCACGCGCGTGCTGAGAAAAGCGCCATCCCAGGGCACGATGTGATCTTCGCGCGAGGCATAGATGAAAACCGGTGCATCGAACGCACCCAGATCGACCGGCTCGCCGCAGGTGGTCGTGGCGCCTGGCTTGATGAGATTGTTTTCGAGGTAGGTGTTGCGCAGATACCAGCAGTACATCGGACCGGGCAGATTCGTGCCGTCACCATTCCAGTAGAGCAGGTCGAACGGCGGCGGCGTCTCACCCTTCAGGTAGTTGCCGACAACGTAGTTCCAGACCAGGTCGTTTGGTCGCAGGAAACTGAAGGTCGAGGCGAGTTCCTGCCCCTTGAGCAGATTGCCGCCGCCCGGGCTGTCGGGACCGAGCGTCTTCTCGCGCAGCTTCACGAGCGACTCG
Organism: uncultured beta proteobacterium; assembly: GCA_963792765.1. Taxonomy (GTDB): domain Bacteria; phylum Pseudomonadota; class Gammaproteobacteria; order Burkholderiales; family Burkholderiaceae_C; genus CAIKUF01. The sequence goes on along the minus strand of CAWBXT010000005.1, from coordinate 34,088 downwards.
TCGATGAAGATGTCGAGGATGCCGGTGTTGCTGAAGTCGAGCAGCGTCGTCAGCAGCGTCACGCTCGCCGCCGGCTGGCGGCCGCGCGCGGCGAGCACCGCGAGCGCGGTCGCGAGGATCGTGCCGCCGACGCAAAAACCCAGCGTGTTGATCGTGCGCGCGCCCGTGATGTCCTGGACCAGATCGATCGCGCGGATCGCCGCCTGCTCGATGTAGTCGTCCCAGGTCTTGGTCGCCATGCTCGCGTCGGGATTGCGCCAGCTGACGACAAACACACGATGGCCTTCGGCGACCGCGTAGCGGATCAGCGAATTCTCGGGCTGCAGATCGAGGATGTAGAACTTGTTGATGCACGGCGGCACCATCAGGAGCGGTCGCTCGTGCACCTGCTTCGTGAGCGGCTTGTACTCGAGCAGCTGGAAGAAGTCGTTCTCGTAGACAACGCTGCCTTCGGTTGTTGCGACGTTGCGGCCGACTTCGAAGGCGCTCTCGTCGGTCTGCGACAAGTGCCCCTGCTGGACGTCGCTCCACAAGTGACGCAGGCCCTGCGCGATGCTCTCGCCCTGGGTTTCGAGCGCGCGCTGCTGCGCCTCGGGGTTGAGCGCCAGAAAGTTGCTCGGCGCCGCCGCGGCGATCCATTGCTCCACCGCGAAGCGGATGCGCTGGCGCGTCTTCGCGTCGCCCTCCACACTGTCGGCGAGCTGCATCAATGCGCGCGCGTTGAGCAGATAAGTCTGCGCAGTGAACGCCGCCATCGGATTCGCCGCCCAGTCTTTGGCAGCAAAACGCCGGTCCGACGCAGCACCGTCCTTCGACTGCGTCAGCGCTTGATTCCACAGCGCAGTCGCCTGCCCGACATAGTCGCTTTGCAGCTTGGCCAGCGCGGCAGGCGACACGCTCAGGTTCGACAAGGACTTCCAGGCCTGCGCCATCGCCTCGCCCATTCCCGCCAGATCGGGCGCAGCGCCCGCAAGCAGGGTGGAAGGTGGGGTCGCGGATGAATCGGCCTTCTTGCTCATGATGTTGTCTCCTGAATCGGACTCTGCATCGGGCGAGTCAATGCGTTCTGGACGCGCCCCTCATTCTGAACCCGAAGCGGGACCCCTGGTTGTAGCTCGTGACGCTTACCGGTCCATGACTATCGGGCCTGCCAACCGGATGTCCGAGCGCGACATGACACGACTCCGGCTCGCCACGCATCGGAGCGTCGGCGTCAACGCCGGATCCAGATTGCCGCGGCCATGCGGCCAGTCACGCCGTCGCGCCGGAAGGAGAAGAAGCGCGAGCGGTCCTCGACAGTGCACCAGTCGCCACCGCTGATCTTGTGCGCGCCAGCCACGTGCAGGCGATCGCGCGTCAGTTGCGGCAGATTCGCGAGCCACTTGGGCTCGACGCCTGCGAGAACACCGCGCGGCGCGAAGCGCATCGGGTCGGGCTCCGACGGGTCGGCATCGAACGCGCGCAGCACGTCGACGCCAACCTCGAACCGGCGCGGCCCGATGCAGGCGCCGAGCCAGCAGGTCACGTCGCCCGGTTCGCAGCTCGCGGCTTCGCAGACGGCGCGCAGCGCCGCTTCGACGACGCCCCCGGCGAGCCCTCGCCAGCCGGCGTGCGCGGCACCGACGGCGCGGCCCTCGGGCGCGCAAAGGAGCACCGGCAGACAGTCGGCGACAAGGACGGTACAGGCCACGCCGGCTTCGGTCGTCACGCTGGCATCGGCCTGCAGTCGGGGAGCGTCTGGCTCAGCGTCGGCAGGCGCGACGCGTGCGACGCGGTTGCCATGGACCTGCCGCAGGAACACCGGCGCCGCACCCGTGGCCTGCTGCGAATCGGCGCCGGTTGCGCGCCACCGCATCAGCGTCATCGCCTGCGGCGTCGCCGAGGTTCATCGAGTCCCAGGGCGCAACGCTCAACCCCCCTTCGCGGGTGGTCATCACGGCATCGACATTCGCCGAGAACCCGGCCGGCCGGAGCCACCCGGCACTCATCGACAGCTCATCCGGCAGTACGCCTCTGCGGCGATTCAGGCCGCATCGGGACAGCGGTCCGGCTGGCTGTCGATGAAGGCCGGGAGTTGCATGCAAGCGTCAAACACGCGCATCACGGTCGGGAAGGCGTCGAGCCGGCTATCGACGCGCCGTGCGTTGAAGATCTGCGGCACGAGCACGCAATCAGCGAGCGTCGGCGCATCGCCGTGACAGTAGCGCCCGGTGGCCGCATCGGCAGCGAGTTGTCGTTCGACGCTTTCGAGGCCGGTCTCGACCCAGTGGCGATACCAGACATTCTTTGCCTCGTCGTCGACACCCATCTCGCGCACCAGGTAGCGCAGCACGCGCAGGTTGTTGAGCGGATGAATCTCACAGGCAATATCAAACGCCAGCGCGCGCACGCGCGCCCGGCCGAGCGCATCGGCCGGCAACAGCGGTGGCCGCGGGTGCGTCTCGTCGAGGTACTCGATGATCGCGAGTGATTGGCCGAGCGCGTGCCCGTCATCCACGAGCAGCGGCACGAGCCGCGTCGGCGACAGCGCGGCATAGGCCGGTGCGAGTTGCTCCGACTTCACCAGATGCACCGGCTTGTAGTCGTAGGCGAGGCCCTTGAGCCCGAGCGCAATGCGGACCCGGAACGAGGCCGACGAGCGAAAGTAGTTGTAGAGCTCCATCATTCAGACGGGCGCCGGACCTTCACTTCAAACGAGACGCAGGCTCAAGCCGCCAACACCGGCGACGCTCGCCTCGAGCAAGTCCCCGCGCACCACCGCTGCGACGCCTTCGGGCGTGCCGGTGTAGATCAGGTCGCCCGGCGCAAGCGTCCATGCCTTCGAGATGTGCTCGATGATCTCGGGGATGCTCCAGATGAGCTTGCCGATCTCGCTGCGTTGGCGCGTCTTCCCATTGACTTCGAGCCGGATCTCGGTTTCGGCGTCGATGCGGCAGTCCGCCGCAGGCCGCAATTCCCCGATCGGCGCCGCTTCCTCGAAGCCCTTGCCAATGCACCAGGGCCGGCCCTGCTTCTTTGCTTCGCCCTGCAGGTCACGGCGCGTCATGTCCAGGCCGACGCCGTAGCCCCAGATGTGCGAGAGCGCGTCTTTCGCGGCGATGTCACGCCCGCCGACGCCGATCGCGACGACGAGCTCGACCTCGTGCTGGAGGTCGTGAGTCAGGGTCGGGTAGTGCATCTCGCCGGTCTCGCCTTCGCGCACCGGGAGCACGGTATCGGCCGGCTTCAGGAAGAAGAACGGCGGCTCCCGCCCCGTGAAACCCATCTCCTTCGCATGTTCGACGTAGTTGCGTCCGACGCAATAGATGCGGTGGATGGCGAAGCGGGCGTCGGCGTGACCTTGAACCGGCACGCTCGGCACGGCAGCGGGGGGCAGGACATACGACATGCGGCGGGCTCCAAGTTTCGCGATGGACTGTCTGACGACATCATGCCACGTGGCAACGCCCAGCAGCCCCGTCGGCGCTGCTTCGTCTAGCAAGCCCAACGCTACACTCGATGCATGTTCCAAGCGCGCAGTTTCAAGCATTGCAAGGTCTGCGGCGGCCCGGTTCGTTATCAGGTGCCGGCCGACGACAACCGGGACCGCGCAACCTGCACCGTCTGTGGCACCGTCCACTACGAAAACCCGCTGAATGTCGTGGGTACGGTGCCGGTGTGGGGCGACGAGGTGCTGCTGTGCAAGCGCAACATCGAGCCGCGCTATGGGCTGTGGACGTTGCCGGCGGGCTTTCACGAACTCGGCGAGACGCTTGCGGAGGGTGCAATGCGCGAGACGATCGAGGAAGCCGGCGCGCGCATCGAGCTACAGGGCTTGTATACCGTGCTCAATGTCGTGCGCGCTGGACAGGTGCATCTGTTCTATCGGGCGCGCTTGCTCGATGCCGACTTTGCGCCGGGTGCGGAGACGATCGAGGCACGGCTCTTCACCGAGGAGACGATCCCCTGGGACGAGATCGCGTTTCGCACGGTGCGCGAGACCTTGAAGCACTACTTCGAGGATCGCCGCGGCGGCACCTTCGGATTGCACTGCGGCGACATCGGCTAGGCCCGGAACCGAACCGCAACGTCGATGCACGACTGCGCCGAATGGCGCGGCAAGTGACTCAGCTGACCGATTGCGGGCGCTGCGCGCTCGCCCACGGCCCGGTAATGCCGTCGATGCCACAGGCCCACAGCTCCCGCGCATCGTCGGCATCGGCCACGCCCTCGGCGTAGACCGGCAGTGACATGCGATGCAGCAGCTCGATGCTCGCGCGCACGAAGACGGCGCGCTGTGCTTCGCTCGCGACACCGCGTGTGGCCGACACGTCGAGCTTGACGAAATCGAGCCCGACCTCGAACAGTCGATCGATGCGACCGAGCCCGTTGCCCGCGTGCTCGAGCCCGAGGCGCACGCCGCACGGCCGCAACTGACGGCCGAGCTGCTGCAGCGGGGCAAAGCGCTCGAGCGCAGCTTCCTCGGCCACCTCGACCGACAACTGGCGCGCCGCGCGCGGCGCGGCGAACAACAGGGCCCGAAGCCGCGGCGCGAGGCTCGCATCGGCAAGCGATGCTGGCGACAGGTTCACGCTGCGCGGCACGCCGTCACCCGCGATGGCTTCGAGCGCGAGCGAGACCGCCCGAACGTCGGCATCCGTCGTCAGCTTCGCGCGCAGCGCGAGCGGCAACCAGCGCGCGCCGACCTCGAAGGCGCCATCGGCCTGCAACCTGAGGCGCATCGGGCACTCCAGGTGCACGAGCGCGTGCATGGCATCGATCAGGGGAAACTGCGCAAGCCTGGCACGGCCGCCGGCGAGTGCATCTCTGATGCCGCGCCGCCATGCGTCCTCGCCGTGCTGCGTCAACGACGCCGTCTCCGATACGCCGAACGCAACCGCGTAGGCCCCGCGCGACTCGGCCCGCGCGAGCGCCTGATCGGCGGCTGCGAGCGCATGCGCAAGACCCATTTCGCGCTGGAGTTCGATCGCGCCGAGCGCGACAGCGACCTGCGGGCCCATCGCTGGCAGCACCGCGTGAAGGGCCCGCGCGATCGCCTGCGCCGTTTCGTGCGCCATACCGCCGACCGGCAGGCACAGCGCGAAATCGGAGCCGTTCAAGCGCCCTGGGAAGCAGCCCGCGACGCACTCGCTGTAGGCGCTGAGCGCCTGTGCGATCGCCCGCAGCACCTGGTCTGTCGCGTCACGCCCCATTTCGCGGTTCATCGTCTCCAGTTCGCGCACCCGCAGAAGAACGAGACCGCAGTGCTCGCTGCCATCCTCGCGTTGCAGCGCGGCCTCGAGCCGGCCGAGGAAGTAGCCGCGCTTGGACAATCCGGTCAGCCCATCGATGTTGGCCTGGCGCTGCAGTCGATCGAGTTCGGCCGCGCGGTCGCCGAGCGCGCCGCGCCACCGACCGAGCATGTCATTGAGCGCGTCGACGACGACGGCCAATTCGGGATCAGTCGGCGCGTCGAGCGCAGCGTAGTTGCCGTCGAGGACAGCGCGCGACTGCGCGGCGACATGTTTCAACGCGCGTCGAGCGCGCCAGATGACAAGCGCGCCGACCGCGGCGGCAAGCAACAGGGCCGCGACCAAGGCGGCAAGCAGGCTCAGCATGTCGCTTGGTGCGGCGAATACGAATGCCGCGCGTGCGGCTGCGGGATCGAACGCATCCCCTCAATGTCGTCCGCGGCGACGGCGACTTGAGCGATTTGCGTCAAATCGTGACAAGAACAGCGGCGCGGGGATCTCACCTCACAATGCCGACCGCGCTCGCCGCCTTGCTGGATCGCTCAGGTTGTCGTCGGCGGCATGGGGCGAACGCGCTTCGCGTCAGCGTTTGACCGGAGGCAAGTCCGTGCACGCGCCCTCGAATGCCTCGGCGGCAAGGCCGATGCTTTCACCAAGCGTCGGATGCGGGTGGATCGTCTTGCCGATGTCGACCGCGTCGGCGCCCATCTCGATCGCGAGCGCAATCTCGCCGATCATGTCTCCGGCGTGGGTGCCGACGATGCCGCCGCCGACGATGCGGTGCGTCGCCTCGTCGAACAGCAGCTTGGTAAAGCCCTCGTCGCGGCCGTTGGCGATCGCGCGGCCCGACGCGTTCCAGGGGAACAGGCCCTTCTTCACCTTCAGCCCCTCGGCTTTCGCCTCGTCCTCGGTGATTCCGACCCAGGCCACTTCGGGATCGGTGTAGGCAACGCTCGGGATGACACGTGCGTCGAACGATGCGCGGGCGAGCTTGTCGTCGCCCAGCTGTTCGCCCGCGGCGACCTCGGCCGCAACGTGCGCCTCGTGCACCGCCTTGTGCGCGAGCATCGGCTGTCCGACGATGTCGCCGATCGCGAAAATGTGCGCGACGTTGGTTCGCATCTGTCGATCTACCGCGATGAAGCCGCGTTCGCCGACGGCGACGCCCGCCTTTTCGGCGCCAATCCGCTTGCCATTGGGCACGCGGCCGACCGCCTGCAGCACGAGGTCGTACGTCTGCTCGGTCAGCTTGCCCTCGCCCTCGAACTTGACGAGGATGCCGTCGGCCTTCGCCTCGGCGCCGACCGTCTTCGTCTTCAACATGATGTTGTCGAAGCGCGGCGCGTTCATCTTCTGCCAGACCTTGACGAGGTCGCGGTCGGCACCCTGCATCAAGCCGTCCAGCATCTCGACGACATCGAGCCGCGCGCCGAGCGTCGAATACACGGTGCCCATCTCGAGACCGATGATGCCGCCCCCGACGACGAGCATGCGTTTGGGCTGCTGGCGCAATTCGAGCGCGCCAGTGCTCGTGACGACGCGCGGGTCATCCTTCGGCAAAAAGGGCAGTTTCACCGCCTCGGAACCGGCGGCGATGATCGCGCGCTTGAAGCGGATCGTCTGCATGCCGCCCTTCTCCAGCGCGACCGTCAGGTGGAACGGATCGACGAACTCACCACGACCCTGAACGACCGTGACCTTGCGCATCTTGGCCATCGCCGCGAGGCCACCGGTCAACTTGCCGACGACCTTTTCCTTGTGCGTCTTCAGTTTGGCGAGATCGACGGTGGGCGCCGCGAAGCTCACGCCAAGGGCATCGAAGTGCTTCACCTCGTCCATCACCGCGGCGACGTGCAGCAGTGCCTTTGAAGGGATGCAGCCGACGTTCAGGCACACCCCGCCGAGCGTCGCGTAGCGCTCGACGAGGACGGTCTTCAGCCCCAGATCGGCGCCACGGAACGCGGCCGAATAGCCACCCGGCCCAGCGCCGAGTACGAGCAGATCGCACTCCACGTCGACGCTGCCGACGTATGCTGCCGCAGCGGGTGCTGCCATTGGCGAGGCCGCAGGTGCAGCGGGCGCCTGCGCTGCCGGCGCGGGCGAGGCAGCAGTTGCCGGCGTCGGTGCGCGCTCGGGCGCGGGCGCGGCCGCACCGTCGGCGTCCAACGACAAGATGACGTCGCCTTGGTTGACCGTGTCGCCGAGCTTGAGCTTGATCTCCTTGACGACGCCAGCGGCGGACGACGGAATCTCCATCGACGCCTTGTCCGACTCGACCGTGATCAGCGATTGCTCCGCGGTGACCGTGTCGCCCGGCTTGACGAGCAGTTCGATCACCGCAACGTCTTTGAAGTCGCCGATGTCCGGCACCTTGATGTCGACCGTGGGCATTGCCGGCTCCTACAGCAAGACCCGACGGAAGTCCGCCAGGATCTGCGACAGATACACGTTGAAGCGCGCCGCGGCGGCTCCGTCGATGACGCGATGGTCCCAGCTCAGGCTGAGCGGCAGCATCAGGCGCGGCTGAAAGGCCTTGCCGTCCCAGCGCGGTTCGATCGCGCTGCGGCACACGCCGAGGATCGCAACCTCCGGCGCATTGATGATCGGCGTGAAGTAGCGACCGCCAATGCCGCCGAGCGACGAGATGGTGAAGCACGCGCCGCTCATCTCGGCCGGGCTCAGCTTGCCGTCGCGTGCCTTTTTCGCCAGCTCGCCCATCTCCTGCGAGAGTTGCATCACGCCCTTCTGGTCGGCGTCCTTGATCACCGGCACCATCAGGCCGTTGGGCGTATCGGCAGCAAAGCCGATGTGGAAGTACTTCTTCAGCACGAGCTGATCGCCGTCGAGCGAGGCGTTGAACTCGGGGAACTTCTTCAGCGCTGCGACCGACGCCTTGATCAGGAAGGCGAGCATCGTGACCTTCACGCCGGATTTCTCGTTCTCCTTGTTCGTCGCACACGGAACGCTTCCAGATCGGTGATGTCTGCATCGTCGTGATTGGTCACGTGCGGAATCACGACCCAGTTGCGATGCAGGTTGGCGCCGCTGATCTTCTTGATGCGGGAGAGGTCCTTGCGCTCGACGGTGCCGAACTTCGTGAAGTCGATCTGCGGCCAGGCGAGCAGGCCGGGGAATGCGCCACCGCTCGCCGCACCTGAGGGCGGGGACTTGGCTTTCTGCGCTGCCGTCTGCACGCCGCCCGACATCACGCCCTTGACGAAATTCTGCACGTCGTCCTGCGTGATGCGGCCCTTGGGTCCGCTGCCTCGCACCTCGCCGAGCGGCACACCCAGCTCGCGCGCGAGCTTGCGGATCGTGGGCGATGCATGTGGCAACGCGCCGCTCGGCGCCGGGGGCTCGATCGCCGGGAGCGTCGCGGTCGGGGACTGGCGCTCCACGGGAGCGGAGGCCGCGGCCGAAGCCTTCGCCGGAGCTGGCGCCGCGGGGCTCGCGGAGGGTGCCGCTTCGCTCGATCCGGCCGCGGACTCCAGCACCACGACGACGCTGCCCTCGCTGACCTTGTCGCCGAGATTGACGCGGACTGCCTTCACGACCCCGGCATGCGACGAAGGGATCTCCATCGACGCCTTGTCCGATTCGACCGTGATGAGGGACTGTTCAACCTTGACGTTGTCGCCCGGCTTCACCATCACCTCGATCACCGCGACCTCGTCGAAGTCGCCGATGTCGGGCACCCGCACCTCGACAGTACCTCCGGCGCTCGGCGCAACTGAAACGGATTCGTCCTTGCCCGAAGGCGCGGGCGAGGCAGCCACGGTCGCCGCGCTTTCCGGCTTCGCAGCGGGCGTCGCGCCGTCGGCTTCCAGCATCAGGAGGAGCGACCCCTCGTTGACCTTGTCACCGAGCTGGATCTTGATGTCCTTGACCACGCCAGCGTGTGAGGACGGAATCTCCATCGACGCCTTGTCGGATTCGACCGTGATCAGGCTTTGCTCGGCCTTCACGGTGTCGCCCGGTTTCACGAGAAGCTCGATGACTTCCACATCCTTGAAGTCGCCGATGTCCGGGACCTTTACTTCGACCAATGCCATTTCTTGTCTCCAGTCCGGGGGCGGCTTCAGGCGTACAACGGGTTGATCTTGTCGGCGTTGATGCCGTACTTCGCGATCGCCTCGGCCACCTTGGCCGCGGGCAGCGTCCCTTCATCCGCGAGTGCCTTCAGCGCGGCGACGACGATGAAGTGGCGGTTGATCTCGAAGTGCTCGCGCAGCTTGGAGCGGAAGTCGCTGCGGCCGAAGCCGTCTGTGCCGAGCACCTTGTAGTGACGTCCCTTGGGCATGTAGGCGCGAATCTGCTCGGCGTAGTTCTTGATGTAGTCCGTCGAGGCGACGACCGGTCCCGCATGCTTCTCGAGCTGCTGGGCGACGAACGGGACGCGCGGCGTCTGCGTCGGATGCAGCAGATTCCAGCGCTCGGTGTCCTGACCGTCGCGCGCGAGCTGGTTGAAGCTCGGGCAGCTCCACACATTGGCGGCGACGCCCCAGTCCTGCTCGAGCAGTTCCTTTGCCGCGATGCTCTCGAGCAAGATCGTCCCTGAACCGAGCAGGTTCACGCGCGGCGTCTTCTTCGGGCCCTCCTGCAGCAGGTACATGCCTTTGATGATCTGCTCCTCGGTGCCCTCGCGCAGGCCGGGCTGGGCGTAGTTCTCGTTCAGCAGCGTGAGGTAGAAGTAGACATCGTCCTGCTGCTCCACCATGCGCTTCAGACCATGGTGCAGGATCACGCCGACCTCGTGCGCGAAGGTGGGGTCGTAGCTGATGCAGTTCGGGATCGTGCTGGCAAGCACGTGGCTGTGACCGTCCTCGTGCTGCAGGCCCTCGCCGTTGAGCGTGGTACGACCCGATGTGCCGCCGAGGAGGAAGCCGCGCGCGAGCATGTCGCCAGCGGCCCAGGCTAGATCGCCGAAGCGCTGGAAGCCGAACATCGAGTAGTAGACGTAGAACGGCACCATGATGCGGTTGCTCGTCGAGTACGACGTGCCTGCGGCGATCCAGCTGCCCATGCCGCCGGCCTCGTTGATGCCCTCCTGCAGCACTTGCCCCGCCTTGTCTTCGCGGTAGTACATCACCTGATCCTTGTCGACCGGCGTGTAGTTCTGGCCTGCGGGGTTGTAGATGCCGATCTGGCGGAAGAGGCCCTCCATGCCGAAGGTGCGCGCCTCGTCGACGAGGATCGGCACGGCACGGGGTCCCAGCTCCTTGTCGCGCAGCAATTGCGTCAGGAAACGCACGAAGGCTTGGGTGGTCGAGATCTCCCGGCCTTCCGCGGTCGGCTCGAGCACCGCCTTGAAGGTTTCGAGCGGCGGCACGGCGAGCGTTTCGTCGGCCTTCGCCCGCCGGTGCGGCAGATAGCCGCCGAGCGCCTTCCGGTGCTCATGCAGGTACTGCGTTTCCGGCGTGTGCTCGGCCGGCTGGATGAACGGGATGTCCGCGAGCTGCTCGTCGGGAACCGGAATGTTGAAACGGTCGCGGAAGCTCTTCACGTCTTCGTCGATCAGCTTCTTGGTCTGGTGCGCGGTGTTCTTGCCCTCGCCGCTCTTGCCCATGCCGTAACCCTTGACGGTCTTGATCAGCAAGACCGTAGGCTGGCCCTTGTGGTTGTTGGCACGATGGAAAGCCGCGTAGACCTTCTGCGGGTCATGGCCGCCGCGGTTCAAACGCCACACGTCTTCGTCGCTCATGCTTGCGACCATTTCGAGCAGCTTCGGGTGCCGGCCGAAGAAGTTCTTTCGCACGAAGGCGCCGTCGTTCGCCTTCATCGCCTGATAGTCGCCATCGACGACGTCCATCATCACCTTGCGCAGGATGCCGTCCTTGTCGCGCGCGAGCAGCGGATCCCAGTAGCTGCCCCACAACAGTTTGATCACGTTCCAGCCGGACCCGCGAAATTCGCTCTCGAGCTCCTGGATGATCTTGCCGTTGCCCCGCACCGGGCCGTCGAGGCGCTGCAGGTTGCAGTTGATGACGAAGATCAGGTTGTCCAGCTTCTCGCGTGCCGCGAGGCCGATCGCGCCGAGCGACTCGGGTTCGTCCATCTCGCCGTCGCCGCAGAAGACCCAGACCTTGCGGTTGCTGGTGTCGGCGATGCCACGCGCATGCAGGTATTTCAGGAAGCGCGCCTGGTAGATCGCCATCAGCGGCCCGAGGCCCATCGAGACGGTCGACACCTGCCAGAAGTCCGGCATCAGCTTCGGGTGCGGGTAGCTCGAGATGCCCTTGCCGTCGACCTCCTGGCGGAAGTTCAGCAATTGCTCCTCGGTGATGCGCCCCTCCATGAAGGCGCGGGCGTAGATGCCGGGCGCCGAATGACCCTGGTGGTAGATCAGGTCGCCGCCGTGGCCTTCACTTTCGGCATGCCAGAAATGATTGAAGCCAGTGCCCAGCATGGTCGCGAGCGACGCGAAGCTCGAGATGTGACCGCCGAGGTCACCGCCGTCGGCCGGGTGCAGGCGATTGGCTTTGACGACCATCGCCATCGCGTTCCAGCGCATGTAGGCGCGCAGCCGCTCCTCGATCTCGATGTTGCCCGGCGTGCGCTCTTCCTGGTCGACAGGGATCGTGTTGACGTAGGCGGTATTGGCCGAGAACGGCAAGTCGATGCCGGCCTGGCGTGCGTGATCGATGAGTTGCTCGAGGAGGAAGTGCGCGCGCTCGCCACCCTCCGCGCCGATGACGGCGGACAAGGCCTCGAGCCACTCGCGCGTTTCCTGTGTGTCTGCATCGTTTGCCGAAGCGGCGAGGAATGATTCAGGCAGTGCGGACATGCTTGTCTCCTATTGAGTGTTTTGGGCGAGTTTCGCACACTTTGAATTCAATTTCAAATTATGCGATGTCGTATCGTATTATGAAATATCACATCGGCCTGCGCCAGATCCGCAGCCTTGGCGGCAAGCGTCACTTCGACCGCCTCGATAATCTCCGCATGCAGCCTCCACAGAGCGTCAAGCTTCGCCGTGTCACTCAGCGCAGCCGGATCGAGCGCCTGCTGGGCCGCTGGTGGGGCCGGCAGACGCCCGCCCGGCAAGACCGTTTCGCGACGATCGGCCCCCTGATCTCGGTGCTGCTGTTCCTCGCGGCCATCATCTCGGCCTTCTGGTATCTGCGCAATGAGGAATTCGAGCGCGAGCAGGAAGCAGTCAAGCGCGATGCGGAAATCTCGCAGCAGCAAATCCGCCTGCGTCTGATCGAGAACCAGGAGCAGCTCGTGCGCATCGCGCGCGAAATTGCCACCCGCACCATCGATCGGGAACAGTACGTCACGCAAGCCGCGAGCTTCGCAATCGAAAGGCCAGAGGTCAACTCGCTGAGCTGGATAGGCGCCGATGGCAAGCCGAAGGAGAGCTACGCCGTGCGGGGGCTGCCGGCCTACACCCCCGACACCGTGGACGACAACGCCATGGCCGCCGTGCCGGCAAACGCCGCCGCGACCATCGCGCGCGCCTTCGAAGCAGTACGCGCGCAGCGCCAGCCGCTGTACTCCGGACCATTTCGCAGTGGGGCTGGCTCCGAGGTGTTCCAGGTTTTCATCCCGCTGCTGGATCGCAGCGCGTTCTCCGGCGCACTGGTGGCCGAATATTCGATCGACCGGCTCTTGCGCTATTTCGTTCCGGCCGAAGTGACGAACCGCCACGCCATCGCGCTGTTCGACGACGAAGGCCGGGCGCTCGCCAGCAGCGTGATGCCACTGCCCGGCAAGACCGCGCGACCCGCCGCCATCGTTCACGATCTTCCGCTGGCGCCGGCCGGCAACGGCATCGTGATGCGCGTCCAGGGCTTTCGCACCTCGATCGGGCTCGTCAGCAACACGCTGTTCTGGATGGTCGTCGCGCTCAGCGTGCTCACGTTGTGGATGCTGCTGGGCACCTGGCGCCACATGGCGCGCCGCCTGCAGATGCAGGCGGCGCTCGTCAGCGAAACCAACTTCCGTCGTGCGATGGAAAACTCGATGCTGACCGGGATGCGCGCCATGGATATGGAAGGTCGCATCACGTATGTGAATCCAGCTTTTTGCGCGATGACGGGCTTCGCGGAGGACGAGTTGATCGATCGCAGCCCGCCCTTCCCGCACTGGCCGGCGGATCGCCAGGAGGAGAACAACCGTCTGCTGCTGCAGGAGCTGCAGGGCCGCAGCCCGGCAGGCGGTATTGAAGTCAAGGTGATGCGCAAGAACGGCACGCTGTTCGACGCCCGCATGTACGTGTCGCCCCTGATTGACCCCAAGGGGCAGCAAACGGGCTGGATGACGTCGATGACCAACATCACCGAGGGCAAGCGCGTGCGCGACCAGCTGTCGGCGTCGCACGAGCGCTTCACGACCGTGCTCGAAGGGCTGGAGGCCGCGGTGTCAGTGTTGTCGGTTCAGCAAGGCGAGTTGCTGTTCGCAAACCGTTCGTACAGGCTGTGGTTCGGCGCGGATGGCGGCGGACACGCGGTGCTGGCCGGCGGCGATGCGGCGTTGCCGCGGCCGACCGACGATCAGGATGATTCGGTCGACAACCTGGGAGGTTTGCCAACGCACGAACTCACCGACGCCGGATCCGATCCGCGCGAGGTCTACGTCGAGGGCTTGAAGAAGTGGTTCGACGTCCGTGCGCGCTATCTGCAATGGACCGACGGCCGCCTGGCGCAGATGTTGATTGCAACCGACATCACTGCTCGCCGCAGCGCAGAGGCCCTCGCCGCGAATCAGGCCGAAAAGGCACAGGTCACGAGCCGTTTGGTGACGATGGGCGAGATGGCGTCATCGGTCGCACACGAGTTGAATCAGCCGCTGACGGCGATCAGCAACTACTGCAACGGCATGATCACGCGAGTGGAAGGCGGCGCGATCCAGAAGGAAGACTTGATCGCCGCTCTCGAAAAGACATCGCGGCAGGCCCAGCGCGCGGGCCAGATCATCCACCGCATCCGGGCGTTCGTGAAACGCAGCGAGCCGCAACGCCAGTGGGCCGAGGCGCACACGATCATCGATGACGCGGTCGAGCTCGCGGGGATTGAATTGCGCCGGCGCAATGTTTCGATCCACACCTACGTCGCGCAGCGCCTGCCCCCGCTTCATGTGGATCCGATCCTGATTGAGCAGGTCGTGCTCAATCTCTTGAAGAACGCCGCCGAGGCGATCGACACCGCGCACCTGCCGCCGGCGCGTAGGAACATCGAACTGCGTGTCGTCCCGCGCCACTCGCCCGAGGAGGGCGGCGTGATCGAGTTCAGCGTGACCGACATGGGGCCCGGCATCAAGGACGAGGTCATCGGCCGCCTGTACGAGGCCTTCTTCTCGACCAAGACCGACGGCCTCGGGATCGGCCTGTCGCTGTGCCGCTCGATCGTCGAGTCGCACCAAGGTCGGATCAGAGCGCAGAACTTATACAATGGAAACCTTGCTGCAGGCTGTCGGTTTTCGTTCACGCTGCCTGTTGACGCCTCCCGAACCGAAGGCCTTGCCACGGCCGTTTCCTGAGCCCCCGATTCATGAGCCTGATCCCCAAACGCGGTACCGTCTACGTGGTCGACGACGACGAGGCCGTGCGCGATTCGCTGCAATGGCTGCTCGAAGGCAAGGACTACCGGGTCAAATGCTTCGACTCGGCTGAGTCTTTCCTGTCGCGCTTCGATCCGCGCGAAGTCGCCTGCTTGATCGCCGACATTCGCATGGACGGCATGAGCGGCCTCGAGTTGCAGGACCGCCTCGTCGAACGGCGCTCGCCGCTGCCGATCGTCTTCATCACCGGCCATGGCGACGTGCCGATGGCGGTGACGACGATGAAGAAGGGCGCGGAGGATTTCATCGAGAAGCCCTTCAAGGAAGACGCGCTCGTTGCGCTCGTCGAGCGCATGCTGGAGCGCGCACGCACGGCGTTCTCGCAACACCAGGAAGCCGCGAGCCGCGACGCGCTGCTGTCGCGCCTGACGACGCGCGAGGCGCAGGTGCTCGAGCGCATCGTCGCCGGCCGCCTGAACAAGCAGATCGCCGACGATCTGGGCATCAGCATCAAGACGGTCGAGGCGCACCGCGCCAACATCATGGAAAAGCTCAACGCCAACACCGTTGCCGATCTCCTCAAGATCGCACTCGGCGCGCAGGCCAAGGCCTGAGGCGACGAGCGGAACACGGGGCCGCGGGTCCGCCGCCTCCGGCAGCGTTCAACCGGGCACCCCTCATGACGGCACGATTGATTGACGGCAACGCGCTCGCCGCGTCCATCCGCGCCGACGTCGCGCGGCGCGCCGCGGCACTCACCGCGCGCGGGCACCCACCTGGGCTGGCGGTGATCCTGGTCGGCGAGGACCCGGCTTCGCAGGTCTACGTGCGCCACAAGGTCAAGGACTGCGAGGCGAGCGGCCTCCGCTCCGTGCTCGAGCGACTCGACGCATCGACCTCCGAATCGGTGCTGCTTGCACGCATCGAGGCGCTGAACGCAGACCCGGCGATCGACGGCATCCTCGTCCAGTTGCCGCTGCCACCGCAGATCGACGCCGGCAAGGTGATCGAAGCGATTGCACCGGCGAAAGACGTCGACGGCTTCAGCATCGCCAGCGCCGGATCGCTGATGATCGGTCGCCCGGGCTTTCGCGCCTGCACGCCCTACGGCTGCATGAAGATGCTCGAGGCTATCGGTTGCGACCCGCGAGGCAAGCACGCGGTCGTGATCGGGCGCAGCAACATCGTCGGCAAGCCAATGGCGATGCTGCTGTTGCAGGCGCACGCCACGGTCACGATCTGTCACAGCTCGACGCCCGATCTTGCGCACCATACGCGTCAGGCCGACATCATCGTCGCCGCAGTCGGCAAGCGTGGCATGCTGACGGCCGACATGGTCAAGCCGGGCGCGGTCGTGATCGATGTCGGCATGAACCGCGATGCGCAGGGCAAGCTGTGCGGCGACGTCGACTTCGCAGGCGTCAGTGAGGTCGCCGGTCATCTGACGCCGGTGCCGGGCGGCGTCGGACCGATGACGCGCGCAATGCTGCTCGTCAACACGCTGGAAGCGGCGGAACGAGGTCAGCGCACCGCTCTAGGAACTGGGATGCCATGACGAATCCATTGCTCGAAATGCAGTCGCTGCCGCGCTTCGCGGCCGTCACGCCGGCCGACGTTTCGCCGGCGATCGACGCGCTGCTTGCGCAGGCCGACGCCGCGCTGGAGCGCGTGACGAGCGATGCCGTGCCGGCCGACTACGATGCACTCTCGGCGGTGCTCGACGTCGCGACCGAACGCCTCGGCCGCGCCTGGTCCGCAGTGAGCCATCTGAATGCGGTTGCCGATACCCCGGAACTGCGCGCCGCCTACAACGAGAACCTGCCGCGCGTGACCGCGTTCCACACCCGACTCGGCGCGGACGAGCGCCTCTACGCGAAGTACAAGGCCGTGCACGCCAGTCCGCAGGCGGCCGTGCTCAGCGCGCCGCGCCGCCAGGCGCTTTCGAACGCAATGCGCGACTTCGTGCTGTCCGGCGCGGAGTTGCGCGGCGAGGCGAAGACACGCTTTGCGGCGATTCAGGAGCGCGTCGCCGAGCTTTCACAGCAATATTCCGAGCATGTGCTCGACGCGACCGACAGCTTCTCCTGCTACGTCTCGGAGGACGAACTCGCCGGCGTGCCGCAGGATGCGCGCCAGGCAGCGCGCGCAGCGGCGATCGCCGACGGCCGCGAGGGCTTCAAGCTGACGCTGCACTACCCGAGCTACCTGCCGGTGATCCAGTACGGCGAGAGTCGGGCGCTGCGCGAGAAGCTCTACACCGCCAACGTGACGCGCGCGAGTGAGTTCGGCGCAGCTGCACATGACAACAGCGACCTGATGCGAGAGCTGATCGCGCTGCGCCAGGAAGAAGCGCGGCTGCTCGGTTACGCCAACTATGCCGACATGTCGGTCGTGCCCAAGATGGCCGATTCGCCGGCGCAGGTCATCGGATTCTTGCGGGACCTAGCGGTGCGCGCCCGGCCGTATGCCGAGCGCGATCTGGCCGAGTTGCGCGAATTCGCGCGCAGCGAACTCGGCTTGACCGACCTTCAGGCCTGGGACCTCGCCTTCGTTTCCGAGCGCCTGAAGCAGCAGCGCTATGCATTCAACAGCCAAGAAGTGAAGCAGTACTTCACCGAGCCGAAAGTGCTGGACGGCCTGTTCCGCATCGTCGAGACGCTGTTCGAGGTCGAGATACGCGAGGACCATGCCGAGACCTGGCATCCGAGCGTGCGCTTCTTTCGCATCGAGCGTCGGCGCGACCACAGTGCGGATCACAAGGTCCACAACGGCAACGAACTCGTCGGCCAGTTCTACCTGGATCTGCATGCTCGCCCCGGCAAACGCTCGGGCGCGTGGATGGACGAAGTGCGCGGCCGCTGGCTGCGCCCGGACGGCACGCTGCAGACCCCGGTGGCGAACCTGGTGTGCAACTTCACGCCGCCGCTCGTCATCGATGGCGTGGCGCGCCCGGCGCTGCTGACGCACGACGACGTGACGACGTTGTTCCACGAGTTCGGGCACGGCCTGCATCACATGATGACGCAGGTCAACGACATCGGCGTGGCGGGCATTGCCGGCGTGGAATGGGACGCGGTCGAACTCCCGAGCCAGTTCATGGAGAATTTCGGCTGGGAGTGGGACGTGCTCAAGCGCCTCACCGCGCACGTCGACACAGGCGAAACGCTGCCGCGGGCGCTCTATGACCGGATGCTCGCGGCACGCAATTTCCAGAGCGGTCTGCAAACGGTGCGTCAAGTCGAGTACGCGCTGTTCGACATGCGGCTTCACAGTGAGCCGGGCAGCGAGGCGGGCATCCAGGCGCTGCTCGACGAGGTACGCCACGAAGTCAACATCGTCCCGACGCCGCCGTTCAACCGCTTCCAGCACGCGTTTTCGCACATTTTTGCCGGTGGTTACGCGGCTGGCTACTACAGCTACAAATGGGCCGAGGTACTGAGCGCCGACGCCTGGGGAGCGTTCGAGGAAGCCGGCGTGTTTGACCCTTCGACCGGCCGGCGCTATCGCGAGGCGATCCTGGAGGCAGGCGGTAGCCGCCCGGCGATGGCAAGCTTCAAGGCCTTTCGCGGCCGCGAACCCACGATCGACGCACTGCTGCGCCAGCAAGGCATGGCTTGAGATTGCCGCCTGCGCGCCGATAAACTCGAATGGCGCCGCAACCCGGGCGCGGCGAGGAGCGAGCATGAATGGCAACACTTTCCCGGTGGTCGGATCGACTCCGCACGGTCTGACGCTTTGGTCGTCGCTGGCTTCCCGTGGCGCGATGCTCGCAGTCGCGCTCGGTGCACTGTTCACCGCCCTGCCCGCGCATGCGCTCTACAAGGTCGTCGGACCGGACGGCAAGGTCACCTATACCGATCGGCTACCCGACGCCGCGAGCGGCAAGGTGACGCCACTGAGCGCCACCGGCAGCGCGGCCACCGAGAACACGGCCTTGCCACCGGAGTTGCAAAAGGCCATCGCGCGCTACCCGGTCACGTTGTTCATCACGGTCGATTGCACGCCTTGCGAAAACGCGCGCGCGCTGCTGCGACAACGCGGCGTCCCCCACGCCACCAAGATCGTGCAGTCGGGTGACGATGCCGACGCGCTGCAGCGCCTGACCGGCACACGCGACGTGCCGACCCTGCTGATCGGCGTGCAGGCTGTCCCCGGGTTGGAGCCACAAGCGTGGAACGGCTACCTCAACGCGGCAGGCTATCCGCAGCAATCGGCGCTGCCCGCCGGGTATGAGTTCGCCACGCCGATACCGATGCAGGTCAAGCGCGAGGTGGCAGCGCCTGAAACGCCGCGGCCGGACACGCCCTTGCCAGACGCGCCGCCGATGCGCAACGCAGCCGGCATCCGCTTCTAGCGTCTCAAACCCGGCGCGCCTCCAGGCTGCCCGCGCCGACCGCCACCGCCATCACCCAGAACAGCGCGCCCGCGCCGAGCGCGGCTCCGACAACGCCGAACAGCAGCGGCATCGCCGTGCTCGACGCGTTGATCGCCATCGAGCGCAGCGCGATCGCTTCGCCATGACGTTCAGGCGGTGTGATGTGGTGCAGCGTGGACATGATCATGGGCTGCACCGAGCCGAGTGAGATGCCGAGCAGTATGGCGCACAGCGCCATCAACCACACGGAGTGCATCAGCGGATAGATGCTGAACACAGCGGCGGTGCACAGCATGGCCGCGACCAGCATCTGGCGTTCCCGCAGCCGGTGCGCCACCAGCGGCAGCGCCAAGCGCACTGCGGCGACGGCGAACGCGAACAGGCCGAGCACGAGGCCGATCGCCGACGCGCTCATGCCGCGGGCGTGGCCGAGCACCGGCAACACGAAGCTGTGCACATCCCAACTCGCCGAGAGCAGCCAATTGACGAGCATCAGGCGGCGCAGTGGCGCCGAACGCAGGAGATCCCACGCAGCGTGACGTTGGCGCAGCGCGCCAGTCGTTGCGTGCGCGGCCTCCTTCGGCACGCGCCGCGCGACCGCGAGCGCCACCAGCGGCAGCAGGCCGAGTGCGCCGAAGGCCCCCCGAAAGCCGATCAAATCGATCAACACGCCCGCGATCACCGAGCCAGCCATGTTCGCCAGCGCGGGCGCGAGCCCAAGCCAGCTGAAGACGCGGATGCGATCGGTCGCGTTCGCGGCCAGCCGGCCCGCGCTGCGCTGAATCGCGATCATCCCGGTGTTCGCGCCAGTGCCGCACAGGACAGCGGAGATGCACAGCGCAACGTAGTTCTGCAAGAGGCAGGCGAGCAAGCCCCCTGCGACGCACAACGCGACCGCGATACGCAGCGGCACGTGATAACCGTGGCGGTCGCTCAGACGGCCGGCCTTCATTGCGAACACGACCGGCGCTGCCGCGAAAAGCGCCAGCAAGACGCCGACCGCCCAGGCGCTGTGGCCTTGCTGCAGCGCCTGCAAGGGCGCGGCGACGCGCACACCCGCCATGCAGGCATGCAGGCAGATCTGACCGAGGATGATTGCAATCAGTGGGCGCAGGCGCGGCCCGGCCGGATGCGAGGGCACCGGCAGCGACACCATGCCGACCGGCTCCGGCATGGGCCTTGGCTCAGGAGGCATCGTCTTGCGCGACAGGCAACTCCGTGACCTGCAACTCCGCACCCGGCAACAGCACTTCCGTGCGCGCAAGCGGCAGCGCCTCGACGGTCTTCAACTTTCTCGTCATCACGTTGGTGCGCGTCTTCGCCTTGTCGATGGTTTCGGACGCTTCCCGCAACTTGCGCTGCGTCTTGTCGAGCACCTCGCCGAATTTGCCGAACTCGGTCTTCACCGCGCCGAGCACCTCCCACACCTCGGCCGAGCGCTTCTCGAGCGCGAGCGTACGAAAGCCCATCTGCAAGCTGTTGAGCGTTGCGAGCAAGGTCGTCGGCCCGGCAAGCATCACCTTGTGGTCTCGCTGCAAGCCTTCGACCAGCCCCGGCCGGCGCAACGCCTCTGCGTAGAGCCCCTCTGTCGGCACGAACAGGATGGCGAAATCAGTCGTGTGCGGCGGGGCGACGTACTTCTCGCGGATCGTCCTCGCCTCGGCGCGCAAGCGACCCTCGATCGCCTTGGCCGATACCTCCACCGCGACCGGATCGGCACGCTCCTGGGCTTCAACAAGCCGCTCGTAGTCTTCGCGCGGGAATTTGGCGTCGATCGGCAGCCACAGCGGCGCGCCATCGTCGCGCCTGCCCGGCAGCTTGATCGCGAAATCGACGCGCGCATTGCTCGCGGGCACTGTCTCGACGTTGACCGCATATTGCTCCGGCGTGAACACCTGCTCGAGCAGCCCGGCGAGTTGCACCTCGCCGAACATGCCACGCGTCTTCACGTTCGTCAGCACACGGTTGAGCGACCCCACGTCTCGCGCCAGTTCTTGCATGTCGCCGAGGCCCTTGTGCACCTGTTCCAGGCGCTCGGCGACTTGCTGGAAACTCGCGGTCAATCGTGTTTCGAGCGTCGCCTGCAGCTTCTCGTCCACCGTCGCGCGCATCTGCTCGAGCTTCTTTTCGTTGTCGGCCTGCAGCGCGGTCAGACGCTGCTCGACGGTATTGCGCACGTCGAGAAGGCGGCGCTCGTTGGCCTCGGACAGCGCACGCAACTGCTCGCCCATCGCGTCACCGAAGCGCTTGAGCGCAGTGTCCAGCGCATCGCGCGAAGTTTGCGCTTGTCCCGCCTGCGCGCTTACGGCGTTCTGCAAGGTGGAACTCACGGCCTGCTGCATCGTCGCCAGCTGAACGCGAAACGCGTCGATCTGTTCGTTCTGCGTTCGCGCCACGTCGCCCGACTGCGCGAGCATCGATTGCTGGAAGCCTGCAAGCGTCTGCCCGATCTCCTGGCGCGTGCCGCTGCCGCTGCGCGCCACCTCATCGCGCAGTTCGCGCTCAACGCGCTCCACGTCCGCGCGCGCCGACTGCTGGATCGCCTCGACCGCGCGCTGGATGGGCGCCTCGTCATTGCGCCGCACGAGCAGCCACAGGACGAGAACCAGTGTGACGCCGGCGAGCGCGACGAGAAGCCATTCGATCATGGCTCGATTGTCGCAGCGCGGCGGCATGCGAGCCGCCGCGGATCGGTCACGCGACTACGCTTGGCAGACGATGCTCATCTGCGCCTGGGGCCGCGCGACGTCGTAGCTGACGAACCAGGCGAACTCGTTCGCCGACACAGAATCGGCGTTGACGCCGGCAAGCTGGCCACCGGACTGCCACTGCCGCAGCACGGCATGGCCTTGGGGGCACAGGCGAGTCGCCTCTGCCGACAGCGTGCGCAAATCCGTTCCACGCAGGTCGTACGCACTGTTCCCGGTGTCGGTTGCGAGCGCGCGAACCTGGGTACCGGCGCAGCCGCCAAGCAGAAGCAGGCCGAACAGGCCCGACATCGCGCACGAACTCCGTATCCCTTTCGATCTCACGTTCACCCTTTCGCTTCCACCCGGCGCACCTCATTTGGCGGCATGGGGTCTAGGGATGAATTGTCGGGATGGGTACGCCGAAGAGGGGCGCGAAATGGGGCTGAAAGACGGCCCAGTTCAAGCTCGATCGCGCGGCGGCGCCCGACCGCCTTCGGCGGGTCCAGCGTGTTCACCGTCCGGCAAGGACGACAGGATTGACCGGTGTCGGGGGCTTGCCCGCGTTCGGCCCATGACCGAGTGCCGCGATCAGGTTGTCCGCCGCGAGATTCGCCATCGCCTGTCGCGTGGCAACGGTGGCGCTCGCGATGTGCGGCGTCAGCACGACATTGGGCAACTCGAGCAGCGCGGGATTGACACGCGGCTCGCCCTCGAACACGTCGAGCCCCGCGGCGGCGATCCGCCCTTCGCGCAGCGCAGCGGCAAGTGCCGCGTCATCGACGATCCCGCCGCGCGCGATGTTGGTCAGCGTCGCACTTGCCTTCATCTGTGACAGCTCGGGCGCACCGATTGCGTGGTGCGAAGCGGCCGAATACGGCACCACAAGCACCAGGTGATCCGCTTCGCGCAGCAGCGTTGCCTTGTCCACGTAGCGCGCGCCGAGACCGGCTTCGATCGTCGCGTCCAGCCGCGAGCGATTGTGATAGATCACCTTCATGCCGAAGCCGAGAGCGCCCCGGCGCGCGATCGCCTGGCCGATGCGGCCCATGCCGAGCACGCCGAGCGTCGCGCCGTGCACGTCGCTCCCGGTGAGCATTTCGTAGGACCATTTCGTCCATGCACCGCTGCGCAGGTAGCGCTCGCCTTCGGCGATGCGGCGCGCGGTGGCCATCATCAACGCGAAGCCGAAGTCGGCCGTGGTCTCCGTCAACACGTCGGGCGTGTTGGTGACGACGATGCCGCGCGCGGTGCACGCGTCGACGTCGACGTTGTTGTAGCCGACCGCCATGTTGCAGACGGCGCGCAGCTGCGGGCATGCGTCGAGCAGCGCGACGTCGATGCGTTCACCGGTCGCAAAGATGCCCTGCTTGCCTTGCAGGCGACGCGTCAGCTCGGCCGCGCCAAACGGCTCGTCAGCGTCGTTGGTTTCGACATCGAAGTGCTCACGCAGGCGGTCGAGGACGGACGGAAACACCGCACGGGCGACGAGAACAGATGACTTCATTCGATGAACCTCGCGAATTCAGAAACGGGCGCGCGTTCGGTGACGAGCGCATTGACGGGCGCCGATGGATCGGCGTACCCCAACGACATACCGCAGACGAGCATTTCATTGGGCGGCGCGCCGACATGTTCGGTGATGATGCGATGAAACTGGAGGAACGCAGCCTGCGGGCAGGTGTGCAGCCCGCGCGCGCGCGCCGCGATCATCACACTTTGCATGAACATGCCGTAGTCGAGCCAACTGCCCTGGCGCATGACGCGGTCGATCGTGAAAATCAGGCCGACCGGTGCGTCGAAGAACACATAGTTGCGACCGAACTGGGCGTGCATCCTCGCCTTGTCCCCCTTGGCGATGCCCAGCAGCCCGTACATGTCCCAGCCGATCTTGCGTCGCCGATCGATGTAGGGCGAGATCCATTCGGTCGGGTAGTAGACGTACTCTTCACTGTGTTGCGCGAGCGCTTCAGAATCGTCGAACACCTCCAGGATCTTGCGCGACAGTTCGGCTTTCGCTTCGCCGCTGAGCACATAAACCTTCCACGGCTGCACGTTGGTGCCGGAGGGTGCGCGGGATGCCACGGCGAGGATATCTTCAACCGTCTGGCGAGCCACCGGCGTCGGCAGGAATGCGCGCAACGATTGGCGCGACGTGATGGCTGCGTCGACGGCGGCCACGGATTCGGGAGTGGGTTGCAAGGAATTTCCTCGGCAAGGGGTTGACGATCTGCCGCCTGGTCTGTTGCTGACGTTCGGCTCACTTCGGCGCATTGTTCCATTGACGCCAACTCGCCAGGGCTTCACGCAACGTGCCGACCTGAACGGCGATCGTATCGGCGATGTCGCGACCATAGCCGCCCGCCATTGCGAGGGCGAGTGGAATGCGACGCTCGCGGGCAGCGGAGAGCACCCGACGGTCGCGCTCAGCCAGCCCAGACGTGCTCAGCTTGAGGCGGCCGAGGCGATCGCCCTCGTGCGGATCGGCGCCGGCGAGATAGAAGATGAGGCCGGGCGGCGCTTGGGCACAACGCTCCCAGAGCGTGGCGAGTGCGATGTCGAGCGCCGCCAGATAGTCGGCGTCGACGCAGCCGTCGGCCAGCGCGACGTCCAGGTCGCTCGCCTCCTTGCGAAAGGGGAAGTTGCGCTCGCCGTGCATCGACAGCGTGAACACCGTCGGGTCGTCGCGAAAGATTGCCGCACTGCCATTTCCCTGATGCACGTCGAGGTCGATCAGCGCGACATGCAATACGCCGTGGTTTCTGCGCCGCCACTCCGCCTGCATCAACCGGGCAGCGACGGCAGCATCGTTGAACACGCAATAGCCGCTGCCGCGATCGGCGCTCGCATGGTGCGTGCCCCCCGCCAGATTCGCCGCCACACCTTCGGCCAGCGCAGTGCGGGCAGCGGCGATAGTCGCGCCGACGGAGCGCCGGGAGCGCTCCACCATCTGCGTTGACCACGGAAAACCGATCTCTCGCTGCTGCGCGGCGTCGAGCCGCCCCTCGACCACTCGGCTCACGTAGCTCGGCGTGTGCGCAAGTGCGAGTTCGCCATCGGTCGCGGGCGGAGCTTCCTGCACGCGGATCGCGGGGAACTGCGCCTCCACGCATTCGCGCAGCAGGCGGTACTTCTGCATGGGAAAGCGATGGCCTTCCGGCAGCGGCAAATTCGAACGATCCGAGGTGTAGGCGTGCAAGTGCGCAATTCCGAGTCCGACGCGATGCCGGCCTGAGCGAGTTCAAAGGCGCTCATTGATAGAGCCGAGGGCGCATTAGAACCCGACGTCTAGATTGCGGCAGTGCAGCAAAAACCCCTTGATTTGTCTTGTTGCGAGCGTATACTTCGATTCATGGTGCAGTGCAGCATTTCTGCGTGGCACCGGTTTCAAATCAACCCACCAGGAGATCAACCATGCTGACCGCTGAACAAATGCTCGCCGCCCACAAGGCCAATGTCGAAACCCTCTTCGGCCTCACCAACAAGGCCTTCGAAGGCGTCGAAAAGCTCGTCGAACTGAACCTGCAAGTCGCCAAGGCTTCGCTGGGCGAAGCCGCCCAAGGCGCCAAGGCTGTCCTGTCGGTGAAGGACGCGCAAGAACTGATGGCCCTGCAATCCGGCCTGCTGCAACCCGCCGCCGAGAAGGCTGCTGCCTACAGCCGCCACCTGTACGACATCGCCGCCAGCACGAACGCCGACATCGGCAAGATCGTCGAAGCGCAGACCGCCGACGCTCAGGCCAAGTACATGTCGGCTGTCGACGCTGCCGCGAAGAACGCGCCGGCTGGCTCCGAAAACGCCGTGGCGCTCGTGCGCTCGGCCGTCGCCGCTGCCAACAACGCCTTCGAAACGGTGCAAAAGGCCGCCAAGCAGGCTGCGAACGTCGCTGAGTCGAACTTCCAGGCGATGGCTGCCACCGCCGAAAAGGCGACCGCCACCGCGACCAAGGCACGCCGCGCCGCCTGAGGTAGCCGACCGGCAACACGCCACGACAAGAAAGTCTGTCAGGGCGTTGAACTTTTGAAACGAGACCCAACTCTCAAGAGGACTGCGGTGCAGAGATCGCACCCCTCCTGAACGTGAGTCTCCTCGGTGCCTCCCGAAGCCTCGGCTTCCAAGGTACCTTCGGCCCGGTGTCCGCACCGGGCCGTTTCTTTTGGGGCGCGCTTTTGGTCGTACCTTTGGCTATCCGAGGCATCGCACAAGCTTGACCGCTGCCCCCTTGCGCAGTTTGAAGATCTGCGGCGTTGCGGCACCTTCGGGCCAGATCGACAAGGTCATCGTGCCATTCTCGACCGTGCCCTCGTAGCGCGCATTCTTGACTGACGCAGCTTCGTCAGCCCGCTGCGGCCCGCCGCGATACTGTTCGAACGTTCCGGCTGCGGAGAATGTCCCCTTCTCGCTCAACATCAGCGGGCCGGTGATCACACCGCCCGCGCAGTCGAGTTCGACACGCCCTGCGCTCTTCGCGTCCACCACGAGTCGCAGCCGCTCGCCACCCCAGGTGCCTTCGAGCCCCCTCTCGGAGGGAACGCTCGACGCTAAGGGAGCAGTCATCAGTAGGCCTCCGAGGATCGCGAGCTGGATGCCGAGTTTGAATCTTCTCATCTGCCGAGCTCCCCAGGTTGACAAGGCGCTCACCCAAAAGCAAGAAGCGGGCGGAGGATGCCCCCGCCCGCCCCGTTGTCAGTTCGTCTCGTCGCTTACGCGGCAAGCGAACGCTCCTGTGCACGACGGCGCCGGTTGGCAAATCCGCCCATGGCGCCCAGGCCCAGGATCATCATGGCCCAAGTCGACGGCTCCGGAACGGCCGCCACGTTGATCTGCGAGATCCAGGTTCCCCAGGTCGACCCGCCGGTCAGCGTGCAACCCGGCACCGGATTCGACCCCACATCCGCGGCGTTGTTCCAGACTTCGGCGTACTCACCTATCGCCCAGAAGGTCTGGTCATCGGTGGGATCGAGCGTCACCGCGCTGTAGTCACCCCAGCGCTGACGACCTGCTGCGGCCTGACCCTGCGCACTGCCGTTGTGGTAGTCGCTCACCGGGCTCACATGCAGCAGAAGCTCCCCAGTTTCAGACAGGGCGCCACTGCCGTCCGAATTGAAGGTACGCGCCATGAAGCTGACGTTGCCGTCGGCCAAGCCGTCACCGTTCAAGTCGGCGGTCTCGTAACCCGAGCGGTTGAACCCGATCACCACCTGGCCGGACGAATTGATCGCGAGCGAGCCTTGGTAGTAATCGAACGAGCCATCCTGAATGGAACCCTGCTGGATGATTGCGTTGGTGTCCGCGTCAGTCACCAGCCAACGCACCCCTGTGTGATCGCTGCCGAGGTCGGTCGCGGTATAGACCGAGTAGATCTTGCCGTTCATCTCCCACGCGCTGGCCCCGATACGCGGATCGAGCGTGTCGATGTTGCGCGTGCCGTCCGGCTGGCGCCCGCCGCCGTTGTCGCCATAGTCCTGCGTACCGAGGGCAACGACCGGACCCTGTGTCGCTCCTGGTGTGCCCGGATTGGAAATGTTGTAGCGAACCACATCATTGGTATATGCGGCGGCGGCGATGATCCGTCCCGATGTCGGGCCCGAGCTGTTCACCCCCTGGATCGCGTAGCCACTCTCCCCGCCCGGATACGGCGTGACGAACTGCTTGACATTCGCTGCGGTCGGTGCCGCACCGAACAAGTCGGCTCGCGAGATGACGTTGAGCGTCGTGCCGCAGTAGTTCGACCCGCCGCACTTGCCGCCGAAGTTGTTGGTACCGATGTAGACGCCGGCATTGTCGATCGCCAGCGTCGGATAGTCGGCGGTACCACCTGCGAATCCAGTGAACTTGGTGGTCTTCCAGCCCCCCGTCGCATCCGACGTGTTCGACACCGCGATCTGAACGTCCGCGGTGCTGTTGCCGAACTGCAGTGCAATCCACTTCTGCGAGGTCTTGTCGAACATGACCCGGGAGTCGCCGTTGCCACCTTCCCCGCCAATATCTGTCCAGAAGTTTGCCATCGTCTTCATCGATTGCAGCGTTCCTGTCGACTTGCTGTAGATCGCGTAGACGCCGTTGGTGGTCTCCATGAACTGCGACGCGCCGATCGCGCCCATCGTGTCGGGAGGGATGTAGCTCCCCCCGCCGAGCAGGTTGCGCAGGTCGTATTGTGTGACCCCCTTGAAGCTCAGGCCAACCGAAGCCGCCGCGTTCGATTGCTTCGCCCAGTTGGGCAATGCACGGGCAATGTATGAAGGCACACCCTTGTTCCCCCCGAGCCCGTCATCCGGGCCGAGCCATTCAGGTCCACCCTCGAACTCGCCGTAGTACTCCTTGATCGTTTGCGAAAAAGCCGTCGATGCCATCGTCATCGCGACTGCGGCCAGCACCATCGACCGCTTGAACGGAATGTGAAATCGCCCTTGCATGCTCTTCTCCTCCTGAATCCTCCGCCGCCAGCAGCAGAACTGCCCGACAACGTCGGCGCGAGGTGCTTCTGGTCCCCAGACGACCGTCCGAGTGTCAGAAATGTCGCACTCTGTCGCTCGGCTGTCAGCTACCATCGAGTGTTTTTACCCCCCCAATGGGGGGTGGGTTTTCCCTGCGCATCAAGTGAATTCAATCGACGACCCCCGTAACGCTGTCGGTGCAAGCGATAACTCAAGACAAGTTAACGCGGTCAGCCCGGTGCGCCATTTAAGGTCGCGTTCACTGGACCTGTGGAAGTCGTCGAGTAGATTGCCCGCCGCGACGGCCACCTGCGGATGCGGACTCTATACGAGCAGCAGCCCAAGTGCCGCCGACGCTATACGCCCCGGCGCGCCCGCCGCGCCGCCCACAAGAAGCGATCGTCCATCTACATGGTGCTTCCTGTCGACTGTCTCGGCGTGTCGCCGCAACGGCGCCCTGGTGAGACGAAGTCTACGGAGGTTAAAAGGCAAGACGTGGCCTGTTAGAGGCAACGCACGAGCTTGACCGCCGCCCCTTTGCGCAGCTTGAAGACCTGCGGCTTCGCGGCACCTTCGGGCCAGATCGACAGCGTCATCGTGGTGCCCTCGACAGTGCCCTCGTAGCGCGCCTTCGTGACTGCCGCGGACTCGTCGGCTCGCTGCGGCCCGCTACGGTACTGCTCGAACGTCCCGGCGGCGGTGAAATTTCTCTTCTCGCTCAATACGATCGGACCGGCGATCGCGCCGCTCGCGCAGTCGAGTTCAACCTGCGCCGCGCCCTTCCCATCGATCACCAGGTTGAGCCGATCCCCACCCCAGGCGGCCTTGGATCGAGCCCGCCGCAGAAACGCCCATCGCCAGGGGAGCAACCATCAGAAGACCTCCGAGGAGAGCAAGCTGCACGCCGAGTCCGCATTTTCTCATCTGCCCTGCTCCTCTTTACGACACGGCTGCCCAAAGCAAGAAGCGGGCGGGGGATGACCCCCGCCCGCCTCAGCAAGCAAGATCCTCGCAACTCGCCTACGCTGACGCGGCCCCTTGCGCTGCGCGGCGGCGGCGAGAAGCAAACGCGCCCACCGCACCAAGTCCCAGGATCATCATGGCATATGTGGACGGCTCGGGGACGACCTGGACCACACCGATCCACGTACCCCAGCGCGAACCGCCCGTGCCGTTCGGGTGACCGAACTCGGGCAGGTTGTACTCGCGCGCGAACTGGCCGATGACCCAGAACTTGCTCGAATCCTCCGGATCAACCGACACCTGGCTGTAGTCACCCCAACGCTGACGGCCGGCTGCGGCCTGGCCATAGAGACTGCCATTGTGATAGTCGTCCGTCAGGCTTTCCTTGAGCAGCAACTCGCCGCTAAGTGCCACCAGATCGCCTGACGCATCAGTGCTGAAGGACTGCGCCATGAAGCTGATCTTGCCGGTGCTCCCGTCCAGACCCGACCGGTTGTAGCCGATGACGACCTGACCGAACTCGTTCACCGCGATCGAGCCCTGGTAGTAGTCGTAGCCCGCTTGACCGATATCGCCCTGCGCGAGGATCGCGAAGCTGTCGGCATCGAGCACCGTGTAGCGTACACGCGCCTCGTCGAGCACGTCGCAGACCGGAGTTGACGGTCTGCACCATGTAGATCCTGCCATTGGCCTCGTACGCGCTGCTACTGATCCGCTCGTCGAGCGTGTCGATCACTCGGCGATTCGCGAGATGGCTGGCCGGCGTTGCCGGCCGGGCCCGGGGCTCTCATAGGCGGCCTGTCCGAGGTAGGTGATCGGGCCGGTCGTCGAGCCGGAGGCGTCCGTCGGTGCTCAGGCCATTCACCTTGTAGCCGAGACTGTCGTAATTGAACAGCGACGCCGCAACGACCTTTCCGGTACTTCCCGCCGAACGGCTGTTCACCCCCTGCATCGCAAAACCGCGATCTTCGCCAACGCCGGGATACGGCGTGACGAACTGCTTCATGTTGGCGACGGTGGGTGCGCCCGCGCCGAACACGCTGGCGATCGGAATGACGTTGAGCGTCGTGCCTTGAAAACTCGGCGCGAAATTGTTCGTGCCGATGTAGATCGCGTTCTTGTCGAGCGCCAGCGTCGGATAGTCCGCAGTGCCGCCGGCATAGCCGGTGAACTTCACCGACTTCCAGCCACCGAGCGCGTTGTCAGTGTCGGACACGGCGATTTGCAGGTCGCTCGTGCTCGCGCCGAACGAAATCGCGACCCAACGGCTGGCGTCGGCGTTGTACATGATGCGCGAATCGCCGTTCGCACCTGTCTGCCCGGCGTCCGCCCAGAACTGCGACGTCCGACATCAGTGCCGTGCGATTGCCGGTCGCCTTGTCGAACACCGCATAAGCGCCGTTGGTCGTCGACATGTACTGCGTCCGGCCCACCGCACCCATCGTATCGGGGGGAATGAAGTTGCGGCCGAACGACGCGCCGTCGTACTGGCTGATGCCCTCGAAACCCATGACGTACGGGCCGTTGCCGAATACCGGCGGCGACATTCCGTTGGTGTCATAGGACAGGTCGCCGTCGATCGTGATCATCTTCGGCTTCTTGAACTCCCAGTAGGGCTTCATGGTCGCCGCCTGCAGGCTCGCCGAAGCGAACAGCATCGCGAGCGCGCCAGCTATGGCGCCCGCTTTCAGCAGGCGCTCGGGCCTGGATTCGGTCTGATATTTCATCGGTACTCCTCGGTGTGAACTGCTTCATCCGCGGCCCCCATGGACCGCCCTTCATCTCCACGCGACAGGTCTGCGCTCGCGTCTGCGACGGGCACGAACAACGCACCTGTCGTGTTGCGAACATTACGCGATGGGGATTCCTTCACAACACCACACATGGGGGGAGGGGCAACCCCAGTAGCAATGTCGTCACTTTTCGGCGCAAGCAAGCAACCCGCGCGGCCGGATGACGCATCGGTACACTGGTAGTCTGAGCGTCCAATTCCCCGCCCCAATCCATGTCCACAACTATCCAGCACGCCGACTTCGTCGACAGCATCGCCGCCGCGCTGCAGTACATCAGCTACTACCACCCGGCCGACTACATCGCCCACCTGGCGCGTGCCTACGAGGGCGAGCAAAGCCCGGCCGCGAAGGACGCGATCGCGCAGATCCTGACCAACTCGAGGATGAGCGCCGAGGGCCGGCGCCCGATCTGCCAGGACACGGGCATCGTCAATGTCTTCCTGAAGATCGGCATGGACGTGCGCTTCGAAGGGTTTCCGGCAAGCGTCGCCGAAGCGGTCAACGAGGGCGTGCGCAAGGGCTATCTCGATCCCGACAACACGCTCCGCGCAAGCGTGGTCGCCGATCCGCACTTCGAACGCAAGAACACGCGTGACAACACGCCTGCAGTCCTCAACGTTGAGTTGGTCCCCGGCAACACGGTGGATGTGCAGGTCGCGGCCAAGGGTGGCGGCAGTGAAAACAAGAGCAAGTTCGTGATGTTGAATCCGAGCGACAGCGTCGTCGATTGGGTGCTCAAGACGGTGCCGACGATGGGCGCCGGCTGGTGCCCGCCCGGCATGCTGGGCATCGGCATCGGCGGGACGGCCGAAAAGGCGATGCTGATGGCCAAGGAATCGCTGATGGACCCGATCGACATGTTCGATCTCAAGGCCCGCGGCCCGCGCAACAAGACCGAGGAGTTGCGCATCGAGCTGTGCGACAAGATCAACGCGCTGGGGATCGGGGCCCAGGGCCTGGGCGGGTTGACAACGGTGCTCGACGTCAAGATCGCGATGTACCCGACCCACGCGGCGAGCAAACCGGTCGCGATGATCCCCAACTGCGCGGCGACACGCCACGCGCACTTCGTGCTCGACGGTTCCGGCCCGGCATACGTCGATCCGCCCAGCCTTGACAGCTGGCCGGACGTCCACTGGGCGCCGGACTACAACCGCTCGAAGATGGTCGACCTGAACACGCTGACGCGCGAGCAGGTGGCGAGTTGGCAACCGGGCGACACGCTGTTGCTCTCCGGCAAGATGCTGACCGGCCGCGACGCCGCACACAAACGCATCCAGGACATGCTCGCCAAGGGCGAGAAGCTGCCGGTCTCTTTCGCCAACCGCGTCATCTACTACGTCGGCCCGGTCGATCCGGTACGCGACGAAGTGGTCGGCCCGGCCGGCCCGACGACCGCGACGCGCATGGACAAGTTCACCGAGATGATGCTGGCGCAGACGGGCCTGATCGCGATGATCGGCAAGGCGGAGCGCGGGCCTGTTGCGATCGAGGCGATCCGCAAGCACAAGAGCGCCTACCTGATGGCCGTCGGCGGCGCCGCCTATCTCGTCGCGAAGGCCATCAAGGCGGCGCAGGTCGTCGGCTTCGCAGATCTCGGCATGGAGGCAATCTACGAGTTCGACGTCAAGGACATGCCGGTCACGGTCGCCGTCGACTCACTCGGCACCAGCGTGCACGAGACCGGGCCGAAGTTGTGGCAGGCCAAGATCGGCAAGATCCCCGTCGCCGTCGGCTGATTGCAGCGAGGCGCGCAGCCTTCAATCGTTATCCCCATGCCGGGTTCGGCGCAGGAACCCGCAAGCGAGCAACAGCGCGCACGACCGAGTTCATCACGCTGCGCGCCCCTGCAATCGGCAAGCGCGCCGCTTGCAGATTCACACGCGACGACCCGAGCGCCTGCACCACCGTGCGCCCCGCCCGCTCGATCGTGCAGGACTCGCCTTGCTTGAGCACGAGGTCGCGCCGGTCCTGTTCCTGCGTCACCCAGACCGCACCCGATCGGGCTTCGATGCGCACACCTACCGCATCATCCAGGTCGAGCACCTCGCGGTTTGCAAGGCAGAAGTCGGAAGCCGTCAGTTGGATCTTCATGTTTCGCTCCTTGTATGCGCACGGCGCACTCGTCGAACTCGACTTGGAGAACCATTTTTCCAAGTCTTGGGCTAATATTCCCTCTTGAGACCCCATTCCACAAACGACAAATTCGAATCCTTCGCATGCGTTACAGGAATGTGAAATGGCTCAGCAACTTCCTTCGCTAGAGCTGTTCCGCGGCTTCGAGGCCGCCGGCCGACGGCTGAGCTTCACGCTCGCGGCGGAGGAACTTTTCCTCACCCAGTCGGCTGTCAGCCGGCAGGTCAAGGCGCTGGAGGCGCACTACGGTGTTGCGCTGTTCGAGCGCCACCATCGCGCGATCCGCCTCACCTCTGCCGGCAGGACCCTGCACCGCGCGGCGACGCAAGCGCTTGAGTGCCTCACCGACGCATCGCGCAGTCTGGCCGAACATTCGACCGCGCGTTCGGTCACGGTGTCGTGTTCGATCGGCTTCGCATCGCTCTGGCTCGTGCCGCGGTTGTTGGATTTTCGTGACGCGCACCCCGGCATCGAGATCCGGATCGATGCGAACAATCGCATCCTCGACCTCGAACGCGAGCGCATCGAAGTCGCGGTGCGCTACTGCCCGACCCAGCAGGCGCCGGAGGGATCGCTGCGGCTGCTCGGCGAGGAGGTGTTCCCGGTCTGCGCACCGTCGCTGTTGCACATTCCGGGCAAGCCGCTCGCGTCGCCCGAAGACCTGCGCCACCACGTGCTCCTGCACTACGGCACTGATGACACCGAGTTCCCTTCGGGTTCGTGGACCGTCTGGGCCGAGGCGATGCGGCTGCGCAAACTGCAGTCCGCCGGGGCGCTGCGCTTCAGCCACTACGATCAGCTCATCCAGGCTGCGGTGGACGGCCAAGGCGTCGCGCTCGGCATCAGCCCGCTGGTGCGGCGCCACATGCAGCACGGCCGACTTGCAGCGCCTTTCGACCAGAGCATCGCGTCACCGCGCGCCTACCACTTGGTGGTGTCGCGAAATGCGGCGCATCGCGGGGAAG
>CAWBXT010000004.1:0-14780 GCA_963792765.1 uncultured beta proteobacterium | reverse complement strand
ACCGTCAGTTTCGGCAACGGCAGCCTTGGGATCCGTTACCGCGCTCTGAGGCCAACACTCGTGTTTGGACCAGCAGGTGCTGCTGACGCGGCTACTTCTTTGTCAACAGCAGCTGTCCCGCCTTCTGCAGCCGATCCTTGAGTTTGTTTGCGAGCACGCCCAGCACACCGGGCAGTTCGATCTCCATCGTCACCACGGTGTCGAGCACGGTGATGACGCCACTGACGGTTTGTCCCAGCGCTGCGGCGCTGAAGGTCAGCTGGTCGCCGTCCCACCGCTCGCTGCTCGCGCCGGTCTTGCCGGGCAGAAGGTTGACGAGTTTCGCGAAGCCGGTCTCGATGCGCCGATGCGCCTCTGCGCGGCCGAGCTGGTGGGGGATGGTGACGGTGATCGGTGCTGCCATGCGCCGAAGGGTGCAGCGAAGCGCAGTGCAACGCAAGCGATGAACTCTTCTCACGACGTAGGACGAATTCCCCTTTGGCCGAGGCAGTGTGGCTTTTCAGCCCTGTCGCCACAGATCGTTGTGGCGCACCCCACGTCCAGGTGCGGTGTCGCGCGCCCCGCTCAGGCCTTCACTTCGACCACCTGTTCGAAGCCGCCAAAGATCATGCGCTTGCCGTCGAAGGGCGTAGGCGGATTGCCGGGTGTGGACGGGTCCATGCGCGGGTCTTCCCTCATCTTCTTCATGCCGGCGTCGCGCGTGGCCTTGTCAGGCCATTCGACCCACGCAAAGGCCACCGTTTCCTCGGCCGTGGCCTGAACCGCACGGCGGAAATCGGTGACTTTGCCGTCGGGGACATCGTCGCCCCAGCCCTCGATCACCCGGATCGCGCCCAGCTCGATGAAAAGCGAGTCGAAATGACGCGCGTGCTCGATGAACTTCTGCTTGTTGGCGGTTGGAACCGCGATCACGAAACCGTCGATGTAGGACATGCCTTGACTCCTTGAGGTTGACCGGTCGGCGCACACGCCCGAGAGCGCCTCGTACTTTATCGACGAATGGAAGGAAGCCGATTCCACACGGGCTACGTCGCGCAGCCGCCCACTTGCTTCAGTGCCGGTAGTCTTCTTCCCGCTGGAGTGCGAACCGCGCCCACGACGACGCTGTCGCCGACGATCTCGAAGAAACATGTAGCCCGTGCCGCCGAAGGGAACGATCAATTCGCGCGAGCGACCATTGCCCAGTTCTGCCCGACGGCATGAGTAGGGCGACCAAGACAGCAGTCGCATGCCCTCGCGCACCCAGAAAGACAAAACCCGCATGAAGCCTAGATTTCATGCGGGTTGCGAGATGGTGGCCTGGGGCGGAATCGAAGGATCGACTGCAAGCCGCATGAACCCACAAGATTAGGTCTTGGAGTAACTTTTTCTACTGCCAAACCTACTCCAGTCCGTGTCTTTGGCAATGGTTCGATTGTCTCGCTGCTCAAAAATGAGGCGGTTGGTCGACAAAAAGTTACCTATGAAGAACGGCAAAACGCGTCGACGCGCGTCGGCTTCCGGGCCGCAAGAGCACGCCTGAAAAGTTACTCCACTTCGACGTTGCCGGTCGCCGATACTAGTGTCCCGGATTTGCCGACGAGACGGGCTCTACCAGGTAAACGCTGCGCAAGATCCCGTCCACAGTCGCCTTCGACACGCTAGCGTGGGGCGCCTTTCGGAATCAAATCCGACATGGTTCTTGAGCACGCGAATCCCGATGTGCGCGCCGATCTCGGTCGCTGATCTACGACGAGTTATGCGTGGCTCTTCATCGGCGCGTTCTCGCTGGATATCAGCGCATTCCTTGCCGCGCTGGCGTCACGCCGCTGCCGCGACGGCGGACGATGGCTTCGGTGGCGTGAATCTGACGTAAATCGCTGAGAGGCTACGTCGAACATTGGCTGCACTAGGGGCGAAGCGCGTTGCCGGCGGTTCCGGCGACAGCTGAGCAGCGGTTGCCGTCTGTCGCCGCCGGCAGTTGAACTTCTGCCGAGTGGCGCTAAGAAGTCGTACGAATCTAGTCGCGGGCGCCGGCCCGAACGGCGGCAATACGAGGTACTGCTGCCATAGTACCCCCCTCCTCGACGTCTTGGCGGTGTACGTGCGTGAAGTTCCCGGCGCTGCTGGCGTCCGTCATGGCATGATCCTGCACGAGTCGTGATCGGCGATCGCCATAACGGATCTCCGAGTCCTGGCTTCGATTCCGGCGCCGCGAACCACAGCGATTCCAAATCCATGTCGGAGCCCTCATGACAGCGCTTGACCATTCGCTTGCACTGATTGCTGCGGGCGAGGGTCAATGGCACGCCACAGCCGATCCCGCGCGAGAAGCCAACACTGGAATGTTCGGTGGCTGGACCGCGGCATTGCTGGCCAAGGCGACGCTCAACGATCGGCGTGCGTCCGGAACACTCAGCGCGATCACGGTGAACTACATTAACCGTGTGCCACCTGGCAGCGCGCTCACGCTACGCAGCGCGCCGCTCGGCGGCGGCAAGTCGTTGACGCACTGGCGCTGCGATCTCTTCATCGACGGCGCGGAAGGCGTCGTCGCCGCGGCGCACATCGTGCTCTCCAACCGGCGTCAGAGTGATCGCTTCACTGAGATGACCATGCCGGAAGCGGAGCCGCCCGCTTCGTATCCCGTTTTCAAACCGCCTGGGCCGTTCGGGGCGACGATGAACATCCATAGCGCCTTCGGCGCCGAACCGTTCAATCAACCGACGACACGTTCTATCGCCTGGTTGCGTGAGTCTGGTGGCAGGCCGATGGATGAGCTGATGTTGGTTTACCTGAGCGACGTGGGCTGGCCGCGCTGCTGGGCGCTCGGCCCTGGTCCGCGCCCCTCTTCGACGATAACGCTCTCGACGTACATCCATGCCGCACCGGAGGAGGTTGCCGCCTGCGGCAACGACCACATCCTCTCGGACTTTGTCGGCACACGCATCGAGCAATCCACGGTGGGGTCGCGCGCCGATCTGTGGAGCGGCAAAGGGACGCTGTTGGCGACGACCGAGCAATTGTGCTGGTTCAGATAGAGCACCAAGGCTCACACGTGAACATCCTCGCATTGCCTCGAACCGCGGCGCAGGTCGCTGTCGCATCGGTGGCTCGATTTCGCTCGCCGCCAATGTGAACACAAACTCGACAGCGTCGCAAAATCCCCGTCGCGCGCCGGGCCCGGCAATGCCACTGGACCTGCTGATCGTCGGGGCCGGCTTCGGTGGTTTGTACATGCTGCACAAGGCGCGCACGATGGGCCTGTCGGCGGTGGTGCTCGAGGCCGCGCCCAGCGTCGGCGGCACCTGGTACGCCAACCGATACCCGGGCGCTCGCGTCGACATCCAGAGCCTGGAGTATTCGTTTTCGTTCAGCGAGAACCTGCAGCAGGAATGGCAGTGGACCGAGCGCTATGCCGCTCAACCCGAACTGCTGCGCTACGCCAACCACGTGGCCGACCGCTTCGACCTGCGCCGTGACATTCGCCTGAACACTCGCATGACTTCGGCCCGTTTCGACGACCTCGCGCAGCGCTGGCAGGTCGGCAGCACAGGCGCGGACGCCGCGTCGCAGGCTTGGCACGCGCGCTTCGTTGTGCTGGCCAGCGGGCCGCTGTCGACCCCGAACACGCCGGCCTTTCCGGGCCTGGAGAGCTTCGCGGGCTCGGTGCTGCACACCGCGGCCTGGCCGCATGCGCCTGTCGATTTCAGCGGCCGCCATGTCGGTGTCGTCGGCACCGGGTCTTCCGCGGTCCAGGTCATCCCACGCATCGCGCAGCAGGCTGCCTCAGTCACCGTATTCCAGCGCACCGCCGCCTACGTGGTGCCCGCGCACAACGGGCCACTGGACCGGGCACAGGAGGCCCGCGTCAAGGCCGATTACCCGGGCTTTCGCGCCCGCAACCGGCAGATGCGAGCCGGCTTCGGCTGCGAGCTGCCGCTCAACCCGGCCTCGGCGCTGGCCGCGAGCCCCGAGGAGCGTTGCGCAGCGTTCGAGGCCCGCTGGCGCGTCGGCGGGTTCGGCCTGCTTTGGGCCTACGCCGACCTGATGACCGATCTGCGCGCCAATGCGCTGGCGGCCGAGTTCGTGCGCGGCAAGATCCGCGAGTCGGTCCACGACCCGGCCACGGCGGCGCTGCTGTCGCCGCACCAGCCGATCGGCTGCAAGCGGCTGTGCGTGGCCGACGGCTACTACGAGACCTTCAACCGGTCGAACGTGCGCCTGGTGGACGTCCGCGAACAGCCGATCGAGGTCATCACGCCGAAAGGGTTGCGGGCCGGTGGACGCGAGCACGCGTTCGACACGCTGATCCTTGCCACCGGCTTCGACGCCGTGACCGGCACGCTGATGCGGCTGGACCTGCGTGGCCGGGGCGGCCTGCGAATCCAGGACAAGTGGCGTGACGGGCCGCTGAACTACCTGGGCCTGACGGTGGCCGGCTTCCCGAACCTGTTCAACATCGCGGGCGCGGGCAGCACCTCGGCCTTCACCAGCGTGATCGTCTCGATCGAGCATCATGTGGACTGGATCGCCGAGTGCATCGCCTGGATGGACGCCCAGGGCCACGCGACGATCGATGCCACCGACGCTGCCGAGCACGCATGGGTCGCGCATGTCAATGCGGTCGCCGCGCAGACGGTGTTCCTGAGCTGCAACTCCTGGTACCTGGGCGCCAACATTCCGGGCAAGCCGCGCATGTTCATGCCGCTGGCCGGCGGATTTCCCGCCTATGCGGAACGCTGCGCGGCGGTGGCTGATCAGGGCTACGCAGGCTTCGCACTTGGGTGACAGCGAAATTGGACGGGCACCTCAGAGCCAGCTTGACCGTGAAACCCCTTCGGCAACTCGCTTCGCATGAGCCCCGAATGACTGGAAGTGGCCGTCACTGTGAACTCGCGGCTGCGCCAGGAACCCGACTTTCAGTGCGATAGCCTGGCCCGGCAAAGTCAGCTTGCGGCGACCACAGGGAAAACCCGTTCGCGGCCGGAAGTCGACGCTCGCCTAGGACAGCTTTTGGGAGCGCGCAACGCGTGCGACACTCTGTCGCGCCGACAGAGTTCACATTCCCGTCGTTTTGGCATCAACGTCTAACGACAGGCAGTAACTGTGCCCTGAGCTAAGTGATCGAGCCTCGTGGCCACCTGCAGATCTGCGTAGGATCAACATGCGAAGTCAAAGGGGTGTTGCCATATCGCCGGATGGAGTGCCCATCCAATACGATGTGCATGGGACGGGGGATAAAGCAATAGTCCTCGTGCACGGCTGGTGCTGCGAACGACACTACTGGCGCCAACAAGTTGATCATCTTGCGCCCCGGTTTGCGGTGGTCTGTGTCGATCTTGCCGGGCACGGCGAGTCCGGGCGCGACCGCAAGCATTTCACGATTTCTGCGTTCGGCGACGACGTGGCGGCCGTCGTGAATCAACTTGAACTTGATCGGGTGATCTTGATTGGACATTCGATGGGCGGGGGCGTCATCGTCGAAGCCGCGCGCCGTTTGGGATCTGCTGTTGTCGGACTGGTTGGAGTAGACACCCTGTGGAACGTCGACCAAGAGCGATCACCCGAAGATGTCGCTGCGTTCATGGAGCCCTTCTACGCAGACTTCCCGAAGGCTGCCCGTGGCTTCGTTCGCAAGATGTTTACTCCGACATTCGATGCAGATCTCGCGCAAGAGATCACGTCAGCCGTCTCCGCGTTTCCGCGCGTGATCGGAACTCAAGAGCTTGAATCGTTCATGGGCAATGGTGCGAACCTTCGCCAGGGGCTCGACGAGCTTCGCGTCCCTATCGCACTGATCAACTCTCCGTATTGGCAAACAACGAATCTGGAAGCGGCGCACAGACGCGGCATGGATGTCAGGCTCCTGCCCGGCGCAGGTCATTTTCTGATGCTGGAAGATCCGGCCGCCTTCAATGAACTCCTGGACGACGTGATGCGGAAGTTCAATCGCGCTGAGAAACCCTGAAGAGCCAATCCACGGGAGCTCGGCGCAACAAACACGAACGTAAATCTGAGGTGCACCATCGAGACGTTCTCCCGCAATGGTCATCGAATTGCCTACGAGGTCCACGGCACGGGTCGGCCTGTAGTAATGCTGCACGGAATCACGGTGAGTTTCGCCGGGAACTTCATCGCATCGGGCTGGATTCCAAGGCTTGTAGCAGCCGGCTGCCAGGTCATTGGGATGGACTTCCGCGGGCACGGGCAAAGCGATAAGCCGAGGGACGTCTCGGCTTATGGAACTGACACTCTCGCTGGCGATGTGATCGCTCTCATGGATCACCTCGGGATCGAACGCGCCTCGTTGTTTGGATACTCCTTGGGAACCATGGTCGCATTGCGTCTGCTCCACCAGGCACCGCACCGAACCCAGCCAAGCGTCCTGATGGCGACGGGGGACGGGTTGATGGGGATGCCGCCGTATAGCAGCGATAACGTTCTTCCGAGGCTGGCAGAAGCGCTGGCGCGTCCTGAATATCCCGCTGACCTGCCTGATCACGTGGCGGCGTATTGGACGTTCGCCGTCAAGGTTGGCGGTGATCGACTGGCTTCACATGCTGCGGCTCAGGCGCACTATCCGGCCGTAACTCGCAAAGATCTTAGCGAGATTGCCGTCGCCGTACTGGTGGTCAGTGGGGAACTTGATCTTGTGCTGGGACGGGGGGCGACGCTAGCTGGAGCTATCCCCCTCGGAGAGTATCTGGAGATTGCCGGCGCGGGCCACTTTGATCTCGGCCGCAATGAGTTGGCACAGGCAGAAGCCACCCGATTCCTCTCACGAGCGATCAATCAGGCCTGACCGGGCGTATTTATTGGTGACAAAGCTGGCTTATGTAAAAGTCGGCTCTGGGGAGGTGAAACTCGGCACGGGACCTTCGGCTTTGGGTGGAAAGTCCCAGTTCGCGGCCAGCGGGAGCAGTCGTTGGCTGAACATCGTCGTCGACCTGCTGGCCAGCCTACGCACCCCGCCACCGTCGAACGTCAAGTTCCGAGGCACAACGGACAGCCGTCTGAAGAACTGGCCAAAGTCGGGTACCGGCGACTGCCGACCTTCGACTCGGAAATCTGACCGACCGCACCCAGTCTTGAGCCGACGGTCAGGGAGCGACCGGCAACTGTGCAGCGGTTGCGGCCGGTCGCCGTCGGCGGGCGTACTCACGGTAAGCGCCATCAAGCCGACGTTCGGTTCGCCGGCCTGTGCTGGCCCGGGCGGCAGCTATGCGTGGGAGAGCTGACCCCTGGTGGCGAGGCGGCGGTCTCGCTGGTCAAACGACTCCTTCCCTGTCGTGCGAACTGGCAGTACCGACCCATCAGCGACATTCACTGCTCTGAGTCGGTCTCCCGCGGAGCAGTCGCTCAGCCTGGCATCATGCCAACTGGCCGGCTGCTGCTGCGGCTCTGCCGGGTGAGCAAGTTGCACGACCTGCTGCTGATGCACTTTGCGGTGCGGCAGAAGTCGGTCGATGCCACCGGGCAGCAGCAGACTGCGCGCTCGAGCTCGACATCGTCGAACGGCTGAAGAGGTCCTTCCCCGATCCGGCCTCGGACTGGTCGCGCTTCTGATGCCGATAGGCGTTCAAGCGTCCGGCATCCGGCCGCAGGCCATTGCGCCCTGAACCCGGGGAGACGGTTGGGGTGCGGGTCGATGCGCCTACAGCGCGGCCTTCAACCAGCGCGCCAGGTCCGACATCACCTGGCCACCGACCGGCGACACCGCTGTGAAGTGGATGCAGGCGTGGATGGCGCCCGGGTAGTGGCGGTGCTCGGTGGCCACACCTGCGGCGGCGATGCGTTGCGCCAGCAGGTGGCCTTCGTCGCGCAGCGGGTCGTGGCCCATGGTGCCGATCCAGGTCGGCGGCAGCGTGGCCAGGCCGGACGCGTGCAGCAATGAGATTTCCGGGTGCCGCGCCAATTCGCTGCGGCCGGCGGTGTAGCAGTCGATGAACCACTTCATCACGGCGGTGGTGAGGAACTTGCCCTCGCCGTTCTCGAGCATCGAGGCGCTGGGTTCGCTGTAGTGCTGCGCCACCGGGTAGATCAGGCCTAACGCTTTGGGCGCGACGCCAGCTCCACCGCCACCCGCGCAACGCAGCGCGGCGACCGCGGCGAGTTGCGCGCCGGCGCTGTCGCCGGCCAGGCCGATGCGCGCCGGGTCGGCGCCGAGCTCCTGCGCGTGGGCCATGACCCAGCGCAGTGCGCATGCGGCGTCACCAGCAGCGGCTGGGAACGGGTGTTCCGGGGCGAGGCGGTAGTCCACAGCAACCACCACGGCCGCCGCTTCATGGCACAGAGTGCGGCAGACCTTGTCGTGGGTTTCGAGGTCGCCGATCACGTAGCCACCACCGTGCAAATAAAGCAGCACAGGCGGGGGCGCGTCCACCGCCGGCGCGGGCACCGCTGAAAGCACGGGCGAATAGATGCGCAGCGTCAGCGGCCCGGCCGGGCCGTCGATGACGCGGTCGTTCGCGGCCGCGATCGTCGGGGCGGGCAGGCCCAGGCCGGCTGCGATGTCGCGGTAGATCTGGCGCGCCACCGTCGGCGGCAGCGACTCCAGCGGTGGGTTGCCTTGCGCCGCAGCCTGGGCCAGAAAGCCGGCCAACGCCGCGTCCATGGGTGCTGTCTGGAGCAGCGTCGTCGTAGAGGTGTAGTTCATTGCGTCTCCATGCGGTTTGAGGGACTGCCTCGGATCAGATGTAGGTCGAAGCCAGCCCGCCATCCACCGGCAGGTTGATGCCGCTGACCCAGCGCGCGGCGTCGCCGCACAGGAACGCGATCACCGGTGCCACCTCGTCGGGCAGGGCCGGCCGCTTCATGCGGTGCGCGTCCTTCTGCACGCGCTCCTCGCCCAGCATGGCGACGAAGTCGCCGAGGATCGGCGTGAACACCGGACCCGGTGCGACGCAGTTCATGCGCACGCCGCGGGTGAGGAAGATCTTCTGCGACTGCGTCAGCGTCCAGACGATCAGCGCCTCCTTGAAGTACTGGTAGCAGGTCTCCTGCGGCACCGGGTGCCTGGCCAGCCAGGCCAGGCCGGCTTCGAAGCTCGGCGTCTCGCCGAGCGCGCGGTGCAGCTCGAGCCGCGCCGGCCATTCCG
Source organism: uncultured beta proteobacterium (assembly GCA_963792765.1). Classification (GTDB taxonomy): domain Bacteria; phylum Pseudomonadota; class Gammaproteobacteria; order Burkholderiales; family Burkholderiaceae_C; genus CAIKUF01. The sequence continues at coordinate 5,701 of CAWBXT010000004.1, read as the reverse complement.
CTCCGAGGATCGAGCTGATGTTGACGATGCTCGCGCCTTCGCCCATGCGGTCCAGCAGGCGCAGGCTGAGGTGGCGCAGCCCGAGGTAGTTGACGCGCGCTACCGCGCTCGCCGCTGAGGTGCCCGGCACGCCAGCGACGTTGGCCAGCGCGTCGATCTTTTCCGGCAGCTGCTTGATGGCGTCGTCGATCGCGGCCTGTTCGGACAGGTCGGCCTTGACGAAGCCGTCGAGCGTGAGCATGGGCTCGTTGCGATCGACGCCGATCACGCGCGCGCCCTGGCAGCGCAGCAGGCGCACGGTCTCGGCGCCGATGCCCGAACTGCAGCCGGTGACGACGATGGTCTTGCCTTGCACGGAAGTCATGGGAGCAAACTCCTTTCGAGGGTGGGAACGAGGGGGGAAGACGGGGTGGCCGCGGCCGGCGGCCGCGCGCCGGTGGCCACGAGCTGCCAGCCCAGGCGCTCGCGGGCCAGGCCCCACAGGCCGCGCGGCAGATACAGCGCGCAGGCCACGGCCACGGCGCCGAGCCCGGCGAGGTACCAGGCGCCGAATTCGCCGAGCCACTCCTGCAGCGCGAACAGCAGCAGCGCGCCGATGAACGGGCCTTCGAAGCTGCGCAGCCCGCCCACCAGCACCATGAACAGCATCAGCACCGACCACTGCACGCCGAAGTTGGTGCGCGGCAGGAAGGTGATCGCGCTGGCCAGCCACACCACGCCGGCCAGGGCGGCGCCGAAGGCGGCGAGCACGTAGATCGCCTGGCGTGTGCGCAGCACGTTGACGCCGAGCGACGCGGCGGCTTCGTCGTCGTCGCCGATGGCGCGCGCCGCGCCGCCCACCGGGCTGCGCAGCAGCCACCAGAGCGCGCCGGTCGTGGCCGCGAGCGCGCCGAGCGCGAGCGCGTAGGCGAGGTTGCGGCGCAACTCGGGCTCCACCGCGTTGAGCGCGATCAGCGAGGTGCCGGTCTCGCCCTGCACGAAGGGATCGAGCATGACCAGGATGCGGATGACCTCGGCGACCACCCAGGTAGCGATCGCGAACTCGCCGTCCTTCAGCCGCAGCACGAAGAACGACAGGCCCCACGCGACGAGCGCCGCGCCGGCTGCGCCGGCGATCAGCGCCGGATAGGCGGCGAGCCCGCCGTCGACCAGGCGCAGCGCGAAGTAGCCGCCGAGCCCGAAGAAGGCCTGCTGCCCGACCGACACCAGCCCCGCGTAGCCGGCCATCAGGTTCCAGGTCACCGCGAGCAGGAGGTAGACGAGCAGCGTCGTGGCCTTGTCCACCGCCGATGCGCCGGCGACGAAAGGCAGCAGCGCGAAGCCCACGAGCACGGCGGCGGCGAAGCCGGCGCTGCGGCGATCGGTCGCACTCATTGGATTGCCCTTCGCGCTGCGCACTCCGGGATTCGCGCTCGGGAGCGGCCCGTCGCGCTCATGCCGTCCTCCCGCGCCAGGACCAGACCGGCAGCCCGAGAGAGTCCCGGTACTGGCGCCACAGCCGCACGCCGAGCACGGCGAGGAACAGCAGATGCCCCGCAAGCTGGAAGCCCTGCGGCGAGACGAGCGCGCCCAGGCTCTGCGCGACGCCGAGCGCGACGCCGCCGGCCAGCGTGCCCCACAGCGAGCCGATGCCGCCGATCACGACCGCCTCGAAGGCCTGGATCAGCAGCAGCGGCCCGCTGTAAGGCTCCACGGTGGCGCGCATCGCGAGCAGTGCGCCGGCCAGCGCCGCGAGCGCGACCGCGATCGCCGCCGCGGCGCGGTGGACGCGACGCGCATCGACGCCGCTCAACGCGGCGGCTTCCGAATCGCTCGCCGCGGCGCGGATCGCGCGGCCGAGCGGCGTGAAGCTGAGCAGCGCCTGCAGCGCGGCGAGCACCGCCACCGCGATGCCGAGCGTGAGGACGGGCAGCTGGCCGACGACGATGTCCCCCGGCAGCGTCCAGCTCGCCCACGCGAGCTCGCCGAGCGCGTTGCCGAGCGAGCGCGGCTGCGAGCCGACGATGCCGAACAGGCCGTTCTGGATCACGGCGCCGAGGCCGAAGCTGACCAGCAGCGGCAGCAGGATGCCAGCGCGCAGCGTGCGCGCGAACAGCGTGTGCTGCAGCGCCATGCCGAGCAGCGCCATCGCCGGCAGCACCACGAGCAGCGCGAGCCAGGGCGACCACCCGAGGTGCTGGTTGAGCAGCAGCACGCCGTAGGCGCCGAGGATGGCGAGGTCGCCGTGCGCCAGGTTGATGATGCGCATCACGCCGAACATCAGCGACAGCCCGGCGGCGAGGATGGCGTAGTGCCCGCCGAGCAGCACGCCCTGGATGAGTGCTTCGATCATGCGGCGTGCTCCATGCCGACCGTTTCCATGCCGAAGTAGGCTTCGGTGACGGCCTCGCGCGTGAGCGCGCCGGCCGCGCCTTCGAGCACGACGTGGCCTTCGCGCAGGCACAGCACGCGGTCGGCGAAGGCCAGCGCGCGCGTCAGGTCCTGCTCGACGATCAGCATCGCGGTGCGGCGCTCCTGGCGCAGCGAGGCGAGCGTGTCGTAGAGCGACTCCACCGCGAGCGGCGACAAGCCGAGCGACACCTCGTCGAGCAGCAACACCTCCGGGTTGGCGACGAGCGCGCGGCCGATCGCCGCGGCCTGGCGCTGCCCGCCCGAGAGCGCCGCGGCGGGGCGGTCGAGCAGCGGCGCGAGCGCTGGCAAGGCGGCGCCGACGCTCGTCATCGTCCAGCGCCCGCGGCGGCCGTGTTCGGCGGCCACGCGCAGGTTCTCGCGCACCGTCATCTCGCCCCACAGGCGCCGACCTTCGGGCACCAGCGCGAGCCCGCGGCGCAGGCGCCGGTGCGCCGGCCAGGCGGTTACGTCGGCGCCGTCGAACACGATGCGGCCGGCCGCGGCGGGGTGCACGCCGGCCAGGCAGCGCAGCAGCGTCGTCTTGCCGGCGCCGTTGGCGCCGACCAGCGCGACGACCTCGCCGCGGCCGATGCGCAGCGTCGTGCCGCGCACCGCGACGAGCTGGCCGTGCACCGCACGCAGGCCCTGCACGTCGAGCAGCGGCGCGTTCACGCGGGCACCCCGCCGAGGTAGGCCTGCACCACTAGCGGATCGGCCATCACCGCCTGCGGCTCGCCCTGCGCGAGCACCGTGCCGGCGTCCAGGCAGACGAGCCTGTCGATCACCGACAGCAGCGCGTGCAGCACATGCTCGATCCACACCAGCGTCAGGCCGTCGGCGCGCAGCGACTCGATCAGCGCGACGAGCTGGCGCAGCTCGGCTTCGGTGAGCCCGCCGCCGATCTCGTCGAGCAGCAGCACGCGCGGGCGTGTCGCCAACGCACGCGCCAGCTCGAGCCGCTTGCGGTCGAGCAGGCCGAGCGCGGCGGCGCTGCGCTCGGCGAGCGACGCGAGGCCGGCGCGGCGCAGCGCGGCGAGGGCGGCCTCGGCGGCTTCGTCGCCGCGCAGGCCGGCGCCATGCTGCGCGCCCACGAGCACGTTCTCGTACACCGTCATGCCGAGAAAGGGCCGCGGCACCTGGTGCGTGCGCGCGATGCCGGCACGGCAGCGGCGCGCGGCACTCCAGCGATCGATCGGCACGCCGTCGAAGGCCACCGCGCCGGCGCTCGCCGGCACCGTGCCGGCGAAGACGCCGAACAGCGTCGTCTTGCCGGCGCCGTTGGGCCCGACCACGCCGAGCGCCTCGCCGCGGCGCACGTCGAGATCCACGCCGCGCAACACCTCGAGGCTGCCGAAGCGCTTGACCACGCCGTGCCCGCGCAGGAGGACGGGCGCCAACGCAACGGTCACGACAGTGGCTCCACCGTGATTCGCGCGATCCGCGTCGCCGCAATCGGCGCGAGCCTGCCAAGCAGCCGCCGCGGAGCTGGCTCCGCCAGGCCGCTGGCGGCGCCCCCCTGGGGGGGAGCGGCGAAGCCGCTTCGGGGGGGATTCATCTCAAGCCTGCAGTGCGTAGGGGATCATCTGCGCCATCACCGGCACGCGCGGATGGTCGGCGTTGGAGACGATCATCGGCTCGAAGCGGTTCTTCGCGCCCGCTGGCGACGGCATCCACTGCACGCCGACGAGGCCGGTCGTCGTGCAGTTGGGCACCGGGCCGGCAGTGAAGTCGACCATGCCGACGGCGGTCTCGGTCTTGAGCGTCGCGAGCGACTTCGCAAGCGCGGCCTTGTCCTTCGGATCGGGACACGCGCGCAGCGCAGCCAGGCCGGCGTCGAACAGCGACGCGGTGGCGCCGATCTGCTGCGTCCAGCCCTGGTGGCGGGCCTTCTCCCAGCCGTCGGCGAGCTGCCTGGAATCCTGCCCGGTGGCCGGGCTCCTGAACGGAAACGCGGGGTGCCAGTACGCGCCGGCCGCCAGCCCGCGCGCGAGCGGACCGAGGGCCTCCATCTCGGCCGAGAACAGGCCGGCCTTGGCGAGCTGCACGATCTTGAGCTGCCGGGCCAGGCCGCGCTGCGCCGCCTGACGCCAGAACACCGCGAAGTCGGGCGGGAACGGGAAGGTGTTGAAGATCTCCACGCCTTCGCCGCGGAACTTCTGGATCTGCGCCGAGAAGTCGGCGATGCCGTTCTGATAGGGCCCGGCGTCGATCACGGTGAAGCCGGCCTTCTGCAGCGCCGGAATCAGCAGGCCGCGGATCGCGTTGCCGTCCGCGTCGGCCGGCAGCAGCATGCCGACCTTCTTGTTGGTCGGAAGCTTGCTCCACTGGTCGGCGTACAGCTTGGCGAAGTCGCCGACACCGAAGCAGAAGTGGTAGGTCCACTTGAACGGCGAGGGCTCGCCCGGCTTGGCGCCGCGGCCGAAGTAGAACGACTCCCAAGGCGCGGTGGTCGACAGCGCCGGCACGCCGGCGGCCTCGCAGGCATCGGCGACCGGATTGACCGTCTCCGGCGTCGAGGTCGACAGCACCAGGTCGACCTTGTCCGAATTGATCAGCTCCTTGGCCACGCTCGCCGCGCGCACCGGGTTGCTCTGCGTGTCCTTGTTGACGAACTCGAGCTTGTAGCGCTTGCCGCCGGCCTCGATGCTGCCGCCGCTGGCGCGCTGCACCAGCTCCATCACGTAAGCGTCGGCCTCGCCAAAGATGCCCAGCGGCCCCGACTGCGGGCTGACGAAGCCGACGCGCAGGGTGTCGTTGGCGGCGCGCGCGATCGCCGGGAAGCCGGCGAGGGCCGCGATGCCGAGACCGCCTTGCAGCACGCGGCGCCGCGTGGTGGTCGTGCGTTGATCGTCGTGCATGGTGTGTCTCCTCCTGTACGGGGTGGTTCAGAACGGGAACGCGGGCACGGTGTCCTTGACCGTCACCCATTGCCAGCGCGTGTACTCGTCGATGTCGGCCGGCCCGCCGACGGCGCTGCCGTTGCCGCCGAGGCCGGGGCCGCCGAAGGGGTTGGTGCATTCGTCGTTGACCGTCTGATCGTTGATGTGGACCATGCCGGCGTTCAGGCGGCGCCCGATCGCCATCGCCCGCGCCAGGTCGCGGCCGATCACCGCGCCGGCGAGGCCGCCCTGGCCGTGGTTCGCGAGCTCGACGGCTTCGTCGTCGGTACGGAAGGTGATGAGGTTGACGAGCGGGCCGAACGGCTCCTCGTCGAAGGCGCGCATGCCGGGCTTGACGCCGGACAGCACGGTCGGCTGGTAGCACAGCCCCTCGTGCGTGCCGCCGGCCTCGAGCTTCGCGCCCTGGCGCA
>CAWBXT010000003.1:0-104840 GCA_963792765.1 uncultured beta proteobacterium | reverse complement strand
GAGCCGGTCATGCCGACGAATTCAACGCCGGAGAGCTGACATTCAAGATCAACGACCGGACGCGGCCACCATGGCAGGGCCCTGGCTTATCAGCTGACAACTGCGAATGCTGGGCCTGCCGTTGGCGTGGACTATTTGTCGCCAGATCCGAGGTCTCAGGCTGGCGAACATCATGACCGGCAGCTTCGGGCCCCGGCGACTTACCCGATAAGTCGCGGGCGACTTGCCAGGGCCCGACCCCTGTCTACGCCAATTCGCTCTCGACGCAAAGTTCGCCCCACAGGATCTCGAGTGCCCTGGCCTTCTCGCGCATGTAGTCGTGCCCATCGTAGTGGCGCGCCTGCACGCCGGTGAGTCCGTGCGACTGCAGGTGGCCTCGAACCTCGCGGCTGACGCCATGCGCGGCCAGCAAGGTCTCGACCCCGGAGCGGATCCGCTTCAACTGGAAGCCCTCGATCGAATCACCGACGATGTCGTGAGCCCAGCCCGCCAGCGTGCGCACGCTGATCGGCTTCTTGCCCGCAGTCGTCGAGATCGCGTAGTCCCCTTCCCGCTTCAAGGTAGCGAGCGCCTGGCGCGCCGGTTCGAGTAGCGGGACCTGATGGGGACGAGGTCCCTGCCCTGGCCGGCCTTTGCCATCGAAGATGGTCATGGCATCGTCCGTGACATCGGCCCAGCGAAGCCGCACGAACTGCTCGATGCGCTGTCCGCCGGTGAGCAGGTGCAGACGCAGGACGGCTCCTTCGCGGCCCGGCTGCTTGCGGATCAACTTCCAATAGGCGCGCAGTTCGGCCTTCGAGAACGGCCGCTTGTCGGCGCGGTCGAACTGCGGCGAGCGCCGCGTTTGTGCAGCGGGGTTGAAGTCGATGCCGAAGGTCTTGAAGACCACTGGGATCGAGGCGGTGGTGCGCACATCGAGCGCGCATTGGTATGCCGCCCGAAGGTAGGAGCGCAGCTTGTTGGCGGTTCTGCCCTTGCCGGCCTCGATCAGGCGACGAAGCATGTCGAGGACCTGGTCCGGTGTCAGCTCCGACGCGGGGGAGCCCGCCTGCGCAGGGAAGGCTTCGATCACGTGCCGGCTGAAGATCTGCTGTGCATCGACATGGCTGCGCCGACCCTGGGTCTTGAGATGCGCCACATAGGCGTCGAGCAGTTTGTCCAGGGTTCGCGTCGATTGCGCGGCTGCTGCGGATTTCCGGTCGAGGAACGCTCTGCGCTCCTGCGCCTTGGCCTCGCGCAGGCCGCCGGTGCGCGCGCGCCCGGCGTGGACGTCGGCGAGCGCCCTGCACTTCTCCAGCGCGGCGGCGATGCCGTAGCCTCGCGGGGTCGGTTGCAGCTTCTTCGGCGGTGCCGACGGGTCGTAGACGCCGATCGGTTCCCGGCTGGTCTTGCCCGCATGCGAATACCGCCAGTACAGCTGGACCGCGCCGTTGCTCAGCTTGCGTGCCTGCAAGGCGCCGCCGCGGTCGAGCCGGCTGTGAACGGTGACGAAGGCACCGTCGGTCAGCGATTTGAGTGCCGCCGCCGATGCCGAAGTCTGACCTGTTGCCATAGTCCGTAGATTTCCTGGTGCCAGTCTGGTGCCAGTTTTGGCTGAGATGGCTTGAGACGTCTTGACATCACTTTGGACGTAGGGCGTTGATCTGTAAAGGGGTTTTCGGATGCCGGTTGTCCCAGGAGATCCCAGGAGATGTCATCCCCAGGGACTGTTAATCAGGTGAGTCCGTGGGTCGCTCCATGGCAACGACCTTTGTGGCGTTCGATGCCTTGGAGCGTGACTTCTTGACGATGAGAAAATCTGCCCAGTCGCTCATCAGTAGGGCGCGCTTCTCGTAGAGATCTCCGCGCCGATAGGCCGCCTCCACCTTGTCGCCTACCGCATGCGCCAGAGCCATTTCGGCGACTTCGCTTGAGTGGCTGGTGTGTTCCGACACCCAGTCGCGAAAGGTGCTGCGAAATCCGTGTGCGGTGACATCAGCCTTCATCCGTCGCAGCACGGCCGTCAGGCTCATGTCGGACAGTGCGCCGCGCATGCCCGGAAACACGAGATCGCCCGGCTCGCCTTGCGGCAGCAAACGAAGAAGGCGAAGTGCGGGCTTGGACAGCGGGACGCGATGCTCGCGGCCGGACTTCATTCGCATCGCCGGCACCGTCCAGGTCGCTTGCGACAGATCCAGTTCGGCCCAAGCCGCGCCGCGGACCTCCCCCGAGCGGGCAGCCGTGAGAATTGCGAACTCCAGAGCCCTGGCACCCATGCCCGACTGTTGCGTCAGGCGCGTCATGAACGCTGAAATGGCACTGACCGCCAATGCTGGGTGGTGCTGCACTATCGTCACCTTGGAGGGCTTTGGCAGCGCGGCATCCAGGTTGCCGCGCCAACGCGCCGGGTTCGGCCCTTCTCGGAGGCCGCGCGCTGCCGCAAAGTCGAGCACCAGTTCCATCCTCGATCGAATGCGCGATGCCGTCTCGGTCTTCGATGACCAGATCGGCTCCAGGACCTTGATCACGTGCGCGGTGGTGATGTCGCGCACCAGCAGCGACCCGACGACCGGATCGGCGTAGGTTCGCAGGGTCGAGGTCCATTGCGCAGCGTGCTTGTCGTTCTTCCACGACTGCCTGTGCTGGGCGATGTACTGCGCGGCGACGCTCGAAAATGTCTGCTGCGAGTCGCGCTCGGCGGCTGCCGCACTCCGGGCCGCGCGGCGGGCCGCGATAGGATCGGCGCCCTCTTCCACCTTGGCACGGTGGCTACGCGCCTTTTCACGCGCGTCGGCCAGCGACACGGAAGGAAAGTTGCCAAGCCCCATCTCTCGCTGCCGGCCTCCCACGGTGAGGCGTAGAACCCAACTCCGCGCGCCTGGGCCCGTCACCTGCAGGGCCAGGCCGTCGACGCCACCGACGCTCCAGCGTCCTGGCCGGCTCAACCGGCGAACTTCGAGCGGAGAAAGCTCTCTTGCTTTCCGTGGCACGCTGTACCCCTTACCTACCCCCACAAGAATGTGAGATTGTATGGGATGGCTTGGCATCTCTTGGAACAGCTACAAGTCAACTTTACCCATGAAAAAGGCCCCTTGCGGGGCCTTCTCATTGGACAACTTGGCGGAGTGGACGGGACTCGAACCCGCGACCCCCGGCGTGACAGGCCGGTATTCTAACCAACTGAACTACCACTCCAATGCTCGAAAGGCCGCTCGCGCGGCCCCGAATCAGCCTTGAAATATAGCACAACACTCTTCCGCACCGGGCCCCGAAGAAGTGGCCACGCGGGGTCTCATCCCATCACGCAATCGACGTAGTAACGACGCACGCCTTCGGCATCCGGTTCCTCAACAAGGCCGTGGACGTCGGTGTCGAAGCCGGGGAAGTCGGCGTTGAAGGTGCGCGTGAACTTCAGATAGTCAACGATCTTCTTGTTGAATCGCTCGCCCGGAATGAGCAGCGGAATGCCCGGCGGATAAGGCGTCAGCAGCGAAGTCGTCACGCGGCCCTCGAGTTGATCGATCTCGACGCGCTCTGTCTTGCGGTGCGCGATGTGTGAGTACGCATCGCTCGGCTTCATTGCCGGCTGCAGGTCCGACAAGTACATCTCGGTCGTCAGGCGCGCAATGTCGCCTTTGGCATAAGCGGTGTGGATGCTTCGGCACAGATCGGCCAGGCCGACGCGCTCGTAGCGCGGATGCACGGCACAAAATTCGGGCAGCGCTCGCCAGGTCGGCGCGTTCTTGTCGAAGTCATCCTTGAACTGCTGCAGGGCTGTCAGCAGGGTGTTCCAGCGGCCCTTCGTGATGCCGATCGTGAACATGATGAAGAACGAGTACAGGCCCGTCTTCTCGACGATGACGCCGTGCTCGGCAAGGTACTTGGTGACGATGGAAGCCGGGATGCCCGTCTTCGCAAACTTGCCCGACACGTCGAGCCCAGGCGTGACGATCGTCGACTTGATCGGGTCGAGCATGTTGAAGCCTTCGGCGAGCGGTCCGAAGCCATGCCACTTGGCATCGGCCTTGATCAGCCAGTCGTCGGACTTGCCGATGCCGGAATCGGCGAGCCTGTCCGGCCCCCAGACCTTGAACCACCAGTCCTTGCCGAACTCCTTCTCGACCTTGCGCATCGCGCGGCGGAAGTCGAGTGCTTCACTGATGCTCTCCTCTACCAGCGCCGTGCCGCCCGGGGGCTCCATCATTGCCGCGGCGACGTCGCACGACGCAATGATCGCGTACTGCGGGCTCGTCGATGTGTGCATCAGGTAAGCCTCGTTGAACAGGTGTCTGTCGAGCTTGTTGTTCTGCGCGTCCTGCACCAGCACCTGTGACGCCTGGCTGATGCCGGCCAGCAGTTTGTGCGTCGACTGCGTCGAGTACACGATCGCCTCCTTCGGCCGCGTGCGGTACTTGCCCATCGAGTGGAAGCTGCCGTAGAAGCGGTGGAACGCGGCATGCGGCAGCCAGGCTTCGTCAAAGTGCAGGGTGTCGATCCAGCCGTCCAGCATGCCCTTGATCGTCTCGGTGTTGTAGAGCACGCCGTCGTAGGTGCTCTGCGTGACGGTGAGGATGCGCGGCTTGACCGTCGCGGCGTCGATGTGGGCCAGCAGCGGGTTGGCGGCGATCTTGCGGCGGATCGTCTCCGGCTCGAACTCGCTCTTCGGGATCGGCCCGATGATGCCGAGGTGATTGCGCGTCGGCGTCAGGAACACCGGCACCGCGCCGGTCATGATGATCGCGTGCAGGATCGACTTGTGGCAGTTGCGGTCGACCACCACCACGTCGCCCGGCGCCACCGTGTGGTGCCAGACCATCTTGTTCGACGTGCTGGTGCCGTTGGTGACGAAGTAGCAGTGATCGGCATTGAAGATACGCGCTGCGTTGCGCTCGCTCTGCGCGACCGGCCCCGTGTGGTCGAGCAGCTGGCCCAGCTCTTCCACCGAGTTGCAGACGTCGGCGCGCAGCATGTTCTCGCCGAAGAACTGGTGGAACATGCGCCCGATCGGACTTTTCAGGAACGCGACGCCACCCGAGTGCCCGGGACAGTGCCATGAATACGAACCGTCCTGCGCATAGTCGACAAGCGCCTTGAAGAACGGCGGCGCGAGCGAATCAAGGTAGCTTTTCGCTTCGCGGATGATGTGGCGCGCGACGAACTCCGGCGTGTCCTCGAACATGTGGATGAAGCCGTGCAGCTCGCGCAGGATGTCGTTCGGGATGTGCTGGGAGGTGCGTGTCTCGCCGTACAGGTAGATCGGGATGTCGGCGTTCTTGCGCCGGATCTCCTGGATGAACTTGCGCAGGTTCAGTACCGCGGGGTCCACCTCCGGCCCCGACCCGAACTCCTCGTCGTCGATCGACAAAATGAAGGCGCTGGCCCGGCTTTGCTGCTGTGCGAACTGCGACAGGTCGCCGTAGCTCGTGTTGCCCAGGACCTCGAAGCCCTCCTTCTGTATCGCGTCGGCGAGCGCGCGGATGCCCAGGCCCGACGTGTTCTCGGAGCGGAAGTCCTCGTCGATGATGACGATCGGAAAACTGAAATGCTGCATCCGAAAGGCCCTTCAAGCCACGCCGGCCCATGCCCGCGACGCGCGAAGTGTAGGACTGTTCGGTGGCGCAACGCCCAACGTCAGTCGATCGCAGGGAACACGCTGCGCCCCGGGGGAGCAAATCGGCCTAAACTGATCCACATGGTGATCCGCACAACCCAACCATGAACCTCGCCTCCGAAACGCTGTGGTGGGTAGCGGCCGGCGTGCTCGTGGCAGCCGAACTTTCGAGCGGCACGTTCTATCTGTTGATGCTCGCGATCGGCATGGTCGCGGGCGCTCTTGCGGCGCATGCCGGTTTGAGCGAGCCGGCGCAGTTCATTGCGGCGGCAATCGTCGGTGGCGGCGCCGTCGTAGGGTGGCGTGCCAAGCGCAAACGCACGCCCGGGCCCGAGGCCGGCGCGCCGAACCGCGACCTGAACCTCGACATCGGTTCGCGCGTCCGCGTTGCCGCGTGGCAACCCGATGGCACCGCGCGCGTTCAATACCGCGGCACCGCGTGGGACGTGCGCTACCTGGGGTCGGGCTTGCCGGGCAGCGGCGAATTCACGATCCAAGCGCTGGACGGCAACTGCCTGCTCGTCGATCGCTGAACCCAGACCTTCGGAGCCCGCATGGAAATATTCGCCGTCGTCCTGTTCATCATCGCCGCAATCTTCATCTCGCAATCGATCAAGGTCGTGCCGCAACAGAACGCGTGGATCGTCGAGCGGCTCGGCAAGTACTTCGTCACGCTCTCCCCCGGGCTCAGTTTTCTCGTTCCCTTCGTCGACCGCGTCGCCTATCGCCATTCGCTCAAGGAGATCCCGCTCGACGTGCCGAGCCAGGTCTGCATCACGCGCGACAACACGCAGTTGCAGGTCGACGGCATCATTTACTTCCAGGTCACCGACCCGATGCGCGCGAGCTACGGCTCGAGCAACTACGTCGTCGCGATCACGCAGCTGGCGCAGACGCTGTTGCGCTCGGTGATCGGCAAGATGGAGCTCGACAAGACCTTCGAGGAGCGTGATTTGATCAACGCCGCCGTGGTGACCGCACTCGACGACGCCGCGCTGAACTGGGGCGTGAAGGTCCTGCGCTACGAGATAAAGGATCTGACGCCGCCCGCCGAGATCCTGCGCGCGATGCAGGCGCAGATCACCGCTGAGCGCGAAAAGCGCGCGCTGATCGCCGCCTCGGAGGGCCGCAAGCAGGAGCAGATCAACATCGCCGAAGGCCAGCGCCAGGCCTTCATCAACAACTCCGAGGGCGAGCGCCAGGCGGCGATCAACCGCGCCCAGGGGGAGGCCGCCGCGATCACCGCAGTGGCCGACGCCACGGCCGACGCGATCCGCAAGATCGCCGCCGCGATCGAATCGCCCGGCGGCGAAAAGGCCGTGACGCTCAAGGTCGCGGAAAAGGCCGTCGAGGCCTATTCGCATCTCGCACAGAAGAACAACACGATGATCGTCCCCGGCAACATGACGGAGGTGTCAGCGTTGATCGGCACTGCGATGACCTTGATGAAATCCACGCAGACGAAGTGAAGCTATGGCCTACAACGTTCTCGGCACCGAGCTCGTGCCCTGCTCTTACGATCCGCTGACCGGCTTCTTTCGCGACGGCTGCTGCAACACGAGCGAGGAGGATGTCGGCGCGCACGTCGTCTGCGTGCGCGTCACTGTCGAGTTCCTCGCGTTTTCGAAGGCGCGCGGCAACGACCTTTCGACGCCGCTGCCAGAAGCCCGCTTTCGCGGCCTCAAGCCGGGCGACCGCTGGTGCCTTTGCGCGCCACGCTGGAAGGAAGCCTACGACGCCGGGGCGGCACCGGCCGTCGTGCTCGAAGCGACGCACGAACGCGCCCTCGAGGTCGTCACGCTCTCCGCTCTGCGCACGCACGCGAAGAACCCCGTCGGATAAACTCGCTGCGCCGGAGAGATGGATGAGCGGTTTAAGTCGCACGCCTGGAAAGCGTGTGGGGGCTAAACACCCCCCGCGGGTTCGAATCCCGCTCTCTCCGCCAGGAATCTAGGAAATACGGGCCTTTGCGGCCCGTTTTTCTTTCACACCCATCATGAGACCCATCGGTTTAGGTGCGAAGTCCTGAAGTGTTGTGAAAGTCATCTACGGCTCAGGCTTTAGCGCCTCTGGCAACCCTAAACCGCTCCGACATGTGCGGTCCCGCACCGACAGCCTGCGCTTGCAAGGCGAGACTGCGGCTTCCAACAGGCTACCGTGGAAAGTTATGGAGCAACCAAGCACCGGAGACCTGATGCGGTTCAACCCGCGGGCCGTGGCCGCGTGGGACCGGGGCATATCGCTTGACCGCTGCCGATTGGGCATCCGCCGGTTAGAGCCTTGTCTCAGCGCAAGGACGGACCGGTGCCCGGCCAACAGAGTGCCGATTTACGCCCCAAGGTAAAACCCCTGCGTGGCCCAGGACTTCGGGCTCCCCCATCGGAGCCGCGACTGCCGGGTATTGATGGGTTAAATGATGAGTGGCAGACTAAATCCGTGCACCGCTCATAGGTAGAACCGGCGGAGGGCTGCTCCGCCAGGCGCGAGTGCGAGATCGGTTCGCGTCCCGTGCCTCGGGGTATCCCACAGCCCCCGCAATCCTTCCAATGGTCGCGATGCGTCTCGCTACGGGAACCCCGTGCCGCTTGGCCGCCCGGCCTGCGGATGGTTCACCGCTTCGCCGGCGGCGCCAGACGCTGTGCGCGGCCTCGTTGGCTTTCCCTGGCAAGGCAGCAGCCAGCCCAGACTGTCACTTCAAGCCGAGATTTGGACGAGACGTGTCCAGGACGACGGATTCCGGGAACTCGGCATGGAGGAAAAGCCGGTATCGGTTGATTCGACCGTCGACAAGGTCGAAAAAGCTGAAAACTGAACCCCGGATGGGTTTGCCAGTGGGTGGCCGGCCAAGCCAAGCCCCGGTGTGGAGGCCCGTAAAGGACCACCATGCCACAACTGAGTTGTCACCAGCGACTATGCGCTGGACGGTGACCCCCAGGTCACCCATGCTGCGGCGGAAGCCTTTTACGTGGGCGACCAAACCGGCCCGGCCCGGTGGGCCACCGAACGCCTGGTTGGCCTCGTCCACCATGTCCGCGTTGGACAGTTCGTCGATGAGTTCCAGCCGACCTCGGGCTACAACCTCCTCAAGATACGTCCGCATCAATATCTCTGGCTTCAACCTATTTGCCCCCTAATCGGGCGAAGCTACTGCGGCCCTTGGCGTTGGCCGGTACTTCGAACCACCGAATGGTTGTCGCAGCCACTTCACGCCTTCAGAGCGAGTTGCTCGAACAATTGCCGATGCTCCTCGAACGCGAGCCCGGCCTCGCCGACCAGCGCATCCGCCAGACTCTCGTTGGCGGGCACCGCGGCGAGCCCTGCCCGGAGCGCGCGGGTCAGCTCTCGGGTGGCGATGGCATCGCCGAAGTCATAGAACGCGATCGCGGTCTCGCCGGCCAGCGCGGGGCTTTTCGCGACGATGCCGCGCAGCAACTGCCCGCCGCTCAGGTCGCCGAGGTAGCGCACATAGGCATGCGCCAGCAGCAGCGCCGGCCGCGAAGCATCGAGTTCTCGCAAGCGGTCGACGTACCTCGACGCCGCAGGCTGCAGCGCGATCGACCCGGCCCAGTGCGGGCCGTGCAGTGTGGCCAGGTCCCGTTGAAGTGCATCGGTGCGCCACAGGCCGGGCAGGCACACCGGTGCGATCGCCGGGTGGGTGGCGTGGCGCTCTAGCGCCGGCTCGAGCGCGGCATAGAGAGCATGCAGGTTGCGCAGCAGCGCGCAGTAGGCCGGGCGGTCGATGCGACCACTCAGCAGCGTCCGCATGAATGTGCTGCGCTCGGCAGCGGTGTGCAGCGCGCGGGTCTCGGTCTTCAGTCGTTCTGCAAGGCTGAGGCTCATGCGGCGGTCGGGGACGGCGGTGACCCCATCATAGGGAATCACTGCCGACGCTTCAGACCGCGCTACTTCACTGCCACATCCACGCGGCGCGACTTCGGGTCCTCGCCCGCCAGGTTGGCCTCGGCCGACATCGGCTTCTCCAGCACGACCCGGTCCTCGGCGATGCCCGCTGCCGTCAGCGCGTCGCGGACCGCTAGCGCCCGCTGCTTCGCCAGCGCCTCGTTCTGCGCGAGATCACCCGAGGCCGAGTGATAGCCCGAGATGGCGACCTTCGCTCCGGCGTTCGCCTTCAGCGACTCGGCGAGCAAGGCGATCCCCTTGCTCGTGTCGACGGTCAGTTCCGACGACCCGACCGCGAAGTACAGCACCGCGCCGGCAGCGGAGAGTTCGGGGCTTGGCACGGCCGGTGTCAGCGTCGCCCGCACGCCGCCAACCAGTTCCGGATGCGTCTTCAGCAGGCTCGCACCGTACAACGGCTTGAACGCGCCCTGGTGGCATGTCGCGCAGTTCGCCTTCGGCACGTCGCCGGTCGGCCCGAGCCGGTTCGCCGGAATCAACCCCGCGAGCGGTTCGAGGTACTGCGTGTTCAGGTCCCGCGTCATGCGGATGCCGTACCAGGCGATCCCGCGCTGCGGCGTGCTTGCATCCCACTCGGCGAACGAACGCGTGTTGTGGCAGTAGGTGCAGTTCACCCCGAGCGACTGCGAGATATTCATCATCAGCGCGTAAGTGAACTCGGTCTGCTTGATCGACTTGCGATTGCCGTCGCGCAGCGCGGATGTGCCGATGACGCGGATCTCGTTCGACTCCGACAGGAACGGCGTGAAGGGGTCGTACGGCAGTGATGCGAGCGCGACCGACGGCGCAGGCGTGTTCTGCCCCGCGCGGTTGCCCAGCATGCCGGCGGCGTGCGGGTCGACTGGCGGCTCGAACCAGATTTTGGCCGGCACCGGCTGCCCGCGGTGGCAGGTGTAGCAGGTGACGCCGGTCTCGGCGACGTGGGACTTCCAGTCGCTGTTGATGTGGCGCGTCATCTGCAGCATGCGCCGCGCGACGACCTTGGTGTAAAGCGCGTCGCTCGAGAAGTCCTCGCCGTCCTTGTGGCAATACGCGCAGCCCTGCTGGGGCGAAACCCACGCCGTCATCGAGACCATCAGCCGGGTGAACTCGCCGACACCGAGGTCGCCCACCACCTTGACGTTCTTGAACGTCGTCGCGGCAGGCGGCCCGCCGGGCGGCACCATCGGCGTATCGACCGGGTCTGCGTTGAGGGCTGCCTGCGTGGCCAGGACACGCGGGTTGTAAATCTCCTCCATGCCGGTGCCCCGGTAGCCTCGCTGCACCGTATCGACCGGCGGCCGCTCGCAGCCGGCCAGCAGCAACGCGACGAGGGGTATCGCCAGGGCGGCGCCGCGGATGCCGAGGATGCGCGTCATGGCTTGACTCCCTGGAGCGTGGCCGGGTCGATGACCGGCGCGAAGACCGCCGGGTAGATGGGCGCAATGTGGTGCTTCACGGCCCACAGGTACCAGTTGTCGACCACAGTGCCGGTGAGCAGGATGCCGATGCCGCCCACCAGCGGGCACAGCACCGCAAACCACCAGCCCCAGCGGTGGATCGACTCCATCGTCGCGTTGAAGCCCATCGTCCAACGCCAGAACAGCGCGGCACGTTCGCTGGCCGTGCCGCGGTCGACGATCTGCTCGATCTCGCGCTCGCCGCCGAAGCGGCTGACCGCGAGGATCGTTGCGCCGTGCATCGCGAACAACAACGTCGCCCCGTAGAGGAACGCGATCGACAGCATGTGGAACGGGTTGTAGAAGAGATTGCCGTAGCGGATCGAGAACGCCGCCGTCCAGTCGAGGTGCGGGAAGATGCCGAACGGCACCGCCTCGCCCCAAGAACCCATCAGGATCGGGCGGATGAAGCCCAGCACCAGCATCAGCCAGATCGCGGACGCGAAGGCCCAGGCCACATGCGTTCCCATGCCCAGCGCACGGGCGCGCCGGTACATGCGCGCCCACCAAAGCAACACCGAGGCGGTCATGAAGAAGCCAGCCATCAGCCACCAACCGCCCTGATTGAGCGGCGGGAACAACTTGAGCCCCATGCCGGGCGGCGGTGGCTCGAGCGCCAGCCACGGCAGCTGGCGCACGAACTGGATCGGGCTCCAGTTGACCGAGGCCAGCATGTTCAGCCCGATGATCTCGATGCAGATGAACATGCACAACGCCGAAGCGAGACCAAGCCATCCCAGGTAGATCGGTCCGATCTGCGCGTCGCCGAGTTTGCCCAGCCAGTGCACGTGGATCGGCCGCCCTTCGCGTTCCTTGTTGTCGCTGTCGCGCGCAAGCGGCACCCCGGCATACGCAGGCGCGTAGGCCTGCACACGGGTGAAGATGTTCTGGTACTCAGCCATCAAGGTCTCCTCGGGCCGTCGTTCGACTATGGGTTCGATCAGAGAAGCGCCGGGCAGCGGCAAGCCTCTTTTGCTCCCCGCGAGGGGCGGTCACCGTATCCGGCGGCCTTGGGGTTTCCATCAGCGCCAGATCGGCAGGTTCAGCCACCACGTCCACCATTCCGGCCAGCCGCGAGTCCAGAACGGCCCGCTGATGACGATGCATACGGCACTCCAGAAGCCCGCCGACAGGGCCAGGAACAGGCCAAGGCGGTGGATGCCCAGCGTCCCGATCGAATAGCCGATGGTGTCGCGGAAGAAGGTGTTCTCGTGCTCGGCGGTCTTGACCGTTTCACCCTTCGCCGGGTTGGTGGCCGACAAGATCAGGCCGCCGTGCAGCGACAGCGCGAACACCGTCGCGAAGAAGAAGCTCACGCCCAGCATGTGCGCCGGGTTGTAGTGGAAGTGCAGGTACTGGTAGCCGGTGTTCGAGACCCAGTCCAGGTGGCTCATGATTCCGTACGGGAAGCCGTGGCCCCACGCGCCGAGCAACACCGGGCGGATCACGACCAGCGTCACGTAGGCCAGGATCGCGATCGAGAACGCGAACGGCACGTGATAGCCGATGCCGAGCTTTCGACAGATCTCGACCTCGCGCAGCGCCCACGAGACAAACGCGCCGATCGCGCAAATCGTGATCAGTTGCCACAGACCGCCTTCCATCAAAGGGGCCATCCCCAGGCCGTACTTGAGATCGGGCGGCGCGATCGAGATCTGCCACAGGTTCCACGTCGGCCCCTGTGAAGCACCCCACACGATCAGCAGAGTGCCGACGGTCGCGAAGAACAGCGTCGTTACGCCGAAGAAGCCAACGTAGAACGGCCCGACCCAGAAGTCGAACAGGTCGCCCCCGGTGAGTGTGCCGCCGCGGACACGGTATTTGCGCTCGAAACTCAGCATCGCCATGATGGCTCTCCTGCGCGGAGCGCGGCCGTTGCCGGCGCGCGCGCCTTCAGACTCGTTGCAGCGGGCAGGTGCGGTGCGTCACGCCGCGCCCTGCCCCCTGTCGGCGGTATCGCCGAACCCGACCGTGCTACTTGGTCGTCGGTGCCGTGGCGGGTGCCGGCATCGATGACATCTGCGCCGCCACCGGGGTCTTGTGTGGCCCTTCGAGCCAGTTGAAGCGGTCGGTGCTGAGGAGGATGAAGTGAATCACCAACGCCAGCACGAACAGGAACGTGAACAGCGCAACCAACGTCCTGCGTGGATCGAAAAGCATCCAAATACGCCACATGTTGTTTCCTCCTAAGCGGTGAACGCGACGGTGATGGCGGCCATCGCCACGTCCTTGGCGTCGTGCACGATCGCGGCATAGCCGTTCGCGCCCGGCAGCCACGGCCGCCACTGCCACGCCAAGAAGTGCGCAACAACCGCGATCAACGTGAAGATGATGAAACTCGTCATGAAGATGCCGTGGAACTCCTTCGCTTCCTGCTCCGTCAATCCGGACAGGGAGCCTTGCCTGCTGTCAGCCATGGTCTCTACTCCTTCTGGGCCTGGTGGCCCCTTGTGGCCTTGCGGCCAACACCGCGAAACTCCCCCGCGGCGGGGCTTGGTGAAGCCGAGGCCGCACCAATTCGATGAGGACCGCGCGCGTCACGCGGGCTCCCCTTGTCTGATCGCGTCGCGCGAGGCGGCGACGCGGGTGGCCGTGACGCGCGCTTCGCCGGCGCGCTTCGCGTCGCGCTCGGCGCGATCGCGCAGCCGCTTGGCGGCCGAGATCTGTACCAGCACCGGTTCGTTCTCGACGAACTCGCCGAGGAGTTGCTGTGCTTCGTCGTCCCAGGTCCTCGCAGGCTCGTCGCTCAGGCGCGACGGCGTCGGGTCGACCTTGTCCAGATCGGTACCCAGGGGCAGGATGTGGAACAGCGCATCGAACAGCGCGTTGCAGAACTCCTGCACCAGGTAGGTCGCGCCCGCGTAGCCCATGAAAGGCGTGCCGGTGTGGCGGCGGATGATGGGCAGCGGGAACGAGGCCGGGATGAAGGTCGTCTTCATCATCCCGCCGCCGCACTCGGCAAGGTAGATGCGCTCGTTGTAGCTGCCGTACAAAACGAGCGGCGTCTTCTCTTTGACGAGGCGGCGGACCTCGTCGTTGTCGGTCTTTGCTCCCGGCTTGCGGGCGATCGCGAAGTGGCAGGGCAGGCCCAGCTCGTCTTCGAGAAAGTGCCGGATGCCGCGCGTGTAGGTCTCGTTCGCGACGACCGCGAAGCTCGCGGTGCCGAAGAAGTCCTGCGTTACCGAGCGCCACAGGTCCCAGATCGGTTTGATCGTGCTGTGCTTCTCGCGTTCGATGAAGGGCTCCGGGTCCAACCCCAGCAACTCGCCCAGCGAGCGCAGGAACTTGGTCGTGCTGTGCAGCCCGATCGGCGCCTGCAGGTAGGGCCGGTCGAGCGCCTCGCACAGCATGCGGCCGAACTCGCGGTACATGCAGACGTTCACATCGGCCTCGACCAGGCGCGACACGTCGGCCAGGTGACTGCCGAGCGGAAACACCATGTTGATCTCGGCGCCGATGCCCTGCACCAGGCGGCGGATCTCGGCCAGGTCGCTCGGCGCGTTGAATGCACCGTAGCTCGGGCCGATGATGTTGACGCGCGGCTTCTCGCCCGCGGCGCGTTCGGCAAGCGGCTTGCGCGCTGGCACCTTCCTGAGCCCGTACTCCGACCACAACCAGAACATCGCGCGGTTCGCGCACTGCCATTGGTCTTCGTCGATCGTGCGCGGCAGGAAGCGCATGAGATTCGTCCCTTCGGGCGTCACGCCGCCGCCGATCATCTCGGCGATCGAACCGGTGACGACGACCGAAGGGAGATCAGGGTCGAGCGCGGCGTGCGCACGGCGCATCGACCCTTCGGTGCCTTCGCGGCCGAGCTGTTCTTCGGCGAGACCGGTGACCACGATCGGCAGCTCGTGCGGCGGCAGCGCATCGGTGTAGTGCAGCACCGAAGTGACCGGCAGGTTCTCGCAGCCGACCGGGCCGTCGATCACGACCTGCAGGCCCTTGATCGCGGTGAACACGTAGACGGCACCCCAGTAGCCGCCGGCACGATCGTGGTCGAGGATCAAGGCCATCAGACCATCTCCTCCGCCTTGCGCTTCTTCGCTGCCTTGACCGCAAGACGGCGTTGTTCGGCTTTGAACTCAGGCCTGTCCTGCGGCGCGGCCTGGCCCGCCTCCCACACGCCCGCGGCATGCGCGCTGCCGGTGGCGCCGAAGAATTCCTTCATCTGCTCGAAGCGCCCCTTGTTGGCGATCGCTGCGTTGATCACGGTCGCAAGCGAGCCTGCGCCGGCCGGGCCCATCAGCGGGCGGGCCGAGATCAGGTTGGTGAAGTAGAGCGCCGGGATGGTGCGTTCCTTCGCCGCCTGCACGACCGGTGTCGTGCCGATTGCGAGATCCGGCTTCCATTCGTGCATCGCGGCCAAGTCCTGCTCGAGCGATGCGCGGAACTGCACGTGCACGCCCTTGGCCTCCAGCCATTGCCGGTCGGCATCGCTCCATGAAGTGCGCGGGCACGCGGTGCCGACATAGCGAAGGTCCGCACCGCTCTCGACGAGCAGCCGACCGACGAGCAGCTCGGAGCCTTCGTAGCCGCTCAGCGTGATGCGCCCGCTGATCGGCATCTTCGCGATTGCGCCTTTGATGGCCGGCAGCATGCGGTTCTTCGCTGCGTCGATCTTGTCCTGCGCGACGTTCGCGGCCTGGCCGATCGCCTGCAGCCAGGCCTCGGTACCGTCGTGGCCGACGGGTGCCGAGCCGACCACGGCGCGGCCGGCCGCGTCGAACTCGCGGATGCTTGCGGTGTAGAACGGGTGGATCGCAGCGACCGCCGCGCAGTCGAGCGCAGCGTACAGTTCGCGCCATTCGCGCGTGGGCACCACGGCCCCGGTGGCCAGGCCCATCGGCTCAAGCATCATCCCGATGATCACCGGGTCGGCCGGAAACATTTCACCGAGCAGCGTGATCGTCGGTTTCTCGGAGCGGCCGGCCCTGGGTGCCTGCACCGGCCCGGCCTGAATCTCGGCGCGTGCGTATTTCAGCATTGCACCGGCGAGCACGTCCTTCGCTTCAGCGTGCGTCGGCACACCGAAGCCGGGCACGTCGATGCCGATGATGCGCACGCCATTGATCTCCTTCGGCAGGATCTGCAGTGGCACGCCACTGGCCGTCGGCACGCAAAGGTTGATGATGACGATGGCGTCGTACTTCGCGGGGTCGGACTGCTGGTGCACCGCCTCGCGGATATCCTCGAAGAGCTTGCCGGTGACCAGCGATTCGCTGTTGAAGGGCACGTAGCCGACACTGCGCCGGGCGCCGTAGAAATGCGACGTGAATGTCAGGCCGTAGACGCAGCAGGCAGAGCCCGACAGGATCGTCATCGTGCGTCGCATGCGCAACCCGACGCGCAGCGATCCGAACGCTGGGCACATGCTCTGCGGCTGGTCGTGGGGGCCTGCCTTCGGGTCTTTCGGATAGTCCTTGGCGTATTGCTCGAGCACTGCGGACTTGCCGGCCGACTTGGCCGCAGCCAGCATCGCCTCGCCACCCGAATGGCAGCCCATGCCGTCACCTTCGAGCGCCGTCTTGATCGGCGCTGCCGGCATCGGGATGATCGGGATCGTGGCGTTCATGAGAGTTCGCTCAGACCTCGTCGTAGACGACTTCCAGCGTCTCGGACTTGAGCTCCGTCTTGCCGCACATGTCGAACTGCGTTGCCGGCTCGAGCACCACGTCGCGTCCGACCGACGCAGCCGAAAAGAGACTGAGCAGCGCGTCCTGGGTCATCGGCTTCGGCCGCACCGGCGTCGACGTGCCGACGTTCTCGGCCAACTCTGCGAACATCGGCCCCCACGCCGAACCGGGCCGGCCGATGATTTCGTAGCTGGCGCTCTTGCGACGGATGTCCTCGTTCGCGGGAATCGTCGACAGCACCGGAATGCCGACCTGCGTGGCGAACGCGGCCGCCTCGCCGGTGCCATCGTCGCGGTTGATCACCATGCCGGCCACACCGACGTTGCCGCCGAGCTTGCGGAAGTACTCGACCGCGCTGCACACGTTGTTGGCTACGTAGAGCGACTGCAGATCGTTGCTTGCGACGACGATCACCTTCTGGCACATGTCACGCGCGATCGGCAGGCCGAAGCCACCGCAGACGACGTCGCCCAGGAAGTCGAGCAGCACGTAGTCGAAGCCCCACTCGTGGAAGCCGAGTTTCTCCAGCAGTTCGAAGCCGTGGATGATGCCGCGCCCACCACAGCCGCGGCCGACCTCGGGGCCGCCGAGTTCCATCGCGTAGACGCCGTCTCGCTTGAAGCACACGTCGCCGATGGCGACCGCCTCACCCGCGAGCTTCTTCTTCGACGAAGTCTCGATGATGGTCGGGCAGGCGCGCCCGCCGAACAGCAGGCTCGTGGTGTCGCTTTTCGGGTCGCAACCGATCAGCAACACCTTCTTTCCCTGCTGCGCCATCATGTAGCTGAGGTTGGCCAGCGTGAAGCTCTTGCCGATGCCGCCCTTGCCGTAGATCGCGATGATCTGCGTCTCCTTCGTTACCGGCGCGGTCGAGATGGGCGGTGGCTCGCTGGCAGCCTCGGCGCGCAGATCCTTCATCATGAAGGTCACCGGCGAGGTCGGTCGTGGCGGTGTTCATCAGCAGCCTCTCCAGTCCAGGGTCATCTTCAGACACGCGGGGTCGCCGAACGCGGTGCGGTAGGCGGTGTCGGCGTCGTGCGCTGCGTGGCGATGCGTGATCAGCCCGTCGAGCGACAAGGCGCCGGAACTGGCCAGGTCGCGCACCGCGATCAGGTCGGACGGCTGCCACTGCGCCGCGACGCGGATGCGCGCCTCGCGCATGAAGGCCGGCGGGAACACAAACGACAACGGCGTGTCGTAGAAGCCCGCGAGCACCACCTCCCCACCGGGGGCGAGACGCGCAATCAACGTGTCGAGCAGCGCGGCGTCACCGCTCACGTCGCAGACGCAGCGATAGTCGCGGCGCGTATCGGTCGCCGGGTCGATGACGCGGTAGCCGTGCTCGCCGATGCGTCGGTCTGCGTTCGTCTCCCACACCGTCGGCGCAGTGCCTGCGGCGACCGCCAATCGCGCCAGCATGCGGCCGAGCACGCCATGGCCGACGATCAGGTCCGGTTGCCGATCGGGCACGCCACCGGCCACGTGGTGGGCGGTCGCGGCGAGTGCCAGCAGCACGCCGCGCTCCCCCAGTTCGTCGTTGATGCGCACCGTGCGCGCGCCCGGCAACACGACGCGCGACGCAGCGCCGCCGAACAGCCCACGCACATCGCCGAAGCATTTCGCGCCGGGCACGAAGACGCGATCACCGACAGCTGCCCCGGACCGCGCACCAGCCTGCGTCACCCGCCCGACCGATTCGTAGCCCGGCACCAGCGGGTAACCCATGCCGGGGAAGGCCGGCATGCGCCCGGTCCACAGAAGGCGTTCGGTGCCGGTGCTGATGCCGCTCCACTCGATGTCGACGACGACATCGTCCTCGCTCGCGTCGTCCAGCTCGAGCCGGCTCAGTGTCAGCGATTCCGGCTGCTGCAGTACGACCGCCAACGCGTTCATGCGAGCGACCTCGCGCCGGGGTCCGGGAGGTGAATGTCAGGCGGCTGCTTCATCGCGAATGTCATCCTATGCTTACTGTTGTATGTGTCAATGTTGATTTACACAATTCACCACAGGGTTTTCACCGGCCTGTCCGTCGCGCCACCAGCAGTTGCGTCTGAAGCGGCACCCGCGTCGGGATGGCCTGCACGGTGTCGAACCCGGCCTCTTTCAGCATCTCCGCCAACGTTTTGGCGCTGCGCGGCCGGCCCTGGCCCATCGCCCACAGGTACAAGCCGAAGTACGCGTCACCCATCGCCTCGGCACCGCGCGTGCCGGCCATCGGCTCAGCCAGCAGCAGCGTGCCGCGCGCGGGCAGTGCGGCATGCACCGCGCGCAAGATCGTCATCGCGGCGGCGTCGTCGTGGTCGTGGATCACACGAACCAGCGAGGCGATGTCGGCCCCTCGCGGCAACGCGTCGAACAGAAAGCTGCCGCCGAACACGCTCGCCCGCGCGGCGAGGCCGGCGTCGGCGAGGCGCGCCCGCGCTCGCTCGGCCACTGCGGGCAGATCGACCAGCATCAGGCGCAGCGAAGGCACGCGCTGCGCGGCACTGACGAGAAAGCGGCCGTCGCCCCCGCCAACGTCGAGCAGACAGTGGTGGCGGTGCAGCGCGTAGGCATCGAGGATCTCGTCCGCCACGAGCGGTTGCGACGCGGCCATCAGCGTTGAGTAGGCGGCAATGCGCGGGTCCGCTGCGCCGCCGACTTGCGTCGCGGCGTCATAGGCCCAGTAGCGTGCCAGGGCGTTGCTGCGGCGCTCCTCGGGAGACGCGCGCAGCAGCGCTACCGGGTCGGCCAGATCGGCATACAGCGCGGCGTGGTGAGTCACCATCGCCTCGACCGCGAGGTTGCCGACCATCGGCGCGCCGAGTTCGCCGAGGCCATACCGGCCGCCGCCGCGATGCTCCACGAGGCGCAGCGCGACCGCCGCGTCCAGCAGGCGCTGCGCCGCTTCGGGCGCCAGGCCGAGTCGGGTCGCAAGCGGCTGCAGGGCCTGCGGCCCGTCTGCCAGCAGGTCGAAGAGTCGCAGTTGCACGCAGGCCAGCATGACCTGCGAGTAGACGAAGCCGGCCACGAGGTCGAAGAGTGCGCGCGCCTGGCGCCGCGCCACCGGGCGCGTCGGAAGGAAGGCGGCTGCCCGGCGCCGGAAGCGCGGGCTTGCGAGCAGGCGGTCGCGCCAAGCGTGCCAGTGGTCGCCCCAGCCCGCCCGCGGTGTCATCTTGAGGAAAGTGCCGGGCGCGCCATGCATGATGCCGCCCGGGTGTGTCAGCCCCGCCCGTCGCAGTTCACGCAGCGACCCGCACCGGATCCTCGCAAAGCGCCTGCGGCACCAGTCGCTCGGCCTCGAGGCGGACCAGACCGCGCAGCTGTTCGGCGCCGGGGCAGTCCGGTACCGCGGCGATCGCCCGGCCCACCAACTCGCCGAAGTGCGCAATCGCGCCTTCAAGTCCCAGCGCGCTGGCGGAACTCGGCCGCAGCAACGCGACGTCGCGGCCGATCGGCTTGCCCATGACGCGCGGATCGCCCATGACGTCGCGGATGTCATCGGCGGCCTGATAGGCTTCGCCCAGCCATTCACCGAGCGCGCGCCATGGCTCTGGCGAGGCTCCGGCCGCCAGCGCGCCAGCCATCGTTGCAGCGGCGAACAGGGCACCGGTCTTGGCGCGCTGGTACGCCGCCAGCGAGACCCGCGACTCACACTCCCAAGCCTGGCCCGCGACGATCCCGACTGGCATGCCGACGCCCGCAGCGATCGTCGCGATCAGCGGCGCCAGTCGCTGGGGCGAGCGCGCCGCTTTGACGGACACCGTCTGGAACGCCAGCACGATCAACGCATCCCCGGCCAGCACCGCCAGACTCTCGCCAAAGGCATAGTGCACCGACGCGCGGCCGCGTCGTAGCGGGGAATCGTCGAAGCACGGCAAATCGTCGTGGACCAGCGACGCGCAATGCAGCAGTTCGATCGCCGAGGCGGCCGCCTCGGACAGTTCCGGGTCGTCGTCGCCACAGGCCTGCGCCACCGCGAGGCACAGCTGCGGACGGATGCGCGCACCGCCTGGAAAGACCGCATGCCGGATCGCCCCCGCAAGCTTGGGCGGACACTCCGGCGACTCGCTGGACGAGATGGCGGTGGCGAGGGCTTGTTCGATGCGCGTCATTGGCTTCATGGGTTCCGCCGTTGCCGGCGCGTCAGCTGGGGGGGTGTAACGCTTAACTGTCAACATCTACTGTAACGTAGCATAGACACATGCATCAGACGCGTCAACAAGACACCGTCGCGAGAGCGCCGCAATGACGAGCGCACGCGTGATCGTGGTCGGCGCCGGCATCGGCGGGCTCGTCACTGCGTTGGAACTGGCGGCCCAGGGCATCGAGGTGTGTGTGCTCGAGCGTGCGGCACAACCCGGCGGCAAGGTCCGCCAGGTCACGATCGCCGGCGCGGCGATGGATGCGGGCCCGACGGTGTTCACGATGCGCTGGGTGTTCGAGGCCTTGTTCGATGCGGTCGGCGCGCGCCTGTCCGATCATCTGACGCTCCATCCCGTCAACGTGCTGGCCCGCCACGCCTGGAGTGAACACGAGCGGCTCGACCTGTTTGCCGACGTGAGCGCGTTCTGCCGATGCGATCGGCAGCTTCGCCGGCGCCGCGGCCAGTCGCGGCTACCTCGAGTTCTGCGAACGCGCGCGGCGCATCTACCGCACGCTGGAGCGGCCCTTCTTGCGCGGCACGCGGCCCGGCCCGCTGTCGCTCGCCGGCCGCGTGGGCCTGCGCGGCCTTCCCGACCTGATGCGCATCTCCCCCTTTGCAACGCTGTGGGGCGAACTCGGCCGGCACTTCGTCGACCCGCGCCTGCGGCAGCTCTTCGGCCGCTACGCGACCTATTGCGGATCGTCCCCGTTCCTCGCGCCAGCCACCCTGATGCTGGTCGCGCATGTCGAACAGGACGGCGTGTGGCTCGTCGACGGCGGCATGCATCGCATCGCCCTCGCACTCGCGGCCCTCGCGCGCGAGCGTGGCGCGACGCTGCGCTTCGATGCCCAGGTCGACGAGATCCAGGTGCGTGACGGCCGCGCCTGCGGCGTGCGGCTCGCGGGCGGCGAGGTGATCGAGGCCGGTGCCGTCGTCTTCAACGGCGACGTCGCCGCGCTCGGCGCCGGGCTGCTCGGCCCGGCGGTGCGAACGGCCACAGCGCAAATCGAACCCGCGCGCCGCTCGCTTTCGGCGCTGACCTGGAACCTGCTCGCGACGACGCAGGGCTTTCCGCTGTCGCGCCACACGGTGTTCTTCTCGAACGACTATGGCGCAGAGTTCACCGACATCTCACGCCACGCGCGGCTGCCCGCGGCACCCACGGTATATGTGTGCGCGCAGGACCGCGGCGATGACGACACCGGCGGTCCTGACTGTGCCGAGCGCCTGCTGATGATCGTCAACGCGCCCGCCACCGGCGACACGCGCCCCTTCACGCCTGAGGAGTTGACACGATGCGAAGCGCAGACCTTTCACCTGATGGCGCGTTGCGGGCTGCAGGTGCAGCACCACCCGCAGCACACGCGGATGACGACGCCGCGAGACTTCGAGCGCTTGTTCCCGGCGACGGGCGGCGCCCTGTACGGCCAGGCTTCGCACGGCTGGGCCGCATCGTTCAGCCGGCCGGGCGCGCGCAGCCGCCTGCCGGGGCTGTACCTCGCGGGCGGCTCGGTGCACCCGGGGCCGGGCTTGCCGATGGCGGCGCTCTCGGGCCGGCAGGCGGCAGCGAGCGTGATCGCGGACCGGCCTTCGGCGCACCGGTCGAACCGGCCTTCGACCGGCCCGTCCCGCCCGGTGGCTACGCCTGGTGGTACCTCGATGCTCTGAGCGACGATGGCGCGCACGGCCTGACGATCATCGCGTTCATCGGCAGCGTGTTTTCGCCCTATTACGCCTGGGCACGCCGGCACACGCCGCTTGGTCAGGCCGACCCGCTGAACCACTGCGCGATCAATGTCGCGCTGTATGGCCGCGGCGGCGGGCGGTGGGCGATGACCGAGCGCGGGCGCGGTCGGCTCCGACGCGATGCTCGTGCACTGCAGATCGGCCCGAGTGCGCTGCGTTGGATCGGCGACCGGCTGGAGATCGAACTCGACGAGATCGCAGTGCCATGGCCATCGCGCATCCGCGGCAGGGTGACGCTGCACGCGCCGCTGCGCTTCGACAACTCGTACGCGCTCGCGCCGCAGCATCGATGGTGCCCGATCGCGCCAGCGGCGCGGGTCGAGGTCGATCTCGGCGCGCTGCGCTGGTCGGGGCCCGGCTACCTTGACGCGAACAACGGCGACGCACCGTTGGAAAGTGCGTTCCGGCGTTGGGACTGGTCGCGTGCGCGCTTCAGCGGCGGGCGCAGTGCCGTGTTCTATGACGTCGAGCGCATAGACAACCCGGCCTTGCGGCTCGGCGTGTGCTTCCATCCGGACGGCCGCGCCGAAGCCATCGCCGGACCGCCAGAGACGGCGCTGCCCGGTACCGGCTGGCGGGTCGCGCGCCGCGCGCGTGGCGACGCCGGCACGCCGGTCCGCGTGGTGCAGACCTTGACCGATGCGCCGTTCTATGCGCGCTCGCTGCTCAGCGCGCAATGGCTTGGCGAACGCGTCACCGCGATGCATGAGAGCCTGTCGCTGACGCGCTTCGACACACCGTGGGTGCAAGCGATGCTGCCGTTTCGCATGCCGCGGCGGCCGGGCTGACTTTCTGAATTCACCGCGGGGAACCGACTCCGCATCGCAGTGTCTCCGGGGAGTTCAGAACACGGCGTGATCGCCGCGCTCCAGCGCGATCGCGCCGCTCAGCAGGCGCGCCTGGAAATCGATCAACGTGTCGGTGCCCGTCGACGGCGTGGCGTCTGCGTCGTAGCGACCTGTCGTCTGATTCAGCACCAGCATCGACTCGGTCGCGTAGTAGCGACCGATGCGCGCCAGTTCGGCCCGGCGCGCGAGCGAGGGCACCACGCGTCCCGCGGTTCCGAGCACGCCGACGATCGTATCGAGCAGCGCGACCGGCACCTGCTTGAAGCGCGGCTGCCGGCCGAGCAGGGCGAACAACTGCTCGCCCTGCTGGCGCGGCGTCATGGCATCGCCCGGCCCCCCGATCGGCAGCACGCGGTCGTGGCGGCGCTTGTCGTCAAGACAGTCCGCGAGGTAGTCGGCGAGATCATCGTCGCTGATCGGCTTGCAGGCGGTCAACGTCCCGTCCCCGAACACGAGGAAGGGTCTCCCTTGCCCGACGCGCTTGACCTGGCCAGACAGCGACTTGAAGAACGCCGTCGGCCGTACGATCGAGTAGGTCAGGCCCGACGCCACCAGCACCTGCTCGAACGCCAGCTTGGCCTGCTGGAACGCGAGGAGCGGCTTCTGGACGCAGATCGCCGACAGCAGCACGACCTGCGATACGCCGGCGTCTTGTGCCAAGGCCAGCGCCCGCACATGCGCCAGGTGATCAACCGCCCATGCGTCCGCCGGCACGCCGGTGCGCGAAGCCATGCACGAGACGAGCGTGTCGAAGGGCTCGCCCCGAAAGCCGTCGCGGGACAGCGACGCCGGATCGGTGACGTCGCCGACACGCACTGCCGCGCCGGCGAGCAGCCGCGCGCAGTCGTCCGGCGCAAGCGCGCCGGCCACACCCGCACGTGGCCGAACGAAACACACCACCTCGTGACCGCGCCGCACCAGCGCACGCACCGTCGCGCGGCCGATCGTGCCGGTGGCACCGAGGACGAAGACCCGCCGCGGCTGCCCTGCCCTCATTCCGGCGGACGCCGCCGGTCACGCCGCAGGCGCCAAAGGTCCCACGCCGCGAGGCCGATCACGACGCCCAGTACCAGCGTGAACTCGAGCGCGATGATCAGGCCGGAACTCACGCCGCCAGGTCCGAGCGCCGCATTCGGTCGCGCTCTTCCAGCCGCGCAAACAGCTCTGCTGCCCAGACCACCCGGTCGGCGAATCCTCGGCGTGCCGGCTCACCGGCCCGCGGCGCGGCGGCCAATGTCGCATCGACCAGAAAGCGATTTGCCGCGAGCGGCGGCCACGTGCTCGCCGACGCGGAGGGCGCCAGCTGCACCACCGCCCGCAGCAACAGCCAGGCCTTGCGCGCGCCCGAGACGCGCGCCCGCGCGCTTACTGAATCGAGCCCGCGCCGCGCCACCTCGTGGCCAATCGCTGCGTACATGAAACGCGCTGCGTTGATGCCCGGCCTGCAGGCGAGCGGCAGGCGAGCAACACCTGCATCGACGCGGTCATAGAGCGTCATCGGCCGCATCGAGCACGCGCTGCACCACCGCGCCGAGCGCCGGGGTGAAAGCAGGCTGCGCGAGCCACGCGTCGGGGTCGAGCCCGGCCTCGGCCATCCACTCGCGCGGCAGGTAGAGACGCCCCATGCGCGCGTCCTCTCCGACATCACGTGCGATGTTCGACAGCTGCATCGCGACGCCCAGGTCGCACGCGCGGGCCAGGCCCTCGACCGAGCGCACCCCCATCAGCAGCGCCATCATCGCGCCGACGGTGCCGGCCACGCGCGCCGCGTAGTCGTGCAGCGCCTCGAGCGTTTCGTAGCGGCGGCCCTGCAGATCCCACTCGAAGCCCTCGAGCAGACCGTCGAACAGGGCGGCCGGGATACGGTGCTGTGCGACGACCACCGCGAGGGCCCGGTCGGCGGGATCGTCGCGCGGCGTGCCCGCGTAGGCCAGACGCAGCCGCTCGCGCAGCCGCTCGACGGCGTCGCGGCGGTCGCCGCTTGCGTCGACCGCATCATCGGCAAGGCGGCAGAACGCGTACAGCACCGAGGCCGGCTCATGCACCGCCCGCGGCAGCAGCAGCGACGCGGCGAGAAAGGTCTTCGAGCCGTTGCGCAGCGACGCGCGGCAAGCCGCGAGGTCGGCCCGCAGCGCGGCCGTCTGCGCCTCAGGCGGGCGCGACCCGAACAGTGTCGCGAGCTGCTGCGTGAGTTGTGGCGATTGCGTCTGCATGCGGGACCACCGAATCGAGGACACGGGCTGAGGACAACACGCCGGGCAGGCCCGCACCGGGGTGCGTGCCTGCGCCGACGAGGTAGAGGCGATCGAGCTCTTCGCTGCGGTTGTGCGGGCGGAACCAGGCGCTCTGCGTCAACACCGGTTCGAGCGAGAAGGCGGCACCACGGAACGACGAGAGCCGGTCCTGGAAGTCCTGCGGTGTGAGCAGGCGCGACGTGACGATTTCGTCGGCCAGGCCTGGCAGCAGGGTCGCCTCCAGGCGTTGCTGAATCGCCAGCCGATACGGCTCGGCGTGGCTCGCCCAGTCGGTGCCGCTCTGCAGGTGCGGCACCGGCGACAGCACATAGAACGCGTCGCAACCCGGTGGCGCGAGCGATGGGTCGGTCGCGGTCGGGCGGTGCAGGTAGAGGCTGAAGTCGTCGGCCAACACCTTCCGGTCGAAGATGTCGGTCAGCAGCTCGCGGTACCTCGGGCCGAGCGCGATCGTGTGGTGCGCCACGTCGGGGTACCGGCGGCGGGTCCCGAAGTACCAGACGAACAGGCTCATCGAGTAGCGTGCGCGCTCGATGCGTTGGTCGGTCCAGCGCGTCCGGTGCTCAGGCGCGACGAGGTGGCGGTACGTCCAGGCCGAGTCGGCGTTCGACACCACGACGTCGGCGGCGATCGTCTCGCCACTTTCGAGGCGGACGCCGGTGGCCATGCCGTTCTTCACCGTGATCTGCGCAACGCCACGGTTGCAGCGCACCGCGCCGCCCTGCCCTTCGATCAGGCCCACCAGCCCTTTCACGAGGCTGCCAGTGCCACCCATCGGAAAGTGAACGCCCCAGCGTCGCTCCAGGAACGCGATCAGGCAGTACACCGAGGTGGTCGAGAACGGGTTGCCGCCGACCAGCAGCGACTGGAAGGTCAGCACCACGCGCAGCCGCGCGTCACGCACGTGCTTGCAGGCGAGCGAGTAGACAGTGCGGTAGCCCTCCAGCTTGAGCAGCGCGGGCAGCACGCGCGCCATGTCGGTCCACGAATCGAAGGGCTGATCACCGAGCTGCTCGAAGCCGACCTTGAAGATCGCCTCGCTGGCTTTCAGGAAGCGCTCGTAGCCCGCCACGTCGTCGGGTGCGAAACGCGCGACCTCGGCCCGCATCGCGGCCGCGTCGCCGCTGTAGTCGAAGCACTCGCCGTCATCGAAACGGATTCGATAGAAAGGCGTGACCGGGCGCAGATCGATGTCGTCGGCCATGCGCCGGCCGCACAGCGCCCACAGCTCCTCGAACAGGAACGGCGCAGTAATCACTGTCGGGCCCGCGTCGAAGGTGAAGCCGTCCTGCCGGTGAACGTAGGCGCGGCCACCGGGCGCATCGAGCTTTTCGAGCACGGTGACGCGGTAACCCCGCGCGCCCAGCCGCACCGCCGCGGCGAGGCCACCGAAGCCGCTGCCGATCACGACGGCGTGCGGCTTGGTCCGCGACGCCTGCGCCTTCTCAAGCAGGGATGCCGGCACTGTCAACATACTAGCATCCTACGAGTGTCATGCTGCGTTGACAATCGCTCGGCTATACAGGTATTCCCTGCTCGACCTGAAGCGCCGCCAGCACATGTTGCACGACCTCGGCCGGCCGCTCCTCGTGGACGAGGTGGCCGCCACCCGTCACGCGGGTCAGCGTACACGGCGTCGTCACCGGGATCAACGCGCGCACGCGCTGTGCGTCTTGCGGCGGCACCGCCCTGTCATTGGCGCCGACGATCAAGCCGAGCGGCGTGTGCAGCCGCGACAGGTCGCGCGCCAGCGGCTGCAGATCCCAGCGCGCCATCATGCCGAGCGCGCCCGCGGCATGCCGCGCGTCGCGCACCAGCGTGGCGTAGAGCGCGAGGCCTTCTGCATCGAGCGTCGAGCCGGTGCCGCCGATCAGCCGCTCGACGGCCGCGGGGTCCCAGCTGCGGCGGGCGAACAGCTGCGGCGCTAGCGGTGTCGCGGCCATCAACCGTGCGACCGGCGGGAAGATCAGGCCCGGCCAGCCTGCCAGCGGCAGGAACGCGCCGTTGATTGAAACCAGCGCCTGCGGCGTCAGCGTGCCGTCGAGCACAAGGCGGGCGCCGATCGCGGCACCGGCCGAATGACCGATGACGAGCGCGACGTCGAGCTCCAGCCGCTCGATCAACGCGGAAACTGCGCGCGCGATGCCAGGCAGCGAGAGCTGCGCGGCCTGCGGCGTGTCGGTGAACGCGTGGCCGGGCAGGTCCATCGCGACGACGCTGAAGTGGCGCGCGAGCAGCGGCACCACGCTGCGCCAGGAGTGTGTAGAAGCACCGGTGCCATGGATCAGCAATGCGACCGGCCCCTCGCCCACGCGCTGCACGTGCCAGCGCAGCCCGCCGGCCTGTACAAAGCGGCTCGCCTCGCGGTGCGGCCAGTCGCGGCCCTCGCGGTCCCAGCTGAGCGTGGTCCTCATGTCACGGACGCCGCCCGCACGACCTGCGACAGCGCCGCCGCACCGGCGTAGGGCAAGGGCACGTAGCGCGCGCCCATCGCGGCGGCAAGCTGGCGCGCCGGCTCCTGCGGTTGCGGCGAGGTGTCGAGCAACAGCGCGGCGAACCCTTCGCGCTGCATCTGCCGTGCGGCGGCCAGCGCGTCCTCGGCGGCACGGGCGCGCCCGGGGGTGCCGTCGCGCGCGATGTTGCCGCGGCCATCGGTGAGCAACACCACGACCGGCGTCGCGCCGCGCCGTCGCACCGACTCGGCCAGCGCGTGTGCCGACGCGATGCCGGCCGCGAGCGGCGTGCCGCCCCCCCCGGGGAGGCCGGCCAGACTGCGCTTTGCCCGCACCAGCGAGCGTGTCGGCGGCAGCAGCAACTCGGCGCCGGCCCCGCGAAAAGCGATCACGGCGACGCTGTCGCGCCGCACATAGCAGTCGGCCAGCAACAGCTCGACCGCGCCCTTGGTCTCGGCGAGACGGTTCAAGGCCGCCGAGCCGGACGCGTCGACGACGAACACGGTCGTCGTCTCGCTGCGTTGTTTGAAGCGCCAGACATGGAAGTCCTCACGCCGCACGCGGATGCGCACTGGCGCCGCGTGGCCCGCAGCCTCCGCCTCACGGTGCCGCAGTGCCTGCCACGGCGCGGCCGCGCGCAGCGTCTCGATCAGGTTCAGTCGCGCGCCACCCTGCGCTTCACCGCGCCGCGCGCCGGTGGGCCGGCCGCGCGCGCTGCCGAGTCTGGCCGCGCCGACGCGGCCAGACGACGGTGCCCGCTTCGCCGCACGACCCAGCGCAAGGGCGGCCAGCAGGCCCGGCGGGATCGCCGCAAGCGCGGCCTCAAGCACGACTTCGTCCACTGCGACGTTGCCGGCCTCGATGTCCTCGGCATCGTTTGGCGTCTCGTCATCGTTCGGCGGCGGCTCGGGCGCTGCATCGTCGCGCGTGTCCTCGCGCCCCTCGTCCGACGGCTCATCCGCCGTGTCCTCGGATGCCGCCTGGGCAGCCGGCACCTGCGTCGCGCGCGGTGCGAGCACAAAACCTGCCGCCAGCGCGGCGTCCTGCGAGGTCGCTGCATCGCGGCCGTCGAGCGCCGCCACGGCGCGCGCCGCGCGGCAGGCGAACATCGGCGCCCGCACCGACTCGACGCCCAGTGCGAGCGACGCGGCGCACAGGGCTTCCACGATCTCGCCATCGATGCGCACAGTCTCGAAGCGCAACCTTGCTGCGGCGACGTCATCCCGCGTGAACAACCCGTCGTCGGCGTCGTCACGGATATCGGTTGCCAGCGCGAGATGGAATGCCAAACGCTCGCGCAGACGCGCCGGCACCTGCTCGTCATCGGCAATGCCTTCGTCCAGCGCCACGACGCCGATGCGACTGGTGTGGCGCGTGCCGATGCCGTGGCGTTCGGCAATGAGTTCCTGGGTGTCGATGACCGCCGCCACGCTCGCGGCCGTGGAAGCACTCAATCGTTCCGCCATCGCCAACACCACCACCCCGCCGTCGGCCTCGGCCAACAACCCGCGCTGCGCGATGGGTCGCCCCGCCTGCAAGGTGGCCGACAGATCGAGCCCGCCGAGCAGGCGATCGTCGTTGACGTGCAGCGGCACGCGCCGCCACGACGTGCCGGCCGGCAGCCAGTGCGCCAGCCGCGCGAGCCAACGATCGCGCGCCGGCCCCGCGCCACTGCGCAGCACGACGCCGCCGAGCCCCACCGGATCGACGGCGAACAAGAGCGGCCACCATCGCCTCGTTGGCATTCATGCGGCGAACAGTTCCGCCACCGCGCGATCCACCCGCACGCTCGAGCCCGCGTCGTCGAGCGGATTGCGCCGCAGCCGGTGCCGCAGCGCCGGGGGCGCAACGCGCTTCAGGTGCGCGTCACTGACCTCGGCGTCGCCCTGCAAGGCGGCGAACGCACGCGCGGCGCGGATCAGCGTCAACTCGCCGCGCAAGCCGTCGGTGCCGAGAGCCATGCAAAGCTGGGCGACGCGCTCCAGCGCGGCGTCCGGCACGCGCACTTCGCCGATGCGCGAGCGCCCGGCAACGATCTGGCGCCGCACGCGTGCCTCGCTCTTGGCCCACGCCTCGCTGAATGCCGCGCCGTCGCGCTCGAACGCATCGCGGCGCTTCACGACCTCGACCCGCGACGCCAGGTCCTGCGGCGTGCGCACCTCGACTGATAGGCCGAAGCGGTCCAGCAATTGCGGGCGCAGCTCGCCCTCCTCGGGGTTGCCGCTGCCGACGAGCACGAAACGCGCCGGGTGGCGCACGCTCAAGCCTTCGCGCTCGACGACGTTCTCGCCGGATGCAGCGACGTCGATCAGCAGATCGACGAGGTGATCCTCGAGCAGATTGACCTCGTCGATGTACAGGAAGCCCCGATTCGCGCGCGCCAGCAACCCAGGCTCGAAGGCCTTCACGCCCTGCGTGAGCGCGCGCTCGAGGTCAAGTGCCCCGACGACACGGTCTTCGGTCGCGCCCAGCGGCAGATCGACTACCGGTACCGGCACCGCGTGGCTCTTCAGCGGCCCTTTGGTCTTGCGCGCCTCGCACTCCTCGCACCCGGTCGCCAGCGCGGGGTCGCAGCGAAAGCGACAGCCGACGACCGCGCGCATCGGCGGCAGCAGCGCAGCCAGCGCGCGCACCGCGGTCGACTTTCCGGTACCGCGGTCGCCGAACACCAGCACACCGCCGATGCTCGGATCGATGGCCGCGATCAGGATCGCCAGCTTCATCTCGTCTTGGCCTACGATCGCCGAAAAGGGAAAGACCACAGGAACTCCAAACCAGATGCGGCCGCTCTGGATTACTGAATGTAAAGTAGCATCGCAACACAATATGTCAGACTATTCTGACGCCTCATCCCAGCCATCGCAAGGAGTCCTTCATGCGCAACCCCAATCGACGTGCATTCGTGTTGACGGTGGTCGCGGGCGGCAGCGCCCTCGCCGCATCGCGCGTCTCGGCCCAGGCAGCCGCCCCGGTACTTTCGGAATCCGACCCCCAGGCGGTCGCGCTCGGCTACAGGGCCGATTCGACGAAGGTCGACAAGGCCAAGTATCCGCAGCATGCCGCGACGCAGGTGTGCGCCGGCTGCAACTTCTTCCAGGGCAAACCGACCGACGCGATGGCGCCGTGCCAGCTCTTCGGCGGCAAGCAGGTGTCCGCCAAGGGCT
Organism: uncultured beta proteobacterium; assembly: GCA_963792765.1. GTDB lineage: Bacteria > Pseudomonadota > Gammaproteobacteria > Burkholderiales > Burkholderiaceae_C > CAIKUF01. The sequence continues at coordinate 73,668 of CAWBXT010000003.1, read as the reverse complement.
GGTGCACTGCCTGGGCGAAGAAGGCGTGACGAAAAGCCGAGCTCGCTAGCGTCGCGCGCGCGCAGCGACTCGCGCCCGCGGCGTCTTTCTGGCCGACGCGCCCACGTGGCCGAGTTGGCGCCGAACCTGTGCTTGCGCCCGCTCCGTGAGGAACAGCTCGAACGCCGCCGCCACCTGCGGCAGCTGGCGCGAGGCCAAGTGAATCACGTACCAATCGCGCTCTATCGGGTTGTCGGGCAGCGGCAGCACCTGCAGCACGCCGGCATCGAGTTCGAGCACGCAGGTGTGCAGCGACAGGAAGGCGACCCCGAAACCGGCCGCGCACATCTGCTTGATCGCTTCGTTGCTCGACATCTCTGAGCCGATGCGCAGCGGCACGCCGGCGTCCTTGAACAGCCGCTCGACCGTCGTGCGCGTGCCCGAGCCGCGCTCGCGCACCAGCAGGTGCGCGCCGGCGAGCGACGCGATGCTGAGGTCCGGGTCGCGTATCGCCGCGTGCTTTGGCGACGCGATGAAGGCCATCGGATGCCTCGCGAAAGCGCTGGCCACGGTCTTCAGCTCGGCTGGAGGCCGGCCCATGATGGCGACGTCGATGTCCTGGCCGGCGAGCAGGCGCACCACCTCGTCGCGGTTGCCGACCTGCAGCTTCACCTTCACCTTCGGGTTCTGGTTCGCGAACGTGACCAGCAACGGCGGCAGCAAATACTCGGCCGTCGTCACAGCACCGACGCGCAGCGTGCCGGCGAACACACCCTGCAGCGTCGCCATCTCTTCACCCGCCTCGCGCCACAGTTCGAGGATGCGGCCTGCGTAGCCGGCCAGCAGTTCGCCGGCCTCGGTGAGGCGAATGCCGCGGCCGCTGCGCTGCAGCAGCGGGGTGCGCGCCGATTCCTCGAGGATGCCGATTTGGATCGACACGGCCGGCGACGTCAGGTGCAATTCTTCGGCCGCGGCCGACACGCTGCCAAGCCGGGCGACGGCGTGAAAAGTGGCGAGCTGGCGGAACGAGGCATTGCGGGTGAGCGGCATGCCAAAAGATTATTGACTTCTTATGTCGATGTCAAAATATTTAACTTATCCAAATCGATTGCGCCGCCTACATTCGGTCCGAGCCTTCCATTCCAAAGGAGACGGTCTTGGGCAACATGAACGAACCGACGCAGATCACCGACAGCAAGAAGCGCTACGCCGCGGGGGTGCTGAAGTACGCGCAGATGGGCTACTGGAATGGCGACTACGAGCCGAAGGACACCGACATCCTCGCCCTCTTCCGCATCACGCCGCAGGACGGTGTGGACCCGATCGAGGCCGCCGCCGCGGTGGCCGGTGAATCCAGCACCGCGACCTGGACCGTCGTCTGGACCGACCGCCTGACCGCCTGCGACATGTACCGCGCAAAGGCCTACCGCGTCGACCCCGTGCCGGGCATCCCGGGCCAGTACTTCTGTTACGTCGCCTACGACCTGTCGCTGTTCGAGGAAGGCTCGATCACCAACGTCGCAGCCTCGATCATCGGCAACGTGTTCAGCTTCAAGCCGCTGAAGGCGGCGCGGCTGGAGGACATGAAGTTCCCAGTCGCCTACGTCAAGACCTTCGCAGGCCCGCCCACCGGTATCGTCGTCGAGCGCGAGCGGCTCGACAAGTTCGGACGGCCTCTGCTGGGCGCCACCACGAAGCCCAAGCTTGGTCTGTCGGGCCGCAACTACGGCCGCGTCGTGTACGAGGGTCTCAAGGGCGGGCTCGATTTCATGAAGGACGACGAGAACATCAACTCGCAGCCCTTCATGCACTGGCGCGACCGGTTCCTGTTCGTGATGGACGCCGTCAACAAGGCGAGCGCCGCGACCGGGGAAGTCAAAGGCAGCTATCTGAACGTGACCGCCGGCACGATGGAGGAGATGTACCGCCGCGCCGAGTTCGCGAAGGACCTCGGCTCGGTGATCGTGATGGTGGATCTGGTCGTCGGCTACACCGCTATCCAGTCGCTGAGCCACTGGTGCCGTCAACACGACATGATCCTGCATCTGCACCGCGCCGGCCACGGCACCTACACGCGGCAGAAGAACCACGGCGTGAGCTTCCGCGTGATCGCGAAGTGGATGCGGCTGGTGGGCGTGGACCACATCCACGCCGGCACGGCGGTCGGCAAGCTCGAAGGCGACCCGATGACGGTACAGGGCTACTACAACGTCTGCCGCGACACGCAGACGCAGGTTGACCTGCCGCGCGGCATCCACTTCGACCAGGACTGGGGCGCCATCAAGAAGGTGATGCCGGTCGCCTCGGGCGGCATCCACGCCGGCCAGATGCACCAGCTCCTTGACCTGTTCGGCGACGACGTGGTGCTGCAATTCGGCGGCGGCACCATCGGCCACCCGCAGGGCATCCAGGCCGGAGCGACGGCGAATCGCGTCGCGCTCGAAGCGATGGTGCTGGCCCGCAACGAGGGCCGCGATATCAATGAGGAAGGCCCGCAGATCCTGCGCGACGCCGCCAAGTGGTGCTCGCCGCTGGCCGCCGCCCTCGACACCTGGGGCGACATCACCTTCAACTACGCCTCGACCGACACCTCGGACTTCGTGCCGACGGCGTCAGTGGCCTGACCGGGAACGACCCCATGCGACTCACCCAAGGCACCTTCTCGTACCTGCCCGACCTCAGCGACGCGCAGATCACGCTGCAGATCGAACACTGCCTGTCCAGCGGCTGGGCGATCGGCCTCGAGTACACCGACGACCCGCACCCGCGCAACACCTTCTGGGAGATGTTCGGCAACCCCATGTTCGACATTGCCGATGCGGCCGGCGTGATGATGGAGCTGCGCGAGTGCCGCGAGACCTTTCCGGACCACTACATCCGCCTGACTGCGTTCGATTCGACCCACGGCACCGAGTCGGTCGTGCTGTCGTTCATCGTGAATCGCCCGAAGGTCGAGCCCGGCTTCCGTCTTATCCGCACCGAAGAGGCCGGCCGTTCGGTGCGCTACAGCATCGAGAGCTATGCGGTACAGCGGGCCCCGGAAGGGTCACGCTACTGAGGCCGAGGCAATGAACACGACCGCATGCGGGCCGAGCGCCGGGGGAAGGGCCGACGGGCCCCCGGGTGCTCTGCTCGAGGCCACCGGCGTGCGCGCGGTGCTCGACCAGCTCGACGCCGAGCTGATTGGCCTCGCGCCGGTGAAGGGGCGCATCCGCGACATCGCCGCGCTGCTCCTGATCGACAAGCTGCGCGCAGAGCAGGGGCTGCAGTCCACGCCGCCGTCGCTGCACATGTGTTTCACCGGCAACCCCGGCACCGGCAAGACCTCGGTCGCGATGCGCATGGCCGAGGTGCTGAAGCAGCTCGGCTACGTGCGCAAGGGTCATATGGTGGCGGTGACGCGCGACGATCTGGTCGGCCAGTTCATCGGCCACACGGCTCCGAAGACCAAGGAGGTGCTGAAGAAGGCGATGGGCGGCGTGCTCTTCATCGACGAGGCGTACTACCTCTACCGCCCCGAGAACGAGCGCGACTACGGCCAGGAGGCAATCGAGATCCTGCTGCAGGTGATGGAGAACCAGCGCGACGACCTGGTCGTGATCCTCGCCGGCTACAAGGACCGGATGGACACCTTCTTCGGCAGCAACCCGGGGATGGCGTCGCGCATCGCGCACCACATCGACTTCCCCGACTACAGCGAGGCCGAGTTGATGCAGATCGCGCAGCTGATGCTCGGTGCGCTGAACTACCGCTTCGACGACAGTGCCGCGCCGGCCTTCACGCGCTACATCGACCTGCGACGGCAGCAGCCGCACTTCGCGAACGCGCGCTCGATCCGCAACGCGCTCGACCGCATCCGGCTGCGCCACGCGACGCGGCTGTTTTCGAGCGCCACGGCACTCACCCGCGAGCAGCTCGTCACCTTGCAGGCCGAGGACATCCTCGCCAGCCGCGTGTTCGGCGCCGCAGCGTCCCGGGAGGCATGAGATGGCAATCGAGGCCTTGATCTTCGACGTGGACGGCACGCTGGCCGACACCGAAGAAGCGCACCGTGTCGCGTTCAACCTCGCGTTCGAGCGTTACCGGCTCGGCTGGGCCTGGGAGCGGGCCGAGTATCGCGAGCTGCTGAAGGTCACCGGCGGCAAGGAGCGCATGGCGCACTACATCGCCCACCTCGACGATGTGTCGGCCTACGAGCGCCGCCGCCTGAGCACGATGGTGCCGGACATCCATGCCGAGAAGACGCGCTTCTACAGCTCCTTCGTCGCTGATGGCGCGGTGCCGCTGCGCGACGGCGTGGCCGCCCTGCTCGACGAAGCGCTGGCCGCGGGCTGCAAGCTCGCGATCGCGAGCACGACGACCGCGGCCAACATCGATGCGCTGCTGCAGTCCACGCTCGGCCCGCGCGGCCTGGACATGTTCAGTGTCATCGCCTGCGGCGACCAGGTGCGCGCAAAGAAGCCAGCGCCCGACATCTACCAACTCGCGCTGCGCGGCTTGGACTTGCTGCCCGAGCACGCCATCGCGTTCGAGGATTCGCCCAACGGCCTGCTCGCCGCCGCCAACGCCGGCTTGCGCACCGTCGTGACACCGACGTTCTGGACCGAGGGCGGTGATTTCGCCGAGGCTGCGCTGCTGCTGCCCGACCTCGGCGGCCTGCACTTCGAAGCACTGCTCCGCAGGATGCAGGCAAGCGCGTCATGAGCGTCAGCGTCCGCATCGCGCCCAGCCTGCTCTCGGCCGACTTCGCGCGCCTCGGCGAAGAGGTGACGGCGGTGATCGCGGCCGGCGCCGACGTCATCCACTTCGACGTCATGGACAACCACTACGTGCCGAACCTCACCATCGGCCCGCAGGTCTGCCAGGCTATCAAGCCCTACTGCACCAGCACCGAAGGCGCGATCCCGATCGACGTGCATCTGATGGTCAAGCCGGTCGACGCCCTGATCGCGATGTTCGCGCAAGCCGGCGCGAACATCATCTCGTTCCACCCTGAAGCCAGCGAGCACGTCGACCGCAGCCTGCAATTGATCGAGGCGCTCGGCGTGAGAGCCGGACTGGTGCTGAACCCGGCCACGCCGCTGCACTGGCTTGACCATGTGATCGACCGGCTGGACCTGATCCTCTTGATGTCCGTGAACCCTGGCTTCGGCGGCCAGACCTTCATCGAGAGCACGTTACCGAAGATCGAGGCCGTGCGCAGGCGCATCGACGCAAGCGGGCGCGACATCTGGCTCGAGGTCGACGGCGGCGTGAAGAGCGACAACGCAGAGCGCATCTGCAGCGCCGGCGCCGACACGCTGGTGGCCGGCTCGGCGATCTTCAACGGCGGGCGCTACCAGGAGGCGATCCACGAAATCCGCCAGCAGGCCTCGGCCGGGCGGCATGCGCGCGTCACGCTGCAATGAACATCACGGGAGCACCCCATGCCGACCGGCGGTAGAGCCACGCTGACGCAGTTTCTGATCGAGCAGCGGCGCCGCGCGCCCGGCGCGACCGGTGACCTGAACGCGCTGATCACCGACGTCTCGCTCGCGTGCAAGGCGATCTCGCGCAAGGTGGCCTACGGCGCCCTCGGCGGCGTGCTCGGCAGCGCCGGGAGCGACAACGTGCAGGGCGAAGACCAGAAGCGCCTGGACGTGATCAGCAACAGCGTCTTCCTGCGGGCCAACGAGTGGGGTGGGCACGTCGCGGGCATGGTCTCGGAAGAAATCGAGGCTGTCTACACGCTGCCGCCGCAGTACCCACGCGGCAAGTACCTGCTGATGTTCGACCCGCTCGACGGCTCGTCGAACATCGACGTGAACGTCGCCGTCGGCAGCATCTTTTCGATCGTGCACGCGCCGTCGCCGGGTACCGATGCGCAGCCGGCCGACTTCCTGCAGCCCGGCACGCGGCAAGTCTGTGCCGGCTATGCGATCTACGGCCCGTCGACAATGCTGGTGCTGACGCTGGGCCACGGCACGCACGCCTTCACGCTCGAACCGATGCTCGGCGAATGGGTGCTCAGCCATCCGAACCTGACGATCGCGCCGAAGACGCGCGAGTTCGCCATCAACGCCTCGAACAGCCGCTTCTGGGAGCCTGCCGTGAAGCGCTACGTCGACGAGTGCCTGGCCGGCCAGACCGGCGTGCGCGGCGCCGACTTCAACATGCGCTGGATCGCCTCGCTCGTCGCCGAGACGCACCGCATTTTGATGCGCGGCGGCGTGTTCCTGTACCCCCGCGACACCCGGCAGCCCGAACGCCCCGGGCGCCTGAGGCTGCTGTACGAAGCGAACCCGATCTCGTTCCTGATCGAGCAGGCCGGCGGCCGCGCCAGCGATGGCCGGCAGCGCCTGATGGACATAGGCCCGGAATCGCTGCACCAGCGCATCGGCTTCGTGTTCGGCTCGGCCGACGAAGTCGAGCGCATCGAGGCCTACCACCGCGAGGAGCCCCAAGACAGCTACCACTCACCGCTGTTCGGCCGGCGCGGCCTGTTCGCGCAGGTCGAATGACTGCCAAGCAACCGACCCTCCTTCGATGTCCATCAAGCACCCGATCATCGCGATCACCGGCTCCTCCGGCGCCGGCACCACCTCGGTGACGCGCACCTTCGAGAACATCTTCCGGCGCGAGAACGTCAACGCCGCCATCGTCGAAGGCGACAGCTTCCACCGCCACGACCGCGCGGCGATGAAAATCGCCATGGCAGAAGCCGAGGCTGCGGGCAACCGCCACTTCAGCCACTTCGGCGACGAGGCCAACCTGTTTGCCGAGCTCGAGGCGCTGTTTCGCGATTACGCCGCCAGCGGCACCGGCCGCAGCCGCAAATACCTGCACAACGCCGAAGAAGCCGCGCCGTTCAAGCAGCCACCTGGCACGTTCACCGCCTGGGAAGCGGTGCCGCCCAGCGAGTTGCTGTTCTACGAGGGCCTGCACGGCGGTGTGAAGACGCCACATGTCGACGTAGCAGCGCTGGTCGACCTGCTGATCGGCGTGGTGCCGGTGATCAACCTCGAATGGATCCAGAAGATCCACCGCGACAAGAACACGCGCGGCTACTCGACCGAAGCCGTCACCGATGTGATCCTGCGCCGCATGCACGAGTACGTGCACTACATCTGTCCGCAGTTCGTGCGCACGCACATCAACTTCCAGCGCGTGCCCGTGGTCGACACCTCCGACCCGTTCATCGCGCGCACGATCCCGACCGCCGACGAAAGCCTCGTCGTGATCCGCTTCGCCAATCCAAAGGGCATCGACATGCCCTATCTGCTGAGCATGCTGCACGACTCGTTCATGTCGCGCGCCAACACATTGGTGGTGCCGGGCGGCAAGATGGAACTGGCGATGCAGCTGATCTTCACGCCGATGATCATGCGGCTGGTGGAGCGTCGCAGGAAGGCAACTCAAGGCTCATGAACATGCCGTGGCTGCCGCCGGACCATCCGGACCGTTACGCCCTGGCCGAAGAGGTTCATGCCCGGCCGCCGGACCCACTCGAATCGCCGTCCCGCGTGACCTACCTTGCGGTGCTGATCGACGCCGAGGACCGTGAGCGCGAACGCGACCACCTCGCCACGCTTTGCGCGCAGCATGCGATGGCGCCGCCGTCACCGGGCGCCACCCACTTCGTCGCTGGACTGGGACCCTTGCGGCTCAAGTGGGAGCGGCACGGCGAGTTCTCCGGCTACACCTTCTCCACTGCCGGCCACAGCCGTGTGCCCTGGGGCGAGCCACCGACAACGCTCCTTCCGCCCGGCTGGCTCGCGGCCATACCCGGCGCCACGGTGGTGGCGGTGGAGGCCGAGTTGCTGCTCGCTGACGTTGCAGGCGGCGTGCCGGACGCTGCCGCGCTGTCGCAGCACTTCGGCCCGCAAACCGTCGTCGGCGCCGAGATCGGCGACGGCGCCGGCCTGGCTTTCACCGACTTCCGCATCCAGGCCGATGGCTGCACCCGGATTCTGGTGCTGAACCGAAGCTTCACCCCGCGCCAGGCCGGTCGCATGCTGCAGCGTCTGTTCGAGATCGAGGCCTATCGAATGATGTCGCTGCTGGCCCTGCCGATCGCGCGCCGCCAGTCACCAGGCATCGTCGCGATCGAGAAGGCGCTCGCGGCGCTGACCGACGACATCGCGCTTGAGCACGGCTCCGGCGACGAAGCGCTGCTGCAGAAGCTCACCCGCCTCGCAGCCGAAGTCGAGAGCGGGCTGGCGGCAAGCCAGTTCCGCTTCGGTGCCTGCCGTGCCTACTACGAGTTGGTGACGCGGCGCATCACCGAGTTGCGCGAGGGTCGCTTGCCTGGCCTGCAGACCATCGAGGAGTTCATGGCGCGGCGCTACACGCCCGCCGTGGCCACTTGCAACACGGTACTGCAACGGCTCCACGACCTGTCGGAGCGAGTCGCCCAGGCCAGCGGGCTGCTGTCGACGCGCGTCGAGATTGCCCGCGAGCGCCAGAACCAGCGACTGCTCGGCTCGATGGACCGGCGCGCAAAACTGCAACTGCGACTGCAGCTGACGGTGGAGAGGCTGTCGGTTGCGGCGATCGTCTACTACGTGGCAGGGCTCGCAGGCTACTTCGCGAAGGCGCTGAAGGCAGCGGGGGCCCGCATCGACCCCGACCTGGTGGTGGGGTTGGCGATCCCGATCGTTGCGGTGCTGGTGATTCTCGCGATGCGCCGTGCGCGCCGGCACCACCCGGACGACGGAGGCACAGGCGCGGGTCAGCTCGTCTGATCAGCGCCGTTCGCGCATCGGACACTGGAGGAACAAGCGCTCCAGCGCGTGGGTCAACGCAGCGCACTCGTCCCCCGCAGTGGCCTGCAGCCCCGCCATCGGCCCGTGCAGCATCTTCTGCGTCAGGCCGCGCGACATGGCTTCGAGCACCGCATCGATGCTTTCCCCCTTCGCGAGCAGCTTGCGGGCGCGCTGCAGTTCGGCGGCACGCCAGACCTCGGCCTGCGATTGCAGGGCCTGGATCAGCGGCACCGACTCGCGCGTGCCGAGCCAGCGCACGAACTCCTGCACGCCAGCTTCGATGATGGTCTCGGCCTGGCCGACGGCAGCGCCGCGCTTGTCACTGCCCGACTGGACGATGCGCGCCAGGTCGTCCAGCGTGTAGAGGTAGACGTCGTCGAGTGCCCCGACCTCGGGCTCGATGTCACGCGGGACCGCGAGGTCGACCATCAGCATCGGCCGCCGCCGACGCGCCTTGAGGACCCGTTGGACGGCGCCGAGGCCGATGAGCGGGAGCGTGCTCGCGGTGCACGATACGACAACGTCGAATTCGGCGAGGCGCGCCATCGCCTCCGCGAGGCCGACCGATTCGGCACCCTGGAGCTGCGCTGCGAGCGCAGCCCCGCGCGCGATGCTGCGGTTCGCGATCGTCAGCTGCTTCGGCGCCTTCGCCGCCATGTGCGCGAGCACCGGTGCGGCCATCTCGCCGGCGCCGACGAACAGCACGTTCAGGCCCCCGAAGTCGCCGAACAGCTCGCCCGCGAGCCGGACGATCGCGGCGGCAAAGCTGACCGTGTGCATACCGATCTCGGTGCCGCTGCGCACCTCCTTGGCGACCGCGAAGGAGCGCTGGAAAAGCTGGTGCAGCGTCGTGCCCAGCGTGCCTGCGGCGCCGGCCTCGCGCACCGCCTGCTTCATCTGGCCGAGGATCTGCGTCTCGCCGACCACCATCGACTGCAGGCCGCTCGCAAGGCGGAAGGTGTGGCGCGCCGCGCCCGCGTCTTCGAGCACGTAGGAGTGGCGCTGCAGTTCGGCCGGCGCCATGCCGCCGGACTCGGCGAGCCAGCCCAGGGCCTGCTCGGCCAGGCCATCGACGCTTTCGCGGTCGCTGCCGACGTACAGCTCGGTGCGGTTGCAGGTCGAGACGATGGCGATCTCGGCCGCGCGCTGCACGCGGCTTCGGAAGGCGCGCAAGGTCGGCACCAATGCGTCACCGGGGAATGCGAAACGGCCGCGCACGTCGAGCGGCGCGGTGGTGTGGTTCAGACCGAGGGCGATGACGCTCATGCTGTCACCCTACGATCGGCGCACGCATCGCGTCGCCAACGTCTCCAGAGATCGGTCGCATGCGCCGCGCCGGCGGCGAGCAGGCAGGTCGCAACCCACGCCAGACCAGCGTCGTGCACTTGCGCACGCAAGGCAAACATCAGACAAAGTCCGGACACCATGTTCAGCACGAAGTCGCGCGGCGCGACGCCGCGGCCGGTGGCACGGTGAAGCAGCAGCAGAGCGGCCCCCTCGATCAGCGTGAACGCAATGACGAGATCGACCAGCGATGCGATGAGCGAGGCTTCGTTCATGCTTTCACCTCACCCCGCGCCGAACGGCCCATTGAGCTTCACGGTCTGCCAGTTCAGCAGCGCCGCGATCGCGACCCACACCAGGTACGGCACGAGCATCCACGCCGCGCTCTTCGCGTATCGAGAGAGCAGGACGATCAACGCCAGCACCGACAGCCACAGCAGCGGCACTTCGAGCAACGCCCAGTCGGGGCGGTGCAGGCGAAAGTACAGCAGGCTCCAGAGCACGTTCAAGAAGCCGTTCAACGCGAACAGCGCCAGCAGCCACTCGCGCTCGGCGCGCGACGGGGCTCTCCGCCAGCCGATCACACCGGCCGCGGCGGCGAGCGCGAAGATCGCCGTCCAGATCGGTCCGAACGCCCAGTCGGGCGGCTTCCAGGAAGGCTGTTTCAGGCTCGCGTACCAAGGGCCGAGGTCCGTCATCAAGCCACCGAGCACGCCGACGAGCGTCGCCGCTATCGCGGCGATCGCGATGGGCCGCCAGCGCCTCATACACGCGCCACTCCGAACAGGTGGGCCAGGTCCTTGAAGAAGATGCGCACGTGCGCCATCGGCTTCTTGCGCGCGAGCTCCTTGTTCATGTAGGACTCGAAGGTCAGTTGCTGCACGTCGCGGTCCTTGCAAATGGCGACGAATCGCTCGCGCAGCCGGTCGCTCGAGTACCAGAACCATTGCATGATGCCGAGCACGCGGAACACCGTGCCGTGCGCCTTCATGAAGCGCTTGCGGGCGAGCGCGAGCGAGCTCGCGTCGCCGGTCTTCAACAGCGCCTCGACGGCCTCGGCCGCGAGACGGCCCCCATACATCGCGTAGTAGATGCCTTCGCCCGAGGCCGGTGCGACGACGCCGGCTGCGTCTCCCGCGAGCACGACGTCACGGCCGTTGTCCCAGCGGGGCAGCGGCTTCATCGGGATCGGAGCGCCTTCGCGCCGCAGCGTCTCGGCGCCAGTCAGCCCGGCCGCGTCACGCAACTTGCCGACGGCGGTGCGCAGCGAGAAGCCCTTGTCGGCGCTGCCGGTGCCTACACTCATCGTGTCGCCGTGCGGAAAGACCCAGCCGTAGAAGTCGGGCGACAGCGTGCCTCGGTAGTAAACGTCGCAACGCGAGCCATCGTAGGCTGCGGGCAAGTCGGCCACTGGCGTGCGCAGGATCTCGTGGTACGCGAAGACGTACTTCGTGCGCTCGGCGCCGGGCACCGTCTGGCGCGCGACTTCGGAGCGCGCGCCGTCGGCACCGACGATGGCACGGGCACGCACCTGCATCGGCACGGGCGGACTCTTCCTCCCGGCGTCGTCCAACGCACGAGCTTCGAAGTGGACCACGCTGACGCCATCGGCGTCACGCGTGATGCGCTCGAAGCGGCCGATGCGCCGCTGCGCGCCGCACGAGGCCGCACGCTGTCGGAGCCACTCGTCGAAGCGGTCGCGGTCGACCATGCCGACGAAGCCGTTGTCGATCGGGATGTCGACGCGCACGTCCTTCGGCGAGACCATGCGCGCGGCTGTCGCGCGGGCGACGAGCAATTCGTCGGGGATCGCGAAGTCCTTGATCAGGCGCGGCGGGATCGCCCCGCCGCAGGGCTTGGTCCGGCCGGCGCGGTCGAGCAGCAGCACCGAGCGCCCGCCGCGCGCCAGTTCGTGCGCGGCGGTGGCGCCGGCTGGGCCGCCGCCAATCACGACGACGTCGAAGGTCTGTTCAGTCATGCTCATGGTGACACGCGGCCCGCCGGATACGGCAAGCGAACCTCAGTGAGGGGCGGGCCCGGCTGAGGGCGGGCCGGCGCAGCGACTGTCGCCGCGGCGACGCGGCCCCCGTTCAGCCGGGCGGCGAGCAGCGCCGCCGCGACGAACAGCGCGGCCTCGAACGCGAACACCGCGGCATAGGCCATCGCCGGCGTGCCGATCAGCCAGCGCGCGAGGTCGCTCGCCCCGGTGCCGACAAGCCCGCCCACGCCGAACGCGACCGCTTGCGCGGCGCCCCACAGGCCCATGCGCACACCTTCGCGCGCGTTCCGGCCTTCGCTGGCGAACTGCATCATCGCGGCGATCGCGGCGATCGAGAACGCCCCATTGGCCGCGCCGAGCCCGAACACCGTGGCCCTGAACGGCCAAGCCGAGCCGACAAACGCCGACGCGACCAGGCCCGCCAGCATCAGCGCCGAGATCAGGCAGCCGCCGATCTGCCACGCGCGCAGCGAGCCCAAGCGGCGGCCGCGCCCGGCGAGCGCCGCAGCCAACATGCCCAGCAACACACCGCCGTGCTGCAGGCCCGAAAGGCTTGTCGACTCGCCCGGCGTGAAGCCGAAAACGGCGCCGGCGAACGGTTCGAGGATCAGGTCCTGCGCGCTGTAGGCGAGCATCGAGATGAAGACGAAGATCGTGAAGCGGCGTGCGACGGGTTCGGCCCAGACCTGCACGAGCGCCTCGCGGAACGACGGCTTGCGCTCGGTCGTGGGCGCCGCGACCGGCGGCTGCGAGCCCGCGCCCTCGAGACGCCAAGTCGCGAGCAGCGTGACCGCTATGGCGATCACCGACACGGCGAGCGTCACCACCACCAGCCGCAGCGGCGAGTACGGGTCGAGCAGCTTGCCGGCCACGCTCGCAGTGACGGCAAAGCCGGCAATCATCATCAACCAGACCAGCGTGGCCGCGCCGGCGCGTCGCGGCGCATCGACCCGGCTCGCGAGCAGCGTCAGTAGAGAGGTGCCGCTGGCGCTCACGCCGATGCCGATCAAAGCGAATGCGAGCACGGCGAGCGCTGTGCCTGCTATGCGGTCGCTTCCCATCCACGCTGTTGCCACCGCGGCGAGCGTGCCGCCGGTGGCCAGAACGACCATGCCAGCGACGATCCAAGGCGTGCGGCGCCGGCCCATGTCGGAGCCGTAGCCCATGCGCGGCCGCACCACCTGCACCAGGTAGTGCATCGCGACCAGCAGGCCGGGGAGCAGCGCCGGCAGTGCGAGTTCGACGACCATCACGCGGTTCAGGGTCGACGTCGTCATCACGACGACTGCCCCGAGACAGGCCTGCACCAGCCCGAGCCGCGCGACCGAAAACCAGCCAAACGGCGTCCTCACCGGACCACCTTCGGGCTTCGCGATTCGAAATACGCGATGGACCACGAAAATGGCCCCGGCGGGCTCATGAAGCGCCCCTCAGCGCGAACGCGCTGACCATCATGCCAGCCACGAACAGTGGCACGCCGAAGCCGCTGTACCAAATCGCCCGCGCGACAGGCTGCTGGACGAAACGCCGCATCATCACGGCCTGCATCGCGATGAGGACAGCCACCGCCGCGGCATGCGCCGCTTGGTGCCATGCGATGAGCAGCCCGAGAACGCAGACCTGCGGGACGATCATCACCCAGCACGCCGTGCGCGCCGCCCGGTCGATGCCGAGTTGCACAGGCAGCGAGCCGATGCCCATCTGGCGGTCGCCCTCGACCGACTTGAAATCGTTCAAGGTCATGATGCCGTGCGCGGAGACGCTGTACAGCAGCGCCAGCGCGAACGAGCGCAGTTCCGGCATCGCACCGCCAGCCATCACGGCGGCGCCGGTGATCCAGGCCAGGCCCTCGTAGCACAGGCCGCATGCTGCATTGCCCCACCAGCCGTTCTGCTTCAGGCGAAGCGGCGGCGCGCTATACGCCCAGGCCAGCAGCAAGCCAACCACGCCGGCCGCGAAGCCCCAGGGGCCGAGGAAGGAAGCAACGATCAGCGACAGCAGCGTCCACACGATCGCGACGCCCAGCCCCCAGCGGCCCGGCATGCGTCCCGAGGGAATGGGACGTTGCGGCTCGTTGATCGCATCGACTTCGCGATCGAACCAGTCGTTCACTGCCTGGCTGCTGGCGCAGACCAGCGGCCCTGCGAGCAGCACGCCGATGACGATCAGTGGCCAACGCCCCTCGGTCGCGACACCCGAAGCCACGACGCCACAGCCGAAGGCCCACATCGGCGGGAACCAGGTGATGGGTTTGAGCAGTTCCGCGACGGCGGACAGTTCTGGGCGAGCCATGCAGTCATACTGCACGCGACACCTCAAATCGTCAATCTGAATTTACACTCAGAGTGTCAACTTGACGCGCCAATACGGGTAGCTCACTCCTCGCCGGACACCGGCGACAGATCGCCGATGTTGAAGCGGCGCAGCTTGACGTACAGGCTCTGGCGCGACAGGCCCAGCATCTCGGCGGCCGAGGCGCGGTTGTCGTGGGTGAGTTCGAGCGCAGCCTCGATGCACAGCTGCTCGATCAGGTCGGTGGTGTCGCGGACGATGTCCTTCAGCGGCACGCGGCCCACCAGCTCGGTCATCTGCCCGACCGAACGCGGCATTTCGCGACCGGCGCCGGTGGTGCGCGCCTCGGCGGCCAGGCGGCGGCTCACGTCGCGGATGGTGAAGCCCAGGCAGGGCTGTTCGCCTTCAGTGACTGCAACGCCGGAGATTTCGACGTCGGTCGATGCACCGTACTCGCCGCGCATCACGGTCGCGAACAGGCGCACCGCGCCGCGTTGGCGCAGGTTGGTGATCAGCACATTGAGATCGACGCCGGTGCGGCCCAGCCAGCGCTCGAGCGACTGGCCGTGGACCTGTGTCTCGGTGGCGAGTTGCGCGAGATCGATGAAGGCATGGTTCGCGGTCAGGATCAAGCCTTCGAGGTCTGTCACGACGAACGCATCGGGTGCGCTTTCGATGAGCTTGAGCAAGGCATTCTGCTCGCGACTCTCCGTTATGGCCCGTGCGGCATCGACCGGAGCGACGCGAACCAGGAGGTGGGCCGTCTTCTCCTGGCGGAACAGCGAGGCCGAAACGCGCATCTCGCCCCGACCGGGCAAGCGCGCCGCCAGCGTTTCGCTGTGACCGGTCGCGCTCACGCGCCCGAGCATCGCCGGGACGCTGTCGGTCGTCTTCGCAGCGGCGTCGAATTCGAAACTGTCGGAGAGCATCCAACCCGGACGCGAAGCCTCGACGCCGAACAGCGCCAGCGCCGCCGGGTTGGCCTCGTCCAGCCTGCCGTTGACGGCGTCAAGTATCAAGACCGCCTCGGAGGCGACCTGAAACAACGAGCGGTAGCGCGTCTCCATGTGACGCAGACGCCAGTAGTCGCGCTCCATCGCCTGCTGGGCGCTGACCAGCCGTTGTTGTAGCGCCGCATTCGCGCGCAGGTCGCGGCCGAACACGACGGAGCGCGCACCCGCTTTACCGCGCCCGGCCTGCTGCGGCAGCGCTATCGCCGAATACGACAGCGGCAGATCTGCGCCGTCGATCGAAGGATGATTGATGTGACGCCATCGCGATGCCGCGTTGGTGCGCGAATCGCGAAGCAGTGCCTCTACCTTGGGGCGGCTCTCGACCGTGACGGTGTCGGCCCAGGGTTTGCCGAGCCAATCGTAGTAGCCCTCGCGCAGAAGGTCTTCGCTGCCGAATGCGAGGTCACGGATCACGCCTTGGTCATCGATGATCATGGCCACGTCGGCCGCCGCGGCGATCAGCTTGCCGGCCATGTCCGCACTGAGGTCGCCGAGCGTTCGCGCGGGTGCTGCGAACTCTCTCATGACCGGCGCTCTTTGCCTCGACGCATCGCTTCCTCGAACTTCTTCAACGTGACCGATGCTCTCGCACCCAGCAAGCATCAGCCGGGTGGCGTGTGCTGCCGCATGCGGTCGGCGATCAGGCTCTCGGCCAACGACGGCGCCTCGCGCCCGTCTATTGTCATGCCGTCGGCACTGACCTCGTCAGCCAACTCGGGATGGTCTCCGAACAGGGGCCCGCCCACGAGAACTGCGATGGACTGATTGCAAGAGGCGTGCCTGACCGACGCAATGCTCGCAGCGAGCTTCGGCAGGTGAACCGCGGCCCCCAGCGCGAAGCCGATCACGTCGAACCACTCGTTCGTCACCAGCGATGCGGCGTCAAGGCCGTCGACCCAGGCGCCGCCGCTGACGTCCCATCCCGCACGGCGGAAGAACTCCGCAACCATCACCAGCCCGAACGTGTGCTGTTCGCCGGGGCTGGGCAGCAACAGCACGCGTCGGCCCCGCGGTGGATGCTCCACGCTGCGACCCAGCGCGGGGCTGAGTTCGCGCAGCACGCGTTGCAAACGCCCCAGGCCGACCGTCACGTCGGTGAAGTTGCACAGGTCCTCTTCCCACAGCTCTCCGAGGTAGCGCGCGGTCGGCGCCAGCAGGTCGACGAAGATGCGCTCGGTCGAGATGCCGCGCGCCCGCAAGCCCCCGATGCTCGCGAAGGCCGCGCCTTCCTCGTGCGACAGCACGAGTTTGGCAAATTGCCGGACGTCATCCTGCGTGACCGCCTGCCTCGGCGCGGCGCCCGGGTGCAGCAGAGGATCGGCAGACGTTCGGTGGGCGAGCATCAGGCGCGGGATGATCTCCTGCTCGATCGTTCGCGCGAGCTGCGACATGCGGGTGTCGTTGGCCGCTTCCGCCGGTTGGAAGCCTGGCAACTCGGGATCGCAGTCGGGCGGTGATGCGCCCCTGGATGAACCCTCCCGTGCCGAATATTCTTGCGGCAGGCTCTCCATCGACGGTCTCCTCTCGATCGATGTCTGGCATTGCGCCTCAGGGACATTCCTGAGGCGCCATCGCCGCACCGGTCGTGCGGGGACGGTCGGGAAAACGACGCCGAGACTGTTGTCGCCGCGTGCGCCGTGAGGTGAGGTTCTACTGCCGGCCTTGCTCAACGTCAACCGGGTTAGCGCCGTGTTTCGCGATGACCCGGTCGACGCCGAACAACGCGTCCTCAAGCAAATAATAGTGTCATGTTTACTTTACGTCTAGCCTAATTGACATCTCATCCGCGGGGGTCTAGATTCAGGCTCAGCAGCACACCGGGGATGTCGATGCAAGCACGTGGGGCACATGGCGAAGCGCCGGATACACGCCGACCGCCGCTCTACACCGCGGAAGAGCGCCGTCGGCGCGACGCCTCGGGCTGGACGTTGGTTCAGGGCGTGCTCGCGCCGGTCCAGTTCGTCGTGTTCCTCGTGAGCCTGGGGCTGGTCCTGCGCTACCTCGCCACTGGAAACGGGCATGACGCGGCGGTGTGGTCGGTCGTCATCAAGGCGCTGACCCTCTACGCGATCATGATCACGGGCTGCATCTGGGAGAAGGTCGTGTTCGGCCGCTATCTGTTCGCGCCGGCCTTTTACTGGGAGGATGTGTTCAGCATGCTGGTGCTTGCGCTGCACACGGCCTACCTCGTTGCGCTGTTCACCGATGCGCTGAGCTCGCGACAGCAGATGTACCTGGCGCTGGCGGCCTATGCAAGCTACGTGATCAACGCGACGCAGTTCATCCTGAAGCTGCGCGCAGCGCGGCTCGGTCAGTCGGTGATGCCGCAGGGTGTCACGGCATGAGCCCGGTCATCCCGATCCGATCCGTGGCCGCCGAAGGGTGCGCCGACGCGCCGGTGTTGCGCGAGCGCGGGCAGCGCGAAGTGTTCTGCGGCCTGACCGGCATCATCTGGCTGCACCGCAAGATCCAGGACGCATTCTTCCTTGTCGTCGGCTCGCGCACCTGCGCGCACCTGATCCAGTCCGCGGCGGGCGTGATGATCTTCGCCGAGCCGCGCTTCGCGACCGCGATCATCGACGAGCGCGACCTGGCCGGCCTGGCCGATGCGAACACTGAACTCGACCGCGTCGTGACCCGGCTGCTCGAGCGCCGGCCCGAGATCAAGCTGCTGTTCCTGGTCGGCTCCTGCCCTTCGGAGGTGATCAAGCTCGACCTGTCGCGCGCCGCGTCGCGCCTGAGCAGCCGCTTCTCGCCCGACGTGCGAGTGCTCAATTACTCGGGCAGCGGCATCGAGACCACCTTCACGCAGGGCGAGGACGCTTGCCTCGCGTCGCTGGTACCGGGTCTGCCTGCGGAGGCAGGCGACGCGCCAGCCTCGCTGATGGTCGTCGGCACCCTGGCCGACGTGGTCGAGGACCAGTTCGCGCGGCTGTTCGCGCAGCTCGGCATCGGGCCCGTGCACTTCTTCCCGCCACGCCGCGCCGGGGCGATGCCGGCGATCGGGCCGCGCACGCGCCTGCTGCTCGCGCAGCCGTTTCTGGCCGACACGGCGCGCGCGCTCGAAGCGCGCGGTGCGACGCGGCTGCCGGCGCCCTTCCCGCTCGGCGTGGAAGGCACGACCTTGTGGCTGGAGGCGGCGGCCAGCGAGTTTGGCGTCGACGCCGAGGCGTTCGACCGGGTCACCGCGCCGGCTCGCGAGCGCGCACGCACCGCCCTCACGCGACAGCGCGCCACGCTGGCCGGGAAGCGCGTGTTCTTTTTCCCGGACTCGCAGCTCGAGATCCCGATCGCGCGCTTCCTGTCGCGCGAACTCGACATGCAGCTCATCGAGGTCGGCACGCCCTATCTGCACCGTCAGCACCTCGCCGAGGAACTGGCGCTGTTGCCGGCCGGCAGCGTATTGTCAGAAGGCCAGCATGTCGAAAGGCAGCTCGACCGCTGCCGCGCCGCGCAGCCCGACATCGTCGTCTGCGGCCTCGGCCTTGCGAACCCGCTCGAAGCTGAGGGGATGACGACCAAATGGTCGATCGAACTCGTCTTCACGCCGATCCAGGGCTACGAGCAGGCCAGCGACCTGGCAGAGTTGTTCACGCGGCCCTTGCTGCGTCGGCTGAAGCTGGTCGCCTAAGAACATGCGCCCCTACGCTTACTTCGCTCACTGCCCACCGAGACGGCGTTCAGCGCCGTTCGTGCGGCCGGGCAGTCGCTGATGCAACTCACTCTATGGACCTACGAAGGCCCGCCGCACGTCGGCGCGATGCGCGTCGCCACCGCGTTGACGGACGTGCACTACGTCCTGCACGCGCCGCAGGGCGACACCTATGCCGACCTGTTGTTCACGATGATCGAGCGGCTGCCGAAGCGCCCGCCAGTCACGTACACCACGTTCCAGGCGCGCGACCTCGGCGGCGACACGGCAGAGCTGTTCAAGACGGCGGCGCGCGAGGCCTACGAGCGCTTCCAGCCGAAGGCGATGATGGTCGGCGCGTCGTGCACCGCCGAACTGATCCAGGACGACCCGGGCGGTCTGGCGAAGGCGCTGGATCTGCCGGTGCCGGTGGTCGCGCTGGAACTGCCGAGCTACCAGCGCAAGGAGAATTGGGGGGCATCCGAAACCTTCTATCAGATGGTCCGCGCCCTCGCCGGGCCGAAGGCACCTTTGCCCGGCACCGCTCGCGCACCGCGGGGCGAGGGTGAGCGCCCGCGCTGCAACCTTCTCGGCCCGACTGCCCTCGGCTTCCGTCATCGCGACGACGTGCGCGAGATCACGCAACTGCTCGATCAGATGGGGATCGACGTTCAGACCGTCGCGCCGCTCGGTGCGAGCGCAGACGACCTCGCGCATCTGGGCGACGCGGACTTCAACGTCGTGCTCTACCCCGAGGTCGGCGCGCTGACGGCAAGCTGGCTCACGCGCACCTTCGGTCAGCCCGCAACGAAGACGATCCCGATCGGCGCGAAGGCCACTGCCGAGTTCATTCAGGAGGTCGCCGCGCTCGCGCAGATCGACCCCGGCCTGGCGCTCGCCGACGTGCGCTCGCACTCGACCTGGTATGCCCGTTCGGTCGACTCGACCTACCTGACCGGCAAGCGCGTGTTCATCTTCGGCGACGCAACGCACGCGGTGGCTGCAGCACGGGTCGCCTCGAGCGAGCTTGGCTTCAAGGTCGTCGGCCTCGGCACCTACAGCCGCGAGTTCGCGCGCGAGGTGCGCGAAGCCGCCAAGCTCTACGACGTCGAGCCTCTGGTCACCGACGACTATCTCGAGGTGGAGGCCCGGGTCGCTGAGTTGCAGCCCGAACTCGTGCTCGGCACGCAGATGGAGCGCCACATTGCCAAGCGCCTGGGCGTGCCGTGTGCGGTGATCTCAGCGCCGGTGCACGTGCAGGACTTCCCGGCGCGCTACTCGCCCCAGATGGGCTTCGAGGGCGCGAACGTGCTGTTCGACACCTGGGTGCACCCGCTGATGATGGGGCTGGAAGAACACCTGATCGGCATGTTCCGCGGCGACTTCGAGTTTCACGAGGACGCGGCACCGTCGCACCTCGGCGGCCAAGCCACGGCGCTGCCCGCAGCGCCGCCCGTCGCCACCCCCGTCGATAGCGCCCCGACGCAGATCGTCGTCGCCCCCTGGGCTGCCGACGCCGAGAAGGAGTTGCGCAAGATCCCGTTCTTCGTACGCGGCAAGGCCCGGCGCAACACCGAACGCTATGCCCTCGACCGCGGCGTGCCGCTGATCACCATCGAGACGCTGTATGACGCCAAAGCGCATTTCAGTCGCTAGGGTCGGCGCCCTTCGGACGACCGAGGATGCTCCCCCACCGGGATCAGGCCCGGCTTGGAGCGGCCTGGCCCCCGGGCCTGTTGCGACCCCCAAGGTCGTCGGCCATCCCACCATGCGCGTCGTCATCGTGACGATGGACAGCCACCTCGCCAGCGCCGCGGAACGCGCGAACCGCACGCTCGCGCGCACGCTGCCCGGCATGAAGCTGACGGTGCACGCAGCCGCCGAGTGGGGCAGCGACGAAGCGGCGTTGCAACGTTGCCGCGATGACATCGCGCACGGCGACATCGTGATCACGACGATGCTGTTCATGGAGGATCACTTCCTGCCCGTCCTGCCGGCCCTGCAGGCGCGCCGCGAGGCGTGCGACGCGATGGTCTGCGCGATGTCGGCCGCCGAGGTGATGAAGCTCACGCGCATGGGTCGCTTCGACATGAGCGCGCCAGCGAGCGGCCCGATGGCACTGCTCAAACGCCTGCGTGGCAAGCCCGAAGCCAAGGGTAACGAGGCCGGCGTGAAGGCCACCGCCGGCGCGCGGCAGATGAAGATGCTGCGCCGCTTGCCCAAGATCCTGCGCTTCATCCCGGGCGCCGCGCAGGACGTGCGAGCCTACTTCCTGACGCTGCAGTACTGGCTTGCGGGTTCGGAGGCGAACGTCGCGAACATGGTCCAGTTCCTCGTCGACCGCTATGCCGACGGTCCACGCAAGGCCCTGCGCGGCAGCTTCAAGCCATCGCCGCCCGTCGAGTATCCCGAAGTCGGCGTCTACCACCCGCGCATGGCGCAACGCATGTCCACCCAGCTGGCCGACCTGCCGCGTGTTGCGAAGAGCGGCAAGCGCGGCACGGTCGGCCTGCTGTTGATGCGCTCGTACCTGCTCGCCGGCAACACCGACCACTACGACGGCGTCATCACCGCGATGGAGGCGCGCGGCCTGCGCGTCGTGCCGGCGTTCGCAACCGGTCTCGACTCACGGCCCGCCATCGATGCCTTCTTCATCGCCGAGGGTCGGCCGGCGATCGATGCCGTCGTCTCGCTGACCGGCTTCTCGCTCGTCGGCGGGCCGGCCTACAACGACGCCAAGGCTGCCGAGGACATTCTCGCGAAGCTCGACGTGCCTTACCTCGCGGTCACGCCGGTCGAGTTCCAGACGCTCGATCAATGGGGCGGCTCGCCGCGCGGCTTGCTGCCTGTCGAGGCGACGATGATGGTCGCGATCCCCGAGCTGGATGGCGCTACCGGCTCGATGGTCTTCGGCGGTCGCGGCAGTGCCGAGCACATCGCCTGCACCGGCTGTGCGCACAACTGCACCTTCAGGAACGTGACTGCGACGGGCGGCTCCGAAGCCCACGACATGCACAGTTGCATCGAGCGCGCCGACCTGCTCGCCGCGCGTGTCGGCAAGCTCGTCGACCTGCGCCGTTGCGAGCGCGCCGAACGCAAGGTCGCCGCGGTTGTCTTCAACTTCCCGCCGAATGCCGGCAACACCGGAACGGCGGCCTTCCTGTCGGTGTTCGAGTCGCTGTTCAACACGATGTCGGCGATGCAGCGTGAAGGCTACACGGTCGAGATGCCGGCCAGCGTCGACGCACTGCGGGAGCGCATCATCAACGGCAACGCCCAGCGCTTCGGCGCTGCGGCCAATGTCCACGTGCGCATCCCGGCCGACGACCACGTGCGGCGCGAGAAGCACCTGAAGGAAATCGAAGCCCAGTGGGGTCCGGCGCCTGGCAAGCAGCAGAGCGATGGCAGCCACCTGTTCGTCTACGGTGAGCGTTTCGGCAATGTCTTCGTCGGCGTGCAGCCGGCGTTCGGCTACGAAGGCGACCCGATGCGGCTGTTGTTCGAGAAGGGCTTCGCGCCGACGCATGCGTTCTCGGCCTTCTACCGCTGGCTGCGCGAGGACTTCGGTGCGCACGCGGTACTGCACTTCGGCACGCATGGCGCGCTCGAGTTCATGCCGGGCAAGCAGAATGGCCTGACTGCGACCTGCTGGCCGGACCGGCTGATCGGCGACCTGCCGAACCTCTACCTCTACGCGTCGAACAACCCGTCTGAAGGCACGATCGCCAAGCGCCGCGCCGCCGCGACGCTGATCAGCTATCTGACCCCGCCCGTCGCTCAGGCCGGGCTCTACGCGGGCCTCGTCGATCTGAAAGGCTTGCTGGATCGCTACCGAGGGCTCGAGCCCGACGCGATCGGCGAGGCCGAAGAGCTCGAACGGATGATTCAGGCGCAGGCGGCCCAACTGGCGCTTGCGCAAATCGATCCGCCGTGGGGCAGGGAGGCGAGCGCACAGATCGCGAAGCTCAACGCGGCTGTGCTCGAACTCGAGTACACGCTGATCCCGCACGGTCTGCACGTCGTCGGCCAGGCGCCGACGCCGACCGAGCGCGTGGACCTGCTGCTCTCTCTGGCGGAAGCGTCGCATGGCGCGCGGCCGGAGCGAGCAGCGATCGAGGCGCTCGTCGCCGGCGGCACGGCGCAGGGCGACGCGCAGACCATCGCGCTTCTCACCGAGCTCGCCACTGCCGATGCCCTGATGGCCGAGGACCACGAGATCGACGGCATCCTGCACGCGCTCGATGGTCGCTTCCTGCGTCCCGCGCCGGGCGGCGACCTGCTGCGCACACCCGCCATCCTGCCAACCGGCCGCAACCTGCACGGCTTCGACCCGTTCCGCATCCCGAGCGCGTATGCGGTGCAGGACGGTGCGCGTCAGGCCGAGCGCTTGCTGCAGCGTCACATGGCCGACGGCCATGCGTTCCCGGAGTCGATCGCGCTCGTGCTGTGGGGCACCGACAACCTGAAGAGCGAAGGCGGCCCGATCGGCCAGGCACTCGCCCTGATGGGCGCGAAGCCACGTTTCGACAGCTACGGCCGGCTCGCCGGCGCGCAGCTGATGACGCTCGAAGAGCTCGGGCGGCCGAGAGTCGATGTGGTGATCACGCTGTCGGGCATCTTCCGCGACTTGCTACCCCTGCAGATCAAATTGCTCGCCGAAGCTGCCTTTCTCGCGGCGTGCGCAACAGACGAACCACCGGAGCGCAACTTCGTGCGCAAGCATGCGCTGGCCTACCAGGCCGAGCACGGTGGCGATCTGGAGACAGCCTCGCTGCGCGTGTTCGGCAATGCCGAGGGGGCGTACGGCGCGAACGTCGGCAGCCTGATCGACAACAGCCGCTGGGACGATGCCGACGAGCTTGCCGAGACCTACACCCGCCGCAAGGGATTCGCCTACGGCCGCAGCGGCCGCCCGATGCAGCAACCGGCACTGCTGCACAGCGTGCTCGCCGGCGTGCAACTCGCCTACCAGAACCTCGATTCGGTCGAGCTTGGCGTGACCACGATCGACACCTACTTCGACACCCTTGGCGGCATCAGCCGCGCGGTGAAGCGCGCCAAGTCACAACGCGACGGCGCCGCCGCCGAGGTCGCGCCGGTCTACATCGGCGACCAGACGCGCGACGCGAACGGTGGCGGCACGGTGCGCACCCTGAGCGAACAGGTCGCGCTCGAGACGCGCACTCGCATGCTGAACCCGAAGTGGTACGAAGGCATGCTCAAGCACGGCTACGAGGGTGTGCGGCAGATCGAAGTGCACGTGACGAACACGATGGGCTGGTCCGCCACGACCGGTCAAGTGCAGCCATGGGTCTACGAGAAGCTGAGCGAGACCTTCATGCTCGACCCCGAGATGCGCGATCGGCTCGCGAGGCTGAACCCGACCGCGTCGGCGCGGGTCGCGAATCGCCTGCTGGAAGCCTCGGACCGCAAGTTCTGGAACCCCGACGCGACGATGCTCGCCGCCTTGCGTCGGGCCGGCGAGGAGCTTGAAGACCGGCTCGAAGGTGTGTTTGAAGGAAGTCCCGCATGAGCACGACCACGGTTCCATTCCCCGACATCAAAAACCCCGGGGTTCGCAAGAACCTGCGCCTCGACGGCGAGGGCAGCGTGCAAGTCGCGTTGGACGAGAACGTCAAGATCGGCAACGCAAAGGTCTTCGCGATCTACGGCAAAGGCGGCATCGGCAAGAGCACGACGTCGAGCAACCTCTCGGCGGCCTTCTCGAAGCTGGGCAAGCGCGTGCTGCAGATCGGCTGCGACCCGAAGCACGACTCGACCTTCACGCTGACGAAGAAGATGCTGCCGACCGTGATCGACGTGCTGGAGACGGTCGACTTCCACGCAGAGGAGCTGCGTGTCGAGGACTTCGTGTTCCCGGGCTACAACGGCGTGATGTGCGTCGAGGCAGGCGGCCCGCCTGCTGGCACCGGCTGCGGCGGCTACGTGGTCGGCCAGACCGTCAAGCTGCTGAAGGAACACCACCTGCTCGAAGACACCGACGTGGTCATCTTCGACGTGCTCGGCGACGTCGTCTGCGGCGGCTTCGCGGCGCCCTTGCAGCACGCCGACCGCGCGCTGATCGTCACCGCCAACGACTTCGACTCGATCTTCGCGATGAACCGCATCGTGCAGGCGATCGGCGCGAAGGCGAAGAACTACAACGTGCGGCTCGGCGGCGTGATCGCCAATCGGAGCGCGGCCACCGACCAGATCGACAAGTACAACGACCGCATCGGCCTGAAGCTCGCGGCGCACTTCCCCGACCTCGACGTGATCCGCCGCAGCCGGTTGAAGAAGTCGACGCTGTTCGAGATGGAGTACTCGCCGGAACTCGAAGCCGTGCAGCAAGAGTACATGCGCCTCGCGGCGTCGCTGTGGCTGGGCACCGAGCCCTTGAACGCGGTGCCGATGAAGGACCGCGACATCTTCGATCTGCTGGGCTTCGATTGAGGGGCGCGCGATGACACAGCTCTCCTATATGGAACGGCGTGGCCAGATCGAGACATATTTCGATCGCACGGCGGCGCAAGCCTGGGCTCGCCTCACTTCCGACGCGCCGGTCGGGCGCGTGCGCGCTTCGGTGCGTGCCGGGCGCGACCGCATGCGCGGCACGCTGCTGTCGTGGCTGCCGAACGACTTGCGTGGCGCGCGCCTGCTCGACGCCGGTTGCGGTACCGGCGCGCTCGCGGTGGAAGCCGCGCATCGCGGCGCCGACGTGCTGGCAATCGACCTGTCGACTACGCTGATCACCTTGGCACGCGAACGCCAGCCCGCAATCCGCAGTGGCGGCAGCATCGACTTCCGCGCTGGCGACATGCTCGCACCCGAACTCGGGGTGTTCGACTACGTGGTCGGAATGGACTCGGTCATCCACTACGAGACCGGCGATGCACTCAGCGTGCTGTCCGGCTTGGCGCAGCGTACGCGCATCGGGCTGCTCTTCACCTTCGTACCGAGCAAGCCGGCTCTCGAGGTGTTTCGCGCGGTCGGGAAGCTCTTCCCGCACGGCGACCGCTCACCGGCCGTGGTGCCGGTGAACGAACGCTGGTTGCATCGACGCATCGACCAGGATGCGCGGCTCCAAGGCTGGTCGCGAGGTCGGACCGAGCGTATCTCGAGCGGCTTCTACACGTCGCAAGCAGTGGAGTTGCTGAAGAAATGAACCCGGCCCGCGCAGCACTCAAGCTGAACTCGACGCTCGCCGTCCAGTGGGCCAAGGTCGGCACCCGCTTCCTGCCGTTCGCCGATGCGGCGACAGCCGAGCTGCCACTGTCGCGTCTGCTGCGCCTGTCGCTGTTCCAGGTGACGGTCGGCATGGCGATGGTGTTGCTGGTGGGCACGCTGAATCGCGTGATGATCGTCGAGTTGGGCGTCTCTGCATGGCTGGTGTCGGCAATGGTCGCGCTGCCGCTGGTGTTCGCGCCGTTCCGCGCACTGATCGGGTTCCGGTCCGACACGCACAAGTCGGTGCTCGGCTGGAAGCGCGTGCCCTATATCTGGATCGGCACGCTGCTGCAGTTCGGCGGCCTCGCGATCATGCCGTTCGCGCTGATCGTGCTGTCGGGCGACAGTCACGGCCCGGCGTGGATCGGCCATGCTGGCGCGGCGCTCGCGTTCCTGCTCGTCGGCGCCGGACTGCAGACGACGCAAACCGCGGGCTTGGCGCTTGCCACCGACCTCGCGCCTCCCGAGTCTCGCCCGCGCGTGGTCGCGTTGATGTATGTGATGCTGTTGCTCGGCATGGTCGTCAGCGGGCTGCTGTTCGGCCTGGCGCTGCGCAATTTCAGCCAGGTGCGGCTGATCCAGGTGGTGCAAGGCGCGGCGCTGCTGACGATGGTCGTGAACCTGATCGCGCTGTGGAAGCAGGAAGCGCGCGACCCCGCCAACCGCCCGGGCGGTGAACCCAGGCCCTCGTTCCGCGCCAACTGGGCGCGCTTCGCCGCGCGCGGCCAGTCGATCCGCTTCCTCGTTGCAGTCGGCATCGGCACGGCCGCCTTCAACATGCAGGACATCATCCTCGAGCCTTATGGCGGCGAGATCCTGCACCTGCCGGTCGGCGCCACGACGACCTTGACCGCGATGATGGCCTGCGGCGCGCTGGCAGCGTTTGCGATCGCGGCGCGCGCGCTCGGGCAAGGCGTGTCGCCGCACAAGCTCGCAGCCTGGGGCGCGCTGGCCGGCGTGGTCGCGTTCTCGCTCGTGATCTTCGCCGAGCCACTGGATTCTGCGCTGCTGTTCCGCCTCGGCGCGACGCTGATCGGCTTCGGCGGTGGCCTGTTCTCCGTCGGCACGCTGACCGCCGCGATGAACCTCGAGAACGACGGCCTGAACGGCCTTGCGCTCGGCGCCTGGGGCGCGGTGCAGGCCTCGTGTGCGGGCGTTGCGATCGCCGCTGGCGGGGCGCTGCGCGACATTGTCTCCAGCCTCGCGACGCAGGGCGCGCTCGGTAGCGCGTTGAGCAGTCCGGCTGTCGGCTACAGCGTCGTCTACCACGTCGAGCTCTATCTGCTGTTCGCGACCTTGATCGCGATCGGCCCGCTGGTGCGAACAGCGCGTCGCACACCGCAAGCATCCCCCCACGGCAAATTCGGCCTGGCCGGATTTCCCGGCTGATCCTCTTCACCCCAGCGCCACAGGAGACCTCTCATGGGAACCGGAGCCATCACTTCCTACATCGACGTGGCGCAAGTCGTGCTCTACGCCTTCTGGGTCTTCTTTGCCGGGTTGATCTACTACCTGCATCGCGAGGACAAGCGCGAGGGCTACCCGCTGGAGTCGGACCGTTCGCATCGCTCGGGCGGCCGCGTGAAGGTGCAAGGCTGGCCCCGCGTGCCCAAGCCCAAGACCTTCCACCTGCGCGACGGCCGGGTCGTGATGGCGCCGAACTTCCGCGGCTCGAACCAGCCGCTCGGCGGCACGCCCAGTGCGAGCCACCAGGGCGCACCGCTCGAGCCGAACGGCGATCCGATGCTGGCCGCCGTCGGCCCGGGTTCGTATTCGGATCGCGCCGACATCCCCGACACGACGATCGACGGCACGCCCCGCATCGTGCCGTTGCGCGCCGCGGCGGGCTTCGAGGTCTCGGCCCATGACCGCGATCCGCGCGGCCTGCCGGTGCTCGGTGCGGACCACGTCGTCGCCGGCCATGTGCGTGAACTGTGGGTCGACCGCGCCGAGGTGCTGTTCCGCTTTCTCGAGGTTGAAGTGCCGATGCAAGACGGCAGCCGGCGCGTGTTGTTGCCGATCAACTTCGCGCGCATCGGCGACCAAAGGGTCAAGGTGCGCTCCATCCTCGGGGCCCAATTCGCGCAGGTGCCCGGCACACGCGAACCCGACAGCGTGACGCTGCTCGAAGAGGAAAAGATCATGGCCTACTACGGTGGCGGCACGCTGTACGCGACGCCCGACCGCCAGGAGCCGCTGCTGTGACGCCGCGTGGCTTGCCAGCACAGCGGGCTGCCGAGCACGAGTTCGAAGCCGAGCTCGGGCTGCCCGAGCCGCTGCCGCGCGGCGAACGCCTGCTCTGGCAAGGCTCGCCGGATTGGCGCGTGCTGGCAAGACAGGCGATGCACACGCGCATGCTCGCGGTCTATTTCGCCGTGCTGCTGGCCTGGCGTGCAGCCAACGTCTGGTCGAACGGCGGCTCGCCCATCGACGCGGCCGTCGCCGTCCTGTGGCTGCTGCCGGTTGCCCTCACGGCGATCGCAGTGCTCTCGGTGCTGGCCTGGCTGATGGCACGCACCAGCGTCTACACGATCACCGACAAGCGCGTCGTGATGCGCATCGGCATCGTACTGAACATCACGTTCAACCTGCCGCATTCGCAGATTGTGTCGGCCGGCCTGCGCACGAATGCCGACGGCAGTGGCGATCTGACGCTGCTGCTGAACGACGCGGACCGCATCGCTTACGTGCACCTCTGGCCGCATGCGCGCCCGTGGCACCTGAAGCGCACCGAGCCGATGCTGCGCGCGCTGCCGCAGGTGCATGCGGTCGCCGCCATCCTGTCGGCCGCACTGGCGGACGCGGCCGGTGTGCCACGGCCCGCGTTACAGGCGGTGCCGACGCCGCAGCGCGACCCGTCGACTCAGACCGGGCAACAACCCCTGGCGGCCTGAAGCGATGGACGGCACCGCGCTGCCCCCGACACGATTTCCGCGCGCACCGCTGTTCGCGCTCGGCGCTCTGGTGCTCGCGTCGGTCCTCGCGGTCGCGGCCGTGCGTCTGACTGGCGTCGGCGCCGTGCATGTGGCCGATGCCGCCGCGGTCGCGACGCGCGAGTTCCGCTTCGAAGACCGGCCCGACGGCAGCATCGTCGTGCTCGACGCGAGCGGCCAGCACCTGATCGATACCGTGGCGCCAGGCACCAATGGCTTCCTGCGCGGCACGATGCGCGGCCTCGCCCGCGAGCGCATGCGGCAGGGCGTGAGCCCGGCGCTCCCGTTTCGCATGATCGGCCGTGCCGACGGCAAGCTCACGCTCGAAGACCCGGGCACGGGCCGACGTGTCGACCTCGGGTCGTTCGGCCCGACCAACGCCGCTGTGTTCGCCCAGATCATGGCCAGCCCGGCGCACTGACCCGAAAGGCATTCGATGAACGCTCAGACCGCCGGCACGCCCAAGACGCCGATCAACGTCGCCACCCGCACCGCGCTGCAGGATACGGTGCTGACGCCGCGCTTCTACACGACGGACTTCGACGCGATGGACAAGATCGACATTGCATCGATCCGCCCGCAGTGGGACGCGTTGATGAACGAGTTCCGCGCCGACACCAACACCGATCACTTCCAGCGCCCGGCGGACATGATGGCCGATTGCTCGGGCCTGCCACCGGCGCTGTACAAGGAGTTCTCGGACTTCCTGATCAGTTCGATCACGTCCGAGTTCTCGGGCTGCGTGCTCTATGCCGAGATCAAGAAGCGCGTGCAGAACCCGGACATGAAGGAGCTGTTCGGCTTCATGGCGCGCGACGAGTCACGTCATGCTGGCTTCATCAACCAGTGGCTGAAGGACTTCGGCATCGGCGTGGACCTCGGATTTCTCGCGAAGGCGAAAAAGTACACCTACTTCCGCCCGAAGTTCATCTTCTACGCGACCTACCTGTCCGAGAAGATCGGCTACGCACGCTACATCGCGATCTACCGCCAAGTCGAGAGACACCCGGACCTTTGCTTCCACCCGATCTTCAAGTGGTTCGAGCTGTGGTGCAACGACGAATTTCGCCACGGCGAGGCCTTCGCGCTGCTGCTGCGCGCGAACCCGAAGCTGTTGACGGGCTTCAACAAGCTGTGGATCCGCTTCTTCGTGCTCGCGGTCTTCGCGACGATGTACGTGCGCGACCACCAGCGACCCGAGATGCACGACGCGATGGGACTCGATGCAACCGCGTACGACTTCAACGTCTTTCGCATCACCTCCGAGATCACGAAACAAGTGTTCCCGCTCACGCTGAACTTGGACGACCCTCGCTTTCACGCAGGGCTCGAGAGGCTGCGCAAGATCTCGGTCGCGACCGAGGCGGCGAAGGCGCGCGGCGGCCTGGTCGGCGGTGTGCAGCGCCTGGCGCTGGGCCTGTCGGCGGGCCTGAGCTTCGCGCGCCTGTTCTGCCTCCCGGCGCAGAAGCATGAGTTGCCGCAGGACATGCGGCTCGCGCCGACCTGGTAGGAAGCCGACCGCGAGCTGCAAGTGTCGACCTACCTGCTGCCGATCGCCTACACGCTGTTCGTGTGGTGGGCCAGCACCGGCGTGATCCTGTACCTGAATGGATTGCCACGCTGGACGCACCCGTGGACGATGCTGTTCGCGACGGTGCTTCTCGGCATCGCGCTGTTCGGCCTGGGGGCGACGCGCGACGACACGCGCGTCACCGGCGCCTACCTGGCGTTCACCTGCACGCTGCTGGTCTGGGCCTGGCAGGAGATCGCGTTCCTGCTCGGCTACGTGACCGGCCCACGCCGCACGCCCTGCCCCGTCGGCTCGACCGGCTGGAGTCGCGCCGGTTACGCGCTGCAGACGTTGCTGCATCACGAGCTTGCGCTGATCGTGCTTGGCTTCGCCGTCGTCGCAACCACCTGGGGCGGCGCCAACCCGACCGGGGTGGCGACCTTCATGATTTTCTGGATCATGAGGCAGAGCGCGAAGCTCAACGTCTTCCTCGGCGTGCGCAACCTCAGCGAGGACTTCCTGCCGCCGCACCTGAAGTATCTGCAGACGTACTTCCGCCGCGCCCCGATGAACGCGCTCTTCCCCGTCTCGGTGATCGCGTCGAGCTGGCTCGCAGTGCTGCTGTGGCAGGCCGCGGCCGCCCATGGTGTCGGCGCTTTCGAAGCGACAGCGCTCACTTTCTCGGGCACGCTGCTGAGCCTGGCCATCCTTGAGCACTGGTTCATGGTGCTGCCGTTGCCCTCGCAGGCCTTGTGGAACTGGGGTTTACGCTCACGCGCCGTCGACCCGCCGACTTAGAATCGCGGCCATGAAAGCCACGGCCTGCGCCCCCGAACACCACTCGCTCGAAGGGCGGGCCGCGTGAGCCAAGGACCCGGCGACCAGCCTGATCTCGGCGCGCTGTCCGCCTGGGCGCCCGAACTCGCGCAGACCTTCGTCTCGCTGGCAAGCGACATCGCCCTCGTCATTGACGAGGATGGCGTGATTCGCAGCGTCGCGCAGGGCGGTGCCGACCCGATCGCGCCGGCTGCGTACCACTGGGTCGGCCGGCCCTGGATCGACACGGTCAGCGGCGAGACGCGCCCGAAGATCGAGAACCTGCTGAGAGAGGTCACGGCCACGGGCGTTGCGAGACGCCGCGAGGTCAACCACCCGTTCAGCGCCGACAACAGCATCCCGGTTGCCTACACCGCGGTCCGTCTGGGCGACAACGGCCCCGTGCTTGCGGTCGGTCGAGACCTGCGCACGATCGCCGCGATCCAGAAGCGCTACGTCGAGTCCCAGCAGGAGATCGAGCGCGGCTACTGGCAGGCGCGGCAAGCGGAGGCCCGGTATCAACTGCTGTTCCAAGTCGAAACCGACGCCGTCATCGTCGTCGACGGCGAGACACTCGCGATCGTCGAAGCGAACCAGGCGGCGGCCGCGTTGTTCAACGTCCCCGCTGAGGCACTGCAGGGTCGACACGCAAGCGCGGCCTTCGAGGATCGTTCGCGCGGGGCCGTCAACGAATTGCTCGGCAATGCGCGGACCACCGGCCAGAGCGGCGAGATCCGCGCGCGGCTGCTGGACACGGATGTCAGCACGAGCGTCTCCGCGACGCCGTTCCGCGCCGATGACACGATGCGCCTGCTGGTTCGCGTGCGCGCGATCGATGCGAGCGCGGCGTCCGGGAAGCTGAACCAGACGCTCGCCCGGCTCGTCGATGATTCGAGCGATGCCGTCGTTGTCACCGATTCGAGCGGGCGCATCCAGGTCGCGAACCCCGCCTTCCTGGCCCTGGTCGGGATGAGCGGCGAGGCCGATGTCAAAGGCCGGCCGCTGATGTACTGGCTGAGCCTGGCCGAGCAGCCGCTGGCGGCTTTGGTGGCCAAGGTCCGGCGCGACGGCATCGCGCGGCGAATCGAATCATGGACCCGACACGGGGCGACGCAAGCGACCCAACTCGACATCTCGGCCGCGCTGCTGACCGAGGGCGACCAGGAATGCATCGGCTTCACGATCCGGCCGGTGGCGGGCTCACCGATCGCGCCCACGATCCACCGCGATGCCGGGGACGCGTTGGCTCTTGTGCTGCGTGCCGGCATCGAAGCGCTGGGCACTCGGCTCGACGAGCGGGCGCTGGCCGCCGTCATACGCGAGGCCGCCGCGCGGCTTGGCTTGAGCACGGAATATCTGTCGCAATGGACCACGCCGGGCGCGGACGCGCCGAGCGTCCCGCGCACCCTCCCGAGTGCATCGTAGTGGGCAACAGCCCGGCCTTCGGTCAGGCGGACCTGACCAACTGCGAACGTGAGCTGATCCACCTCGCCGGCTCGGTGCAGCCGCACGGTCTGCTGCTCGCGCTGCGCGAGCCCGACCTGCGCATCGTGCAAGCCAGCGCGAACGTGCAGACCCTGCTCGGAGTACCCGTCGAGGGGCTGCTGAATCAATCGGTGGCCGAACTCGGCGGCGACATTCACGCCAGCATCCAACAGGTGCGCGCGCAGACAGCCGATCTGGCCGAACCCGCTCCGCTGCGATGTCGGGTGCCGGTCGCCGGGCGTACGCGCGGCTTCGAGGGCACGATCCATCGGGTCCGTGACGTCGGTGGCGGTCACGCGCTGCTGGTCGAGATCGAGCCCGTCGACACCGAGCAGGTGACCGTGGCCACGGTCGACATCCCCGCCCCGCAATTGCGTGAGCTGCTGGGGGCTGCGGTGCAACGCTTCAGCGCCGCGTCGGCCATCGGCACGCTCGCCGACGGCGTGGTGCGCTGCTTTCGCGACATGCTCGGCTACGACCGCGTGATGGTCTACAAGTTCGACCCGGACGGGCACGGCAAGATCATCGCCGAGGCGCGCGATCCGCGACTCGAATCGCTGCTCGGCCACCACTACCCTGCCTCGGACATTCCACAGCGTGCGCGCGAGCTGTACCTGCGCAACCGGCTGCGGGTGCTCGTCGATGTGCACTACGAGCCATCACCTCTGGTGCCCAGGCAGTTGCCAGGTTCCGGCGAAGAGCTCGACATGTCCATGTGCCAGCTGCGCAGCATGTCGCCACTGCACCTGCAGTACCTGAAGAACATGGGCGTGACTGCAACCCTGGTGGTCTCGCTGGTGCGCGAAGGCAAGCTCTGGGGCCTGATCGCCTGCCATCACTATTCGCCCCGCAACCTGCGTTTCGCGGTGCGCGCCGCGGCCGACCTGCTGGCCGAGGTCGTCGCCACGCGCATCGCCGCGGTCGAGAACTACGCGCACGCCCAGGTCGCGATCCAGGTGCGGCGCCTCGAGCAGCGGCTGGTCGAAGCCACCTCGACCGAAGGCGACTGGCGACTCGCGCTGTTCCGCAACCCGCGCACGGTGCTGCAACCTCTGGAGGCCTCGGGCGCGGCACTGTTTCACGAAGGCGAACTGCTCACCGCGGGCGAGACGCCTTCGACCGCCGAATTGCGCGCCCTGATGCAGTGGATCAGTACGCAGACCTTTGACGGACTGTTCAGCTGCTCATCGGTTGCGCGCGCGCACCCTGCGCTCGACTCGCTGACGCCGACGGCCAGCGGCGTGCTGGCGGTGAAGCTGTCGTCGTCGAAACCCGACTACCTGATGTGGTTCCGCAAGGAGCAACTGCTGACCGTGACCTGGGCGGGCGATCCGTCCAAGCCGATGGTCGCGAACAACCCGCTCGAGCTTTCGCCGCGCAGCTCGTTCGCCGCCTGGTCCGAGATCGTCCGAGGCACCGCCTTGCCATGGTCGAACAGCGAACTGGCGCTCGGGCGCGCATTCGGCGCGTCGCTGGTCGACATCATCGTGCAGATCAACGCGGTGCGGCTGCTGATCGCCGAGCACCAACTCGCCCAGATCCGCGCCACCGTGGGCAGTTCGAACGAGCCGGTCGTGATTAGCGATGCAAACGGCCGGGCACTGTTCGCCAACGACGCCTTCGCGGCAATGCGGGGCGAGGGCCAAGCGTCGCCGCTCGCTGACCTGCCCAGCCTGTTCACGCAGCCCGACCTCGTCGCCAAGGTGCTCGCTTCGCTCGCACAGGAACGTCGGCCGTGGCGCGGCGAACTGGCGCTCGTGCGGCACGGCGGCACGACGCTGCCGGTGGCGGTGCGTGCCGAGGTCGTGCCGGCGCGCGACGGTTCGGTGCTGGGCTTCTTCCTGATCCTCGTCGACCTGACCGACACCCAGCGCGCCACCGAGGCAAGGCGCCAATTGGAGCATTCGCTATCGCAGGCCGTCGACGAGGACGCCCCGGCGCGCGACGACCCCCGAGCGGGAATCGACCCGCAACGCGATGTGATGAGCGCGATCCTCGCAAACGCCAGCCTCGCGGCAATGGACATCGCTGATGGCAGCAGCGCGCCGACCGTCACCCCGCTGCTCGAGGAACTCGAGGCGTCGACACGCCGTGCCGCGCAACTCTACGGACGCATCCGGCTGTTCGAGGTCTGAGCGATCTGATCAAGCCGAAGCGTTCGCTCGGCCTGGCGAATCAGCTGTGCGGCTGTGGCGCCACCGGCCCCAACTGAAGGCGCGCAATGTAGCTCCGCGCATCGCGCAGCGCCGCTCGGAGCCCATCGGCGAGTCGGGTCGTCACCCGTCCTGACTCGGCCGTGATCTGCAGCTGCGTCGGGCCGAGCCCTTCGATCAGCGCGCGCCCTCGACCCAAAGCGTGCTCGCCGCCCGCGCGCAAAACGGTGTCACCCGTTTCGCCCTCTTCGGTCAGCCACGTGGCGCCGTACAGCACGCGCACCCGGCTTTGAAGACCTCCATCCAGGATCAGCATCTGTTCGTGATCGAGATTGATCGTGGTGATCGACTGCATCGCGTTCCTCATGATCTGCTCCATTCGCACTGTGCATCCATGCGTGCCCAGTGAAGGTATTGAAGCCGCCATCACCTACGACGACAAACGAAAAGATCGCAGTTGATGAATGCGAAAACCGCATGTATGCTGGGCCAATGCCGAAGCCTCCAACAAGCGACAGGCGCAGGCGACGGCCGATCGGGCTCGCTGCGCTGCGCGGCTTCGAGGCGGCGGCGCGTCTGCTGTCTTTCACGGCCGCGGCGGCCGAGCTCAACCTCACCCAATCGTCGATCAGTCGCCAAATCGCGGGCTTGGAGCAGCAGGTCGGCAAGCCGCTCTTCGTGCGCAAGACGCGGGCGCTCGTGTTGAGCGCCGCCGGCACCCAGCTGCTTCACGCGGCGCGTCAGGCCCTGGTCGGCATCGACAAGACGGTTGACGAGATCCGCGGTGCAGTGGGCGTGCGGCGCGTGACGCTCAGCACCTACGCTTCCTTTGCTTCCCTATGGCTCGTGCCCAGGCTCGCGCTTTTCCAGCGCGTCCATCCTGATATCGAGATCAGGCTCGACGCCTCGGATCGGGTTGTGGACTTGCAGGCCGAGGACGTGGACGTCGCGATCCGCTGGGTACCCTCGGGCAAGTTGGCTTCCGACGCCACGCTGCTGGTCGATGACCTGATCGCGCCGGCACTCAGCGCGCGCTTGCTCGAAGGGGCGAAATTGCGCGCGCCTGCGGAACTCGCCCAATGGCCGCTGCTCGACTTGGACAGCAGCGTGGCAGGTACGCAGCGCTTGAACTGGACAACCTGGTTCGATTTTGCCGGCGCCGGTACCGTCGACCCTGCGGCCGGGCGCCTCGTCTTTTCGTTCGCCGATCAGGCGGTGCAGGCGGCCATTCGCGGCCAGGGCGTGGCGCTCGTGCGCTCACCCTTCTTGCAGGACTGCGTCGCCAACGGCGACCTGGTCATGCCGTTCCCGCAGATTCGCATGCCCATGGGCTACAGGCACGTGCTGGCCGTCAACCCGGCTGGCGCACGCAAGCCCCACGTCGAAGCGTTTCTCGCCTGGCTGGCCGAGCAGTTCGAACAAGCGCCTCGACTCGAGACTTGAAGTGCGCGCACTCGAGGGGCCGCGCGCCCGACCGTAGCGCGAACCCCACAAATCGCCGCGCCCGATGCAGCCTTGCCGCATCGGGCGGCCTGCGGGCGGTACTTCTTCTGCGCCGCGGCGCTAACATCACTTCCCCGCTCCGGCGCGTCGGCCCTCTTCCTGGCAGGTGCGCTTCACACAGTGAGGTTGGCAATGGCAGCTCGTTCAATCGCTTCCCTGACCTTGAGCTTCGGCCTGGTGTCGATACCGGTGAAGCTCTATTCCGCGACCGAGTCGTCGGGCACGGTCAAGTTCAACCTGTTGGCGAAGGACGGTTCGCGCCTGAAGCAGCAGTACGTGTCGGAGAAGGATCAGGCCGTCGTGCAACGCGCCGACATGGTGAAAGGCTACGAGTTCGAGAAGGACCGCTTCGTGCTTTTCACCGCCGAAGAGCTGAAGGCACTCGAGGAAGCCAGCAGCCCGGCGATCGAGATCATGGCCTTCATCCCGGAGAAAACGGTCGACCCGCTGTTCTATGACAAGGCCTACCTGATCGCCCCCGACAAGCGCGGTGGCAAGCCCTACGCGCTGCTCGCCGAGGCAATGCGTCAGAGCGGTCGCTGCGCGCTCGCCAAATGGGCCTGGAAGTCCAAGCAGTACGTGGTGCAGGTGCGGCCGGTGGAAGACGGACTGGTGCTCCAGCAATTGCTGTACGCGGACGAAGTGCGCTCGCTGAAGGACTTGAACATCGAGGCGGTCGAGGTGTCGAAAGGCGAACTCCAACTCGCGCTGCAACTCATCGACCAGATCTCTGAAGACGCCTACGACCCGACCCAATACGCCGACGAGGAGAAGAAGCGGATCCTCATGGCGATCGACGAGAAGATCTCCGGCAAGCAGGTCGTGGCTTCCGCTCACGACGAAGCACCGAGCACGGCGCAGGTCATCGACCTGATGGAAGCGCTGCGCGCCAGCCTGGGCAAGAAGAAGGCTTCTGCCGCTAAACCTGTGGTCGTCGAGCCTGCCGTGCAGGCCCAGCGTGTCGCCGCGGCCAAGGAGCGCAAGGGCGCCAAGCGTTCGAGCGCTGCAAAGACTGAAGAAGCCGACGCGGCGCCTGCGCCGACGCGCGCCCGCGCCCGCGCCAGCAAGTGACGCTGGCCGGCGACGACAACGGCGACGCTTCGACGACCTTCACTCTGCGCCGCGTGCAGGCGATGCTGGGCCTGTCGCGCCACATCGTCGCCGGGCTGATCGCCGAGGGTTTTGTCGCGCCCACGCGCGGCCGGCGCAACGAGTGGCGCTTCACTTTCCAGGACCTGATGCTGCTGCGCACAGCGCACACGCTGCGGGCATCGAAGATCCCACCGCGAAAGATTCTGCGCTCGCTGGCCCGGCTGAAGGCGACGCTCCCCCAGGCGTTGCCGCTGACCGGCCTGCGCATCACCGCGATCGGCGCCGACGTCGCGGTGCGCGACCGCGAGGGCAACTGGCAGGCCGACACTGGCCAGTTGCTGATGGACTTCGACGTGGCGCCCGTCGGCGGCAGCATCGCCGTTCTGACGCGCAGCGCAGCCTCGCCGGAAGGCCCCGATGCGCTGTCGTGGTTCGAGCGCGGGGCGGCGCTCGAGGCCACCGACGCAGCCGGCGCCGAGGCGGCGTACCGGCAGGCGCTGGCGCTGGCGCCGGGCCTGACCGAGGCTTACTTGAACTTGGGTGCGATGTGGAGCGAGGCGGGCCGCTTCGCGGAACTGGCCGAACTCTCGGAACGGGCCGTAGCGCATTGCGGCGATTCATCGCTGATCCATTTCAACCGGGGCGTTGCGCTCGATCACCTGGAACGCCTGCCGGAGGCGGCGGCAAGCTACGAGCGCAGCCTTGCGCTCGACCCGATGCTGGCCGACGCGCACTACAACCTCGGCCGGCTGCGCGAACAACTCGGCGACAAGCGCGGCGCGTTGCGCCACTTCAGCGCCTACCGGCGGCTGCAACGGTAGGGCCTGGCATGGCAGCGACGCCGAAGCAGGATCCGCTCGCGCGTTACTGGTCGAAGCGCAATTTCGCCGTCACCAGCGAACCGCGCGGTGACGTTGCCGCGTCGGGCCCAGAGTTGGCCTTCGTGGTCCAGAAGCACCACGCGAGCCGGCTGCACTACGACTTCCGGCTCGAACTCGACGGCGTGATGCTGTCGTGGGCCGTGCCCAAGGGGCCGAGCTACGACCCCAGGGACATGCGCATGGCGATCCATGTCGAAGACCACCCGATCTCGTACAACAGCTTCGAAGGCACGATCCCGCCGAAGCAGTACGGCGCGGGCACGGTCATCGTCTGGGACAACGGCACCTGGGCTCCCGCAGTCGACCCGTACCAGGGGCTGAAGGACGGCAAGCTGGTGTTCGCGCTGCACGGCCACAAGCTGTTCGGGCTATGGGAGCTGGTGCGCATCGCCAAGCCCGGAGACAAGCAGGAGCCGTGGCTGCTGTTCAAGAAACGCGACCGCCACGCGAGACCGCGCAGCGAGTACGACGTGGTGAGTGCGCTACCCGACAGCGTGATTGCGAAACCACTGAAGGCGGCAGACGGCGGCACGGCCGGTCCTGCAGGCGCTGTGAAGGCCCCCCTGCCGGCAACGCTGGCACCCCAGCTCGCCAGCCTCGCGAGCGGCGCACCGACCTCGGGCGACTGGAGCTGGGAGATCAAGCTCGATGGCTACCGGCTGATGACGCGCGTTGAAGGCAACGAGGTGCGTCTGATCACCCGCGGTGGCCACGACTGGACGTCGAAGATGCCGGCGCTTGCCGAAGCGGTGCGCGGCCTCAAGCTGCAAAGCGCGTGGCTCGATGGCGAGATCGTCGTGATGGGCGAGGCCGGCACACCGGACTTCAACGCGCTGCAGAATGCCTTCGATCGCTCGCGCACCGCGGCAATCGTCTACTTCCTCTTCGACGTGCCCTACTTCGAGGGCTATGACCTGCGTTCGGTGGCGCTGGTCTCTCGCCGGCAGTTGCTGAAGCAACTGCTCGATGAGCATCCGGACGAGCATCTGCGCTTTTCCGCTGACTTCGACGCCGATGCCGCGACTATTCTCGAATCGGCGCGGCGCATGGGGCTCGAAGGCGTAATCGCCAAGCGCAAAGATTCGCCCTATCAGTCCCGCCGCACCGAGACCTGGCTGAAGCTGAAGAACAAGCTGCGCCAGGAATTCGTCGTCGCCGGCTACACCGAGCGCTCGAGCGGCGAGGCCGAGGTCGGCAGCCTGCTGCTGGCGGTGCACGACGACGGCGGACGGCTCGTCTACGTCGGCAACGTCGGCACCGGCTGGGACGCAGCGACCGCCGCCAAGCTCATGACGCGGCTGAAGAAGATCGAGGTCGCCGCGTCGCCGTTCGGGACCGCGCCCTTGCACAAGCATCGCTGGGCCGTGCGCGACCCGGCTGCGCAGCATTGGGTGAAGCCGCAAGTCGTGGCCGAAATCGAATTCTCGGACTGGACACCCGACAGCCAGGTGCGGCATGCGAAGTTTCTTGGCCTGCGGGTCGACAAGGATGCAAGCAGCGTCCGGCGCGAGAGCGCGGTGATGCCGACCGGGCCCGTGCTCGTGACCGCCGGTGACAGCGTCGTCGAGGGCATCAAAGTCTCGCACCCGGAGCGCGTGATCGACGCGGGCACCGGTATCACCAAGCTCGAGCTGGTGCGCTACTACGCATCAGTGGCCGAGTGGATGCTGCCGCACCTGAAGGGCCGGCCGTGCTCGCTGGTGCGGGGGCCCACCGGGGTGGGCGGCGAGCTCTTCTTCCAGAAGCACATCGAGTCGCTGCAGGTCACCGGCATCAAGGAGCTCGACGCGGCACTGTGGCCCGGACACGCGTCGCTGCTGGAAGTGCCGACAGCGAAGGCGCTGATCGCCGCGGCGCAGATGAACGTGATCGAGTTCCACACCTGGAACGCGTTGAAGCGGAAGATCGACAAACCCGACCGCGTGATATTTGACCTCGACCCTGGCGACGGCGAGCGCTGGGAACGCGTGAAGGAGGCGGCGACGCTGGTGCGCGGCCTCCTGCAGGAGCTCGGCTTGGAGAGCTGGCTCAAGACCAGCGGCGGCAAGGGCTTGCATGTGGTGGTGCCGCTTGCGCCGCGCCACGACTGGGACACCGTGAAGGGGTTTGCCCAAGCCCTCGTGCAGCACTTGGCGCAGGTCATCCCGCAGCGCTTCGTGGCGCGGATGGGCGCCGCCAACCGGGTCGGCAAGATCTTCGTCGACTACCTGCGCAACAACCACGGCGCGACGACCGCGGCGGCTTTCTCGGCGCGCGCACGCCCCGGGCTCGGCGTATCGATGCCGCTCGCCTGGGACGACCTGAACGCGATCAAGCGCAGCGACCAGTGGACCGTGCGCACGGCGCGCGAGCACCTGTCGTTCCAGTCCGTCGACCCGTGGCAGGACTATTGGGGCTGCAAGCAGACGCTGACTGTCGGGCTCAGGACGCTTGGCGTTGTTGCACCGCCAGAGCGAGCAGCGCCGCCGCGTAGCCGGGCGCGGTCGGCTCGTGCATGAAGTACACGTGGACCTCCTGCCACTGCGTCGCCTCGAGCCTCGCGGCCCATGCCGCGAGGTCGGCGTCGGAGTAGGTTTCGAGCCTCAGGCGCACGTAACCCCAGGGCGCCGTTTCCACCAGCGGCGGCGGCGCGCTGTCCTCCCGCTCCGACAGGCACAGTGAGGCGCCGGCCGATCTCAACAGCGCGTACACCTCGTCGTGGAACCAGCTGTCATGGCGGAACTCGAAGGCTGCTCGATGGTCTGCAGGCAGCAGGTCCAGGAAGGCCTGCAGCCGCGCAAGGTCCTTCTTGAGGAACGGCGGCAGCTGGAACAGCACCGGCCCGCGCTTGGCGCCAAGTGCCTCGAGGTTTTTGTACAAGTAGGCGACCGAATCGGCCGAAGACTCGGCCGCAAGGCGTGCCTCGTGGGTGATGCGGCGCGGCGCCTTGATCGCGAACCGGAATGTCTCAGGAGTGACCTCCGCCCAGTGCTCCAGCACGCTGACCTTGGGCGTCTGATAGAAGGTGTTGTTGATCTCCACCGAGGGTAACCGCTCGGCGTACCAGGCCAGCATCGCTTCGGGCTTGATCTTCTCTGGATAGAAGCTGCCCTTCCATTCCTTGAAGGCATAGCCGCTCGCGCCGGCCCAGAGTTTTGGCTTTCCCACCGTGAGCCCCTCCAAAACAAGTCCTACCAACCCGCCTACCAACCTGACCTACCAATAGGACGCCATGATTTCACCGGCCCATGCGGGCTCGCGCACCTCCGTCCTGGGCAGGTAGCCGCGCCATACCGGCTTGATGTCCAGCACGGGGGTGCCGTTCACGGCATCCAGCCCCTGTACTGAAACGCTGGTGCCTCGAACCTCGGTCACCCGGCAGATCGAGGCGCCGATTCGATTCGGCCGCATGCGCCCTCTCTGGGCAAAGATCCCCACGCGCGGCCAATCCTGGCGTCCGCGCGGATGACGCGATCCCCACTCG
The DNA here is from genome assembly GCA_963792765.1 of uncultured beta proteobacterium. Taxonomy (GTDB): domain Bacteria; phylum Pseudomonadota; class Gammaproteobacteria; order Burkholderiales; family Burkholderiaceae_C; genus CAIKUF01. The sequence goes on along the minus strand of CAWBXT010000003.1, from coordinate 31,663 downwards.
ATGGGTTCATCGGCGTCGAGATGAAAGTAGAACAGGACTTCGAGATGCGAGACATCTTGTATGCCGGTCAGGGCATCCGGGGAGAACCTTGCGTCGAGATCGATCCAGCACTGGTTGTCTCCCCAATGGTCCTTGGTCGCTTCCGCGCGGCCGCCGCGCACAAAACCAATTGGCCGCATCGAAATTGCTGCATCGTGATTCGGCAAGGCTGCCATCTCAATCCTCCGCGTCGGGTGCCCGAGGGGCCACGGGCGCAGCGGGAGCAGCAGGGGCAGCAGGAGCAATGGGACCGCTCGGCAACGTGATGCCGGGGAAGATCTTGATCACCGCGCTGTCGTCTTCTTTGGCATGTCCCGCCGTCGAGGCCTGCATGAACATCTGGTGAGCCGTGGCCGACAGCGGCAACGGAAACTTGGAGCCGCGCGCCGTGTCGAGCACCAGCCCGAGATCCTTGACAAAGATGTCCACCGCCGAAAGCGGCGTGTAGTCCCCCGCAAGCACATGTGCCATGCGGTTCTCGAACATCCAGCTGTTGCCGGCACTGTGTGTGATGACCTCGTAGAGCGCCGCCGCGTCCACGCCCTCGCGCAGGCCCAGCGCCATGGCCTCTGCCGCCGCCGCAATGTGCACGCCCGCCAGCAGCTGGTTGATGATCTTCACCTTGCTGCCATTGCCGGCCCTGTCGCCCAGCCTGTAGACCTTGGCCGACATGGCGTCGAGCGCGTTGCCCGCTTTGACATAAGCCTGCGACGTGCCGGCCGTCATCATCGTCATCTGGCCCGATGCCGCCTTCGCAGCACCTCCGGAAATGGGCGCGTCCAGGTACAACAACCCGCGTTCGGCCAGCCGCTGCTCCAGTGCCACCGACCAAGCCGGGTCCACCGTCGAGCACATCACGAACAGACTGCCCTGCCGCATCGCAGCTGCCGCTCCCTGGTCGCCGAACAGCACTGTCTCGGTCTGCGCGGCGTTGACCACCACACTGACGACGATCTCGCAGCGCGTCGCGAGGTCGGCGGGGCTTGCGCAGGCTGTCCCACCTTCGGCCGCGAAATCCTCTGCGGCTTCCGTGCGCACGTCGCAAACGTGTACGTCGTAACCCGCACGGCGCAACGACGCGGCCATTCCGCGGCCCATGGCTCCCAGCCCGATCACGCCAATCTTCTCGTTGCTCATGGGTTTCAGCCTCAAGGAGATCGCTTGAATCCGAGCGCTCCCGGCATCCGGCTTCCGCGCTCGGCGCAGGGTTCGCCCGAGTATGAGATGCGCATCACCCCTCCCGGACTCTCGCTAGTTTTCAGCCCTGCCAGATCGCACCGTACGTGTACGGGACACATCGTCGATCTTCAAGCGGACATATTCGCACAGTTCCGGAAGCCCGAGTACAAGAACGCATTCGCGATACATTGAGATCGACGAACGGGCTGCGCTCCCCTATTTCACGAACAGAACGCGCTTGCCCAGCAACTGGCCGTTGGCGTCGGTGATGCTGACAGTGGCCTGCGCTGGCTTGAAGTTTTCGGGCAGGGGCACGCTGCCGCGCACGCTCGCAAAGCGACCGATCGATACCGCGCGCGACTGCAGTTCGGCGCTGCGTTGCGCCCCCTGGGCGCTGGTGCCGGCGACGACGAAGCGGACCATGGCGCTCAGCGGTTTGCCCGCGCCTTCGCGCGTGAGCACCACGTCGTAGTTCAGAGAGCCGTCGATGGCTTCGAAAGTCGCGGCGCGCACGCCGACCGCGCCGCCGCGCGGGTCCGGTGGCAATTGCTCCACCAAGCTCAGTGCCGCCTCTCGCAAACTCAGGGCGGTCGCCCGGCTGGTCTCGAGAGTGGCCTTCAGGCTCGTGTTGTCGGCCTGGGCCGCGACCAACTGGCGCGTGACTTCGGCCAACTTTCCGCTCAGTTGGTCCCGTTCGCCGTCGGCTTGCTCGAACGCGCCGCGCAGCGCCGTCGACTCGGCCGCAGACAGCCGCGGCGGCAAGTAGCGCTGCTGCACGAACAGCACCGCGCCGGCGCCGACGGCGACGCCAAACAGCAGCAGCCATAGCCAACGAGGCAGTCCTACGCCCGATCGGCGCGAGCGATAGCGGTCGATGACCACGGGTCTGGATGATCCGAACATGCAGTGAGCTTCCTTGAGTCAATCCGTACAGCTTACGACGCGTGCGGATCATGGTCGCAGCACACCGCGGTTGGTGTGGGGCTGCGAGCCCTTTGTGCAACCTGTGCATACGGCACTTACCTGGCGTCACAGGAAGAACAGGCCTGCCGCGGCCGAAAGCGGCGCGGTCACGCCGCTCCAGCGCCCCGTTCGACGTAAAAGCTTGGGGGGCAACTCTGGAGCACTACGGACAAGGTCTTAGCTGCTGACGCGCACAAAGGCAAACAGTGCCGACACGAGCACGATGACAATCGCCGTGGCGAGCACCAATCGATCGGCAAACACGCGGCGCATCGGCGTCTCCTATACGAAGCTGTAGCGCTCGGAATGGTACTTGGACAGCGGCACGCCCATCGCGCCGAGCGCCGCTTCGATCGCGTCCATCATCACGTTGGGCCCGCAGATGAAGTACTCGTGATCGGCGTAGCGTGGCGGCAAATGACGCTGCAGCAACTCGGCGCTGATGTAACCCGTCTCGCCGGCCCAATCGGAGGGTGGTTGTGACAACACGTGCACCACCTTCAGGTCGAGCCTGCCCTGCAGCGCCTCAAGTTCCTCGCGAAAGCTGATCGACTCCCAATCCCTGCTGCCGTAGAGCAGTATCACGGGACGCTTGTCACCGCGATCGGCGAGCGTCCGGATCATGCTCATCATCGGCGTGATGCCGATGCCTCCGGCGACGAGCACATGCATGTCGGCCGGGTGGCCGAGCGTGAACGCGCCGTACGGGCCATCCAGATAGACACGCTGGCCGACTTGCACTTTGGCGAGACCGGCGGTGAAGTCCCCCAGGTTGCGGATGCTCATCTCGACCCGGCCATCGACCGCCTCGGCGCTCGAAGAGAACGAGAACGGGTGCCCGGTGATGCGAAAGGGCCCGCTCCATACCGTGAGCCAGCCGAACTGGCCGGGCGTGAATCGAAAACCCCGGTGGCCGTCGGGCCGCATCACCAGGGTGCGCGTGTCGCCACGTTCCTGGTGCACGGCGTCGATGCGGTACGGCCGGCGCAGCATGAAGAGCGGCTTGACGATGCGCACATAGATCAGCAACGCCAACCAGAAGAGCGTGATCGCGATCCACAACGCGCGCTTGTATGGGTCTGCGAGGTAGAAGCCCCAGCCGACCATGTGCAGCAGCCCGCCGCCGACGGCGACGACCGCAAGCGCGATGTGGCTGAGGTGCCAGAGTTCGTAGCTGATCTTCAATTGCGTGCGCCAAAGGGCCGTCACAACGAGCACGATCAATGCGCCGAGCGAAATCACAGCAAAGATGGCGCCCATCGGCACGTCGCCGATCGACTCCGGCATCGCCATGTATTTGGAGCCAGCCGCAAACAGGATGATTGGATGCACGACCACGAGCGCCACCGCGATCAACGAAATGCGGCGGTGGAAGTGGTAGATCACGTCCTCACCCCACGGCTCGGTGACATGGCGAAAGCGCGCGGTGAGGCCGAACTGCAGGCCCATCAAGGCGAGCCCCGAATAGCCGAGCGCAACCGCGAATTCGATGCCGAAGCCGCGCGCCGGGGGCAGCGACCCGGCCAGCATCGCGAGCAGCGGCGCAAGGATGAAGAGCAGGTACAGCGCAGCCCAGACGATGCGTCGCGTCATGCCGAGGCTCAAACGCAGCTGGAAAGCAGCAACGGCGGACCGAGCGTGAGCGCGCTCGCGACCCACGCCGCGATCAGGGTCCACAACACAACTTCGTACAGGAAGCTGCCGCCCTCACCCTGCGCAGGCTCGGCGCGCTGCCGCGCCTGCCGCCGCCACATCCAGCCGAGGATCGCAAGAAAGCCGACGAACGTGGCGACGAGCGCTGTTCGCAGCGGCCCGTCCGGCCAGTCAAATGCGCAGCCGAGCGAGTGCAGCGCGTAGAGCGCAACGAGCGCGAGGCACCAGACGGTGAAGCCGACACCCAGCCACCACAAGTGGCGCGGTGGCACGGCGTGCGTCGCGTTCACTGCACCACCTTGAGCATGCCGACCAGGGCCGGCAAGGCGAGCACCAGGGCCACGGCGATGGCACCGGTGATGGCCGTGTAGTCGAGCCACAAGCGCGACAGTCGCAAGTCCACCACGCGTTTGGCTGAGACGAACCCCGCCCGCAATCGCAACGCATTGCTGGTGAGAAAGACGAGGCCGATACCGGCATGCAGCACCACGTAGGCCAGCAAGGCGCACGCGGTGGCGCCGAGCGCATGTTCGCGTGGATCGGGCGTGACACCACCGATCAGCGCCACGCCAGCCCAGATCGCCACCAGCAGTGCCAGGGCCGTCGCGGCAAGCGTCGCGCCCGCCGAGCGACCCGCCACAACGCGGCGCAAGCTGCCGCGTGACATCGCGGCGGCGGCCACGAGTGCCACGACCGCCAGCAGCGCGAACCAGCGGCTCGGCTCCGGCCGCGCCGCCGCAGCCCAGCCCGGACCGGCAATCCACAGGTACAGCGTGCCGAACAGCAGTGACGCGAACAAGGTGCCGTTCGCTATCAGCGTGCAGATCAGGGCCAGCCACGCGGGCTGGCCCGCCACTTCCGTATGCGGTGGCACAGAGACGCCGCGGCCGATCGGCAAGGCCCCGTAGTCTTGCGCGAGCCCGGCACGCTGCGCGGCGACGACGAACAACCCGATCGTCAGCAATGCCGCCAACAGCGAGACCATGTAGAGCTTGAACAGGAAGCCGAGCACGACGACCGCGGTGACGATCGCCGTCCACAGTGGAAGATAGGTCGGCTTCGGCAGCACGATCAGCTGCTCGGGCGCCCCGGAAGTGATGTGCACGCCAAGCGCCTCCTGCCAACCGTTGCGCACGAAGCCCAGATATCCTTCCCCGCGCGCCAGTGCCAGCGCCGTTCCGGGCGGGGCGTCGCGCTCGGCCCCTACATCGAAGTGCCCAATCGACGCGAAGGCATACGGCTGCGGCGGAATCGGCATCGCCCATTCCAGGGTCCCGGCCTGCCACGGATCACGCCGCGCGCGGCGCCCGAACCGCAGCTGGATGACGAGATCGATCACGAGCAGCGCGAAGCCGATCGTCATGATGAAGCCGCCCACCGACGACAGCAGGTTCAGCGCGTTCCAGCCCTCATAGCCCTGGTAGGTGTAGATGCGCCGCGGCATGCCGAGCAGGCCCGTCAGGTGCATCATGAAGAACGTCATGTTGAAACCGATGAAGATCAACCAGAAGGCCGGCACCGCGAGCCGCTGCACGGCCGTGCGGCCGGTGAGTAGCGGCAGCCAGTAGTAGAGCGCCGCCATCATCGGGAACGCGAGCGCGCCGGCCACCACGTAGTGCATGTGGGCGACGACGAAATAGCTGTCGTGCGCTTGCCAGTCGAAGGGCACGATGGCCAACATCACGCCAGTCAGCCCTCCGCAGACGAAGACGAAGAAGAAGCCGAAGACATACAACATCGGCACGTCCCAGCGGGGCCTGCCGTGTGCCAGCGTCGCCAGCCAGGCGAAGACCTGCAACGCGGTGGGTACGGCGACGATTGCCGAGGCGGCGGAGAAGAAGGCGAGCGCCAGATGCGGGATGCCCACGGTGAACATGTGGTGCACCCAGATGCCGAAGCTCAGGAAGGCAAGCGCGATGATGGCGACGACGATCGCCCGATAAGCCACCAACGGCCGGTTGGCGAAGACCGGGATGATGGTGGACAGCGCGCCAGCCATCGGCAGGAAGATGATGTACACGTCGGGGTGGCCGAACAGCCAGAACAGGTGCTGCCACAACAGCGGATGGCCGCCGCGCGCCGGGTCGAAAAAGGGGAGCCCGAAGGCGCGTTCGGTCTCGAGCAAGATGGAGCCGAGGATCAGCGGCGGAAAGGCGACGATCATCATCATCGCCGTGACAAGGATGTACCAAGCGAAGATCGGCATGCGGTTGAGCGACATGCCCGGTGCGCGCATCTTCAGGATCGAGACGACGATCTCCATTGCGAGCGAGAGCGCCGAGATTTCGACGAAAGTCACGCCGAGCAGCCAGACGTCGGCGTTGATGCCCGGCGTATAGACGTTCGAGCTGAGCGGCGTGTACATGAACCAACCGCTGTTCGGTGCAACGCCGAAGACAAGCGCTACGGTGAGGATCGTGCCACCGAACAGGTAGCACCAGTAGCCATAGGCGGTGAGCCGTGGAAATGCGAAGTCACGCGTGCCCAGGATCTTCGGCGTCAGGTAGACCGCGAGGCTTTCCACCATCGGGATCGCGAACAGGAAAAGCATCATCACGCCATGCATCGTGAAGACCTGGTTGTAGGTCTGCGGATCCATGAACTGCGCGTTCGGTGTCGCAAGTTGCACACGCGTCAGCATGCCCAGCACGCCGGCGATGGCGAAGAACGTGAACGACGTGATCATCATGCGCCGGCCGATGACCGAATGGTTGACAGCGGCCAGTCGCTGCCAGCCCGGCCCCGTCGCCCAGATCGCGCTGAGCTGGCGGTGCAGGCGCAGCGCCGGGCTGCCCGTCGCGGACGGCTGAGGGTCGTTGTTCATTGTTGAGCCACCGCCTGCGCGAGCGCGGCGGCGTAGTCTTCAGGACGATGCACGATGACCTTGAAGCGCATCTGCGTGTGGTTCAGGCCGCAGAACTCGGCGCACTGCCCTTCGTAGGTACCGGGTGTGTCGGCCTGGATGCGCAGCCGGTTGATCTGGCCGGGCACGGCGTCGATCTTGCCACCCAGCCGCGGCACCCAGAACGAGTGGATGACGTCTTCGCTGCTGACGACGATATCCACCGGTGAGCCGGCGCGCAAATGCAGCACGCCGACAGTCTGCACGCCGCCCTGCTCGGGGTAGCGGAAGCGCCAGACCCATTGCTTGGCGATCGCCTCGACGCGCGGCGGCGACACCCCTGGCAGCGGCAGCAAGCGCTCGCCTGCGATCAGGCCGTAGGCGACAAGCGGCACAAGCACCGCTGCAGGCAGCACCAGCCCACCGAGCACGACCCAGCGCATCGGCGACAAACCCGACCCCCAGCCCGGGCGCCGCACCACCAGCAAGAACAACACGGTGACCATTGCGAGCAACAGCGCCGCGCCGGCGAACATGGTCCACCACAGCGTGGCGATCGCATGCGCCGAAGGCCCGCCCGCATCGAGCGTGGACAACGGCCCGTTGCAACCGACAAGCACGGCGCAAGCGCCGGCCGCACCGACGACGCGCAAGGCGCTACGATCACAGCCCTGCCCATCTCGCAGACGGCTCGAAGGACGAACACCATGGCCAAGGTTGACGAGCGTGCGACAAAGCCTCAGAGCGAAGTGCTGCTCGAACTGAATCGCCTCGACGTCGGCTCGGTGGTAGCGCTGGTTGGCCACCCCATTCACGTGATGATGGTGCACTTCCCGGTCGCCTTCGTCGTCGCGACGCTCGGCGTCGACGTCTTCTACTGGTGGTCGGGCGACGATTTCTGGGTGCGCGTGGGCCTGTGGTCGGCCGGCATGGCGTTCTGGTCGGGTGTCGCAGCAAGCATCGTCGGCACGGCCGAGTTGTTGCTGGTGCGCGGCATCCGCCTGCTCGAGGCCAGTTGGTCGCATGCGGTAGCGGCGATGACGCTGGTGGCGATGGCCGGCGCCAACTGGGGCTTGCGCCTGGTGGACACCGATTCGATCCTGCCGCACGGCATGGTCCTGTCGGCCATTTCCACCGTAATGGTCGGCTTCGCCGGTTGGCACGGCGGCAAGCTGGTGTTCGATCACGGCGTCGGCATCCTGGTGTCGCAGAAGCCCTAGCGCAGCAGCCGCGAAAGAGCACCCGGCTCGAACAGGTGCTTGGCGAACAGGTTCGAGTCGATGTGCGGCTTGGCCAGCACAACCCACACGATCGCGCAGATCACGAACAGGTAGGCAGTCGACAACGCTACGCACGACACACTGCCGAATCGGCCGTTCGGCTTGAACAGCTCGTGCAGCACCAGTCCGGCGACGACGTGCAGCATCGCCATCAACCCGACCAGCACCATCTTCAGCGAGAACCATTCGGCGAAGGTGGCTTGCAGGAAGATCAGCGCGGTACCGCTGGCGATGGCAATGAAGGCGGCGGGCGACGTCAGCTCGACGAAAACCAGGCGCGTGATGCGATGCAGCCGCACCAGTTCCGCCCCGTCGGCGACGCTGCGGCGCTGCACGAACAGAAAGGGCAAGGCGATCAGCCCGCCCGACCAGACTGCGATCGCCGCCAAATGCGCGAACTTCAGGAAAGTCGTCACCGCGCGACAGCTTCGGCTGGCCGCAAGCCAGCCCAGGCGAGCCACAGGCCGACACCGAGATAAGGCAGCATCGCGGGCACCCACATCAGCAAGCCGGCAAGCTGCTGATCGGCAAGCGGCGTCAGCCCCCAGACCGTGGTGCTCGCCAGATGCACCGCGTAGAGCGGCACACGAGCGAACACGAGCAAGGCGCCGAGCAGGCCCATCTGGCCGATCGTCAACGCCAGCGCCACGAGCGCGGTGCCGCAAGGCAGAGGCAAGGCGAGGATCGCGCGCCACATCAGCCACGCGCTGCCGAGCAGTGTCAACTGCATCAGCCAGTAGGCAGGTACGCTTGCCAAGCCCCAGGTGTAAGGCTCCGGCGCGTGCCAGATCCACAGGATCAAGGTATGAGCGACCACCAGTCCGCCGAGCGGGATGCGACCCGGCCCGCGCTGCGGAAAGGCCAGCGCCAGAAGGGGCGCGACGGCGGCTATCAACAGCACATGATGCAGCACGCGCGCAGAGAACAGCGCCGACGCGAGCGCGCACAGCGGCGAGACGAAGATGACGAGCATGAGCGCGATGGCGGCCCAGCCGGCTCGGGCATTCGCGCTGCGCCGCATACCGATCCACAGCGACAGGGCAGCGACTGCAGCCAACAGCGGCGGATCGAGATTCCAGCGCGACCAGAGCTCGGCCGGCACTGCGGCCGGACCGCAATATGCAATGAATGGAATCGTCATGTCTGTTGACTGTGCACGTTCAACGGCAACACAGCAGCACGAATTCTCTTGTCGACGATCGATGCTAGTCGATGCATCGGTCAGCGTCCATTGGGGGCGCGCACGACATTGCGGACGAACTCGTCGTGGCAGCTCAGCCACTTCAGCCACAAACATCCGGCGCAACCATGCATACTGATGTTTGTATGCGGCCAGCCGCCGTGCCAAACGAGGGATCGACCATGCAAGCGTCGCCGCTGTCCATGTTCCCGCTTTCCCGGCCGGATCAGATCGCCTTCAAGCTCACGTTGCCGGACGGGAAATCCCGCCTCATCCTGCACCGCTCGGATGCGGACTACGACGACCTCGTGCAGGCAGCGGAAGCCGAAAGCGAAATCGTGGCCGCGTTGGACGCAGAGCTGAAGACCCGGGTGATCTACACCCCGCGCGTAGGCGGGGTCCACTGTTCGGCGGGCCGAGGCGTGGACTTCATCCTGTCCGACCGCGAGACAACGCGGCGCATCGGCCTGCACGCGCTGGCCTCCGTCGAAGGCATGGACTCGGTCTTTCTGCAACGATTGCTGGCCGAAGAACCAGGGCTCGAGAGTCTGTGCCTCGTCAACCGCTCTTCTGCCGAGGTATGCGACGAGGCGGCTCGCAACGTGAGGGGGCTCGAATTCGGGGTCGAGATCTTCGGTGGACGTCCGCCCAGCGGGCTAGCGGCGGAAGTCGTCGAGGCGCTGTGGGACAGACTCGCGACGCCGCTGGAGGTACCGCCGACCGCCAGCTTTCCAAAGCGCGGCGGTCACTGAGAGGCCTTCACGGAGAAGGAAGCCATGGCGGTGAACTGGTCCGGATTGTGGAATGCCCTGCAACTCGACTACCTTCGACTGCAGGACGAGATGACAGCGCTTGACACCGTCCTCACCCGACGCGACGCGAGCAGTTGGGAGCGCGCGGGCGCGCTCAAGGACGCAGCGTCGAGCCTGTGCCGCTTCCTCGGATCGTGCAGGAAACTCGGCCTGTTCGAAGACATCGCGCTCGCCGCAGACGACGTTTCGTGGCAGAAGGATGAACTCCTCCTGAAGCTGGCGACGGTGCTGCGTCAGGAAGAGGTGGTGCTCACCGAGGCCGGGTTCGGCCAACAGTCGGCCGGCGCGATGATGCGCGACATCGAATCCTTCATGGCCGGCAAGTGGCACGCAGAGCCACTGGCAAAGGCGGTATGGCTGAAGCACGTGGACGGCGCGATCGCCGAGGCCTGCAATTTCCCGAAAAGCGAGATCCTCGTGCTGGCCGAGGATTTCGGAAAATGGGTCTCCTCGGCCTCGAAGAAGTTCAAAGTAGCCAGCGGCGTCATGATTGCCGGCGCCAACGCCGTGTATGCCGCCCATATCCCCGAGCCGTTCACCGCCACCCAGTTTTCCAAACTGATCGGGTTTCTGTTCATCGGGGCATCCATCGGCGGCAACAACCCGTCTTGAGCGCTGACCGGAGGGTTCCGGCGACGCTGCATCGGCGCCACCAACCCAGGCGTCGCGCTCGAACGGCCTATTTTGCGGGAGGGAAGACGACCTTCCAGTCGTCCTTCATGCTGATCAGGCCCCAACCCATCGCCTGGTACTGGTCCAGACCCTCGGCCAGCCGGCCGATCGACGAGTTGCGGTCATAGGCGTATTCGCGTGCCGCGTCGTCGTGGTGCACGAGCATCCCCAGGCGCTTGCCAGGGCCGGCCGTCGTCCACTGCAGCATCTGGAAGTCGCCATCGCTGTTGCCGAAGGCGGCGATCGGCCGCTTGCCGATGATCGCTGCGATGTTGATCGGCTTGCCTTGCTTGTCATCGTTGGAGTCGAGTTGCGGCAGCATCGTCACCATCGGTTTGCCGTCCTTCACCGCGAAGTCGAGCTTCTGGCGCGTGCCGATGACCTGCTCGTTCGGGATGCCGTAAGTCTCCCGCGTGAAGCCGCGCATGAACTCGACCGAGCCCCCTGAGACGATGAAGGTCTTGAAGCCGTTGGCGCGCAGGTAGCTCAGGAGTTCCTGCATCGGCTGGTACGTCAACTCGGTGTACGGGCGCTTGAACCGCGGGTCGTTCGACGCCAGGATCCACTGTCTCGAGATTTCGGCGAACTCCTCCGTCGTCGCGCCACTCTGCGCGACCAGCACCATCTCGAACAAGCCCTTTTCGCCGCTGGCCATCGCGCCCTTGATGTCGCCGGCGATGACCGACTTGTAGGGTTCCTTTTCCTTCCATTCGGGATGCTGCGGCGCGAGTTCGCGAATGCGGTCGAAGACGAAACGTACCTGCGTGTACAGCGGGTACTCGAGCCACAGCGTGCCGTCGTTGTCGAAGGTCGCGATCCGCTCGGTCGGCAGAACGTAGTCCTTGCTGCCTTCGGTGGTGACCGCGCGCACGAAATCGACGATGCGCTGCTTGTTCGAACCCTCGTTCCAGGACGGCAGCGGGTCCGCTTTGGTGGCCGGCGCCATCGGGGCGCAGGCGCCGAGCAGCGCTGAAAGTGCCACGGCGGCGAGCCAGCCGCGGCGGGTGATCGATGCGCCAACTGCCGCGAAGCTCATGTCAGCTCCTGATGACCCTGGATGGGACCTTGTGCGCCGGCTGCCGGGTTCTACGCAGCGGGCGCGGCGAATGCGGCCGGCGCGCGCACCCTCGGTGGGGTGCGCCCGGCCGCGGGCTCAGTTGCCCGTCGGCAACGGGATATTGATGCCGTCCTTCTGCAACTGTTCGCGCACGTACTGGAATTTCTGGTACCGCGAGATCTCGATCGGCCCGTCGTAGCCCATGCTTTGCAGTTTGCGCGGCGGGTACTTGATGTAGGTCTTCATCAGTTCCGTGATCGCCTGCCCCATCGGCACCATGGTCCAGGTGCGCTCGGTGTAGTTGTTCATGAAGATGTCGTAGCGCTCCTGCGGGTCCTGCCACAGGTCGAAGATCTGCGGCACCGTGGCGACATACTTCTCGGCGCCTTTCCAGCCCAGATTGCTGTCGACGGCGAGGCCGCCGGTGGCCTGGCCGTCGTCGCCGCGCAGGTTGAACACCGCCTTGTACTTGCCCAGGCGCACCGCCCCGGGAGAGAGCTCGTTCTCGGTGAAGTAGAACCAGGCCTGGCGCGGATCCTTGCCGGTGCCGAACAGGACTGGCGAAATGTCATAGCTGTCGAAGATGATCGGCTGGCCCTCTCGATCCTTCTCCGGCAGCTTCACGCCGGCGATGCTGGCAAAGGTGGCCATCAAGTCCAGCCCGCCGACGATGTCATGGTTCTTCGAATCCGCCTTGATCTTGCCGGGCCAGATGGCGATGGCCGGCACGCGGTTGCCGCCTTCCCGCACCGTGCCTTTGGTACCGCGAAACGGCGTGTAGCCGGCGTCGGGATACACATCCTGCCAGGCACCGTTGTCGGTCGTGTAGACGACCAGCGTGTTCTTGTCCAGACCGAGCGCGCGCAATTTGTCCATGATGCGGCCGATGCGCGTGTCCAGTTCGACCACAGAGTCCGCGTACTTGGTCTTCGCCATCGACTTCAGCTGAAACTCGGGCGCCGGCAGGTTGGGCTGATGCACTTTCATGAAGTTGACGTTGATGAAGAACGGCTTGCTCGGGTCCTTCGCCGCCGTGTCCAGGAACTCGATCGCCGCCTTCTCGACATACCCGTCGAAGAAGGGGATGCCGACCACGCCGTCGGGGTAACTCACGCCGTGCAGCGTGACCGGCTTGCCCGGCTCGTCAACGTACTGGCCGTTGATCTTGAAGTCCTCGTGAGGCTTCTCGCCCGCCTTGCCCGACAGCGAACCCTTGGTCACCTTGTTGAAGAAGGCGCGCAGTTCCGGCTCCATGTCCGGGAACCAGGTCGGGTCGCCATAGGTGTATGCGTTCAGGTGGTAAAGGCCGACGTACTTCATCACGTCGTAGCCCTGCGCGTTAGGCAGCGCAAAGTCGGCTTCGCCCAAGTGCCACTTGCCGGTGAAGTAAGTCTGGTAGCCGCCCTGCTTGAGCACCGAGGCCAGCGTCCATTCCGCCGCCGGCAGACCGCCGCCTTGCCCCTGGAAGGCCACGGTGGTCATGCCGCTGCGGTTCGGAATGCGCCCGGTCTGCATGGCTGCGCGTCCCGGTGTGCAGCTCGGCTGAGCGTAGAAGGAGAAGAACGTCATGCCGTCGGCGGCCATCTTGTCGATGTTGGGCGTAGGCATGCCGCGGCCAACGCCGCCGCCATAGGGCCCGAGGTCACCGTAGCCGGTATCGTCGGAAACGATGAACAGGATGTTCGGCTTGGCCTGTGCGAGCGCAATGTCCGGAGCGATTCCAAGCAGGTACGTCAGCGCAAGTGCAGCGGCTGCAGCGAGCGACTTGATACGACACATCGGCGACTCCTCAAGTTTGCATTCAGGGATTCGAAGCCATGGCCCCAAAGCGTCGCCAGCAACTTCGCATTTCAGTCTAGCAGTCCATCGATCACCCCGATGGCTCACGATGTTCCGGAGTTCAGCTCGCGCAGAAGGCGACCGCACGCAAGCCACTCGCCGCCCCCGCATTGGACGTCAAAGGGTCGCGTGCTTCGACTTGTCCATTGCGCGCCCCACCTCGTGCGAACCCTGGGCCGCACCGCTCTCGGGCACGATCTCGCCCTCCCGATCCTTTACCTGCGAGAGCAATTCGGCGAGCCGTTCCGGTGCTTCGCCATCGAGGCCGATCCATGCACCCTGGGTTAGCGTGATATGCGCCGCCTCGACATTGCCGGCGCCTGCGCAAAGGACAGTGCGCGTCGGCGCACCTTCGGAGGTGAGCACGAGCATGGCCGGCACGACGGCCTCTGGACCGAGCGCGTCGAGCACAGCCTGCGGCATCAAGTCCTGCGTCATGCGGGTCGCCGCGGTCGGCGCCAGACAGTTGACGCGGATGTCGTGCTTCGCGCCTTCGAGTGCGAGTGTCTGCATCAAGCCGACGAGCGCCATCTTTGCTGCGCCGTAGTTGCTCTGACCGAAGTTGCCGTACAGACCCGTGGACGAGGTCGTCATCACGATGCGGCCGTACTTCTGCGCCTGCATGATCGGCCAGACAGCCTTCGTGCAGTGCACGGCCCCCATCAGGTGCACGTCGAGCACGAGGCGAAAGTCCGCCAGATCCATCTTCGCGAAGGTCTTGTCGCGCAGGATGCCGGCGTTGTTCACGAGAACGTCGACGCGCCCCCAGGCGTCCATCGCCTGCCCCACCATCGCCTGCACGGCGTCGAAGTCCGTCACCGACGCCCCGTTCGCAAACGCCTCGCCCCCAGCGGCGCGAATCTCGGCCACCACCGCTTCGGCGGCGTTCGCCGAACCGCCGCTGCCGTCACGCGCACCGCCCAGGTCGTTGACGACGACCCGCGCGCCGCGCTCAGCGAGGGCGAGTGCGTGCAGACGCCCTAGCCCTCCACCCGCGCCAGTGACGATTGCGACCCTGCCTTTGAAATCGATGCTCATCGGTACTGTCCTGCCTGAAAGTAGATATTGGTTCATGGAAGAATGCAGATCGCGCAGCCCTGGCCCTTCGCGACGCCGGCAGGCATCATAAGAGCTGCCCTCTCCCCTTCCCGTCAGCGCCCCGGCGCGAATTCAGGACCACGCATGAACCAGAAAGCCCGCGCCGTCGTCTGCCGCGAACTCAACCAGCCGGTGATGGTGGAAGACATCGTCGTCGAGGCACCCCGCCGCAACGAGGTGATGATCAAGCTGAGCGCCTGCGGCGTCTGCCACAGCGACCTGTCGGCGACGAACGGCACGATCCCCTTCCCGCCGCCGCTCGTGCTCGGGCATGAGGGTGCAGGCATCGTCGTGCAGGTGGGCGAAGGCGTGACGGAGTTTGCTCTCGGCGACGCGGCGATCAGCTCCTTCGTCAGCATGTGCGGCAAGTGCCGCTACTGCGTCACCGGCCGACCGCAGTTGTGTGACCAGGCCAGCAAGGCGCTCTTCACGCTGCCGGACGGCAGCGTGCGCACGCACGACGCCAAGGGCCAGCCGCTCAACGTCTTCTCGGGCTGTGGTGTGATGGCCGAATACGCGACGCTGCACGTCGACAACCTCGTCAAGGTCGATCACGACGTGCCGCTCGATCGCTGCGCGCTCGTCGGCTGCGGGGTGATGACGGGCGTCGGTGCGGTGTGCAACACGGCCAAGGTCGAGCTCGGGTCGATTGCGATCGTGTTCGGCGCCGGCGGCGTCGGCCTGAACGCGATCCAGGGCTGCGTGCTCAGCGGCGCGGCGATGATCGTCGCCGTCGACATGAGTGACGCCAAGCTCGAGATGGCGCGCGCGTTCGGCGCGACGCATGTCGTCAACACGGCGCACGAAGACAACATCGTCAAGACGCTGCGCAAACTCACCGGCGGCGGCGCGGACTATGCCTTCGAATGCGTCGGCCAGGGCGCAATCCTCGCGCAGGCCTACGGTGCGCTGCGCAAGGGCGGTACCGCGGTGATGGTCGGCATCGCCAAGCAGCAGGACCAGACGACGCTGCGCACGAGCACGCTGTCGTTCGACGAGAAGACGCTGACCGGCAGCTATTTCGGCTCGGCACGTCCGCGCGAGGACTTCCCGCGCCTGATTTCACTCTACAAGGCAGGCCGCCTCAAGCTCGACGAACTGATCACGAAGCGCTACCGCATCGACGACGCGCCACAAGCGTTCGACGATCTTGCGAGCGGGCGCAATGCGCGTGGCGTGATCGTGTTCGACTGAGCTGTCGCAGGCATTGCGACCTCTTTGCACGCGAGCCCCATGATCGACTTGATGCTCTCGACCGCTGACACGCCCGGGCTTGAGCATGGCGCTGGGCAACGCCCTCTTTTCGCGCGCGTGACGGAGCCCGTCTCGCGATGACCGAGGCGCTCGCCCCTCGCTGGCGGCGCTGGCTGCGGGAGTGGCGCACCGGCGCAAAGCTCGGCCCGCTGGTGACGTGGATTGCGGCGCTGCGCGCGCAGTTGCTCGCGATGTGGCGGCACGACTTCGTTGCCGGCGGCGCCTGGATCGACCATACCGTGATCCTGACCTACGCCGGCTTGACGGGGCTTCTCGCAGTCGGCTTCACCTTGCTCGCCAACGCCGCGCATGATGGCTTCGAAGCAGCCTCGCACGCGACGCCGCTCGGGCCTTGGATCACGCTGGCGCTGACGCCGTTGTTGACCGTCGGCGTGATGTGGTGGACGCGACGCTTCGCGCCCGGTGCGACGGGCTCTGGCATCCAGCAGGTGATCCGCGCGCTCGACGATGACCTGAACCCGCAGCAGCGCAGTTGGCTCGTCTCGGTCAGCCTGTCGTTGCAAAAGCCGCTGCTCGTCTGCGTCGGGCTGCTGGCCGGCATGTCGATCGGTCGCGAGGGGCCGATGGTGCAGATCGGCGCCGGTGTCATGTACCACGCGCGGCGCTGGCTGCGGCCGCAGTCGGGCATCGACGCCAACGATCTGCTGATCGCAGGTGCTGCGGCCGGGATTGCGGCGGCGTTCAACACACCGCTCGGCGGGGTGATCTTCGCGCTCGAGAAGATGTCGCGCCGGCGAAGCCTGTCCCAGAGCAGCCTGGTGGTCGGCGCGATCGTGCTCGCCGGCATGGTGTCGGTCGCCTTCTTCGGCAACATCACATACTTCGGCCAGCTGCGCGTCCAGCATCTGAGCAGCGACCTGCTCGCGCCAGGGCTCGCTGTCGCGCTCGTCTGCGGTATCACCGGCGGCATGTTCGCCCGGTTGCTGATCACGTCCGCGCGCTGCCTGCCGGATCGCTTCACCCGCTGGCGCACCAATTACCCGCTACGCTTCGCAGCAGCCTGCGCGCTCGGCGTCGCGGTGATCGGCATCGTCACCGGCGGCACGACGAGCGGCACCGGCTACGGCCCGACGCGCGCGCTGCTCGAGGGCGAAGCGCAGCTTCCCGGCGTCTACACCGTGCTCAAGTTCTGTGCCACCTGGCTGTCTGCGTGGAGTGGTGTGCCGGCCGGGATCTTCGCGCCATCGCTGTCGATCGGCGCGGGCATCGGACGCGACATCGCGCTGCTGGCCGACCTCAACCGCGAAGCGGCGATCCCGCTCATCGCGCTCGGCATGGTCGGCTTCCTGTCGGCCGCGACGCAGGCGCCGCTGACGGCTTTCATCATCGTGATGGAGATGGTCTCGGGCCATGCGATGGTGCTCAGCCTGATGGTTTGCTCGATGCTGGCTGCTGGCGTGTCTCGCCTGCTCGGACCGCCGCTGTACCACGAGCTCGCGCTGCTGCTTCCGGTGCCGCCGATGAATTCGCCGCCCAAGTCACCTCCCTTGTCCTAAGATCACAACTCCACATACGAAACCAGGAGGCACAAGATGACACAGACAAAGAGGACGGTCCTCGTCACCGGTGGCATGGGCGGCTTGGGCGAGACGATCTCGACCAAGATGGCCGATGAAGGCTACAAGGTCGCAGTCACCTACTCGCCGGGCAACAGCAAGCACGCGCAGTGGCTTGCCGAGATGAAGAAGGGTGGCTACGAATTCGTTGCGGTCGCGTGCGACGTGGCCGACATCGAGTCTTGCGGCCGTGCCGTCGCCGAAGTGCAGGAAAAGCTCGGACCGGTCGACGTGCTCGTGAACAACGCGGGTATCACGCGCGACATGACCTTCAAGAAGATGGACAAGGTCAACTGGGACGCGGTGCTGCGTACCAACCTCGACAGCCTGTTCAACATGACCAAGCAGGTCGCTGACGGCATGGTCGAGCGCGGCTGGGGTCGCATCATCAACGTCTCGTCGGTCAACGGCTCGAAGGGCGCGTTCGGGCAGACGAACTATTCGGCCGCCAAGGCTGGCGTGCACGGCTTCACGAAGGCGCTCGCGCTGGAGGTGGCGCGCAAGAACGTGACCGTCAACACCATCTCGCCAGGCTACATCGGCACGAAGATGGTGACGGCGATCCCGAAGGACATCCTCGACTCGAAGATCCTGCCGCAGATCCCGGTCGGGCGCCTGGGCAAGCCCGAGGAGGTGGCCGGCCTGATCATCTATCTGGCATCCGAGGAAGCGGCGTTCGTGACGGGTGCGAACATCGCGATCAATGGCGGCCAACACATGCAGTGACCGGCGAGCACGCCCCAACCGAAGCAAGGAGCAAGCAATGATCAAGTCCGGAATCGACCAGGATGCACTCATCACGCAGTTTTCGCAGGCGAGCACCAAGCAAGGTGCCGCACTGCGCAAGGCGGTGAGCGACGCGACGCTGAAGGCGCTGCAGGGGCGCGAGCTGACCCTCGCGAACATGAAGGGAGTGTTGAAGTCGGTGACTCAGGCGGCTTCCGCCGGCGCCGCGGAGAGCAAGTTGCCGCTGCCCGATGTGGAGGCGCTGCTCGGCCAGGTCTTCGCCGGCATGGATGCCGCACTGCTCAAGACCGTCGAAGCGCAACGCAAGGCGCTCGAGCAGATCGTCGGCCAGGGCGTCGATCTGCAGGACAAGCAGATGAAGGGCGTGCTGGACAACCTCGAGAAGATGGAGGACATGTTCTTCGCGACGGTCGGCAAGGCGGTGCAGGGCCTCGACAAGCCGATGCAGGGCCCGTGGGATCAGGTGCTCGAAACCATGAAGCTCAAGGGCACGAACACCGGCGCGCAGGCCACCCAGACCGTCGAGCAGATGCTTGCGCAGACCCGAACCGCCATGCGCGACGGGCGCGCCACCGGCTTGCGCGCGGCACAGGTGATGATGGAGAGTTACGCGACTCTCGTCAGCGGCGTGCTGATCGGCATGTCCGAGGGGCTGCAACAAGGCGTGGCGTCACCGCCCGCCAAGAGTGCAGCGCCGAAGGCCGCATCGAAGAGCCGCTGACGACGTCGCGGCCGTCGCCGGACCCGGTTGAGGATCGCGCGATGGGCAGTCTCGACCTTCAGGTGTTGACCCAGGCGCGAGATTGGCGCGCGCACGGCCATGCTGTCTGGCTGGTGACCGTGGTCGAGACCTGGGGTTCGGCCCCGCGCCAGCCGGGCG
Source organism: uncultured beta proteobacterium (assembly GCA_963792765.1). GTDB lineage: Bacteria > Pseudomonadota > Gammaproteobacteria > Burkholderiales > Burkholderiaceae_C > CAIKUF01. Next base: position 12,591 of record CAWBXT010000003.1, on the reverse strand, counting down.
CACTGCTGGCGCTGTGCGACGACGGGCAGGTCGTCGGCTCGGTGTCGGGCGGCTGTGTCGAGGATGATTTGATCGATCGCGTGCGCCAGGGCGAGCGCGTCGCCACGCCTTCCACGATCCTCTATGGAGTGACGAACGAGCAGGCGGCGCGCTTCGGCCTACCCTGCGGTGGCAACTTGCGCCTGCTGCAGGAGCCAATCGTCGATGCGGCGTGGATCGACGATGTGCTGGCGCGCATCGCAAAGCATGAGCTCGTCGTGCGGCGGCTCGACATCGAGAGTGGTGCCGTGGTGGTCGAGCGTGCCGAGCGCAATCTTCGCTTCGCCTTCGACGGCCGGACGCTGATCGCACCCTATGGCCCGCGTTGGCGCATGCTCCTGATCGGCGCTGGGCAACTCTCGCGCGTGCTCGCGCCGATCGCGGTCGCGCTCGACTTTGAAGTGACGTGTTGCGACCCTCGCGAGGAGTATCACCTCGGCTGGGATGTGCCGGGGACGATCCTTCGCACCGACATGCCTGACGACGTCGCGATCGAGATGCAGCTCGATGCGCAGTGCGCGGTCGTCGCCGTCACGCATGACCCGAAGCTCGATGATCTGGTGTTGCTCGCGGCGCTCAGATCGCCCGCCTTCTACGTCGGCGCGCTGGGTTCGACGCGCAACGACGCCAAGCGCCGAGAGCGGCTCGCGATGTTCGACCTCCGGCCCGAGGCGATCGCGCGCCTGCGCGGCCCGATCGGCTTGAACCTCGGCGGCAGCACGCCGGCGGAGATCGCAGTCGCGATCGTTGCCGAACTGGTCGCAGTGCGCAACGGCGTCAACGAGACCCAGCGTCCGCGCGCCGCGGCAGCCGGAGCAGAACCAGAAGCAGCGCAGGCTGCTCGCTGAAGCGAACAATCATGATCGCCTGGCTTGCGCACGAGCAGCAGCCGCTGCCGCCGGCGTCAGAGGCATTGGGCGCGCAATCCGAGGCGCCAGGGCTGCTCGCGGCAGGTGGTGAACTGTCGCCGCGGCGGCTTGCCGAGGCCTATTCGCGTGGCGTATTCCCTTGGTATGGCGAAGGCCAGCCGGTATTGTGGTGGTCGCCTGACCCGCGCATGGTGCTGCCGGTCGCCGAGTTTGCGCTGTCCCGCTCGCTGCGCAAGACGATCGGCCGCTTCATTGCGACCCCGGGCTGCGAGTTGCGCATCGACAATGCGCTCGAAGCCGTGTTGCAGGCCTGCGCAACTTCGCCGCGCGAGGGCCAGGACGGCACCTGGATCGTGCCCGAAATGATCGCCGCCTACAGCGCGTGGCCAGCGGTGCACAGCTTCGAGACCTGGGTCGACGGCGAACTCGTCGGTGGACTCTACGGCGTCTGCCTCGGGCGCATGTTCTATGGCGAGTCGATGTTCTCGCGCCGCACCGACGCATCGAAGATCGCTCTCGCGGCGCTGGTGTGCTTCTGCCGGGAGCATGGCATCGATCTGATCGACTGCCAGCAACGCACCAGTCACCTCGCCTCGCTCGGCGCGCGAGAAATTCCACGCGAAGTGTTCGAACGCCTGATCACCCCCCGCGTGCGGGGGCCGACGTTGGCCGATTGGACCTATGATCGTTCGCACTGGGGGCGCCTGCGCGACGCACCGCAAATCCGATCGCTCGAGGACGCCGCGTGACCCATCCGAAAGAGCTTCCACTCTCGTCGCTTCAGTTCTACGCCACGGCGCCCTACCCGTGCAGCTACCTGCCGCAGCGCATGGCGCGCTCGCAGGTCGCGACGCCGAGCCACCTGATCAACGCCGATGTCTATTCGGGCCTCGTCGCCAACGGCTTCCGACGCAGCGGCATGTTCACCTACCGGCCGTATTGCGATGGCTGCAAGGCGTGCGTGCCGCTGCGCGTGCCAGTCGATGATTTCATGCCGACGCGCAGCCAGCGCCGTGCGGCGCGCGCGCATGGCGGATTGCGCGCGCGCGTGCTGCGCCTTTGCTTCGTGCCCGAGCACTACCAGCTGTATCTGCGCTACCAGGCGGGTCGCCACGCAGGGGGCGGCATGGACAACGACAGCATCGATCAGTACACGCAGTTCCTGCTGCAAAGCCGCGTGAATTCGCGTCTCGTTGAATTCCGCGAACCGTCGACCGAGGGCTTGGGCGCGCTGAAGATGGTGTCGATCCTCGACGTGCTCAACGACGGGCTTTCCGCCGTCTATACCTTCTACGAACCCGAGCCGAACGCAAGCTACGGCACCTACAACGTGATGTGGCAGATCGAGCAGACGCGCCAGCTGAAACTGCCCCATGTCTATCTCGGCTACTGGATCAACGGCAGCCCGAAAATGGCCTACAAGAAGCAGTTCCGTCCGCACCAGGTGCTGCAGGACGGACTCTGGCTCAGCGGCGACCCCGCCGGCTGACGGCTTGCCTCAAAGTTCGAGCTGGGCGAGGACCTCGTCCGCGATCGCAAGGCAGCTTGTGAGGCCAGGCGATTCGATGCCGAACAGGTTCACGAGATCGGCGACGCCGTGCTCGCGCGGGCCCTGGATGCAGAAGTCAGGTGCCGGCTCGCCGGGGCCGTGGATCTTCGGTCGCACACCGCTGTACGCCGGCTGCAGCGCGCCATCGGGCAGGCCCGGCCAGTAGCGGCGGACATCGGCATAGAAGGAGTCGGCGCGTGCCGGATCGACGCTGTAGTCGATCTCTTCCGCACTCGCGACGTCAAGCCACTGCGCATCGGGCCCGAAGCGCGCCTGGCCCGCGAGGTCGAGCGTCAGATGCACGCCGAGCCAGGCGTCCTGCGGCATCGGATAAACGAGGCGGGAAAACGGCGCGCGGCCGGCAAGCGCGTAATAGTTGCCCTTGCTGAAGTGCGCCCGCGGTACATGCCGCGCAGCGAGGCCAGCGAATCGCGCCGCAAGGTCCGGTGCCTGCAGCCCCGTCGCGTTGACCACGAAGCGTGCGCCGAGCGTGATCGGCTCTGCGCCGCCAACAGCGAGCACATGACCCGCGCCACCGCACTCGACGCGCTCGACCGGCGAGCGCAACACCACCGCGCCGCCCGCGCGCTCGAGGTCCCCCTGCAACGCGAGCATCAGGCCGTGGCTGTCGATGATGCCGCTTGATGGCGAAAGAAGCGCCGCGTCGCACTGGAGCGCGGGCTCCAGCGCGCGCGCCTGTTCGGCGCTCAGCAGTTGCAGGTCGAGCACTCCGTTGGCCACGCCGCGCTGGGCGAGCTGGGCGAGCCCTTCCACTTGCGACGGCGACGTCGCGACGACAAGCTTGCCGCAGCGGCGATGCCCGACGCCGTGCGACGCGCAGTACGCATAGAGCTGCCCCCGGCCCTCCACGCACAGGCGCGCCTTGAGCGAACCCGGGGCGTAGTAGAGGCCAGCGTGGATCACCTCGCTGTTGCGGGAACTGATGCCCGTGCCGATTGCGTCCTCGCGCTCCAGCACCAGGCACTCGAGACCTTTGCGCGCGAGCGCACGGCCGACTGCCAGGCCGACGACGCCGGCACCGATGACGACTGCGTCGACATGCTCCATCGTCATGCGTAGCGGGCGCGTGCCCGATCCAGCCGGTCCCGGATCGCTTCGCGTAGCGAGGCGGGTGCAGTCACCTCGACCTGTTCGCCGTAGCGCAGCACGTCCATCGCGAGCTCCGTGTCGTCGGCATACGGCAACTGCAATTCGTAGCGGCCGTCGCTCAGCGTGCGCCCGCGCTGGTTCGCATGCCAGACCTCTCTGGACACCCAGGGCGCGACGCTCGCGTCGAACACGAGCGTCGCCCAGCGCGCCGCGGTACCGCTGAAGATGCCGTAGGCGCCGTCGAACTCGGCCTCGATCGCCTTCATCGCGACGACCTTGGCGGGCTGTTCAATCGACTGAGCCTCCTCGATCGCATCGAGTGCGAAGCGGCGCAGGGCATCTACCTGATGGCACCACGCGTCGAGGTACCAGGTGCCGCGGTAGTGCACCAGGCGCAGCGGCGAAACGACCCGTTCCGATGTGGTGCCCCGGCTGCGCGTCAGATAGCGCAGCCGGATGCGACGCCGCTTCAGCAGCGCGCTGCCGACGAGCTCGAAGTAGCGGCTCGGCACGGGGCGCGCGCTGGCGCCGACGATGCGAACGCGCTGCATCATCTGTCGCACCTCGGCGGCGTCCGCACCCAGCATGCCGCCGAGCTTGTCGAGGAGTGGCTGCAGGTGACGCCCGAGCACACCATCAGCATCGAGCCCGGCGACCAACTGGTGCATCGTCAGCAGCGCGTGGATCTCCGCCTCGCTGAACCAGACGCCGGGCAGCTCATGGGCTGCGGCGCGCGCCGCGGCGCCGGGGGTGAAGCGATAGACGTCGTCCCCACGGTCGTACACGATCGGCGCATCGAGCCGGTCGCGCAGGTATTGCAGGTCGCGCTTGAGCGTGGCGGGCGACACCTCGAGCGCCTCGCGCAGGGCTTTGAAGCTCACTCCGCCACGGTTGCGGATCATCAGCTCGATCTTGTAGAAACGCTCGGTTCTGTCCAAGGCGACTCCGACAGGCTCATGGCATGAGCCATGAACGATACGGCGGGATTCTCGCATGATGCTCGCGACTGAAATCACAAGCTCACTTGGTGAGCCTGACGGTTGTGAGACTGGGCTCGTCGCCGTGCACAGTGCGCGGCGTCAGTCACCGGAGAACCTCATGGGCCAGATCACTTTTGAATTCGACTCTCCCGCCGCCGACTGCGCCGTCGACCGCCATGGCGCGTTCGAGATCGGCTGGGACTTCGCGCACTACGCGCTCACCCCGCCGTCCGAACACATGCTGCCCGGCTCGCCCCTGCGTCAGGGCTGGGACGCCGCCCGCGCGAGCTTCGGCACGCGCACGCTCGCGCCGACGCGACACACCCGCAAGTGGTTGCAGCTGCGCTTGAACGCGTCGCGCCGCGGCCGTGCGTTCGAGAGCTTGCAGGTCACACCGAACTACCTGCGCCAGATCGATGTCGACCGCTGCCCGATCACCCGCGAAGTCCTGACCCAGGCGACCGGTACGCCCAGCGACGCTTCGATCGACCGCGTGCGCAACGACGCGGGCTACGCGGCGGGAAATCTCGTCGTGATGAGTACGCGGGCGAATGCCGCGAAGGGCGACGCCGACTTCGACGGCGCGCTGGCGCAGATGCGGCAGGCCGAGGCGACCGCCTTGCCGAAGGACGCCGGTCGGGTGGACGCTGAACCGACGCTGGCGAACAGGTCGTCAAACGAACCCGACACGCTGCTGCGCCGCCGAGTGGGCGCGCGTGGCAGTACTGTGCTCGTTCGTCACCCAGTTGCCGCATGCACAGGCTGCGGCACTGCCGATGCTCGTGCTGCCACCGAACCGGCTCCGCCTGTTCAATCCGGTGCAAGCCCTCCAGGCACTCGTCACGCGCCAGTTCGCCAAGCCTGGGTGGAGCGCACGCATCGCGCGCGTTGCAGAACTCCTGCCGGGCAAGAGCCTGCGGCGTGACTTTCATGTGTTCGTCAACGCGCTCGTCCCGCGCGTGCTCGAGGCCGGCCAGCTCGAGAGGTCATCGCATGAGATGCGCTGGGCGCTCGAGGACGCCTGGCGCAACCCGCTCGTGCTGCGCTGCTGGAAGCGCGTCGCGCTCCAGTTGGACGCGGGGCAGGCCGAGCGCGCCGTGATACGGGCGAGCGCGCTGCACCTGGGTGAGCACTCCGCGCAGGCGACGAGCTTCGAGCAGGCGACCGACGGCTGGGGCATCGCGCAGCGCGGCTACACAATCGTCGACGCGGCGACGGCGTACCCGCCACCGCGCCGGCCGCGTCCGACGCCGCGGAGCCTGCCCGCCCAGTCCGCGATCAACGCGGGTCACGGTATTGCAGATGAGGCAACTGCCCCAGCGCAAGCATTCATGTTTGCCGGCCGCGGCGAGCACCTCGTCGCCTCGTCGGTCGGGCCCTGAACTTGAACCGGCCCACCGGTCGTGGACCGCGGGCCTGCACTTGTTCTGGTGGGCGGTGCAGGCTTCGAACCTGCGACCCCAGCAGTGTGAATGCTGTGCTCTACCCCTGAGCTAACCGCCCTTGCTTTGCGCTTCGCGGCCTCGCGCGAAGGGCGAAATTATGCCATGGCGCGTTGCCACACCGTCTTGCCGCCGCTCGCCTTGTCAAGCGCCGCAAGCACCTCTTCGTGCGCCGCAAGCTCGTCGGCATCGGCGGTCAAGACCGGCAATACGAACACGCTCAGGTCGGCGCCCTCCGCCGCCGACTCGCTGGCGTCGATCGTCATGTCGTCGATCACGAGCGACTCCTGCCCGCGCGTCATACGGATGTAGACCTCGGCGAGCAAACCCGCATCGAGCAGCGCACCGTGCAGGCTGCGACCGGTGTTGTCGACCTCGAGCCGCTTGCACAGCGCGTCGAGCGAATTGGATTTGCCGGGGAACATCTCGCGCGCCATCAGCAGGCTGTCGGTGATGCGACCGGCAACGGTCTGAACCCTCGGTCGCCCGATGCGGCGCAACTCCTCGTTCAGGAAGCCGACGTCGAAGCTCGCGTTGTGGATGATGATCTCGGCGCCGGCCAGGTAGTCGAGCAGTTCGTCGGCGATGCTCGCAAACAGCGGCTTGTCGGCAAGGAACTCGTCGCTCAGGCCGTGGATGCGCGCGGCGTCTTCGCTGCTCCTTCGCTCGGGATTCATGTAGAAGTGCAGGTTGCGCCCCGAGAGCCGCCGGTTCAGCAGTTCGACGCAGCCGACCTCGACGATTCGGTCGCCCGATTCGGGCGAAAGGCCGGTGGTTTCGGTATCCAGGAAGATCTGTCGCATCGGTCTGTGAAGAAGCTAGGCGCTTACCGCGTCACCGCCGGGCGTCGCGACGCCCATGCCCACATCGCGATGCCGGCGACGGCCATCGGCAGGCTCAGCCACTGCCCCATGCTCAAGTTGAGCGCGAGCAGGCCCAGGAAGTTGTCGGGTTCGCGAAAATACTCCGCGACGAAACGCAACACGCCGTAGCCGAACAGGAAGGCACCGGACACCTTGCCCCAGACCGGCTGCCCGCGAACTCCCAAATACGCACCGGGACGACGCGCATAGATCCAGAGCAGCGCGAAAAGCAACAGACCCTCGAGCAGGAACTGATAGATCTGCGACGGATGGCGCGGTACGTTCGAACCTGATTGCGGGAAGATCATCGCCCACGGCAACGACGGATCGGCCGCACGGCCCCACAACTCGCCGTTGATGAAGTTGCCGATGCGCCCCGACGCAAGGCCGGTCGGCACGCACGGCGCGATCAGGTCGGTGACCTCGAAGAAGCTGCGCCCGCGAACCCGCCCGTACAGCGTCATCGCCACCAGCACGCCGAGCAGGCCGCCGTGAAACGACATGCCGCCCTTCCAGATCGCGAAGACCTCGAGCAGGTTGCCGGCGTAGTAGCCGGGCTTGTAGAAGATCACATAACCGAGCCGGCCGCCGATGACGACACCGAGCACGCCGTAGAACAGCAGGTCTTCGACGTCACGCCGCGTCCAACCGCGCTCGGCGAACGGCGCGAGCTTCACGCGCAGCGACGCCAGCCACAGGAAGAGCCCGAAGGCGACCAGGTAGGTCAGTCCGTACCAGTGAATGGCGAGCGGGCCGACCTGAAGCGCTACAGCGTCGAACTGGGGATGAATGAGCATGCGCGCAGCAAAGACATGGGGTCCGAGGATGATAAGGCGCGGCTATAGTTGTTCATGATCTCCAGCATTCACGGGCGCCCCGGTGCCTCCAATTTTTCAGCGAGTCGAGTGTCATGAGCAGCATCAACCGGCGGTCCCGCAACATCACCGAAGGCGCGGCGCGCGCGCCGAATCGCTCGATGTACTACGCGATGGGCTACGAGGAAGGCGACTTCAAGAAGCCGATGATCGGCGTCGCCAACGGGCACTCGACGATCACACCATGCAACGCGGGGCTGCAGCGGCTCGCCGACGCCGCCGTCGTCGGGATCGAGGCGGCCGGCGGCAACGCGCAGATCTTTGGCACGCCGACGATCTGCGACGGCATGGCGATGGGCACGGAAGGCATGAAGTACAGCCTCGTCTCGCGCGAGGTGATCGCCGATTGCATCGAGACCTGCGTCGGCGGGCAGTGGATGGACGGCGTGCTCGTCGTCGGCGGCTGCGACAAGAACATGCCCGGCGGCATGATGGGCATCCTGCGCGCCAACGTGCCGGCCATCTACGTCTACGGCGGCACCATCCTGCCCGGCCGCTACAAGGGCAAGGACTTGAACATCGTCAGCGTGTTCGAGGCCGTCGGCCAGTACAGCGCAGGCAACATGAGCGAAGAAGACTTCTGCCAGATCGAACGACGCGCGATTCCCGGTAACGGCTCGTGCGGCGGCATGTACACGGCGAACACGATGAGCTCGGCCTTCGAGGCGCTCGGCATGAGCCTCCCGTACTCGAGCACGATGGCCAACCCGCATGACGAGATTGTTGCCACCGCCGCCGAGGCGGCGCGCGTGCTCGTCGAAGCCGTCAAGCGCGACCTGAAGCCGCGCGACATCGTCACGCGCAAGAGCATCGAAAATGCGGTCGCGGTGATCATGGCGACAGGCGGCTCGACCAACGCGGTGCTGCACTTCCTGGCGATCGCGCACGCGGCGGGTGTCGAATGGACGATCGATGACTTCGAGCGGGTGCGCCAGCGCGTGCCCGTACTGTGCGACTTGAAGCCCTCGGGCGAATTCCTCGCCGTCGATCTGCACAAGGCCGGCGGCATTCCGCAGGTGATGAAGATGCTGCTCAAGGCCGGGTTGCTGCACGGCGACTGCATCACGATCACCGGCAAGACGCTCGCCGAAGCCCTGGCCGACGTGCCGGACGAACCGCGCGCCGATCAAAAAGTGATCCGACCGTTCTCAAACCCGATGTACGCGCACGGCCACCTCGCGATCCTGAAGGGCAATCTGTCACCCGAAGGCTGCGTGGCGAAGATCACCGGGCTGAAGAACCCCGTCATCACCGGGCCGGCGCGCGTCTTCGACGATGAGCAATCGGCGCTCGCCGCAATCATGGCGAAGAAGATCGTTCCCGGCGACGTGATGGTGCTGCGGTACCTCGGCCCGAAAGGCGCGCCCGGCATGCCCGAGATGCTCGCGCCGACCGGCGCGCTGATCGGCCAGGGACTCGGCGAATCGGTCGGGCTGATCACCGACGGGCGCTTCTCGGGCGGCACCTGGGGCATGGTCGTCGGCCACGTCGCGCCCGAAGCTTACGCGGGCGGCAACATCGCGCTGATCGAGGAAGGTGATTCGGTAACGATCGACGCCCACAAGCTGCTGCTGCAGCTCAATATTGGCGACGACGAATTGGCGCGGCGACGCGCCGCATGGAAGGCGCCCTCTCCGCGCTACACGCGCGGCGTGCTCGCCAAGTTCGCGTTCAACGCGTCGAGCGCGTCGCTTGGCGCGGTGCTCGACAGGTTCGAGTAAACGAGCCGACAACGGGCTCCTTGCGCATTCATTTGCGTCTGCCGGTGCCTAGCGCATCCATGTTGCGCTGGCGGCGCGCGGCCTTCTTCGCTTCCATGCCTTCCATCGCGCGGCGCTTGTTGTAGCCAGAAGCGTCAGCCCACGCCCACCACACTGCGGCGCCAGCGAACGGCGCGAGCACCACCCACCAGGACCAGCCGCCCACCGGCCCGTACTCGAGCAGCTTGAGCAACAACAAGAGGACGCCGAGCAGCACGAGGTACATGGTGAATATCTCCTGTGAATGCCGCCGAACCGGGGTGCAGTCAACCGCCGACCCTAGAATGCGTTATCACGACTGTAGTGCATCGATCCTTATCGACACAGGAACTAAATCATGAAGCCAAGCCTTCCCCTGCTGCTCGCAGCCCTGTTCGCCGCGACCTCCAGCCCAGCCTGGGCGCAAGACGCCGGCGCCCAGCTGGCCGCGAAAAAGAACTGCCTCGCCTGCCATCAGATCGACAAGAAGCTGGTCGGGCCCGCTTACAAGGATGTCGCCGCGAAGTACGCTGGCGACAAGGGCGCGGTCGACAAGCTTGCAACCAAGATCATGAAAGGCGGTTCGGGTGTGTGGGGCCCGGTGCCCATGCCCGCAAATCCGCAGGTCAGCGAAGCCGAGGCCAAGCAACTCGCGGCCTGGGTGCTGTCGCAGAAATAAGCTCCTCACCGATGCAGCGTCCAGTGGCTGCACGCGGCAAGCCACGTTAGGCGGCGCCCTCTTGTTCTCGGGGCGCGTGACGCTCGATGCAATCGCGCACCTTCGCGCCGAGCGCGAAGCGTTCCCCGTGGAGCGCGGCAAGCGCGTCGGCCTTCGCGACGAATCGGTCGATGCCTTCCGAGTAGATGAACTGCATCGCCCCGCCCGTCCAGGCCGGGAAGCCGATGCCGAAGATCGAACCGATGTTGGCGTCGTGCGTGCTCGTCAGCACGCCTTCTGACAGGCAGCGCGCCGTCTCGATCGACTGGCGATACAGCAAACGCTGCACGAGATCGGACAGCTCCGCTTGCATACCGGCCTTCTCGAAGTTCACCTTCAGTCCGGACCACAGCGCCTTCGGTGCGCCAGCAGGATAGTCGTAGAACCCTGCCGCCGCCCGCCCGACCCGGACGTTCGAACTCCTTGACCATCTGCTCGACCAGACGCTCGCCGGCCGTGGCCTCGTAGCTGTGACCCTCCTCCGCGAGGTCCTTGCGAGTCTGATCCATCACGTGCACCGATAGCGACAGCGACGTCTCGTCCAGTACCGCGAGTGGCCCGACCGGCATCCCCGCAGCGAGCCCGGCGTGCTCGATCAGCGGCGCGGGCAAGCCTTCGGCGAGCATGGCTGCGCCTTCCATGACGAAGGTGCCGAACACTCGGCTCGTGAAGAAGCCGCGTGAGTCATTGACGACGATCGGGGTCTTGCCAATCGCGAGCACGTAGTCGTAGGCGCGCGCGATCGTCTCGTCGTTCGTCTGCTTGCCGCGGATGATCTCGACGAGCTTCATCTTGTCCACCGGCGAGAAGAAGTGCAGGCCGACGAAGCGTTCCGGTGCGCTGCTGGCCTTCGCCAGCCCACTGATCGGCAGGGTCGAGGTGTTGGACGCGAACACGCCACCTTTGGCCAGCATCGGCTCGGCCTCACGCGTCACCTGTGCCTTCAGGTCACGCTGTTCGAACACCGCCTCGATGATCAGATCGCAGCCCTTCAGGTCCACCGCGTCGGCGGTCGGGGTGATGAGCGCGAGCAGCTTCGCCTGCTTCGCCGGATCCGACTTGCCGCGCGCGATGGCCTTGTCCGTCAGCCTGCGGCTGTGCGCCTTGCCGGCCTCGGCGCGCTCGAGGCTCACGTCCTTGAGCACGCTGGCGATGCCGCGCGATGCATTGGCGTGCGCAATGCCCGCACCCATCATGCCGGCACCGAGCACGCCGACCTTGACCGGCTTCCATCTGGGAAAACCTTCGGGTCGCGACTTGCCCGAGCGGATCGCGTTCAGGTTGAAGAAGAACGCGGTGATCATGTTCTTCGCGTTCTGTCCGACCATGATCTTCGCGAGCTTGCGGCTCTCGATGCGCGTCGCGGTGTCGTAGTCGACGAGCGCGCCTTCGACCATCGTCTCGAGCACCGCCTGCGGCGCCGGGTACAGCCCGCGCGTCTTCGCGTTCAACATCGCGGGCGCCACCGCCAACCCCATCGCAATCTTCGGGCTCGACGGCGTGCCGCCGGGCATCCTGTAGTCCTTGCGGTCCCACGGTTGCACGGCGTTTGCATTCGCGGCGATCCACTCGACCGCCATCGCGCGCAAGGCCTCGATCGAGTCGGCCAGCCCGGTGACGAGACCGAGATCCAGCGCCTCGCGCGGACCGAAGAGCCGGCCTTCGACGAGATAGGGATTTGCTGCCATCAGGCCAAGCAGCCGCACCGTCTTCGTGATGCCGGTCGCGCCAGGGATCAGCCCGAGCGTCACTTCCGGCGTGCCGAAGCGGATCGTCGGGTCGTCGAGCGCGAAGCGGGCGTGGCCGATCAAGGCCACCTCCCAGCCACCGCCGAGCGCGGCGCCATTGAGGAGCGCGACGACCGGGCGGCCGAAGGTCTCGAGCTGCCGGAAGCCCCTCTTCATCGCCTCGACGCGCGCGAACGCTTCCTTCGCGTCCTCGGCCTTGAGCTTCAACACGCCCTTCAGTTCAGCGCCGGCGAAGAAGGTCGTCTTCGCGGAAGTGAGCAGCACACCCTTGATGCGTTCCTTGTCGCGCAGCACCTGTTGCACGGCCTCGGCGAAATCGGCCTGCCATTGAGGCGTCATGGTGTTGACCGGCGAACCGGGTGCGTCGAAGGTCAGCGTTGCGATGCCCTCGTCGTCGAGCTCGTAGCGGACGGTCTCCATCGCCATCTCCAGACCCTTTCGATGATCGTCGCAATGCCCATGCCGCCGCCGACGCACAGCGTGACGAGGCCGCGCTTCAGGCTGCGACGTTCAAGCTCGTCGAGCAGCGTGCCCACGAGCATCGCGCCGGTCGCGCCGAGCGGATGTCCCATCGCGATCGCGCCGCCGTTGACGTTGACCTTCTCGTGCGGAACACCCATCTCGCGCATGAAGCGCATCGGCACGGCTGCAAACGCCTC
>CAWBXT010000002.1:0-274563 GCA_963792765.1 uncultured beta proteobacterium | reverse complement strand
CCGTCAGGGCGATGCCATTCATGTAGCCGTATCGGATCGGCTTGGAAAGAAGCTCGGTGACGAAACCCAGGCGCGCAACGCCCGCCACAATGCAGACCATTCCAGATACCACCGCCATCGCGCCAGCGAGGGCAACCGCGCGCAGCGGGTCGCCGCCCGACAGTGGCACGACCACCGCCAGGATGACAGCGGCCAGCGAGGAGTCCGGGCCCAACACCAGGATCCGGCTCGGCCCAAAAAGGCGTAAGCGAGCAGCGGAACGATGGTCGCGTACAGGCCATAGATGCCGGGAAGTCCCGACGCCACTGCATAGGCGATGCCAACCGGCACCAGCATCGTGGTCAGCACCAGTCCAGCCACGATGTCATGCCGCAACCAAGCCCATCGGTATTCGCGCAGCGTGCGCAGCCCCGGCAGCCAGCGACTGAAGACGGTCTGATCGGCAGCCAGCGCGCTGCGCGGAATCCGGCCTGGTTCCGGCAAGGGCGGCGGCAAATCCGAAGACTGATTCATTCGGAGAGCGTTCGCATGAGGTCAGTCGACGCGGGGCGGTGCTGGCCGTCTCGCGGCATCAGTAGCGTTGCGCGATGGTCCTGACCGGACGGTCCGGCTCGACATAGTCACCGGCCTTCTGCCGCTTCGGCAACGCGATCTTCTCGCGCGGCAACTCCTTGTAGGGCACCTTGTTCAGAATGTCGCTGATGATGTTCAGGCGCACGTTCTTCTTGCGGTCGGACGGCGCCACGAACCAGGGCGCGAACTCGGTGTCGGTTGCAGCGAACATGGCGTCGCGGGCGCGCGAATAGTCGTACCAGCGGTTGTACGACTTCAGGTCCATCGGCGACAGTTTCCAGAGCTTGCGCCCGTCCTCGAAGCGCGATTTGAGGCGCCGCGTCTGTTCTTCCGGGCTGACCTCGAGCCAGTACTTCAGCAGGATTACGCCGGAGTCGACGATGGCCTTTTCCACCCCCGGCGTGACCCTGAGGAAGTCGTCGGTCTGCTTCGGTGTGCAGAAGCCCAGCACGCGCTCGACGCCGGCGCGGTTGTACCAACTGCGATCGAAGATCACGACTTCGCCGGCCGCGGGCAGATACGGCAAGTAGCGCTGCACGTACATCTGGCTCTTCTCGCGCTCGGTAGGCGCGGACAGTGCTACCACACGAAAGACCCGTGGGCTGACACGTTCGGTAAGGGCCTTGATCGTGCCACCCTTGCCGGCGCCATCGCGTCCCTCGAAGATGATGCACACCTTCAGCCCCTTGTGCAGCACCCACTCCTGCAGCTTCACCAATTCGACATGCAGCTTCTCCAGCGCCTTGGCGTATTCCTTCGTTGACAGCGCACCGCCGGGGCCCGCCTGTGTAGGCGCGACGCCGGGGCCTTGTTCGACGGCAGGGACGACTTGAGCACTGTGCGCTGCCGGCGATGCTTTTCCTTTCTTACTCATGATTCGATCTCTCCTGGGTTGTCGTTTCTGGCGCGCGGGAGCATCGCCGAATGCGCCGCCGAGCGCAAGATGCCAGCAGCCGCCCCTCGCGAAGTTGTGTTCGCCAAGCACGTCCCTTCGTGCACCGGCATTCCAGATAGCGTACGTGGTTCACGTCCTTTAGACTTGACGAACCGGGATATTGACTTGCCTAGTCGGGACACTGTTACGTCGCGCTCTGCGACCGCTACCAGCGGATCAACCGGCTGTGCTCTAGCTGCGTGCTATTTCGGCCCGCTGCGACCTGAGTTGCCGCGCCGCGATGCTGAACTGTTGCCGATGCCAGCGCGAGAACGCGCTCAACGCCGAGAAGCCGAGCAGCGCCGACACTTCGGTCAGCGAGCGCACATCGTCCTTCAGATAGCGCGCGAAGAGGTCGCGCCGCAGGTCGTTGACGAGCGCGCTGAACGAGGTTTGCTCGTCGGCCAGCCGGCGCGCAACCGTGCGCCGGTCCACGCCCAGGTGCTGGGCCACCACCTCGACGCGGCAGAGGCCACGTGGCAGCAGCAGCACCACAAGCTGGCGCACGCGATCGCTCATTCGCGAGCTAGTGTCCAGGCTCTGCCCGAGCAGCCGCTGGGCATAGCGCGCCATCACCGGGTCGGCGCCGGGATTCGGTACGTCGAGGTCGGCCGCGTTGCAGACGATGCCGCTGAATTGGTGGCCAAACTCCACCGCGCGGCCGAAGATGCGCTTGTGCACGCTTAAGGTGGTTGGCTTGGCATGCGTGAAGCACACCAGGCGCGGCTGCCAGTTCGCGCCCATGAATATCTGCAGCGTGCGGAAGGTGACACCGACCGCCAACTCGATGGACTGGCGCAGCGAGGCCCGTCCTTCAACCGTCAGATCCAGGCGCACGACCACCAGGTTGCTGTGCTGCTCGACACCGATCGTCAGCGCCTCGTTGTGCACATGGAGATGGTGCATCACCGCCTCCAACGCATCGCGCAGCGTCGGCTCGTCGCGCACCAGCAGACCCAGCGGACCCAGGTTCGACAGGCGCCGCGATTCCGCCAGACGCAGCCCGAACGCGGGTTCCTTCCCACGCTGCGCGGCCAGTTCCAACACGTGGACGATGGCGCGCGCAGGCACCTTTAGGTCCGGTTCGTCAAGGCAGCGCTGCGGCAGGCCGGCATCGACCAGCAGCGCGCGCGCATCCAGGCCGCACGAGGCTGCCGTGTCGGCGAAGGAGGTCAGAGCGGCGCTGCGGGCGAGGGCGGTCATCGGGCGGAAGCGACCAGAACTTGAGCTGGCGTGGCGCGTCGTGCTTTGCGCGTTAAACGCGCCCGCGAATGGCGGTCAGGTCGACCGGGCCGCCCAGACGGTCGCCATAGCGCGAGCGCAGGCAGCATCGTCTCCTGCTCGCCGAGCGCGACCACCGCCTTGTCGCGCACCGAGTAGTGCATCATCGCAGCGATCGCAGCTCGTCGAATGCGCGCGGGCTCTGCGTGCCGCAAACCAGCGTGTCTTTCTTCAGCACGCGCTCGATCACGCCGGGTCGAGGATCGATACCTTGCAGATGGACGCAAGCTGTGCGATCTCTCGGTCAATCTCGTCGAAGTGCTTCGTCCATCGCGCCTGGCGATTGCCGCGCAGTTCGTCGGGGTTGGGGTCGACGCTGTCGTCTTCGTCGGTCATGGCAGGGCTCCTCACGCAGGATCGATCTGCGGTCGCCTGGATGATAGTCAACCGCCCAGCGCGATGACGATGGCCTCGACCGCCAGGCCTAGCAGCACCATGACCAGGCCCGCACGCCACGGCCGCAGTCCAGCGTAGCGGCCCCAGGCATAGCCGCAAAGAAACAGCATCGCGATCGCAATGGCGGCCGAGACACGCTTGGCGACGCCAGGGTCGGCAATGAAGACGAATGGCAGCACGACCGGGAGGGTCGACGTGAAAACAAGCAGGAAGACGCCAACCGCGCCGCGCAGGTCGAGCTTCGCTATCCCCACCCCCCGAGACGCAGGTGCAGGCTGGGCAACGATCCACTGTCGCACGCGTTCGAGGTCGGCCACGGCCATGGCCCGGGAGAGTCCACCGAGCTCGTCGCCGATCAGGCGATGGGCCTGCTCTGGCCGGGCGGCGCCGCGCA
Source organism: uncultured beta proteobacterium (assembly GCA_963792765.1). Lineage (GTDB taxonomy): Bacteria > Pseudomonadota > Gammaproteobacteria > Burkholderiales > Burkholderiaceae_C > CAIKUF01. The sequence continues at coordinate 270,985 of CAWBXT010000002.1, read as the reverse complement.
CAGCGCGCACCATCCTGGCATTGCGGCCGCGTGCGACGATGTTGCGCAGCACGTACATCACGCCATCGACGAAACCCCAGGCGATGTTGCAGCCGATCGCCGCCACCAGCATGCTGCGCACCTCGTCGCGCCCGCTGTCCACCACGCTCAGCGTGCCGGTGAAGGTAAGCACCATGAACAGGCCGAACATGACCTCCGAGATGCGGTCGATAGGGTCGAGCACACGGGTGCTGCCGCCGCTGGCGACGTCGTCTTTCATGCTTGCGGTCCTGCCATCCGTGAGGTGAGCTTCATTCAGAGTGTCGCGGCGCCTCAGCCGCTGGGCACCTTGTCCTACTTCTTAGCAGAAGGCACCTGTTGCTTCGCACTCTCGGCTGTTTCCAGCGCCTGCGTCATCAGCTTGTAGGCGGCGTAATACTTGAAGATGTTGCGCACGTAGGTCGTGGTCTCGATGCCGATCTTCTCCGCCGTGACGATCTCGACGTTGTTGAACCACTTGTCCGGATCGAGCCCGCGTTTGACAGCCTCCTTGCGCATTTTTGAGACATTGCCAGGCCCGCAGTTGTAGCTGGCGAACGCGAACAGAGTGCGGTTCTGTTCATCGAACTTCGCGTCCTTGAAGTACCGGGTCATCAGCTGGTCCATGTACTTGACGCCGGCATGGATGTTCGGCTCGACCTGATGGATATCGCCCACCTTGAGTTCCGCGCCGGTGGCGGGCATGACCTGCATCACTCCGATGGCGCCGACATGGCTCTTGGCCTCCTGGTTGAGCGTCGACTCCTGGTAGCCTTGGGCGGCCAGCATGAGGTAGTCGAAGTTGTACTGCTGGCCGTACTTCTTGAAGCTGTCGATCAGCGCCGTGAAGCGCTTGCGGTCCTCCGAGGCTGTCGAGTTCTTCAGCGCCTTGATGCTGGCCATGTACTTCCGCTGCAGCGCCGAGACGCCGCCCGCCTTGGCATAGTACGCATAGAACTCGGTCAACTCGGCCGCGAGCTTCGGGCTGTCCTTGCGGATCGCCCAGCCCATCTTGACCTTCGGTCGCAGCACGATGTCCTCGCGAACCTTCACCTTGGGCAGCACCGGCGCCCACATCTTCGCCTTCCAGTCGTCGACCACGATCGCCTGCAGCAGCCCGGCGTTGAGCATCTCCAGAATGTCCTCGTCTTCGAGCGCGTTTGGCAAGTAGACGAGCTTGGCTTCGGGCTTGCCTGCGTGCTTGAAGCGCTCATTCAATGCCTTCATGCTCAGCGTCTGGCTCGAGACCTCGCGCAGGTGCACGGTCTTGCCCGAAAGGTCGTCGATCGAGGCAATGGCCGGCGAGGCCGGGCCGGTCACCAGCACCTCGACGCTGACAGCCTTTTCGTCAGGGGCGACGAAATCGACCGACTTCAGCAGCTGGTCGAGTACCTTGATGTTGCCGACGGCGACATCGGCGCGCCCTTCCAGCAGGTCGGCCAACATCTCGTCGCGCGTGGCTACGACGATGTACGCGGTCAGCGGGCGCTTGCCGAGCTGTACTGCGTATTTCTTGTTCACCCAGACTTCGAACTGGCGGATCAGGTCGGCCGAAATGCCGCGCTCGCGGCCCTTGTCGATGAAGTACAGCGAGCGGCTGTAAGGCACATAGAACCTGATCTGGTGGCGTTCCAGCATGCCGTCGAAGTCGCCCTTCCAGGCCTTCGTCGCGAGGTCGAGGCCGCGCTGATCGGCCTTGGCAGCCGCTGCCGGAACAGAGGCGGCCTGCGCCGGAGGCTTTACGGCCGGGGTCTGTGCGCGCGCCCCGATGCCAAACACGAGCGCCAGAAGAGCCGGGGCTAGCAACAAGACAGGTCGTTTCATCGCGGCCTACTTCGAAGGGGTTGTGCTGTTGCCAATGTATCGGAAACAGGCCGCCCGCAACCCCCGCATGCAATTCAGGGCAAACCATGTGGAGGACCTGGAATCCGGCGCGTGGTGTCCGGGTGCTCGGAACGTCCCGAAATGGAAAGTAAATGTCCCGAAGTGTGAAGTAGAAATCGGTTCGACCGCAAAAAATGCACACCACTGACGACAACGGCAAGGCCACAACGGCCGACCCGGACCCAACCGACACCGAAAGGACCCCCTCATGCAATTCCTCGACGACTCCCTGCTGCCCGAGAACCAGCAACCCCTGGTGATCCAGGTCGCTCCCTACGGGCCGGAATTCCTGCCCGGCGATTCGGACGACATCCCGGTGACGATGGACGAGCAGGTGCAAAAGGCCGTGGACTGCTACAACGCCGGCGCCACGGTGCTGCACGTGCATTGCCGTGAAGCCGACGGCAAGGGCAGCAAGCGCCTGTCGATGTTCAACGAACTGTTAGCGCGGCTGCGCGACGCGGTGCCGAAGATGGTGCTGCAGGTCGGCGGCTCGATCTCGTTCGCCCCCGAAGGCGACGGCGCCGATGCCAAGTGGTTGAACGACGACACGCGCCACATGCTGGCCAACCTGCAACCCAAGCCCGACCAGGTGACGATTGCGATCAACACCAACCAGATGAACATCACCGAGCTGATGAGCGCCGACGACGTCGCCGGCACCTCGCTCGCTCACCCGGCCTACCAGGAAGCGTACCGCGAGATGACGATCCCGGCCGGCCCGGCCTTCGTCGAGGAACACCTGAAGCGCCTGCAGGCCGCCGGCATCCAGCCGCACTTCATGCTCGGCGACATCGGCCAACTCGAGACCGTCGAGCGCCTGATCCGCCGCGGCGTCTACACCGGCCCGCTGGTGCTGAACTACGTGATGATCGGTGGCGGCCAGGACGGCCCGAACCCGGTCAACACTATGGAGTTCATCCGCCGCGTGCCGTCCGGCGCCGTGCTGACCATCGAGGGCATCATGCGCACGGTACTGCCGCTGAACACGATGGCCATCGCGATGGGCCTGCACGTGCGCGTCGGCGTCGAGGACAACCTTTGGGGCCGCAAGGGCGAGCGCCTGAGCAGCGTCAAGCAGATCGAGCAGACGGTGCGCATTGCCCGTGAGCTGTATCGCGAAGTCGCCACCGGCGAGGAAGCGAAGCAGATCTACCAGATCGGCACGCAATACAAGAGCGCCGACGAGACGCTCGCCCGGATCGGCTACGAACCCAACCGTCGTGCCGGCCAACGCGGCGCGCCGCTGCGCTTGGCGGCCTGAGCGGTTCAGCGCTTCAGCCCGAACAGCAGCATGGAGCGCTGATGGCAGCGGCGATCCCCCTGATCGAACTGAGTGCGTTGCCCGAGGGCCGCGGCCGGCGGGTCTGCAAGGCCGGGCTCGACCTGGCGCTGTTCAGGATCGGCGATGCGGTCTACGCGATCGAGGACAGTTGCCCGCACAACGGCGGCTCGCTCAGCCAGGGCAAGGTGCAGGGCAATCGTGTCAAGTGTCCGGTACACGGGCTCAGCTTCAGCCTGGAAAGTGTCTGCCCGCCAGGCCCGCCGGCGCTGCAAGCAAAGAAGTACGCCGTGCAAGTCGAAGAAGGCATGGTGATGCTGAGCCCTGACGAAACCTCACCGCAAGATCAATCGACCCCTGTGGGAAAGGAAACGCCATGAACGGAACGATGCCGCAGCAGTGCGAATGCAGGCTGTTCACAGGCTGACACGGCGAAGATCATGTCCACTGCACTTTCGATCTCGACGTGGCCAGCCCAGACAAGCCGGCTGTTCTCCGGCGTGCTGGTGTCGGTGGTGGTGGCCATGGCCGCGATCTCGCTGGCCGAGCACTACGGCGCCTCAGCGCTGTTGTTTGCTCTGCTCCTCGGCATGGCGATGAACTTCCTGTCCACCGAAGGCCGCTGCGTGCCCGGCATCCAGTTCTCCGCCAGCACGTTGCTGCGCATCGGCGTCGCGCTGCTCGGGGTGCGCATCACGCTGGCGCAGATCACGGCGCTGGGCGCAGGGCCGATCGCTATGGTCGTCGGCGCGGTGGCACTGACCATCGGCTTCGGCATCTTGCTGGCGCGAATGCTGGGCTATCGCAACCGCTTCGGCGTCCTCACCGGCGGCGCGGTAGCGATCTGCGGGGCCTCGGCGGCGATGGCCATCGCGGCGGTGATGCCCGCGCATGCCGACGACAAGGTCAAGGAGCGCGCCACCATCTTCACCGTCATCGGCGTGAGCACGCTGTCGACGCTGGCAATGGTGCTGTACCCGATGATCGTCGGCCTGCTGGGGTTTGCTCAAGAACCCGCCGGCATCTTTCTCGGTGGCACGATCCACGATGTCGCGCAGGTCGTCGGCGCGGGCTACAGCATGGGCAAGGAGACCGGCGACGTCGCGACGATCGTCAAGCTGCTGCGCGTGGCAATGCTGCTGCCGGTGATCCTGGTGATCACGCTGTCGTACCGCAAGCTGCACAACGCAGGGCTGGCGGGTGCGAAGAAACCGCCACTGCTGCCGTGGTTCGTGGTCGCCTTTGCCATGCTTGTGGCCATCAACAGCGCCGGGCTGATTCCACCTGCCCTGCAGCAGGCACTGCAGACGCTGTCGACCTGGCTGCTGGTGGTGTCGATGGCCGCCATTGGCATGAAATCGCACCTGAAGGAGTTTGCGACGGTGGGCTTCAGGCCGATCGTGCTGATGGTCAGCGAGACGGTGTTTCTGGCGCTGCTGGTGGTCGGGTTCCTGTTCCTGGCGCGTTGATCGAAAGCTCAATCTGCTGACCCATACTTCCAGCATCCCACGAGCGCAAACGCCTATGCCAAGCAGACCGAGCGCGATTTCGAGGCACTTTCGAAGGTGGCCAAGCGGAGGGGGATTCAGGTGGCATAGGCAAGCATCGAGAATCTTTTGAAGGGTGCTCTTCTGATGTTGCAGGGAACGCGTCGATGCGGTGAGACCGCGACGCGGGGTACCGTCGGCCGGCCTGCCGAACGACGGAAATGTTCAACTCTTGTGGAGAAATTTATGGCAATGAAACATAAGATGCGTTGGGCCGTGGGCGCGGCCAGCCTGGCGTTGACGATCGCGTGCAGCAGTGCGCGCGCGGACGATGTTCCGTTGGTGACCGGTGAACACTGGACCAAGTCGTCGGAGCAGTTGAAGCGGGTGTACCTGATCGGCATTGCCAATGCCTTCCAGGTCGAGGCTGGTTTCCAGGGCGCGAACCCGTCAGCCGACACGCAGAGCGTGGTTCCGCGCTTTGCGCGGGGACTGAAGGGGCAGACGCTCGACAGCGTGCGCGAAGGGCTTGACAGCTGGTATGCGGGACATCCCGATCAGTTGCAGCGGCCGGTCATCGAAACCATCTGGTTCCAGGTGGTCGTGCCCGGTTTGCAGAAAAACAAGTAAAGGAGAAAGGGCATGAAACGCATTGGATGGATTCTGGCCATCACGGCCGCAGCGGGCATGATCGGATGCACGAACATGACGCCGCAGCAGCAGGGAACGGCGAGCGGGGCGGCCATCGGCGCCGCGGCGGGGGCGGGCATCGCCGCCATCTCCGGCGGCAGCGGCTGGACCGGCGCGGCCATCGGCGCAGTCGCCGGCGGCGTCGTCGGCAACATCAAGGGTGGCAAGCAGCAGCAATAGCCCGGCTGGCGTGAGCGGGCCCCGGCTGCGACCGACGAAGGTCAGGCCGGTGGCCGATTCGTCCGCTGACAGCACTGCCGTTCAGAGTGTGACACCTTACCAGGAGACATGATGACCCGACTCCGCGTACCGGGGTGGCTGATCGCCGGCTTCCTGCTCCTGGGTGGCTGTGCCACCCGCCCAGTCAACCCGCCGATCGCGCAAGCCGACCCGAAGAGCGGCTATCGCTTTGAAACGCACCAGGCGCAGGTCGAGAACAAGGACAGCCTGGTCATCCTCGCCTTCTCGGGTGGTGGCACGCGCGCCGCCGCCTTCTCGTACGGTGTGCTCGAGTTCCTGCGGCGTACCGAAGTGGTTGGCCCCAAAGGCAACACCGGCCGCCTGCTCGACCAGGTCGACATCATCACGGGCGTGTCGGGCGGCAGCTTCACCGCGCTCGCCTATGGCCTGTATGGCGACAAGCTGTTCGCCGACTACGAGCAGCGATTCCTCAAACGCGACGTCCAAGGCGAGATCATCAGACGCACGCTCAACCCGGGCAACTGGGGAAGCCTGTGGTCGACGGGCTGGGGTCGTTCCGAACTGGCGGCCCAGTTGTATGACGAAATCCTCTTCAACGGCGCGACGTTCGGCGATCTCGAACGCGGCAAGGGACCGCTGATTCTTGCCTCCGCGACCGACATCTCGACCGGCTCGCGGCTGGTCTTCAATCAGAGCACCTTCGACATCCTGTGTTCGGACCTGAGTGCGGTGCCGCTGTCACGCGCCGCGGCGGCCTCGTCCGCGGTACCGGTGGTGCTCTCGCCGATCACGCTGAACAACTATGGCGGGAGCTGCCACACGAAGCTGCCCGACTGGGTCGATCGCTTCACCGACACCGACAATCCGCCGCGGCCTGCCGCGCGAGCCATCCGCTCGATCAAGGCATTGCAAGCCTACGGTGACGGCGCCGACCGGCCATTCATCCATCTGGTGGACGGCGGCGTGTCCGACAACGTGGGCATGCGCGGTGTGCTCGATTCGCTGGAAGTTCTGCAGGCCCTGCACGAAGCCGGGGTGAAGACGCCGCTCGACAGTGCGAAAAGAATCGTCGTCTTCATCGTCAATTCGCTGTCGTTGCCGCCCACGCAATGGGATCGATCCGAGACCCCGCCGGGCACCGTGGAAATTCTGCTCAAGGCCGCGGGCACGCCGATCGACGCCTACTCCTACGAGGCCACCGAACTGCTGAAGGACACGGCGGCGCGCTGGCAGACGATGCGCTTGATCCGCAACTCGGCCGTGATGGCAAGCAACACGGACCCCGCGGTGGCCGCTGCGTTGCGCGTGCCAGGTCCGGAGATCTACGCCATTGACGTGTCGTTCCCCGCACTGAAGGACAAGGCGGAACTGGACTACCTGAACCAGCAGCCGACGACGTTCGTCCTGCCTGCCGAGGCCGTCGACCGACTGCGTGCGGCGGCGGGAACCATCATCGCCGATTCGCCGGAGTTCAAGCGGCTGCTGATGGACGTGGGCATCAAGCTGGTTGCGCAGCCGCCAGAGCAGAAGAATTGAAGCGCAGGCCCAACCGAAGGAGAACAAAGCATGAGCCCTGACGCCGAAAAGATGCGGATCGAAGAAGCGCGCTTGGACGCCGCGTGCTGGAGGAAGAAGCCATGAGCTGGCCCCTCAGCCCCGACCGCAACCTCGAACAGCGGCTGACCCGCAAACTGCTGGACGTGCTCATCCGAGCCGGGCTGGTTTTCGTCCTGGTGGTGCTGTGCTACCAGGTCTTCGCGCCGTTCGTGTCGCTGATGGCGTGGGCGCTGATCCTGGCCGTTACGCTGTACCCACTGCATCAGACGCTGGCCCGCCGCATCGGCGGCAAGCAGGGGCGGGCGGCCACGCTGCTGGTGCTCGCTGGCGTGGTGTTGATCGTGCTGCCCACGGCCGTGTTGATGGCCTCACTGGGTGACTCGCTGCACACCTTCGTCACCAGCGTGCAGAGCAACACGTTGCAGATTCCCGCACCCCCGGCAAGCGTTGCCGACTGGCCGGTGGTCGGCGATAAGCTGCATGCGATGTGGTCCCAAGCCCATGCCGACCTGCCGGGCGTCATTCATGGCCTACAACCCAAGATGGGCGACCTGGCCAAGGTGGCGCTGGGCGTGGTGGCCGGCATCGGCATTGCGGTGCTGTTGTTCCTGGGCTCCTTCATCATCTCCGGCATCATCATGGCGTTCGGCAGGTCGGGGGCCGGCAGCGCCCGGGCCATCTTCGACCGTTTCGTCGGTGCCGGGCGCGGCGAAGAGTTTGCAAGGTTGTCCACCGCCACGATTCGCGCGGTGGCCCAGGGTGTGCTCGGTGTGGCCTTCATCCAGGCCATCGTCGTGGGCTTGGTGTTGATGCTGGCCGGCGTGCCGTTCCCCGGTGCGCTGGCCGCGATCGTGCTTGTGCTGGGTATCGCGCAGATCCCGGCGTTGCTCGTCACGCTGCCAGCCATCGCCTACCTCTGGATGGGCAGCGACCATGGAACGGGGGCCGCCGCCGCCTACACCGTGCTGCTCGCCGTCGCCGGCATGCTCGACAACGTCCTGAAACCGCTGATGCTGGGCCGTGGCGTCGATGCGCCGATGCCCGTGATACTGCTCGGCGCCCTGGGCGGCATGGCCAGCAGCGGCATCCTCGGCATGTTCGTCGGCGCGACCCTGCTCGCGCTGGGCTATCAGATCTTCATGCGCTGGGTCGCCAACGATCCGGACACGCCCGCCGCGCCGGAGCGGAAATCGCAGGCAGCGGAGTGAGGTGATGCGTTGCATGCCCGTGGGTCGACTGGTTGTCCGTGCGCTGGCGCTGTTGAGTGCCATGCTGCTCGGCGCCTGCACCACGGTCGGGCCCGACTTCAAGCCCCCCCAAGTGCCCTGGCTGGCGGGCTGGTCGGGCGGCTCCGTCGAAACACTTGCTGCAGACAGGCTCAGCACACGCGGCGGGCAGACGCAGGAGTGGTGGCGGAATTTCAACGACCCCGTGCTCGTCGAGCTGGTGGCCGAGGCACAGCGCGCGAGTCCCAGCGTGCGAATCGCCGGCATGCGCATCATCGAAGCGCGCGCACAACTCGGCATCGCCGGCAGCACGCTCTACCCGCAGATACAGCAGGCAACAAGCGCGGCGATCGGCGCAGGGGAGTGGAGGTCGGGTGGATCGGACACCACGTCGTTGGCCTTGAACGCCGGATTCGGCATCAGTTGGGAGATCGATTTCTGGGGCAAGTTCAAGCGCGCCATCGAGTCCGCGGATGCCGGCTATTTCGCCAGCGTTGCCCAGTACGACGACGTGCAGGTGCTGATGGCCGCGCAAGTGGCCGGCTTCTACTGCTCGATCCGTACGGTGGAAGTGAGGCTCCTGATCGCTCGCGAAAATGCAGTTCTGCAGAAGCGCAGCCTGGACATCACCGAGCTGCTATTCAGGCGCGGCAATGACACCGAACTGGATGTGCAGCAGGCCAAGGCCCAGTACCAGGGTACGCTGGCCAGAATCCCCGAGCTGGAGCGCATCCTGCGGCAGACGCAGAATGCATTGAGCACCTTGCTCGGACGAGCCCCGGGGCCTTTGCCCGAAATGGCCCCGGGCGAGAACGTCATCCCGCAGGCCGGGTTGGCCGTCATCGTCGACGTGCCCGCCGACCTGCTGCGCCGCCGGCCAGACGTCAGGGCCGCAGAAATGCAACTGGCCGCTCAGTCGGCGCTGATCGGCGTGAGCGTGGCGGATCTCTATCCGTCGATCTCGCTGTTCGGATCGGTGGGGATTTCGGCCGTGTCCCTCGGCGGGTCGAGTCGGGCGCTGACCCTCGGCATTGGGCCAAGCCTGGTCTGGAACGTCTTCGACCATGGCCGGCTCACCAACCAGGTGCTGCTGCAGGACGCCCGCTTCCAGCAACTCTATGCGCAGTACCAGGACGCCGTGTTGCGGGCGGCCCGCGAGGTCGACGACGCCGCCGTCGGGTTCGCGAAAACCGGGGAGGAGGTCGCGCTTCTTGTAGAAGGCGTGAAAGCCGCGCGGCGCTCGCTGGACCTTGCCACTATCCAGTACCGCGAAGGACTCACCGACTTCCAGCGCGTGCTCGACTCTCAACAAACGCTTTTCAGCCAGCAGGAGCGTCTGGTCATCAGCCGAGGCGATGTCTCGCAGAACCTGATTGCCCTCTACAAGGGCATGGGGGGTGGCTGGGAGCAAGGGCGAGGCAGACCCGTGGTGGATGAACAAACGGGCGAGACCATGGGCAAGCCCAGTGATTGGGAGAATCTGCGCGCAGTCCCGCTACCGCCGCCTGGAGTCGATGCTCCCCCCAACATTCCCGGAACTCCGACACCATGAGTGAAGCATCCGCAAAGCCCGCCGCGACGCCGGTCCCGATCGAGGAGTCGTCGCCGCCGCCCAAGCCGGGCAAGGGGTCCCGCGTCGGCCAGATCGTCGTACTGATCCTGATCGCCGCCAGCTTGGCCTGGTACTTCGTCTCGGATCGGCTGACCCCGTACACGACTCAGGCCAGGGTGCAGGCCTTCGTGGTGCCGGTGGCAGCGCAGGTCGCGGGCACGGTGGTGAAGGTGTACGTCAAGAACAACGATGACGTGCAGCCCGGGCAGCGCCTGTTCGACATCGATCCGACCCAGTATCGGATCGCGCTGCAACGTAGCCGCTCAGACTATGAGACCGTGCGTCAGTCGGTCGATGCTTCTACCACGTCGGTGCGCTCAGCCAGGGCATCGCTGCGGGCGGCTGAGGCAGGCAACGTCTTCGCTGAGCAGGATGCAACACGGCTGGAGCAAATCTACAAGGAAGACCCGGGCGCGATCTCCACCCGCCGCGTGCAGAACGCGCAGGCCGCCCGGCTCACGGCCCGGAGTCAGGTGGCAAAGGCCGAAGCGGACCTGCGCCGCGCGCAGGACACCGCGGGGCTGAGTGGCGACAAGAACGCACAACTGTTGAGTGCCCGCGCAGCGATCGAGAAGGCCGAGTTGGATCTCAAACGTACCGAAGTGGTCGCGCCTGCCGGTGGTTCGGTGACCGACCTGCGCACCGATGTCGGGCTGTATGCGCAGGTCGGCGCGCCGGCGATGACCCTCATCGCCATCCACGACCTGTGGATCAGCGCCGACATGACCGAAAACAACCTCGGCAACATCAAGCCCGGTGACAAGGTGGCGATCGTGCTCGACGCGATTCCTGGCGAAGTGTTGAAGGGACGCATACGCAGTGTCGGGACCGGTATCAGTGCCGGCAATCAGGCTCAACCGGGCACCCTGCCACAGGTGCAGAACAGCCGCGATTGGCTGCGGCAGGCGCAGCGCTTCCCGGTCGCGGTCGAGTTCGACCCGTCAGAACGCGAGCGGCTGCGCGGGGTGCGCATCGGGGGCCAGGCCGACGTGCTGGTCTACACGGGAGACCACGCGGTGATGAACTGGCTTGCCGACGTCTTCATCAAGGCAATGAGCTACTTCTCGTATCTCTATTGATTGCCGATGCTGAACGCCGACAAAGCCGTGCTGCGGTTGGGCGTCGGAATGGCCCTTTCCGTGGCGATCGCCTGGGGAGCCGGGCTGGAAGCGGCGTTCATGGCCCCAGTGATGACCATGACCTTGCTGTGCAAACCGGGACCGCCGATCCCGCTTGTCAAGGGCGTGGTGCTGGGCCTCGTCGTCGCGGCGCTATTGCTGGCAGGTGATCTGATGGTCCCGCTGCTGGAACACTATCCGGTGACCGGCGTCCTGCTGACCGGCGCATTGTTCTACACGGTGTCCTACACCAGCGCTCGCAAGGCAAACCCGCTGACGCTCTTCATGCATGTCGCCCTCGTGTTCATTCCCGTGGCTGGCGTCGCCGATCAGGCGGCGACCACAGTGCTGGCCCGGACGACCGGGATCGCGCTCATCATTGGCGTGCTGGCCAGTGCCCTCGCGCACGCCATGTTTGCGGATGCTCCCGGGCCGGCGAACGTCGCGTCGGCACCCGCGGGCGCCAGCCCGGAGGCGGCCCATCGGATCGCCCTGCAGGCCTGGGTGGTCGTGATGCCGGTGTTCTTGCTCGCGCTCATGAACCCGGCCATGTTTCTGCAATGCGTCATGAAGACGGTCGGCATTGGACACCAGGCCAGCGGCACGAACGCGCGCACGGCCGCGCGCGAGCTGGTGGGGTCCACCGTGGTGGGGGCCGTCCTGGCGATGGTGGTCTGGGGCGGCCTCACGCTGCGACCAAACTTGTGGATGTTCGCCTTGTGGACTGCGGCCGTATCGCTCTGGGTCGGCGTGAGGCTCTTCCGCATCAAGGTCACACCTTTCCCTCCATCGTACTGGCTCAACGTCCTGATGACGATGTTCTTCGTGCTCGGGCCCGCCATCGCGGATTCCGCGAATGGCGCCGATGTCTATGTCGCTTCTGCCATGCGCGCGGGCCTCTTCGTCCTGGTAGCGCTCTACGCATCGACAACGGTGTGGGGACTCGAGCGCTGGCGCATCTCGAGATCCAGAACTCCTCTGCCGCAAGGCGGATAGGGGAGCCCATGAAAACAGCCCGTTGAACAGAAAGGAAAAACATGAACCCGACAAAGCAAACAACTTCTGGCCCCGTCCGCGCAGCCGGTCCGTGGGACAGCCCTACGCTGGCCAAGCTTCGCGAATGGGACCCTGCCTGGGTCGATCAGTGCCTCAAGTTTTCCGACAGTCCATGGACGAGCAATATCCTGCCGCGCAAGGACGTCGAACTGATCAGCATCGCGGTGAATGCGGCCTGCACGAACCTGAGCGAGGGCGGAACCCGCCGCCATATTCGCGGAGCGCTCGAGGCCGGTGCGACCCGCGAAGAGATCCTGATGATCCTCAAGATCGCGTCCCTGCTGTCGATCCACACCTCCAGCCTGGGCGCACCGATCCTGTTGGAAGAAGCGAAGGCGGCCGGTGTGAAACTGGGGCCGAAAGGAACGGCAGCGACGCCGGTCTGCGACACGATGAAGGCCGCGGGCCAATGGAACACGGGTTGGGATGGATTCTTCGAGATCGACCCGGTCTGGACGGAGGCCATCATCGCGGCGAGCCTGCCGGTCTACACCAGCGGGATCCTCACGCCCAAACTGGCGGAGTTTCTGAGTATCGCCGTCGACGCCTCGATCACTCACATGTACGCGCCGGGAACACGCCGCCACATCCAGACGGCGCTGAGACTTGGCGCGACGATGGAAGAGATCATGGAAGTACTCAAGATCTGTGTCTCTCAGGGTCTGCAGGCGAGCAACCTCGGTGTGCCGATTCTTGCTGAGGAACTGGAACGCATCGCGAAAGGGACGTGAGGCATGGCTGACGTCGTTGAAGCGACACCCCGGTCGAACTTCTGAGCGCGCCTGAACAACCGCACCATGCTGAGGAATCTGACCATCGGGCTGCCGGTCATGCTGCTGTGTCTGACGGTGCAGGCGACGTTCACTTTCTGGAGCGTGCGCTTCTACATGCGGCAGTCAGGCCCGATGGCACCCGGCCGCGGACTGATCGCGAATGTCCGCCCGCTGCTGATCGTGATGATCATCATGGTGCTGAACAACGTCATCCAGATCACGATCTGGGGAGTGTTGTTCATCGGGTTGGGCGAATTCAGCGAACTGTATGAAGCGGTCTATCACTCAGCAGTCAACTTCACCTCGTTGGGCTATGGCGACGTGGTGATGAGCGCACGCTGGAAGCTGCTGGGCCCGCTCGAGGCGGCCAATGGGGTCCTGATGTTTGGCATGACTAGCGCGGGGCTGATGGTGATCCTGCAGCAGTTGATCAAGGTGCAATTCGAGCAACGAACAGGCTGAGGGGGTGCACACGCTGATCTCGGACAACTCAGCCCGGCACCCTCAGCGCAGGCTGCGGTGGAATTTCACGATGAGCGCTTCGACCGCGAGCATCGCCACCACGACCACGATCAGGGTGACGATCCCATGGAAGCGTCCGCCGAAGAGCAAGCGGTCGCCGAATGCGAAGGCGATCGCTTCGAGAATGACGAACTTGGACCCGAACAGCAGCAGCCACGCCGAGAAGAAGCGCATGAATTTTGCGAAGCCTCCCTGCTTGGCGTTGAAGTAGGCGGCGACCCGATGCTCCAGGTTGATCGTCAGCTTCAGCAGGGCCTGCAACAGCACGGCGGCGAACAGGGTGACCGTGAATGAGGCGGCCACGATGTGGTCCCCGTACTCGATGAACAAATTCAGGATCACGAGATCCACCAGGACCGCGGTGAGGTAGCGCAGGAATGCCCTTTGTTTGGGCGAGGGGGCGTGGTCCATGGTGTCCCACAGCGAGACGCTATCGGTTTTCGTCATGTGCTTTCTCCGCGGTTTGGCACAACTCGATTGGACCTTGGCAAGATCAGCAGTGACATCAGCACGCGGAAAAAACAACGCTCCGCGGTGTTGTGAGTGGCTCTTGTTGTGTCCCGTATTGGTAAGTGAATGTCCCTCAATGTTAAGCCGGCTCGAGCCGGCTGCCAAACAATGGCAGTCATGTCGAGGCGACCAGAAGCCTCGCGTTGACAACAGGGCAACCTGACGCAACACGGCGGCGGGCCTGACCAAGGAGACAACATGCACTTGCCCCCATCCGACGAGTCGCAAGCCCAAAGCGACGACTACCTTGTCTCGAAGCGCTACGCCTGGTTCGTCTTCGCCATGACCTTCGCGCTGATGCTGTTCGACTACATCGATCGTCAGATCGTCGTCTCGATGTTCCCTCACCTCAAGGCCGAGTGGGACCTGTCGGACAAGCAGCTCGGCGCCTTGGTGTCAGTGGTGTCGATCACGGTGGCGCTCGGCACGGTGCCGATCTCTCTGCTCGCCGACCGCTGGAGCCGCGTCAAGAGCATCTGCGTGATGGCCACGGCATGGAGCCTGGCGACGATTGCCTGCGCCTTCACGCGCAACTACGGGCAACTGTTCGCGGGACGGGCCGCCATCGGGCTCGGCGAGGCGGGCTACGGTTCCGCCGCCGGCGCGCTGCTGGCGAGCATCTTCCCGCAGAGGCTGCGCAGCACCATCCTCGGCGCCTTTCTCGCTGCAGCCTCGCTCGGCTCGGTGCTTGGCGTGGTGCTGGGCGGCTTCATCTCGCAGCATTGGGGTTGGCGCGCGGCGTTCGGTATCGTCGGCATTCCGGGCCTTCTGCTAGCGCTGGCGTTCCTGTTCGTGCGCGACTACAAGACCGTGCCGCTGCCGGCCGGGCAAGGCAAGAACGCCGCGGCGAAGCCGGGTTCGGTGCGCGTCATCGCCGCGGCGTTGCTCGAGCCGCGCACTGCCGTGCTCGTGTGCCTGGGCAGCGCGCTACAACTGTTCGTGCTGTCGACGATGTACACCTGGATGCCCAGCTTCCTCAACCGCTACTACGGTTTGGCGCCGGATCAGGCCGGCCTCAAGGCCGCGATCGTGATCCTGCTCGGCGCGGTCGGTGCGGTGGTCTGGGGCAACCTGGCCGACCGCGCCGGGCGCAAGCAGCCGCGCCGCAAGCTGTACCTGGTTGCCGGCGCGTGCCTGCTCACGCTGGCGCTGCTCAGCTTCGCGTTCGGTGCGTTGCCGCCCGGGCCGCTTCAATTCGCGCTGATCGCCGCCGGCGGCTTCGGGCTGACCTGCACCATCGGCGCCATCCCTGCAGTGGTGATGGACGTCATCCACCCTGGCCTGCGTGCGACGGCTGCAGCGATGGTCACGCTGATCCAGAACCTGCTCGGTCTTGCCGCCGGGGCGTTCGTGGCCGGCATGCTATCCGACGCACTCGGGCTGCAGAACGCGCTGGCGCTGATCCCGCTCGCGAGCCTGGGTGCCGCGCTGCTGTTCATCGTCGCAGCGCGCAGCTACGAGGCCGACAAGCGGCGCTTGGCGGACATTCACCTGAGCGTCGACGATGCTGCCCTCCAGGCCGGCGCTGGCCTGACCCACTTGGCGCCGAAATGATCCACCCTGAACGCATGGGAAGTGGACGCGATTCAGCGACACCCTGTTGCCCCGGAGTGTTTGGACATTGACATCGGCGAGGACGTGGAGTTAGTGCACCGCGATCGTTCGCGCCAAGGCGTATTGACGGTCGAACCCCACCGCCGGATTTCAGAATCAGGGGGCCTTCAGGGAGTTTGCTATGCAAAGCCATCGGCGCATGATCTTCTGGACCGTGTTTGTCGCGATTCTCGTGGCCGTGATCTGGACAGTGCTGCGGTTCGTCAGCCCCTTGCCGCCGCGAACGCTCGTGATGAGCACGGGCGTCGCCGACGGGGCCTATCACCAGTTTGGGCAGCGCTATCGGGAGATCCTCGAGGCCAATGGCATCAAGCTCGAACTACGCAACTCCAGCGGTGGCATCGAGAACCTGGCGCGGCTCTACGACGGGTCGGTCTCTGTCGCTTTCGTTCAGGGTGGCACCGGGCCGTTGGCGCTAGATACCGATGCGCTGGCCGAGTCGACGCCGCTGCGTTCGTTGGCAACCGTCGCCTTCGAGCCGGTCTGGATCTTCACCCACACGCTTGACGTGTCGAAGGGTCTCGACGTCCTGGCCGGGAAGCGCATCGCAGTCGGTGTCCCAGGCAGTGGCAACCACAAGGTGGCGATGCAGATCCTAGCGGCCTACGGCCTCGCGGCCGACGGCCAGTCCTCCGCACCTACGACCTTCGTGAGCGAAGGCGGCATGGCGGTCGTGGAAATGCTCCATCGCCACCAGATCGATGCCGCGATCATCGTCGCGGCATCCCAGGCCCCAGCCGTGCAGCGCCTGCTATCCGACGGCTCGATGCGCCTGGCCTCGCTCGACCATGTCGAAGGCCTGGCGCGACGATTCGGGTACTTTCAGACGGTGAGCCTGAAGCGCGGCTCGGTCGATCCGCAACGCGACCTGCCCGATCGGGACATCACCCTGCTGGCCACCACCGCCAACCTGGTCGTGCGCGAAGAATTGCACCCCGCGTTGGCGTACTTGTTGCTCGAGGCCGCGCAGCAAGTTCACCGGGGATCGACCCTCATCCACGGAGTCGGTGAATTTCCCAGCCCGAAAGGAACAGACTTCCCGCTGGCGCCGGAAGCCGAGCGCTACTTCAGGGATGGCCGACCCTTCCTGCAAAGCTATCTTCCGTTCTGGATGGCGAACATGGTGCAGCGTCTGGTCTTGCTGCTTGTACCGCTGGCGGCCATACTGATTCCGCTGGTCCGCCTCTTGCCGGAGGCGATCGCCCGGCGCCAGCAAAGTGGCCTCTACCGCCGCTACGGCGAGTTGAAATTTCTGGAGAAGGACTTGGCGGCGCGCACACTCGATGACCAAGAACGGCACAAGGTCAACGCACAGCTTGATCGGATCGAGGACGAGCTCGTCCAAGCCAAGTTCCCGCTCGACCTTTCGGACCGGGTCTACACATTGCGGCAGCACGTCGACTATGTGCGGGGTCAGCTAAATCGGCAGACAGAGAAGTGAGACCGATCGGATGACGTCTGAGGCATCGCGGGCATCCCGGCTTCCTATTCATGATCCGCTTGGCGAGAGGTGAGGGGACTATCGTCTAACGCGCCGGGCTTGGGGCATCGCGCGCCGGTGCACCGGTGCCACGCGCGGCGACATCACCCACATCAAGTCGGCAAGGTCGTTCAATGTGGGCGTGGGCCTTGCGACCCAGCGGATGGTCGGGCGCCTACCCACACCAAGGGGTCGACGTAGATCGGCAGGACGTGCAAATGGCCGTGGCGAAGGCACGTCGGGCGCTGAGACTGCGCGGATTAGGTGACCGCTTCCGGGCAACACGACCGAGTGGGCGGAGTTCCGGTTTGGGTCGGCTGCGCACATTGGCGATGGGCTGCTTCCGGGAAGCGCAGCTTCAAGGGCTGCTGTTTTTCGGCGATGAACCCGGGATGGTGGCCGGCATGTCCCGACTCATCGGCGACCTTCGCATGTCTCGATTCGAATCCGCAAAGCTAACGGTCAGTGTGAAGGGCACGACGAGGTCTATTCGCGTACCTGCAGCGTCCTGAAGAGTGTAGCGAAGCGAGTGGTCCAGATATGGGGTCGACGGCGGCACTGGTGAGATCGTGAACCGCCGGTTCGGCCGCGACGATCTGATCCAGTGCTTGAGTCGCCGTCCGCCATGGCGGGTCGCCTGGAAACATGTGGCAGCGCGCACTGGTGGGCGCGCAAGATCCCGATTTCCAAATTTCGCTGACGGCCATGTGAAGGGCCGCCGCCGCTGCGTGGTGTCACCTCGCGGGCAGCCCTCGGCGGCACTCAGCAGGCCGCCGCGATTCCACCGATACGCCACGAGGGCACCGCCCCTGCCGGCGCTGTAGTCGACGCACACGGCAAGCGGCGATTGCCCCTCCACGGTGTGCTCCGTGCACGGCGTCTACGCCAGCTCCAACTACGGCAAGAAGCGCACTGAGCGCGTCGACCTGCCGCGCTGAACGCGGCGGCGGTGCGCCTCAAATCACGGCGATCCCGCCGCTGCCCCGAGCTCAGCGATTCCCATGCTCGAGGCCTTCTGCCTTCTCGCCGCTGAACATCGCACCGATCAGGTTCTCGCGCTGGCGCCAGCTGGTGAACGCCACGCCCGCGACGTGCAGGCACACCAGCGCCAGCAGCCCCCAGGCCAGCATCTGATGCAGCCTGTCCACCGTTTCATCTCCCCACAGCACATCGGTCGTGTAGAGCCAGCCGGTCAGCGCGAGGCCGCAGACACAGACCAGCAATGCCAGCACCATCCAGCCGCCCAGTGGGTTGTGACCGACGTGACGCGGTTCGGCATGCCGACACATGGCGCGCAGGTAAGCCCAGGTGGCGCGCGGCCCGCGCACGAACTGGGTGAAGCGCGCGTAGGTGCCGCCGACAAAGCCCCACGCCACGCGCGATAGCACCAATGCCAACGCCAGGTAGCCCGCCGGCTGGTGCGCGCCGGCAATGGCAAAGGTGCCGAGCCACGACACCAGCAGCGAGATCGCCAGCGCCCAATGCAGCAGGCGCACCAGCGGATCCCACACGCGCAGCCTTCTGCCCATCGCGAGCCGCCGTGCGCTGCTGCTACTACTGCGGCGCAGTCACCACCTCAAATGACTTCGGGTCGAAGAAGACTTCCTTCTTGTCGTTCTTCGCGTCGCGGCCATAGACCTCATAGCAGCCATTGGTGCTCTTCACGCGCGAGATCTTCCAGCCCTTGTTGACGAGCATCTTTTCCAGGTCGGCCTGGGGCCGCCATTCTTCCTTGGGGATCGGCTCGCACCGCTCCTTGTGCTCTTGCGCCAGTGCGGCACCGGTGGCAAAGGTAACGGCCAAGGCGCAGGCCAGGATCAGGGTCTTCATAGTTCGGGTCCTTTCGATTGCATTGCCGTGTGAGGGCCGCTCAGACATCGGCCCATGCGCGCAGCAGGTTGTGGTACAGCCCGGTCAGGCCGATGACGGCGGGTTCGTCTTCGCCGACCGTGCTGCGCAGGCGCATCAGGTGGCGATCCATTTCGTAGAGCATGCGCCGTTGCTCGTCGCTGCGAACCATGCTCTCTACCCAGAAGAAGCTCGCCACGCGCTGGCCGCGTGTCACTGGCTCGACGCGATGAACACTGGTTCCTGGGTACATGACCATGTCGCCGGCCGCCAGCTTGACGGCCTGCTTGCCAAAGGTGTCCTCGACGACCAGCTCGCCGCCGTCGTAGTCGCCGGGCTCGCTCAGGAAGAGCGTGCAGCTGATGTCGGTGCGCACCCGTTCGCCCTGGGTGCCGGGAATGAAGCGCACGGCGTTGTCGACGTGGTTTGCGAATGCATTGGCGGCGCCACCGTAGCGGTTGAACAGCGGCGGGAAGACCCGTTTGGGCAACGCGGCAGAGAAGAAATCCATGTGCCGATTCAGGCCCTGCAGCACGATCGGCTGCAAGGCCTTGGCGGCTTCGCCTTGCTGGTCCAGCTGTTCGTTGTTCTTGGCCATCGCCGATTGCACGCCGGCGGTGACGCGGCCGTCGCCCCACTTCGCCCCCTGAAGGATGGCGCGCGCTGCGCTCAGCTCGCTGCTGTCTAGAACCTGTTTGACGTGGACCAGCATGGTGCTTTCAGAACCGCATGGTCAGCGTGCCCGTGATCGTGCGCGGTGCGCCGACGATGTAGTGGCCCGTGTACAAACTGTCGGCGTAGTAGGTGTTGGTGACGTTGGTGACGTTGAACATGAATCCGATACGGTCGCTGAAGTTGTACTCGGCCATCACATCGCCTGTGACGAAGCTGGGGGCGACGACGCCGGGTGGGTTCCGGTTGGGCGTCTGCGAGCTGCGTGCGGTGATTCCGGCGCCGAGCCGAAGTTGCGGCAGCACCTGGTAGGTCGTCCACACCGAGCCGCTGTTGCGCGGTGTGAGCGACGGGCGCTGGCCCACCCGTTCGCCCGAGATGGCGGAACCATCGGGGTTGCCGGCATCGATCTCGGCGTCTGGAATCCAGGTGTAGGACACGAAGATGTCCCACTTTGGCGTGATGCGCCCGGCGATGTCGATGTCGATGCCGGTGGCATGGCGTCGCCCCGACAGCAGGTAGTCTTCGATCGGTGTGCCGTTGGGCGAATCGCGGTTGCGCTCGTGGAACTTGGTGCTGTTGAAGATCGACAAGCGCGTGCTCAGAAGGTTGTTGAACAGATCGAGCTTGGCGCCGAGTTCGATATTGCGGCTCGATTCCGGCGGCGTGTTCGAGCCAGGCAAGTCGTAGGCATAGGTGTCGCCCGAGGTGTTGAACGAGGTGCCGTACGAGAAGTAGTAGGTCATCGACTGCGTTGGCTGGTAGAGCACGCCGAAGCGTTCGCTCCACTCGCCGTCCGAGCGGCCCCGATCGGCGGTGAGAGTGCCCGGCGCCACCTCGCCGCCGTCCGCGGTCTGGTAGGTCTGGTAGTCGCCTTTGAAGTAGTCGTAGCGCAGGCCGACCAGCACCTTCCAGAAATCCGCAACCTGGATCAGATCCTGAGCGAAGACGCCGACTGCGCGGGCTTCGAAGGCCGCCTGCTGGCGCTTGATGCGCAACGACTCATCGACCCAGCCGTAGCCGTTGTCCGGTGTTCCCAGTGTGGTCCGGGGCGAGTTCTTGTCCAGCGTCACACCGGGTGGCGTGATCATCGCGAAGCCCGAGAAGTCCTCATTCGCCAGATCCAGCCCCGCCAGCACTTCGTTACTCGTGCCGAACCAGTTGAAGCGATTGGTGTAGTCGAACTGCAGATAGCCGCTGTTCATGTCCTGCACCTTGTTGTTGGTGCCGCGGTTCAGCAGGGTCGCGTCGCTGATTGTGTCCAGGCCCTGTGGTGTGGTCGGGCAATCCGGGTTGTTGACCATGCCGGAGCTGTTGGTGGACTGCTGGCAGAAGCGGATGGTGCTGGCGCGCTGGTCCCGGTCGTAAGTGCCGTAGCGGAACGTCGAGCGCAATGCGCCGCCATCGTTGAAACGGTGCAGCCAGCTGAGTGTGCCGTAGCTCGCCCCACCGGCGTTGTAGTCGCTGGGCGCACCGTAGTACACGTTCGACGGATTCAGGCCCGGAATCATCACCGACGGGTTGCTCGTTTCCTGCGCGGAACTCACGCGGGCCCACGGCAGGCCGTAGTTCATGCCGTTGTTGTTGTGCAGGTAGTACAGCCCGGCAACGAATTCGTCGTCGGTGCCGATGCCCCAGCGGTAGTTCACCGCCGCACCTTCCTTGTCGATGAAGTTGCCGTTGTTGTCGGCGGTGTTGCGCATCAGGTTGACGCGTATCGCCGAGGTTTCGCCTGTCTGGTAGTTGAAGTCACCGACGAAGCGCAGGAAGCCATCGTTGCCAGCGGTGATGTTGATGATGTTGGCATCGTCCAGGAACGCCTGCTTAGACACCTGATTGACCACACCGCCGGTCGAGCCGCGCCCGAACAACATCGACGCCGAGCCGCGCAGCAGCTCGATGCGCTCGAAGCCGAAGACGTCGCGGTCGTAAAAGCCGGGGTCGTGAATGGTGTCTGCGTAGATGTCGCCGGAGATCGAGAAGCCGCGCAGTCGGATGTCCTGCTCGCCACCTTCGGCAGCCAGGAAGCTGATGCCGCCCATCAGGTGCAGCGCTTCGTTCAGCGTATCGACCTGTCGGTCGTTCATCAGCCTTTCGGTGATGATGGTCACCGCCTGTGGGACGTCCATGATGTCCTGGCTGCCCTTGGCCACGCCGGTCGTGCCGGCGCGCAGCGAGGTGGCGTCGGATTCCGCCTTCGCCTTCACCGAAATCGGTTGCATCGTGGTTTCAGGGCGGGCCGCCGGTGCGGAAGCGGCCGAGGCGGCGGGTGCGGGCGCCTCCGGCGCGGTCTGCGCCCACGCGCCGCTGTTCAGCAGTCCGAAGCCAGCAGCCAGCGCGCCCAGCGGCAACAGTCGTTGAGAGGTGACTGGCGCTTGACCGGGCGTGGTAGCACCACGGGCATTTCGTGGATGGGCTTGGGTGGGCTTTGCAGTGTGGCGTGGCACGTGGCTCTCCTAGGAGGATGGAGCACGGGCTGGCGACAGCGGGCTGGTGCGGGTCGATGAACAAGGGACTACTTGGTGAGGATCAGCTTGCCTAGAGCGGTCTGCTTGAGCCGGTAGATGGCGCCGAGATGGTCGATCTGCACTTCGCGGCTGCCGGCAAAAAGATGCTCGCTGAGGATGCGCTGTACGCCGCCGTCAGGTGTGGCGGGTGCACGTGCCGCGCCGATGCCGGGCGCCCACGCTTTGGCTTTGTCTATCGGCGTCATGGCGTGGGGTCGGGCTCGCTGATGAAGCCGATCTTGTGCAACCCGGCCTTCGACGCATCGGCCAGTGTCTGCGCTACGAAGCGGTAGGCCACGGCCTGGTCCGCACGCAGATGCACCTCGGGCTGCACCTCCTTGCGTCCTTCGATGGCAAAGCGCTCCTGTACGACGCTACGTGGCACCGCTTCGCCGTTCCAGAACAGCGTGCCACTGGCGTCGATAGCGAAGTCGATCTTGTCCGGCCGCAGGTCATTGACCTGCGAGCTGACCTTCGGTAGTTCGAGCTTCACCGCCTGTGTGAGCAGCGGCGCGGTGATGATGAAGATCACCAGCAGCACCAGCATCACGTCGATCAGCGGCACCATGTTGATCTCAGACATCGGCGCGCCGGGGCTCTTGGAATCGAAGCTGGCGAAGGCCATGGGTTGGTCCTCGCTCAGGCCGTGGCCGGCGTGGTCCGCGTGGCCGCGCGCGCCGGCAGCGCGCGCACGCTGCCTTGCGGTTGTGCACCCTCGTGGCCCAGCGCCTGGCCCATGCTGACGAAGGTGTGCAGCTCGTAGGCGAAGGCGTCGAGCCGTGCCGCCAGCACGCGGTTGGCGCGCGTCAGCGCGTTGTAGCCAATGACGGCGGGAACGGCCACAGCCAAGCCGAGCCCGGTCATGATCAGCGCCTCGCCAACCGGCCCGGCGACCTTGTCCAGCGTGCCGGCGCCGCTCATGCCGATGGCTACCAGCGCGTGGTACACGCCCCACACCGTGCCGAACAGGCCGACGAAGGGCGCCGTCGCACCCACGGTGGCGAGCACCGACAAGCCGTTCTCCAGCCGCGTGTTTTCCTCGTCGAGCACTTTCTTGATGGTGCGCGTGACGAAGTCGCTGGCGCTGCCGGCTTCTTCCAGCTTGGCGGCGCCATAGCGTGCGTGGTGGGCCTGCGCGTGCATCGCATGCGCGGTCAGGTGCGAGAACGGATCGCGCGCGCCGTGGGTGGAGATTTCGGCGGCTACGGCGTCAAGCGAAGTGGCGTTCCAGAACAGCCGCAGGAAGCTTGCCGTTCGCGCCTTGCGTACGTACAGCGACAAGCTCTTGATGACGATGATGGCCCAAGAGGTCACCGACATCACCACCAGGATCAGCAGCAGGGCCCTGCCCAGAGGGTCGGCCTGGGCCAGGAAGTGGCCGAAGCCAAGTGCGGTGGTGTCGACGTTCACGTCATTTCTCCAGTTCGAATTGGATCGGTACGAGCGCCCAGCCTTCAACAGGCTGGCCGTTCTCCGAATACGGTTTGAAGCGCGCCTTGCGCACCGCGGCCAGCGCGGCCTGATCGAGGCGATCGTGCCCGGTCGAGCGCTCGAGCTGCACGCTCAGCGCATTGCCACCAGTGGTGCCCACATAGGCGCGTACGACGACCAAACCGGTTTCAGCGTTGCGCTGCGACAGGCGCGGGTACACCACCTCGGGAGGCTGCAGGAAGTGCACCGCTGAACTCGGAAGGGTGCGGGGCGCCGGCGGCGGCGCAGCCGGCACTGGGGCGGCCACAGCAACCGGAGCCGCGGGTGGCGGGGCAGCAACGGGAAGGGGCGCCGACTCCGGCGGAGGCTCTGACGGAGCGACGAAAGCCTCTGGCGCAGGCAGCGTTGCTGCGGCGATCACCTGCGGGGGCGGAACGGGGCTGCGCACCCGTTTCGGTGGTCGTTCCAGCCTCACGATGGGCGGCGGTTCGGGCGCACGCTGCGGTACGGGCGCTGCCAGCCAGCTGACGAAGATCGGCGCAACCTGCTCAGCGGCGTCGCGTACTGCGCGCACCTGCAGCAGCGCCCAGAGGCCGACCAGATGCAGCAACACGATCCCGCCAACCAGCAAGCGCCGTTGCGCCGAGTTCAGGTCGGGTGCTGCAGCGCCCGAAATCGGCAGGCGAAAGGAGTCAGACGGTGAGGCAAGCCCGTGCGCGAGCGGGTCGGTGATAGACGGGATGCGCGGCACGGAGTGTGTCTTCAGTAGGCCAGTTGGGATGAAATCTGACAAAATGGTACCACGAATGCGAGTGATTCCGATTTCGTGTCGATGTCTGAGGACTGCGGCAGGAGTGGCCGAGCCAGACGAATCTGCGCGAAGACGCTCGATTCGCAGCCCTCATCGATAGGATCAAGTACCCCGCATCGGTCGGCGTCGGTCTCGAATCCCAGTCTCGTTTTGCAGGCAGTAGCGCTCGCGGGCGACGAAGTTGGGGCGGGACCGCGGATTTGGCGACCGTCTACTGATTCGCAATCCGCCTTCACGGCAGCTTCAGGGGCGACGCGGGCCACTCAGCGAGCGAGTTCGGACGCCTGAACCTCCGGCAGTGCATGGCCGCATGAACCGCGACGCGGCCTTCCGTGGCGTATCCGCGCATGACCCAAACATGCGCGACGTCGAAACGCCATCGCGCCGGCGTCCATCGCCTCGCGGACGATGCCGGCCATCTGCCCCAGATCGGCGGCCGATGCAGCCTCCCGGTCGGCGCCGCGCTGGCCCATAGTGCCCGGGCTGCGACGAGGTCAACGCCGCTCGCCCGGTCGCATCGGCCTGGCACGCGATCGCGGGCGCGGATCCTTGACCGATCCTACTGCCTCGCATTCGCGGCTGGCCGGCCACGAGCGGAACGCCAGCGCAAACAGCCATACAAGAGCCGCATCGTGCACGAGTACCTCGACAACATCTGTGGGCCCTGGCTGAAGCGCCACGCGCTTGCAAAACTCTGCCCCCGCTCGCTCACCGAACTGAACACCTCTGCACGCAACAAGCTGCGTAGCGCCCAACACCGACGATCGATCGTAAACCTCAATAGACGAGCCTCGGCCGGCACGGGACGCCGAGACCACATTCCAAGGCCCGGTCCCAGCTCGCACGGTCGGCCGCAGCGCGATAGGTCGTTTGCAGGAAGCTCATGAGCGTCGCCTCGGGATCGGCCGCCGTTCTGACTGCGTCGTACGGAAGCAGCCACTCACCCATCTGGGCCGACCAGATTGCAGCGGCAGGCTCGATCGTCGCTTGCGCGAAGCCCTTCGGCGTGGGGTACGCGTACGAATAGAACGTGGCGTGAGGATGCTGGTCGTTGCCTGGCCAGAAACCCGCACTGCTCACCTCATGCGAGTAAGCCTCGCGCGTGACCGCGTCCGGCAAGCCCGGAACACCGCCAGGATGCGCCGGCGCACTGCGTCCGGAAAAGCGAGTGACGGCGAGGTCAAAGCTGCCCCAAAAGAAATGCACTGGGCTCGCCTTGCCCAGAAACCCGGTTCGGAACAGCCGAAAGCCGCGGTCCACCTGAACGAGCACTCGCCAGAATGCATTCGCCGCCGCCGCGTCGTAAGAGCAGTGCACCTCGTCTTCAGGGAATGGAATCGGGTCAGGAACTTCGTTCGGCAACACATTGATGGTCACCTCGATGGCCACTGCGCTGAGCTCCGCCATGACGTGCCGATAGAAGGTCGCGACAGACATCGGTTCGAGGTCGAAGCCCCGGTCGTGCGCATCTGTCGCTCGGATGATCAGGCGATGGTCGACGAGATCGAAGTCAATCTCGAAGACGCCACGCCCAGCGTGGATCGTGGATGTGCCGAGGCCGCGGGCGTTGACGTACAGCGGCACGTGCCAACCGTGATTGAGCCAGGGTGAAAGGGCCAGCCGAACCTTACCAACGATCTGCGTCCAGAGCTGAAGAGTCGCCGCGGTATCGCGCCAGTCCGCATAGTTCAACATAGGCCAATAGCGCCCCGGGTCGTCCGCTCGCTCGTGTGTGGCTTCGGTCATGAGTGCACCCCGCGCATCGAATCGACGAATTTCACGTAGGCCTCGAGGAACGTGCGCAGCGCGGCGCGCTCCTTGGGTTCGGTCAGGTTGCCGTTTGCGTCGAACACGCCCTGTGCGCGAGACACCAGAAGTCGTCCTTCGGACCACAACTGCGCGCCCAGCGTGCGGGAGACCGGCAGCCACGCGTTCTGGCTCCGGATGGTGCCAAAGCCACCGGGCGACGCACCCATCAGAGCCACCGCCTTTCCGCCGAAGACGCGCGGGATGTCTGACGGGGGGCGCGACAGCCAGTCGACCGCATTCTTCATGACGCCAGGCATCGAATTGTTGTGCCCCGCGCGTGAATGCGCTCGAAGATCCGATCGAACTCTTCTTCGCTGACGAGGAAGGCATAGTGCTCAATCGTGAGGTGCTCGTCGGCGAGGATGTAGGCTAGGGTGACTTGGTTTTCGAGTTCCACATCCCCGAACGGCCCGAACTTGACCGGGGTCGCACGGCCCAGTACCTCGGCGAGGTCGGTTGCCGACGCGAGAGGGTCGCGGGCGTGAACGATGGTGTGGTTCAGTTCAATCGACATCGTCCTGCTCCATGCACGGACGCCTCCCGTGCCGAAGTACGAGAGCGGCGCCAAGCACGGCCCACCGCTCAGGCCCTGCCACTGTCCTTCGTGGCCGTGTCCTCGGAACCGGTCTGCTCCGGATGGCCGCGATTGATGTCGCCGATCGCCTCGGGGCCGATCTGACCAGTCTCGCCGAGGCGGTGGTCTTCGTCGTCGTGTTCGAGGCCGCCCTGGAGGCCAGGCGGAAAGTCCTGCGGTTTGAGTCCACCCATGGTCATCTCCCCCTACGGTTCACGGCGACAGCGCCTCGAACCAATGTAGCGATGCAGCGCCCACCCCGCGCCGCGTGGGGATTTGGTTCAGACGGTCTCGCCGTCGCCGACATGAACGAGCTCGCCGGCGAGGTCGAGCTGGTAACGCGCGGGATCCTCGGCGAGGAACAGTCGGCCGCCGTCGGCGCCTGCCCGCAACTCAGCAGCGCATCGATGGCGGCAGCGACGAGCAGCTCAGGCCGCTCGCTGTCGCCGCAGCCGATGATGCAGCACGGGCGATGGACGGCGCGCGAATAGTCGCGGTACGCGAGCACGCGAGCACTGGTGCGGTGTCATCGCGGAGGACGGCTTTGGAGAGAGGAGTCTGGCACCTCGATACTCCGATTTGGGTCGCCAGCGGGCGTATCCGGCTCCGCCCTGACCGACAGCACTCTGCCTGACGCAAGCATTCGCCAAACGGCGGCCAAGGTCAGTCATTGGTCGATAGCATGGGCACACATTCGCGCCACGAAGTTGTCATGTCGTACCTACCGCGCGTCACAAGAACTGCTGGAATGAGCGAATGCGGCGGCTCCGGCCGGCTATAGAGCGCGTTCACGCGCCATCTCAACGGTGATGCGGGTTACTGGCGGCCCGCCGCCACCCCCGTGGTTCAGTCCGCGGGCGGGCCCCGCCGCCAGTGCTGATGGGTCGTCCTGCGCGTCGGTCTCGTCCTTGAAGCGTTCTGCTATGTCCTTAATCGCGTCTTCGATTCGGAAGAAGGCATCCAGTACTACCGGGTCGAACGTCTTGCCGCGGCCCTCTTGCATCATCGCGATCGCCAACGAGTGCGGGAAGGGCTCCTTGTAGCAGCGGCGGCTGATCAGTGCGTCGTAGATGTCGGCGACCGCCATGATGCGGCCAGACAACAGCACGGCCTGACCGGCCAGCCCTTTCGGGTAGCCGCTGCCGTCCCACTTCTCGTGATGCGTTGCGGCGATCTCGCCAGCGATCGTCAGGAAATTGTCGCCATCGATGCGCGCCGCCGTGCTGAAGACGATCTTGCGTCCGAATTCGGCGTGCAGCTTCATCTCCTCCATCTCGTCCGGTGTCAGGCGACCCGGCTTGAGCAAGATGTTCTCGGGCACGCGGACCTTGCCGATGTCATGCAGCGGGGCTGATATGAACAGCAGCTCGATGAAGGCGGGGGTAAGGATCTCGTGTAGTGACCACTGCTGCTCAATTCCTTGGCAATGGCTCGCACGTAGTTCAGCGTGCGCTTGATGTGGGCGCCGGTTTCCGGGTCGCGCGTCTCAGCCACCGCGGCCATCGCTTCGATCGTCACCTGACGCGCGTTGTCAAGTTGCTTCTGTCTGAGGTAAGCGCGCCGCTTCTCCATCGCGAACCGGATCACCACGAAGGTCATGAACAGCGTCGCGACCAGCAGCATCGGCGCGACCTCGCTACTTGAACACAGGCCAGGAGACGACAAACCAGGTCAGGACGGCCGAGGCGACGGCGGTGGCGGCGTGGGTAACCCAAAGTTCCCAGGGTCGATCAATGCGTTGCACGAGATGCTGCACCGACGCATTGAGCCTCGCCAGCGTGGCATCGACTTGCGCGCTGAGGGCAAGCCTAGGTAACACCGGCGTCTGCCACGCGGCAATCGGGGCGGGCCTCGAGAGCCGCGCGAGCTCGCGTTGCACCGTGCTCTTGCTGACGCGCACGCCCGCATCCGCCAGCGCCTCGCGGATCGCCTGGCAGCCGTAGCCGACCAGGCGCAGCCGGGCGATCTCGGCTGCGAACGCGCGCGCCTTGCGATTGGATTGGCCGGGAGGCGTGCAGGGGTTCAGTTTCATTCGGATCGGTTCGGTTTGACCCATTGTTGGCCTTGCCAAAGCACTTTCGGTTGCTGAAATTGCGCTAAGAATCATCAGATCGAAGGGCCGATTCGTCGACGAAGATGAAGATGTGGTGAGTGCAGAGATAGGCGCAGTGGCGCCGGTTGTCTGACACGCTCCGCATGTTGGGAGGCTCGGGTGGCACCCTCGTCACGAGATCGCATCAGCGTCGACTTGCGCGGCCTGAAGGCCGCGCTTTTCGAGCGGGCTCGGACCCGCGGAGTCTCGCCGTCGGGGTTGATCCGCGAGGCTTTGGTCGAGGCACTCGGACAGTCCGACTCTTCAGGAGTTGATTGCCTTGCGAAGGACGCGTCATTGCCAATCGGGGACCGAGTCAGGCTGTCGCTGCGCATGAGCCACGGGGAGGCCCTGGCCGTTCTTGCGGCAGCTCGCAAAGCCGGGCTGTCACCGGGCGCCTTCGTCGCCGGCGTGGTGGCCGGTGTGCCCGCGCTGTCAGGCAGTGCCAGCCGCACCGAGCACCTGGTCGCACTGATCGCGTCCAATGCCGAGCTCTCGACCCTGAGCCGCAACATCCATCGGCTGACGGCGCTGCTGCGCCAAGCCACTGTAGAGCCGGCCAGGCCCTACCGCGAGATGCTGGACACGCTGGCCGGCGACGTGCGTGCGCATCTGGTGCTGGCATCGGGCGTGCTGGCCAGTCTGCGTCCTCGCCGCAACTTCGCCACGGCCCCACCGCAAGCCGGCAGGTGATGAACTCGGCATTCGGGCGCCACCTGCCTTTCCATCAACACTCGAAAGCGGAAGGCCTTGACGGGTAAGCCTAGAATGGGATATCTTCAAGATATCCAAATCAGAGGTGTACCCATGACCGGCCGCGTTTCAGTTGATCAGATTGCATTTCGGTACCGTCCTGCGGACAGCGCGACCGGTGTCACCCGCGACACTGCGAAGCGCATAGCTGAACAGTTGGGCGTAGACGAGACGCAGGCGATCCATCTTGCGTTGCACGAGATGGCCGTCAAGCTGCTGCCGCAGTACGAGGCCGACGACGGACCGCTGACGGCTGCTCAACTACGCCAGATCAGGAAGCACGCCCCGCAACGGAAGATGCGGTCGGTTCGTTCTAGCCTCTTCGAGGTGGAATCTGCTTGACTTCGTCGTGGTGGCCGGAACCCACGGCCGGTGAGATTGTCTGGTGCCACTTTCCCGATCGAATTAACCCGCGACCCAAACCGCGCCCTGCGCTGGTTCTTGTTGTCTTTGATGACAAGGCGCCGGAGTTCAATGTTCGCGTTGCCTACGGAACGAGCCAGCGAACGACCACACTGTACAGGGGAGAGTTTGCAATCCTGCAGGATCGCAATCGTGCCGCCTACGAAGCCGCTGGCCTGAGCTACGACACAAAGTTCGACATGAAGCAGGCGCTTGATCTGCCGTATACGACCGAGTGGTTCTCGGTGCCACCGGCCGCACCGCATGGGCAGTCGCCAAAGCTTGGGACCCTACATCCCTCGCTGGTCCGTGCCGTCCAGGCGGCGTTTGAAGCCGCCAAGTCTGACTGAACCTGGTAGTGCAGCGAGTGCCGCGCCTCGATCGTCAAGGGCCTCGACGCTGGCCCCACCCAAATAATCCCGGGACGGTTCTCAATCCAGCGCAAATTGAGCTCGTCCATGCCAAGGTCGATTGTGCTCGGCATCCCTTGAGCCCCGGAAAGGTCCAGAAAGTGGGCACGACACGAAGTGCGTTCTTATTTGGGGGTAGGTAAGGGGTATAAAATTGAAATCACCAGGAGAGCCTTGAATTGCTTGATGTCTCGGAAGACTCCGACTCCGCCAGATCGCTAGGAAATACGGGCTTTCGCGGCCCGTTTTCATTTATACCCCCCGAAGAACCCCCCGCCAGCTCGCAGTGCTTCGTCGAGTATCGCTAGCGCGGCGCGATCCGCGTCTTGTGCACTCCGCAGTAGAGTTGGCCAGGCCGACCCACAGGCCGATCTGCGCGCGACCGGCGTGCAGCGCATTGCGGAAGCTGTTCTGGGGAATCTGCATTGCATCAAGCACCGGATCAGCGGCGGTACGAAGGGTCGACAGCGTCGACCAGCCGTTGCATCGCGTCGAACACGTCCTGGCCGGCGCCGAATTTGGCGCTGAACTGCAGCGAGTCGGCTGTGCACTTGCGCTGGACGTCTTCGGGGATGAGCCGAGGAGCCCCCATGGCCTGCGTCGCCAACTGAATCTCGCACGCACGCTGCAACAACCACAGTACCGCGAACGCCCGTGGCACGGTGTCACCCCAGGCGAGCAGGCCGTGATTGCGCAGGATGACGGCCTGCTTGTCGCCGACGCTTTGCAGCAACCTCGGACCTTCGTCAGCATGCACAGTGATGCCTTCAAAGTCGTGATACGCGAGCTTGCCGTGCAACTGTGCCGAGTAGAAGTTGCTCGGCGATAACCCCTCTTCGAGGCAGGCCACGGCCATGCCGGCGGTGGTGTGCGTGTGCATCACGCAATGCGCGCCCGGCACACCCGCGTGCAAGGTGGCATGCGGCGTGAAGCCGGCCGGATTGAACGGCCAGTCGGCGTTGCCGATGATGTTGCCGTCCAAGTCGACCTTGAGCAGGTTGGATGCCGTGACCTCGCTGTAGTGAAGGCCGAAGGGATTGATCAGAAAGTGCTTCGTGTCCTGCGGCCCCGGCACCCGCAGCGAGATGTGGTTGTAGATCAGCTCGGTCCAGCCCATGCGGTCGAAGATGCGGTAGCAGGCGGCGAGCTGCACGCGGGCGGCCCACTCCTCTGGGCCGATATGTTCCGGGCGGTGGTCGGCGGCGGACAGGTCAGAGTTCATCAGACGAACCGGAAGGACACCGTGCCCAGCGGCCCGTAATCGGCGTGGATGCTGTCACCGGAAACGGCCATCGTCGGGCGCGTGAAGGAACCCGCCAACACCACGTCACCCGCGTTGAGTTGCTCGTCGTGCGGCGCGATCTTGTTGGCGAGCCAGGCGACGCCGGTGGCGGGATGATTCAGTACACCGGCGGCGAGCCCGGTCTCCTCGATGACGCCGTTCTTGAACAACATCGCGCCGACCCAGCGCAGGTCCACCGCATCGGGCCGCACAGGCCGGCCGCCGAGCACGATGCCGGCGTTCGCCGCGAAGTCGGAGATCGTGTCGAACACCTTGCGCGGCACTTTCGTCTCGCGGTCGAACTGCTCGATGCGCGCATCGATGATCTCGAGCGCCGGAGTCACGTAGTCGGTCGCTGCGAGGACGTCGAACAGCGTCACGCCCGGCCCCTTCAACGGCCGGCCGAGGATGAACGCGAGTTCGACCTCGATGCGCGGTGCGATGAAGCGTTCGATTGCAATGTCGCCGCCCTGCGCGAAGAACATGTCGTCCATCAGCGGCGCGTAGTCGGGCTCGGTGATCTGGCTCGACAACTGCATCGCGCGCGAGGTCAGGCCGATCTTGCGGCCCCTGATGCTGCGCCCATCGGCCAGCTCGAGCGCGACCCAGGCGCGCTGGATCGCGTAGCCGTCGTCTATCGTCATCGCCGGATGGCGCTGCGAAAAGTGGCGGACCTGCTTGCGCGCCTTGCGTGCTTCGTACAGCTCGCGTGCAAGCAGGGTGATGGTCGTCGTGTCGAGCATGCGTTTCAACCCTTTGGTGCGAACAGCGGATGCAGGTTGCCGAACTTGGCGTCGTAGACCTCCGGCCCTTCATCGATCTGCAGCGTCAGCCCGATGGCGCGCCGCTCGAGCAGGGTTGCGAAGTGCACGCGTGCCGCTGCGCTCAGCGCATCGCCTGCAGCCTTGTGCGTTGCGGCGCTTCGGCCGCGCCCCATGCGCAGGTTGAAGTAGACGAAGCCATGGTCGCCGGACCCGTCGGCAACCGCGGCATGCGCTGCCGGGTAGGCCAACACCCGAACGCCGCCTGTCGGGAAGACCGGCTTGCCGGCATCGTCTCGCACCGCGAGCATCGTGTCGGCGAGCTTGCGGCACAGCGCCGTCATGTCGGTCTCGGCGTCGAGATCGGGGGTGTAGAGGATGACCAGATGCGGCATGCGCAGCTGTCCCGGTTCAGAGGCGGCCGCCTGCAAGCGCAGGCGTGCTCGGTTCGCCGACGCCGGAAAGATCGGTCGGCATCGGTGAGACCGGGAAGATGGCGTTGATCTGGCCGGTACCCGAACTCGGGAAGTAGGGCGTGACGACTTCGACGCTGCGGTCGTATCGATTCCAACCGAGGGCGCCGAGCAGCATTGCCGTATCGTGCATGAAGCCCTCGCCATGGCCCTTGGCGGCGTACTCGGGCAGCATGTCGCAGAAGTCTGGCCACTCGCCGCGTTGCCACATGCCGACCACATCGTGGTCGAGTCGTTCGAGGAAGGGGCTCCAGACCTTGTCGCGATAGGCGTCGGCGGTGCCGTTCTGCGCGAAACGGTGGCTCAGTGACCCGCTTGCGAAGACGGCGACGGTGCCATCGTAGCGGTCTTCGATGGCGCGCCGGATCGCCCAGCCCAGCTTGGCGCTGTCGGCCAGATAGTGCACGGTGCACAAGGCCGAGACCGAGATCGCCTTGAAGTGACGGTCGGCATTCATGTAGCGCATCGGCACCAGCGTGCCGTATTCGGGCGCCAGCGTCGTTGCCGGATGCGCGCGTGTGATCACGCCCATCTCGTTGGCGACCTCGGCCATCAGCATCGCCGAGCGCCGGGTTGCCGTCAAGCTCGTAGGCCATGTTGCTGATGAAGTGCGGCAACTCGTTGCTCGTATAGACACCTTTCCAGTGCGGCGCGCAGTTGATGTGGTAGTCGGCGTTGACGAGCCAATGCGTGTCGAAGACAACGATCGTGTCCACACCCAGCTCGCGGCAACGGCGGCCGATCTCGAGGTGGCCATCGATTGCGGCCTGGCGTTTGCCCTTGGCCGGGCCGTCGATCTCGCTCAGGTACATCGACGGCACGTGGGTGATCTTGGCGGCCAAGGCGAGTGTGCCCATGGTCAGGCTCCCCAGTGAGGTATGTGGTGGCTCCCTAGCGAAACGGCAACGTTCTTTGGTTCAAGGAAGACTTCGTAGCTCCAGGTGCCGCCTTCGCGCCCGGTGCCGCTGGCCTTGGTGCCGCCGAAAGGCTGGCGCAGATCGCGCACGTTTTGGCTGTTGACGAAGCACATGCCGGCTTCGATGCCGGCGGCGACGCGGTGGGCGCGGCCAAGGTTTTCGGTCCAGACGTAGCTCGACAGGCCGTACGCAATGTCGTTGCTCTTCGCAATTGCGTCCGCCTCATCGTCGAAGGGGATCAGGCAAGCGACGGGACCGAAGATCTCCTCCTGTGCGATGCGCATGCGGTTGTCGACGTCGGCGAATACCGTGGGCTTGACGAAGTTTCCCTTGGCCGCATGGGCCGGCAGTGCCGGCTGGTCGAGCCCGCCGCACAACAACGTCGCACCCTCCTTCGGGCCGAGCTCGATATAGCTGCGCACCTTGGCCAGGTGCGCTTGGCTGATCATCGGGCCGACGATGGTCTTCTCGTCGAGCGGATCGCCGACCGAAAGGCGCTTCGCCCGTTCGGCGAACTTCTGCGCAAAGTCGGCGTAGATCGACTTCTGGACCAGGATGCGGCTGCCGGCGGTGCAGCGCTCGCCGTTGTTGCTGAAGATCATGAAGACGGCGGCGTCGAGTGCGCGCGCGAGATCGGCGTCGTCGAAGATCACGAATGGACTTTTGCCACCCAGCTCCATGCTGAACTTCTTCAGCCCCGCGGCCTGCACGATGCGGTTGCCGGTCACTGTGCTGCCGGTGAACGAGATCGCGCGCACGTCGGGGTGTCTGCACAGCGGCTCGCCGGCTTCCTTGCCGAAACCGTGCACGATGTTGAGCACACCGGCCGGGATGCCGGCTTCGAGCGCAAGATCACCCAAGCGCGCCGCCGTCAGCGGCGACAGTTCGCTCATCTTCAGCACCGCGGTGTTGCCGAAGGCCAGGCAGGGCGCTACCTTCCATGTCGCGGTCATGAAGGGCACGTTCCACGGGCTGATCAGCGCGCAGACACCCACCGGGTGGAAGAGCGTGTAGTTCAGATGCGTCGGCGTCGGGTAGGTGTGGCCGTCAACGCGCGTGCACATCTCGGCGAAGTAGGTGAAGTTGTCGGCCGCGCGCGGGATCAACTGTTTCCCGGTCTGCGCGATGACCTGTCCGGTGTCCATCGTCTCGGTGCGGGCGATTTCGGGCACGTGCGCTTTGATCAGGTCGCCGAGATTGCGCATCAGGCGCGCGCGCTCCGTCGCGGCCAGGCCGGCCCACTTCGGGAAGGCTGCCTTGGCGGCGGCAACTGCGGCATCGACCTCGGCCTCGCCGCCGGCGGCCACTTCGGCCAGCACGTCCTGAGTGGCCGGGTTCAGCGTCTCGAAGTAGTCGCGGCTCTCGACGGCCTTGCCGTCGATCAGGTGCTGAATGCGCATGAAGTCTCTCTCCTGTCGTCCGAACTCATCGCCCGAACGGCACGTCGCCAACGAGCGTGTTGACGAGGCGGCCGATGCCGTCGATCTCGCACACAACCTCGTCGCCGACATCGACATTGACCACACCGTCGGGCGTGCCGGTGAGGATCACGTCGCCCGCCTGCAGCGTCATGAAGCCGCTGAGGTACTCGATCAGTGCGGGAATGTCGTTGATCATGTCGCAAGTGTGCCCCTGCTGCGTGACCTGCCCGTTGACGAGGGTGCGCAACTGGAGATCATGCGGGTCGGCAACGTCGGCGGCATCGACGAACCAGGGGCCGAGCACGGTGCCGCCGTCGCGGTTCTTCACGCGCAGGTTCGGTCGGTACCAGTTCTCGAGATAGTCGCGGATGGCGTAGTCATTGCACACCGTGTAGCCCGCGACATGGTCGCATTGCATTGGACGCCCTGACACGGCGCGCAGTAGCGCCGATGACGACCGCCAGTTCGCACTCGTAGTGCATGAACTTCACGTCCTTCGGCCGTCGCGTGAATCCGCGATGACCGATGAGGCTGCCTGGTCCCTTGAGGAACACGAGGGGTTCGTCTCTCGATGAAACGGTGAGCTCCTTGGACAGTTCCTTCACGTGGTCAGCGTAATTCAGCCCGAGCGCGATGATCGTGCCAACCTCGAAAGGCGGTAGCCAGACGACGTCCCGCTCGGCGAGCACCCGGCCGTCGGCAAGGCGCAGGCCGGCAGGATCGGGCTCGGCGCTGTGGATCGCGCCGGCATAGGCCACACGTGCGGTCTTCATGCCGACGCTGCAGGCGATTCGGCGACCAAGTGGCCGCCCAACCTGCCGATGCTCGGACATTCGATTGCGAAGGTCTGCCCCGCGATTCCTCGCGGTGCGCCTGCGGCGATGCCCAACATCAGGATGTCGCCAGGCTGGAGCGTCATGAACTCCGTGATGTCCTGCAGCAACTGTGCCATCGGCCGCCGCATGCCGCCGGTGTACGCGGTCTGCATGGCCTTGCCGTCTACCGTGATCTGCATCGTCAACGCATCCGGATCGGCAAGCGCTGCCGCCGGCACGACTCGCGGGCCGATCAAGCACGATCCGTCGCGCGCCTTGTAGCGAACGGAGGGGCGGTAGAAGCTGGTGTGCGGCACGCTGAGGTCGGCGACCAACGTCCATCCGGCGACATGGGCCGCAGCGTCATCGGCGCGCACCCGACAGGCGGCGCGTCCGATCACGATGCCGAGCGCGGCACCGATCTCGTATTCGCCCGCCTCGATGGGTACCTCGACCGAAGCGCCGCTGCCACAGAGCGTATTGCGGGGCTTCAGGTACAGCACGGGAGCGCTTGGCGGCGCCTTGTAAGGCGGCGCGTTTGCCGCATCGCCCAGGGCGGCGAGAGCCGCCGGGTCGTTAAAGAGTGTTCCGTAGACGACGCCCGACAGACGCCATGGAGCGAACTCGAAACGACAGTCGAAGGGAAGCGGCATGGACCGAGTCGTCACCGTGCCGGGATGCTCACTGGCACTTGATTGCTAACATGTGAGCAATGTACTCGCTGAGATGTGAGTGAGTCAAGTACCATTCCGGCACCCATATCAAAATTCGCAACCTCCGCAGCATCACATCTTGAAGCAGATGGACCCACGCGCGCGTTCGCAACCCGCCTTCGCGCATCGAAACCTGCCATTGCTCCTGCTGCAGGCGCGCGAACGTGTGATCGCGCGATTCAGAACTCTGCTCAACGCGAACGGAATCACCGAACAGCAATGGCGCATCGTCCGGGCGCTGTTCGAGGTCGGGCCGCTTGAGCCGCGCCAGATCGTCACACGCTGCGGCATCTCCAGCCCCAGCCTGGCGGGCGTGTTGGCGCGCATGCAGGAGTTGGGCTTGGTACGGCGCGTGCGGCTCGAACACGACCAGCGTCGCGTAAAGGTTTCACTGACGCCGAAGAGTCGCAAGCTGGCCGCGGTGATGGTGCCGCAGGTCGAAGCCGTTTACGCCAAACTCGAAGCGTTGGTCGGCCCTGAGCTTGTTGGACAGGTCTATCGATTGCTGGACCAGTTGATCGTCGCGCTTGAGGCACAGTCGGATGCGGGAGAGCCGCGCGCATGACAAAACGCAGGCTGCACGAGTTCGTAGGCGCGGAACGTGCCTACCGCATGAGCCCCACATTGCCGGTGGCTGTCGATGAGGATTGCCGATGAACATTCCATTTCGTGCCGACCATGTCGGCAGTTTGCTGCGACCTGAGTCACTGGTGCTGCAACGCCAGCGTTTCAAACGCGGCGAGATCGATGCCGAGCGCCTGCGCAGCGACGAGGACGAGGCCATTCGTGCCGTGGTTCGCCAGCAGGAAGACATCGGCCTGCAAGGCATCACCGATGGTGAGTTCCGCCGTGATTGGTGGCACCTGGATTTTCTGGAGCAACTCGACGGCGTGACCTTGCGGGCGAATCCGGGGCCGATATTCCAGATCGCCGGGCAGTCGGAACAGCCGCCGATTGCCACCGTGACCGGTCGCATCGGCTGCAGCCGGCCGATCATGGTCGAGGACTTCGAGTTCCTGAGGTCGGTGTGCACACGCAAGGCAAAGATGACCATTCCTTCACCGTCGATGCTGCACCTGCGCGGTGGCCGCGCAGCGGTTTCAGCTCAGGTCTATCCTGACATGGCCGAGTTCTGGGCAGACGTGGCCGCTGCCTACCGCAGCGCCATCAGCCATCTTGCCGCCGCCGGTTGCCAATACCTGCAACTCGACGACATCACCTTCGCGTACCTGTGCGATCCGAGGATCCAGGCAAGCT
Organism: uncultured beta proteobacterium; assembly: GCA_963792765.1. Taxonomy (GTDB): domain Bacteria; phylum Pseudomonadota; class Gammaproteobacteria; order Burkholderiales; family Burkholderiaceae_C; genus CAIKUF01. The sequence continues at coordinate 233,007 of CAWBXT010000002.1, read as the reverse complement.
GCCGCGCCAACGGCGACGATCCGGCAGCGTTGCCGCAGATCTATGCCGACACGATCAACGCGGCTTTGCGCGACAAACCCGCCGATATGCACGTCACCATTCACACCTGCCGGGGCAACTTCAAGAGCGCCTGGGTCGCCGAGGGCGGCTACGACCCGGTGGTGCGGGCAATGTTCTCGACGAACGTCGATGGCTACTTCATGGAGTTCGACACGGTGCGCGCTGGCGGCTTCGAGCCGTTGCGCTTGCTTCCCCGGGGCAAGAAGGTGGTGCTTGGACTGGTGACAACCAAGGTGGGCGATCTCGAATCAGCAGACGACCTGAAGCGCCGCATCGACGAAGCGGCGCAGTTCGTGCCGCTGGAAAACCTGTGTCTGTCGCCGCAGTGCGGCTTTTCCAGCACGCACCACGGCAATGCGCTGTCGCAGGACGATCAATGGCGCAAGCTCGAACGAGTGGTCGAGGTAGCGCGCACGGTTTGGGGCTGAATTGCTAGCGACTCCGCTTCGTTGGCCGCAACCGGATCGTCCGGAGAGCGAGCCAATAGGGCAAGGTCCGTCCGAATCAGACTGGCAAAATGTCGCCCGGACAGACGATGCTGGCCAGAGGTTGGATGTAGGCGCCCGCCGGGATGTTGCGAATCTCTGTCGACGTCCCGACGATGCCTCACGCCAATCGAACTCTAGACCGTGGCGCTACTGTGCTACGGGGGCAGCGCATCAACCCTGAGCCGAAACATCCACCGGCTGACTGCGCTGCTGCGCCAAGCCAATGTGGAGCCGGCTAGGCCCTACCGCGAGATGCTGGACACGCTGGACGGCGATGTGCGTGCGCATCTAGTGCTGGCATCGGGCGTGCTGGCCAGTCTGCGTCCTCGCCGCAACTTCGCGACGGCCCCACCGCAAGCCGACAGGTGACGAACTCGGCATTCGGGCGCCACCTGCCTTTCCATCAACACTCGAAAGCGGAAGGCCTTGACGGGTAAGCCTAGAATGGGATATCTTCAAGATATCCAAAGCAGAGGTGTACCCATGGCCGGCCGCGGTTCAGTTGATCAGATCGCATTTCGGTACCGTCCTGCGGACAGCGCGACCGGTGTCACCCGCGACACTGCGAAGCGAATAGCTGAACAGTTGGGCGTAGACGAGACGCAGGCGATCCATCTTGCGTTGCACGAGATGGCCGTCAAGCTGCTGCCGCAGTACGAGGCCGACGACGGACCGCTGACGCCTGCTCAACTACGCCAGATCAGGAAGCACGCCCCGCAACGGAAGATGCGGTCGGTTCGTTCTAGCCTCTTCGAGGTGGAATCTGCTTGACTTCGTCGTGGTGGCCGGAACCCACGGCCGGTGAGATTGTCTGGTGCCACTTTCCCGATCGAATTAACCCGCGACCCAAACCGCGCCCTGCGCTGGTTCTTGTTGTCTTCGATGACAAAGCGCCGGAGTTCAATGTGCGCGTTGCCTACGGAACGAGCCAGCGAACGACCACACTGTACAGGGGAGAGTTTGCAATCCTGCAGGATCGCAATCGTGCCGCCTACGAAGCCGCTGGCCTGAGCTACGACACAAAGTTCGACATGAAGCAGGCGCTTGATCTACGGTATACGACCGAGTGGTTCTCGGTGCCACCGGCCGCACCGCATGGGCAGTCGCCAAAGCTCGGGACCCTACATCCCTCGCTGGTGCGTGCCGTCCAGGCGGCGTTTGAAGCCGCCAAGTCTGACTGACCCTGGTAGTGCTGCGAGTGCCGCGCCTCGATCGTCAAGGGCCTCGACCCACCTGAAACGCGGGGAGCCCAAGGTTGTGGATCTCGTTGGGCGCGACGATCCAGCGCACCTCCCGCAGACTCGCCAGTTCCTCGCGCGTGGTGGCGTCCAGCGGGGCAGGACCCGGGGAATACAGCAGCAAGCCGTCGCGCACCTTCAGCGCGCCCATCCGGGTCTGAAGCGTCATCCCGAAGAAGGGGACCCACGACTCCTTGACCCAGACCCGGCCGTTGGGCGATCAGCGGCGACGGACTGGGAAGTTCCTGCATGGTGCTGCGTCGCCTGCGGACTCGACCTCTGGAGTACGTTTCTATCCTGTTACGGTTGCACCGTCTCCAGAATTCCATGGCCGTTCAGCCGAGGATCCGAGCGGCTCAAGCCCCTTAGGCAGCGTCGTTTCGTCGGGCCAGCTTCGCCAGGCATCCGAGCTGCCAAGAGAATTCCGGCTGGAATGACTCACGATCCGCCACGGCACCATAGCCACCCTGGCTGTAGACCGTTGCATAGGCCGCGTATTCCGCCGCCTGCCGCGCCTTGCCCGCCAAGGCATGAGCAACGGCGTAGGACGCAGAGACGGCAGCATGACCGCAACCGTCGATGGACTTGGAGCCGCCATGATGATTGGCAAGACGTGCGGCCTCGGCGGCGACTCGGTCGAGACTGGCTCGATCGAGACCACCCTGAAGGTAGCGGCCGAGCGCCGAGAGGCACTCCAGTACCCCCGGCTCTTCGAGCAGGTGCTCGACCCTCAGCGCGCAGGCATGGCCGAACTCGAGTCGAAGGCGCTCGTTGGCTGGGGCGTCGAGCGCAGTTTCGGCGGCGAGGCGGTCGAGACCTTCGTTCACAACCGCCCCTGGTCCGACGTTCAGGTTGAAGGCACGTACATGTAGCCCGCGTTGCGCACGGTGCGGATGCAGCGCGGCTCGGCCGTCGGCTCAGGTTCGACCTTGCGCCGCAGTCGGCCGATGCGAATGTCGATCGAGCGGTCGAACGGTTCCCACTCGCGGTTGCGCGTGTGCATCAGCAACTGGTCACGCGACAGCACGCGGTTCGGGTTGGCAAGGAACACGCGTAGCAGTTCGTACTCCATCGCGGTCATGGCGACTTCGGCGCCGTCGGCTTCGAACAAGCGGCGCGCGTCGAGGTCGAGTTCGCAGCGGCCGAAGCGCTGACGCGCACCCGCGCGCGCTGCGCCCGCGGCGTCTTCTGACGGTGGCTTGGCCTGCAGCCGACGCAGCACGCTCTTCACGCGTGCCAGCAGTTCGCGCGGGTCGAAGGGCTTGGCGATGTAGTCATCGGCGCCGACCTCGAGCCCGACCACGCGGTCGATCACATCGCCCGAGGCGGTCACCATGATGATCCCCAGGTCGTAGTGCTCGCGCAGGTACTTGGCCAGACTCAGTCCGTCCTCGCCTGGCAGCCGAATGTCGAGCAGCACAGCATCCGGCAGCTCGCGCTCGATGCATTCGCGCATCTGTGCGCCGCCGCCGGCTTCGGCCACGCTGAAATCGTGCCCTTCCAGGTATTCGCGCAGCATGGCACGCACCGACGGATCGTCGTCGACGATGAGCAATCGCGTGGTGGTGTTCACGGCGCGATTTTGCCCCATGAGCACGCAAATCCACTGCCGCGGCCATCGCGCACAACACGAAGGCGACACAACGGTGATCGCCCGATGCACGCCGGATACCAAAGCTTTACACACTGACCCATCGCGGCCGAACAACCGGTCGGCAACGTCCGGCGACGCGCGTGCCGCACCGCGAGCGAGGAGGTCATCATGCACCGCGTACCAGGAACCAACGAATTCGACGATACCGCTGCCGCCGAGGCCTGTCGCATGGCGCTCGACCTGCTGCTAGCCGGACAGGGCGACCCGCAGGCTGTGATCGAGCCGGTGCTGCGCGCCCGGCCGGATGTCCTCGCCGCGCACTGCCTGCACGCGGCCTTGCTCGTGATGGCGAGCCGCGACGACCAACTGCCGGCATTGGCCCGCACCTTGCAGACCGCTCGACTGCACGACGCCCGGGCGGGTGATCGCGAGCGCGCCCATCTGGCCGCCGCGCAAGCGTGGCTGGACAGGGACATGAAGCGCTCGCTGCACTTGTATGCCGAGATCGCCGAGCGCGATCCGCACGACCTCCTGGCGCTGCGCGTTGCCCACTTCGGCGATCTGCAGTGGGGCCGCACCGAACAACTGCGCGCCCGCGTCGGCGCTACGCTTCGCCACTGGCATGCGAGCGAACCCGGTTACGGCCACGTGCTCGCGATGTACGCGTTCGGTCTCGCAGAGGCCGGCGACCCGGCCGAGGCCGACGCCGTCGGGCGCGAGGCCCTGCGCTTCGAACCCCGGCAAGCCGGGGCGGTGCACGCCGTTGCCCATGCCCTGGAAATGCAGGGACGCAGTGGCAACGGTGCCGCGTGGCTCGAGGGTACGCGCGGCGTGTGGTGCGACAGCCCGTCCTTTGCGACGCACCTTTGGTGGCACGAGGCGCTGTTCCGTCTCGACCTGGGTGAGGTGAGCAGCGCGCTGCGCATTCTCGATCAGCGGCTGATGCGCCAGCGCGCGCCAAGCCCCGCCACGTTGGTCGATGCCTCGGCTCTGTTGTGGCGGCTGCATCTGCAGGGTGTGGATGTGGCCACCCGCTGGCAAGTCCTCGCCGACGCCTGGCAGGCCCGTTCGTGTGCCGGCCTGCGGCCCTTCAACGACGTGCACGCCATGCTCGCCTTCGCCGCGACGAGGCGTTGGACCCAAGCGCGCCGGTTGCTCGCCGCACTGCGCGACAGTGTGCTGCGCGCGCCGGATCTGCAGGCCACGGTGTACGAAGCGGCATTGCCGGTGTGCAAGGCGTTCGTCGCGTTCGGCCACGGGCGCTACGCACGCGCTGCGCAATATCTTCAAGCCCAGAAACGCCTGGTTCGGGGGTGCGGCGGAAGCCGGGCGCAGTGCGATCTGCTGCACCTGACCTGTCTGGAAGCGGCACTGCGCAGCCGGCAGCCGGCACTCGCGCAGCAACTGCTCGGCGAGCGCATCGCCAGCCGGCCGCAGAGCCCCTACAACGGCCGCCTGCGCGATCGCATCGCCCAGGCGCTGTCCCGCTGTGGCATCGGCAGACGGGGTGCGCGGCACGCGACCGAACCGGGTCGCGTTGTGCTCGGCGTGCAGCCGTTGTCCTGACACGGCGAGCCACGCCGCAGGTCGGCTCGCCACTACACAACGGCTACACAGCCGCGATTCGCGGATGCACGGCGAATACCAGCGCCGACCAGACTGCCCGACATGCCGTGATCTTCCGCGCCATTCCGGTTGGGGGGACGGCTACGGGGCCGAGAGGCCCGATTTCACGCAGGGCGCGCCCTTGCAGCCAACCCAAGGAGATTGAAAATGTCGAACCCCGTCAATACCGATCGTTACGCCAAAGTCATTGAAGTTTCCAAGCGCGTGCGCTGGGACATCGATCGCGATGTCATCCGCGGCCGCGATTTCGACTACGACAAGACTTTCCTGCCCAAAGGCCTGTCGCTGGTCGGCGAGCTGGATTTCCTCAGCGCCAACGACCAGCGCCTGCTGAGCCAGGTGCAGGGCCGCAGTTACGCCTACATCTTCGGCCTCGTGGAGCGCTTCATCGCCGCCAAGGTGATGGAGGTCGCGCATGCGCAGGCACTTGACAACCAAGTCGCGCTCGAGGCGCTCGTGCGCATGACCGACGAGGAGCTCAAGCACCAGGAGATGTTCCGCCGTCTCGAACAGATGATGGCTGACGACATGCCGGCGGGCTACGTGCAGACCGCCGACCCGAACGCCGTCGCGAAGGCCGTACTCGGCAAGAGCACCTGGGCGGTCATGGCGCTGACGCTGGACATCGAGCTTTTCACGCAGGCGCACTACCGCGCCAGCATCGAGCCCGACGCCAACCTGTCGCCGTTGTGGAAGGACGTGTTCCTCCACCACTGGCGCGAGGAGTCGCAGCACGCGATCCTCGACGAACTGGAACTCGTCGCCGAGAACGCGAAGATCAGCGCGGCCGAGCGCGACAAGGCGGTCGACGAGCTGATCGAGCTGGTCGGCGCGGTCGATGGCATCCTGCAGGCGCAGGCCGCGGCCGACGCGTTTTACTTCATCGCCATCTGCGGCAGTGCGTTCAGCGACGAGCGCAAGCAGCAGATCCACGACGGCGTGCTCAAGGCCTACCGCTGGCAGTACATCGTCTCGGGAGTGATGGAGCCGCGCTTCCAAAAGGTGCTGTTCGCGATGGTCGACGAGGCCCAGGGCGCGCGCATCCAGAACGCGCTCGCGCCGTTGACCTACGCCGTGCCGCAACAACCCGCAGTCCCGCTGCCGATGGCCGCCTGAGCCACGCAGCACCGGCCCGGGCGGCGTTGTGCCTCCCGGGCGCTCTCGACCCCCAAGGAGCAAATCATGACTGCCTACAACCCACCGATCCGTCACGCTTCCGCCATACGGCACATCGTGCAATCGATCGCCGACATGGCAAGTCGCATCGTCGACGCCGTGTCGAACGCCTACCGGCGGCGCAAGCTGATGCGCGAACTCGAGGCGCTCGACGACCGCATGCTGCGCGACATCGGCCTGCACCGTACCGAGTTGGGCTCGGTCGTCGCCGAACTCATGGGCGACGCGCCGTCCACGCGCAGGCACGTGATGCAATCAAAGTCCGGTCGGGTGCCGAAATGAAGGCACGCCGCTGGCGGGTGGCGCTGGCCGCCATCGCCCTGATGACGCTGCTGGTCGGCGCCCGCTCGGCTTTCGGGCTGTTCGCGTCGCCGGCGCCGATCGCCAGCCCGCTGCCGATACCGGCGGCAGCGTCGACCGACGGCCACCTTGCCAGCGCTGAGGTACAGACGTCCCGGCGTGAGGCGCCACGCGGTTTCGACGGTGTCGTCGAGGCGGTGCGCCAAAGCGTTGTTGCTGCGCAAGTCAGCGGCGCGGTTACAGCGATCGACGTCCGGGTTGGCGACGAAGTCGCGGCCGGCCAGGTGGTGATGCGCGTCGATGCACGCACTGCCGAACAGAACGCCACCGCCAGCGAAGCGCAGGTCCATTCGGCACAGGCGCTGCTGGACGTGGCGCGCAACGAGTTCGTTGTCGCCGAGGATGGCCAGCCGATCATCGGTCTTGGCCAGTATGCGGCGCAGCCGAACCGCCTGCGTTGCGAGATCGCCCTGGTGGTGGCCGATGCCTGGCAGGGTCGCGGCGTGGGCCGACGGCTACTCGACCGGCTGCTGAGTGACGCCGAACGCGCCGGTCTGCGCGAGGCGGTGCTCGAGACGCAATCCGACAACCGCGTTATGCGCGCACTCGCGCAAAAGTTCGGCTTTCACCCTTATGCGGCACCCGGCAGATTCGCACCTGATCTTTGGCCGGCGCAGCCTTTCGGATGCAGGACGGAACGCGCTGATCGCAAACCCGGTTCGGCCGCTGCGTCCATCCACTCGATCTGAACCGGTCGTGGCGCCGGCCTGGGCTGGCGCAGGACGCGCGGTTGTATCAGGACATGGCAGCAACCCGGCGACCGGGCGGGCGCGGTGAGGTCGACGAAATACAGAGGGGCAACCCGTCGTCTCCGAGCGATGCGCGCCAGCCCGTCCGCAACCGCCGTGCGCCCGCACCGTGGCCGGCATCGACGCCCGCGAAACGCCGCGGCTGCGGAGCGATGCCGTGCGGCGCTTCGCCTTCAGGTCGTCACTGTCACCTGCAGGAAAGTTGCAGGGATGATGGTTCGGTCGGGGCGCTGGCTGGTGTTCTTGCTGTTGAACAGCTCCTCGAGTTCGCGTTGCAGATCGGCGGCACGGCCGTTCTTCTCCGCGGCTTCGAAGGCATTCATGGTCGGTCCGTAGTAGGTCCTGAACGCGGACACGTACGACGACGGTGTGCCGGGCACGTTGAATGTGAAGGTCTTGCGCGCAAAGGTGATCTGCGTTGCCGGCACGCCCGCTTCGACGAACCGCTCGGTGACCTTTTCCTCGAGCCCCCAGGTCATCGGACTGACGAAGCCTTCCGGTGGAGGCGGCGTGTAGGCCGAACTGATCTTCAGGATCTGTGCCACCAGAGTCGGATCGCCGGGAATCCAGTTGCCCATGATGATGCGTCCGCCACGTCGGGTGACCCGCGTCATCGCCTTGGCGACGTCGAACGGGCGAGGAGCGAACATGGCGCCAAAGATCGAGACGACGAGGTCGAACGACTCGTTCGCAAGTCCCTTCAGATCGCTGGCGTCGCCGTGCTCGAACCTGCAGTTGGCGAGGCCGGCTTCGGCGGCGCGTCGGTTACCCGCTTCGACCAGGTTTTCGGCGATATCGACGCCGAGAACATCGGCTCCCAGCCGCGCTGCGGGCAGTGCCGTGGTGCCGTCGCCGCAGCCCAGGTCCAGGATTTTCATGTCCGGGCGGATGCCAAATGTGTTGACGAGCGCTTCGCCACTCTCGCGCATGCCTGCCGCGATGCGCGTGAAGTCGCCCTTTTCCCAAAGTGCCTGATTCGGATTCATTGCTGCTCCTGGTGAGTGTTGAGACGGTTGTCTCCTGATCGCACACGCCATCGACCGGGGCCCGTGTTCCCGGTCGTGACTTCGGCCGCCTCAGGCTTGCGGCCGGATGTTCTGGTTTTGCCTGAACAGGTTCGCCGGGTCGTACTTCGCCTTCAGCGCGGCCAGCCGCGCATGGTTCGGTCCGTACGCGCCGGTGGCAACGCGTTGAGTCTCGTCCTCCGGCATGAAGTTCACGTACACGCCCCCGGTCGCATGCGGCGCCAGCGCATCGAACAGACCGCGTGTCCAATCGATGCACTTGCGGTCGTCCGCGGCGTCGCGCCAGCGTGTGTGCACGTTGATGACGAATTCGACGTCACGGTGTGGGTAGGCCGTGTCGGCGGCGCCGATCCGGTTGACCTGCGCGCCCAGGTGGCCGATGAAGGCCTCGCACTCGTCGCTCGGCAGCCGGGTGATGGCGTCGCACAGGATGCGCTCGACGTCGCCGTTCAATGCCTTGAAGTCGTGCGACTTCCAGTAGTTGCGCGCGCCGGGCGTCAACAGCGGGTCGAATGCGGTCTGCCAGCCGGCGAACGGCATCGGTCCGACCATTTCACCGACCGGCTTGCCGAAGTCGTGCAATGGCTTCGTCACTGCCGCGCCGCGCGCCGTCTCGCCGATCCAGCAGAACGCGACGACGACGACAGGCGTGCCATGCACTTGCGCCGGCAGGAAGGGCAGCGGCGGTGCCTTGCGCAGCACCATCCAGACCGTCATGTCGTCGCCCGCGGCGGCGGTGAACTTGCGGTAGCCGTCGAACACCGTCTTCGCCTGCTCGAGCGGATAGACGACCAGCCCCGCATAGACCTGCGGGCCGAGCGGGTGCAGCCGGAATTCGAAGGAGGTGACGACGCCGAAGTTGCCACCGCCGCCGCGCACGGCCCAGAACAGGTCCGGGTTCTGCGTCGCGCTGGCCTGAACGAACTCGCCCGAAGCGAGCACGACATCGACGGCGTTCAGGTTGTCGATGGTGAGCCCGCGCTTGCGGCTCTGCCAGCCGAAGCCGCCGCCGAGCGTGAGCCCGGCCATGCCGGTGGTCGAGTTGATGCCGGTCGGCGTCGACAGTCCGAAGGCCTGCGTTTCGCGGTCGAAGTCCGCCAGCAATGCGCCGGGCTCGACCCGCGCCATCTTCGCGGCCGGGTCGACGCGCACCGACTTCATCGCCGACAGATCGAGCATCAGCCCGCCGTCGCAGGCGGCGTTGCCAGCGATGTTGTGCCCGCCGCCCCTGACGGCCAGCAAGAGCTTGTGCTGGCGCGCGAAGTTCACCGCCTGCATCACGTCAGCGGCACCGCCGGCACGCACGATCGCCGCCGGCCGGCGGTCGATCATGGCGTTCCACAGCGTGCGCGCGACGTCGTAGCCGGCGTCGTTCGGCAACAGCAGGCTGCCGCGCAGATTGGCACGCAGCGCGGCGATGGCTTCGTCGGCGACGCCGGTCGCACCGCCCTCGGTGGTGTTGAATTCAACCATGGATCTGCTCCTCTGAGTGGCGACCGGAAATGGGTCTACTCATCGCAGCGTCCGGCCGCGCTGGCGATGTGTTGGCGAGCTGCACGATGGCGACGTCAATCCTGGTCGCACGTTCCGTTGGGAAGCGACTCGGGGCCATCGGCCACCGCGCATCGCCGACGATCTTCCAAGGCAGGTCGAGTCGGTCGCGCCCGGTGTGGTAGAGACGAAGCTCGTGATCGTCGGGGTCGGCAAGTCGGGCCTCCGGCCAAACGTTGGTCATGTCGGTCGGCACTACAGAACGCTGCCGAATGCTCGAGATCGCCGACGATCAGCGTGAAGCGGTTGAGCCGCATCGTTGGCCGCGGCAGGCTGCCGCACACCGGCCGATGCCTTTGTGGTGTACCGCAGCCCACGCCTGCGCGCGTCCGCGCGCGGCGAGAGGCAGACGGCGCTCGCCACGGCTCGCCGACGTAGTACAACGGCAGCGCGAGCAGGGCGCCGAACAGCACGATGCCGATCAGGTTCGCGGCCAGCGAGTACGCGAAGATGTTCGCCGTCATCAGTTCTTCCACTTGCAAGCTCCTGTTGCCCCGCACTTCCAAGCCGGCGTCGAGCCTGCCCGTTGCGGACGCTGAGCGCGCTGCGCCAGCGTTGACGCCAGTCTGTTCGGCGGTCGTAATCGGCGTATGTTTTCGCCGAGCCGATTTGTATCGGCGGCGTAACTGCGCGCGCCGCGCGTTCAGGCGGCTTTGCGCCCGCTCTGCAGACAGTGCTGGATCAGCGCGCGCAGAGCGTCTGCATCGACCGGCTTGCGCAGTACGCCGCACACGCCACGGCGCCTGGCTTCGGTGTCGTCGATGGCGTCGGCATTGCCGGTGTAGAGCAGCACCGGCAGCCCCGGACGCAGCGCAAGGGCGCGCTCGGCAAGTTGCAGGCCGTCGAGCTGGGGCATGGTCTGGTCGGTGATCAGCAGGTCGAGCGGCTGGCGCGCATCCTCCAGCCACGCGAGCGCCTGCAGCGGCGCGCGCTGCAGCACCACCTCGATGCCCCAGCCGGACAGCAATTCGGCCATGAAGTCGCCGACCATGGCTTCGTCGTCGACGACCATCACGCGGCCCCGGATCGGCTCGTTGCTCCCGGCTTTCGTGCCGGCGTCGGCCCCGGGTTCGGCCACGCCGCTGGTCGGCGGCAAGAGCACCCGGAACGTGGAGCCGACCCCGGGCGTGGTGTCGACGAGGACATGACCGCCGTGGTCATGCACGATGCCGTGCACCATCGCCAGGCCCATGCCCGAGCCGCGGCCGACTTCCTTGGTCGAAGTGAATGGCTCGAAGATGCGCTCGAGAAGCGCTGCTTCAATGCCGCAGCCGCTGTCGGCCACGCTCAACTCGACCCAGCGGCCTGTGCCCGCGTGCGCGCGGCACGACGCGCACGTCCAGGCGCCTTCGTGGTGGCCCAGGCGCACCCGGATCGCGCCAGGCCCGGTGATCGCGTCGCGCGCATTGATGCACAGGTTGAACAGCACCTGTTCCAGCTGTACGGCGTCTGCGGCCACCTGCACGACGTCGCCCCCAATTGCCGACGGCGCCGCGAAGTCCACCGACACAGACGACGGCAGCGTCGCGCGCAACAGGTGCAGGGTCTGGTCCACCAATGGAGCCAACGCCAGCGGCCGACGCTCACCACGCTGGCGGCGGGCGAATGCGAGCATCTGCGCGATCAACTCGCGCGCCCGTTGTGCGGCCAGGTGCGCCTGCCCGAGCTGGCGCAGCAGCGTCGCATCGGCGAGCTTGCCGGCACGTTCCTGGCCCAGCACCAGATAGCCGATGACGCTGGTCAGGATGTTGTTGAAGTCGTGCGCGATGCCGCCGGTGAGCTGGCCGATGGCCTCCATCTTCTGCGCCTGGCGCAGCTGGGCCTCGAGCCGTTCACGTTCCGCCTCGGCGGCGCGGCGCTCGGTGATGTCGCGCGCGATCGCGAGCACGTGCGGCTCGCCCAGGTGCACGATCGGCAGATAGCGCAGTTCGACATCGAAGGACTCTCCGTTCTTGCGCAGAGTCGTGGTCTCGATGACGCGCTCCTGGCCAGCGAGTGCCGCGCGCATGCATGCCACGCGCTCCGCAATCATTTCGGGCGGTATTCGGCCATCGAGTGGCGTGCCTATCACCTCGTCCCTGGCGAAGCCGTACATCAGCGTGTACGCGCGATTGACGTCGACGAAGCGGATGTCCGAATTCCACAGCACCATCGCGTCGGCTGAACCGTCGAAAATCGCGCGGTACTGCTGCTCCCGCATGCGCAGTGCGTCGGCCGCGACCTCGCGCTCGGTGATGTCACGCACCGCGTACAGCACGTGCGGCTGACCGCGGTATGCCACCGGCATCGCGCTGACTTCGGCATGGAACTGCGTGCCGTCCTTGCGCGTGCCGGTGATGTCGAAGCGCACCGCCCGGCCCGCCAGGATGTCGGCGTGTTGATCGCGATGCCGGCGCTGGATCTCTTCGTCGGTCTGTGTCAGCACGCGCTTCGCGCTCAGCACCTCGTCGCGCGTATATCCGCTCATGCCGAGGTACGCTGGATTCACGTCGACGGCGCCGTAGTCGGCGTCGCGCAACACCAACCCGTCGGCCGAAGCATTGAAGATGGCCCGGTACTGTTCCTCGCTGTCGCGCAGTGCGCGCTCGGCGCGACGGCTCTGCGTCATGTCGCGTCCGATGTAGAGCACGTGCGGCGCACCGCGGTGCTGGATCGGCACGCCCCGCAGTTCGAGGTCGTAGCGTTCGCCGTCGCGCCGCACCAGCTCCGTCTCGAGCATGACCGTCTCGCCTGCCAGCGCGCGCTCGTGCAGGTCGCGGATCGTTGCCATGACCTCCGGAGGGTTGGCAAGTACACGGTTCACGCCCAGCACCTCCGCGAGCCGGAAGCCGCTCATGCGCTCGTAGGTCGCATTGGCGTCGACGATGCTGAAGTCGGCGGCACGCAGGACCAGCGCATCGGCGGAGGCATTGAAGATGCCGCGGTACTGCGCCTCGCTCGCGCGCAGGGCACGTTCGCTCTCGAGACGCTCGCTGACGTCTCGGCCGACGCCCAGCACGTAGGGCGCGTCGCCCAGGCGCACCGGCAGGTAGCGCAATTCGATATGGAAAGTGCTGCCATCGGCGCGCGTCACCGGTTCGACCGCCTGCGTCTCGCGCCCTTGCAGCGCGGCCTCAATGAAGGTGATCAACCGCTGCATGTCCTGCGCATCGGGGCGTTCCGTCCAATGCTTGCCGATCACCTGCTCGCGGGTCATACCGGTCATGCGGACGAAGGCATGGTTGACGTCGACGGTGCGCAGGTCGCGGTCCCACAGCACCATCGAATCCACGCTGCCGTCGAAGATGATGCGGTACTTCTGTTCCTGCGCCTGCAGCGTGGCCAGCGAAGCCTTGCGCTCGGTGATGTCGCGCCCGATGGACAGCACGTGCGGCACGCCGCCATAGCGGATCGGCAGATAGCGCACTTCGATGTCGAAGCAGCTGCCGTCCTTGCGGACCGCCCGGGTTTCGAGCAAGGATTCCTTCCCTTGCAGCGCTGCCTGGATGCATTCGAGGCGCAAGCGAATGGCCTCGTCGCCAAAGCGGGGCGGAAAGGTTCCGCCGATCGATTCGGCGCGCTCGTAGCCGAACAGGCGCGTGAAGGCTTCATTGACGTCGACGCAGCGGACGTCCTGATCCCACAGCACCAGCGCGTCGGCACTGCCGTCGAAGATCACGCGGTACTGCTCCTCACGTGCCAGCAGGGCCTCGACGGCAGCTTTGCGCTCGGTGATGTCGCGCGCGAAGGCGACAATCTGGTGGCGCCCGTCGATCATTGCCGGCTTGAGCCGCACCTCGGCCCAGCGCAGGCTGCCATCGCGGTTGCGACAATGCCATTCGAAGGCTGGGCAGCGGCCCAGTCGCGCCTCGGCGATGTACTCCATCGCGCCGTCGGCGGTGTACGGTTCCACGCCAGAGCTGATCTGGGCCAGCGAAAGCTGGCACATCTCCTCGCGGCTGTAGCCATAGGCTTCGCAAGCCTTGGGGTTGACGTCGAGCAACTGGCCCGTGTCCCAGTCGTGCACGAAGATCGCGTCCTCAGACGACTCGAAGATCGCTCGGTAGCTGGCCTCCGAGCGGCGCAGCGCGTTGTGGGCGAGCAGCTGCTCGATCTCGGCGCCGGCGCGCACGGCAAAGATCTGCAGCATCGATTCGATTCGCTCCAGGTGGGCCAGCGGCTTGCGCGACGCCACACCCACGGTGCCCAGGGACTGGCCCTGCCGATCGAAGAGCGGGAACCCGGCATAGCTGTCCATGCCCACCACTTGGGCGTTGTGATCAAGTGGAAACTGCGCGAGCACACCGCTAGGTATCGCGTGAAAGCCCTGGCCGAGCACCCGCGCGCACGGAGAAGTGTGGAGCGCGTAGTCGCACTCCGGCACGGGGCGACCATCGCAGACCACCGCCATCATCCGCATGTCGAGCGGCTCACCAGGGTCGTGGCGCGCGATGAAGGCGACATCGACGTGCAGAAGGGTCGCCAGGTAGCGGACCAGATCCGAGAACACCGACTCCCCGTGCCCGCTGGACACTGCCAGCGCGGCCGTGCGCAGCGCCTCGTCGGCCCTGCTGCGTTCGATCTCGGCGGCGATGCGGCCGGCAAAGATCTTCAGCAGGGCCTCGGCGAGCGTGGCATCGGCGATCGGCCGCCGGTCCATCGCCACCAGCAGGCCGAGCGGCTGGTCGTCGCCGTCGTTGAGGGGGAACGCGGCGTACGAATCCATGCCCTTGGCCGCGAAGATGGTTCCCGGCGCGAACTCGCTCGCCACGCCGCGCGCGACGTAGCGGAAGTTGTGGCCGACAACCTGCGCGCACGGCGATCCTTCGAGCTCGTAGTCGAAGTTGCGCAGCGACTTGCCATCGAGCACCGCCGCCAGAGTGCGCAGTTCGCGCCGCGCATCGTCAGCGTAAACCGCGACGAATACCGTCGCCGCGTCGAGGATCTCGGCCAGCTGCTCCACCAGACGCGCCATGACACCGGCGCCGCCCGCGCCGGCCACGGCCTGCGCACCACGGTAGAGCGCGCTGGCCGCATCGCTCCAGGCGGGGACATCCGAGGCCCGTACTCGGCGTTCTACAGTGGCCATGGTCGCCAGTCTAGGCGCGCGCGTGCCGGCGCGGGGCAGCATTGCCCGGCGATTGCAGCTCGGATACACGCCGGATACAAGCCGCCCTCCGCGCAAGCTCGACTCGCGGCAATCAAACGATCCCGCTGCGGGTGCCGCGAGCATATCGTCGACGAAGGCACCCGAGGAGCCGGGCCGAGATGATTTGGCCCGGACGGCACATTCGCGGCCCCGGCCGTATGGCCACGGCCGTTACCGGTAGCTTCAGTTCGACGCGACGAAAGCGATGAGACGCTGCTCCGCGTTCAAGGGCTTTCGATGCGGGCCAGGTTGTCTTCCGAATTGCGGTCGATGCGCTTGTTGTACGGGTCCACACCCACCCAAGCCGGGCGCTGGTCTACCACCACCGTCACCGTCTGCTTACCGGTGCGGATGTCCTGCCGCCCGAAGGACAGCACCGACTCTGCCGTGTACCCCGGCCGTCCCGGCTCGGCGCTGAAGACGCCGATGTCGAAGGGCTCGGCCAGCGGCGCCTCGGTCTCCTTGCCCTTGCCGTCGGCGTAGAACTTCTTCGCGTCGACGACGAAGGTCACCTCGTATTTGCCATCGGCACGCTTGACCGCTTTCGCCTCCGATGCCTTTACGTCCAGCAGCGTGATCTTTTCGAACAGATCGGTGATCAGCTGCTGGTGCTCCGGCCCGGCCTCGGCGCGCAGGATGCGCAGGAAGTCGAGCGTGTTCGGGTACGGCGCAGGCTTGAAGGCGTATTGCTTGAGCAGTTCGGACAGCGAGCGGTTGACGACCTCCTCGCCCACCACCTCCTTCAGCCAATAGAGCACCAGCGAACCCTTCTGGTAGTGGATGTAGCCTTGGTTCTCGACGCGGGCCAGCGGCAGTTCTTCGACCACCTCGCCACCGCGCGAACGCAAGTAGCGGTCGAGCTCGTACTTCAGGAAGCGGCGCATCTGCTCCTTGCCGTACAGGCGCTCCATCACCAACAGCGCCGAGTACTGCGCGAAGCTCTCCACCAACATCGTGCTGCCCTGCTGACCGCTCGGCACGAGCTGGTGGCCCCACCACTGGTGTGCGATCTCGTGTGCGGTGACGTAGGTGACGACGTCGATCTTGTCTTCGTCGCCCAGCTTGGTCAGGAAGCCGATGTTCTCGGAGTAGGGAATCGTGTTTGCGAAGCTCTGCGCGAAGTTGGCGTAGCTCGGGAACTCGATAACGCGCGCCTGCCGGAACTGGTAGGGCGAGAACTCCTCGCTGAAAAGCGCGAGAGAAACTTTCATCGCCGACAGCATGCGTGGCACGTTGTACTCGTGTCCGGGCTGGTAGTAGACGGCGAGGTCGATCTTCTTGTCCGCCACCGTCACCTCGTCACGCGCGATGGCATAGCGGCCAGACTGGATCGAGAAGAAGTGGTTGATCGGCGCATCGGGCTTGAAGCGCGCGGTACGGCGGCCGTCGGCGGTCGTGTCGCTGACCGTGTAGCCTGGGGCGATGGGCATCTGGTCGGCGTCGGTGGTGACGGTGATGTCGGCGTCGACCCAGTCGCTGTCGGGGCGGAAGTCGGCGCGCGCGCGGCCACTCTCGTCCTCCAGGGTCGGCGGGCGCAGGTCGGCCGGCAGCCCGTACTTGCGCCGCTTGGCGCGGTCCTTCAAGAAGGCGTCGCGGTTGATGCCGATGCCCGGCGAGATGGCGCTGTTTTCGATGAAGCTGCCGTTGTCGACCAGCCGCGTGAGCGGCGCTCCGTTGGGAAAGCCGCGCTCCTGCAGCGTGGTTTTGAAGGCCAGAGTACGTGCCTCGCCAGGCTGCATCGCAGGCTGCAGGCGGTAGATGCGGTACGGCAAGGGGGCGTAGTCCTTCTGCAGGGTGGCGCCGGGCAGCGTCACCTCATCGAGGTGCATGTGCTCGTCCCAGTTCAAGTGCAGTTCGGTGATCGGTTGGCCGCTGCGGTTTTCGATGCGGTAGCTGCCGCTCGTCACCGCCTTGGCTTCCTTCGGGTACAGCTGCACATCGAGCGTGACTGCCGTGATGCGCGGCATGGGCAGCTTTTCGAAGGGCAGCAACTGGCGTTCGGCGTCGGCGAGTGCGGCCTCGCGCTGGGGCGCAGTGATGTAATCGTTGAGGATGTTGGTGTTCCAGAAAATGAACGCGCCACTTCCGACCGCTGTGGCCAGCGCCGCGCCGCCAATGGCCAGCGCTCCACCGCGGAGCCGCCGGCGCGCGCCTGGCAGGCGCAGCCGCAGCGGAGACACCACGCCGCGCCGCCAGAACGCATAGGCGCCGACGGCCAGCAGCGTGGCGAAGGCGCTCCAGTAAAGATGAAACCAGTTCTGGCCGATCCAGAAGCGCGCCGTGCCGTTCATGTCCGACAGCGGCACCGGTGTCGTGCTGCCGTAGAGGTAGAGGTTGTGCTCGAAGCCCGCCGAGGACAGCGCGACGCTGGCCACGAGGTACAGCAGCATCAGACCCCAGCCGATGAATTTCTGTGGCACGAGCACCTGAACAAAGACCGACAGCACCGCCAGTTGCAGGGCGGCCACGACGGTGGGCCACACGAACCAGGCCAGGTAGGCGCCGAGCTGAAACTGCGTGTAGCCCTTCAGTACTTGCACCAACACGCCAGTCAGCACCGCCACTAGGGAAGACGCGACCAGCACCAGCGCGATGGCCGCGATCTTGGGCACCAGGTGCACCCAGTCGGGTGCTGCGGTGGCGTCGACGATCTCGTGCATGCGGCGTTCGCGGTCGCGCCAGACCAGTTCACCGCCGTAGTAGATAGCGATGATGATGGGCATGACCGCAAACGCGCTCTGTAGCGCCTGCACGATCAGCCGCGTGACGGGGATGTTGCTGGCGCCGTACCACTCGCCCGTGTACCAGGCCGAGCCGCCGGCGTTGATGACGCCGATGAAGAGCAGCACGAAGAAGGCCGGGCTGCGGAACACGAAGGCCATGTCGAATCGCGCCAGCGCGGCAAACTGCGTGCGGCGGGCAGCCGCGTCGCTGCGCGGCATTGGCAGCGGGCCACTGCGTGCGATTGGCACCGACCCCGCGTTGATCGGCTTGGGCGCTACTTTGCTGCCACGCACCTCGAAGCGAAAGCGCCACCATGCGCCCACGAAGAACCCCAGCGCGATGCCGGTCCACAGCACGCGGTTGGCCAGAAGCAGGCCGGCCACCTCGGGCACGCGGGTATTGCGGTCGGCGGCCGTCCAGTACTTGGTGACGATGCTCAACGCCGACAGGCCGAAGGGATCGCTCAGCGCGGACAGCGTGTCGTGCTGCACGTCGCGCAGCAGGCCGCGCGTGACGAAGAACAGCACCAGCAAAGCCACGGCCCCAACGTAGGTCCACATCATCGACCGCGTGGCTGTGGCCAGTGCGAAGAAGGCGGCGCCGGTAATGAGCAGCGTCGGCAGGCCGAACACGAACAGCGCGTACAGGTAGTGCCAGGGAACGAATGGACCGATCTTCTCGGCGTCCAGCCACGGCATGGCCGAGCCGATGGCAATTGCCAGCGGCACCGCCGCCAGCACCAGCAGCGCCGCCGCGATGGCACCCGTGAAGCGGCCCGTGAGGTAGGCGCCTTTGCCAATGCGCGTACTGCGCAGGATCGGCGCAAAGCCCGTCTCGTCGTCGCGCAGCACCGTGCCGGCGACCATCGCCACGACGACAAAGACCGCGAACACGCTCATGATGCCGAGCGTCTGCAGGATGGCGTAGGGCGCGTTGATGTTGACGTTGCCGCGGCTGCCGATCTGGATCTGGTCGACCGTCGTCGCGCCGAAGGTCAGCAGGAAGAAGATCAGGCAGCCGACCCAGAACACGGGGCTCTTGAGCTGGTAGCGCCACTCGAAGGTGGCGACGGGTGCGAACATGCGAGCGGACATGATCAGGCTGCCTTCAGGACGCCAGGTGCCGCCTGGGCGGCACGGTGGCGGAACAGGGTCGCGAAGTACACGTCCTCCAGACCCGCCTCGGCAGGCGCGAAGCCCACGCCCGGTGATGCATCGGCCAGCACACGGATCACGGTGCGGCCACCGCGCAGGCGGGTAGCGATCACGGGGTGGCGGAGCTTCGCTGCGTCGAGCTCCTGTCTGTCGATGCTGGCCTGCCAGATGTGCCCCTGCAGCGCGGCGATGAGTTCACTCGGCGTGCCCGCCAGCACGATGCGCCCGCCAACCAGGATGGCCATCCGCGGACACAGGTCGGTCACATCGTCGACGATGTGCGTGGAGAGGATGACGACCACGTTTTCGCCGATCTCGGCCAACAGGTTGTTGAAGCGGTTGCGCTCCTCAGGGTCCAGCCCCGCGGTGGGTTCGTCGACGATGATCAGCCCGGGGTTGCCGATCAGCGCCTGAGCGATGCCGAACCGTTGGCGCATGCCGCCCGAGAAGCCGGCGATGGCCGACTTGCGAACGTCCCACAAGTTGACCTGGCGCAGCAGGGCTTCGACCGTCTCGCGGCGCTCGCCGCGGCCGGTGATGCCCTTGAGCACGGCCAAGTGGTCGAGCATGTCGGCGGCCGAGACACGCGGGTAGACGCCGAAGTCCTGCGGCAGGTAGCCCAGCGTGGCGCGCAGCGCCTCGGGCCGGGCGACGACGTCGATATCGCCGAAGCGGATCTGCCCGGCGCTCGGCACCTGCAGCGTGGCCAGACAGCGCATCAAACTGCTCTTGCCGGCGCCGTTGGGGCCCAGCAGTCCGAACATGCCGGCAGGGATTTCCAGCGACACGTCGTCTAGCGCGCGCACGCCGTTGGGGTAGTTGTGGGTCAGTTGGCTGATCGTAAGCATGGGGGCACCGTTCGAGGCGGCCGACGGGCCGCGCAAAGTGGCGCACTTTAGCGAGAAGACTGAACAGCCGGGGAAGCCTGCGACGAACGGGGCGGAGCGGGTGACAGGCTGCACGCACGCGAGACCGGCGGCGCCTGCAAGCGCTCTATGCGATCCTCGACGACCGGGAGATGCCGTACTGCGAGCACCTGCTCGCTGCGCAGGCACTGGTGGGGGACTGCCGCTTAGCTCAAACCTTAGCTCAAACGATAGGCTGCGAAGGCGACACAACTTCGACGTACACAGATCGATTCGGGGTCATCATGCACTTTTTGCCAAAGACACTCTCTCGCCTTGCCGCCTTTGCTGCTCTGCCGTTCAGTGCCCTCAGCCTGGCTCAGACAAGCACGGATTCGTTACCGGAAATCTACGCTCCCCTCACCATGGAAGTTGGAACGTGGGACGCCGAAGTCACCTTCTACGATGGCGAGAAGCCAACGGGGCAGGGCAGAGGGGTTCAAGTCAACAAGCTGCTCGCGAATGGGCACTGGATTACCAACATCTTTACGATCCCGGCAACAGACAAGTTCCCGGAATACGAGGGGCACGGCGTTTGGGGCTACGACACCGTAGCAAAAACGTACGTCAATACTTGGGTCGATACCAACGATCTAGCCGTTCGAACCGACTATGGGTTCTGGCAACCAAAGGAACAGACGATGACTTGGTCGTCTAAGCAGAGCGACGGCAATGGACACTTCGTTGACTATCGAATGACGGAAGAGTTCAAGGGCAACGTCCGGGTGCTCACGGTCTCTCAGATTGGTCTGGCAAAACCGACGCTCCATCCATTGGTGAAGATTGTGTTTACCCGGCGCGCAGAGCGGTAGCGCTATCCTGAGAGCGTTGCCCTTTCGTTCAATAGGAATGGTCACCGGCGGGCCGGCGCACCCGACGGCATAGCGGACAACCGATCGGGAAGACACCATGGCGTACAACAAGGACCAATGGATCGCGTCTTTCGAGGGTCAGCTTGCGATCCTGCGCCCACACCTGACGCAGCGGATCCTCACCACCATGAGCCTCGCCACCTGGAACGCACACGGCAGGAAGGACGAGGATCCAATCGAGGTGGCACGCATGCTGTCAAAGATTCTGGATAAGCAGAACTGAGGGGACGTCGTCCTCGAAAGCGGGTTGCCAAAGAGGGCCAGAAGCGACGGCAAACATTTTCGTTCGGTGGTCGCCAGCTCAAGCGTTCATGACCGCGACGGCGCGCGTGTTGAGATAGGCCTCCACGGCTTCCGGCCCGCCCTCCGTGCCGTAGCCCGAATCCTTGACGCCTCCGAAGGGCATCTCGGGCGATGGCATTGCGGGCATGTTGATCCACAGCATGCCCGCTTCGACGCGGCGAGCGAGCAGGTCGGCATTCTTCAGCGAACGCGTGAAGGCGTAGGCGGCCAGTCCGTAAGGCAGCCGGTTGGCTTCGGCTATCGCTTCATCCAGCGTATCGAAGCTGCTGATGGCAGCCATCGGCCCGAAGGGCTCGTCATTGAAGACCTTGGCGTCGCGCGGCACGTCGCCGAGGATCGTGGGCTGCCAGAAATTGCCGGTGCTCCCGATGCGCTCGCCGCCGGCAAGAACACTCGCACCTCGCTCGACCGCATCGCGCATGAACTCGGCCATGGCACCTAGTCGGCGCGCGTTGGCCAGTGGCCCCATCTGCGTGCCCTCGATCAACCCGTCGCCGACCTGCAACGAGCGGGCGTGTTGGGTCAGCGCCGTCGCAAAGTCGTTGCGGATGCTCTCATGCACCAGGAATCGCGTCGGCGAAATGCAGACCTGACCTGCGTTGCGGAACTTCGCCGCACCCGCTGTCCTCACCGCAAGGGCCACATCGGCATCTTCGGCGACGATGACCGGCGCATGACCACCCAGTTCCATCGTGACGCGCTTCATGTGCTGGCCGGCCAGCGCGGCCAGTTGCTTGCCAACCGGGGTCGACCCGGTGAAGGTGATCTTGCGAATCACCGGGTGCGCGATCAGATAGCTCGAGATCTCAGCCGGGTTGCCATACACCAGGCCGAGCACCCCGGCTGGCAGGCCGGCGTCGGCAAAAGCGCGGATCAGTTCGGCCGGCGCTGCCGGCGTCTCCTCGGCGGCCTTCACCAGCACCGAACAACCGGCCGCCAGTGCTGCACCGATCTTGCGCACGACCTGGTTGATCGGGAAGTTCCACGGCGTGAAGGCCGCCACGGGACCGACCGGGTCCTTCAGCACCATCTGGCGAAGCGCGAGGCTGCCGCGCGATGGCACGATGCGCCCGTAGATGCGGAAGCCCTCTTCGGCGAACCACTCGATGATGTCGGAGGCAGCCAGCACTTCTACCTTGGCTTCGGCGAGTGGTTTGCCCTGTTCCTGTGTCAACAGCGGCGCAATGTCGGCAGCGCGTTCTCGCAGGAGTGCGGCGGCGCTGCGCATGATCTTGCTGCGCGCGGCTGCACTCGTGTCGCGCCAGATCTCGAAGCCTCGCTGGGCGGCGTCGAGTGCACGGTCGAGGTCGGCAATGCCGGCATGGGCGACGCAGCCGATCCGATTGCCGCTGGCCGGGTTGACGACAGCAACGGTCCGGCCATCGGTCGCGTCCTGCCAGCAGTTGTCGATGAAGAGTCGGGTGTCGGGATAGCTCATGCTGGGCCTCATTTCATGGTTCGGGGAAAAGGGGGTCGGATCGGCGTTTCGCCGTTGTCGGCTTGCGGTTCGAGGCTAGGCCGAGCAGAGCGCGCGAAGTTGCTGAATATCGGGGTCGATGCCGAGCCCGGCCTGCGTGCCGGACAGTTCTATGCAGCCGTCGCCGAGCGTCGCCAGCGGGGGACACAGTGCCGTGCGAAGCGGATTCTGATTCGAATCGACCTCCAGCCAACTGTCGCTGCGCTTGGTCGCCGCAAGCACATGCGCGGAAGCCAGCAAGCCGATGCCAGCGCCAAGGTAATGCGGGCAATATCGCAGCCCCGCTGCATGGACGCGTCCGATCACGCCGAGCACGCCAGACACACCGCCCCACTTGGCGAGATCGGGCTGCACCACAGCGATCGCGCGTGAGGCGATCAAGTCATCGAAAGCCGCATCGCCGATCGCGTTCTCGCCAGCCGCAAGCGGCAGCGAACTCGCGGCGCGAAGGCGTTGCCATTCGTGCCAGGGGCGGTCAGCACGCAACGGCTCTTCGAGCCACAAAGGTTCGAAGCCTTCGAGTTTTTCCGACATGATCAAGGCACTGTCGAGTTCCCACGCCTGATTGGCGTCGATCATCACCGCCGCATCGGCGCCGGAAGCCGCCCGCACCTGCGCGAGATTGTCGACATCGCGCGCCTCGCCGAACCCTACCTTCAGCTTGAACGCTCGGTAGCCCTCCTGGCGCAGGCGTTGCACCGTCGCGCCCGGGTGCTCTGGGTTGATGCCACTGGCGTAGACCGGCACCAGCTTTCGCGCTGGCACGTCGTCATGCGCTGCCGAAAGATGGCGCCACAGCGGCAGGCCGGCGCGACGCGCCGCCAGGTCATGAAGTGCAATGTCGACCCCGGCGATGGCCTGCGCAATCGGGCCGGGCTCTCCCGACTGGATCGCCAGCACCGCAGTGCGCGCCGTCATCTCGCTCCAGGCGGCAACCGGTGAGCCGAAGCTGCGTCCGACGATCATCGGTGCGAGCACGGTTTCGATCAGGAGCGCGCGGTGTTCCGCGCCGCAGGCCGGGAAGTTGCACCAGGCTTCGCCCCAGCCCTCCCGGCCTTGTTCATCCACGATGCGGACGAGCACGGCAGGCCGATCGTGCATCGTGCCGAACGAAGTTTGCACCGGCACATTCACGGGCCAACGCAGCACGTGAGCTTCGATCTTGACGATGGTCGGCGGCGGCGCGGTACTTTCCCGGGATGCGTGGTTCATCTCATTCCGCTATAAAGGGATGGTCAATAGTACGTTCATCATTTTGAAGCCACAAGCCCACAGCCGCCTCTCCGCCGTTGCGTTGCGCCTTGCGCCGTGGCTGGCAATCGTCGCTCTGTGGTACGCGGTGCGCGCCAGCGGCCTGGTCAACCCTGCCCTGGTGCCCGCCCCACATGCCGTGTTCGCTCGTTTCGTCGAACTGGCCCAGGGTCGTCTGCCCCTAGACATCTGGATGTCGACCCAGCGGGTGGTCATTGGCGTCTTCCTCGGTGTGCTTGTGGCCGTGCCGGTGGGCTTTTCAATCGGCTGGTACCGAAACGTGCGCACGTTCGTCGATCCGCTGATCAACTTCTTCCGTGCACTGCCGCCGATCGCCCTCATTCCGTTGGCCATCGTCTACTTCGGCATCGGCGAATTCGCCAAGACCATGATCCTGTTCTATGCGTCGTTCTTTGCCGGTGTCATCGTCATGGTCGAAGGCATTGGCCAGATCAGCCCAATCTACGTGCGCGTGGCACGCACCTTGGGCGCGACCGATGCCGAGATCTTCGCCAAGGTGATCGTGCCGCTGACGGTCCCGCACATCCTCACCGCCATCCGCGTCGCGCTGGGCGTGGCCTGGGCCACGCTGGTGGCGTCGGAACTGATCGCTGCGCAGCAAGGGCTCGGCGCGCTGATCCAGGACGCGTCGTCGTTCTTCCAACTCGACATCATCTATGTAGGCATCATCTGCATCGGCTTCATCGCACTGGCGATGGATCTGGCGCTGCGCGCGGCGACACGCAAGCTGGTCGCCTGGCAGGACCGCATTTCATGAGCACGGCCACCGGTCCGGTGCGCATCCGCTTCGACAAGGTCGGCGTCGATTTCCCAACCGCCGCCGGTCCGATGACGGTGGTCGACGGCGTCGACCTGGACATCGCGCAGGGCGAGTTCGTCTCGATCATCGGCCCGTCCGGCTGCGGCAAGACGACGCTGATGAACATCGTCGGCGGCTTCACCAAGCCGACGCGCGGCCAGGTGCTGCTCGACGGCAAACCGGTACGAGAACCTGGGCCTGACCGGGGCGTGATCTTCCAGGAATACGGCGTGTTCCCTTGGCTGACCGTGCGCGGCAACATCGAGTTCGGTCTGCGCCTGCGCGCCAATCGGCGGCATGCTGGCCAGCGTAGCGAAATCGCTGCGCGCTACATGGCGCTGATGGGCCTGACGGACTTCGCGGACCATCATCCCAAGCACCTGTCCGGCGGCATGCGCCAGCGGCTGGCGCTGGCGCGTGCCTACGCCGTGCAGCCCGAGTTCCTGTTGATGGACGAACCCTTCGGCGCGCTCGACTCGCAGACACGCGGTGCCATGCAGGACTTGTTGCTGCATGTGCTGGCCAGCGAAGGCAAGACTGTGCTGCTCATCACCCATTCCGTCGACGAGGCCATCTACCTGTCGTCGCGCATCGTCGTCGTCACAGCGCGGCCGGCGCGCGTTCGAGCGGTGATCGACGTTCCCTTCGGCTATCCGCGGGACGAATCCGTGCACGAGGATTCGCGCTTCGCTGCCCTTCGCGTGCAGATCCGCACGCTGGTGATGCAGGAGTACGCAGCGCAAGCGCGCCAGGCCGGAAAAGCAGTCGCATGAATTCTTGAACCACCGCGGGCTGCACGCCCGCTCAACCCGGGAGACGACCATGACCTTTCGCCGCAGAACCCTCGTCCAGGCCGGTGCCGCCGCCACGGTTGCATCACTCGCCGGTTTAACAACACGCACGTTCGCGCAGGCAAAGACGAAGATGCGTGTGGGCTACTTGCACACCCCCGCAGTCGATGGCCAGATCTGGCTCGGCCAGGAAGCCGGGACTTGGGCCAAACACGGACTGGACCTGGAGTTCATTCAGTTCACCACCGGTCTGGAGATCTTTCAGGCGATGATCGGTGGCAGCCTGGACGTGTTGTCCACCGGTGCAGTGGTATCGAACTTCCCTGCGCGCGGCCAGGGCAAGGTGTTCTTGCTGAACAACATCGAATACGCGACGGCGCAGCTTTGGGTGCGCGACGATTCGATCAAGTCGGTGGCCGATCTGAAGGGCCAGAAGATCTCGACCACCACCGGCACGACCGCGCATGTATTCCTGGATCGCGCACTGCGCTCGGCGAAACTCGACCCGACGAAGGACGTGCAGATCGTCAACCAGCGCATGGGCGAAGCCGTAACCTCATTCGTCTCCGGTGCGGTGCCGGCGGTTGCGCTGTGGGTGCCCTTCGACGTCACCGTCAAGGAGAAGGTGCCGAACGCGCGCAAGATCGTCGATGCCTCGGCGTTCTTCCCAGAAGCGGCCATCATGGGTGGCTGGGCGGCGCGCAATGATTACTTCGACGCCAACAAACCGGCGCTTGGCAAGTTGATCGCGGCCTGGGCGGAAGTCAACGACGCGATGCTGGCCGATTTCGACGCCGCCGCCGAGACCTTGCAGAAGACACGCTACCCGCAAGTCCCGCTCGCCGATTTCAAGGCTTCGATGAAGTTCTCGAAGTACTACACCACGGCCGAATGGCGCAAGCTGTATGCGGATGGCACTGCGACCAAGTGGCTGCAGCAGGTCACCGACTTCTTCGTCACGGCCGGCAACATCGCCAACCCGGTGCCGGCGTCGAAGTACTTCGACCCGCAGCTTTTCTTGCAGGCGACCAAAGGCTGAAGCAGGGCGTGGCATGCCGGGGGCTTCGGGCTTCGACTACATCATCGTTGGTGGCGGCTCGGCTGGCTGCGTGCTGGCCAACCGCCTGAGCGCGGATCCCAGCTGCCGCGTGCTGCTCGTGGAGGCGGGCGAGTGGGCGCGACACTTCTGGCTGCGCCTGCCGGTGGGTTACTTCCGCTCGATCTACGACCCGCGTTTCACGTGGCAATTCCCGCTGCAGCCGGAAGTGCAGACCGGCAACCGGCAGGTCGCCTGGCCACGTGGCAAGGCCCTCGGCGGATCCAGCGTCATCAATGGCTTGCTCTACATTCGCGGCCAGCCGGCCGACTTCGACGACTGGGCCGGCAATCACGGCGCGACGGGCTGGAGCTACCGTGAGCTGCTGCCGTTGTTCAAACGCTCCGAGTGCTATGAAGGCGGTGCCGGCGAGTACCACGGCGCACAAGGCGAGCTCGGTGTCAGCGATCTGCGCAACGACCACCCGTATTGCGAGGCGTGGCTGGCCGCCGGGGCGCAAGCCGGCCACCCGCTGACCGACGATTTCAATGGTGCGCAGCCCGATGGGCTGGGCCGCTACCAACTCACGCTACGCGGACATTGGCGCTGCGACGCTGCCACGGCGTTCCTGGCGCCGGTGCGCCAGCGCGCGAACCTGACGGTGCTGAGCGGCGCCCAGGTCACGCGCGTGCTGATCGAGCGCGGCAGGGCCACTGGCGTCGAATGGATCGTGGGCGATCGACTCGAATCGGCCCGGGCGGACCGTGAGGTCGTGCTTGCGGCGGGCGCGCTGCAGTCGCCGCAGCTGTTGCAGCTGTCGGGCGTCGGCCCCGCCGCGCTATTGCGACAACATGGCATCGGCGTGGTCGTCGACGCGCCGGAGGTCGGTGCGAATCTGCAGGACCACTACCAGGCGCGGGTGATCGTCAAGCTGAAGGAACGGCGTTCGCTCAACGACGACGTGCGCAACCCGCTGCGGCTGGCCCAGATGGGGGCGCAGTGGCTGTTCGCCCAACGCGGGCCGCTGACCGTGGGTGCCGGCCAGGTGGGGGGGCTGGTCGCCAGCGAACATGCGCGCAACGGCCGCGCCGATGTGTTGCTCAACGTGATGCCGCTGTCGGTGGACAAGCCGGGTGATGCGTTGCACCGCTTCTCGG
This sequence comes from uncultured beta proteobacterium, assembly GCA_963792765.1. Taxonomy (GTDB): domain Bacteria; phylum Pseudomonadota; class Gammaproteobacteria; order Burkholderiales; family Burkholderiaceae_C; genus CAIKUF01. The sequence goes on along the minus strand of CAWBXT010000002.1, from coordinate 205,522 downwards.
GCTTCTCGGCCTCGGCCGCACAGTGCCGGCCCGAATCCGCCGGCACGCTGTCCATCGCCAGTGCCGACCCATTGGTGCCACCGCGCATCAGTGCCGGCTATCTCACTGATCCGCTCGATGCCAAGGTGCTGGTTTCCGGCCTGCGCATGCTGCGCGAGATCTACGCGCAGCCGGCCTTTCGCGACCTGGTCACCGGTGAAGAGTACTTGCCGGGCAACGATGTCACGTCGCCGGAAGCGCTCGAAGCTTTCGCGCGCAGCAAGGGTGGCACCGTGTTCCACCCTACAAGTACGTGCCGCATGGGTGGCGATATGCGCTCGGTGGTCGATGAGCGGCTCCGCGTGCGCGGTATCGACGCGCTGCGCGTCGCCGACGCGTCGGTGATGCCGCGCATTGTCTCGACCAACACCAACGCCGCGGCGATCATGATCGGCGAAAAGGGGGCATCGTTGCTGATCGAAGACGCGCAGGGTTCGGCTTTGCGCAGCGCATGATTCTCGACAATTCGCGCGTGCCACTGTATGTGCAGTTGGCTGATCTGTTTCGTCAGCGTATCAACAAGGGCGTGTGGAAGCAGGGCGAGAAACTGCCGTCACTGGAACGACTGGTCGAGGAGTTCCAGGTGGCGCGCGTCACCGTCCGCCAGGCAGTCGATCATCTGACGCGCGATGGTTTGGTTTCGCCGCAGCGAGGTCGCGGCACCTTCGTGACGGCAGCACCACAGCGCGACCGCTGGCTCAGGGTGGAGACCACCCTGAGCAACCTTGCAGATGTCTATCGCGACACGCGGCCGAAGATACTGAACATCGACGAGTCGACGCGCAGCCCGCTGATCGATATCGCTGAAGGTATCGCTGCCGAACGCTACGTGTACATGCGGCGCATCCATTCGCACCAGGACAGGCCGTACTGCGTGATCGACATCTACCTCGACGCCGCCATCTTCGCCAGGAGTCCGAAGCGATTCCGTGCCGAAACGGTGATTCCGATCCTGATGGCCTTGCGCTCGGTGCAGATCGTCAGCGCGCGCCAGGTTCTGACCATTTCCACCGCTGATCTGGAAATCGCGCACCACCTCGGCATCTCGGTCAACGCACCGGTGGCCGAAGTGCGGCGCGTATTCACCGGGCCGGGGCGCCGTGTGATCTACCTCGGCGAAGTCACCTATCGAGGTGATTTCGTTCACCTGGAGATGGATCTGCAGGCTTAGAAGCAGAGGCGTCACGGCATCGTTCCACTGTCACGCCGTTGGCAGCCGTGTTATTGGCGTTCAACACCATTGCGACCGCCTCGGACGCCAGTCTTGCGCAGTAGACCCAGCGCACGCCCTAGTCGACCGTGGCCCTGCGAATGGCAGCTGTCGGGTGAGAATTCCGAGCGTCTGTTTGGCGGGTTTGGGTCGGCCTCGACTGTCATGCCGCCGAACTCGACGCCGCGTAGCTGGCGTTCAAGTTGGGTAACCGGAAGACAGCCGGTCTTGGCTGGCGGTGACCAGCCATCAGTGGACATACCCGGACCCACGACGCAACGGCGGGAAGAGACTGGTTGCGGTCGATCGGTGGCCCGCGAATGTCGACGGAAGCCGATACCTAACGTTGGCCAGCCCCTCGGGTGGCTGTCCGCTGTACCTCGTCTTGACGTTCGCCTGGGGCGGAGCGCGTAGGCGGGTCCCCGATTCGGCACCCCATCGGAGACATGCGCATCGAGCAAGTTGCTGCCGCGAGGCGGGGCTGGTGCGCTGGCGTGGGCAGAAGGTCGTAGACCAAGATAAGGTTGCCAATTCGCTATGGCATTGGTCGGTAGACAGATCTCTCGTCGGACCTTGTTCAACGGCAACCGACAAGAGGCCATGCATTGATGGCGGCGGAAGTCACTTGGGGAGCATTGTTTGAGGGGGACGACCTGAAGCGGGAGGCAATTGCATGAAGCGCAAAGCCCTGGAAAATGTGGCTACCGAAGGTATGGTCGACTACGACCGCAATTCGTATATGCAGGATCAGATGGTGCGCAGCCGGGCCGAGAGGTTGCGCGTCGCGGTAGAGCGAATCGGGCGGGTCGTGCCGGAGTTTGCGGTGATGGACTACGGCTGCGGCCCGGGGCACAGTGCGCTAGACGCCGTCGCGCCGGTGATCGAAGCCTACCGACGCATCGAGCCGCACGGCGCCATCACCATCCGCCACTCCGATCAGGCAGGCAATGACTGGAACGCGCTCCTGACGCTCGTCTGCGGACCTGACGGCTACCAGCGGAACGCATCGGGGATTCGAACCGAAATGGTGGCCGGCTCCTTCTACACGCAACTGGCAGCGCCAGGCTCTGTCGCGCTCGGCACCTGTTTCGCCGCAAGCCACTGGTTGAGCCGAACCCTCTCGCCTGACTCACCTGGAACGGTTTGGTTCGCAGACCTGCAAGGCGAGTCACGAACGGAATTCGCGGCTCTCGCGCGGGCCGACTGGACACAATTCCTGCGCTGCCGTGCCGCTGAATTGCGGCCAGGCGGGATGGCCATCGTGTCGACGTTGGGCTGCGTTCCGGATGACACCGAAATCAACGGTACCAGATCGTCGGCACGAAGGCTCTATCGCGCCATTTTCGACGTGGCGAACACGATGGTGGCCGACGGGTGGATCGAGGCGTCGGCGCTCGCCCGATTCGTCTTTCCACTGTGGTTCCCGACGGCGCGGGAGGCGTGCGAGCCGATCGGCGATGAGCCCGACCTGAACGAGGCGTTCGAGATTGTCGAGGCGTCGGTCACGCCAGCCGCCGTTCACCCAGACGACGTGTACGAAGATGCGCTCGACGATCCGCCGACCTACGCGCGGCTCTATGCCGGATACATCCGCGGCTTCAGTGAGTCGACATTGCGGTTGCACCTCTTCGGCCCTTCAGCGACTAGCGCGGAACAGCTTGATACACGCATCGAGGAATTCTTCCGCCGTCTGACTGCGCTCTACCAGGCCGAACCGGGCCGGCACGCATCGGAAACGATGATCATGACGCTCGTGTTGCGCCGCCGGTGAAGCGACGTCCAAGAACGAGGGGGGTGCAAGCGTTTGATGAGCCGAGTGGCACTGGTGCGTGTGGATGCCCGAGTCATGCGGGAAATGAAAGTGCAGTACTCAGTGTCATGTAGTTGCGTCGCAGATGTCGCGACGTCGGTTCCGCGGGCTGTTTCACGAAAGCCCGCCGTTCTTTCGTCGGTGGTCACGGTTTCGAACGGTCCGACTTCGACAATCGTTGCAGGTTGGTTGACTGCGATGACGGCAAAGCAGACGGTCGCTAGTCTGGTCGAACTATCTGCGACAGGGTGCCGAGGCGAAATCAGGGCGAGCAGGCATTAGCGGCCGTGTGCCGCGCCTGGAGCAACAGTCGCCGGCCTTGCGGGCGCAGCGTAATGCGACGCGTGCCATCGCCATCTGCGACGCGCTCCACCATCCCGATTTTCTCCAACGGCAGCAGCAGCCGCAGCAAGTGCGAGGCCGGCGTGCGTAAGGTGCGCGCGAGCTCCGTGGCGGGCGCAGCGCCGCCGGCGGCATCCAGCACCGTCAGCAGCACGAAGTCCGCCCACGAGAGGCCGTGGTGGGTGCCGAGTTCGTCGTCGAGCAAGAACACCAGGCCCGCGTGCTCCAGATGCCGGTCCACGCAGGCTTGCAAGGCTCCTTCGCTCATGTCGTCAGCTCTTGCAGTTCGCGGTGGATCTGCTCCAGCGCTTTCAGTTCGCCCGCGTAGTCGAAACCCTTTTCCTCGCGTTCCTTCACAAGTTCTAGCACTTCGAAGGCGAGTCCCTCAGCCCCGCTAAGGTTCCACTCGGCCTGCAACACGCGGTCTGCGTACTTGCCCATCTGCAGTTCGAAGCGCGCGCGATTCAGCGCCGCGTGCACGTTGCGGCTCGCGCCGAGCAAGAGGTGACCGCTCGAGCGGTCTCGAATGGCGTAGATGCCCATCGGCGGGAAGGCGTCACGCGCTTGGCGCGCGGCCACCCGCCGCGCCGAGCGCGATGCCTGATTGGCGGGAGAGTCCATCTCTTTTCTCCTTGCGAAAGTAGTAGAAGCCGTGGAGCACCAGCATGGCTAGGAAGGCCGTCACTTCCCGCGCAACTCGTTGAAATTCTATCCGGGTTAAAATAGTGAGTCAATAACACCCGGGTAGAACAAATGCGAGTTGCCGGGACGGGCGCCGGCCCATGCCGGTGCCGTCTCGCGCGCGGAGATGCATCATGATCAAACAAGACCAGCCCATCGCTACCGCTGCTCGGTCCTACATCAGTTTCGACGGCGGCCATCGCCTAGCGACCGGGACGTTGGCGACCGTTGCGTTGTCCGTTGCGCAGGCGCTTCGAGATGGGACCAAGGGGCCGGTGCTGACCTTCGACGGCTACACCGGTGGTGTTGTCGACATCGACACGCGCGGAACGGACGCGCAGATCCTTGCTCGACTCCGCGCGACACTTTCACCGCCCGCGAGTGTCGCGCCGGTGGCGGCGGCGGACTTCCGCCGCCTCGCGGTCGCGGACGACCGAAGCTCGGTGTCGTCGCCCGTGAGGTGACCTTGCTGCCGCGCCACTGGGAGTGGCTTGCCGCCCAATCGGGCGGCGCATCGGTTGCGTTGCGCAAGCTCGTCGAGGAAGCGCGACACGCCCAGGCGGGCAAGAGCGAAATCCGGGCGAGGCGCGAGCGTGCCTATCGGTTCATGTCCGCGATCGCCGGCGACTACGCGGGTTTCGAAGAGGCCACCCGCGCGCTGTTCGCCGGGGACCGTCTGCGTCTCACCGACCACACCGCTGCGTGGCCCGCCGACGTGCGCGAGTTCGCCATTCACCTCGCGTTCGGTCCCGACGAGACCGAGCGCAACATCACCACTTGAACTCGGACAGCCGAGATTGACCGCGAACGCCCTCGCCCCTCATGCTCATGTATAGCGCCTCGCCGAACAACCAGCGTGCAACAGAGATGGGTCGCCCGGCAGTCGTCTAAAGCTTAGTTTCGAGCGCGGTAACTTGACGCCGAGACCGCGACGGATCCTCGTCAATCCAGATCCGGAAGCGTCTTGACCCAGTCGCTGGCATGCGCAACCAACTTGACCTTCAGTGCATCACGAACGCCGAGCAGCACGTCAGCGTCGACGCCGACACGCGCCGAACAATGGCGCAGTGTGGCCTGCGTCGACAGGCTCTTGAAAAACAGCACCTGCGTCAGGGTCGTGGATGCCTCCAGGCCGAATGCCATCAGCGCCACGCTCAACTCACCGGAGGCCGATTGATCAGCGACGCTGATCTGGAAGCGTGCGGTACTGGCCTTCTGGCTTTCGCGGTTGAACAGTGTGATCCACGGACTTGACTCGTCCATGGATTTCAGCGCCTCCAAGGCAGTGCTGACCAGAGCCAAACTGGCCGTGGCCGGTCCGAGCAGTGCGCCGGCAACCTTCAGGATTGCTTCATGCGCCTGGAAGTTCGCGCTGCGCTCGTCGTACACGGCGAAGCTTTTGTCCTGCACCGCCCAGCCAATGTGGGTCAGCGTGTCGAAGTAGGCGTCGTACCAATCGAACAGGCGCGTTGCTTCGGGCACGCGCTTCTTGGCCACCAACTGCGCCAACATCGAACTGTTCACCAGGTCTTGCCGCCAGGGCGAATCCACGCCAGGCATGAAGGTGACGATCTCGGCGCCGACCACGGCCGCCTGTTCTTTGCCCACTTGCAGTGCCGCTGTGGCAGCGGCCGCCGCATCGGGTGTGATGCTGCGCAACCGTACGGGCGCCTCGGGCAGTTCCGCGTCGGCAACGAAGTTACGTGCGCGGCTGACGTGTCGGTCGGTCATGGTGTGTCCTCACCAGTGCTCATCAGCCAGACATCAAAACAGGCTCACCAGAATGCGCAATCCCTAGGCCGGCTTCGAAAGGGTTTGGGTTGCGCGCTGGGATTCATCCGGGCAGACTTGGGTCACCCGGCCATCATCGATGCGATGGCCCGCCACCCGTTTCACTGGTCGCGCGCACGCGCACCGGACGCGGGGCTCGAACATGTCCATGCAGACCGCCGCCCATCCCCTCACCAGATTCATCGGGGGCCACGGTGGCTGAGTTTCCGGACTGGGCTTCGATTTTGCCCACCAGTGGCGCCTTGTTGCCACTGGTCGATGATCCGGACTTCCATTGGCTGCGTCCTACCACGGTGCGTGGCTACTTCGTGCGCCTGTCCGAGGTGGCCGAGGCCTTGCCGACCCGTGAATTCGCTGGCGATGCAGTTGCGGTCTACGCCGACGTGTTGCGTCTGGATGGCGCACTGTCGATGGCGCTGCCGGGGCTAACACTGCACGCACGGCGCATCGAGGTCTGCGCCGGTACGGCTTTGGCGCTGAGCGCCGCACAGGATGCGGCGCCCGCGTTTGGCTTGAAGATGTTTGCCGATGAGTGGGCCTTCGAGGACCCGGCGCAAGGGATGTCGGTGGCCGTAGGTGACATCGGCCACCGCATCGAAGCCGGCATCGCCGGCGGCTTTGCAATGCAGATTGACGCGCAGGGCGACGCCGAGGTGCGTGAATTTGCCGAGGTCCTGGCCGGCGACGCGCTCACCGGGCAGCTCCAGTTGAATGCAGCCAAGCGACTGGCTCGAGGCCCGCAGGTGAAAGAGACCGCGGCCTTGCCGCTGCGCATCGCCAACTGGGTCGCGCGCACAGGAGGAACCCCACTGCTCGCAAGCGACGCACAGGCCTACGCCGCGCGGCTGCGCACGCCGCGCGGGAACGTGAACTTCGTGCCCTACCTGCAGTTGCAGGAGTACGCGCGCTTGGCGCAGACCACGCTTGAAGCCTTGCAGGCGGTGGAAGACGAATCGCGCACGCTCTTCGGTCGCGGCGTGGACATCGACGCCCAAAAAAGCGCGGCGCAGGCGATGCTGGGCCACTATCGCAACGCCAAGACATATTCAGATCGCCTGCTGAAGCAGGCCGCCGAAGAGGTCGAACGTGCCAGTGCCGCAACGGCGCAGGCTCAAGCCAAGATCGACGAACGCAAGGCCACGCTGGAGACCAAGAAAAAGGCTCTGGACGAAGGCATCGAGGAGAAGCGACGCGAGCACGAGCGCGAGGCAATTCTCAACATCGTCATCGGCGTGGCGCTGATCGGCGCTGGCATCGCCACCGTCTGGTTCTCCGGCCCCGCCGGCGCTGGCGCAGCGGCAGCCGGTGCGGCGCAGGTCGGCAAGGCAGCCGCCGATGCGGGTGCCGAAGTCAGCAAGCTGGTGCAGCTGATCCAGAAGATCGCCAAGGTGCTGGATGCGATCAAGAAGATCAAGGGCTATTGCGAACTGCTGGGTTCGGCCTATGCGGCCATCGCCGACCCGATCGAGGCCGCGCGACGCGCCGAGGCCGCAGGAAAGTCGCTGCCCGACCCGCTGCAGAACAGTGACCTGATGGGCGCGGCCGACTGGCAGGAGTTCGTCATCGAACTCGATGCTGCGTTCGCGCCGGTGCTGCAGGAAAAGGTCGCGGGTGCGCAAGAGTACCTGGCAGAGATGAAGAAGCTCGCGATCCGCGGCGAGGACTGGGTGCGCTCGCAGGCCAACCTGGAGCGCGTGCAGCAGCAGCTGCAGCAGCGCCTGTGGCAGAGCCTGCGCGACGAGAGCGATCTGCGCGACATGCAAACGCACATCGGCGCGCTCGATGATCAACATCGGCCGGGCTCGATCCTGCTGGGCTATTACACGCAGCTGCGCGACCTGTTGAAAGGTCGGCTGATCCATGCCATCGACAACCTCAGCGACGCCTATCGTTACTACGCACTGACCGAGCCGGCGTTCACACCCAGTCTGGCCGCCAGTGGTGCGGACCTGGCGAAGATGCTGGCCGATGTGCAGCAGGCGCTGATCGATGCGAAGGAACGTCGTGGCGTGATCAGTGACTGGGGGCCGGAGTCGCTGACCGAGGACGGCACGCAGCAACTGAGCGCGCTCCGAGGTACCCGTTCGCTGAGCTGGGCCGTGGGAGCGGAGTCCTTCGAAGGCCTCGACCGCGTGCGCGTTCGCGACATTCGTGTGTGGCTGCGCGGCACGTTCACCGAACGCAAGTTCTACATCGTCATCCGCACGCCCGGCGACTATGCGGACCGCTACCGGCAGCAGGCCTACGAATTTGCCACCTGGCCGCTGCAGCGCGTGTTCCGCTACGAGCGCGACCCGAACGGCGACGCGCGCGACCCGTGGGGCCAGACCGTGCGCATCACACTGCGTGCCAACGACGCCGAAGGCGACTACTTCGAGCCTACCGCGTTCACCACCTGGACCATCGAGCTGCCGCAGCGTTACAACGATAGCCTGGAGCTGTCGAAGATCGACGGCCTGGCGCTCGAATTCATCGGCACCGCCATGCCGGCGGCGCCGCTGCTGGCCGGGCTGCGCGGTGCGCCGGCAACGAAGCGCGAACTCTTTCGCAAGGTGGTGGTGTTGTGAGCGTGCTGAGCAAACGCGTCCTGCGCTTGCGCTTGGCCGAGGGCGACGAACTCGATGCGCTGTTCCCGCGGAGATTTGAACGCATCGTCATCGAGGCCGACACGCTGACGGTCGAGGGGCTGGTGCGGCTGCCAGGCCGCGCGCTCGACATTCGGGCGCGGGTCATCGAAGCGCACGCAGTCGATGAGCGGCCAGCCGCGCTGGATGTGTCCGGCGGGCCGGCACACCCCGATTTCCACGCGGGCACCTCGGCCGCCAACGGCACTGCAACGAAGCCCGATGGCCGGGCCGGGCAAGCTGGCGGCGCGGGGTGTGAGGGCGGCAGCGTGGTCATTGTGGCGGAACGTGTGATCGGCGCGTTGGACCTTCGCGCGGATGGCTCTCGCGGAGGCGACAGTGAAAGCGGGGGCAACGGCGCTCAACCCAAGCAGGTCAACGGTGTCGATGGCGCCTTTCTCAAGGCCAAGTGGCCGGCGAAGGGGCGGTATGGCGGCAAGGTACTACAGGGCCAGGGGCTGCAGAACTATGTCGCCTACGCCGCCGGCCAGCCGGGCGGTGATGCCAAAGCCGGCGGCGCCGCAGGGGCGAGCGGACAGCCCGGTGATGGCGGCCGCGGTGGCAAGGTGCACCTGCGACTGGGCAGCGATGCCACAGTCTCGACGAGTGCGGCCGGCGGTGCTGCCGGGCAGCCCGGCGCAAGTGCGACACCCGGCGCTGCGGGCAAAGCCGGCAGCGGCGGACGCAACCTGATGTACTCGTACAACATCGCCAAGGAGCGCACGGCCTACGCCCGTGCCGGTGTCGATTCGGTGATAGACGACTATGCGAAGAAGTTCGGCATCGCCGCGCGTGCGGCTGGCGGCCGCGGCGGTGCGAACGACGGCCCGGTGCCACCGCTGCCTACGGCCCGACCCGGAGCGGACGGTGAGGTTTTGGTCGAGACCGTCAGCCCGGAAGTATTGGGTGCGGCGCTTGATGTCGATTTCCTGCGCCTCGTGCTGGCTGGCGCGTCAACGGCGCTGGCGGCCGGCGACGAGGCGCTGGCGATGCAACGTTACCGCTGGCTGGCAACGGTCACCGCCCAGCGAAGCGCCGGCGATGAACAAGTCGCTGAGATTCACGCTGCAGCCGAGGCCGGCGCCAGTCGCGCATAGCGGTCCAGCTCCCAGAGCGCGAATCCGAATCAGTCCGCGTACCCCGGCAACTCCCGATCAACGACGCGCATCATGGCCTCGAAGTACAGCCGCTCGCGCTCGGCGCGCGAATGGCGGTCGTCGGGGTTAGGCGCCTGCACTCGTGCGATGACCTCGTCGGACAGCACCTCGATCGGTCTGCCGGTGGAAAGCGCCAGGACCTGCGCACGGCAGACGCGCTCGAGCTTGTACAGCCGACGGTAGGCCTGCGCGATGGTGACGCCGGTGGTGATGACGCCGTGGTTCTTCATGAACAGGATCGGCTTGTCGCCCATCACGCGCGCCAGACGCTCGCCTTCGGCCAGCGTCGCCGCCAGGCCGGTGTACTCGTCATCGTAGGCGATCTGGCCGTGGAAGAAGGCGGCCGTCTGCGAGGCTGGCAGCAGCCGGTTGTCCTGCAGCATGTTCAGCGCCATCGCCCAATGCTGGTGGGTGTGCAGCACCACCTGCGCACCCGTCAGCCGGTGCAGCGGCGCGTGGATGCACTGCGCCGAGAGTTCGACCACGCCCTGGCCTTCCAGTGTGCGGCCGCTCTCGTCGAAGACCATCATGTCGCTGGCGCGTGCTTCCGACCAGTGATGGCCGAAAGGCAGGATCAGGTACTGCCCGTGACGCCCCGGCACTTGCACCGTGAAGTGGTTGTCGATACCTTCCTCGAGCTCGTCGAGCACCGCCATGCGCAGCGCAGCGGCCAGCTGGATGCGGGCCTCCGCAACCGGGTCGGTCTGGGCAGTGTGGCGAAGCGGATGCACGGTCATGGAACTCTCCTCGGGGTGTACGGCTGCAGCAGCGGATTCGGGGGCGGCTTCGGCGGAAGTGATTGATCGGCGCCGCCGGCATCGAGTGTGGTCTCGGGTTCGGCGGGCAGCCAGAAGAGCACCGCGACGCCCAGCAGCGCCACCGCGGCCATCACGGTGAACAGGGTGCCGAAGCCGGCAGCCTTGACTGCCGGCCCGAGCGCCCACACCGCCGCCGAGCTGATCGCCAGCGAGACCGCCAGCCGCAGCCCGGCGACGCGGCTGCGCATGCGGTCGTCGACATAGCGCACGATGGTGGCATCGGTGAAAGGGATCGAGCCGAAGATGAAGACCATCGAGCCCAGCAGCGCCAGCCAGGCCCACCAGCCCGGCGCCAGCGCGGCCAGCAGCAACATCGGCACCTGCAGGCCCACAATCGCCAGCCACAACGGCTTCAGTGGGTAGCGGTCGATCAGCCGGCCGACCACCACCTGGGCCACCGAGGCCACCGCATAGACGGCGCCGAGCAGCAGGCCGAGCGCAGACGGGTCCTCGACGAGGCCGCTCAGCCGCTCGCGCAACATCTGCCCGTTGCCATTGGTCGTCAGGTTGAAGATCAGGCCGCCGGTGGCCGAGGCCGCCGTCATCACCGCCAGCACGCGCGCCAACTGGCGCGGCGCCAGCACCACCGTCGACTTCTGCGCGCGCTTGGCCGGCGCCTCGGTCTCGTGCGGCGCCTGCCACCAGAACAGCGCGCCGGCGACGAAGCAGGCCAGCCCCGGCACGACGAAGGCGGCGCGCCAGCCGGCCAGCTCGACGAGCAGCCCGGTCAGCACGGCCGCCGCTGCGATGCCCAGGTTGCCGGCCAGCCCGTTGACGCCGATCGCTGCGCCCGGGTTCGCCGCCTGCTGCACCAGCATCGGGATACCCACCGGGTGGTAGATCGACGAGAAGGCGCCCAGCAGTGTCAGCGCCGCCGCCAGCGTCCACGGTCCCTGCGTTGTGGCCACCAACAGTGCCGAGGCGCCCATGCCGAAGAAGAAGACCAGCATCATCTGGCGCCGGCCCCACTGGTCGCCCAGCTTGCCGGCGGGCAGCGAACCGAGGCCGAAGAGCAGGAAAGCGCCCGGCGCCGTAGGGCATCAGGTCCTCCCAGCGCGCCAGGCCGAAGTCGCGCGCGATCGCCGCCACTGCGGTGGCGAAGATCAGCAGGAACAGGTGGTCGAGCGCGTGCCCGAGGTTCAGTAGCAGCGTGACGGTGCGGCGCATGGCAGTGTGGATTCTGGCCGATCGCCGCCGCGCTGGTGACTCGATGTCGTTCACGCGGTCCGAGGAGCGCTTTACGAAACTCTTAAGGAGGCCCTACCTGCAATTTTCAGAACGCGCCCAAGGCCGCATGCCTACAGTCTCTCCACCGACACACTCAGTGCGGCACAACCCTCGGAGAGACTCATGAACACCCCCCGTCACGACATCTATGCATTCATCCACAAAGGACTGCGCGCCTTCATGGCCCACACGCTGGTGCGCAGCGGGCGGCTGGACGTGCACGACGCAGCCGAGGTGGCCGAGGTGAGCGAAGAGCTGCGCGCCTTGCTCACGATCTGCCGCCATCACCTGGACAACGAGAACACCCACGTGCACACCGCCATCGCGGCGCGTCAGCCTGGCGCGTGTGACAGCATCGCGCACGAGCACGTCGAGCATGAAGCAGCCATCGCCGGTCTGGAAGGCATGATCGACGCGCTGCCTGGCGATGCGGCCGCGCTGCGCCGCCTGTATCTGCGCCTGAGCGTCTTCGTCGCCGAGAACTTCGAGCACATGCAGCGCGAGGAGACGCAGATGAATGCGGCGCTCTGGGCCACGCACTCCGACCAGGAGATCATGGCCATCGAGCAGCGCATCATCGCCTCGCACCAGCCGCAGGAGATGCAGCTGGCCCTGCGCTGGATGCTGCCGCACCTCTCGCCCGAGGAGCGTTCCGCCATGCTCAGCGGGATGCGCGCCAATGCGCCGGCCGAGGCGTTTGCCGGCGTTCTGGGCCTGATCCGGCCGCTGCTGGGCGGGCGCGACTGGCGCAAGCTGTCGCAGGCACTGGACCTGTGATGTGTGGCTGGGTGGACGTCGCTCAGTCGTCCACTTCGGCCAATCTCAGACGGCCGCGCAGCAGCAGCCGCATTTGCCCCCGCCCGGTCTTCTCGAGAGCAATAACCGGGCAGCGCTCGGCCAGGCGGCGTTGCAGCAGCACGAGCCGCGCCTCGAGGTTGTCGCTCAGTTCCGGCAGGCCCAGATCGGGCATCGCGCGCAGTTCGCGGTTGCTGAAATCGCAGCGGCCGCTCTCGGCATGAACCTGCAGCAGCTTCCACAGGACGGCGCCGGCGACGCCCTTGATCAGGTAGTCGTTGCCGACGAACACGCTGTGGTTGTTGCGGTAGTGCCTCACTTCCACCACCGGCCCTTGCGGCACCGACGCGCCAAGCACCACCGCGTCATGAGGCGTGGAGTCCGCGTACTGCTGCAACGCGGCGGCCGTGGTGCCCACCAGGCAGGCCAGGGCCACCACGGCGTCTTCGTCGTCGTAGGCGAAGGCCAGATCCTGCGGGCTTTCCACGCACAGCACCCCGAGCAGACGTGCGCCGACCGTCACGGGCACCGCCAGCTGGCTGTGCGGCTCGGCCAGGCCGGGGAAGGGGATGGCCGATTCCAGCGGCACGGCATGGGCCGTGCCGTCGCGCGCGAAGCTGCCGTATCGGTACTCGAGCGTCATATGGTTGATGCGAATCGGCACGCAATACTGCGCGGCAACGCCGATGACGCCGTCGCCGAAGCCGATCTCGGAACCGATGCCGGTGATGCTGTAGCCGCGGCTGGCCACGGTATACAGGCGCTGGTTCGGCACGTCGGCCACCAGCAGCATCGCGTGGCTGATGCGAAATTCCTGGGCCAGCAGCGAGAGCGTCTGGTCGAACAGCGCGCCCAGGTCAGCGCATTCGCCCAGACGCTGGCCCGCCAGGCGCAGCGCGTGCAGCAGATTGCGCGCACGCGGCGGGCGAGGGCGCGCGTCGCCCTTGATCTGCTCCACCGAAGCCACCGAGTAGACATCGGCCCCGCGCAACTTGAAGACGCCGGCCATGCCGGTGTGGGAGGCGATGCCGGCCAGCCGCGCCTTCATGGCCTGGAACAACGGGCCTTCGGTCTCCGTGCGCAGGTACAGCAGCGAAAGCCGGTAGGAGGCAGAGGTCACTGGGTCGATCACCAGCGCCGTGGCCTGCGGATTGGCCAGGATGTTCTCGCGCGTCTTGTTGAAGAACTGGAAGGTCAACGCCACGTGGCCTGCGTCCACGTACTGCATTTGCGAGACGTAGGTGGCGTTCGGCGTGCCATCCGCCGCGCAAGTTGCGATGACTGCCGGGATGGTGCCTTCCAGGCAATTGCGCGCGGTGTCCAACGGCACTTGCATCAGCGCGAAGCTCCCGGCTCGAGGCTCAGGGCGACGCCGGCGCCGGGACCCGGAGTCTGCTGGAAGGCGCCTTCGGGCGTGAAGTGCAGCGCTACCAGGTACACGGGATCGTGCCAGAAGACATCGTGCACGTAGTCGGCACTCCAGCCCAAGGGGCGCAGCTCCTCGGCAAAGAGCGCGATGTGGCGGCGCACGAGAGCCACTTCGGCAGGCCCGGCGGGCGCGGTCCTCACGTCGCGCCCCTTGATCTGCAGCGTGCGGTTGGTAGAAGGCCGACTGAAGACGGCGGCCAGCTGCTGGCAATGCGCCACGTCGCGCAGCAGCGCTTCGGCGGCGTTGGAAAAGACCAGCATGGTCACCGCATCGCGTCCCGGCCCAACCCGGCAGCCCACGCCCTTGGCGATGGAGGGCACGAACCGATCGTCGCGGCTCGCCAGAGTCATCGAGATGCCGCTCTGGATGAAGGTGGCGATTTCTTGCGGAAGGGCGATGGCTGTCTGCACGGTGGCGATGCTATCGGGGGTGCAGTGCGCTGCCAACTGGGCAAAGGCTCTTGCGTCGAAAAGCGGCCTACTGCAGTGGCTGCGAACCGGTGCTTCCGGCCAGGGGCGGGCACTGGTCGAGGGCCGGTCTAGAGCAACTCCGCTGAGAAATTGGGCAAAGGGCAATGACGAAGGTGGGCTAAGCGTCTTATGCTCCGCATCCGCGCTGAGCTCGGTGATGGCAATACCATTCGCGCACCCGATTCAACATCACTGCCCTGGTGCGAACGCCCGCGCTCAGCTCTAGTCGCGCTTGACCCGGAGGAAACCGACATGCGATTCAGCAAGGAAGAAGGCCATTTCACGACGAAGGAGCAAGCCCTGGCTGAGATCGCTAGCGTCGGGTGGCATGCGTTTGAAAAGACCTTCTCCGCCGAAGATGAGTTGCACTGGCATGACTTCGATGCCGTGGCCTATGTGCTCGAGGGAACTGCCAGCGCCGAATTCGAAGACGGCACGGTCGAGCACGCGTCAGTGGGCTCCCGCGTCGCGGCGCCGGCGGGCATCGTGCACCGCAACGTCGGCCCGGACTGGCACGGGATCATCGCGTTCAGCGTGCACCCGTCCAAGCTCACCCAGCCGGTGAACAAACCATCGTCCAGCCGGCCTTCGGTGCAACTGTGACCGAGGCTGCAAGAAGGAGTGACCGACGCGTGGCAATGAATCCGTTCACCGCAGACTCCTCTGTATGGGAACTACTTGGGGATTGAGCCCAGGCTGCTGGATCACCGGGAAATGCCGCCCCCAGCGGGATTTGTTCAGCGCCGGCCTTCACTATCGGCTTCGGTATCGCGCTGGGCGGGTTGGTCAGTCAGCGGATCCGAAACCAGTCGGCGGCGACCCCGCGAAACATCTGATCCTGCTCTCTGGCGGTAAAGCCACGAACGATGTGCCTGTAGGCGTCGTATAGGGCAGAAAAGCCGCGCGAGAGGGCGGCGATGGGCAGGTGGCTGCCGAACATGCACCGATCTGGACCGAACAGGTCGATCAGCGCCCGTATCCAGGGCGAGACTTGCTCTCGACTCCAGTTCATCCCGAAGATGCACTCGATTGCAGAGATGTCGGCACAAACGTTCTCGCATCGGCTCAGCACGGCGACGTCCTTGCGCCATCGCGCGAAGCCCGCTGGGCTCAAGTCCAGCGGCCAGCCCATCACCGCCAGCGTGAAGCCGATATCGGGATACTTGCGCACGACGCCGGCGAGATCTGCAAGCTGCGGCGAGAACACCTCGAGCCCGCACTTGAAATCGTGATTGCGCAATGCGGCGATACCCCGTTGCCATCCCTCGTCCGTCAGCAGGTCGGGGCGTTTGGCGAAGCGCCTGAGCGGGTTGAGCGCGTCCCACCCCAAATGCTCTCTCACGGCCGTCACCCTCGGCAAAGAACGATAGGCCTCCAGGCGCTCGTCCAGCCGAGGATCCAGAAAGTCAACCAGCGCCACCATGGCCTGCGGGATGGATGAGCCCTGCGCCAGGCGCTGGCTCCACCGCGCCTCCTTCAACGCATCGTCGGAGAGGTACTCGTGCCAAATCACGCCTTCGACGCTGCAGCCGGTGGTGTTCGCCAGATAGTCGTCGGGAAGGTAGGCGCGGGGCAGTGCCGAATAGTTGCCGACCAGCGCTTCATAGACCGGGTCCGCATCGTCGAGAAAGGCGTGGACGTTCGCTTTGCTGTCGTAGAAGTGGACATGCGCGTCGACGATGCGCGGGTTGGGTGGCGTGATCGAGAAGGTCGATTGCATTCCCAATTTCATCACACCGACTGTGGAATCGCAGCGGCTACACCGTTGCCGATCGGTCGTGCGATATCCTTGCCGCCGGTTGCGTCACTTGGCATTCAAACACGCAGCGGGTACGGACATTGCGTGCAGGCGGATCCGGTGGTCGCTGGCGACGCGGACCACACAACAACTACAGAGAACGCGGCTTCGCACATTGCAGGTATGCTGCGCGCGATCCCGCCCCGGGTGACGCTGCCTCGCGTCCTTCGGACGCAGCGCGCGGGTCGCTGCAACCCTCGCGCGGGCACCTGCTCAATCGAAAAAGAACACGCATGTCCATTCCCAACGTCTCAAGAGTTTCTGCGGTTGCGGTGTTGATCGTTGCCGGTGCACTTGCCGGCTGCAGCCCCCAGGGCGGCGCTTCCGGCGGCGACGGCAAGCCGGGCGGTGGCGGGCCGCCGCCGGCGGAAGTCGGCGTCGTTACCGTGACGCCAAAGAGCATCGGTCTCGCAACCGATTTGCCGGGGCGGCTCGAGGCGACTCGTGTGGCGCAGGTTCGTGCACGGGTGGCAGGCATCCTGCAAAAGCGCCTGTTTCGCGAAGGAAGTGATGTCAAGGCAGGGCAGGTCCTGTTCCAGATCGATTCCGCTCCATACCGGGCCGCGTACGAAAGCGCCCGCGCCGTGCTCGCGCGTGCCGAAGCCAACCTGACGCAGACCAGCGCGCAGGTCAAGCGCTTCGAACCGCTGATCAAGGCCAATGCGATCAGCCGGCAGGACTACGACAATGCGATCGCCGCGCAAAAGCTCGCCGAGGCCGACGTGCAGACCGGCAAAGCCGCAGTCGAAACGGCAAAGATCAATCTCGGTTACGCGACCGTCACGGCGCCGATCTCCGGCCGTATCGGCCGCGCGCTCGTGACCGAAGGCGCGCTGGTGGGTCAGGGCGAGGCGACGCAACTGGCCGTCGTGCAGCAGATCGACCCGATGTACGTGAACTTCACGCAGTCCGCGACCGATCTGCTGCGCCTGCGCAAGGCGGTCGAGAGTGGCGAGTTCAAGCGCGTCGGCGGGGGTGGCGCCAGTGTTCGCATCGCGCTCGAGGATGGCTCGGTATACAAGCTCCCAGGCAAGCTGCTGTTTTCCGATCTAAGTGTCGATCCGAGTTCAGGCCAGATCATGCTGCGCGCCGAGATCCCGAATCCCAACGGCCTGTTGCTGCCAGGTTTGTACGTGCGCGTGCAATTGGAGCAGGCAGTTGCGGAGGCCGGCATTGTCGTGCCGCAACAAGCAGTTCAGCGTGGCACGAGCGGGGACAGCGTGATGGTTGTTGCTGCCGACGGCAAGGTTTCGCCGCGCAAGGTGTCAATTGGACGCTCGGTCGATGGACAGTGGGTGGTGCTCGACGGCTTGAAGGCCGGCGAAATGGTGATGGTCGACGGCTTCCAGAAGCTGCGCGGCAATGCTCCAGTGAAGCCCGTGCCGTGGCAACCTGCCGCGTCAGGCGCGACGCCGCAGGGTGCTGGCACTGCAGCCTCGGCGCCGACGGCTCCGGCATCTGCCGCTTCCGGCAGCTGAGGGCGCGCAGCCATGCCTCGTTTCTTCATCGATCGGCCGATCTTTGCCTGGGTGATCGCGCTATTCATCCTCGTCCTCGGCGGCGTGGCAATCAGTCGTCTGCCGGTCGCGCAGTATCCAACCGTCGCGCCGCCGTCCATCGTGCTGACCGCGGTGTATCCGGGTGCCTCCGCGCAGACACTCGAGAACAGCGTCATCAGCGTGATCGAGCAGGAAATGAACGGCTCGCCGGGGCTGCTCTACATGGAGTCCGTCAGCCAGGCCAACGGTGTCGGCTCGGTGACGCTGACCTTCGAGGCCGGCACCGACGCCGCCCTGGCGCAGGTCGATGTCCAGAACCGCCTCAGCCGTGCGGCGCCGCGCCTGCCGTCGGCCGTCACGCAGCAGGGCGTGCGGGTCGACAAGGCGCGCTCGAACTTTCTGCTCTTCACAATCCTGTCGAGCGACGACCCGGCCTACGATCCGGTGGCGCTCGGCGACTTTGCGTCTCGCAATGTGCTGCCCGAAATCCAGCGCCTGTCCGGCGTCGGCCAAGCCCAGCTCTTTGGCACTGAGCGCGCGATGCGCATCTGGATCGATCCGGCCAAGCTCGTCGGCTTCGGGCTGTCACCGGTCGACGTCAACAATGCGATCCGCTCACAGAACGCGCAGGTCTCGTCGGGCAGCATCGGCGATCTGCCCAACGTCGAAGGGCAGGGCATTTATGCGACCGTCGTCGTCAACGGCCAGCTCACGACGGTGGAGCAGTTCGGCGACATCGTGCTGCGAGCGAACACGGACGGTTCGAGCGTCAAGCTGCACGACGTGGCACGCATCGAACTCGGCGGCCAAAGCTACGGCACTTCGGCACGCTTGAACGGCAAGCCCTCGACCGGCATCGGCGTGCAGCTTTCGCCGACCGGCAATGCGCTCGCCACCGCGACGCTCGTTCGCCAGCGCATGACCGAACTGGCCGCCTACTTCCCGCCGGGAATGAAGTGGGACATCCCGTACGACAGTTCGCGCTTCATCAAGATCTCGATCAGCCAGGTCGTGGAGACGCTTGTCGAGGCGGTGATCCTCGTCTTCTTGGTGATGTTCCTGTTCCTGCAGAACCTGCGCTACACGTTGATCCCGACGATCGTCGTGCCGGTCTCGCTGCTCGGCGCCTTCGGCGTGATGTATGTCGCCGGTTTTTCGATCAACGTGCTGACGATGTTCGCAATGGTGCTGGCAGTCGGCATTCTGGTTGACGATGCGATCGTCGTGATCGAGAACGTCGAGCGCATCATGAGCGAGGAGGGCTTGTCGCCGCGTGAGGCCACACGAAAAGCGATGGGGCAGATCACCGCCGCGCTGGTGGGCATCACGGTCACGCTGGTGTCCGTGTTCCTGCCGATGGCGCTGTTCGGGGGATCGGTGGGCAATATCTACCGCCAGTTCTCGCTCGTGATGGTGAGCTCGATGCTGTTCTCGCTCTTCCTCGCCAACTCGCTCACGCCGGCCCTGTGCGCGACCTTCCTGAAACCGGTCGAAGCCGGACACAAGCAAGCCAAGCGAGGCTTCTTCGGCTGGTTCAATCGCGGCTTTGCCGCAACAACTCGCGGCTACGAGAGCCTGGTCGCGAAGATGCTCGTGCGCACGACGCGCTTCATCCTGCTGTTTGCGGCGATCGTCGGCGTCGTCGCGCTATTGTTCACGCGCATGCCGGCCTCCTTCCTGCCCAACGAGGATCAGGGCTACATCATCGCCAACGTGCAATTGCCTCCGGGCGCGACGCAGCGACGCACGCTCGAGGTGATGAAGAAGGTCGAAGATTTCATGCTCAAGCAGCCCGAGGTCGACCAGATGGTCAGCGTGCTCGGGTTCAGCTTCTCAGGCAGCGGGCAGAACGCTGCGCTGGCCTTCATCACGCTCAAACCATGGGGCGAGCGCAAGGGACCCGAGCACTCGGCACAGGCGATCGCAGGGCGCGCCTTCGGTGCACTGATGGGCGTGCGCGATGCGTTCATCTTCGCGCTGAGCCCGCCGTCGATCCCCGAACTCGGCACTGCGACCGGCTTCACCTTTCGCCTGCAGGATCGCGGGGGCAACGGCCACGAGGCGCTGCTCGCGGCACGCAATCAGTTGCTCGGCATGGCGTCGCAAAGCAAGGTGCTTGCGGGCGTGCGCCCGGATGGGCTGGAGGACGCACCGCAATTGCAGATTGACATCGATCGCGACCGCCTGAGTGCGCTCGGCGTTTCGTTCGACAGCGTCAACACGGTTCTCTCGACCGCGCTCGGCTCGGCCTACGTGAACGACTTCCCCAACGCGGGCCGGTTGCAGCGCGTCATCGTGCAGGCCGACGCCCCGAGCCGCATGCAGCCCGACGATCTGCTCGAACTCAACGTGCAGAACAGTGCCGGCAAGCTCGTCCCGCTCTCGTCCTTCGCGACGACGCGCTGGGTCACCGGGCCGATGCAGAACATCCGCTACAACGGCTACCCGACGATGCGCATAGCGGGCGACGCCGCGCCGGGGTTCAGCACCGGCGATGCGATGAGCGAGATGGAGACGCTCGCCGCCAAGTTGCCATCGGGCTTCGCTTTCGAGTGGACCGGGCTGTCGCGCGAGGAGCGCCTGTCGGGTTCGACCGCCGGTATCCTGCTCGCGTTCTCGATGCTTGCGGTGTTTCTGTGCCTGTCAGCCCTCTACGAGAGCTGGTCGATCCCGTTCGCGGTGTTGCTCGCGGTGCCGCTCGGGGTGCTCGGCGCGGTCCTCGCCGCCAACTTGCGCGGCATGCCCAACGACATTTTCTTCAAAGTCGGCTTGATTGCCGTGATCGGTCTGTCGGCGAAGAACGCGATCCTGATCATCGAATTCGCGAAGGACCTGCACGCCGAAGGCATGAGCCTGATCGACGCGACCCTCAGGGCGGTCCACCTCCGGTTCCGGCCGATCCTGATGACTTCACTTGCCTTCATCCTGGGCGTGCTGCCGCTCGTGGTATCGAGCGGCGCCGGCTCGGCAAGCCAGCGCGCGATCGGCACCGGCGTGATGGGCGGCATGATCTCGGCGACGCTGCTCGCGATCTTCTTCGTACCGGTCTTCTTCGTTGTCGTGCGTAGACGCTTCAAGGGCAGTGAACGCCAGCGCCGGATGTACGCGCACGAGGTCGACAAGCCAGCCCCGGCTGCGCCTGGGGAGGCCGCATCGTGATGCCGTTTGCCTCATTTGGCCGCCTCGCGACGCTTGCCGCCGCGACCCTTCTGGCCGGCTGCATCTCGCTCGCTCCCGACTACGAACGACCGGCGTTGCCGGTTGCCGCCCAATATCCGGTCGTGCCGGCCGAGGACGCGGCGTCGGCCCCCACGCCTGCTGCACCGTCCGCTTCCGCCGTGGCCGCGGTGGCCGCTCCGGACGTCCCCTGGCAGACCTTCTTTTCCGACCCCCAACTCAGGCATTTGATCGAGCTCGCGCTGCAGAACAACCGCGACCTGCGCGTGGCGGTGCTCAACATCGAACAGGCGAGGGCGATCTACCAGATCCGCCGTGCGGATCAGGTACCGAACTTGAATCTCGGGGTGACCGGCAACCGCCTGACGAACGCCGACGGCGGTATCACCGGGTCCTACGTCGCGGGTCTGTCTCTGTCGTCGTTCGAACTCGATTTCTTCGGTCGCGTGAAGAACCTGAGCGACGCGGCGCTCAGCCAGTATCTGGGCACGGAAGAGGCGCGCAAGACAGTGCATATCGCGCTCATCGCGGCGGTTGCCAATGGCTACTACAGCGTGCGCGCCGACAATGAACAGCTTGAGCTTGCCGCGCGCACGCGCGCGACGCGCGAAGAATCGCTGCAACTGACGAAGCTCAAGTTCGACAACGGAGTCGCTTCGGAACTCGACATGGCGCAGGCGGAGTCGCTCGTCGAAGGCGCGCGGGTTGCGCAGGCGGCGCTCCGACGCTTCCGCGCTCAGGAAGAGAATGCGCTCGTGTTGCTCGTCGGCCGACCGGTCACGGTCGAACTCACGCCGGGCGCGACGCTGGTCGGCGAGCGGATCGGCCCCGATCTGCCTGCCGGGCTGCCTTCTGACCTGCTGACGAATCGGCCCGACATCCGCCAGTCCGAACAGCAATTGCGCGCCGCAAACTTCAACATCGGCGCGGCGCGGGCGGCGTTTTTTCCGCGCATCAGCCTGACCGGCGCCGCCGGCATCGCCAGCGGCGATCTGCTGGGCCTGTTCAATTCCAGCGGACTCGCCTGGTCGTTCACCGGGCAGATCGTGCTGCCGATATTCGACGGCGGGCGCAACCAGGCCAATCTCGACGCTGCCCGTGCCGGACGCGACATCAACGTCGCGCAGTACGAAAAGACCGTCCAGACGGCGTTTCGCGAGGTGGCCGATGCGCTGGCCGGTCGCGCCACGCTCGGTGAACAGTTGAGCGCGCAGCGCGCTCAGGCGAAGGCCGAGCAGGTCCGATTCGATCTCGCCGACCTGCGCTACCGCAGTGGCGTGTCGAGCTTCCTCGAGGTGCTCGAAGCTCAGCGATCGCTGTTCACGGCGCAGCTCGCGACGGTGCAGGTGCAATTGTCCCAACTGCAGAACCAGGTCACGCTCTACAAGGTCCTCGGGGGCGGCTGGATCGAGCCGCAAACATCGAATTGAATCGATCGCCGGGCGCGGGTTCGACCGCAGTTGACGCCCTTGCGCAGGCCATGCAAGCTCACGCCAGTCGAACCTGAACGCGCGGCGCGCACATGTCGGACGCCTGATGACTGAAATCTGTGCGAGCGTTAGCCAGAGCGATGTGCCTGTCGACCGCCGACAATTCATCGCCTGACCCATGAACGCAAGCACCCGACGTCTGTTGACCGGCTACGGCTGGTTCGACCATCGCGAGGATCTGTTGGCGCGCGCGCCGGTGCGGCCCGAACTCGTGGCCTGCGACGAGTGCGACGCTGTCTACACGCGACGCACCCTCGCGCCCAACGAGGTGGCGCGTTGCCCGCGCTGCGGCGCCTTGCTGGGTCGCGGACATTTCCTGACAGTCGACGGACAGCTTGCGCTGACGCTCGCGGCCCTGCTCGTCTTCATCACCGGCAATCTGTCCGACATCGTCACACTCGACCTTGGCGGCGCGCACTCGCAAGTCACGCTCTTCGAATCGATTCAATCGACATGGCAGACAGGCCAGCGCGTTGTCGCCGTACTCGCTGGCGCGACGGCATTCGCCTTTCCGCTCGCGGTGATCCTGCTGCGCCTTTACGTATTGCTGCCGCTCACGGCAGGCCGGCGGGTGAGCGGCTTCGTGCCGGCGATGCGCGCGCTGCGCTGGGTGACGCGCTGGAGCATGGTCGAAGTGTTCCTGTTCGGAGCGCTGGTCGCGATCGTCAAGAGCGCCGGGCTGGCCAGTGTCATCCTCGGCGTGGGTCTCTTTTCGTACGCGGTACTGACCTTCTTGCTGGCCGCGAATCAAGCGGCGGGATTGCACGGCCTGTGGCGCCGGGCATCGGAGTTGCCGTCATGAGCCCCGAGACTGTGTCGGTGCCGACGCCGTTGCCAGTGCCGACGGCGCGCGCTCTCGGACTGCTCGGCTGCGAGTGCTGCGGTCTCGTCAGCGACGCGAGCGTCACGGATGCCCGCTGTCCGCGCTGTCACTTCCTGCTCCACGCACGCAAGCCCGACAGCCTCCAACGCTGCACCGCCTATCTGATTGCGGCTGCCGTGCTCTACATCCCGGCCAACATGCTGCCGATCATGAGCACTGCGAGCTTCGTCTTCGGACGCGAGCAGCACACGATCATCGGCGGCATCATCGAGCTCTGGACGACAGGGTCGTGGGAGCTGGCTCTGATCGTTTTCATCGCGAGCATCGCGGTGCCGATCCTCAAGATCGTCGCGCTGACGCTTCTCGTCTACACGGCACATCGTCAATCGCGCTGGCGTCAGCCCGAGCGGGCGAGTCTGTACCGCCTGATCGAGGCTGTCGGCCACTGGTCGATGCTCGACGTGTTCGTCGTCGTGCTGCTCGTCGGCATGGTGCGCTTCGGCGCGCTCGCCAGCGTCGAGCCATCGGCCGGACTGCTCGCTTTCGGGGGCGTCGTCGTCCTGACCATGCTCGCCTCGGCAAGTTTCGACCCTCGCCTGATCTGGCCCGAAGATGACTGAACAAGCCGAAGCGCCGCAAGATGCCCCCGCCAGCCCGCCCGAGGTGACCGTCGTGCGCCGCAAGCGCATGCGCCTGTCGCTGGTCTGGCTGGTGCCGATCGCCGCACTCGTCGTCGGCGCCGTCCTCGTCGTGCGCGCGATCACCTCGACCGGTCCCGAGATCACGATCACCTTTCGCAGCGCGGAGGGCCTGGAGCCTGGGCGTACCGAGGTCCGCTTCAAGGAGGTCGTCGTCGGCAAGGTAAGCCGGGTCGCGCTCAGCCCAGACCGTGAGCGGGTGAGGGTGTCGGTCAAGCTCGACAAGAGCGTTGAAAGCCTGGCGGTCGAGGACACGCGGTTTTGGGTCGTGCGGCCGCGCGTCGGGCTCGCCGGCGTGACGGGCCTTGGCACGCTGTTTTCGGGCTCGTATATCGGCGTCGATGCCGGCGTATCGACCGAAGAACGCACGCATTTCACCGGGCTCGAAGCGCCGCCGCTCGTGTTGCGCGACGAGCCGGGGCGCATCTTCAAGCTTGTCGCCAAGGAGCTGGGCTCGCTCGACGTGGGCTCGCCGGTGTACTACCGTCGCGCACGGGTCGGCCGGGTGGTGGGGTACGCACTGGATCCCGCGAAAGACACATTGGATGTGAAGGTGTTGATCGAAGCTCCCAACGATCAACTGGTGACGAGCCGCTCTCGCTTCTGGAACGCGAGCGGCATTGACGTAACGCTCGACGCGAGCGGCTTCCAGGTCAATACCGAGTCACTCATCTCGCTCATCGCAGGTGGCGTCGCTTTCGCGAACGCCGAAGGCGAGGGCAGGGCAGAGGCGGCGCCAGCCGAATCGCAGTTCGACCTGTTCGCCACGCGCAAGGCGGCGCTCGCACCACCCGACGGCCCTGCTCAACGCGTGCGCATGGTGTTTGAACAGGCCCAGCGCGGGCTCGTCGTCGGCGCGCCGGTGGACATGCTCGGCCTGGAGATCGGCAAGGTGCGCAGTGTCACGTTGATGCATGCGCCGGACAGCGACAAGTTCCCGGTCGAGGTAATCGCCGATCTCTACCTGCAGCGCCTGGGCAACGTGCGCAGCCAATTCAAGCCCGCCGCAGGCTCGAAGCAGAGGCCGGACACGCTGTTCCTCAAGCGCCTTGTCGACGCTGGCCTTCGCGCGCAGGTGCGCACCGGCAACCTGCTGACGGGCCAGCTCTACGTTGCGCTCGACTTCCCCGCGAAGCCGACCCAGGCGAGCTTCGACGCCAATGCCGAGCCGCCGACCGTGCCGAGCATCCGCGGCACGCTTGCCGACCTGCAGCCTCAGCTCGCCGAGATCGTCGCCCGGCTGGGCAAGGTGCGCTTCGACGAGATCGGCAACGACTTGCGGACGACCTTGCGCAGCGCCGGCTCGGCGACCGACGGCCTGAAGGAAACGCTCGCCAGCGCCAACGACGCGATCAAGCGGCTCACGCCGGACGCTCAGCGGGCGCTGACCGACGTGCAGAAGACGCTAGCGACGGCGCAGACGACGCTCGCAAACCTCGATCGCAACGTGACGCAGTCGAGTGCTCCGCTGCAGCAAAACGTCAATCAGGCACTGGTCGAGATGAAGCGCGCGGCACAAGCGCTGCGGGTGCTGGCTGATTACCTGCAGCGTCACCCGGATGCGCTGCTGCGAGGCAAACCCGCCGACCCCGACCCGGCCAGCCTGAACGAGAACGGACGATGAAGAGACACCATTCGCCAGGACGTCGCCCAATGGCAGCCGCGATAACCGGTTCGGCGATTGCCTTGCTCGTCGTCGGCTGTGGATCGGCGCCTGCGCCGACTCACTTCCACACCTTGATGCCGCCGGCCTCTGACGTCGCGGAGCGCGGTAGCGCTGGGGAGGCGATTGCTTGGCAGCTCTTGGCTGTCACGATTCCGGCCCAGGTGGATCAGCCGCAATGGGTCCTGCGTACCGCCGACGGCAGCCTCGTCGTGCTGGAACAGGAGCGGTGGATCGCGCCACTCGCAGACGAGCTTCGCGGCGCAGTCGTCGAACGTCTGACAAAGTCTCTCGGTCCGCCGCAGGCAGGCTCGTCAGACAGCGGCGCCGCAGCTTGGCGCATTGGTATCGACGTACAACGATTCGAATTGATACCCGATCGCGAGGCGAGGCTCGAAGCCGACTGGTGGTTGCGAGGATCGGGGAAGGCCGTCAGTTGCCACGGTACCTTCTCGCAGCCAGTCTCGGGGCCGGGTTACGTGCTGCTTGCTCGAGCACAGCAACAGGCAGTCGCGGGGCTTGCCGACGTGATCGCGGCGGCAGTCGCAGCGTCGAGCAAGGGCATGGAACCCGGATGCAGATGAATCGCTGATGGCACGCGGAGCCGCGTGCGGAAGCGACTTCATTCGCCCAGAGGGCCCAAGCGACGGCCGAACCGTTTCCTGCTTGTGTGATTCGCGCGGTGCTGGCAATCTCACCCTTGGGGCGGTTCAGTGCCGTATTCGCCGTAGCGCTCGTTCCTCGGAGGCGCCCGCGCGGCTGTACAAGGAATAGAGGTGCAGCACCAGCAGTTCCTCCTTGATCAGTGGGGCAAATCCCTGTCTGTCATCACGAGGACTGAACTCCTTGTCTTCGAAGTATCGATCGAGTTCTGTTGTCGTGGACCAGAGTCGCGCCAAGTCGTTGGTGATGCGCGGGAACCTGGTTTGGAGCTGAATCGGACGCACGCCCTTGGGAAGCGCCTGCAGCCAGTCGTCGGTACTCCCCAAGACATCGAAGTCCTCGCGAACAAGAGGCCGTCGTCCCCAGGCGTTACCGTTCGCTTCGGATTCAATTTGGAACTCGGCGCGTTCCGTCATGGCAACACCCGCTGTCTGCTGGCCGAGAGGCCCGAGGCGAGCAGTTTTTCAGGCCCGCAGAGGGGTGACTGTGCGCTGTCTAACATAGCGCCCAACTTCGGCAAAGCCGACCGCGACGAAGTCTTCTAGTTTCGCATGTACTTTACATAATATACATTGTGGCAAGTCTGAGAAGGTCGCTCGGGGGACTTCCCCTCCCATATGAAGCTCAGACTTACCGTTCCCAACGGACACGTATGTACGGCCGTGGGAGGCAGGCGCTCAATGATCGATGCGAGTTAGCGCATCCGCGGCCTCAGATTGGACCGGAGGCCAAACCCACTAGCGACCCAGCGCGGCGAACCAGCGACTTCCTAAGTCTTGGTACGCATTCCACTTTTATCAGTAGCTTATGATCGCTACTTAAAGCACAACATGAGAGTGTTGGAGGTCACATCTCAGGTTCTGATTCAACCTGAGCGTCGACGGTCTTGTCGAATTCCTCGGCGTCGCCTCCCTTGCGGGCGATGACCGGTTTGTCCAGCGGCCGACAGATTCGGCGCTGAAGGCGTTCGAGCCGATCGGACCGCGCCAATGCTTGGAGCACGGCTTCGGGGTTCATCATCAGCGCGAACGGATTGGCGACTGGCGTGGACTCATGCATGTTGCGCTCCTTGGCAATGCTTGCGATTTGACACAAGCCCACTTTAGATCGCTCTGCGCGATTGGGGAGTCATCCATTCCCCAATAGCAACGTCAGGTAAACGCCGACAACGCCACTGTGTCACGCTTTGGCCGCGGGGTGCGCCTACCCGCCCGGTTTCGACAGGCGAACAGCGAGCCACTCGCGTCCGCCACCACGGGCGAAGTCCGCCGCATTCATGTTTCGATTGTTGGTGCGCCTCGGGTCCGCGCCGCGCGCCAGCAACAGGTTCACGCTTTCTTCCTTGCCGTAGCGCGCCGCGAACATCAGTGGCGTGGACCTGTCCGGGGACTCGGCGTCGACGACCGCTCCACGGTCGAGCAATACCTGCACCGCCTTTGGCTCGGGACCCGTCGCAGCGTAGTGCAGCGGCGTCCAGCCCTCTTTGTTGACGTTTGCACCCCGCGCGATCAGGCGCTCGCACCAGGCGACATTGCCTCGAAGCGCCGCCATCATCAGCGCCGATTCGCCGGCCTGGTTCACGGCATTCACGTCCAAGTTTGGCCGGGCCAGCAGCGCCTCGGCCACTGCGAAATTCTCTTCCTGGATCGCCATGCCGAGTGCAATCCTGCCTTGCGGATCGGGTGTGTTCGGATCGAAGCCCTTTTGTAGGAGCGTGGTAACAGCGCCGCCATCGTTGCGCTTGACGGCGACGAAGAAGTCTTCGTATGAGCCAGCCTGTGCGCAAATACTTGTACTTAAAACAAGTAGATAGAGTGTCTTTCTAATCCATGACATGAGAATTAATGCGGTCGACACCGCCCTCGTTGACGCGCGCAAACAGGCGCTCGAAATTGGCCGAAGTCGCTTCAGCGACGGTTTGGACGCTGCAGTTCTTCAGCGCGGCAAGTTGCTCGGCCACGAACACGACAAACGACGGGTTGTTCATCCGCCCCCGGTGCGGCATCGGCGCAAGGTACGGGCTGTCCGTCTCGATCAGGCATCGGTCAAGCGGTACGAAGCGCGCAACGTCCCGCAGGTCACTCGCGTTGCGAAAGGTCAGGATGCCGGAAAACGAAATGAAGAAGCCCATGTCGAGCGCTGCACGCGCCACCTCCATCGTCTCCGTGAAGCAGTGAAACACGCCGCCTGCGGCGTCAGCCCCCTCCTCTTTCAGGATGGCGAGCGTGTCTGCCGAGGCGCTGCGC
Source organism: uncultured beta proteobacterium (assembly GCA_963792765.1). Classification (GTDB taxonomy): domain Bacteria; phylum Pseudomonadota; class Gammaproteobacteria; order Burkholderiales; family Burkholderiaceae_C; genus CAIKUF01. The sequence continues at coordinate 177,072 of CAWBXT010000002.1, read as the reverse complement.
GTGTGCACGACCAGCGGGAGCCGGACGACACGTGCCGCGCGGATGTGGACCCGAAAGCGCTCACGCTGCCAAGCCATGTCCTCGATGCTGCGTCCGGCGAGCCGGTAGTAGTCGAGGCCCGTCTCGCCAATTGCGACGACGCGGGGTCGACGCGCCAGGGCCACCAGGTCGTCCAGCGTCGGCTCCTGCACGCCCTCGGTATCAGGGTGCACACCGGCGCTGGCCCAGAAGTTGTCGTAGCCCGTCGCGAGCGCGTGCACCTGCGGGAATTCTTCGAGCGTCGTACAGATGCACAGCGCCCGATCGACTTGCGCCTCTTCCATCGCTGACCGAATCTCGTCGACCTGTGACGCGAGTTCCGGGAAGCTCAGATGGCAGTGCGAATCGACGTACATGCGGGAATCGGTCTCGACGCCTATCGCCGAGCGCGCGATCGCGGCCTCAGATCGTCTGCGTCGGCTTCGACGACGAGATCGACGTGCCCAGGATCTCCTCGATCCTGAGCTTGAGCAGACGCGTCTTCTCGTCGCCCGGGAAGCGCACGCCCACGCCTTGTGTGCGTCCACCCGACGCGTTCGCAGGCGTCACCCAGGCAACTTTGCCGGCCACCGGGTAGCGCTGCGGATCGTCCGGCAGCGTGAGCAGCAAATAGATGTCCTCGCCGAGGCGGTAGTCGCGTGCGGTCGGGACGAAAAGGCCACCGTCGGTGAGCATCGGCATGTAGGCCGCATACAGCGCGCTCTTCTCGCGAAACACGAGCTGAATCACGCTCGGTCGCGCGCTGCTTGCAGGCGGTGCTGCGGAGGGGCGGCCGGTGGGTTCGCTCATCGGCGCGAGTGTACCGAATCGGCCGGCATCGCGGGCCCACCCCTGCGCGTCAGTGCCTGCCGGCCCTGCTGCACGAGGGACTCGATCAGCAGCGCCGCGTTCCACGGATGGTCGGCATGGCGCGACGCGCGACGCAAGGCCTGACCCCAATCGGCGAGACTTGGCAGTGCGGCGTCGGTCGGCACGCCCTGCGCGGGGAAATAACGCGGCGCGACGCCGCACGCCGCGAGCATCGCGTCGTGACACAGCTTTTGCAGCGACTCGATGACGAGCGGCACTGGCAGTCGCAACAGCGACTGCGCGTCGCCCGCAGCGACGAGCGATGGCAGTCTCCTCCACAGCGCCGCGTCAAGCCCCATCGCGTGCAACTCGATCGCAGCAAGCGGTGCGCCGCCGCTCGCGGAAAGCAACACGGGTGCGCCGTCCAAGCCAGCATCGGTCAGCCAGCGCGCGGCCAGCTCGACGTCCGGCGCCGGCAGGGTGAGCGCGTGACATCGGCTACGCACAGTAGGCAGCAACGCCGCCGCGTCGCTGCAGCCGAGGACGAATCGTTGCCCGCCCTGCGGTTCCTCGAGCAATTTGAGCAACGCGTTCGCTGCCGCTGGCTGCATGCGCTCGGCGGGGTGGATGACGACCACCTTGAGGCGCCCTCGCCCGCTTGTGAGCGTCGAGAACTCGATCGCCGCGCGCACCTGCTTGATCGAAATCCATTCGCTCGGCTTCTTCTTGCCTTCGCTTGTGTCGACGGCATCGCCCGGGCGCAGCCAGCCGAGCCTCAGATGCAACGCCTCGGGCAGCAGGACGCACAGGTCCGGGTGAACCTGATCGGACGTCGCCAGATGGCAGCTCTCGCAATGCCCGCAGGCCAAGCCGTCCGGCCGCTCGCGCTCGGGCGTCTCGCACAACCAGGCGCGCGCGAGCGCGACCGCAAACTCGAACTGCCCTGCCCCCTGCGCGCCCTGCAGGAGCAGCGCGTGGCCACGTTGAGTCCGCACTGCCACGGCAAGTGGCGCCGCGAGCCAAGGCAGGACGCCGGATGGCATCGAAGCCTGGGCCGTGGCGGCAGGCATGTGGACGCCGCTCACAGTCCGCGCGCCGCGAACAAGTCGGCGATCTGTGTCGCCACTTCTTCAGGGGAACGCTGGGCATCGATCCGCGCAAACCGTCCGGGGTCCGCCTGCGCGCGCCGGCTGTAGCCGTCGATCACGCGCTCGAAGAAGGCCTCGTCCTGACGTTCGAAACGGTCCGGTGTGCGAGCCGCCCCGCGCCGCTGGGCGGCTACCGATGCCGGCAGATCGAACCACAAGGTCAGGTCAGGCTGCAAGCCCTGCTGCACCCAGCCTTCGAGCGCGGCGAGCACATCCAGATCGAAGCCGCGTCCGCCGCCCTGATAGGCGAACGTGGCATCGGTGAATCGATCGCACAAGACGCATGCGCCGCGCTCGAGCGCGGGCCGAATGACCTGGTTCACATGGTCTCGGCGCGCGGCGAACACGAGCAGTGCCTCGGTCAGCGCGTCCATGGTCGTGTGCAGTACGAGCTCGCGCAATTGCTCGGCGAGCGCCGTACCGCCGGGTTCGCGTGTGCTGAGTACTTCGCCTCCACGGCGTCGAAGGCGCTCGGCGACGGCCTCGATGTGGGTGGACTTGCCAGCCCCGTCGATGCCTTCGAATGTGATGAAGTGCCCGGCCGTCACTTGCCGCGCTGGTATTGGTTCACCGCCCGATTATGCGCAGCGAGATCTGCACTGAACTCGCTGGTGCCGTCGCCTCGAGCCACGAAGTAGAGCGCCTTCGTCGGCTCGGGTCGCACGGCCGCGTCGAGGGAAGCCTTGCCCGGCATCGCGATCGGCGTCGGCGGCAGCCCCGGGCGGGTGTAGGTGTTGTAGGGCGTGTCGGCGAGTAGATCGCGCTTGCGCAGGTTGCCGTCGAAATCCGGGCCCAGGCCGTAGATCACCGTGGGATCGGTTTGCAGCGGCATTCCCAGGCGCAGCCGGTTTGTGAACACGCCCGCCACCTTGCCGCGATCGGTCGCGGTGCCGGTCTCCTTCTCGATGATCGAGGCGAGCGTCAACGCCTCGTCGGCGCTGCGCAGCGGCGTGTCCGGCGTGCGCTCCGCCCACGCGGTCGCGAGGCGCTGCTGCATCGCGCGGTGGGCGCGCCTGAGCACGGCGATGTCGCTGCTGCCTTTGCTGTAGGCATAGGTGTCGGGAAAGAACTGCCCCTCGGGAGAAACCCCCGGCGCGCCGATCAGCGCCATCACCTCGGCGTCGCTGAGCGACCCGATGGTTGGTTTGAGCTTCTCGGCACCCGCCAATGCGGCACGCAACTGGCGGAAGTTCCAGCCTTCGATGATGCGCGTGACGGCAAGCGTTTCGTCGCCGAGCACCATTTTTTGCAACAGCCGCCGCGGCGAGACTTGCCGATCGATCTCGTAGCTGCCGGCCCGGATACGGCGCGCCTGGCCGGACCAACGAAACCACTCGTAGAGCAGCCACGGCGGCGCCTGCACGCCAGCGTCAACCCAGGCCTGCGCGATCTGGCGCGGCGTCTCGCCGGGTTCGATCGACAGCTCCACCGTGTTGCTAGCGAGCGGCAGCGGACGCTGCAACCACCAGGCCGCGAAGCCAGCGATTGCCACTGCGACAACGACGAGGGCGAGCAAGCTGACGCCCCATCGCTTCATGCACGCTTCTCCGCCGCGTGGAAGATCGTGCACAGGTCGGCGCTCAACATATCCTTCGAGAGGCAACAAACATGGGCGCTGATGATAATCAGCGCATGAATCCACCCGATGCACTCGATGGTGTCTGCAGACTCGCCGACTGGGGACTGATCCGCGCCAGCGGGTCCGACGCGGCGAGCTTTTTGCACGGCCAACTGACCACCGATGTAGTCAACCTCGACCCTACCCATGCCCGACTCGCGGGCTACTGTTCGCCCAAGGGCCGCCTGCTGGCGAGCTTCGTGATGTGGCGCGACGCGACGGGGGACGTCATGCTCGCTTGCAGTGCCGACCTGCTTCCGGCCACCCTCAAGCGCCTGCGCATGTTCGTTCTGCGCTCGCGCTGCGTGCTGAGCGATGCGAGCGAGGCGTTGCCGCTGTATGGACTTGCCGGCCCGCGCGCCATCGCCTGGCTTGGAGATGTTGCGCCGGACGCGCCCTGGGGAAAGCGCGAGCGCGAGGGTTTGGCTGCCGTTGCCCTCCCCGATGCCGGGGGACACGCCCGCGTGCTGTGCGCCTCGACCACTGCGCCGGACCTGCCGCCGCTCGCACCCGAAGCTTGGCGCTGGCTCGAGGTGTGCAGCGGCATCGCGCGCATCGAGCAGGCTACCGTCGAGCAGTTCGTGCCGCAAATGCTCAACTACGAACTGCTCGGCGGCGTCGATTTTCAGAAGGGTTGCTACCCCGGCCAGGAGATCGTCGCCCGCAGCCAGTACCGCGGGAGCATCAAGCGACGCAGCGTGCTGTTCGAAACGGACAGCGCGGCGAAGGCCGGTGCAGAGGTGTTCCTTGCCGACGACGCGACACAGCCCGCGGGCATGATCGTGAACGCCGCATCACGACCTGCAGGCGTGGCGTCGGGTAGCCTTGCGCTGGTCGAGATCAAGCTCTCAGCGTTGGCCGGCGGGAGCATTCGTGTCGGCAGCGTCGACGGGCCGGAACTGAGGCGGGTCGACATGCCCTATCCGATTCCGCTTGAAGCGGTACCCGTCGATTGAAGGTCGCGCGGCAGGCGGTGCGCGCCCCGCGCTAACGGAACCAGGCCGTCAGGTTCGCGCCAATGTAGCGCCGCCAGTAGCCGGTGCCGCCGTTGCCGACTGCGAAGCTCGACCCCGATCCGCCGGCAAAGGCGCGCCAACGCAGGCGCGGGCCGACGTCGTAGGCGACGCCGACTTCGAGCAGGTTCGGGTTGCCGTTCGTGGTGTTGCCGTCGGCATCGGTCTCTCGCGATGCGCCGAGGGCGACGCGGCCGTACCACTCCCAGGGCTGGTTGTCGCCCCAGATGCCCGCGAAGACGCGGCCTTCGGCGTAACGCTTTGGGTTCCAGTAGCCGTGTGGCGAGAGCGTGCCGGAGGGCGGGATCGGCTCGAAGCTGGCGGGTAGCGAATCCTCGAATGCGGCGCCTTCGACCCCGACCACGACCTTCGGATTGAAGCGAACTGCATAGCCGACGCTGCCGTTGACGCGCGAGCGGTCGTTGCCGTCGCTGAAACGCAGGTAGGACAGTGCACCTGCGAGCTCCCACTGCGGCGGTGCGCGGTACTCGGCCCCGAGCGAGGCCACGTCGAGCGTGATCCGGTTGGCGACCGCAAGCGGCGTCTCGACGAGTTCGCGCCCCAGATCGGCGGCAATGCGCCACAGATCGACAGGCAACCAGCGCAGGCTTGCATTGCCGGTGACGGGTCTCCAGCCGTTGTAGTCGTTCAGGCCGAGACTGATCGAGGGGACAAGCAATCCCGGCGGTGTCACGCCTGGCTCACCCCAGGCACCGCGTAGCGTGGCGAACAGGCGACTGCCGTTGACGTTGCCGTCAGCGTTGTTCAGGTTCACATAGCGATAGCCGACTTCACCCAGTACCGCGGGCGTCAGCAACCGTCCGGTGGCGGCGGTGAAGGAGGCGACGTCGAGCCCGTCGGCATCGGTCGCGTACTCGGCGGTGCCGTAGACGTAGGGAATCAATTCGCGCTCGATGCGCCAGTCGCGCAGCCAGACGGCATCGGCGTCGGTGCGCCCGTCCAGCAGCGTGTAGGCCGGCGCCGGATAGCCCGCCCAGCGCAGCGCCCGCGCGTGGTCGAGTTGGACCGAGGCGTCGCTACCATCGTCGATCGGCGCGTAGACACGGACGGCGTCGTTGTGCCGGCCGCCCGCATTGAGCGTGCGCGCCAGACCAGCCTGGCTTCGCCGGTCGGTCGGGTCCTCAGCGATCAGCGCGCGCCAAGCCTCTTCGGCCTGCGCGTAGTCGTCCAGCCAGAGCCATGCCTGCGCGACGCGACGCCTGAGGTCGCGATCGTCTGGCCTCAGCAGCACGGCCTGCTGATAGGCGGCCAGCGCGGCCCGCACGTTGCCGAGTTCGGCTTGCGCCTCCCCTTCGCCGCGCAGCAAGTCAGCCTGCGCCTTGACGTCGGTAGCGTATGGCTGCGCTTCGATAAACAGCGGCACCGCACCTGCTGCGTCGCCGGACCAGAGCGTCTGCCAGGCGAGCGACGCGAGCACGTCTCGGCGCCGCGTCGGTGCGACCTCGAGCACGCGCCGATAGGTGGTGATCGCCTCCTTGTGGCGATCCGCGAAGCCATAGACCCGCGCCGTTTCGATCAGCAGGTCGGCGTTGTCGGGTTGCTGCGCGAGCAATGCCTCGAAGAGCGGGAGTGCGGTGCCGAACTCGCGGGCATCAACTGCACGGCGTGCATCTGCCAAACCGTCGGCATGCGCATGACCGGGCGCGGCAAGGGCGGCCAAGGCGAGGCTCAGCGCACCGAGCCAGGTCCGGCGGGCCGCCCTCATGCCGCCGGGCCTTCGCGTTGGGTGTTCCAGCGCACCCCTTTCGTAGCTGAGCGGCGAAAGATCCAGCTCAGCGACAGCACGGTAGTGACGGACAGGAACATCCAATAGACCAGCGGATACCACACCGCGTACGGGTAGTAGCGCAGGATGCCGGCGTCGTAGCGCCGGTCGACGAGCGTGCCGAGCAGCAGTTGCAGCAGACACAGCGTGCCGATCGTCATGCCCCAAAGGTTGGGAATCGGCGAGGCGCCCACCGGCGGTACGCCGATCGCGTACGACGCGATCCAGATCATCGTCAGCACGACAAAGCAAAGCGCCCAGACGATCGACAGCGCCGATTCGATGAACACCGGCCACATGCGGCGGAACTTCCAGTGCAGCATCACGTCCGCGTGCTTGTGGAACACTTGCATCAGGCCGCGCGCCCAGCGCAGACGCTGCCTGTACAAGCCTCGCACCGTCGTCGGCACCGTCATCCAGACGATGGCGCGAGGCTCGTAGCGCACATCGTAGAAGCGCTTTTGCAGCTTCCAGGTCAGTTCGATGTCCTCGGTCGGCATGTTGGGCGAGAAGCCGCCTACGTCGAAAACGGCGCTGCGCCGGAAGGCCGCGACCACGCCCGACACGGTCACGATGCGCCCCCAGATGCGCTGCGAGCGTCGCAGCAGGCTCACGATCGAGCTGAACTCGATGGCCTGCAGCCGGGCAAGAAAGTTGTCCGCGTTGCGCACGCGCGGGTTGCCGGTGACGGCGGCCACGCGCGCGCTCCGGAAGTGCGGCACGATGCGGTGCAGGATGTCGGGCTCCGGTGCAGCGTCCGCATCGAGCGTCAGCACGATCGCGCCGGTGACGAGCGGCAGCGCGTCGTTGAGCGCGAGGGCCTTGCCTTCGTTGACCGTCTTGCGCACGAGACGCACGAGGCCGGATGCGACGAAGGGCATCACGCGGCGCAGGGTGTCGTCGGTCGAACCATCGTCGATGACCACGACCTCGAAGGAGGGATAGTCGATGGCGCAGGCGGCGGTCAGCGTGTCCGCGATGACACCGGCCTCGTTGTGGGCCGGAATCAGCACCGTGACGCGTGGCAGATCCGCCTCGGAGCCTTCCGGAAACTGGCTGTCTGAAGCGCTGCCACGCTCCCAGCGGTGGATGAAGAACAGAGAGGTCGTGATCCACATGACGCTGGTCACGATCGGGTAGGCGGCGAAGAACCACAGCGCCCAGGTGTAGGGCAGTGTGTATTGCAGCGCGACGATGAAGTCGGCGACCGGATTCAAGAGAAAACCGGCTGCGGTTGTGTAGCCGGACTGATCGGTGGCGCGTCTTCGTTGGGAAAGTCAAGCTCGGCGGCGCGATACACCTTGACCTCTTCTTCGACGCCGATGGTGACGAAGCGGCTTGCGCGCAGCGTTGCCCAGTCGGCATCGACGCGCCTGCCGTGCCAGTCGCTGCGATAGCTGAAGTCGGCCACAGGGACGCCGAGCCGCTCGCCCTTGCGCCGGAAGATGGCCCGGTTGTGGACCACCCACGCCAGCGTGACAAGGGGCAGCACGACGAAGGACCCGCCGATCAGCCACAGCAGGCGACTCGAATCCCACGGCTGTCGACCCACGAGGACCCACAGCCAGACGAAACCGATCCAGCCCGACGCGACGATCAGGACTTGCAGGATCTCCCGTGCGCCAGATGCACCGGTTTCGCGACGCGCGCGCATTCAGCCACGGTCGACACGGGCGAGCTGGCGCCGCCGTGCAGTGACCGCGCCGATCGCAAACAACCCGCCAAGCATCAGCGCCCAGCTCGAGGGTTCAGGCACCGGCATCACCTCGTCGGGTCTGACCAGGTTCTCGACCGGCACGACCGACCAACTGCTGCCGTCGCGCGACCACGAAAGCTCGACGACACCCGCTTCGATCCGGTCGAAAGCGCCGAGCTCGAACGAATACAGACCGACGCCAAGCTGTAGATTGGTGTCGAAGCCAAGCCTTTCACGCGGATTCAGGAAGTCGTCCTCCAGCGAGAGCGTGTCGGACGCACCACCGAGGGTGAAGAAAAAACCATCATCGTGCAGGACACTGAAGTTGTAGGTCCCGGCTTCGGTGATCCGGATATAGCCGGCAAAACGCGATGCCCAGTTGTTTTGGCCGACACTCGGGCCGTTCGGGGCGAACAAGGGCGCGATCGCCACCTCGCCCCAGGTAGGCCCGTAGAGCGCGTTGTATTCGGCGTCGGCGTACGAGATCGGGCTCGCCCGGCCGGTCCAGCTGCTCTCGATCATGCCGGGCGCGGGGCTGCCGTAGGCGGTGCGCCAATCGGCCAAACCCCAGAGGCCCGACCCCCAGGAAAACGTGCCGATCGCGACGCCCGAACCGAAGGACTGTGTGTCCTCGTTCCACAGCACGCTGCTGTCGTGCCATGCGTCGCTGACCTTCAGAAATTCGCCATCGACGCCCTTGCCGGCCGCAAACGCGCCCGCGAGTTCGGGGGTGAGGACGACATCGGCGCGTGCCGCACCGCCGATGACGGCCAGCGTTGCGATCAGGCTGCCGGCCAAGCGGCCAGCGCGAAGTCGCGAAGTCATGAGGAAGCTCCTAGTTTGATTTACTCGCGTCGATGATGCCAGCGAACTAGGGATTGCTCCCACCGCTTACCCCTGGTAACGCTTTAGCTGCCCAATCTGTCACGCAAGTGAACCGTGGCCGCCTGTGCGGCGGTGTAGCGCGAATGCGTCGCTCAGAGAGCGCGTGTCATCTCGATATGCGCGATGCCGGCTTCCTGGAAGGGAGGCCCCAGTTCGCGAAAGCCCGCACCGCGGTAGAACCCTGCGGCGGAGGCCTGCGCGTTCAGAGTCACTTGACTGTGCCCTTTGTCGCGCGCCGCCTGCAGGAGCGCGTCGAGTACCCCCCGTCCAACGCCGCTGCCGCGCAACGCCTGAATCACCGCCATGCGGCCGATGCGTGCGCCGTCTTGCGACGCGCTCAGCAATCGGCCTGTCGCAAGCGGCAAGCCGAGCCGGTTGACTGCGAGCGCATGCACCGCCGATGAATCGGCGTCGTCGTGCTCCATCGCGAGCGGCACACCCTGCTCTTCGACGAAAACCGCATGGCGGATCACTTGCGCCTGCGGCCCGAGTTCGTCCCAGTTGCCGGTGCGCACCGCGAACATCGATTCCCCGCTTTCGAAGCCGTCGAAGATCGTGCGCAGTGCTTCCGGGACCGGGCGCGAGGTCTGCGTCGCCGGGTCAGCAAAGACGTAGACGAGTTCGCCGCTTACGAGCCGCTGCTCGCCGCGAAACACGGCAGCTTCGAAGACGATCGAGGAGGTGCCCACCCTCGCACGGCGCATGCCGACCTCGAGCAGGTCGTCGTAACGCGCCGAGGCGTGGTATTCGAGCGTCGCCTTGCGCACGTACAGATCGCCGCCGAGCGCCTCCATCGTCTGCGCATACGGCAGCGCGAGTGCGCGCCAGTAGCCGGCGATCGCGGTGTCGAAGTACATCAGGTAGTGGCCGTTGAAGACGATCTTCTGGGCATCGATCTCGGCCCAGCGCACGCGCAGACGGTCGCGGAATCGGTAGTCCTGACGCTTCATGGGAAGAGTGCCTTTCGCAACGCCTCGGCGCAGACCGCCTGCGCCGCGCGGGCCTGCGGGATCGCGCGGCCCATCTTGATGAAGTCGTGCGTCACGCCGCGCACCAGGTCGAGTTCGACCGGGACGCCCGCCGCGCGCAGCCGGTCACCGTACGCAACGCCTTCGTCGACCAGCGGATCGCACTCGGCGAGCACGAGGCAGGCCGGCGCAACGCCTTCGAGATCGTCGGCATGCAGCGGCGCGAAGCGCCAGTCGTTGCGTCGCGCCGGATCGATGTAGTGGTCGAAGAACCAGGCGATGCTCGGCGCGTCGAGCAGATAGCCGTTGGCGAAGGTCTCATGCGACGGCGTGTCGCCGAACGCGGCAGTGCCTGGCGTGATGAGCAGTTGCAACGCGATCTGCAGACCGATGTCACGTGCATGCAGCGCGCAGGTGGCGGCGAGCGTGCCGCCGGCGCTGTCGCCGCCGACGGCAAGCCGTCGACCGTCGAGGCCAAGCGAGTCGCCTTGCATCGCCAACCATCGCATTGCCGCCCAGCTGTCGTCGACTGCGGCGGGGAAGCGATGCTCGGGCGCGAGGCGGTAGTCGAGCGAAACGACTGCCGCGCCGCTGTGCAGCGCGAGCTGACGGCACAGGCTGTCGTGCGTCTCGAGTCCGCCGATCGTGAAGCCGCCGCCGTGCAGGAACAGGAGCGCCGGCAGCCGCGCGTGCGACGCCGCATACAGCCGCGCGGCGCGCACCGCGCCGTCGCCACCGGGCAGTTGCACATCCTCGACCCGCGCAAGAGGCGCACGCGGCAGGTCGAGCACTTCCGCGCCAGCTTGATAGGCGGCGCGCGCTTCGGTTGGCGACAGGGTGTGAAAGGGGGGTCGATTCGCGCGCCGGATGCGTTCGAGCACGCTGTGCATCTGCGGCGTGAGCTGCGGTGCGCCAGCCCCTGGCGTCATCGGATCGCTCCGGCGGGCTGTCGCCGCAGGAGGCTCAACGTCGGTCCGCGAGCGCATGTGCGATCGTGCCGAGATCGACGTACTCGAGCTCGCTGCCGATCGGCACGCCGCGCGCGAGCCGGGTGCTGCGCACACCACGTGACTTCAGGCGTTCGGCAAGCACGTGCGATGTCGCTTCACCTTCGGCGGTGAAATTGGTCGCGATGATCACCTCTTCGACCGTGCCGTCGGTGGCGCGCGCAAGCAACTCGGGCAGGCCGATGTCCTTGCCGCCGATACCGTCGAGCGGCGACAACGGCCCCATCAGGACGAAATAGAGGCCCCGGTAGCTGCCGCTGCGCTCGAGCGCCGCCTGATCGGCCGGCGTCTCGACCACGCAGAGCTGGCGCGCGTCCCGACTCGCATCGAGGCAGGTCGCGCAGACGCTCGCCTCGGTGAAGGTGTGGCAGCGCTCGCAGTGGCGCACCTGGGTTGCAGCCGCCTGCAGCGCGGCCGCGATTTGTTGCGCGCCGGGGCGGTCGTGCTGCAACAGATGAAAGGCCATCCGCTGCGCCGACTTCACGCCAACGCCGGGCAGGCGGCGCAAGGCATCGATCAACGCCTGGAGCGTCGGCTCGACCATCGTGATCAGCGCGACACCGGGTCGGGCGGCTCGGACGACGCGATCAGCACGCCCACCGTCAGAACGGCAACTTCATGCCCGGTGGCATGGGCATCCCGGCGGTCAGCTTTCCCATCTTCTCGCTGCTCACGGTCTCCGCGCGCCGCACGGCGTCGTTGAACGCCGCAGCAACCAGGTCTTCGAGCATGTCCTTGTCGTCAGCGAGCAGGCTGGGGTCGATGCTGACGCGGCGCACGTCGTTCTTGCACGTCATCGTGACCTTCACGAGGCCCGCGCCCGACTGTCCTTCGACCTCGATCGTCGCGAGTTCCTCCTGCGCGCGTTTGAGGTTGTCCTGCATCGCCTGCGCCTGCTTCATCAGCCCGGCGAGTTGACCCTTCATCATGGTGGTGGCTCCTTCATGGTTGTCCGTGCCTGGTCCGAAATTTGGGCACCGGTTCGCGGCGGCCGCGGCGGTTTGTCAATGCGGTTTGACTGATCCGGGCACGATGCGCGCGGTACTGTATTGGCGCATCAGCGCCTGCACGAGCGGATCGTCGTGAATGATTTTCTCGGCCGCTTCCTGGCGACGCGACCGTTCGGCACTGTCGCGTCGCGCCGGCGTGTCCTGCGTCGTGCCGACCTCGATCTCGATCTCGACCGAATTGCCGAGCGACGCGCGCAGCGCCGCTTGCAACCGATCCCGCTGCGCGGGTGCGGCCAGCGCTTCGCGCTCGACGCGCAAACGCCAGCGCTCACCGTCAATCGAAACGCACTGCGCCTGCAGCGCGAGTTCGCGCGCCAGCGCGGTGATGCTGCCGGCATCGATCATCGTGCGCACCTCACGCGCCCAACGGTCACCGAGCACTGTCGGTTGCAGCTCTGGCAAGACGGTCGTCGGGGCCGACGCTGGCGCACTCGGCGCCGCGCGGAAAGGCTCCTCGGCCGCCCATGGCGCCGCTTCGCCGGCCTCGTCGTTCGGCGACCCGACCCAGGGCGGCGGCTCGGGTGGCATTGCGACGACTCGTGCAACGGGCCGGTGCGCTGCCGCCACAGCCGGGCTGCGGGGCCTTGCCGTCGATGTGATCGCTGCAGCCGGCACCGTGTCTGCTTCGACAGAAGATGCGCCCTGCCCTGGCACGAATGCCAGCAGCCGCAGCAGCACCATCACGAGGCCGCTGTATTCGTCTGGCGCCAAGCCGAGCTCGGCGCGGCCATGCAGCACGATGCTGTAGAGCAGTTGCGTTTCGTCGGCGGCAAGCAGGCCGGCGAGGCGCTGGACTTCAGGCGTTTCCGGATCTTGATCATCGAGCGCCTTGGGGATCGCTTGGGCGACCGCCATCTGCTGCAGCAGCGTCGCCATCTCTTCGAGGGCGCCGCTGGCGGACAGTCCGAGCGCGCGCAGACCGTCAACGCCGGCAACGACTGCGGCGCCGTCGCGCTGTGCAAGCGATTCGACGAGGCGCAGCGCGTGGCTGCGATCGACCGCACCGAGCATCTGGCGCACACCGGTCTCGGCGAGCGTACCGGCGCCGAATGCGATCGCCTGATCGGCGAGTGAGAGGGCGTCGCGCATTGAACCGTGCGCCGCGCGTGAAATCAGGCGCAGTGCACCCGGCTCTGCGGCCATGCCCTCCTGTGTCAACACGTCGGCCAGATGCGACTGCACTGTCTGCGGGGCCATCGGCCGCAAATTGAACTGCAGGCAGCGCGACAAGACGGTGGGCGGCACTTTCTGCGGGTCCGTCGTCGCAAGGACAAACTTCAGATACTCGGGCGGCTCTTCGAGCGTCTTCAACATCGCGTTGAAGGCGTGGTTCGACAGCATGTGCACTTCGTCGATCATGTAGACCTTGAAGCGGCCGACGACCGGCTTGTAGACCGCCTGGTCGAGTAGCTGGGTGATCTCCTCGACGCCGCGATTGGACGCCGCGTCGAGCTCGACGTAGTCGACGAATCGCCCTGCGTCGATGTTCCGACAGGCGTCGCAGACACCGCAGGGCTGCGAGGTGATGCCGCCCTGCCCATCGGCCCCGGTGCAGTTGAGCGCCTTGGCGAGAATGCGCGAGATCGTCGTCTTGCCGACGCCACGGGTGCCGGTGAACAAATAGGCGTGATGCAACCGCTGGCGGTCCAGCGCGTTCGAGAGCGCCTGCACCACATGCTCCTGACCGACCAGGGTCGCGAAGTCGCGCGGACGGTACTTGCGGGCAAGCACAAGGTAGCTCATGGGACGATTCTACGGGCCGCACCCGGCGCGATGCGGCAGCGCGGCACGGGCCTGTCGCCTACAATCGTCCTCGACGGGCCTCCCCGCATGGAAGCGCGGCCAACCGGGTCAGGTCGGGAACGAAGCAGCCCCAACCGTTGTGACCAGTGCCGGGGTCAGGCTCGTCACCCGACACTTAAATCGCCTCCCTTTCGACTCACCTCGGATGCGCAGTCTGATGACGCGACACTTGCTTGGTGTGCTGTTCGCCGTGGGAGCGGTGCTGCTGGCCGGCTGTGCAGCGCCGACGCGCATGAACGCGCAGTGGCTCAATCCGCAGTTCGCCGGCAAGCCGCCAATTGTCGGAAGCACCGGCAAGGTACTCGTGATGAGCATCACGCCAGACGGCACGACGCGTCGCGTGTTCGAGGATCTGATGGTCGCGGACCTCGCTGCCCGCGGTGTCGCCGCCGTGCAGTCCTATCGCTTCCTGCCCGGAGACGGCACCACCACGCAGCCGCAGGTCGAGGCTGCCGTCAAGGAATCCGGTGCAGTCGCGGTGCTCACGTCGCGTGTCATCGGTGTCACGCAAAGTCTGCAAGTGGCGCCCGGCGCCGCGATGTGGCCCGGCTGGGGCGGTCCATGGGCCGGGCCCTGGGGTTGGGGCGGCGGGTGGGGGGGCTACGGCGGCTTTTGGGGCGGTGCGTATGCCGCGCCGCAAGTTTGGACCGAGGACAACGTCCTTGTCGACACTCAGCTCGTCGACGTCGCCACGCAGACCGTTATCTGGTCCGGGTCGACAACGACCACCGCGCCGCCAGGGAATCAGGGCGGGGCGCAGAACCTGGAGCAGTTCGTGCACCTGATCGGCGACGCCCTGGCCGCAGCCAAACTCATCTGAAGCCAAGGCGGCGGTCGTGCCGGGCACGGCCGCCGCGTCACCCCGCTTGCCGAAACGCCATCACGGCCTGATTGCGCAAAGTGCGCAACAGGGACAGTTCCTTCTCGCTGAGCTCGAACCCGGGCTGTGCCTTGTCAGCATAGATCAGCGCGAACGGGGCGCCCTTCAGCGAAAGCGGGAGCAGCAGGAACGCCGGCGCGTTGAGGTGCTGCAGATACCAAGGTGGGAGGCGCTTGGCGATCTGCGGCGCGTAGGCATCCGTGATAAGCGTGTCGGCGCCCTTGCGGCAGACCGCGGCGAAGAGATCGGTCTCGCCCTGCATCGCAACCCTGAACTCGCGCGCCACCGTTTCGACGCCCTTGCCCAGGCCGAAGCGCCCACTGATCACATCGGTCTTCTGATCGCGCAGACAGAAGACGACACGGCTCAGGCGCAGCGCGCGCAGCATGGTTTCGAGCACCATGCGCAATACTTCGTTGAGCTTGAAGTTCTCGACCATCGCGTTGGTGATGTCCTGGATACCCGCGGTCATCAGTTCGGTCGCTCGGTCGCGCCCTTCAGCATCGCCTTCGAAGGTAGGGCCGGCAGCCGCGTTGGCTGAACCACTCGCCGCATCTGCCGACGCGGTGGCGGCCGCTGGTCGGGGCAGCGCCATCGTCGGCGCGTCCGAGTTGCCCGGTGCGAGAAGCCGGTGCGCCGTGCTTCCCGCCGGCACCGCGATTCCCATCGCGTTTGCCATCTGCGTGAGCTCGTCGCGCGCCTCATTGGCGCTGCCGAGGATCTGACGCACGTTCGTGCCGAGCACGCCGCAATAGCGTTGAGCGACCGCACTGATCTGCGCCTCGGCCTTGTCGGGTTCTGTATCGAGCAGCGTGGCCGCGATCTCGTTGGCGGCGGCAGTGACCCAACGCAAGCGGTCGGCCGCGTGAGCCAACGTGTTGCGGGGCGGGTCGCCGCGTGGCTTGCGCATGCAGCGCTGCAGGCTGTCGGGCAGGCCCCAGGAGCGCGCCACGCCGAGGCCGAGTTCCTCGTAGCTCATGCCGAGCACTTTGATCGACGCCCTCTCTTCGTCAATGCGCCCCGGCTCGGCCGCGATTTCCTTCTCGACCTGGCTCGCTTCCTCGGGGAAATAGAACTGCGTCAACAGGCGGCCGAGATTTTGCAGCAGCGCGCCGATGAAGGCCTCCTCGCCGCCCGACGATCTGCCGGCCAGCCGGCTCGCAAGCGTTCCGGCGAGCTGTGAACGAAGGAACTCGGCCTTGAGCTGGTTCGCGTGCGTCTTGTCCTGCATGTGCTCGAGCAGCACAAGACTGAGCGCCATGTTTCGAATGCCGGCGAAGCCGATCAGCGCCGCCGCGCGTGACACGGTACTGATGCTGCCGCCGCCGACCTGCGTGTAGTGAGCCGTGTTGACAAGACGCAGCAGCTTGTTGGTGAGCGCCACGTCTTTCAAGATCTCGGCCGACAAGTTGGCCAGGCTTTCGTTTTCGGAGCTCGCGACGCGCTGGATGCGGATCACGGCGTCGGAGAGCGCCGGGAAGTCAGACTTGTGGCGCATCTTGCGCAGCAGGAAATCGAGCGCACCGCTACCCCCGGCGCGGACGTCCGGCGCCGTCGCCGGGGAATTCCACAGTTGCAGCGATTCGCGCATCGCCGATGCGCTCGGCGTGCGCTGCGATGCGTCGCGTGCGATCGCGCGCAGCAGGATCGTGCGCAGGCCATCGTCGACCTCGGCCGACATCGATGCGGGGAGCGCGATGTCCTCGTTCACCACACGATGGATCGCGCGATGCGGGTCGCGCTCGCGTATGAGTGCGCCGCCGTTGAGGATTTCGGCCAGCACCAGGCCGGCAGCGAAGATGTCCATTGCCGGCGTCGGCGGTTCGCCGCGGGCGGCTTCCGGAGACATGTAGCCCGGCGTGCCGACGATGCGACGCGTGGCACCCGCGGCTTCCTTGCGCGTCGTGCTCCGCGCGGCGATGCCGAAATCCATCACCCGCGCCCGTCCGGCGGCGTCGACGAGGATGTTCGACGGCTTCAGGTCGCGATGGACGACACCCGCCGCATGCGCGGCCTGCAGGGCGTCGAGAACGCCGATCATCATGGCGACCGCCTCGCGCGCCGGCATCGGGTTCTGGCGCGCGCGCAGGGCCTCGGAGAGTGTCGGCCCGGCGACGTACTCGAACACCAGGTAGGGCTGGCCTTCGTGCACGTCGGCTTCGAATACGGGCACGATGTGCGGGTGCGTGAGGCGGCTGACGCTGCGCGCCTCCTGCAGCCACTGAGACACGCTCTCCTCTGCGTCCGCGCTTTGCGCGTCGGCGCGAATGAGCTTGACGGCGACATCGCGCTCCAGCCGCGCGTCACGCGCCAACCAGACGGTGGCCTGCGCACCCTGGCCGAGCACGCGGATCAGCTCGAAGCGCCCCAGCTGCACTGGAGCGTTCGGGGAAGGGACGGCAATCACCCGCGGCAGGCGCGCACGGCGTGGCGGCCTGGACGGAAGGACCGGATCATGCACATGGCGGCACGACGCGTCATGCCGCCCCGCCTTGTGCCGCCCGCGGCGCGGTGACGTCGAGTTCGGCAACTTCGTCCCGCAGTTCCATTGGACGGGGCTCCCGAGCGGCGTCGACTCCCGGGTCCTTCGCGGCAGCCTGGGGCGAGGGCGAGAGCGGGTCTCTCGCCGCGCCGCGCAGAGCCTCACCTGCGTCGTGAAGTGCCTGGCGAAGATCACGCTGGGTGATGCCCAGCACGCGTCCATAGCGCTGCACGACGAGGTCGAGCGCGCTGCTGACGCGCGCCGGCTGCAGCAGGTTGATTGCGTCGACCGCTTCGTTCGCCGCGCTCGCGCCGATGCGCAGCAGGTCGGTGTCGCCGTCGGGGTTGCGTACCGGCCGCGTCGTCGGCAGCCGGCGCATCATGTGGATCACCTCATCGGCAAGCCCCCATTGGCGGGCGACGGCGGCGCCGATCGCCTCGATGTCGACGCCGAGCACGGCAAACGATGCGTCCTGTTCGCTCATGCCGCGCTGCCCCGGTTCGTCGTCATCCTGCGGCGCGGCTTGCATCAGCGCCGCGATCTGCGTCGCTTCACCCGGGAAGTGGTACTGCACCATCAGACGCCCGAGGTTCTGCAGCAAGGCGATGAGGTAGATCACTTCGGGGTCGTAGCCGGGCGGACGCAAGGCCTGCGCGGTATGTCCGGCGAGCCGCACGCGCTGCATCAGTTGCTTCAGCGCCGAGGCACCTTCCTCGTTCAGCGGGCCGGGCCACGCGCGGAGCGATGCCGCGGCCTCGCGCACACCGTTGACGCCGACGAGCGCGAGGCTGCGCCGGATGGTCAGCACCGGCCCATTGCCCGACACCTGTGTGCCCTGCACCTGCGCCGTGTTGACCTGGCGTAGCAACTCGAAGCTGAGCGCCATGTCGCGAAGGATCGGTTCAGCCATCTCGAAGGTGCGCTGCCCCTCCAGGCTGGCAAGGCGCGCTGCAAGCATGCCGACACCCGGCAACGCCGGCAGGTGACCAACGGTCTGCAGGCGATCGAGCAGCAGTGCGAGCGGTCCACCGCCTTCGTGTGCGGCCGACTCGCGCCAACCATCGAGCGCACGCAGCATCGTGCGCGCGTTGAGGTACCGCTGGCGCGGCTGGCGCGCGGTGGCGCGGTTGGCGATCGCGCGCAACGGCTCGGCAATCGGAAACGGCGTGGTCCACGGCAGGCGCACGATTTCGCGTCCGTGCGGCGCGATGCGCGCAATCGCGCGGCCGGTGTCGGCCTCGTCCAGCGCGGGCTCGCCCACCAGCAGGTGGTGCAGCAGCAGGCCCATCGAGAGCACGTCGCGCTCGGCGGCGTCTCGGCGCAGGCGCAGGTGGCCTGGATCGAGCGCCGTCGCCACGCGCGCGGCGCCACGGGCCGCGCCTTCGGCCAGTGCCTGCATCGCACCGAAGGCGGTCTCGGCTTGCGTTGCTTCGACGACGATGTCGAGCGCCGCAACC
Source organism: uncultured beta proteobacterium (assembly GCA_963792765.1). Taxonomy (GTDB): domain Bacteria; phylum Pseudomonadota; class Gammaproteobacteria; order Burkholderiales; family Burkholderiaceae_C; genus CAIKUF01. The sequence continues at coordinate 158,491 of CAWBXT010000002.1, read as the reverse complement.
CGCAACCCGCCGGCCTCGTCGATCAACAGGTGGTGGAGTTGCAGATCCTGATGCGCGACACCCGCCTCGTGCGCGTAGGCCAGGCCCTCGAGCGCCTGGCAGCCGAGAGCGGCGACCTCGAGCGGCGCCATCTTCGGGTGCGCGAGAAGCCATTCCGGAAGGGTCTGACCGACTGTTCGCTCGACGACGACAAAAGGCCAATGGTCTTGCACGCCGATTTCGGCCACCGGCGCCAGGTGCGGATGCTCCAAACGCGCCGCCATGCGTGCCTCATGAGTCCAGCGCTCGAGCGCCGCGGCATCGCCGGGCTGCACGCGCGGCATCGACAGCATCACCTGACGATCGGAACGCGGGTCGAGCGCGAGCCAGGTCATCGTCGCGCTGCTCTTGCCGAGCAATTGGCGCAGCTCGAAGGCCCCGAACATACGGATCGGGTTGGCCTTGACGGCAGGGGTTTCGGAGGCGGCCGGGGACATCTCGCTAAGGGTTGGGGCAGGCGTGCTCCCATTGGATGCGAGAGGTGCACCCTCTCAATCGGCGATCAGACCCCGCAAAGGCGTGCAAATCTGCGCCTTGCGTTGGCGCGCGGGAAGGCGCAGCCATGCCCCTCCCCGAGTCGGCGTCATGCCCTTTGTGCCAGAATGGTCGCGCCCCCTACGCCGCTGCGCGGCATGCGCCCAAGGACAGCCCCATGAGCAGTGAATCGATCAAACATGTTTCCGACGCGACGTTCGACAGCGACGTGTTGAAGTCGGGCAAGCCCGTGCTCGTCGACTATTGGGCCGAGTGGTGCGGCCCGTGCAAGATGATCGCGCCGATCCTGGACGAGGTGTCGAAGGACTACGGCGACCGGCTGCAGATCGCGAAGATGAACGTTGACGAGAACCGCGATGTGCCGGCCAAGTTCGGTATCCGCGGCATTCCGACGCTGATGTTGTTCAAGGATGGCCAACTCGCGGCGACCAAGGTCGGGGCGCTCTCCAAAGCCCAGTTGACGGCCTTCCTCGACGGTCATCTATAATCGCGTCTGAAGACACGGGGCTGAAGCCACGAGCCAGCCCCGGCCGTCACAGAACGTCAAGCCGACACGCCCCGACACCGGCGCGCGGGTCAGGCCCCCCACTCCAGCTTCTCGCGCGGTAGATCTGCCGCTGAGTTCCCCGCAGCCGCGTGTGCGGCCGCCTTCCGCGGTTGTGGCCGAAACAGGCCACGAACTGCTCCCCAAGATCCGGCGCATCGCCTTCACCGGGACCCGTCCCCATGCACCTTTCAGAGCTCAAAGCCATCCACGTCTCCGAACTCATCAAGATGGGCGAGGCATTGGAGATCGAAAACGTCGCCCGCATGCGCAAGCAGGAGCTGATGTTCGCGATCATGAAAAAGCGTGCCCGCGCCGGCGAACAAGTGTTCGGCGACGGCGTGCTTGAAGTCCTGCCCGACGGCTTCGGCTTCCTGCGTTCGCCCGACGCGAGCTACATGGCGAGCACGGACGACATCTACCTGAGCCCGAGCCAGATCCGCCGCTTCAACCTGCATACCGGTGATGCGATCGAAGGCGAGGTGCGCGTACCCAAGGACGGCGAGCGCTACTTTGCGCTCGTCAAGGTCGATCGCGTCAACGAACAGACGCCCGAGGAGAGCAAGCACAAGGTGATGTTCGAGAACCTGACGCCGCTCTTCCCGAAGGAGCAGTTCAAGCTCGAGCGCGAAATCAAGAGCGACGAGAACATCACGAGCCGCATCATCGACCTCATCGCGCCGCTCGGCAAAGGCCAGCGTGCGTTGCTCGTCTCCCAGCCCAAGAGCGGCAAGACGGTGATGATGCAGCACTTCGCGCACGCGATCGTCGCCAACTACCCTGAGGTTTACCTGATCGTGCTGCTCGTCGACGAGCGGCCCGAGGAAGTGACGGAGATGCAGCGCACTGTGCGCGGCGAGGTCATCAGTTCGACTTTCGACGAGCCCGCAGCACGCCACGTACAGGTCGCCGAGATGGTGATCGAGCGTGCCAAACGCCTGGTCGAGATGAAGAAGGACGTTGTGATCCTGCTCGATTCGATCACCCGCCTGGCACGCGCCTACAACAACGTGCTGCCCTCATCGGGCAAGGTGCTGACCGGTGGCGTCGACGCCAACGCTTTGCAGCGCCCCAAGCGCTTCTTCGGCGCCGCGCGCAACATCGAGGAAGGCGGCTCGCTCACCATCATCGGCACCGCGCTGATCGACACCGGCAGTCGCATGGACGAGGTGATCTACGAGGAATTCAAGGGCACCGGTAACTGCGAGATCTACCTTGATCGCAGGATGTCGGAGAAGCGCGTCTATCCGTCGATCCTGCTCAACAAGAGTGGCACGCGGCGCGAGGAGTTGCTGCTCAAGCCGGAAATCCTGCAGAAGACCTGGATCTTGCGCAAGTTGCTCTATCCGATGGATGAGATCGAGGCGATGGAGTTCATCCTCGATAAGATGAAAGCGACGAAGAACAACCACGACTTCTTCGACATGATGCGTCGCGGCGGCTGAGGGCGCGGTTATAATCGAAAGTTGACCTCGTCAGGCAAGTGCTGCAAAGGGTTTGCAGTGGCTACCGACACCGAGCGCGTGTGACGCGCAACAAGGGAATTCAAGATGAAACAGGGCATCCACCCCGAATACCGCGACGTGTGCTTCGTCGATCTGTCGAACGGGTTCAAGTTCGTCACCCGTTCCTGCGCGCAGACGCGCGAGAAGGTGACGATGGACGATGGCACGGAATTGCCGATGTTCAAACTCGAAACGACGAGCGAATCGCATCCGTTCTACACCGGCACGCAAAAGAGCATCGATTCGCTCGGCGGACGTGTCGAAAAGTTCCGCAACAAGTTCGCTCACCTCAAGAAGTGATGCGCGTCGCGCGAGCAGATCAAGGCAGCTTCGGCTGCCTTTTTTGTGCCTGCGATGCTCGAACCCCAACTTGGCTGGTGCCAAGTAGGCCAGCGCTGCGAGCAGTCATCCGAGTTGCTGCATGATGCGCGGCAGCTTCGACATACCGCCGCCGTGACCCTTCCCAACCCCGCACTCGTGACACAGCGCGAGGCCAAGCGCCTGCCGCGCGTGCCCTTGCTGCTGCTGTGCGCCGCCTATTTGCTGCCGGGGCTCATCGGGCGCGATCCGTGGAAGGCGGCCGATGTCAGCGCCTTCGGATACATGCTGAGCATCGCCCAGGGGCACAGTCCGTGGTGGTCACCGACGCTCGGCGGGTTGCCGCCGGAGTCGGCCCTGTTGCCCTACTGGATCGGTGCAGTCTTCATCAAGGCGCTAGGCCCTTGGTTGGGTGCACCGCTCGCCGCGCGCATTCCGTTCGTGCTCCTGCTGGGACTTGTGCTGGTGCTCACCTGGTACGCTGCCTATCACCTGGCGCGTACCGAAGCAGCGCAACCACTGCCGCTCGCGTTCGGGGGCGAAGCCAGCATCACGGACTACGCGCGCGCCATTGCCGACGGCGCGTTGCTGGCGCTGATCGCCACCCTCGGGCTGCTGCAGCTCGGACACGAAACGACGCCCGAGATGGTGCAGCTGGCCGGCGCCGCGCTCTACCTCTATGCCCTCGCAAGCAGCCCGTTCAGACCCTGGGTCTCCCGAATTGGGGCGCTCGTCGCCTTGACCATGTTGGCCGCCAGCGGCGCGCCCAGTGTTGCGATGGGCCTGGGGGTGGTCGGACTGATCGCGAGCACCTGGTCGCGTTACGGCGAGCTCAATCGATTCGCCTACTGGGTGATCGCCGCGATGTTGCTTGCGGCGGCCGTCGGGATGCTGATGGACGCGTGGGCGTGGCGCGTGTCTGCGATCCGCTCGCCGCGACAGATCGGATCTCTCCTGCGCCTGCTGCTATGGTTCACCTGGCCGGCCTGGCCGCTTGCGCTGTGGACGCTGTGGCGTTGGCGGCGCCAGTTGGCGAGTCGGCATTTGTCGGTGCCCTGGGGTTGTGCCGCGGTCGGAGTAATCGCCTGTACGGCGATGGACAACGCGGATCGCGCATTGATGCTCGCGCTGCCGGCGCTTGCGGTGCTCGCCGCCTTCGCGTTGCCGACCTTGCAAAGGACGACATCCGCGGCGATCGACTGGTTCTCGATCTTTTTCTTTAGCGGCGCGGCAATCACGGTGTGGGTCGTTTACCTGGCACTGCAGACGGGGTTTCCGCGGCAGCCCGCGGCCAACGTCGCAAAGCTTGCGCCGGGCTATGAAAGCACGTTCTCGGCTGTTGCTCTGGTCATCGCATTGCTCGGATCGGGTGCCTGGATCTGGCTTGTGCGCTGGCGCACCGGCCGTCATCGACACCCCTTGTGGAAGAGCCTCGTGTTGCCGGCGAGTGGCGTTGCGCTTGGCCTGCTGCTGCTGATGACGCTTCTCTTGCCGCTGCTCGACTATGCGCGCAGCTACCGCGTGCAGATCGAGCGCATCGCGACTCATGTGCCGAAAGGTGAATGCGTCGCCACGTACGGCGTACCGCGTGCACAGATCGCCGCGCTGCAGTATTTCGGCAACTTCCAAGTCGAGGCAGTCGCGACACCACCCAAGACGAACTGCCACTGGCTGTTGGTGCTCGAGACGCGCAAACGGCCGCGTCAGGACGTGCCGGGCTGGGAGTGGGTTGCCACCGAGCGACGTCCCACCGATCGCGACGAGGCGACTGATGTGTTCCGTCGAGCTCACCCGCCGCAGTAGCGGCCAGTTGCCGGTGCGGGTCGGGTTTGGTGTGGCGGCTGCGGCACCGGTCACTTACTCCGCCGCGAGCTCCGCCTCCGAAGGAAGGCCGCAGCCCTTGAGTGTTTGGCAAGGGCCGCAATCTCGCGCGGGGAAGTGCTGATTCACGCTGACGGCGATGCCGCTACAGTCGGGGCCACTCTTTGCGTCGGCTGCTCTGGCGCCGACGTCGCCCTCACACCAAGTCCTGGAGATCGCCATGCGCAACATTCACAACCTCGTTTCCCGCCGCGCAATCGTGCTCGGTGCGGCAGGCAGCGCGGCCTATGCATTCGCACCGTTCGTCTTCGCGCAACAGAAGTTCATCAACGTTTTGACCGGCGGCCAAAGCGGGGTGTACTACCCAATGGGTGTGGCCCTGTCGCAGATCTGGGGCAAGGCGCTGCCGGACGCGAAGGTCACGGTGCAGTCGACCAAGGCTTCGGCGGAAAACCTCAACCTGCTGCAGGCCGGGCGCGGCGAGATCGCGTTCACGCTTGCCGACGCGCTCTCCGACGGTTGGAAGGGTGAGAAGGAAGCCGGCTTCGCCGCGCCGCTGACCAAGTTGCGCGCGGTCGCTGGCATTTACTCGAACTACATCCAGATCGTTGCCAGTGCCGACTCGGGCATCAAGACCTTGGCCGACCTCAAGGGCAAGCGCATCTCGGTCGGCGCGCCCAAGTCTGGCACCGAGCTCAATGCGCGTGCCGTGTTGAAGGCTGCCGGCCTGGCCTATTCGGACTTTGGAAAGGTCGAGTACCTGGCGTTCGGCGAATCGGTCGAGCTGATGAAGAACCGTCAGCTCGACGTCACCTTGCAGTCCGCGGGCCTGGGCGTAGCGTCGATCCGCGATCTGTCGTCGTCGGTTCCGATCGTCATCGTGCCGATTCCGCCAGAGGTCGTCGCCAAGGTGGGTGACGCGGCCTACCAGCCAGCGGTCATTCCCGCCAACACCTACACCGGCCAGGCGGCGGACGTGCCGACGATCGCGATCAAGAACTTTCTCGTCTCGCACGAAGGTGTGTCGACCGACGCGGTCTATGCGATGACCAAGTCGATGTTCGACAACCTGGCAACGCTCGTCGCCGCACACAACGCCGCCAAGGGCATCAAGCTTGAAGCCGCGACCAGCGGCACGTCAGTGCCCTTCCATCCCGGCGCCATCAAGTTCTACCGCGAAGCGGGAGTGATGAAGTAAGGCGAATGCGCTCGTGAGCGAGACATCGCCGCCCGCCCAGGGCGCTCTGCACGCGCCCGAACAGCACTCACCGCCCTTCGCGGGCGCGCTGTTCTGGGTGGCGATCGTCTTCTCGGTTTTCCAGATCGTCACCGCGGCGTTCAGCCCGCTGTCCAGTTCCGTCGTGCGCGCGGTGCACGTCGGCTTCCTGCTGCTCGTGACCTTCGCGCTTTTGCCCCCATTCAAGGTCAAGGCGCTCGGCTGGCTGATCGGATCGGCCGCCTTCATCGTCGGCCTGTACCACTGGGTGTTCGAGGCCGATCTGGTTCAGCGCGCGGGCGAGATGACGACCGCCGACATGGTTGTCGGCATCCTCACGATCGTGCTCGTGTTCGAAGCGGCGCGGCGCATCATGGGCTTCGCGTTGCCGCTCATCTGCCTGCTGTTTCTCGCCTACGGCCTGTTCGGACAGTACCTGCCGGGGCCGCTCGCGCACCGCGGCTTCGGCGTCGATCAGATCGTGAGCCAGCTCAGCTTCGGTACCGAAGGCATCTACGGCACGCCGACCTACGTGTCGTCGTCCTACATCTTCCTGTTCATCCTGTTCGGCGCGTTTCTCGAGCAGGCGGGCATGATCACGCTCTTCACCGACTTCGCGCTCGGGCTGTTTGGACACACCAAGGGCGGCCCAGCGAAGGTAGCGGTGGCGTCTTCGGGCCTGATGGGGACGATCAACGGATCGGGCGTTGCCAACGTGGTGACGACCGGCCAGTTCACGATCCCGTTGATGAAGCGTTTCGGCTACAACGCCGCATTCGCGGGTGGCGTCGAGGCCACCGCCAGCATGGGCGGTCAGATCATGCCGCCGGTGATGGGGGCCGTCGCCTTCATCATGGCCGAGACGATCGACGTGCCCTACGTGGAGATTTGCAAGGCGGCGGCGATTCCTGCGCTCTTGTATTTTCTGACCGCGTTCATGATGGTGCACTTGGAGGCTGGTCGCGCCAGCTTGCTCGGCATCCCGAAGGAAGAGTGCCCCGACCCGTGGGCCGCCATGAAGCTGCGCTGGTACCTGATCCTGCCGCTCGCGGTGCTCGTATGGCTGCTGTTCTCTGGCTACACGCCGCTGTTTTCCGGCATGGTCGGCCTGGCGTTGACAGTCGTGCTGATCTTCGGTGCGGCGCTCACGCAGCGCTTCGGCACGCGCATCCTGCAGATCATCTTCTGGGTCATTGTCGGGCTCGCGGCATCAAGCTTCTTCAAGTACGGCATCGGCGCGATCATCGGTCTGGCACTGCTGCTGGCTGCCGCGCTCGCGTTCGCCAAGGGGGGCCCCGCCACGCTGAGGGTCGCACTCGATGCGCTCGCCGATGGCGCCCGCCACGCCTTGCCGGTGGGCATCGCGTGTGCGCTCGTCGGCGTCATCATCGGCATCCTCACGCTGACTGGCGCGGCGACGACGTTTGCCGGCACCATCATCGACATCGGGCGCAACAGCCTGTTCGCCAGCCTCGTGCTGACGATGCTCGTGTGCCTGGTGCTCGGCATGGGGATCCCGACGATCCCGAACTACATCATCACCAGTTCGCTGGCCGCGCCGGCGCTGCTCGAACTCGGCGTGCCGTTGATCGTCTCGCACATGTTCGTCTTCTACTTCGGCATCATGGCCGACCTGACGCCCCCGGTTGCGCTTGCCGCATTCGCGGCGGCGCCGATCGCGCGCGAGTCCGGCATGAAGATCGGCCTGCAGGCGATGCGCATAGCGATCGCCGGTTTCATCGTTCCCTACATGGCGGTCTATGCGCCGGCGCTGATGTTGCAGGCGGGCAACTGGTGGGACACGGGCTATGTCGTCTTCAAGGCCGTGATTGCGATCGCGCTGTGGGGCGGCACGGCGATCGGCTACTGGCTCGCGCCCCTGAACTGGTTCGAACGGCTCTGGGCTTTCGTGGCCGCTGCCTTCCTGGTTGTCGCGGCGCCGGCGACCGACGAGATCGGCCTCGGGATGACGGCCTTGCTGTGCGCGTGGCACCTGCTGCGCGTGCGTCGCAACGTCCTGAAGACAACCTGAGTTCATGCCGGCGCTCGCCGCGTTGTGCATGGTCGCGGGCGCGCTGCAGGCCAGCCTGCCGGTTCAATCCTTCACGCTGCGCTGGACGCATTCGATCGAGAAGATCGAGTGGTCGGAGGACTATGAAGTCGTCGGCAATTGGCTTCACCTGTCGCGCGCCCACATACGCGGCTCGGGCGCGGGCATGGAGCCGCCCGAAGGCGCCTGGCTGCAAGACGGCGTGTGGTCCTATCGCCTGGCTGACCCGTGGCGCCGCGAAGTGCTGCTGGCGCGATCGCCCTATGTTGCCGACTACGAGTTGTGCGTTGGCGGCGCCTGCCGGCCCCTGTCGCACTGGATCCCGGTCGCAGCGGGCCCGACAACGCTGCGCGCCTGCTAGATGCGCCCGCGTCGCCGTCGTGGCGTCTTCGTGAAGGCGCGCCGTAGCTCAGGCCGGCGCGCTGGCCGGCTCGCGCCGCGGATCGGGCGCTGGCTCGAGGAAGCGGATGCGCGCCGCCGGGAACACGAGGCGAAAGGTCGCGCCCATGCCGGGTTCGCTCTGGATCAATAGCTCGCCGCCATGGCGCTGCACCACGTGCTTCACGATGGCCAGACCCAGACCGGTGCCGCCGGTCTCGCGTGACCGGCTGGTGTCACCTCGATAGAAGCGCTCCGTCAGGCGCGGCAAGTGTTCGCGGCCGATACCCACGCCGTCGTCGGTGACGGACAGTTCCCCGGCGCCGTTCGCAAGCAGTCGCCAGGCGACGCCGATCGTGCCGCCGTCGGGCGTGTAGCGCACCGCGTTGTTGACCAGATTGGCAATCGCGCTCGCAAGCTCCGACTCGTTGCCGGCGATCTGCACCGCGGCGTCCCCTTCGACGCCGATGCGATGTCGCCCTGCCGACAATGCCAAAGCATCGCTCCGGGCTTCGGCGAGCAACTTGGCCAACGACACCCAGCGATCGACCGGCGGCCTCGGGCTTCCTTCGAGCGAAGCGAGCGTCAGCAGATCGCTCACCAGCGCCTGCATGCGCGTTGCCTGTTGCGCCATCAGGTTGAGCACCTTTCGTCGTTCGACATCGGTCAGCGGCAAATCCGTCATCGTCTCGATGAAGCCCGCGAGCACCGTCAATGGCGTTCGGATTTCGTGCGAGACGTTCGCGACGAAGTCACGCCGCATGCCGTCGGTGCGCTCGATTTCCGTGACGTCGGCAGACAGGATGAGCTTTTGGCCGTCGCCGTAAGGCCGGATCAGGATCGACAAAGTGCCGTTGGCCCGCTGCCCGGGCACCCTCACCGGGGCATCCCATCGCGCCTCCTGAACGTAGGCGACGAACGCCGGCGCGCGCACGAGGTTGGTGATCCGCTGCTTGAGATCGCGCGTCGGGTCGAGGCCGAAGTGATCTGCAGCGACCGAGTTGAGCCATTCGATCTGGTCGTTGCGATCGAGCATCAGCACGCCGTTGGGCGAAGCCTCGATCGCCGAGCGGAACTGCGCCAGCCGCGTGCGCTCCAGCGCAGCCTCGCGCTCTCCGCGCAGGATCATGCCCTCGACCCGGTAGCCAATCTCACCCCACAGTCCAGCGTCTTGCGGCGGCGGCTCTTCGCGTCGGGTGCGCAGCCAGCGCAACAGGCGATAGCCGCGCGCGGTGTCGATCAGCGCAAACAGCGAGAGGCCGACTGCACCGCCGAACAAGGTGCTCTGCAACGGCAGATGATCAGGCGTGCCCAGCAGATAGCCCGCCGCTGCACCTAGCGCAACGACGATGGCGGCGAACACCGCGCGAAAGGTGAACCAACTCATCGCCGACGCGGTCGCGAAGAACGCGATGGTGTGGCACGTCGCGACGCCTCCGCCTCATTCCATCGGCATCGCAATATCGCGAACTGCACCGAGGGCAAGACCTTGCGGTCCGCGTCAGGCCGTTCGGGAGTCCGAGTGCACATGCGCCGTCAACCGATAGCCCGCGCCGCGCGAGGTTTCGATCATCGATGCGCATTGCACCGGGGCGAGCGCCTCGCGCAGGCGCTTGACATGCACGTCGACGGTACGCTCCTCGATGAAGACATGGTCGCCCCAGACCCGGTCGAGCAACTGGGCGCGACTGTGAACACGCTCGGGATGCGTCATCAGAAAGTGCAGCAATCGAAACTCGGTCGGCCCGACCTTCACTTCGCGCCCTTCGAAAGAGATCCGCCGCGTGGCTGGGTCCAGCTGGAGGCCGGCGATCTCGACCGCATCGTCGAGCGCCTCCGGCGCCTTGCGCCGCAGCAGTGCTCGGATGCGCGCCATCAACTCGTTGGTCGAAAACGGCTTGCTCAGGTAATCGTCCGCGCCGGCGTCGAGCCCGGTAACGCGGTCGCCCTCCTCGGCGCGCGCCGTCAACATGATGATTGCCAGGGTTCGGGTCCGCGGATCGGCGCGCCAGCGTTTCGCGAGCGCCAGCCCCGACTGCCCAGGCAACATCCAGTCGAGCAGCACCAGGTCGGGCAGTGACTTGCCGATCGCGAACTGGGCCTCGTCCGCAGTTTCGGCGATCGTCACTTCATGTCCGGCGTGGCGCAAGTTGATCGAGATCAGCTCTGCGATCGCGCTTTCGTCCTCGACGACAAGTATTCGGCTCATGACCTGGTTCTCGATCGATTCACTTCACCATGGATTCGACGGCGGCAACCGAGTTGTGCCGCACGTCGGTGCCCTTGACGACGTAAATGGTGACTTCGGCGAGATTCTTGGCGTGATCGCCGACGCGCTCGATTGCCTTGGCGACGAACACGAGGTCGATCGACGACGAGATCGTGCGCGGATCCTCCATCATGTAGGTGATGAGCTTGCGCATCAGGCCGTCGAACTCCTGGTCGATCTGGTCGTCCTGCTTGAGCACTTCGACCGCTTTGTCGACGTCGAGCCGCGCAAAGGCATCGAGCGCCTTGCGCAACTGGGCGATCGCGAGCTCGGATTCGAACGCGAGATCGTTGACGGGCAACCGCATGCGACTCGACACACCGGCGTTGATGATGCGCTGCACTGTGCGCGCCACGCGCGCCGCCTCGTCGCCGATACGCTCGAGATTGGCGATCGCCTTGGAAATCGCGATCAGCAGCCGCAGATCGCGCGCCGTCGGCTGGCGTCGCGCGATGATGGTCGACAGATCGCGGTCGATCTCGATCTCCATCGCGTTCACGCGTTCCTCCTGGCGCAGCACCTGGGCCGCCGTCTCGCTGCTGAAGTGGGTCAACGAATAGACGGCCTGCGCGACCTGGGACTCGACCACGCCACCCATTTCGAGCACGCGCGTGGAGATGCCGCTCAATTCGGCGTCGAACTGGGTCGAGAGATGCTTGTCGGACATGATGTGCCTCCGGCGTTCAGCCGAACCTTCCGGTGATGTAGTCCTCAGTGTCCTTCTTCTTTGGCTTCATGAAGAGATCCGAAGTCGGGCCGAATTCGATCAAGTCCCCCAGGTACATGTAGGCGGTGTAGTCCGAACAGCGCGCCGCCTGCTGCATGTTGTGCGTCACGATGACGACGGTGTAGTCGCTCTTGAGCTCGGTGATCAGTTCCTCGATCTTGCCGGTGGAGATCGGATCGAGCGCCGAGCACGGTTCGTCGAGCAACAGCACCTCGGGTTTGATTGCGATGCCGCGCGCAATGCAAAGTCGCTGCTGCTGCCCACCGGACAGGCCGGAACCGCTCTGGCCCAGCTTGTCGCGCACCTCCGTCCACAGCGCCGCCTTCTTCAGTGCCCACTCGACACGTTCGTCCATCTCGGCGCGAGGCAGGGTTTCGAACAGCCGCACACCGAACGCGATGTTGTCGTAGATCGACATCGGAAACGGCGTCGGCTTCTGGAACACCATGCCCACCTTGGCGCGGATCAGTGTCACGTCCTCCTTGCTCTTGAGGATGTCCTCGCCATCGAGGCGAATGCTACCCGCCGCGCGCTGCTCGGGATAAAGCTCGAACATGCGGTTGAACGTGCGCAGCAGGGTCGACTTGCCGCAACCCGAAGGCCCGATGAACGCCGTCACCTTGTTCTCCGGGATATCCAGGTTGATGTTTTTCAACGCATGGAACGACCCATAGTAGAAGTTCAGGTCTCGCACCGAGAGCTTGACCCTTTCGCCGGCAGCCAGATCGACTTTCGTATCCATTTTCTTCTTCCGATCAGTGCTTGTTGCGGAACATCACACGCGCGAGGACGTTGAGCAGCAGCACGCCGATCGTGATGATGAAAACGCCCGCCCAGGCGAGCTTCTGCCAGTTCTCGTAGGGGCTCATCGCAAACTTGAAGATTGTGACGGGCAGGCTCGCCATCGGCTGGCCAAGGTCAGAGGTCCAGAACTGGTTCGACAGCGCGGTGAACAGCAGGGGCGCCGTCTCGCCCGCGATTCGCGCGATAGCAAGCAAGACACCGGTGACCACACCGGCGCGCGCCGCCTTCAACGTGACCGCCCCGATGACCTTCCACTTCGGTGTGCCCAGCGCATAGGCCGCTTCGCGCAGCGCGTTCGGGATCAGGCTGAGCATGTTCTCGGTGGTTCGAATGACGACCGGAATGACGATCAGCGCGAGCGCAAGGATGCCGGCATAGGCCGAAAAGCCGCGCATCGGCGCGACAACGACTGCGTAGATGAACAGCCCGATCACGATCGACGGCGCCGACAGCAGGATGTCGTTGATGAAACGTACCGCGCTGCCCAGCCAGGTTTTTTGTCCGTATTCGGCAAGGTAGACACCGGCGAGCACGCCGACCGGCGTTCCCACCAGCGTGGCCATCGCGACCATGGCGGCGGACCCGAAGATCGCGTTCGCCAGGCCGCCGGTTTCTGCAAGCGGCGGCGGCGTCATCTCGGTGAAGAGCGAGAGCGTCAGCCCACCGACGCCCAACCGGATCGTCTCGAACAGGATCCACGCCAACCAGAAGATGCCGAACGCCATTGCGCACAGCGAGAGCGCCAACGCGACCGCGTTGATGCGCTTGCGCGCACGGTGTTTGTGGAGTTTGCTGGCGCGCAGCGCGTCGGCTGCGGCAGCGGGCGCGAAGCTGCTCATGTTCGTGTCCCCTCACCCTTCTTCAACTGCGACAGCAGCATCTTTGACAATGCGAGCACGACGAAGGTGATGAAGAACAGCACCAATCCGAGGTAGATCAGCGAGGCCTGATGCAAGCCGGCGCTCGCCTCGGCGAACTCGTTCGCCAGCGCCGAGGTGATGCTGTTGGCCGCCTGAAAGAGCGACAGCGAATCGAGCTGGTTGAAGTTGCCGATGACGAAGGTCACTGCCATCGTCTCGCCCAGCGCGCGCCCGAGGCCGAGCATGATGCCACCGACGACGCCCGTCTTCGTGTACGGAAGGACAACGGTGGAAACGACCTCCCAGGTCGTCGAGCCGAGCGCGTAGGCGGACTCCTTGAGCATCGGTGGCGTCACTTCGAACACGTCGCGCATCACGGCGGCGATGAAGGGAATGATCATGATCGCGAGGATGATGCCGGCCGACAGGATGCCGATGCCCACCGGCGGGCCGGAGACCAGTGCACCGAGATACGGCACGCCGGCGAACAAGGATTGCAAAGGCGCCTGCACATAGGTGGCAAGGATCGGCCCGAATACGAGAAGACCCCACATGCCGTAGACGATCGACGGCACGGCGGCCAGCAATTCGATCGCGATGCCGAGCGGGCGCTTGAGCCAGCCGGGTGAAAGCTCGGTCAGGAACAGCGCAATGCCGAAGCTCACGGGCACCGCGATCAGCAACGCGATGAACGAGGTCATCAGCGTGCCGTAGATCATCACGAGCCCGCCGAACTTCTCCTGCACCGGGTCCCAGTCGGTGGACCACAGGAAGCCGAGCCCGAACTCCTTGATCGCCGGCGCGGCGCCGATGAACAATGAAACGATGATGGCGACCAGCAGCGACAGCGTCAGCCACGCCGCGGCATGTGCAATCAGCGCGAACAGCTTGTCGGCCCAGGGTGCCACTCGGCGGCGTTCGGGCGGACGGCCGCGCGGAGTCGTTCGCTCCATTCTCTTGGCGCCGGATACGGGAGTGGCTGGGAGTGTAGCGGCCACGTCGGACTCCAGTGGATTGAGGTCAGTTCAGCGCGTAGAAGAGAGGCGAGCGAGCTTGTCGCCCGCCTTGCGCGGCACTACTTGTAGCTGATCGCCTTGCCGCCCGTGTCCTTGATCTGAGCCGTCCACTCCTTGCGCACGAGGGCCTTCACGGAGTCGGGCAGCGGCACGTAGTCGAGTTCGTCGGCCATCTTGTCGCCGTTGTTGTAGGCCCACTCGAAGAACTTCAGCGCATTGCCGGCGTTGGCAGGCTTCTCCTGCGACTTGTACATCAGGATGTAGGTCGGGTTGGTCAGCGGCCACGCGTCCTTGCCGGGCTGATCGGTGGTGACCTGGTTGAAGGTCTTGTTCCAGTCCGCGCCAGCGGCTGCCGCCTTGAACGCTGTATCGTTGGGCTCCACGAAGACGCCATCGCGGTTCTTCATCTGTGCGTACGTCATCTTGTTCTGCTTGACGTAGGCGTACTCGACATAGCCGATCGAGTTCGGCAGACGCTGAACGAAGGCCGCCACCCCCTCATTGCCCTTGCCACCGGCACCGGTGGGCCAGTTCACGGCCGTGCCCTCGCCGACCTTGGCCTTCCATTCGGGGTTCACCTTGGACAGGTAATTGGTGAAGATGAAGGTGGTTCCGGAGCCATCGGCACGGCGCACGGGCGCGATGGCGGCGTCCGGCAACGGAACACCCGGGTTCAGCGCGGTGAGCGCCGGATCGTTCCACTTGGTGATCTTGCCGAGATAGATGTCGCCCAGCACTTGGCCGGTGAGCTTGATCTGTCCGGGTTTGATGCCGGCGATGTTGACCACGGGCACCACGCCGCCGATGACGGTGGGAAACTGGAGCAACCCATCCTTGGCGAGGTCTTCGTCGGACAGCGGCATGTCCGAAGCCCCGAAGTCGACCGTCTTCCCCTTGATCTGCTTGATGCCGGCGCCGGATCCGACCGACTGGTAGTTGATGCGCGCACCGGTCGCCTTGTTATAGGCATCGGCCCACTTGGCGTAGATCGGCGCCGGGAAGGAGGCGCCCGCACCCGTCACATCCTGCGCCGTGGCGAATGTGGAAAAGGCAATCAGGGCCAGGGCGGAACCGGTTCGTAGCAGAGTCTGTTTCATCATCGCGTCCCATGCGCAGAGCGCTTGTTCGAATGCCACGAACTCTAGTCAGGCTTCGTGACATCGGCGTGACAGCGCCGTCATATGACGATCCGGTCCGATCGATGTCACAAGCGCGCTACATGGTTGTCATGTGCACCGCCGACGTGCGCGGTGCGCGAGGGACGGCGGGATGCGTCGCCGGGCTCAGGCGCGCAGGCTTTCGGCGAGACGCTTCGCACACTCTTGAGCCTGCACCGCGTCGCGCGCCTCGACCATCACGCGCAACACCGGCTCGGTGCCCGAGGCGCGGATCAGCACGCGCCCATCGGCACCGAGTTCTCGCTCCACGCGTCCCTGTTCGGTCTTCAACTTCTGATTGGCGGACCAGTCTTCGCCGCGCGCGATGCGCACGTTGACCAAGCTCTGCGAAGAAAGCTTCACGTCGGCGAGCAACTGCGCCAGCGTGCCGCCGCTGCGCCGCACTGCCATCAACACCTGAAGGGCGCTGACGATGCCGTCGCCAGTGGTGTGCTTGTCGAGTGCAAGCAGATGCCCGGAGCCCTCGCCGCCGAGCAGCCAGCCGCGCGCATTGAGTTCCTCGAGCACGTAGCGATCGCCGACCTTGGCGCGCACCAACGGGACGCCGCAGGCGCCGAGCGCCTGCTCAACGCCAAGATTCGTCATCAAGGTGCCGACCGCGCCGGGGACGCTGTGACCACGCGCAAGTCGGTCCGCCACCATCACGTAGAGAAGCTCATCGCCACTGTACAGACGCCCCTTCGCGTCGACCAATTGCAGCCTGTCGGCGTCGCCGTCGAGCGCGACACCATAGTCCGCGCGATGATCGTTCACCGCCTCCAGAAGCGCAGCGGGCGATGTGGCGCCAAAACCCGCATTGATGTTGACGCCGTCCGGCGCGCAACCAATTGCGATGACGTCGGCCCCCAACTCGTGGAACACGTCCGGTGCGACCTGATACGCGGCGCCGTGCGCGGCATCGACCACGATGCGCAGGCCCTTGAGCGTCTGATCGCTGCCGATCGTCGCCTTGCAGAATTCGATGTAGCGGCCGCGCGCGTCTTCCAGCCGGCGCGCCTTGCCGAGGTCGGTCGAGCCGACCCACTGCGCCGGCTCTGCAAGCGCCGCTTCCACGCGCTGCTCCCAGACGTCGGGCAGCTTCTCGCCGCTGGCCGAGAAGAACTTGATGCCGTTGTCGTCGAACGGGTTGTGCGAAGCGCTGATGACCACGCCCAAATCGAGCCGCAGCGCACGCGTGAGGTAGGCCACTCCCGGCGTTGGCAGCGGGCCGGTGAGCAGCACGTCAACGCCAGCCGATGCGAAACCCGCCTCGAGCGCCGATTCGATCATGTAGCCCGAAATGCGGGTGTCCTTGCCGATCAGCACCGTCGGACGTTCTGCCTCCAGCCGCAGCACGCGCCCGACCGCATGGCCCAGGCGGAGCATGAAATCAGCCGTGATCGGCCCGTGGCCGACCGTACCGCGAATGCCGTCGGTGCCGAAGTAGGTTCTTGTCATTGGATCTCAGGCGGCGCGCGCACCGCATCGAGGAAACCGTGATTGTGGCGCGCCGCACGCCACACCTTGAGCGCATCGACGGTTGCCGCCACATCGTGCACGCGAACGATGGACGCCCCGTTGTCGACTGCGGCAAGCGCGGCGGCGACACTTGCCGCCAGACGATCGCCGACCGCTCGCCCTGTGAGCAGGCCGAGGGTTGACTTTCTCGACCACCCGACGAGTAGTGGATAGCCTGGCGCGAGCAATTCGCGTTGGCGCCGGAGCAGTTCGAGGTTGTGCTCCGCGCCTTTGCCGAAGCCGATGCCGGGATCGAGCACGATCCGCTGTGCCTCAACGCCGCAATTTCGCAGTGCCTCGGCCCGCCGCGCGAGAAAAGTGGCGACCTCGCTCACCACGTCGCCATAGCGCGCTTCGCGCTGCATGCTGACGGGGTCGCCCTGCATGTGCATCAGGCAGGCACCACAAGACGGATGGCCTGCGACAGCGTCGATCGCGCCCGGCGCCTGCAGTGCACGGATGTCGTTGACGATATCAGCACCCAGCGCGAGGGCTTCGCGCATCACCTCGGGTTTGCAGGTATCGACCGAGACCGGCACGCCGAGCGTGAGCGCGCCGCGAAGCACCGGAAGCACTCGTGCCAATTCGTCCGTGACGGGGACGGGTGACGCGCCGGGACGGCTCGACTCACCACCGATGTCAAGAATGTCGGCGCCTTCGCGCACCAGGCGTTCGCAATGCGCGATGGCTTCGACGCAACTCTTATGCTTGCCCCCATCGGCAAACGAGTCGGCCGTCACGTTGACGATGCCCATCACGCGCGGCCGCGCAAGGTCGATGGCGTAGCGGGTGGTCTGCCAGATCACGAGCGGTGCGCGTCATTCAAGCGATCCACCATGCACAACGGGGCCGAAGCCCCGCTGCCAGTGCCGCGCCGGCGAACCTCAGGCCGCCGCGGGCGCACTGTCGGGATTGACCGGCGGCGTGCCCACAGGTTTGACGGGCGCTGGCGTCCAGTCCTTCGGCGGACGAGGCGGCTTGCCCGACATGATGTCGTCGATCTGGTCCGCATCGATTGTCTCGAACTCGAGCAAGGCCTTGGCCATCGCGTGGATCTTGTCCTGGTTGTCCTCGATCAGCTTGCGCGCGATCGCGTACTGCTCGTCGATGATGCGGCGGATCTGCGTATCCACCTTCTGCATCGTCTCTTCGGAGACATTGACCTGCTTCGTCACCGAGCGGCCGAGGAAGACCTCGCCTTCGTTCTCGGCGTAGACCATCGGCCCGAGCTCGTCGGTCATGCCGTAGCGCGTGACCATGTCGCGCGCGATGTGCGTCGCGCGCTCGAAGTCGTTGCTCGCACCGGTCGTCATCTGGTTCATGAAGACTTCTTCCGCGATGCGCCCACCAAACAGGACCGAGATCGTCGACAGCATGCGCTCCTTGTCCAGGCTATAGCGGTCGATCTCGGGCAACTGCATCGTCACGCCGAGCGCGCGCCCGCGCGGAATCACCGTCACCTTGTGCACCGGGTCGGTCTTGGGCATCAGCCGCGCGACCAAGGCGTGTCCCGACTCGTGGTACGCGGTGTTCCGGCGCTCCTCCTCGGGCATGATCATCGACTTGCGCTCGGGGCCCATCATGATCTTGTCTTTGGCGCGCTCGAAGTCGGTCATCTCGACGACGCGCCCGCTGCGCCGCGCAGCAAACAGCGCTGCCTCGTTGACGAGGTTGGCCAGATCCGCGCCCGAAAAGCCGGGGGTTCCGCGCGCAAGGATGTCGGAGCGGATGTCCTGCCCGATCGGCACCTTGCGCATGTGCACATTCAAGATCTGCTCGCGACCGCGCACGTCGGGCAGCGTGACGTAGACCTGGCGGTCGAAACGCCCCGGGCGCAACAGCGCCGGGTCGAGGATGTCGGGCCGGTTGGTCGCCGCCATCACGATCACGCCGACGTTGGTTTCGAAGCCGTCCATCTCGACGAGCATCTGGTTCAAGGTCTGCTCGCGCTCGTCATTCCCGCCGCCAAGGCCCGCGCCACGATGGCGGCCCACAGCGTCGATTTCGTCGATGAAGATGATGCAGGGCGCGCTCTTCTTGGCCTGCTCGAACATGTCCCGCACGCGCGCCGCGCCGACACCGACGAACATCTCGACGAAATCGGAGCCCGAGATCGAGAAGAACGGCACCTTGGCTTCGCCCGCGATCGCCTTGGCGAGCAGCGTCTTGCCGGTTCCAGGTGGCCCGACGAGCAGCACGCCGCGCGGGATGCGCCCACCTAGCTTCTGGAATTTCTGCGGGTCCTTCAGGAAGTCGACGAGTTCGTGGACTTCCTCCTTCGCCTCGTCGCAGCCGGCCACGTCGGCAAAGGTCGTGGTGTTGTTCGCCTCGTCGAGCATGCGGGCCTTGCTCTTGCCGAAGCTGAACGCCCCCCCCTTGCCGCCACCCTGCATCTGCCGCATGAAGTAGACCCATACGCCGATCAGGAGCAGCATGGGGCCCCAGCTGATCAAGATGCTCATCAGGAGCGACGGCTCTTCGCGCGGCTTGACGTCGAACTTGACGCCGCTGTTGATCAGATCGCCGACCAGTCCACGATCAAGGTAAGTCGCCGTGCTGCGCAACCTTTTGTCATCATTCGTGACGGCCAGGATCTCGGTGCCGTTGGGCCCCTCCTGCAGGGTCACCGAGCGGATGCGCTTGGCGCGCACTTCTTCGAGGAAGTCGGAGTAGCCAATCTGGCTGCCCTGAGTGACACCGCGATCGAACTGCTTGAAGACGGTGAACAGCACGAGGGCGATCACCATCCACACAGCAACTTTCGAGAACCATTGATTGTTCACCGCGGCTCCTTCTTTCAAACGAACACCGGGCGCGCATGAAGGCACGCCGCATCCACGGTATCTGGGGACGATTCTAGTCGAGTCAAGCGCAGCAAGCCCTGCATCGCTGCATTGGCAAACCATGTGCCAACCAACGCTGGCGGGACTCTCATCGAAGGGTATCGACCGGCCGCACGATCTGCTTGAGACCCTTGCCGACCAGAAAGGTTTCAGCTGACTTGTCTCGCGAGGCCTTTGGCTTGATCGCCTTGACGATCTTGAAGGTCTGCTTGAAGAGCTTGACGAGTTGACTGTAGCCGCTGCCGTGAAACACCTTGCACACGAGGGCGCCCTGGGCGACGAGGTGCCGTTCGGCGAACTCGATGGCGAGCTCGACCAGATGCGCCATCCGCGCCGAGTCGGAACTCGCGATGCCCGACAGGTTCGGTGCCATGTCGGAGACGATCAGATCGACCGCGCGCCCGCCCAGCATTTCTTCGAGCTGCCGTACGACCGCTTCGTCGTGGAAATCGCCCCGGATGAATTTCACGCCTTCGATCGGCTCGAATTCGAGCAGGTCGAGCGCGATGATCGCGCCGTCCTGCTCGCCGGCTGCCGCGCCCTTCGGCGCGAATCTGCGCCGCAGATACTGGCTCCACGCGCCCGGCGCGGCGCCCAGATCGACGACGAGCTGCCCCGGGCGGATCAAACCCAGCGTTTCATCGATCTCCTTCAACTTGTAAGCGGCGCGCGCGCGATAGCCCTCTTTTTGCGCCAGCTTGACGTAGGGGTCATTGAGGTGGTCGTTCAGCCACGCCTTGTTGAGCTTCTTGCTTTTGGACTTGACCTTCATCCGCGCCCCTCTCGCTGCCACGATAATCGGGCGATGACAGCGATCGAACTCCGTCCCGCACAGCGCAAGGACCAGCGCGCCCTCGCCCACCACCTGAACCCGGTCGCGATGATCGGCAACGATGGCCTCACGCCCGCCGTCGTGCGCGAGATCGACCTTGCGCTCAGCGCGCACGGCCTGATCAAGGTGCGGGTGCTGTCGGACGACCGCGCTTCGCGCGAGGCGATGCTCGACCAACTCGCCGACCAGCTCGGCGCCGCGCCGATCCAGCACATCGGCAAGCTGCTCGTGCTGTGGCGACCGGTGCCACCGAAAGAGAAGCCGCTGCGCGAGGATCGCGGCGCAGGTCCGAAAGTCGTCAAGGTGCTCAAGTTCTCGAAGAGCGGCAATCACCGGCCACAGGTGAAGAAGATCAAGGTGCTCGGCAACCAGCGCATCGCCGCAGGCGGTGAACTCAAGCGCGCCCGCAAGCGCGCGACGAGCCCGAAGAAGGCCGCCGCCCGATAGCGCCTTTGCGCTTTCAACGCGGCAGGATCCGCCATGCGAGAGCCAGAACCAGGAGCGTTTTGAGACCGAAGAACGCGACCGACACCACATGCAGCGTGCCAAAGCCGACGCTACCCTGCCCCGAACGCGCCACCTCCATCATCGGCTGCAACGCGAAGTAACCTGCTACCGTGCAGAACAGGGTGCCGAGTACGAGCAGCAGATTCGCGCTCAGTACCGACCCGCGACCCGCCGCCGCGGCGCTGCGCGCCTGATGGCGAACGATGAGATAGAGGACGACCGCGAAGGCGACGCTTGCATTCGCTTCATAGGCGAGTACACGGCCGGCGACCCTGCCTGCCTCAGGACCCGAGAGTACGGCGAACGGCGCCCGTGTCGCGATCGCCGCAACGCACAGCAGCATGCCCGCCCAGATACCTGCCAGCAGGCTGCCGGCGCGGTCCTGCCAGCGGGCCGGCCGTGGCGCGTCAGATATAGCGCACCTCGACGATCTCGTAACGCCTGACACCGCCCGGCGCCTGCACGTCGGCGACGTCGCCCGCCGCGCGGCCGATCATCGCGCGTGCGATCGGCGAGCTGATCGAGATCAGCCCCTTTTTCAGGTCCGCCTCGTCGTCGCCGACGATCTGGTACGTCACCTTTGCCCCGCTGTCCTCGTCCTCGAGATCGACCGTCGCCCCAAACACCACTCGACCTTCGGCGTTCAGGCTGGACGGATCGATGATCTGCGCCGCCGCGAGCTTGCTTTCGATTTCGAGAATGCGGCCTTCGATATGCCCTTGCTTGTCCTTCGCCGCCTCGTACTCGGCGTTCTCGGAAAGGTCGCCATGCGAACGCGCCTCGGCGATAGCGGCGATCACCGCGTGGCGCTCGACGGACTTCAACCGGTGCAACTCCTGTTTGAGCTTTTCGGCACCGCGCAGCGTGAGTGGAATCGTGACCATTGCAAACCTGAATCGAATGAGTGAGGGATGGAAGAAAGAGATCGCGCGCAGCACTCGCTGCGCTGACGCGAGGCCGCAGGCAGGCGCCACACGCAGCCACCAAAGCCAAACCGCCGCCACTCCCGATCAACGAGAGATTTGGCGGCGGCGAGGCTCGAAGTTTAGTTCAACTCGGCATGCAGGGCTTGCAAAGGCGTGACGATCAGATCCGCTTGGTGTTTCATGCCCTCGACGGCAGCCTCACAGCCGGCCATGCTGGTGTAGTAAGTCACGCGCTGCGCGAGCGCGGCTTGGCGGATGTGGCGCGAGTCGGCGATCGCAGTGCGCGTTTCGTCGACCGTCGTGAAGACGAGCTGGATCTCACCGCCCTTGAGCATGTCGACGATATGCGGCCGCCCGTCCTTGACCTTGTTGACCGCGCGCACCGGTATGCCCCCGGCGGTGATGGCCGCCGCCGTGCCGCGCGTGGCGACGATCTGGAAGCCGAGTGCATGTACCTCGCGCGCGAGCTCGACCGCGCGCGCCTTGTCGCCGTCGCGCACTGTGATACAGACACTGCCGCCGCTCGGCAGTCGCGAGCCGGCGCCGAGCTGGCTCTTGAGCATCGCCTCACCGAAGCTGCGGCCGCTCCCCATCACCTCGCCCGTCGAGCGCATCTCGGGGCCGAGGATCGGGTCCACGCCCGGGAATTTGTTGAACGGAAACACCGCTTCCTTCACCGAGAAATACGGTGGAATCACCTCGCGCGGTGGACGGCCGTCGTGGGCGCGCTGCGCGCTCAGGCGGGTGCCGGCCATGCAGCGCGCGGCAATCTTGGCCAGTGGCTGGCCGGTCGCCTTCGATACGAAAGGCACGGTGCGCGACGCGCGCGGGTTGACTTCGAGCACGTAGACAACCGCCTGCTCACCATCACCCGAGGTATCGCCCTGGATCGCAAACTGCACGTTCATCAGGCCACGCACCTTGAGCGCCTTGGCCATCAGCGTCGTCTGGCGGCGCAGTTCGTCCTGCAACGCAGCCGGAAGCGTGTACGGCGGCAGTGAACACGCCGAGTCGCCGGAGTGGATGCCCGCCTGCTCGACGTGCTCCATGATGCCGCCGATCATCACCTCCTCGCCGTCACCGATGCAGTCGACGTCGACCTCGATCGCATCGTCGAGGAAGCGGTCGAGCAGCACGGGCGACTTCTCGGACACCTTGACTGCCTCGCGCATGTAGCGCTCGAGGTCCTTCTCGCCGTGGACGATCTCCATCGCGCGGCCGCCGAGCACGTAGCTCGGCCGCACCACGAGCGGATATCCGATCTCGGCGGCAAGTGACTTGGCCGCCTCCTCGGTGCGTGCGATGCGATTCGGCGGTTGCTTCAGGCCGAGCTTGTGCAGCAGCTGCTGGAAGCGCTCACGGTCTTCGGCGATGTCGATGCTGTCAGGCGAGGTGCCGATGATCGGCACCCCGGCGCGCTCGAGGTCGAGCGCGAGCTTGAGCGGCGTCTGGCCGCCGTACTGCACGATCACACCGAGCGGCTTCTCCTTGTCGACGATCTCGAGCACGTCCTCGAGCGTCACGGGCTCAAAGTAGAGCCGGTCCGACGTGTCGTAGTCGGTCGAGACCGTCTCGGGATTGCAGTTGACCATGATGGTCTCGTAGCCGTCCTCGCGCATCGCGAGCGCGGCATGAACGCAGCAATAGTCGAACTCGATGCCCTGGCCGATCCGGTTCGGCCCGCCGCCGAGCACCATGATCTTCCTGCGCGCCGTCGGCTCGGCCTCGCACTCCTCCTCGTAGGTCGAGTACAGATAGGCCGTCTGCGTTGCGAATTCGGCCGCGCAGGTGTCGACGCGCTTGTAGACGGGCCGCACGCCGAGCACCTTGCGCGCTTCACGTACCGCGTGCTGGTGCGTGCCGAGCAGCTTCCCTAGCCGTCGATCCGAAAAGCCCTTGCGCTTGAGGAAGCGCAACTCGGCCGAGCCAAGACTTTCGAGGGAACGCCCCGCGAGCTTCTTCTCGATCTGCACGAGCTGCTCGATCTGCGCCAGGAACCACGGGTCGATCGCCGTCTCCTCGAACACCTCGTCCAGGCTCATGCCGACGCGAAACGCGTCGGCGACGAACAGAATGCGCTCCGGGCCGGGCTCGCCGATCTCCTGCATGATCTCTTCGCGATCGTCGCTGCGCTCGCTCAAGCCGTCGATGCCGGTCTCCAACCCGCGCAGCGCCTTTTGCAGACTCTCCTGGAATGTGCGGCCGATCGCCATCACCTCCCCGACCGACTTCATTTGGGTCGTCAGCCGAGAATCGGCCGCCGGGAACTTCTCGAAGGCGAAGCGCGGCACCTTGGTGACGACGTAGTCGATGCTCGGCTCGAACGAGGCGGGTGTCGCGCCGCCGGTGATGTCGTTGCGCAGTTCGTCGAGCGTGTAACCGACGGCGAGCTTGGCGGCAACCTTTGCGATCGGAAAGCCGGTCGCCTTGGAGGCGAGCGCCGAACTGCGGCTGACGCGCGGGTTCATCTCGATCACGACAAGCCGGCCGTTGTCGGGGTTGACCGCGAACTGCACGTTCGAGCCGCCGGTGTCGACGCCGATCTCGCGCAGGATCGCGATCGAAGCGTTGCGCAGGATCTGATACTCCTTGTCGGTCAGCGTCTGCGCCGGCGCGACGGTGATCGAGTCGCCGGTATGCACGCCCATCGGGTCGAAGTTCTCGATCGAGCAGACGATGATGCAGTTGTCGAGCCGATCGCGCACGACCTCCATCTCGAACTCTTTCCAGCCGATGAGCGACTCCTCGATCAGCAGTTCCTTGGTGGGCGAAAGATCGAGTCCGCGCTTGCAGATCTCCTCGAACTCTTCCGGGTTGTAGGCGATGCCGCCTCCGGTACCGCCGAGTGTGAAGCTCGGACGGATCACCATGGGGAATCCCGTGCCGCCGATTTCTTGCGTGATGCGCCGCTGCACAGCAAGTGCCTCTTCCATCGAGTGTGCGATGCCGCTCCTGGCGGAGTGCAGGCCGATGCCGGTCATCGCGTCCTTGAACTTCAGCCGATCCTCGGCCTTCTCGATCGCATGCTCGTTGGCGCCGATCATCTCGACGCCGTGCTTCGCGAGCACGCCGTACCGGTGCAGATCGAGCGCGCAATTGAGCGCCGTCTGGCCGCCCATCGTCGGCAGCACAGCCATCCTCTCATCCGGATGTGCGGCGCGCTCCTTGGCGATGATGCTCTCGACGACCTGCCAGGTGATCGGCTCGATGTAGGTCGCGTCGGCCATTTCCGGGTCGGTCATGATCGTCGCCGGATTGCTGTTGACAAGGACCACGCGGTAGCCCTCCTCGCGCAGCGCCTTGCAGGCCTGGGCGCCCGAGTAGTCGAACTCGCAGGCCTGGCCGATGATGATCGGGCCGGCGCCGATGATGAGGATCGACTGCAGATCAGTGCGCTTGGGCATGATGCTTCTCGGGTTGCGCAGCGCGGATCAGATCGATGAAACGGTCAAACAGGTAGCCGATGTCGTGCGGGCCCGGCGATGCCTCGGGATGTCCCTGGAAGCAGAACGCCGGCCGGTCGGTGCGCGCCAGACCCTGCAAGGTGCCGTCGAACAGGCTGACATGCGTCGCGCGCAACGTAGGCGGCAGGCTTGCCTCGTCCACCGCGAAGCCGTGGTTCTGGCTCGTGATCGAGACGCGGCCTGAGTCGAGGTCCTTTACCGGATGGTTCGCGCCGTGGTGGCCAAACTTCATCTTGAAAGTCCTGGCGCCCGAAGCGAGCGCCATGATCTGGTGCCCCAGGCAGATGCCGAAGGTCGGGATGCCGCGTTCGATCAGCGTGCGGGTGGCCGCGATCGCATAGTCGCACGGTTCGGGGTCGCCCGGTCCGTTGGAGAGGAAGATGCCGTCTGGCGCGAGCGTGAGCACCTCGGCGGCAGACGTCTGCGCCGACACCACCGTCAGCCGGCAGCCGCGGCTCGCGAGCATGCGCAGGATGTTGCGCTTGACGCCGAAGTCGTAGGCGACGACATGGAAACGCGGCGCCGTTTGATTGCCGTAACCGGGAGCATCACCCGACTCGAGCGACCACTCGGTCTGCGTCCAGTCGTAGCGAGTCGCCGTGCTGACGACGCGCGCCAGGTCGAGCCCGGTCATGCTCGGCGCAGAACGCGCTGCGGCGACAGCCGCGTCGCGCTGCGCCGCCGTCAGCGTTTCGCCTGCGCGCAGCGCGAGGATGCAACCGTTCTGCGCACCACCGTTGCGCAGGATGCGCGTCAAACGTCGTGTGTCGATTTCGGCGATCGCCACGGTGCCCTTCTCGACCAGATAGTCGGCGAACGTCCGCTCGCATCGGAAGTTCGAGGCCCGCAGCGCCAGATCGCGCACGATCAGGCCGGCGGCGTGGACGCGGTCGGCCTCCTCATCCTGATCGTTCGCGCCCGTGTTGCCGATGTGCGGGTAGGTCAGCGTGACGATCTGACGGCAATAGCTGGGGTCGGTCAGGATCTCCTGATAGCCCGTCATCGACGTGTTGAAGACGACTTCGCCGACCGTTTGCCCGGCTGCACCGATCGAGATGCCTTCGAAAACCGTGCCGTCGGCAAGCGCGAGCAGGGCAGGGACTTGCAAGGGCAGCAGGGGCGGCGGCACGCTCTTCTCCGAACTTGTGCGCGCCCGGCGCTCGCGACGAGCACCCGAAACCGGAGAGGAGACCTGGCCGGGTTTCGCCGAAGCCCGGGCCGCCGTCAATGTCGAGCGGCGTTCGGGTCGCCAGGCGGCGATGGATGAAAATCAACGGGGAAATTGTAGCCGAGCCCTCCGCTGGAGCCCGTGCCGTCGCGCGCGTAAGGCAACGCACATCGCCAACCCCGGAGCGCTGGGTATCCGCACAGGATGTAGGGAACTACAATGCAAAGGCGGAGTCAGACACTCGCGTGACTTTCCCCACTCTGGAGGCTTCATGAATCAAACCCTGCAACCTGTCTACGCCGGCCCTTCCGGCAGCGCCGACGTCGTTGCTCAGCGCAACCGCGTGCTGCGCAACACCTACTGGCTGCTGGCACTGTCGATGATCCCGACCGTGCTCGGCGCCTGGATCGGCGTCGCCACCGGTATTTCCGCCGCGATGTCGCCCGGCATCAGCCTGATGGTGTTCCTGGTCGGAGCCTTCGGGCTGATGTTCGCGATCGAAAAGACGAAGAACTCGGCCGCCGGCGTTCCGGTGCTGCTCGCGTTCACGTTCTTCATGGGACTGATGCTGTCGCGCCTCATCGGTGCGGTGCTCGGTCTGGCCAACGGCACGGGCCTGATCATGACCGCTTTCGCGGGCACGGGCGTCGTATTTTTCGGCATGGCGACGCTTTCGACCGTCATCAAGCGCGATCTGAGCAACATGGGCAAGTGGCTCTTCATCGGCGTCATCATGCTGCTGGTGGCGGGTATCGCGAACGTGTTCATCCAGTCGGGTCCGCTGATGATCACGCTGTCGGTGCTGGCGATCGGCATCTTCTCGCTGTTCATCCTGCACGATCTGAAGCGCGTGCGCGACGGCCAGGAAACGAACTACATCACCGCAACGCTCGGCGTGTACCTTAGCCTGTACAACGTGTTCCAGTCGCTGCTCGCGTTGCTGGGCATCTTCGGCGGCAGCAACGACTGAGGTCAGCCGGCTGTCACATGGAAACGGGGCCTTCGGGCCCCGTTTGCTTTGTAGCGCGTGACATTGATCTCCCACGGACAAGGCCGCTCGCGGCAGTTCGAGCAGATCAGCCGCCCTCGAAAACCGCGATGCTCTCCACGTGTGCGGTGTGCGGGAACATGTTGATGACACCCGCAGCGGCGCAACGATAGCCCGCCTGATGCACGAGCAGTTCGGCGTCGCGCGCCAGGGTTGCGGGGTTGCAGCTGACGTAGACGATGCGGCGCGGCGGCGCCCAGCCTGACGCCTGCAACGGGTCCCCCTGCAACTCGGCGAGCGCTTTCACGAGCGCGAATGCGCCTTCGCGCGGCGGGTCGACGAGCCACTTGTCGGCCGCGCCGTCGCTTGCGAGGACCTGCGGTGTGATCTCGAACAGGTTGCGTGCGACGAAACGGACGCGACCGGCCAACCCGGGCTGCGCCTTCTCGTTCTCGACCGCGTTGCGGCGCGAACGCGCCACGAGCGCCTCGCTGCCCTCGACGCCCAGCACATCGTGCGCACGCGTCGCAATCGGAAGCGTGAAATTGCCGAGGCCGCAGAACCAGTCGATCACGCGTTCATGCGGCTGCACGTCGAGCAGGCGCAACGCGCGGCCGACGAGCACCTCGTTGATCCGGGGGTTGACCTGAGTGAAGTCGGTCGGCGCAAAGGGCATGTTGATGCCGAACTCGGGTAAGCCGTAAGCGAGGCGCTGCCCGTCGGCGTCCAGGGGAACCACCGTTTCCGGGCCTTTCGGCTGCAGCCACCATTGAATACCGTGGATACGGGCGAATGCGCGCAGGCGCACCAGATCATCTTCGGTCAGCGGCTCGAGGTGGCGCAGCACGAGGACCGTCACCGCGTCGCCGGCGGCCAGTTCGATCTGTGGCAGGCGGTCGCGCTGCGCCATCGAGAAGATCAATTCGCGCAACGGCAACAGAAGCGCGCTCACATGCGGTGGCAGCACCGCGCAACTCGTCATGTCGGCCACATAGCTCGACTTGCGCTCGTGAAATCCCACCAGCACGACGCCCTTCTTGTGGACGTGACGCACCGAAAGCCGCGCGCGGTGGCGATATCCGGTGCTCGGTCCCTCGATCGGGCGCAACATCTTGTCGGGCCGCACCTTGCCCAAATGCCACAGGCTGTCCTCGAGCACCCGTTGCTTGACGGCAACCTGCGCCGAGGAATGCAGGTGCTGCACCTTGCAGCCGCCGCAGGCGCCCGCGTGGAGGCCGAAATGCGGACACACCGGACGCACGCGCTGTGCGCTTTCGCGGCGCAGCGCGACCATCGTGGCCTGCTCCCAGCTGTTCTTGCTGCGCGAGACGTGCACCTGCACCTCTTCGCCCGGCAACGCGCCCTCGACGAAGACGACCTTGC
Organism: uncultured beta proteobacterium; assembly: GCA_963792765.1. Taxonomy (GTDB): domain Bacteria; phylum Pseudomonadota; class Gammaproteobacteria; order Burkholderiales; family Burkholderiaceae_C; genus CAIKUF01. The sequence goes on along the minus strand of CAWBXT010000002.1, from coordinate 129,663 downwards.
CCTGCGCATTGCGTGCAACGCCCCGCCCTTCGAGGTCGAGTGACTCGACCGCCAACCATTCGTCCTTGTCCGTCATGACTCGAATTATCCGGGGCACGAGCTTCGCGGCCCCGTACGCTCATGCACAATCGATGCTCACAGCCCCGTCCACGCAAGGCCAGATGAAAGTCATCGCTCTCCTCATCGCCACCTTCAGTCTGCTTTTCGCCGGCACAGTGCGGGCGCAGATTCTGAGCGAGGTGGCAGCATCGCCGATCTCGCGCTTCAACGCGGCCGACAACAAGCTCTTTCTCGGGGCGATCGACAAGGCGTTGAGCGAGAACGCCGATGGCGTCAAGCTCACGTGGAAGAACGAGCAGACGCCGGCAAACGGCAGCGTCACGCCGCAACGCAGCTTCGAGGCCGACGGCATGCAGTGCCGCGAGGCCCTGATCGCCAACGAATATCGCGCAAGAAATGCGCAGACGGTGCTCACCTTCTGCCGCGATGCCGCGGGCGCCTGGAAGTTGCGCTCCTGAGCGTCTACCGCGCAGAGTCGTCCGCCAACTGCCAACGCCCATGCAACCTGTGCAGCAACCCCCGCGCGACCTGGTCCGCACCACGCTCGGTGTGTTGGCGATCGGCGCGCTCATCATCACCTCGTTGTGGATACTGCGACCCTTCCTGGCAGCAACGATCTGGGCGACGATGATCGTCGTTGCCACGTGGCCGATGCTGCTGTGGTTTCAGACGCGGCTGTGGCACCGCCGAATACTGGCGGTCGCAGTGATGACGTTGTTGCTATTGCTGCTGTTCGTGGCGCCGCTGATGCTGGCGATCGGGACCATCGTCGAGCACTCGGCCTCGATCGTTGCTGCGGCGAAGGCGATCGTGAACTTTCGACTGCCTGCGCCGCCGGACTGGCTGGGTGGCCTGCCCTTCGTCGGAGAGTTTGCGGTCAACGGCTGGGAGCAGCTCGCCGCTGCGCGCCCGCAGGATCTGATCGCGCAGGTCACGCCCTACGCGGATGACATCGCGAGGTGGTCGGTCTCGCACGCTGGCAGCCTCGGCGTTCTTTTCATCCAGTTCCTGCTGATCGTCGCCCTCGCCGCGCTGATGTATGCGAGTGGCGAAACAGCGGCACGGGCGATACGTCAATTCGGCGAACGCCTCGCGGGCAAGTACGGGGTGATCGCCGTCACCCTCGGCGGGCAGGCGATTCGCGGCGTCGCGCTCGGCGTCGGCGTCACCGCAGTGATCCAGGCCGGCATCGGCGGCATCGGTTTGGCGATAGCCGGCGTGCCCCTCGCCGGGCCGCTCACCGCGCTGATGCTGATGCTGTGCATTGCGCAGCTTGGCCCGGGTCTCGTGCTGGTGCCGGCGATCGCCTGGGTGTATTGGACGGGCGATACCTTGTGGGGCACCGTCCTGTTGCTGCTCGGCTCTGTCGCGATGACGATCGACAACTTCGTGCGGCCGGTGCTCATCCGGCGCGGCGCCGACCTGCCCTTGCTCCTCATCTTCGCCGGCGTGATCGGCGGTCTGCTCGCCTTCGGCCTGGTTGGTATCTTCATCGGGCCGGTCGTGCTGGCCGTCGCCTACACCCTTGTCGGCGCCTGGATCACCGACGCTGGCGCCCTCGCGGCTGGCGACGCGGATCGCTGAAAGCCGCACTCCTTCTTGACTTCACTGCGGCGCGCTGCAAGTATCCGGGCACCTCGCCGCCTCGCCTGAACCAAACCTCATGTCGCACAAACTGCTCGTTCTGCCCGATGACACGGCCAAGCCGCTGCTCGATGCGATCTCAGGAGCGTCAAAGGCGCTCAACATTCGCATGTTCTTGTTCACCGACACGACGCTGCTCGACGCGGTGATCGACGCGCACAAGCGCGGCGTCAAAGTGCGCGTCATGCTCAATCCGGCGCGTCGCAGCGGCGAATCCGAAAACAATGAATCACGCAAGGCACTCATCGATGCTGGGGTCGACGTGCGCGACAGCAATCCCGCATTCGCGCTGACACATCAGAAGTCGATGGTGGTCGACGAACGGCTCGGCTTCATCGAGTCGCTCAACTGGGAACCGAAGGACCTGACGAAGACGCGCGACTACGCGATCATCACCACCAAGGGCCACGAGGTGGCCGAGATGGTTGCCTGCTTCGACGCCGACTGGGAGCACAAGGACTTCGAGCCACCCACTCATTCGACGTTGATCTGGTGCCCAAACAATGGCCGACGGCGCATTGCCAACTTCATCGACGCCGCGCAGAAGACGCTCTGGCTGCAGAACGAACGCTACCAGGACCAGGTCATCATCGAGCGGCTCGTGCGCGCGGTGCGCCGCGGGGTCAAGCTGCACATCCTCGCGAAGCCGCCACACACGCTCAAGCCCGACAAACTGATCGAAGGTGTGGGCGGCTTGCGCATCCTCCAGGACGTGGGCGCCAAGGTGCATACGCTCAAGCACTTGAAGCTGCACGCCAAGATGATGATCGCCGACAGTGCGCATGCAATCGTCGGCTCGATCAACCTGGCACCAGGCAGCTTCGATGCGCGGCGCGAACTTGCGATCGAATCCCACGACCCAGAAGCCGTCAAGCGCCTGGAGGAAACGGCGATGCACGACTGGTCAAAGTCGCATCCGCTGGATCTGAGCGATGCGGCGCTGATCGCAGACCTCAAGAAGCGCAAGGGCCTGAGCCCGGACCAACTGGTCCTGTACGAAGACAGCGAGCACTGGGGCTATCACCACAACGGCCACCACGCCAAGCATCACGGCGAGCACGGCGCCAAGCCGGCCTCGAAGTGACCGCTGCGAGAGGTGCTTCAGGCTACTTGAACACCCACTCGTAGTTCAGGATGATGCGGTAGTCGTCGATGACGCCGTTCGAGCCCATGTCGACGTAGGCGACACGCCCGCGCAGCCAGAACGGCCGGGCCCACTCGGGCCAAGTCACGGCGCTGAAGCGGTAGTCGGCGGTCAGGTCGTACTCGGTCCAGTCCGGCTGCGCAACGCCGGTTGAAGGATTGATAGCGTCCATGCCATGCGCGACACCGGCATTGAGCGAAAGGCCTGGCAGGTTGTGTCCTGCGAAATCGTATGTGGCGCTGAGCAGCAACGCCTTCATGCCGGCGAGGTTGAAGTCCTTCACGATCATCGACGGATAGCCGGCCCAGCCACCATACGGCGTGTTGTAGTTCGAGCCGCGTCCGGTCTGCTGATAGGCCAGGGACAGCGCCGCGGCCCGGGTCAGCAGGTCGGCCCTGAGTCCCGCCGAATAGGTGGTGAACGCCTTGCCCTGGAGCAGATCGTCACCGGTGCTCGACTGGTACATCCCCTGTGCGCTGAGGCGAAGATCGTAGCCGTCGGCCAGCGGCGTCAGCCACTGCGCGTCCGCGAATGTCGAACTCAGCACGTTGGCGACGTAGTAGCTCGACAACCGCAGGTCGAGCCCTTTCAACGGTTTGCCCGCGACGCTCAATAGCCAAAGCGGTTCGCTGACCGTACTGTCGATATTCGCCGCCTCGACGAAGTTGATGAATTTCTCGTTCGTCCGCGGCTTGGTCGCATCGAAGTAGGCGCCGTAGTAGTCGACGCCAGCAACGACCCCGCTGATCGATCCGCCCTGGTAGGTGATCGGCGTCATGCGGATGTCATGCGGATTGATTTCGGGCTGGTTCACGATGAACCGCCCGCCGGTGAGCGTCTGCTCGTGCAGCTTGAGCGCGGCATAGGCGACGCCGATCGCCGAATACGGGTCCTGCGGCGTCACGAGGAGCCCGGTACCTCCCTTGTCCTGCGGTCCCCACAGGCGCTGCGAGGTGTAGCCGACGACGCCGAACTGAAGCGCGTCGGCGATCCAGCCCGTCTTGTAGCCTGCCCAGCCGCCGAGTGCCCAGGCCGCGCTTTGCACGTCGCCGGGGTTGAGGCGGTCGAAGTAGTAGCTGCGCAAGTGCAGCGTGACCTCGCTGTCGCGCCCGAGTGCGCTGGTGATGGACTCATCGGTGGCGTCGGCGCGCGCCGTCGCGCCGATTGCGAGCAGCATCGCCGGCAGCGCACTCAGCAGGGCACGGCCCCGATGGGGACGCAGGATCTTGTCGTTCATCAGGTCACCTCGGCGCGTGACTTTCGAGATAGGCTTGAGCGGCCGCCATGAACGGAATGGCCACCCCCTCGCGTGCGGTGCCGGTCCCGATCTGCGCCATCGCCGAACCTTCCCCACGCGGCGTACTGGCAGGCTCGAACACGAGCTTGAGCATTGCATCGACCTGGCTCGCGGGTACGTCGCTGCGAGTGACGAGCAGTGCCGTCGTCGCCAGCGTCTGCACCGGCTCGGCCTGTCCGGCGTAGGTGCGCGCGGGCAACTTCAAAGGTACGAGACCGGAGGCGCGCAGCGCATCGGTCGGCAGGATGTCGATAAACGCCAGTTTCGACTTCGCGGCGGCGAGCTGCAAGGCGCGCGCCGGCGCGTGGACTGTCGTGAAGAGCGCATCGATCTTGCCCTGCGCGAGCAAGGCGACCGCGTCCGACAGCGTGCTGCCGGTCACCTCTTGCAAGGATTCGAGAGTCAGATCATGCGCTGCCAGAATGGCCAGCGCGTTGGCCCGCGTTCCCGAGTGCTTGAGACCGAGGTCGACACGCCGGCCCGCGAGGTCAGCAACGCTCTTGATGTTGCCCTCTGCGCGCACGACGAGTTGCACCGCCTCCGGGAACAGGCTTGCCACGGCGCGAAGATCGGGTTGCGCCGCACCGCCGAACCGGCCTCGCCCGTGAAACGCGGCCATGGCGACGTCATTTTGGACCAGCGCGAACTGTGCTTCGCCATCGGCGAGCAAGCGGATGTTGCCGACGCTGCCATCGCTGTTGGGTAACTCGAACGACACCCCCGCCCTCGCGGCGCGCGCCGCGAGGGCGCGCGCTACTTCGTCGTACGCGCCGCCCGCCGGGCCCGCGGCGAGCGCAATCGTGTCGGCGTTGCGCAAGAGGCGGGCCCGCGCCTGGCGAACTGCCGCCTGCGCGGCTTCGGTGACGATCTCGTCACGTGCGGCGGTCGAAAGCGTCGGCCCTGTCGGCGTGTGCAGCAGTGCGCGCAATTCCTCGAGTGCCTGTTCGGCATCGCTGGGGGGCGGCGCCTCTTTCGGCCGCGGCAGCACCGCCGCGCCGGCGGCAGCCGGTGGGACGGTTGCGACGATCTCCTGCGGCGGCGCGGTCGGCACAAGCTGCCACTGGTTTGCGCCCTCGCGAAGGAAGGATGCGGTGCCGTTGACCCGCAGCGTTTCGCCCTTCAAGTTGCCTTCGGCGCGAAGCCCGGAAATCCCCTTCGAGCCGGCGCCGAGCAGATTCGCCAGGGTGCCGACGTTGTGCTTGTCCCAATCGCCGAAGTGATAGTCAGACACCAGTTTCAGCTCTGCGCCGAAGTACACCAGACGCCCGTCGCGACCCGGCAATGGCTGGGACCCGGCGCGCCTGAAGCTCTCGATCTGAAGTACACGCGCACCGAATGCGGCGTCAAGTTGCTGCTGCACGGCCTGGCGGACGAGCTCGGCGTCAGGTTGGGGCGCGCAGCCGACCAGCGCCAGTGCTGCGAACAGCACGCAGGCCAGCGCGCAACAGCGCTTCAGCCGTTGAACCATGGCAGCAGCAGATAGCCCTGGATGATGAGGGCGTTGGCGATGTCGATCAGGAAAGCACCCATGACCGGGATGACGAGGAAGGCGAGGTGCGACTCGCCGAAGCGCGCCGCAACCGACTGCACGTTGACCATCGCCGTCGCCGTCGAACCTAGCGCGAAGCCGAGGTGGCCGGTCGCGAGCAGTGCCGCGTCGTAGTTGCGGCCCATGATGGGAAAGGTGACGAACACGACGAAAGCAAGAATCGCGGCTGTCTGCGTAAGCAAGATCGCGAGGATCGGGCCCGCCAGGTCGACGAGTTCCCACAGCTTGAGCGTCATGATGATCATCGCGAGAAAGAGCGACAGCGAAAGGCCGCCAAGCAGGTCAAGCGCGCGATCGTCGATCTGATACAGGCCACTCAAGGACAGAAGGTTGCGGATGACGACGCCGACCAGAAGTGCCCAGATGAACGACGGCAATGTGATCGCGCCGCCACCGATCGCACCGTAAATCGACAGACCGATCGCGATCGATGCAGCCATCAGCATCAGCGTTTCGATCAGCGCGCGTTGCGGGATCGCTTCGAGCGGGCCCGCAGCCACATGCTGCGTCGCAGCGGCACCCCCCCGCAGTTTGTGGCGGCGGATCAGCCAACCCGCAAGCGGTCCGCCGATCACGCCGCCGGCCACCAGACCGTAGGTGGCAGCCGCGACGGCGAGTTCGATCGCGCCCTGCACGTTGCGCTCCTCGACGAACTTGCCGGCCCACGCAGCACCGGTGCCGTGCCCCCCGGAAAGCGTGATCGACCCGGCAAGCAGGCCGTTCACCGGGTTCAGGTCGAACAGCAATGCCAAGCCGACGCCGATCGCGTTCTGCATCACGAGCCCGGCCGCGACGACAACGAAGAAAAGCAACAAGGTCTTGCCGCCCTTGGCAAGCGCGCGCGCGTCCGCCGACAGACCGACCGAGGTGAAGAACGCAATGTTGAGCGGGGTGAGCAGGGTGCCATCGAAGGCCACCTCGACTTTCGCGACAGCGCGCGACAGGGTCAACAGCCCGGCGAATAACAAGCCACCGACGACGGCAGCCGGGATGCTGTAGCTTGCCAGCAGCTTGATGCGGTCGATCAGCAAGTAGCCGATCACCAGCGCGAGCGCGGCAAACGTGAGCGTGTAGTAGAGGTCGACGTCGAATTTCATGCGAAGCGCAGTGTGAGGTATTGCGCCGCGCCAGGCGCGCCGTGAGCGAATGACATGCGCGATGGACAAGCCTAGCGCAATTCCTCCGCTTCGTTCGCCCGGCTGAGTAGCGCGCGCATCCTAATTTTCGCTGAACAGAACCAGCGGGTTTCCCGAATCGGCGCGTCTAGAATGGCCAAAATTGAGGGAGCTTCATCGATGAATTGCAGGCCAGTCCTATCTACCTTCCTCGCGCTGGCTGTGGGGATCACGCCGACATTGAGGGCGCAGACTGCGACGCCACCGCCAGCCGCACCGCAGGGCGCGCCCGCTTCGCAGACCTTCTCACAGGGCGAACTCGAATCGATGCTCGCACCGATCGCGCTCTACCCGGACGCACTGCTGTCGCAGATGATGATGGCCTCGACGTACCCGCTCGAGATCGTAGAGGCCGCACGCTGGCGCAAATCCAACGCTGCGCTCAAGGATCAGGCACTGCAGGACGCCCTGCAAAAGCAGACCTGGGATGAGAGCGTCAAGTCGCTCACCGCATTCCCCGATGTGCTCGATCGCATGAACCAGGATCTGGCCTGGACGCAAAAGCTCGGCGACGCCTTTCTTGCCCAGCAGGATCAGGTGATGGACACGATCCAGGCCCTGCGTGAGAAGGCGAAGTCGGCGGGCCATCTGGAAAGCAACGACAAGCAAAAGGTCGAAGTCCAGCAGGCTGACAACAAGCAGTACATCGTCATCGAGCCGGCGAACCCACAAGTTGTCTACGTGCCAACTTATCAGCCGACCGTGGTCTATGGCGCTTGGGGTTATCCGGCCTACCCACCCTACTACCCGTCGTACTGGTACCCGCCCGGGGCGGCCTTTGCCAGCGGTTTTTTCTGGGGTGTCGGCATCGCAGCGGGCGCGGCGCTGTGGGGGGGCTGGGGCTGGAACAACCACAGCGTGAACGTCAACGTCAACCGCTACAACAACTTCAACCGGACGAACATTTCCAACACGAACTGGAATCACAACGTCAACCACCGGGGCGCGGTGCCCTACCGCGACGCCGGTTCGCGCGACAAGTACCGGCAGCACGATCGGCAGGCGGCGCAGGCACGCGATCAATTCCGCGGCCGCGACGACTCCCTCGGCGGCGCTGGATTGAACGACCGCAAGGGATTGAACGAGGCGCAGCGCGATCATGGCAATCGCGGCGGCGCAGGTACTGGCTCACGCGACGTCGCGAGCAATCGGGGCAATGCAAGTGCCGGCACGCGCGACATGCCCAGCCATCGCGGAGGTTCCGATACCGCATCACGCAACATGTCCAACCTTGGCAGTGGAAACCATGCGGCCACCTCCCACAGCGATCGCGGCAACGCGTTTTCGGGCGGCAACGGCGCACAGACGCGGCAGGCTTCCAGCCGCGGTCACTCGAGCATGAGCGGTGGCGGCTCCAGAGGGGGCGGGGCCAGGGCTGGCGGTGGCGGGGGTCGAGGTGGTGGCGGACGACGCTGAGGCGACGTCGCCCTCCCTCGAACCTGATTTCGCAATTGGAAGCCATGATGAAACCTGAAGCACACCAAACTCTTGGATTGCACGCGAAGGTGCGCCCGCTGCTGGCCGCTCTCGCGATGTCCGCTCTTTGCGTGCCTGTCCTGGCTGCCGAGCCGGGTGGCGCCGCGGGATCTGCGCCTGCGGCAGCGAAGCAGTCCGTTGCGCAGCGGGTGTACTTCCCCACGCCGGAGGAAGGATTCGATGCGCTCGTCGCGGCCATGCGCAAGGACGACAAGCCGCAGATCGCGCGATTGCTTGGCCCGGGCCACGCGCGCATCGTCGACTCGGGCGACGCCGCCGCGGATCACAAGGCTTCGGCGAGCTTCGTGGATGCCTACGACAAGAAGCACGCGGTGGAGATGGAGGGCGACGCAAAGGCCTTCATCGTGACGGGCGAGACCGAGTGGCCCATGCCGGTGCCGATGGTCAAGTCCGCAGAAGGGTGGACTTTCGACGCCAAGGATGGCGAGCGGGAGATTCTGATGCGCCGCATCGGTCGCAATGAGCTCGACACGATCCAGACCTGCCGCGCCTTCGTCGACATGCAAAGCGAATACGCCGAGGCAGACCGCAACGGCGACGGTTTGCTCGAGTACGCGGCGCACTTCATCTCCAAGCCCGGCAAGCGCGACGGACTGTACTGGCCCACAAAGGAAGGCGAAGCACCGAGCCCCGCGGGGCCGTTGCTCGCCGAAGCAGACCGTCAGTATCGCCAAGGTGTACCCGCGCCCTACCATGGCTACTACTACCGTATCCTCACCGCCCAGGGCAAGAATGCGCCGGACGGCGCAATGAACTACTTCGCCAACGGCAAGTTGATCGGCGGCGTTGCATTGATCGCCTATCCCGCAACCTACCGCAACTCTGGCGTGAAGACCTTCATCTGCAGCATGAGTGAACTCGTGTACGAGAAGGACCTCGGACCGCAGACAGCGTCCAAGGTGAAGCAGATCAGGACCTACGATCCCGACGCGTCATGGACCAAGGTGAACTGATGCTTCTGCGTCGCGATATCGGATGGATCCGCCGACAAGCGCGCATCGCAGTGCGTCTGGCGCTGGCGCTCGGCCTCTCGGCGGTGGTGGTGAGCTGCGCAACGTCAACATCCTTTGCGCCGTCGGCGGGCATGCCGATCTCGAAGGCCCCGCTCATCGGCAAGTTCGTCTGGCGCGACCTGATGACGGACGATCCAGCCCTCGTGAAGCCGTTCTACGCGCAACTGTTCGGCTGGGAGTATGAGGAGCGCACCACGCTGGGCCGACCCTACACGCTCGTGAAGTCGGGCGGGGTCTACATCGGCGGCATCGCGAAAGCCGAGCGCCAGGCTCCCGACCAGCCCAACGCCCAGTGGCTGAGCTTCCTGTCGGTCGCCGATGTCGATCAGGCGGAGAAGCAGACGCGTGCAGCGGGCGGCAAAGTGCTGCTCACGGCCTTCGAACTGCCCAAGGTTGGGCGGGCGGCGATCGTGCTCGACCCGCAGGGCGCGCCACTGGGCTTGATCCGGGCCTCGTTCGGTGATCCGGCAGATGCGTCGCAGCCCAGTCTGAACAACTTCCTGTGGACTGAAGAGTTGGTCCACGACCCGCGTGCCGCGGCGAAGTTCTACGAGGGGCTGGCGGGTTACGAGGTACTGGCCGAGAAAGATGATGATCGTCCCTATTTGGTGTTGCGGCGCGACCGGGATCGTGCCGCCATCATGCGCATCCCGATCGACGGCATGCAGCCGCGCTGGCTGGTGTCGGTGAGGGTCGCCGATCCGGCTGCGAGCGCGCAGCGCGCCAAGCAGCTCGGCGGCAGGATACTCGTCGCGCCGCATCCGGACATACGCGACGGCACGCTGGCCTTGATTGCCGATCCGAGTGGCGCGTTGATCGCGCTGCAGAAGTGGAAGTCCTGAGCGCAGCACGCGAAAGGCAACTATGCAAAGCAGGCTCACGCGAATCCTGACGCTGATTGCAGCAGCGTCCTTTCTTGGCACCACGCTGGTCGGCTGCGACAGCGACAACGTCGAGGTCGTCGGCATCGGTGCTTCGGCCGGATTGCCGGGCAACACGATGACCGGATCGAACGAAATCGGCGTTGGCAACGTCAACTGGGTCGGCAACCCGCGCTGGTAGCGCGACGGGCACCACGCGGCGCGCAACCGCGGCGCCCGATCAGGGCACGCCGACGTTCAGGTACGCATTCCAGTACCCGCTGCTCGGGGAATAGCCGTAGCCGATGTAGACGGGCCCGATCGGCGTCTCGCCGCCAAGATAGAGGGCGACCGAGTTCTGCCAGCCGGTGCGATTGGTCTCGGTGTAGAGCGTGCCCATCTTGCCCGCTTCGAGCGCGACCCCGAGTCTGATGTCGCCGCGCAGACCCATCGGCAGATCACGCAGCACACGCTCGATGCGCAGCCCTCCGTAAGTCGCGTCATCGCCCGTCAGCTGCCTGGGCGCGAACGCCGTCAGATTGAAGAAGCCGCCCAGCGTGGCGACGTCGTAGATCGGAAGCTTGCCGACCGGCGATCCCTGGTAGCTCGCCCTCGCCTGCACGACCCAATCGGTGCCGAACTGCTTGGCGCCGCTCAGGCCGGCAAGCAGCTTGCTGTAGCCCTTGCCGGTGGGATCGAAATAGCTGGCCCGCGCGCTCCACCCGTTGCGTGGGTTGAAGATCCGGTCATTGCGATCGAGATCGATGCTGACAAACGGCCCGCCGAAGGTCTCATCGAGATTCGGGAGGAAGGGTGAGCCGATTGCGAGGTCGGCGCGCTTTTGCATCTGCCGCCAGCCGACGCTCGCCTGCCCCAGATTGCCGATGTGCGCGCCGAGCGCCACTTCCGCGAGCGCATCGACGACGGTGTACTGGGCAACCTGTTCGTCGTTCTGGAAGAGCGACACCCTTTCGCGTCGGATCAGCGCGCGCGGCTCGAAGAAGAACTGCTGCGTCGCGTCGAGCGGCTGGTAGTAGTCCAGCGCAAACCCCATCGCATTGCCGATCTCCGCGACCGCAAGAAACTCAGCGCCGAGGGCGTCGGCCCAGGTCTTGTGATAGCCGACACGCAGCGAATAGGTGGAGCCGGTTCCCGAGTTCGACATGAGCGCAAGGCCGAAACGCAGGTAGTCAGGCCCCCATGCTTTCTCGACCGGCGTCACGCGCAGGATGTTGCGATCGCGCTCGCGCAGCAGCGCGTAGTCGACGCTCTCGTAGTAGCCGTCACCGTAGACGCGAAGCAAATCGGCGTTGAGCGTGGGCGTGTCCAGCGGCGCCCCCGCCTGCTGCGTCACGTTGCGACTCACGTCCGCCGGATTGACCCGCTTCAGGCCGGCGAACTCGATTTCGTCGACCGTCAGCGGCGGGGGCACCGTCACTTGGATGTGCTTGACCCAACCGGCATATTGCTCCTCGCTCACGGACAGCGCCCTCAGCTGATCAGCCACCTTCAGCGCAGCATCCTTGCCGCGCTCCGCTGTCTTGTCACTGAGCTTGAAGTCGCCCGAGGTGATGCCCTCGAGATCAGGCTTGATGTAAATGTCGGTCGGCTTGAGCAGCGCGAGCGAGCGCACCACGTTCTGCTCGGTCAGGATGTTGACCATCTGCGCCGAGACGCTCAACAGGGAGCCGATCTGATCAGCCTGAAGCAGCGGTGAGCCGACATTGACGGCGATCACCACGTCGGCCTTGCAGAGCTCGCGCGCCTCAGTGATCGGCACGTTGTCCACCAAGCCACCGTCGACGAGCTTGGCACCGTCGCGCACGACGGGCGCCATCAGCCCCGGCACCGACATGCTCGCGCGCATGGCCTGCGACAGGCTGCCTTCCCGCATGACGACTCGCTCTCCGTTCACGATATTGGTGGCGATGAGCGAGATCGGAATCGGCAGATTCTGGATCAGCTTTTCGCCACGATCGTCGTGCACGAGTTCATTGAAGAACGCCTTGATCTTCTGCCCCGAGACGACGCCGGGCGCATACTCCAAGCCCTTCTTCGTGACGCCGAACTCGCTCCCCGGCAAAAAAATCTGCGACACGCGCTTGTTGCGATAACTCATGTCGTAGAAGTCGGGGTTGTCCTGGAACATGTCGTCCCAGTCCGCCTTCGCGAGCGCCTCGCGCATCGCTTGCGGCGAGAGTCCGGAGGCGAACACGCCCGTCACCAGTGCACCCATGCTCGTGCCCGCGATGCAGTCGACCGGGACGCGCAAGTCCTGCAGCACTTCGAGCACACCAATGTGCGCCGCGCCGCGCGCGCCACCGCCGCCGAGCACGAGGCCGATGCGTGGCCTGCCCGGCATCGCCTGGGCCGATCCGAGCAGTTGCGCATCGGTCTGTGCTGGCGCCCGATGCCGGCCGCCGCATTGTCCTTCGCGTCACCCGTCGCTTGGGCTTGCGCGAGCGCCACCGCAGCAAACAACAGCACGCCCGCACTGATACGCCGCAGCGCTGGGTTGCCCGCGACCTGCGCCCTCGCCACAACCCTGAGCCTAGAAGATCGCGTTCTTGTCAACGCCGCTCCTTGCCATCGAGCGTCGCAGTTTCGCGAGCGCTTCTTGTTGAATCTGCCGAACGCGTTCGCGCGTCAGGCCGAGCCGATGAGCCAGCACTTCGAGCGTCTCTGCCTCCCGTTCGCCCAGGCCGTAGCGGCCGACCAGCACCTCGCGCTCGCGCGCGTTGAGCGCTCCGATCCCGCTGGCCAGCAGGCTCTCGATTTCGTGTTCAAGAGTCAGGCTCATCGGATCGACCGATTGCTCGTCGGCCACTGCATCCAGCAGCGTCTCAGCGTCTGGTTCGTTCGAGCCGCGTTCGAGTGGCGCGTCCAGCGATGCAGGCAACTCGGCGAACTTGAGCAGGGCAGCAACGTCCGCGATCGGCTTGCCGAGCGCCGCGGCGACGTCTTCCGTTTGTACGACCACCTTGTCACCGTGGCCGAAGTGCGCGGCCTGCGCCTCGAGCGTGCGGCGCGCGCGCAGCACCTGGTGCAACTCACGCACCACGTGCACCGGCAGCCGAACGAGGCGCGACTGTTGCATCAACGCACGCTCGATGCCCTGGCGTATCCACCACGATGCGTAGGTCGAGAAGCGGAAGCCCCGTTCGGGCTCGAACTTGTCGATCGAGTGCATCAGTCCGAGGTTGCCCTCCTCGATCAAATCGATCAGCGGCAGCCCGCGGCCGGCATGGTTCTTGGCAATGCTGACGACGAGCCTCAGGTTGTGTTCGATCATCGCCTGGCGCGCGACGAAGTCGCCGGCGCGTGCGCGTGTTGCGGTCGCGAACTCCTCCTGCGGTGTCAGCAGCGGCGCCTTGCCGATCTCCCGCAGATAGGCCTGCAAGATGTTGCCCACCTCGCCGGCCTCGGGCTGGGATTCGCTCGCTGCGTCGTGCAACGAGGGCTCATCGTCCTCGCGCAGCGCGCCGGGTTGGGCAGCCGGCTCTCCGACGGACACCCCTTCGATTGGCGGATGCCGGCGCGCCATCACGAATACCCGTCAGGCGCTGCGCGTCAGCGCGGCGGCAGGAGCTTGATGGGATCGACGGGCTTGCCCAGGCGCCGGATTTCGAAATGCAACTGAACGACCTCCGCGTCGGTTGATCCCATCTCCGCGATCTTCTGGCCGCGCCGCACGACCTGATCCTCCTTCACCAGCAGGGCTTGGTTGTGCGCATACGCGGTGAGGAAGGTGTCGTTGTGCTTGATGATCAGCAAATTGCCGTAGCCGCGCAGCCCGGAGCCGGCGTAGACCACACGGCCATCCGCGGCGGCGAACACCGGGTCGCCCGCCTTGCCGCCGATCACGAGGCCTTTGCTCTTTACCTCGTCGAACTGCGCGATCACCGGGCCGGTCGCGGGCCAGGCCCAATTCACGTCATCGGTACCTGCGATCGGTGTGGCTGCTGGCGCGCTCGCGGCCGGCACCGGCGTCGTCGATGCGACACCGCTCGCCGCAGGCGGCCGCGTCTCGACGCGCGCGTTGCCAACGGGTTTGGCCGATGCGCTTTCGGACACCGGCGGCGTCACGCGCAGCACCTGCCCGACTTCGATCACGTTCGCGTTGTCGAGGTTGTTCCACTTGACCAGATCGCGCCAGTTCTGCCCGTTGTCCATCGCGATGCGAAGAAGGCGATCCCCGGGCTTGACGGTGTAGTAGCCCGCCTTGCCCGCGTTCTCGGCCCCGGGCAACTGTTTGTCCGCATCGGACAGCGGCGCGGAGGCTGCCGGCGCCGATGCAGCCGCCGCGGCAGAACTGGTCCCGCGATCCTCGACCGGCGCGCGCGTCTTCTTGCCGGCGCAGGCGACGAGAGCCATCGTCATAGAAACGATCGCCAAGAATCGCCAGGCCACGCGCGCGCCCGACCCACCTGTTGCTGCCCTGCTAAACATCAATCGAGTCCTGCCTTCAATGGGACGAAAAGCACCGCGTCATGCAAGCTTCGCTGCAAGCCCTGCTCGACGCGATCGACGACAACCAGTTGCTGCCGGCCGTCGCTCGACTGCACCGGCGCGACGAGCCGGCCACCGATCTCCAGTTGATCGAGCCAGGCCTGCGGAAGCGATTCACCTCCCGCCGCGGCAATGATGCTCCGATACGGCGCGTTGGGCGCGTGCCCGAGCCGGCCGTCACCATACACCAGCCTGACCCGCATCTCGCGTAGCGCGCTCAGATGCGTCCGCGCCTTGTCGTGCAGCGCCCGCACGCGCTCGACCGAGATCACCTCGCGCGCAAGTTGTGCCAGCACCGCGGCCTGGTAGCCGCAGCCGGTGCCGATCTCGAGTACGCGCCCGAGCGAACCTGCCTCGCGCGCAGCCGCGCCTTGCGACAGCAACTCGATCATGTGCGCGACGACCGACGGCTTGGAGATCGTCTGGCCGTGGCCGATCGGCAGGCTCGTGTCCTCGTAAGCCTGATTGACGAGTGCGCCGTCGACAAAGCGGTCACGCGCAACCGCAAGCATCGCGGCGATCACGTTCGGTGCGGACAGCCCCTTGGCCTGCAGACGCTGCACCATCCGGCGACGGACTTCGATCGAGTCGAGGCCGAGACCCGAGGGCACGACGCGTCGTGCCGCATCCGTCGCGGCCTGCTGGACGGGCCCCTGCGGCCGCAACACGCTGCGCGCCGCCGCAGTGCCGGCCCGCGCACTGCCGCCCGCGATGCGCTCGAGCGGGAGCGGAAACTTCGGCGCCGGACGCTGTGCGCTCGTCATGTGGCAACTGAGTCGGCAAGTAGAGCGCGCCATGCGTCGATCGTCCGGTGTTCGGTCAGATCGACCTGCAGCGGCGTGATCGAAACCTGCCCGAGGGCGGTCGCATGAAAATCCGTCCCGGCGCCGGCCTCGCGTGCATCGCCGGCCGGGCCGATCCAGTAGATCGGCTCGCCGCGCGGGCTGGTCTGGCGGATCACGGGCTCGCTCGCGTGGCGCCGACCGAGCCGGGTCACGGCAAGCGGCAGGTTCTCGGCGTCGGCGCGATTCGGGATGTTGACGTTCAACAGCCAGGGGGCGGCGTCAGCGCGGCGCACGCAGGGCCTGGTCGACGATCGAGCGCGCGACGCGCGCCGCGGCGTCCAGATGCTCCCAGCCCTTGTCGATGAGGGAGAAGGCAATCGCCGGAATTCCGAACAAGTAACCCTCCATCGCCGCCGCGACAGTGCCCGAGTACAGCGTGTCGTCGCCCATGTTCGCGCCGTTGTTGATGCCCGAAAGCACCAGATCCGGCCGCTGCGGCAGCAGGCCGGTGAGCGCGACGTGCACGCTATCAGACGGCGTGCCGTTGACGTACCGATAGCCGTTGGCCGCTACAAACACCGACAAAGGGCGACCGAGTGTCAACGAATTGGAAGTACCACTCGCATTCTGTTCGGGCGCGACGACATCGATCTCCCCCAGCCCCTGGCAGGCCTGCACCAGCGCATGCAGACCGGGGGCGAGATACCCATCGTCATTGGCAATCAGAATGCGCATCGCGCGATTGTAGGGAGTGCGGAGGCCGCACCGCGCGAGCGAAGGAAGCGCAGCGCGCCGTTTCGCCGATCCACGGAGTGCGTTAGGATCAATCGATCCGGCGAGGCGAGCCGGCATGCATGAGGAGACGACGCGATCATGGCCGTCAAGGTGCTGATCCTCGAAGACAACCCCGTGGCGCGCAGTTTCCTGTGCCGCGTCGTGCGCGAGAGCTTCAGCGACTCCATCCTGATCTCAGAGGCTGGCGACCTGGAGACAGCGCGCCGCCACGTCGGACAGATCATCGAGGGCCAGGCGCCGGTCGATCCGTTCAAGCTCGTGCTGGTCGACCTCGAACTGCCCGACGGCAACGGCATGGAACTGCTCGCTCTGCTCGCGCAGTACCCGGCAACCAAGATCGTGACCACGCTCTACTCCGACGACGATCACCTCTTTCCCGCGTTGCAGTGCGGAGCCGACGGCTATCTGCTGAAGGAGGATCGCTTCGAGGTGCTGGTCGAGGAACTGCAGAAGATCGTGCGCGGACAGCCGCCGCTGTCGCCGGCGATCGCGCGACGCCTTCTGACCCACTTTCGCCATGGCCCGGGCGCCGCGATGCTCAAGAGCGGCCAGACCGACAATGCGCCGGCACCGCTGTCCGGTCTGCAGAGCAGCCGCCCGATGCCGCTTGGGCGTGGCGCGCCGCTCGACCACGAACGGCTGACGCCGCGCGAGAGCGAGGTGCTGACCTACCTCAGCAAGGGCTTCACGATCAAGGAGATCGCGAACCTGATGGGCATCAAGTGGTTCACGGTGAACGACCATATCAAGTCGATCTACAAGAAGCTCAACGTCTCTAGTCGTGCCGAAGCTGCGGTGCTCGCGAGCAAGCAGGGGCTGGTGTAGAGGTCGCCGCGTGAGGCGCCCGGGCAGGCTGCGGCGGCTTCGCGCACGTTTCCGGCCGAGTCGTGGTTTCCATTGATCCTTCGTCTGACACGGTCACCGGGCGCGTGTCGGCCATGCCGGACGAGCGCCTGGCACGCTGGCGCAGCCGCCCGCGACTGCTCGCGCTCGCGGCGCTGTTCGGTTGCGCCAGCCTGTTCCTCCTCGCACGCTGGCTCGCCGAACCGCAGCAACTGAGCGGGCGCTGGCAGGTCGGCGCGACGGGAGGAGTCGAGCTCTCGCCGGAGGGTCCGACGGACGCACTCAAACCGCAAGCCGGCAAGTCGCTGATCGCGATCGGTGCCGCCGAGGACAGGGTCGAGCTGACCGATGCCCTTGTGTTGCAGCGCTCTGCGCGCTGGATCGTCGATGACGCCACGCGCGAGCGGCATCAACGATTGCACACCCGGATGTCGGCGCTGCTCGCCCAGCCGTCGCCCAGCCTGCACTTCGGTGACGGTACGACTGTCGAGGCGCCACTCAAGCGAATCGGCTTCGGTGGCCTGGGCGGCGTCTTCTGGTTGCTGTCGGCAATCGCGCTCATGCTCTACCTGTCGGCAACGGTGATGTTGCTCGCGGGGCCTTCAGCGCGAAACCAGCTCTACGCGTTGATGGCGATGTGCCAGGTCGGCAACCTCCTCCTCATCGCCGCCGCGTCGACGCCGAGCCTGACGCTGCCGCGGCTTCTGACGGCGTGGGACACGACGGCACGCACGACGTTCGATCTTGTGACTGCCGCCGCCGCGGTGCACTTGTGCAGCCTCTACGCGGCCCGCCGCCCTGCGGCGCGGGCGGTTGTCGTGTGCGCCTGGGCGGGCGTGATCGCGCTCATTGCGCTGCAGGCCATTGGCCACCTGCGCTACGCCTGGTGGTGGACGCAGCTCGGCGCACTCGCGCTGTGCGGGGTCGCGATCGCGATCCTGAGCGCTGCCTACCGCGCGCAACCGAATCCGCTCGTCATGCAGCTGCGCCGATTCGGCATCGTCGTTGTCGCGACCTGGACGCTGCTCACGCTCGCACTCGCAGTCACCGACAGGATGACCGGCAACCCAAATCAGCTCGTCGGCGTCGTCTCCACGATCTGGTACGTGTTTCTTGCGTCGCTGCTGTTGCTGGTGCCGTTCTTCGCTCGCTCGCAGCAAATCCTGCGCGAGCTTTCTCTGCTCGCCGCGATCAGCACCGTCGCGGCGTCGCTCGATCTGCTGTTCGTAGACCTGTTCTCGCTCGGCCAGTTCGCCTCGCTCACGATATCGGTCTTGATCGCATTGGCGGTCTATGTCGGCGCGCGCCAATGGATTCTCAATCAGCTGCTGAGCCGCAACATGCTGACGACCGAGCGCATGTTCGAGCAGCTCTACCGCAGCGCTCGCGAGCTCGAAGCACACCCCGACCGTGCGCCAAAGTTAATGCTGTCGCTGCTGCGAGATTGCTTCGAGCCACTGCAGTGCGAGCTCGGCACCGAGCTGCTGACCTCTGCGCACGTCGAAGACCAGGGCGCGAGCCTTGTCGCGCCCGTCCCTGTGCTGGCCAGCGAAGCGCCCACGCAGGACGCCAGCACGTCGGTGCGCCTGCGCTACGCGCAGCGCGGGCGACGCCCCTTCTCGCTCGACGACGCGCGGCTCGCCGACCGCATCGTCGAGCAGTTGCGGCGCGCCGTCGCGTTCGACCACGCGGTCGAGCAAGGACGCAATGAGGAACGCAGCCGCATCGCGCAGGATTTGCACGACGACATCGGCGCGCGGCTGCTGACGCTGATGTACAAGGCGCAGTCGCCCGAGATGGAAGAGTACGTCCGGCACACGCTAAAGGACCTGAAGACCTTGACGCGCGGCCTCGCCAAGGGCAATCACCAACTGAACCATGCCGCCGCCGAGTGGAAGGCCGATCTGACCCAACGCCTGACGGCAGCCGACCTCGTGCTCGGCTGGAGTTTCAGCGCCGACCGTGAGGTTTCGCTCAACGTCGTGCAGTGGTCGGCGCTCACGCGCATCTTGCGCGAGCTCGTCAGCAACACGATCGCACACGCCGGGGCGGGGAGAGTCGACATCACGCTGCAACTCGAAGGCGACCGGCTGGAACTGAGCGTTGTCGACGACGGCGACGGCCGCGAGCCGCAGCGCTGGTCGCATGGCTTGGGACTGGGCGGTGTGCGCAAACGCGTCAAGCAGCTCGGTGGCAGCGTCGAATGGCACGAGGCGGTGCCGTCCGGCATCGCCTGCCGCGTCCGCATTCCGAAGTTTCTGTCTGGGGGCTGAGCGATCCGTCCGAGAATCGCAGACCCAACGAAAACGGCCCCGAAGGGCCGTCTGCTGTACGAATCTAGTGGGGTGGCTGATGGGGCTCGAACCCACGACAACAGGAATCACAATCCTGGACTCTACCAACTGAGCTACAGCCACCGCAGAGCGATCGAGTATAGCCGAGCCCCTGGGATGTACCCATGCGAAAGCTGATCGTGTACGCCGCGCCGAGCAGGGTACCGCGCGATCTACTTCGACGATCCCGATGCTGGCGAGGGCGCGACCGAATAGGCGCCAGCCGTCACCTTGGGCGGTTCGATCTTGACCTTGAACTGCGCCTTCAGCGCGTCGTAGTAGGCCGCCATTTCCGCGCCGCTCCATGCTTGCGCGTAGGCGCTTGCGAGTTGCTTGGCATCGCCCGCTGCGGGATCGCGGCCGAGCACCTTGTCGATTCGCGCGACTGCATAGCCCTCGGCGCCGAGATCGACGCCCACGACGGCCGGCAGCTTGCTCGCGTCAGCTCGCAATACCGCATCGACAAGTGGCGTCGGCAATTCGTGGCGCTGCGCGCGCGATACGGTCACGGCCGGCGCATCGATTGCCTCACCCGGCGACTTCTTTAGGTTCTCGAGCCGCTCCTGCCCGGCCTTGCGCGCCTGCGCCGCGGCCATCTCTGCCGTGACGGCCGCAAGCACCGCGGGCCGGACATCGGCGAACGGTTGCACGTGTGCCGCCGAGTAATTCACGATACGACCGGCGACGAGTTGGTTTGCACCGGATTCGACAGCTTCGGTGTTGCGCTTGTTGCGCAACGCGTCGTTGCCGAACAACTGTTCGAGGAATTTAGGCGACGCCAGTGGCCCGGTGGCGTCGGGCGCCGGAACGCGCTTGACGCCCTGAGCCGTCCGCAGTTCGAGCTTGAACTTGTCGACCGCAGGCTTGAGGCTGTCGGGCTGCTCATAGACCGTGTTGGTGAAGTCCGAGGCCATCTCGGTGAACTTGCGCTGCGCGATCTGCGTCTTGATCTCGCGCTCGAGTTCAGGCCGAACTGCATCGAAGCTACGCTTCTCGCCGCCCCGCACCGCGGTCAGCTTGATGATGTGATAACCGAAGTCGGACTCGACGACACCGCTGATCTCGCCCGGCTTGAGCTTGAAAGCTGCCTCATCGAACGGCGCGACCATCGCGCCGCGCGCGAAGAAGTCCAGATCCCCACCGCGTTCGGCCGATCCCGGATCGTCGGAGTTCTTCTTCGCCAAGTCGGCAAAGCTGTCGGGGTTGGCCTTGACCTGCGCGAGCAGTGCTTCGGCCTTCGCCTTCGCCTTCGCGCGCACGTCGGTCGACGCATCTTTCGGCGCGTTGATCAGGATGTGACTCGCACGACGCTCTTCAGGCGTCGTGTAGCGCGACGCGTTCTCGGCGTAATACTTGCGCAGGTCGTCTTCCGAAACAACGACACCGGCCATCAGCGCGTTCAGATCGAGCACGACATATTCAATGCTCGCCTGCTCGGGCGCCGTGAATTGCGCCGCGTGCGCCGGATTCTTGTAGTAGGCCTCGAGTTCGGCGTCGCTCGGCGTGACCTTGCCCGCGTAGTCCTTGGTCTCGAATCGCAGCACCTGGACTTCACGCTGCTGAAGCAGCGCATCCATCGCGGCGGCGCTATCAGCGGCTGTCGGGAACACCGTCGCGCCGACGCCGAGCAAGACCTGGCGCTTGGCGATGTCCTGCGCCAGTCGCTGTGCGAACTGCTCCGACGACATGCCCTGCTGCGCGAGCACATCCTTGTTCACGCTGCCGTCGGGATTGCGAACGAAGGCAAATTGCGGATCGGATGTGAATATGTGACGCAGCCGTTCGTCCGTTGGCGCAAAGTGGTACTTGTCGGCCGCGACGAGCATCACCCGCTCGCGCACCAAGCCTTCCAGTGTTCGCTGACGCATCTCGGGGGTGTCGAGCAGTTTGATGTCGATCGTCGGCATCTCGCGTCGCATGCGATCGATCTGCTGGCGGTGGGCAGCGTCGAGTTCAGCCTGCGTGATGTCCTGCCCCGCAACCTGAGCGACCGTCTGCCTGCCGCCTTCGGCCAACCGCGAGTAGCCCTGCACCCCGAAGAAAGCGAATGAGGGGACGATAAGAAGCACGAGCACGAACTGCAGCGCGCGCATGTGCTTGCGAATGAAATCAAACATCAGAAGCCTTGAACCGGAAGCGAAGCACTGGAGTGGGGCGAGCGATGCGCCGGGTCAAACGCAAAGAAGGCGAACCGGGGTTCGCCTTTTTCGCGGCCAATCTTGCGCCCGAACAATTCTACCCGCCGCGGCAGGCAGCCTCGGCCACGGTACTTCAGGCGTCGTGCGACGCGCGCAACTCTCGGTGGTGGGTGCTGAGGGGCTCGAACCCCCGACCTACGCCTTGTAAGGGCGCCGCTCTACCAACTGAGCTAAGCACCCGAGCAGCGTTCTAGCGCATATGCTGCGCGGCACGACACCGTCGCAGCGCGGCGCAGCCCACGCTCAGTTCACCGCGTCCTTCAGCCCCTTGCCGGGCCGAAACTTGGGCACCTTGGCCGACTTGATCTTGATCGCCGCGCCGGTGCGCGGATTGCGGCCGGTGCGCGCCGCACGCTTGCTGACAGTGAACGTGCCGAATCCGACCAACGACACGCTGTTGTTCTTCTTCAGGGTCGACTTCACACCGCCGATCATCGCTTCCAGCGCGCGCGTTGCAGCAGCTTTGGAGATGTCAGCCTGCTTGGCGATGTGCTCGATCAATTCGGATTTGTTCACGAAGGGTCCCCTCTGGAAAGTGTCGCGGATGAAATCTGGTGGCCTCGCTTGCCGGTCTGTCGCCTGGCATCAGGTGCGATTCATTACAGCCGCGAGCCCCATGCCTGTCAAGCATCGATGCGGATTCTAAGTCGATTCACCCCCCCGATTTCCGGGGGAAGGCGCAGGTATTTCCGCTTGACATGCGTGGCAATCCACGACTGCGCGCGCGACAGAGCGCGCGCTCACAAGGCGCTGGCGATCGCAAGGCCCAGGTCGGCCGTGGCGGCAGTACCGCCCAGATCCGGCGTGAGCGGCGCGTGCGCGCCAGCACCCAGTACGCGCTCGATCGCGCCGACGATCGCGTCGTGCGCGTCGCGATGGCCGAGGAAGTCGAGCATCAGCGCGCCCGACCAGATCTGCCCGATCGGATTGGCGACACCACGCCCGGCGATGTCGGGCGCCGAGCCATGCACCGGCTCGAACAAAGACGGCCAGGCGCGCGTCGGGTTGATGTTGGCGGACGGTGCGATGCCGATCGTGCCCGTGCAGGCCGGGCCCAGGTCGCTCAGGATGTCGCCGAACAGGTTGCTCGCCACGACAACGTCGAAAGCATCTGGGCGAAGCACGAAGTGCGCCGCCAGTATGTCGATGTGAAAGCGGTCGACGCTCACGTCGGGATAGGCTTTCGCCATCGCGTCGACTCGCTCGTCCCAGTAAGGCATCGTGATCGAGATGCCGTTGCTTTTGGTCGCCGACGTAAGCTTCTTGCGCTTCCGGCTACGCGCGAGTTCGAACGCGAACTTGAGCACGCGGTCGACGCCGATGCGTGACATCACCGTCTCCTGCATCACGATCTCGCGATCGCTGCCCTCGTACATGCGTCCGCCAATGCTCGAGTATTCGCCCTCGGTGTTCTCGCGCACGATGAGCATGTCGATCTCACCCGGCGAGCGTGGTGTGCCATCGCGCCGCACGAGTGGCGAGCGCACGCCTGGCATCAGACGCGCCGGACGCAGGTTCACGTATTGGTCGAAGTCGCGTCGGAAGCGCAACAACGAGCCCCACAGCGAGACATGATCGGCAATCTTCGCCGGCCAGCCGACCGCGCCGAAGTAGATCGCGTCGTGCCCGCCGATGCGCTCCTTCCAGTCGTCAGGGAGCATCTGACCGTGGCGCTCGAAATAGTCCCAGCTCGAGAAGTCGAAGTGGTCGAACTGCAGCGCGATGCCCAGGCGACGTGCGGCGGCGTCGAGCACGCGCAAGCCCTCGGGCATCACTTCCTTGCCGATGCCGTCGCCCGGGATCACTGCGATGCGATGAGTCGTCATGGGGGTCTCCGTTCCCGTCAATCGAGGATGCGCCGCGCGGACGACGTGACGAGTGCGACACCCACGGCCGTCAGCGCGAGGCCCAGCCCCATGATGACGGTGAACGCCTCGTCGAACAACAGCCACGCCAGCAGCGCGGTGCACGGCGGCACGAGGTACATCAGGCTGCTCACCTGCGTCGCCGCACCGCGCTGGATCAACAAGTAGAGCAGCGAACTGCCGCCCAGCGTGAGGCCCAGCACCGACCACGCCATCGCGCCGACGAGTTCGGGATGCAGCAGCATCGGCTCCTGTTCAAGCAGCGCAAGCGGGAGCGTGACGGCGAGCGCGGCGAACATCTGCACGGAGCTCGCGGTGCGCACGTCGCATGGCCGGACGAAGCGCTTCTGGTAGAGCGTCCCGACGGTGATCGACACCAGGGCGATGACCGCGAGAGAGAAACTGAACGCCGTCACCTCACCAACACCGAGTTTGCGCCACACCACGAGCACGAGCCCGGCGAGGCCGAGCGCAAGGCCCAGCCATTGACGCGGCGAGACCCGCGCCGTGGCCTGAACGGCGCCATCGCCGCTGCCGCTCGAGGGCGTCTGCGAGGTGACCCACAAGGCGGTCAGCACGGGCTGCAGCCCCACGATCAGTGCAGCGGTCCCTGCGCCCATGCCGGCCTTGACCGCGCTCCACACGCCGCCGAGATAGCCGGCCTGGAGAAACACGCCCACGACGGCCAGGTGCATCCACTGCTCGCGTCCGCTCGGCCATGCTGCGCGCGACCACGCAACCCAGATGCCGAAGCAGACGATCGACAGCGCGTACCGTGTGCTCAGGAAGGTCATCGGCGGCGCATGCGGCATGCCGAATCGCGCGACCACGAAACCGGTGCTCCAGATCAGCACGAAGACCCAGGGCATTGCGCGCGCGAGCGCCCGCCGGCTGATGGCCACGTCGGCCTACTTTGCCTTGGCGCGAATCTCTGGCAGCGCCTTTTGAAGGTAGTAGACCATCGACCAGATCGTCAGCAAGGCCGCGATGTAGATCAACACCGTGCCCCAGGTATGCGTGTCGATCAGCCCGAACAGCGTGCCGTCGAACAGCAAGAACGGGATCGCAACCATCTGCACCACGGTCTTGAGTTTGCCAAGCATGTGTACCGCGACACTGCGCGACGCGCCGATCTGCGCCATCCACTCACGCAGCGCCGAGATCGCGATCTCGCGACCGATGATGACGAAGGCGATCAGCGCATGCAGGCGATTCAGATGCACCAGCACAAGCAGCGCGGCGCAGACGAGGAACTTGTCGGCCACCGGATCGAGGAAGGCACCGAACGACGACGTCATATTCAACCGTCGCGCGAGATAGCCGTCGAGCAAGTCGGTCAACGCAACAACGACGAACAAGACCGTGGCGAGAAGATTCTGCAGCGAAGGCTCGAGCTGCAGATAGAACACGCCGACGATGAGCGGGATCGCAACGATGCGCGCCCATGTCAGCAAAGTTGGCAGATTGAAGAACATGCGGCGATTGTGCCGAACTTCACGCCGCGGACTTCGCGCGCCGTTCAATCGAGGCTGCGCGGTTTGAAGTGCCGATCGTCGTCGAAGAGAAAGGTCTCGGTGAACTTCCAAGGCTTTGGCATGCGTGACACATCGCCGAACGGCGCTGCACGGCGCACCGCGTCCTTCGCGAGCTGGATCGTGTCGAGTGCGTGTCGCGGGGGACGCAGCACCTCGATGCGCCGGACGCTGCCGTCCGCGTTGAGTTCGATTCGCAGCACCGGAATTGCCAGCAGCGGCTCGGGCGGGACGCCGCTGTAGGTGATGTCCGGATTCGCCGCGACGATGCGCAGCGCGGCTTGGTGGCGAAGCTCCTGCTGCGAGTGCACCGCAGCGGCCGGTGGCAGCGGCAGACGTGGGCGGACCGTCGTCGTCGCCGACGCAGAGGCCGCCGCGGGTGGCGCCGCGTCGCGCGGCGGTTCGGATGCCGCCGCCAGCGGCGCCGACGCTTCGGTCACCGGCGGCGCAGGCGAAGGCGAAGGTTCGGTCGGACTTTGCGGCGAGCACCCGGCGATCCCGAACAGCGCCATGGCGCACATCCCTAGCCGCGCGCGCCGCCGCTCAATGCAAGGCACGATAGATTTCCTCGGCCAATTGCCGCGAGATGCCCTCCACACTCAGCAAGTCCTGCACGCTCGCCTGACCGACCCCGCGCACGCCACCGAAGCGCTGCAGCAGCTTGGCACGCTTTCGAGGTCCGACGCCGGGGATGTCCTCCAGCGAGCTTGCACCAGTGCGCACACTCGCGCGCCGGGCGCGCATGCCGGTGATCGCGAAGCGATGCGCTTCGTCGCGGATCTGCGCAACGAGCATCAGTGCAGCCGAATCCGGCGCCAGGCTCACTTTCTCGCGGCCGTCGGCGAAGACGAGCTCCTCGAGGCCGACCTTGCGACCCTCACCCTTCTCGACGCCGACGATCAGCGAGCGGTCGAGGCCGAGTTCCTCGAACACCTCACGCGCCATCGCGACCTGGCCGCGCCCACCATCGACGAGCACCAGATCGGGCATGCGCGCGGCACCTGTCGCCGCGCCGTCCGCAACAAGCGCGGCGATCTTCGCGTAGCGCCGCATCAGCACCTGTCGCATCGCGGCGTAGTCATCGCCCCCGGCAATGCCTGCGATGTTGTAGCGGCGGTACTGCGCGCTCTGCATCTTGTGGTTCTCGAACACAACACACGAAGCCTGCGTCGCTTCGCCCGCGGTGTGACTGATGTCGAAGCACTCGATGCGCAGCCGCGCCAGGTCTTCGCACGACAGATCGAGGGCTTCGACGAGCGCCCGCGTTCGCGCCTGCTGCGAACCCTCCTCGGCGAGCAAGCGCGCCAGCGCCAGTTCGGCACCGTGGATCGACATGTCGAGCCAACTGCGGCGCTGCGCGCGCGGCTGGTGCTGCACGCCGACCTTCACGCCGCTGTGCGCCGACAGTGCCTCGATCAACGCCTTGTCGACCGCATGGCTCAGCACCAGCAGCGGCGGCGCACCGGTACCGACGTAGTGTTGCGCAATGAACGCTTCGAGCACCTGCACTTCGGGCTCGACGCGCGCGCCCGCGTCGTCGTCGGCTGGCGCGTCGATGGAGGCGCCGATCTCGGTCGCTTCCTCGACATGAGTCGGGAAGTACGGTCGATCGCCCAAGTGCCGCCCGCCGCGCACCATGGCCAGGTTGACGCAGGCGCGCCCGCCCTGCACTTTCACTGCGAGGATGTCGGCATCCTTGTCGAAGCTGCCGCCGGAGTTCGCTTCCACCGCTTGCTGATGCAACACGCTCGACAGCGCACCGAGCTGATTGCGCACCTCCGCCGCCTGCTCGAACTCGAGCGCCTCGGAGTGCGCAAGCATTCGGGTCTGCAGACGCTCCATCACCTCACTCGTCTCGCCACGCAGGAAGGCCTCGGCGTGAGCCACGTCACGCGCGTAGTCAACCGCGCCGATGCGGGCTACGCACGGGGCCGAGCAGCGCTTGATCTGGTAGAGCAGGCAGGGCCGGCTGCGATTGGCAAACACCGTGTCCTCGCAGGTGCGCAGGCGAAATACCTTTTGCAGCAGCAGGATCGACTCCTTTACCGCCCACGCGCTCGGGTAGGGGCCGAAGTAGTGGTTCCGACGATCGACCGCACCCCGGTAATAGGCCACGCGCGGAAAGATCGCCGCCGAAGGCGCGGCAACATCGTCAACGTCACGCGCGGCGGTGATCTTCAGGTACGGGTAGCTCTTGTCGTCGCGAAACAGAATGTTGAAGCGCGGGTTGAGCGACTTGATGAGGTTGTTCTCGAGCAGCAGCGCCTCGGCCTCGGAGCGCACGACACTCGTCTCCATGCGCGCAATGCGCTCGATCATCAAACCGATGCGGGTTCCCGCGTGGTTCTTCTGGAAGTAGCTCGCCACGCGCTTCTTCAAGTTGCGCGCCTTGCCGACATAGAGCACTGCGTCCTGCGCGTCGAAGTAGCGGTAGACACCTGGCCGCGGCGGCAACGCGGCGACCTCGGCGAGCAGCCGCGCGCGCACCTGCCCCTCCTTGCCGACAGTGTCGGCGGAGGTTCCGTTCGAAGGCGTTTCTGCTGGACCGGCTGCGTTCATCGCAGCCCATTGTGCCCCGCGGCGCCTGCCGATAATGCCCACCATGGCCCACAGCTGGGATGTGTTTTGCCGCGTGATCGACAACCACGGCGACCTGGGAGTCGCCTGGCGGCTGTGTGCCGATCTGGCCGAACGTCGAGAGCGCGTACGGCTGTGGGTCGACGACCCGTCTGCCCTCGCGTGGATGGCGCCCGGGGGCCATGCCGGCGTCCAAGTCGTGCACTGGACGGCTCCGGCGCCCGACCTCGCACCTTCGGAAGTCGTCGTCGAGACTTTCGGCTGCGATCCGCCGCCCGCGTTCGTGGAGCGCATGGCAGCAACCGAGCCCGCGCCGCGCTGGATCAACCTCGAATACCTCACGGCCGAAGCGTTTGCGGAGCGCAGTCACGGATTGCCGTCGCCGGTGACCATCGCGCCGGGTCTGATGTTGAAGCGAACCTTTCATTTCCCAGGCTTCACGTCGGCCAGCGGCGGGCTTTTGCGCGAGCCGGGCCTTTTCGACTCCCAACGCGGCTTCGATAGAGACGCCTGGCTGGATGCGCATGGCCTTTCGGCGGAACCGGCCGAGCGCGTCGTGAGCCTCTTTTGCTATGCCAACCCCGCGCTACCCGCGTTGCTCGATGAACTGGCCGCAGTACCCACGCTGCTGTTGATCACACCGGGTGCGCCCGCCGAACAGGTGCGCACGCTTCTGGGTTCGCCGCTGCGGCGTGGTTCGCTGAGGGCGATAGTGCTGCCCTACCTCACCCAACTGGATTACGACCGCCTGCTCTGGGCCAGCGACTTGAATTGCGTACGAGGAGAAGACACCTTCGTGCGCGCTCAGTGGGCTGCCAAGCCGTTTCTGTGGCAGGCCTATCCACAGTCCGGCGATGCGCACAAGCTCAAGCTGCAGGCCTTCCTGGATCGCTTTCTCGCCAATGCCAATGCCCCGCTTGCCGACTCGCTTCGCCAGGCGTTCCAGGCCTGGAATGGCGTGGCCGTGGGTCCGCTAGCCCTGCCCGACCTGCAGGGCTGGGGCACCCATTGCACGGCATGGCGCGAATGGCTCGCCGTCCAGGCCGATCTGGTGACGCAACTGATCGGCTCGGTCGACGAAACACGCTAAAATTAGAGGCTTTGCGCGCGCGGCGCGCATTTGAACACCACCACGCATCCACATGGAACCGCTATGAAGATCGCCCAGGAAATTCGCGCCGGCAACGTCATCATGAATGGCAAGGACCCGATGGTCGTCCTGAAGACCGAGTACAGCCGCGGCGGCCGCAACTCCGCCACCGTGCGCATGAAGTTGAAGAGCCTGCTCAGCAACTCGGGTACCGAGGTCGTCTACAAGGCCGACGACAAGATGGACCAGATCGTGCTCGAGAAGAAGGATTGCACCTACACCTACTTCGCCGATCCGATGTACGTCTTCATGGACGCCGAATACAACCAGTTCGAGGTCGAGGCCGAGAACATGGGCGACGCGATCCAGTACCTCGAGGACGCGATGCCCGTCGAAGTCGTCTTCTACGACGGCAAGGCGATATCGGTCGAGTTGCCGACCTCGCTCGTGCGAGAGATCACGACCGAGCCGGCCGTCAAGGGCGACACTTCGGGCAAGGTGATGAAGCCGGCAACCACCGCCACCGGCCTCGAGATCGCGGTGCCGCTGTTCGTCGAGAGCGGCGACAAGATCGAGATCGACACCCGCACGCACGAGTACCGCAAGCGGGTCTGAACTCGTCCAGGCGGCGCCGTGAAGACCAAACCGGTCATCGCGGCAACGCTCTCGTTCGACACTGAAGGCATCCCCTTCTCGCAGAGCTTCGGGGACCGCTACCACCCTCGGCAGGGTGCCCTGGCGCAGGCGGCGCATGTCTTCCTCGGCGGCAACGAATTGCCGGCACGCTGGCAAGTCCGCGAGCGCTTCGTCATCCTCGAGACCGGCTTCGGTCTGGGCAACAACTTCCTCGCCGCGTGGAATGCCTGGCGGCAAGACCCGCAGCGCTGCGAGCGGCTGCACTTCATCTCGGTCGAGAAGCATCCGTTCGCCGCAATCGACCTGCAGCGTGCGCATGCGGCCTCGCCGCTGCTCGAACTCGCGCAGGCGCTGGTTCAAGTCTGGCCGCCGCTGACACCGAACCTGCACCGCTTGACCTTCGAAGGGGGTCGCGTCGAGCTGCTGCTCGCGCTCGGCGACATTGCCGATTGGGTGCCCGAGATCATCGCCTCGGTCGATGCGTTCTTTCTCGACGGTTTCGCGCCTGATCGCAACCCCGAAATGTGGCAGCCGCGCGTGTTCAAGGCGCTGGCGCGACTCGCCGCGCCCGGTGCAACGGCCGCGACTTGGAGCGTCGCGGGAGCGGTGCGCGAAGGCCTCGCCGCCGCCGGGTTCGAGGTCCGCAGCGCCCCCGGCAGTGGCGGCAAGCGCGAAATCACGCTTGCGCGCCACGCGCCGCGCTTCGTGCCCCGACGCGCACCGGCGCGGATCGGCACCGCGCCGACCGCCATCCGGCGAGCGCTGATCGTCGGCGCCGGGCTCGCGGGTACCGCCGCCGCCTGGGCCTTGGCCGAGCAAGGCTGGCGAAGCACGCTGTTCGACCGCCAGGCTTCCGTCGCGGCGGCCGCGTCGGGCAACCCTGGCGGCATCTTTCACGGCACGGTGAACCCGCAGGATGGTACGCATGCGCGCTTCAATCGCGCGGCGGCCCTGCAGGCGCGAGTGGCGGCCCACGAAGCTATCGAAAGGCGCGGCGTCAGCGGGCAGTTGCGCGGGCTGCTGCGCGTCGAGGCGCACGCGACGCTCCAGAGCATGGCAGCGCAACTGCATGCGCTCGGCCTGCCCGCGGATTACGTGCAGGCACTCGACCCCGGTGCTGCCGCCCGCCTGAGCGGGCTGCCGCTGACCTCGCCGGCTTGGTTCTTTCCAGGCGGCGGGTGGATCGACCCGGCCGGATTTGCGGCGTCCCTGATTTCCGAGGTCCGCGACGCCGTCGATCTGCACTTCGGCACCGACGTCGCCGAACTCCGCCGTCAGGGCGGACGTTGGCGACTTCTCGATGCCTCAGGAGTCACCCTCGACGAAGCCGACGTTCTGGTGCTCGCCAACGCGTTCGAAGCGGGACGCCTGCTCGCAGATCTCCGTCTGCCGATGCAGCGCATTCGCGGGCAGACAACCGAACTGCCGCTGTCGACCCCAGGCCTGCGATTGCCTCTGCTGCCCGTGGCTGGCAACGGGTATGTGCTGCCGCCCTTGGACGGCGCGACCGCATTGTTCGGTGCGACCGCGCAGATCGACGATGAGGAGCCGAATCTGCGCGCGTCCGACCAGGCTTACAACCTCATCCAACTGGCGCGCCTGACGGGCAGTGCGCCAATGGAGAATGCGATCGCGCTTTCCGGTCGCGTCGGTTGGCGTTGCACGGCGCCCGATCGCCTGCCGCTGATCGGAGGTGTGCCGCAACCAGCCGCCGCGCAACGCCATGGGGTTCGGCTGGACCAGCCGCGCTTCGTCCCTCGCGCGCCCGGCCTCTATGTGTTCACCGGCCTCGCCTCGCGCGGTATCACGTGGGCCACACTCGGTGCACGCGCATTGGCGTCCCAGATCAGCGGCGCGCCGTGCCCGCTCGAAGCGAGCCTGCTCGACGCTGTCGACGCAGCACGGTTCGCATCCCGCGCCGCACGCCGCGCCTGAGCGCAGCGTCCGCGACACGCACCAGGCTGACAAGCCTGGCGCAATAACCGCCCCTATGCGGGCTGGTCGCCCGCTGCTTCGGAGGTCACCGGCGCAGCCGCTTCGTTCGAGGTCTCGCCTTCGGGAGCGTCTTCTGTCTTGTTGGTGCCCGCCTTGCGCTGGGCAAGCTTTTCTTCCTTCTTCTGCTTCTTCAGCCGCTCGCGCTGGCGTTTCTCGAATGAATAGTTGGGCTTTGCCATGGGCTTGGTTTCCTCGCTTTTCGGTGGGGTACGTGGAGAGGGCCGAGGTTACGCCGTTTTTGCGTGGTCCCCGGCAGCGATGCTGTCAGAAGTTGAGTGTTTGCACGCCGTCTGGCCTTCCGAGCAGACACACCCTCGCCCGGTTGCGCGCGAACACACCCACCGTGATCACGCCGGGCCACTGGCCGAGTTCGGCCTCGAGCGCCGGCGGGTCGCCGATCGACAGGCCGTGGACGTCCAAAATCAAGCCTCCGTTGTCGGTCACGAAGCCGTCGCGCAGCACGGGATGACCGCCGATCCCGCGCAGGCGGCGCGCCACGAGCGCGCGTGCCATCGGGATCACTTCGACCGGCAAGGGGAAGCGTCCGAGGGTCGTCACGAGCTTCGAAGCATCGGCGATGCAGACGAAGCGCTCCGCCATGTCGGCAACGATCTTCTCGCGCGTCAGCGCACCGCCGCCCCCTTTGATCATGCAGCCCCGGCCGTCGATCTCGTCGGCGCCGTCGACATAGACCGCAAGCGACTCAACCTCGTTGGCATCGAGCACCGGGATGCCGTGCTTGCGCAGTCGCACGCTGCTTTGCTCGGAGCTCGACACCGCAGCCGCGATGCGCTCTGGCATGCGGGCCAGTGACTCGATGAAGCAGTTCACCGTCGAGCCCGTGCCGACGCCGATCACGCTACCCGGCTTCACCCAGGCCGTCGCGGCGTCGCCCACCATCGCTTTGAGTTCGTCTTGCGTCATAGGCTTTCCGTCTCCAGGGCATGAGTGCCATCGATTATCGGTGTGCGCTCACCGCGGCCAACGCAGCGGTTTGCGACAATCCTGCACCCTGGTTGCGGGCTCGACGATGTTTCCTCTTCCCTACCCGCTCGCGCGCGCCTTCCTTTTCGGACTCGACCCCGAGGTCGCGCATGAAATGACGCTCGCTGCGATCGCGCGCTTGCAGAACTCGCCCGCGCAAGCCCTGTGGCGCCAGACGCGAATCGAGGATCCGGTCACGCTCGCGGGCCTGACTTTTCCAAACCGCATCGGCCTCGCGGCCGGGCTCGACAAGAACGGCCGCTGCATCGACGGGCTCGGCGCGATGGGCTTCGGCTTCGTCGAAGTCGGCACTGTGACGCCGCTCGCGCAGCCGGGCAACCCGAAGCCGCGCATGTTTCGCCTGCCACAGGCCGAGGCGCTGATCAATCGCCTCGGCTTCAACAACGAGGGCCTCGCCGCCTTCCTTGCCAACGTGAAGCGCGCAACGCGCTTCCGGGCCGCAGGCGGCATCCTCGGACTGAACATCGGCAAGAACGCGACGACGCCGATCGGGCGCGCGGTGGACGACTATCTGACGTGCCTGGAAGGCGTCTATCCGCAGGCCGACTACGTGACAGTCAACATCTCGAGCCCCAACACGAAGAACCTGCGCGAACTCCAGGGCGACGAAGCGCTCGACGCGCTGCTGTCGGCCTTGCACGAGCGACGCCAAGAGCTCACCAAGGCTATCGGACGCAGCGTACCGCTGTTCGTGAAGATTGCCCCGGACCTGGACGACTCGCAGGTGCGCGCGGTCGCGCGGACGGTGCGCCGCAACCACATCGACGGCGTCGTCGCCACCAACACCACCATCGCGCGTGACGCCATCAAAGGGTTGGCCCACTCCGACGAGGCCGGTGGCCTGAGCGGCCGCCCGGTGTTCGAAGCCAGCAATCGCGTGATCGCCGGATTGCGCCGCGAACTGGGCCCGAGCGTGCCGATCATCGGCGTCGGGGGCGTGCTGAGCGCGGCCGACGCCAGAGCGAAGATCGCCGCCGGCGCCGACCTGGTGCAGATCTACACCGGCCTCATCTACCGCGGCCCCGCACTCGTGACCGAGGCGGCACGCGCGATGGCGGCGCGCTGACGGGACGTTCTACAGCGACAGCAGGCTGGGCCGCCACATCCGCAGCACACGGTCCATCGCATCCGTCAATGCAGTGGCACGCCCGTCTTGCTCTGCAATTCCTCGCGCGTCACGCCCGGCGCGAGCTCGACGACACGCAGACCATGCGGCGTCACGTCCAGCACCGCGAGGTCGGTGATGATCCGATCGACGACGCCGACACCGGTCAGCGGCAGCGTGCAGTGAGGCAGGATCTTCAGGTCGATCGTGCCATCCTTCTTCTTGGCGACGTGCTCCATCAGCACGACGACGTTCTTCACACCCCCGACCAGGTCCATCGCACCGCCCATGCCCTTGACCATCTTGCCGGGGATCATCCAGTTCGCCAGATCGCCATGCTCGCTGACCTGCATCGCGCCGAGGATCGACAGGTTGATCTTGCCGCCGCGGATCATCGCGAAGCTGTCGTGGCTGCCGAAGATGCTCGAACCCGGGATCGTCGTCACCGTCTGCTTGCCGGCATTGATCAGGTCCGCGTCGACCTGGTCCTCGGTCGGGAACGGGCCGATGCCGAGCATGCCGTTCTCACTCTGCAGCCAGACCTCGATCGACGGATCGACGAAGTTGGCGACCAGCGTCGGCAGCCCGATGCCGAGATTGACGTAGAAGCCGTCCTGCAATTCCTTGGCGGCGCGCGCCGCCATTTGGTCGTGTGTCCAGGCCATGATCAGACTCCCGCCTTTTCAGTCAGTGTGCGCTTCTCGATGCGCTTCTCGGGATGCGCGTTGAGCACGATGCGGTGCACATAGATGCCGGCCAGGTGGACGCTGTCCGGATCGAACGTACCGGTCTCGACGATCTCCTCGACCTCGACGATCGTCGTCTTTCCGGCCATCGCCACCGCGGGGTTGAAGTTGCGCGCGGTGCGGCGGAACAGCAGATTCCCGCTCTTGTCGGCCTTCCACGCCTTTACGAGCGACACGTCGGGCAGCAACGCATGTTCCATCACGTAGGTCTGGCCGTCGAACTCCCGCGTCTCCTTGCCTTCGGCGACCAACGTCCCGACGCCGGTGCGCGTGTAGAACGCCGGGATGCCGGCGCCGCCAGCGCGCAGCTTTTCGGCGAGGGTGCCTTGCGGCGTGAACTCGAGTTCGAGCTCGCCGGCGAGGTACTGGCGCTCGAACTCCTTGTTCTCACCGACATAGCTCGAGATCATCCGCTTGATCTGGCGCGTCTCGAGCAACAGCCCGAGGCCGAAGCCGTCGACGCCGGCGTTGTTCGAGATCACGGTCAGGTTCTTGACGCCTGAATCGCGCAGCGCGCCGATCAGGGCCTCGGGGATGCCGCACAGGCCGAAGCCGCCGACGGCCATCAACTGGCCGTCGCGCACGACGCCGTCGAGGGCTGCGGCTGCGCTCGGGTAAACCTTGTTCATTGACGATCTCCTGCAGTCAGAGGGAGCGAGCGTACAACGTAATGCCTTAGGTAGCCGTTACGTAGAATTGACTATGCTCGACTATCGCAGTGCGTTCGATCTCGCTCCAGTCGGCCTGGTGGCGTCCCGCGACCGGCTGATGCTCGACTGCAATCGGCTCGTGATCGAGATGTTCGGGACGACACGCGAAGCACTCGTCGGACAAAGTTTCGAGATGCTCTATCCAACGCCCGGCGAGTTCGAGCGCACCGGAGAGCGCATCGTCGCCAGCCTGGGTGCCGATGGCTTCTACGCCGACGAGCGCGTGATGCGACGTGTCGGCAGCGTCGCATCCAAGAAGACTGTCGCGGGCGAGCTCTTCTGGTGCCGTGTCTCGGGCCGCGCGCTCGACCCGCGCTATCCGCACGCCGAAGGCATCTGGAGCTTCGAGGATCTGTCATCGCGCCGCCAGCTGCGCGTAGAACTCACGCCGCGCGAGCGGGAGATCGCGGCGCTGCTGATCGACGGCTTGACGAGCAAACTGATCGGCCGCCGACTCTCGATCAGCCCCCGCACCGTCGACATCTACCGCGGCCGCTTGATGCGCAAGTACGGCGCGGCAACGACGGCCGACCTCGTCAAGCGCCTTCTCTCGGCGTGAGCGAGGCGGGATCCACTGCGCTCAGTTCAGGTCCCCGGCAAGCCGCCAGGTTCGCCTCAGTTCTTCCGGCCACTCGCCACGATCCATCAGGGCGTCGATGGCATCGCTTTCGCGACCGCACTCCAGGCCCTGCGCCGCGAGCCACGCATCGTCGAAATAGGTGTGCTTGTAGCGCTCGCCGCCGTCGCACAACAGGGTGACGATCGAGCCATGCTGCCCGCGCGCGGCCATGCTGCGCGCACAGGCGAGCGCGCCGACCAGATTCGTCCCGGTCGAGCCGCCGACGCGTCGACCCAGACGCACGCTGAGCGAGTGCATCGCGGCCAGGCTCCACAGATCGGGCACCTTGACCATCGCGTCGAGCGCGCCCGGAACGAATGACGCCTCGACCCGCGGCCGGCCGATGCCTTCGATGCGCGAACCTTGCTCGATCGCAAGCGACCCGTCGCCGCCGACATAGTGGTCGAAGAACACCGAGCGTTCGGCATCCACCCCGCAGACACGCGTCTCGTGCCGGCAGTAGTGCACATAGCGGCCGATCGTCGCCAGCGTGCCGCCGGTGCCGGCGCTGGCCACGATCCACGCCGGGCACGCGTGCGTTTCCTGGCGCATCTGCGTGTAGATGCTCTCGGCGATGTTGTTGTTGGCGCGCCAGTCGGTCGCCCGCTCGGCGTGCGTGAACTGGTCCATGTAGTGACCACCCCGCTCGCGCGCCAGGCGTTCGCTCTCCGCATAGATCGCACCGGCACTTTCGACAAGATGGCAGCGTCCGCCGTAAAACTCGATCGCCGCGATCTTCTGCGCTGAGGTGCTGCGCGGCATCACCGCAATGAAGGGCAGATCGAGCAGGCGCGCGAAGTAGGCTTCGCTGATCGCGGTCGATCCGCTCGACGCCTCGATGACCGCCCTGCCCTCGCCCAGCCAGCCGTTGCACAGCGCGTGCAGGAACAGGCTGCGCGCAAGGCGATGCTTCAGGCTGCCGGTCGGGTGGCTCGACTCGTCCTTCAGGTACAGCGAAACACCGGGGAAGCCCGGCAAAGCCACGGGAATCAGGTGCGTGTCGCTCGAGCGTTGGAAGTCCGCCTCGATACGGCGGATCGCCTCGCGCACCCAGGCACGGCGCGCATCGCTTTGAATCGCAACCGCCGTCATGGCGTCAGTCCAGGATCTTGCGCAGCCAGGGCGGCAGCGGCAGGGTCTTCTTCGCCGGAAAGTCGAGCCAGACGGTGGTCGCGCCGCCGGTCGCGTAGGGCGTGCCTGGCTCGTCGGTGCGTTCGAGCGTGATGAAGGTGTCGAAGCTCGAGCGCCCCGGGTTCGCCACGTAGTGCCGCGCGAGGATGTCGCCGGGGTACTCGAGCTGGCGAATGAAGTTGCAGAACGCGTTGACGATCACGAAGCCCTCGCCCTCCGGCTTCAGCGACTTGCCGAGCGAGTGCATCCATTCAATGCGGATGATCTCGAAGTAGCGGAAGTAGATCGTGTTGTTGACGTGCGCCATTGCATCCATGTCGCCCCAGCGAATCGGGATCACCATCTCATAGGTGAGCTTCTTCTGGTCGGGAATGTCGATGCGCATGGGCGTCTTCTGCAACTCGAATCAATGCGTCGCGGCACGGTAGCAGTTTTCATGCAGCGTCGCGCCGTGGGCATCGAAGGTTTTCCTTCCCACTTGCTGCGCGCCCATCGCGCGATAGAAGGCCTCGGCTTCGTTGCCCGCGATGCACCACAGGCGCAGCGAACCGAAGCCCGCTGCGCGCAGCCACGCTGCGCTCGCGCTCCACAACGCGCGACCGATACCTTGGCGTCGCATCGCGGGGTCAAGGTAGATCGCGAAGAGTTCACCGTCGAGTGCCGCGGACGACGGATCTCCTTCCTGGATTCGGTAGGGGCCGACGCTCGCGAAGCCGACACGCCGATCGCCGAGGTCTGCCACCAGCAATTGGCGGCGCAGCGCCGGATCGGTGTGTTGTGCGGCCTCGCGCGCCCAGAGCGACTCCCGCTGCGAGAGCGGGAACTCGTCGAAGACCTGCTGCGGGAAGACGCCTGCGTAGGTCGCGACCCAACTGTCCCAATGTATGCGCGCAATCGCTGGCGCGTCTGCCACCGTGGCGCTGTGTATGCTCACACCGCCCATCGTCAACCCGGGTCGATGCCGAGTTCGCCCG
Source organism: uncultured beta proteobacterium (assembly GCA_963792765.1). Classification (GTDB taxonomy): domain Bacteria; phylum Pseudomonadota; class Gammaproteobacteria; order Burkholderiales; family Burkholderiaceae_C; genus CAIKUF01. The sequence goes on along the minus strand of CAWBXT010000002.1, from coordinate 91,976 downwards.
CAATGCGGGCGACGATCGCGCGCAGCGCGGCAACCTCGCCGGCAAGGCGCGTCTGTTCGGCCTTCAGCGCAGCCATCTCGCCGGCGGCGACGAAGTCGTGCGAATCCGTCGCCACGGACGTCGGCGCTGCCACCTCGCCGCACAACAGGTGCGCCCAACGCTGTTCGCGTGCCCCCGGCGCGCGCGGAAGCTTGACCGCAAGCGGCGGCTCGCGCGCGGCGAGTTCATCCAGAAAGCCCTCGACCGACGAGATGTCGGCGAAGCGATGCAGGCGCTCGGTCGTCGCGCGCAACTCGGCTGCGGTCTGCGGGCCTCGCAGCATCAGGAGCGTGAGAATCGCCTCAGACTGGCCAGGCACGCCGAGGACGCGCTTGAGGTTGTGCTCGTAGCGGCTGACGCGGCTGCCACTGACCTCGACGATCAGCGCAAGCGCCTTCAGGTCGTCGATCGCGACCAACACCTCGGCATCGGTTGCGTTGATCACCGGGTCGCGCGCCGTCTTCTGGTTGCAGCCGAGCACCAGCGCGTTGAGCGACAGCGGGTAGCTGTCGGCCACCGTGTGCTGCTTCTCGACGAGCACGCCGAGCACGCGGGCTTCGAGTGGTGACAGCGGGCGCAGAGCCGTCGTCATCTCTAAACTGCAAACCCGTCATCGGCCTGGATGATCGCGCCATTGATGAAGTGGCTTTCGTTCGCGCACAACATCATCAGCACGGTGTCGAGATCCTGTGGCTGGCCGACTCGCCGGCGCGGCAGGGACGCGATCAGCTTCTGGCCGCGCTCGGTCGCCCACTGATGGTGATTGATCTCGGTGTCGATGTAGCCGGGGCAGATCGCGTTCACGTTGATGCCGTAGCGCCCCCATTCGAGCGCCATCGCGCGCGTCATGTGGACGAGAGCCGCCTTGCTCATGCAATAGACGCCGATCTGCCCGAGGACGCGCAAGCCCGCCATCGACGCGATATTGACGATGCGCCCGCCGGTGAAGGTGCCTGGCGCGGCACCGCTGGCGCGCGCGATCATGCGCTTGCCGACTTCCTGCGCGACGAAGAACGCGCCCTTGGTGTTGGTGTTCATCACGTAGTCGTAGTCGTCGGGCATGACGTCGACAAGCTTCTGCGTCGCGCCGACGCCCGAGTTGTTGACCAGGATGTCGAGCGTGCCGACCTCCGTCTCGGCATGCGCGACAGCGGCCTTGATGCTCGCGTGGTCGGTCACGTCCAGGCGCACCACATGAGCGTCGCCGCCTGCAGCCTCGATCTCCGCGTGCAGCGTCTTCAACCGGTCCACGCGCCGGCCGGCAAGCACCACCGCCGCACCCGCCGCAGCCAGCGTTTTCGCGAACTGCGCACCGAGGCCGCTCGACGCACCGGTGACGAGGGCGACGCGGCCCGAAAGGTCAATCGAATAGCTCATGGCAAGGGCTCCAGCAGAGGTTCGCAGCCACGATATCACGCAGTCGGATCGCCCGACCCGCGGTGGCCCAGCCGCTAAACTCGACGCAGCGGCCGCACCGCGATTTCACAGGAAGCCGATCCATGACCCCAGCCGAAATGATTGCCCAGCACGGCCCGCGTGAAGCGATGGAGTACGACGTCGTCGTCGTCGGCGCGGGGCCGGCGGGCCTCGCGGCGGCGATCCGTCTCAAGCAACTCGCTGCGGTACAGGGCAAAGAGGTCTCGGTCGTCGTGCTCGAGAAAGGCTCGGAGCCCGGTGCGCACATTCTGTCCGGCGCGATCATGGATCCGCGCGCGCTGACCGAACTGTTCGCGGACTGGCAGGCGCGCGGAGCGCCACTGCTGCAATCCGTCACCGATGACAAGTTCCTGTTCCTGACCGAAAGCGGCAGCAAGGCGACGCCCGAGTTTCTGCTGCCCGAGTGCTTTCGCAATCACGGCAACTACATCGTCAGCCTCGGCAATGTCGTGCGCTGGCTCGGCGAGCAGGCGGAAGCGCTCGGCGTCGAGATTTTTCCCGGCTTCGCTGCGGCCGAAGTCCTCTACACCGACGATGGCGCGGTCAGAGGCGTGGCGACGGGCAACGTCGGTGTCGGCAAGGACGGCGAGCCGGGGCCGAACTTTCAGCTCGGCATGGAGTTGCATGCGAAGTACACGATCTTTGCCGAAGGCTCGCGCGGGCAACTCGGCAAGCAGTTGATCGCGAAGTTCAAGCTCGCCGACGGGCGCGACCCGCAGAGCTACGGCATCGGCATCAAGGAGTTGTGGGAGGTCGATCCGGCCAAGCACCGGGCGGGCCTCGCCATCCACACCGCCGGCTGGCCGCTCGACACTTCGACCTACGGCGGTTCGTTCCTGTATCACATGCAGGGCAATCTGGTCGCAGTCGGCTTCGTCGTCGGGCTCGACTACGCGAACCCCTGGCTCAGCCCATTCGAGGAGTTCCAGCGTTGGAAGCTTCACCCCGCGATCCGCCCGACCTTCGAAGGCGGCAAGCGCATCGGCTACGGCGCACGCGCACTGACTGCGGGCGGCATCCTGAGCATCCCGAAGACGGTGTTCCCGGGCGGCGCGCTGGTCGGCTGCGAGGCCGGGTTCCTGAACGCGAGCCGCATCAAGGGCAGCCATGCGGCGATCAAGACCGGCATGCTTGCCGCGGACGCCGCCTTCGACGCAATCGCTTCCGGCCGGCAGCACGATGCACTCGACGCCTACCCCATCGCGTTCGAGAAGAGCTGGCTGCACGAAGAGCTCGACCGCGCGCGCAATTTCAAGCAGTGGTTCAAGAAGGGCTTCACCGTCGCGACACTGATGACGGGCATCGAGCAATGGCTGCTGCCCAAGCTCGGCATGAAAGCACCGCCCTGGACGCTGCACCGCAAGCAAGCCGACCACCTTTACCTCAAGCCAGCGGCCGAGTGCCCGCAGATCGCCTATCCGAAGCCGGACGGCAAGATCACCTTCGACCGCCTGTCGTCGGTCTTCATCAGCAACACCAATCACGAAGAGAACCAGCCCCCGCACCTGACGCTGAAGGACGCGCGCGTGCCGGTCGACGTCAACCTCGCGATCTACGCGGGGCCCGAGAGCCGCTACTGTCCGGCCGGCGTCTACGAGTTCGTGAAGACCGACGACGCCGGCGGCGTGGATCGCTTGCAGATCAACGCCCAGAACTGCGTGCACTGCAAGACCTGCGACATCAAGGATCCGACGCAGAACATCGTCTGGGTCGCGCCCGAGGGCGGTGGCGGGCCGAACTACGTCGGCATGTGACGCTCTTGCGCCGGCGGGCACCAGCGTGACCGAGATCGAGGCCCGCCAGACGCTGCTGGTGCGGGCGTTCGAGGCGCCGCTTGCGACCCCGTGGACCGAGCCGGATCGCGACTGGGCGAGCCGCGAGGCTTTGCTGCGCGAAGGTTCGCAGGCTGCGCCGGAGCGGCTGATCGCGACCCGCGCCGCACTCGCCTCGCACCGCCTCGCAGAGCGCGAACCCGCTGTCGCATCTGCACTGGCGGCGACCGAAGCGCCTTCGAGCCTCGGCGCGCTGCTGCTCGTCGCCGCTTTCGTGGTCGGCATCGCGCTCGACTCGCTCGGCGGGCAAGGCCGCATCGAGATCCTCTCACCGCCGCTGCTCGCGCTGCTGGCGTGGAACCTGGGCGTGTACGTGTGGCTGCTGGTCGACCTCGGCCGGCGCGCCCCAAGGCAAAAGAGCCGCTTCCGCTTCAGCGTGCCGAAGCGACTGGCCAGACTCTGGCGAGGCGATGCGAGCACCGGTTCCCCCGCGTTGGCGCGTTTCGCGGCCGACTGGGCGGTCCGCGGCAAGGCGTTGCACATGGCGCGCGTCGTAGCGCTCCTGCACGCGGGGGCGGCGCTGCTGGCGCTGGGTGCACTGGCATCGCTCTACCTGCGCGGCATGGTGTTCGAGTTTCGCGCCGGCTGGGACAGTACCTTCCTCGATGCGGATGCCGTGCACGCGATGGCCGCTGCCCTGTACGGCCCGGCGGCATTCGCCAGCGGCATTGCAATTCCCGGCGCCGACGAGATCGCGAGCCTGCGCTTCGCGCACGGCAGCGGCGGCGACGCCGCGCGCTGGATTCACCTGCAAGCGCTGACGGTGTTCGGTGCGATCGTGCTGCCGCGCGCAATCCTCGGCGCGATCGCGTACGCGCGTGCAGGTCGCCTGGCGCGACGTTTCCCCTTGTCGCTCTCCGACGCGTACTACCGGCGGCTGCTGCCGCGCCCCACCGACGGCATTCCGGTCTGCGTGCTGCCCTACAGCTACCAGCTGCCTGAGGCAAGGCTGCCCGCGCTCCAGGCGCTGATCGAGCAGCAGCTCGGGGGGCGCGCGGCGCTCGACGTGGCCGACAGCCTGCCGTCCGGCGGCGAGGACGAGCTCGACAGCCTGTTGCCGCCCGAGGCGGCCGAGGCGCAATCACTCATCGCCCTCTTCTCGCTGACGGCCACGCCCGAGCGCGAGACGCACGGCGCCTTCCTGCGCGCGCTCGCTGCGCGCGCGGGCGAAGTCGCGCCGCTGCAGGTGATGATCGACGAGGCCGACTTTCGCTCCCGCTTCGGCACCGATGGTGACGCGCGCCTTGCCCAGCGGCGCGACGCCTGGCGCCGGGTGCTGGAAGATGTGGACATCGAACCGCAGTTCGTCGACCTCGGTCGCACATCGGACAAGAAATGAGCACGCCCACCCCTCGCGCAGTCGCGCTCAGCCTCGTCTCACACACCAACGTGGGCAAGACGACGCTTGCGCGAACGCTGCTGCAGCGCGACATCGGCGAAGTGCGCGATGAAGCGCATGTGACACTCGACGCCGAGCGCTACACGCTGGTCGAAACGCCAGAAGGTGACCGGCTCGAACTGTGGGACACGCCAGGATTCGGCAACAGTCAACGCCTGGCCGCACGCCTTGCGCGGAACGCGAACCCGATCGGCTGGTTCCTGAACGAGGTCTGGGACCGCTGGCGCGACCGCGCACTGTGGTCAAGCCAGGTGGCGGTTCGCAATGTGCTGGAAGAGGCCGATGCGGTGCTTTACCTCGTCAACGCATCCGAGGCGCCACAGGACGCGGCGTATGTCGACCCCGAGCTCAAGGTGTTGGACCTGCTCGACAAGCCGACGATCGTCCTGCTGAACCAGATCGGCCGACCGCGCGCGCCGGCTGAGGATGCGGCCGAGATCGAACGTTGGTGGGCGCATTGCGCGGATCATCCGAGCGTGCGCGCGGTGCTTGCGCTGGATGCGTTTGCGCGTTGCTGGGTGCAGGAGGGCACGCTTCTCGACGCCCTCGCCGACGTGCTGCCGGCGCCGCGCCGCGCGACCTTCGAGCGCCTCGCGGGCGCCTGGCGCGCGCAGCACCGCGGCGTCTGGCGAGCGTCGATGGAGGTGCTCGCCATGCGCCTGACACGCGCCGCGTTCGACCGCGAAGGCGTGCACGACGAGGGCTGGGCCGGCAAGCTCAAGCAGGTCGGCGCAATGATCGGGCTGCGCCGCGACGGCGCGCTCACGCCGCGCGAGCAGGCGATGCAGACGCTTGCCGAGCGGCTCGACGCCGACATCCGGGTGACAACCGATCAACTCATCAAGTTGCACGGTCTCGACGGTCATGCGACCGACACCGTGTTGACACGCCTGGCCGAGCACTTCGCCGTGCGCGAGCCGGTCAGCGAGGGCAAGGCCGCAGTGCTCGGCGGACTCGTCACCGGCGCGCTCGCAGGTCTCAAGGCAGACATCGCGACTGGCGGGCTCACGCTCGGCGGTGGCCTGCTCGCCGGCGGCGTGATCGGCGCACTGAGCGCGGCGGGTCTGGCACGCGGTTTCAATATGGTGCGCGGCGTCGACAAGCCGACGCTCGCCTGGGCCGACGAAGTACTCGACGGCCTCGTGCAGTCCGCGCTGCTTGGTTACCTGGCCGTTGCCCACTTCGGACGCGGGCGCGGCAACTGGACAGCCTCTGAACATCCGGATTTCTGGCCGGAGCAGGTCAGCGCCGTACTCGGGCCGCGGCGCAAGTCCTTGCAGGCTGTATGGGCGCGCCGCGCGGATAGTGATGCGCAGGCCCACGTGCAAGCCGAACTGCAGACCTTGCTGCGCGCCGCAAGCATTGACCTCTTCGTGCGTCTCTATCCGGATTCGAAGGACATGCTGCGCGCGACGGATGCGTAAGCGCGGTCGCCCGATTCGCAGGGCAAGGGCACGCGCCGCGCGCCGTCAATCGCGCGATGCGGCCCAGGCGGGCGGGCGCTTGCTGATGAACGCCTGCACGCCTTCGAGCGCGCTTTCGTCCATCATGTTGCACGCCATCGTCTGACCGGCGTCGATGTAGGCCGCCTCGATACCGTGCTCGAGTTGGCGGTAGAACAGGCTCTTGCCGAGTGCAACGGCGACCCGCGGCTTGGCGACGATGCTGGCCACGAGCGCCTCCACCGCGGCGTCGAGATCCTCCGGCGCGGCAACGCGATTGACCAGGCCCTCGGCCTGCGCTTGCGTTGCGTCGATGAACTCGCCGGTGACGAGCATCTCGAAGGCCGACTTGCGACCGATATTGCGCGACAGCGCGACGCTCGGCGTCGAACAGAAGAGCCCGAGGTTGACGCCACTCACCGCGAACTTCGCCGTGCTCGACGCGACCGCCAGATCGCACATGGCGACGAGTTGACACCCAGCGGCGGTCGCAATGCCGTGCACCCGCGCGATGACCGGCAGCGGCAGGCGCTGCACCGCCAGCATCATCTGCGTGCACTGGTCGAAGAGCTTGCGGTAGTAGTCGAGCGATGGTGCCGCTCGCATCTGCTTCAGGTCATGCCCCGCGCAGAATGCCTTGCCCGCAGCGGCGAGCACGACGACGCGCGCGCTTTCGTCCTTCGCCAGGGCGGCGAACTCAGCTTGCAGCGCCGCGAGCATCTCCTCGGAAAGTGCATTGAACGCGAGCGGGCGGTTCAGCGTCAGCCTGACGACGCCGCGCGCATCGGTGTCGCGGAGGACGAGCGGTTGGTCGAGGCCGGACATATCTGTCTCCTTCACTCGATGTCCTGCGCCGAGCGGGCGCGCTCGCGCAGCTGGAACTTCTGGATCTTGCCGGTCGCCGTCTTGGGAATCTCCTCGAAGCGGATTTCCTTCGGTGCCTTGTAGCTCGCGAGCAGCCCTTTGCAATGCGCGATCAGTTCGGCCTGAGTCAGGCTCGCTCCGGCCTTCAACTCGACGTAGGCGAGCGGAGTCTCGCCCCATTTGGCGTCGGGCTTGGCGACCACCGCGCACGCCATCACGGCCGGGTGCCGATACAGCGCGTCCTCGACCTCGATCGAGCTGATGTTCTCGCCGCCGCTGATGATGATGTCTTTGCTGCGATCCTTGATCTTCACATAGCGATCCGGCTCGATCACGGCCAGATCCCCGGTGTGAAACCAGCCGCCGGCGAACGCCTCGGCCGTCGCCTTCGGGTTCTTCAGATAGCCCTTCATCACGATGTTGCCTCGGAACATGATCTCGCCCATCGTCTCGCCGTCAGCAGGCAGTTCCGTCATCGTCTCCGGATCCATCACCGTCATGCCTTCCTGAAGCGGGTAGCGCACGCCCTGGCGACCGTTGAGCCGCGTCTGTTCGGACAGGCTCTCACCCGCCCAGCCCTCGCGCTTGACGGCCACCGCGGCCGGCCCGTAGACCTCGGTCAGGCCATAAACATGTGTGATGTCGAAACCGATCGACGCCATGCCCTCGATCATCGCAGCCGGTGGCGCTGCGCCGGCGACCATGCCGCGCACCTTCTGGTCGATGCCTGCGCGCTGTTCAGCGGGCGCGGCGAGCAGCAAGTTGTGGACGATCGGCGCTGCGCAGTAGTGATCGACCTTGTGCTCGCGCATCGCGTCGAGGATGTGCTTCGCGACGACGCCGCGCAAGCACACGTGCGTGCCACCGAGCATCGCCACCGTCCACGGGAAGCACCAGCCGTTGCAGTGAAACATCGGCAACGTCCAAAGATAGCGCGGGAAGTGCGGCATGGTCCAGGTCGCCGCGTTGCAAACCGCGTTCAGGTAGGCGCCGCGGTGATGCGTGACGACGCCCTTGGGGTCGCCCGTCGTGCCCGAGGTGTAGCTCACCGCGATCGCGTCCCACTCGTCCCGCGGGCCTTCGAGGCGCGGCAGCGGATCGTTGGCGGCCAGCAGTGCCTCGTACTCATGCGTACCGAGTCGATCGCCCCCGCCGCCATACTCGCTGTCGCAAACGTCGACCACCATCGGCGTGCGACCGTGCTCCGCTTTCAGGATGCGCAACGCTTCGCCGATCACCGGCGCGAACTCGCGGTCCGTGACGAGCACTTTGGCCTCGCAATGGTTCATCTGCCAGGCGAGCAGCGGCGCATCGAGCCGCGTGTTGAGCGTGTTGAGCACCGCGTTCAATGCCGGCACCGCGTAGTGCGCTTCGACCATCTCCGGCGTGTTGTGCAGCATCACGCTGACCGTGTCGTTGCGCCCAACGCCCTGTGCACGCAGCGCAGCCGCAAGCCGCGCTACGCGATTGCGCGTCTGCGACCAGTTGTAGCGCCGCTTGCCATGAATGATGGCCGGCAGATCACCGAACACCTCGGCGCTTCGCTCAACGAAACTCACTGGTGACATCGCCACGAAGTTGGCGGCCGTCTTGTCCTGATCCTGCTCGTAGATACTGCTCATCGCCATGTCTCCAGGATTCGGTTTCGGATTCTCCGTCGAGCATACCCCCACCGTTGCCACGGTCGACAGAAGCGGATTCACGGCGCTACGATGGCTTCGCGATGAGAACCTTTTCCTATAGACATCTGCTTGCGCTGCTGCTGTTGTGCTGCGCGGTATCCGCCGGCGCCCAGCAGCCCTCGCCGCACGCGATCGACATCCCGCGCTGGTTCTCGAACAGCCTGCTCGACTTCAAGGACGAGATTCCCGAGGCGGCACGCGACGGCAGGCGCGTGATGATCTATTTCGGCCAGGATGGCTGTCCGTACTGCATGCGGCTGATGACCACCAGCTTCGGGCCGGGCCCGGTGGCCGACAAGATGCGCAAGCACTTCACCGCCATCGCCGTCAACATCTGGGGCGACGCCGAGGTGACCTGGATCGACGGCCGCCAGTTCACCGAGAAGACGCTGGCGCGCGAGTTGAAGGTGCAGTTCACGCCGACCCTGCTGTTCTTCGACACCGACGGACGGCTGACGCTGCGGCTGAACGGTTACCAGTCGCCGGAAAAACTCGAACCCGTGCTCGACTATCTGATCCAGCGTCGCGATCGGCAGGAGTCACTGGCCGACTACCTGGCCTCACGGACTCGGGCGCCGGCGCAGGCGCCAGCGTCATCCGCAGCGGCGTTTCGCTCCAGACGCGCCCTATCTGCTGCGTGACCCGTCGCAACTGGCGCGCAAGCCCGGCGCAAAGCCACTGGCCGTGCTGTTCGAGGCGCCCGACTGCAAGCCTTGCAACGAGCTGCACGACGAGGCATTCCGGCGCAAGGAGATGAAGCCGCTGCTGGCGCGCTTCGACGTCGCGCAGCTGCTGCCGGGCGAGCCCGCACAGCTGGTGACGCCCGACGGCCGGCGCACCGAAGCACGCGCCTGGTCCCGCGACCTGGGCATCACGCTGTATCCGACCGTCATCTTTTTCGATGAGCGCGGCACCGAGGTGTTCCGCTTCGACGGCTACCTGCGACCGTTCCACATCGAGAGCGCCTTCGACTACGTCGCCAGCGGCGCCTACCGGCGACAGCCGCAGTTCCAGCGCTATGTGCAGGAACGGGCCGATCGGCTTGCCGCTGCCGGCAGGCCGGTAGACCTCTGGAAGTAGGACTCGCCCCCTAAGCAGGCGGCATTCGCTCGAACGTCTGCAATGAGGGATCGATGGTGTCCCAAGGCAACCCGCGGACGCTGTAGGTGAGCACCTGCGGCGCGAACCGCTCGGGCTCGTCCAGGCTGGCCGCGGGGACCGCGATCAGGTCCGGCATCGCGGCAAAGCGCAGGAAGACCGGCGTTCCGCACACCGGGCAAAAGGCGTGGACCTTCAGGTTGCCGCTGTCGCCGGCGACCTCCCACTGCGTCACCTCGCCGGTGATCCGCATCTCGGCCCGCGCGGCAAAGGTCAACCAGGAACCATGCCCGGTGCCGCTTCGCCGCTGGCAGTCGCGGCACTGGCAATGGTTCTGGAAGACGGGCGCGTGCTGGGTCGCGTAGCGGACCGCGCCGCACGCGCATCCGCCGGTATAGAGCTGGGTCATCAAGAACTCCCACGTGGATGTCGACCCCCGGTCGCCGAGTGCGGCGCGCCGCCCCTGGGGGACTGTCTTCGGCGCGGCCGGCCGAGAGTTATTTCAGGACGTCTTCGGCTTGGCGAAGACGTCGATGCCTTGCCCTGTCTCCAGCAGGGACTTCAGGCTGGACAGCACGATCGGCCAGCCCTGCTGAACGCCCTTGGCCATGCCGCTGCCGGCTTCGAGTTCATCGTGGGTGACCGTCAGCCGCACCATCTCGTCGTACGCCGCAATGTCGAAGCTCACGCGGCTGATGCTGGCCGGATCGGCCGCCTGCGACGGGCTCGCCCAAGAGATGACGAGGCGCGTCGGCGCCGCGACCTCGACGACCTTGCCGACCACATTGACCGTGCGCTGCTCGTTGGCGCGCACGTGCTCCCAGGTCGAGCCAGGCTGCCAGTCGGAAACGTTCTCGTGGCCCCAGTAGCGCCGCGCTACTTCCGGCCTGGTGATGGCCTCGAACACCTTCTCCGGCGTGGAGCGGATGTAGGTCACGTAAACGAAGCTTGTCTTCTCTGTGCTCATCGTTACTCTCCTTCAAGTTCTCTCTTCAGGTCGTGCAGCAGATCGAGCCGCCGGCGTTCGAATTTGCGCACCCACCGCTCATAGACCTCGTGCAGTGGCACCGGGTTGATGAAATGCAGCTTCTCCCGCCCACGCCAGACCGTGTTCACCAGATTGGCCGCCTCGAGGATCCCGATGTGCTGAGTGGCCGATTGCCGCGCCATGTCCAGTTGCTCGCAGAGTTGGCCGAGCGTCTGCCCGTTTCGCGCGTACAGCAGGTCGAGCAGCCTTCTGCGGGTCGGGTCGGCCAGCGCCTTGAAAGTCTTGTCGGCGTCCATCCGTTGCGTTTGCGTGTGAGGCATTATATGCAGGTATTTACCTGCATGTCAAACCGAGGCACCGATCTTCGCGCCGCGCAGCTTTGCCTTTCTTGGCAAAGGCTTGCGGTGTGCTGGCAGGTTCTAGTCGTGCGCAGCCATCAGCGCCTGGTCGATATCCCACAGGATGTCGTCGATGTGCTCGAGCCCGACCGACATGCGGACCATGTCTGGCGGAACGCCTGCGGCAAGCTGCTGCGCCTCGTCGAGCTGGCGGTGCGTCGTCGATGCCGGGTGGATCACGAGTGTGCGCGTGTCGCCGATGTTGGCGACGTGGCTCATGAAGCGCGCCGCGTCGATGAACTTCACGCCGGCCGCAACGCCGCCCCCGGCGCCGGCCGATCCTGCCTTTACGCCAAAGGCGAGCAGGCCGGAAGCGCCGGGCTCGCCGTCGATGCTGCGGAACTGCGTTCGCGCGAGCGCATGCTGCGGATGCTCGGGCAACCCTGGATAGTTCACCCAACTCACGCGCGGATGCGCGCTCAGGAACGCAGCGACCTTGCGCGCATTGACGCAATGTCGCTCCATGCGCAGCGGCAGCGTCTCGATGCCCTGCAGGATCTGCCACGCGCTCGTCGCCGACAGGGCAGCGCCGTAGACGCGCAGGGTCTCCATGCGCGCACGCATCGTGAAGCCGAAGTCGCCGAAAGTCTCGTAGAAGCGCACACCGTGGTAGCCGGCGGACGGCTCGGTCATGCCCGGAAACTTGCCGTTGTCCCACGGAAACCTGCCGCTCTCGACGATCACGCCGGCGAGCGTCGTGCCGTGGCCCCCGAGGTACTTGGTCGCCGAGTGGACGACGATGTCGGCGCCGAACTCGATCGGGTTGCACAGGAACGGCGAAGGCACGGTGTTGTCGACGACGAGCGGCACGCCATGCGCATGAGCCACATCGGCGACAGCGGCGATGTCGAGCAGCGCGAGGCTGGGGTTGCCGAGACTCTCGGCGAACACCGCACGCGTATTGGGACGCATGGCCGCAGCGAACGCATCGGGCCGAGTCGCGTCGACAAAGCTCGTCTCGATGCCGAACTTGCGCAGGTTGACGGCCAGCATCGTCACCGTGCCACCGTACAGCGCGCCAGCGGCAACGACGTGGTCGCCATGCTGAAGAATCGTCATCAGCGCCATCGCCTCGGCCGCCATGCCGCTTGCGGACGCGACCGCGGCGCGCCCACCCTCCAGCGCGGCGACGCGCTCCTCGAACGCCGCGACGGTCGGATTCGACAGCCGCGAATAGACGTTGCCGAAGGTCTGCAGATTGAACAGCGCGGCCGCGTGATCGGCACTGTCGAACACGAAGCTCGTCGTCTGGTAGATCGGCAGCGCGCGCGCCCCGGTTGCGGCGTCGGGAATCTGCCCGGCGTGAATCGCCAGGGTTTCGGGCTGGAAGACGCGGTCGGCCATGTCAGTCTCAATCACCGGTCACGAAGAAGCCCTTGCCCTGCCTCTTGGAGCCGCCATCGAAGCGAGCCGGGCCGTGCCATCTCAGACCGGCCGCCGCGCCGAAATCACGCGCGTGTTGACACCCGCCCAGTGCAGCCCGCCGAAAAGGCGCGCGTGTTCGATCTTCACGCAACGGTCCAGCACCGAGTCGAGGCCTGCCTCGCGCGCGAGGCGGTCGGCATCGCGGTTGATCACGCCGATCTGCTGCCACAAGCACTTGGCGCCGATCGCAACCGCCTGGCGTGCAATCGGCAGCACGTCCTCGGTGCGGCGGAAGACGTCGACCATGTCGACCGGGCAAGGCACATCGTCCAGGCTCGCCCAGCACTTCTCGCCAAGCACCTCGCGGCCGGCGTAGCGGGGGTTGACCGGCACGACCCGGTAGCCGTGCTGCTGCATGTACTTCGCCGCGAAGTTGCTCGGCCGGTGCCACTCCGCCGACAGCCCGACAACCGCAATCGTCTTGCAGGTGCGCAGGATGCGTCGCAGCGTAGGAATGTCGTCGGTCATGGCGCAGGCGGTGGCTGGTGCCACGATACCCGATGCCTGCACGACCGCAACGTCGCTCTTCTCGAGTCGCACGTTGCGGCGAGCTCCGGTTGCGCCCCGTCACACCGCGCCAAATCGCCCCAAGTTCATCACCTTGGTCCAGGCCGCGACGAAGTCCCTGACGAAGGTGCCCTCTGCGCCGCGCGCCGCGTGGACCTCGGCGAGCGCCCGCAACTGAGCGTTCGATCCGAACAAGAGGTCGACGACGGTGGCCGTCCATCTCGGCTCACCGGTCTTGCGATCAAGGCCCTCCAGCACCCCGACGGTGTCAGAGGATCGCCACTTCGTACCCATGTCGAGCAGGTTCACGAAGAAGTCGTTCGACAGCGTTCCTGGCCGTCGCGTGAAGACGCCGTGACGGGTCTGGCCGACGTTGGCGTCGAGCACGCGCAGGCCGCCGATCAACACCGCCATCTCGGGCGCGCTCAGCGTCAGCAGCTGCGCCTTGTCGATGAACAGTACCGCCGCGGAGTCTTCGAGGCCCGGGCGCAGGTAGTTGCGAAATCCATCGGCCTGCGGCTCGAGCGGCGCGAAGGATTCGACGTCGGTCTGCGCCTGCGACGCGTCCATGCGCCCGGGCGTGAACGGCACCGTCACGTCGTGCCCGGCCTTCTTTGCAGCGGCCTCGACCGCGGCGTTGCCGGCCAGCACGATCAGGTCCGCCAGCGAGATCTTCTTGCCGCCCGATTGCGTGGCATTGAATTCGCTCTGGATGCCTTCGAGCGCTGCGAGAACCTTGGCCAGTTGGGCCGGCTGATTGGCTTCCCAGTCCTTCTGTGGCGCGAGGCGAATTCGCGCACCATCGGCGCCGCCGCGCTTGTCGCCGCCGCGGAAGGTGGAGGCTGAGGCCCAGGCCGTGGCAACCAGCTGCGCAATGGTCAGACCAGAGGCCAGCACCTTGGTCTTGAGCGTCGCCACGTCCGCTTCGTCGACCAACGCATGGTCCACTGCCGGAATCGGATCCTGCCAGATCAACGCTTCCTTCGGAACCAGTGGGCCGAGGTAGCGTGCGCGCGGGCCCATGTCGCGGTGCGTCAGCTTGAACCAGGCGCGCGCGAAGGCATCCGCGAACTGATCCGGGTTCTCGAGGAAGCGGCGTGAGATCTTCTCGTAGGCAGGATCGAAGCGCAGCGCGAGATCCGTGGTGAGCATGGCCGGTGCGTGCCGCTTCGACGGGTCATGCGCATCGGGCACGGTGCCGGCGCCCATGCCGTGCTTCGGCGTCCACTGATGAGCGCCGGCCGGGCTCTTGGTCAGTTCCCATTCGTAGCCGAACAGGTTCGTGAAGAAGTTGTTGCTCCACTTCGTCGGCGTCGTGGTCCAGGTGACTTCCAGGCCGCTGGTGATGGCGTCACCACCCGCGCCGCTCCCGAATCGACTCGTCCAGCCGAGGCCCTGCGCCTCGATGCCGGCTGCTTCTGGCTCTGCCCCGACCAGCGCCGCATCGCCGGCCCCGTGGGTCTTGCCGAACGTATGGCCGCCGGCGATCAGCGCGACCGTCTCTTCGTCGTTCATCGCCATCCGAGCGAAGGTCTCGCGGATGTCTCTCGCCGCCGCGACGGGGTCCGGATTGCCGTTCGGCCCTTCCGGATTCACATAGATCAGGCCCATCTGGACCGCGGCGAGCGGATTGGCAAGGTCACGCTCGCCGCTGTAGCGCTCGTCGGCAAGCCACTTGCCCTCGGGGCCCCAGTAGATGTCCTCATCGGGCTCCCAGATGTCGGCGCGCCCGCCGGCAAAGCCGAAGGTCTTGAACCCCATCGACTCGAGCGCGACATTGCCGGTCAGGATCAACAGGTCGGCCCACGAGAGCTTGCGACCGTACTTCTGCTTGATCGGCCACAGCAGGCGACGCGCCTTGTCGAGGTTGGCGTTGTCCGGCCAGCTGTTGAGCGGCGCGAAGCGCTGAGCGCCGGTACCCGCGCCACCACGCCCATCAGCGATGCGATAGGTGCCGGCGGCGTGCCAGGCCATGCGGATGAAGAGCGGCCCGTAGTGGCCGAAATCCGCCGGCCACCAGTCCTGCGAATCCGTCATCAGCGCCTGCAAATCCTTGATCACGGCATCGAGATCGAGCGTCTTGAATTCCGCCGCGTAATCGAATGCCTCGCCCAAGGGGTTGGATTCCGCAGAGTGCTGGTGCAGCACCCTCAGGTTCAGCTGGTTCGGCCACCACGCCGCATTGGCCGTCGCCCCGGAGGTGCGTTGCTGCGCACCCGACGAGAACGGGCACGTGGATTCGTTGGTCATGGTCTTCTCCCTGATTGCATGGTTCGACAACGAGGCCGACTCTAGTGCCGGAACCTCGAGGGTTCAATCACTTCCAGGCAATGGCGCCCATAGCGAGAGGCAATCACGCGCGTGCATTGCGGCGCTGTACTCCGGCACGACCTCTCCCACTCCTCTACCTCCAGTTTTCCGCAATGCCGGAATCCGTTGTATGCCCCGCCAGACCGCCTCGAACAGCGCTCAACACGCGTCGCCGACTGCACTCGCGCCGCGACTCGGGCGGCGCGATCGATGTGGGTTCGGCCGACTGGTTTGCGGCGGGAGCCGTCGCTTGTCGCTGAGCGTCGGTGGTCGGCCATCGGCCATCAGCAGACCGTGACGACAGGCAGCTTGCTGGCATCTCACTTGACCATGCACGTGGCGGTCTTCACACCTCTACTTGACGAACAGCCGCGCGCGGTAGAAGGACTCGTTGGCGAAGCCGTGCGCCATGGGTTGAGCGGCGCAAGAGCCTGCGTGCACCTATGGCGCGGATGTCCGGGAACGCGGGCTGGCCGCGCCCGCGGTTCCCTTGCTGCCCTCAGTGGCGGCCAGGGCGTTTCGTCGTCACCGGGCCGGATTCGTCGTCGCTGGGGCGGCTTCGTCGCAACGCGCTTGCTTGCGGCTGCGGGAAACGCCAGACTTGGAGTTCGGCGCTGGAGGCCGTTCGATGCCGCAACCTGCACGCTCCACTAGCCCGACGTCCGCTGCCTCAGCCATCGGGCACTTGCCGCCGTTCCCCGTCTTCGTGGGTGGCGCGGTCGTGGCGCTCTTGCTGTCGACGCAGTTCCTGTTCCAGCCTTTCGTCTGGCGCAACTGGCCGTGGGACGAGGTGATGGTTGGTTGGTTCGAGGTGGCGCGCGACCACGTGGTGGTGGCGCTTGCGATTGCACTTGCTGTCGTCGCCGCCAACCATGTTCCCGCACGCACCCTGCGCTCCCGTTCCATCGTACTGGCAATCGCGATCCTGACTGGTGCCCTGGCCGGCGAACTGGTGTTGCTTGCCAGCGGCACCCTGGGCGCGCCGCGTGATCTCGCGGCCATGTTGGGCCGCGCTGCGCGCTGGGGCCTGGTGGCGGGCAGCGTGGCCGCGATAGGGCATCTCTGGCGGCGTGCGGCCGAAACGAGCGCAGCGGGGCGAGCCATCGAGTTGCGTCGCGTACAACTGGAGCGCCAGAGCTCGCAAGCGCGGCTCGGCGCGCTGCGCAGCCAGATCGAGCCGCATTTCCTGTTCAACACGCTCGCGACCGTACGTCGCCTGCAGGAGGTTCAACCCGAGCAGGGGGGGCGCTTGCTGAAGTACTTCGTGGACTACCTGCGCTCGGTGCAGCCGGGACGGCGGAACGAGGACGAAATCGCCACGCTCGGGCAAGAGATCGACCTTACCACCGCCTACCTCGGCGTGGTGGCGGTGCGCATGGCTGGCCGGCTGCAGGTGAAGATTGAGATGGCTACCGAATTGCGCGACCAGCCCTTTCCGCCGTTGACGATCGCCACCCTCGTCGAGAACGCCGTCAAGCACGGCATCGGTCCGGCCATTGGAGGCGGCGCGATCGCCGTCAGCGTGCGTCGGGTGGGCTCCAGACTCGAAGCAGTGGTATCGGATACTGGCGTTGGTTTCAGCAGCGGCAGCAGCGGCAGCGGCATCGGCCTGGCCAACATCCGCGCTCGCCTGCGCACGCTGTATGGCGATGCCGGCACGCTCGCCCTGCAGGCTAACCTGCCCAGCGGTGTGCGGGCCACGATGAGCCTGCCCTTCACTCGCCGCGAGGTAGCAGCATGAACGCGGTGCCGATGCTGGGCCAAGCGGTAGCGCAATCGCCGTCGGCGCGGTCGACACAGCGCGGCCTGCGCTGGCGCCGCGTGCTCGGTCACGGTGTGCTGTGGGGCGTTGCGGCCGGGGCGATGGAGTCGTTTGCGCTGCCGTTGAGCGAGATTCCTGCTGTCGAACTGCAGGGTTTCCTGACGCTGGTTCTTCTGCAGTGGTGCGTGACGGGCGTTGTACTCGTCGCCGCGGCGACGCTGCTGGAGCGCCGTTTGGTCGGGAGCAATGTCGCCCTGTTCCTGGTCGCCTTTGCGGCGCTTGCCAGCGCGGCCTGGTGGATCGCCGTGCCGGCCTGGCGCCCGGAGACCTGGCTCCAAGGCCAGAGCGTCCACGTCTTTTGGGGCGCGATGTTCTACGGCGGACTGTATGTTGCGGCCTATCGCCTGAACGCGCGCTCCGAACGCACGCGCACGCTGCTCGCTCGGGCCGAGATCGAACGTCAGCGGACCCAGGCGGCGCTCAGCGTCGAGAGCCTGCGTTCCCTCGAGGGTCAGGTCGATCCGGCGTTCCTGCTGCGGGTGATGACTGAGGTCGAGCGCCGCTACGTTAGCGACCGCGCTGGCGTCGACCGGTTACTCGACCCGCTGGTGGGCTTTCTGCGCGCCGCCATGCCCGGCGTACGCGGCCGCGCATCTACGCTGCAAGACGAAGTGGAACTGGCCGTGCTGTATGCCACCGTTTTAGCCGAGTTGGAGCCGAATCGGATTGCCTGGGAGTTCGATGTTCCGGAGCGCTTGCCCGAGCTGCCCTTTCCCTCGCTGATGTTGCTGCCGGTGATGGATTGCCTTTCGTCCACCGCGCCTGCTGGTTCGCGAGCTACCTTGCGGGTTCGGCGGGGCGTCACGACATGCCGTCTGAGCATGGGCCGCGTCGGCCTGGCCCCGGGGCCATGGCTCGCGCCCGAGCTCGCGTACCGGCTGCGGATCGGGCTCCATGAGCTGTTTGGCGCTGACTGGACCCTGGCCGTGCATGCCGGCACGGCGCATCCCGCCTTCGAGCTGGCGCTGCCGATCGGCGCGTTGCCGCGGCCAGCTTCGCTTCCCCCGCCGTTTGACCCTTCAACAAAGGAGATGAACCATGAATGACAACCCGAACTCCTGCGCCGGCCTCGACGATGGCGACCGGCGGCTCGCCCTGCTCGCGTTGCTGTCCACGCTGGTGGCGACGGACGCAGTGCAGGCGCAGGATGCGGCTGCGGTGCAGCCGCGCGCCTACAAGGTGGCGTTCGAGAACGACAAGCTGCGTGTGCTCGAGTTCAACAGCCGACCCGGCATGGGGGTGTGCGGCAACGGCATGCATTCGCACCCGGCTCATCTCACCGTGCTGCTCACCCCGGGAAGAGTCAGTGGCAGAACTCCCGAGGGAAAAACCTTCGGAGGCGAGAACCAGATCGGCGATGTGTTCTGGAGCGAAGCGGAGACACACGAAGTGGAGAACATTTCCGGCAAGGACATGCGCGCGCTGCTGATCGAGCTCAAACCCGCAACCGCGGGCAAAGCCTGAGGGAGCGCAAGCCATGACCCAAGCGACCGCCCTGATCGCCGAAGACGAGGCCGTGTTGCGCGGTGAGCTGCGAGCGCACCTCGGTTCGCTCTGGCCCGAACTGCGCATCATCGGCGAGGCGAGCAACGGCTTCGAGGCGCTGCAGTTGCTCGACAGCCTGGCGCCAGACATCATCTTTCTCGACATCGAGATGCCCGGCCTCACCGGCCTGGAGGTGGCGCGACAGGTGGCTGCGCGCTGCCATGTGGTGTTCGTCACCGCCTATAACGCGCACGCAGTGGCGGCGTTCGAGCAAGGTGCGGTCGACTATGTGCTGAAGCCCTACACGGTCGAGCGGCTCGCGCTGGCCGTGGGCAGGCTCCGCCAGCGTGTTGGCAGTGCCCCGGCGCCACTGGACAGTCTGCTACGCGAGCTGGCGAGCGCCGTCCCGACGCGCAAACACCTGCGCTGGATCAACGCATCCAAGGGGCAGGACGTGAGCTTGATCACGGTCGACGAGGTGTTGTACTTTCAGTCCGACACCAAGTACACGCGCGTTGTCACCGCGCAGAACGACGCGTTGATACGCCGCCCGTTGAAGGAGCTTCAGGAGGAACTCGATCCGGCCTGCTTCTGGCCGATCCACCGCTCGACCATCGTCAATGCAAACGCAATTGCCGGCGTCACGCGCGACTTTCGCGGGCGTATCCTCGTGAAGCTGAAGGCACGGGACGAGAAGCTGGTGGTGAGCGAGGCGCACGCGCACCTGTTCCGCCAGATGTGACGCCCGGGCCCGGCGGGTTGCCGGCCCCGGGTATCGCTGACGGGCTATTTCGGCGCAAACGCGTGCATGACGACCCACTCGCCGACGCTCTTGCCGAGCGCCGCGCCGTCCACTGTCGAGGTGCGAAAGTGCATGCCGCCGGCGATGCGGGCGATCTGCACTTCGTCTTCCCAGGCGGCGAGCGTGGTGAAGGTGCGTGTGGTGCCGGTGACGCTGCTGCTGACGCTGAAGTTGACGTTGGGCGTGCCGTAGTACGCGCGCAGCACCGCGATCGTGGCACCGGTGACGCAACTGTGCGCCGCCGGGTATTCGGGGTGGTTGGGCGTCGGCACGACCGGGGTCCATGCTGCATCCGCGGTGGTGGCGGGGTTGCCGTCAGTGTCGGCGAGCGTGATCGCGCTTGACGGGCGCCAGGCATCGAAGTGGTACTTCGATTCGAAGCAGGCATTGGTGGCGTCCGCATGGGTCACCCAGAGCAACGCCATCAGGCGCGCTTGTTCGGCCAGGCTACGGCTCGTCATCGCAAACGGACGCAGGTTGGTGGTCCAGAAGAACGGCGGCGGCATCGTGTTGAATTTCGCAGCCTCGGTCTGATCGGCGGTGCGCGTGGCGCTGGTTGCCGAGCCGAGGGCCGCTGTTTCATTGACGTCGGTCGCGTAGGCGGCGCTGGCGAGCGCGGGCGGGCCGGGCGCGCGGAACTGTGCGTTCGAGGTCAGCACGAACGGCTTGATGTGCGAATAGGGGCGCCCGATCGGATCCATGCCGCGGAACTGGCCGGGCGCGCTGCCGGCCACGTAGGGCGCCAGGACAACCGAGCGGCCGTCGTTGGCACGCAGCGCGACGATGCCGGCCGCCACTTCGGCGCCGACGGCGAGGCCGCGCGCGCGCGCCTTGTCGTTGGGCAGCGCCGCGACGTAGGCATCGTAGGCAGCCTGGTACTGCGCGGCTCGGTTGGGAAACAGCGCGCGCAGCACACCGTAGGCCGCCGCCGCCGTCGCCGCCTCCTGCGAAGCGCCGTCGGTCCGCGCCTTGGGGGTCACGGCGTAGGGCTTGTGGGTGCCGGCGATGGCGATGACGGCGTCGTACACCGCGACGTGCACGGCGGCTAGATCGACTGCGTAATTGGGCCGCTGTTCCTCAGGCGTCCCGACGCCGGGCGCCGATGGCGGGGCGGTGATGGTTGTCGTGGCAATCTCGTTCCATGCGGAGACGGCGTTGGGGCCGACGACGGCGATCGTCACCGGTACGTCGTCGTCGCCGCCGCACGCGCCCAGCGCAAGACTGCAGGCAATCGCGGCGAGGTTGAGTGGCATACGTTGCGAGTGTTGCATTGTTTGGCCTCCTTGGGTTTCGGCGCCAAGCGAACCATTCGCCTTCGCCGTGTGGAGCAGTCTGCGGCGAGAGATCGCCGCACGCTGCATGTTGCGATGAACACGGGAATCGGCGGGATGAACTCGAATCGTGGCGGACGAAGCGCTGTCGGCCCTGGGCCGGCTTGGGCACCGCCCCCACTCAGCGCTTGGATGCCAGCATGGTCTTGCGCCGTTCGGCCGCCTGCCATTGCGGCACGAGCTCGCGCACGCAGGCATCGCCCGCTGCACGTGGCGCGTGTTGTCGGCAAGCCTCGACCGCAGCGATCGCCTCCGGGCTGATCGCAACCAGTGTGACGGCGACGCTTGGGCGAACAGGGCCAGCACGGCAGCGCACCATGCGAGTCCGATAGCCAGGCCAGCAAGCCCGAGGCCGGCGCGACGCGCCCGATCGTGCAAGAAGTCGTGTTGATGTCGATTGGATGTCATGCTGCACTCCCGATGAAGTTGACCCGTGGGTGCCACCTCTGCGGTGGTGCAGAGATAGACGCGGGGGACTCGAATGGGAGCAAGCCTAGGCATGCGGCGCGGGCGCGCCAACAGCCCGATGACGAACCCGGAAAACAGTGTCTCGGAGCGCGCTATTTGTCGACGAGGGCGGGCAAGGGACGGTCCGATGTAGCGCGCGCAGCGCGGTCGGCGGGCCGGCTTGGGGGATCACGCCATCTGGAGAGAGCGCGTCCTTGCTGGCGAGGAAGGCGTCGATGTAGACCGCGCGATCGCGGAGCAGATGGCTTTCGGGCACGGCCTTCACGACGTCGGATGCGCCGGCGGCCTGGATCCACTTGGTGGCGCGCACGATTGCGTTTGCGAGCGCCTGGATCGTCTCCGGGTGCTTGTCGATGAAGGTTTGCGCCTCATACAGGCAACCGGCGGGCATCGGACCGCCGAAGACCTTCTCGGACTCCGCAAACTTGCGCGGGTCGGAGATGCCCTTCAGGTCGCCCGAGCGCTGCAGCAGCGTGATAACCGGATCGAGGTTGCTGATGGTCGACCACGGCTGCCGATCCCACCGCGCCGGCTACCGGCCTCCTTCAGGTCGCCAATGGCTCGCGTGCCGGCCAGAGGGTGCTGACGGTGCAGAACGCGATGATGCGAGGCGCCGATCTCGCGCAAACGCTATGCGCTGCGGCGTTGGCAATCGAGCGGGCGCAATGCAACGAGGCGGGCGAGGTGGGTCTCAAGTCGAAGAAGCCCTGGCCGACGCACCTGGTGATGTCACCGCTAGACTTCATGCCACCGCGGCCGGCGGCGATTTCGCGAACGGCCGCTTTGCGCGCAACAATTCATTGCATCGAATGTCTGGAGAGGGTCGGGTCGCGCCAGCTGACCCGCCGATCTCGGCGCCCGCAAGCCGCCGCCTAGTTGAAGCGGTCACGACCTACCAGGCCATCACCGCGCTGCCACGCCCCGGAACAAGGGCAAGCCGACGCTCGTGATCCGCGACCGCGGGTCGAGCCAGCAACCCTGTGCGGCCTCGAGCTGTCTGATCGGTCAAGACATGATCTACAGCGAAATCGCCTGGGTTTGAACCGCGCCTTCAGCGCACCCTGCACCCGTTCCGAATTCACCAGCGGCTCATTGTTGTCTCCGCGCGAGAGAATCCTTCCATTCCGCATCGAGACTGGCAAGCTCACCGACTCACCGTGCGCGTCAGGTCGGCAATCCAACTGCGACCGCGTGCTTCAGGAGTCCAATGTTTCAGGCAATTCCCGAATCGCTGCCCATCGCCTTTGGCATTGTTCTGGCCACTTTGCCGCTGATGGCCGTGCCGCTGACGCTGTTGTCCCGCGGCGCGATCCGGGTCCTGAGCTGGTTTCTGGCAGGCTATGCCGGTGGCTTCGTAGTCCTTGCGGGGGCCATCATATTGACCGCCGATCTCTTCGTCTTTGCCGCCGGTGACATGTCGCGCGGCATGGCCTGGTTGCGTGTTCTTCTGGGCAGCGTTCTGCTGGGACTGGCATGGCGCAAGTGGCGGGGCAGGCCCAAACATGGGGAGGAACCCGCCCCGCCCGGCTGGGTGAAGGTGCTGGACACGCTGACTTCGCCGGGTGCGGCGGGGCTGGGCTTCGTTCTCGTGGTGCTGAACCCCAAGAATGCCGTGCTGGTGGCATCGGGGGGGCTGGCCATCGCCGCTGCCACTCCGGCGCCAGTGGCTCAAGCCCTTGCGCTGTTCGTCTTCACTGTCGTGTCAGGCCTGGGGATCGCAGCCCCCCTGTTGCTCTGGTTGACGTTCGGTGACAGGGTGAGGTCGCCACTGAACAGTATGCGGGGCCTTCTGGTGCGCTACGACGCGCACATGCTTACGGTGGTGCTTGCGGGGCTGGGGCTTGTGGTCATCCTTGGCGCCGCCGGCCATCTCAGGTCCTAGGGGGGCCATAGTCCTTGTGTGCAGTATCGAACAGACACCGTTTGGTTGGCCCGACACCATTCGTTCGGAAGACGCGGCGATTCCGCCGCGGCCGTCACGGCAGCGCCGCAAGGAAGACAATGACGACCGAACCTCGCGTCGGCACTTCAAGCCACGACGCCATCCTCACAGAAGCGATTGCGCGACTCACGCGGCGGGCAATTGATCGAGAACGCGAGTTCAAGAATCCGAAGCAAGCTGCGTTGACCGATGCGTTTCGTCAGGACGACGCTACATGCGGTCTCGGGTGGCGCGGCGCAGTGCTCGCCCTTGAAGGTGTCGGACTTTTGCCTGTTCGAGGGACTCGACCAAGACGCGAGCGCGCATGTCGAACAACTCTTGACCAAGCGAATCCGCCTGCGAAGGGGCGAGGTGCTCTACCGAGCCGGGGGTCGGTTCAACGCTCTCTATGCCATCAGAACAGGGTGGTGCAAGACCCTGATGCTCGCGGGCGACGGAAGAGAGCAGGTAGCCGGCTTCTACACGACTGGCGAGATCATCGGTTTGGATGGAATCAATGCCGGCACGTACGAATGTCAGGCGACGGTGCTGGAAGACACGGAAGTTTGCCAGATGCCATTCGACGAAATCGAAAGTCTCGCCCGTCGCAATGTCGCTTTCCAGCACAATCTTCATCGCTTGCTGGCGCACCGGTTCGCAGAGGCACGGAAGCTGATGTTCCTGTTGGGAACAATGAGCGCGGACCAGCGCCTCGCTGTGTTTCTGCTCGAACTGTCGCAGCGGTATCACGCGCGCGGCTACTCGTCGTGCGAGTTCGTGCTGAGGATGACGCGCGAGGAAATCGGAAGCTACTTGGGTCTGTCATTGGAAACCGTGAGTCGTCTGTTCTCGCGACTTCAGCGTGAGGGTCTGATGCAGATTGATGGGCGCGCCGTGAAATTGCTTGACCGCTTTGCGTTGAACCGAATCGTCGAAGGCGCTACAGGGCGCGAGAATCGCGCGGGCCGCGGGTTGGCCGGCTTGGAACTCTTCATGGGTTCGGAATAAATCGCGGCACTTGTCCCCAATCGGCGCGTGCGGCCGGGTTCATCGGCGCTCGGCGGACACCATCGATCACAAGAACCGCATTCGGAGCCTCGACAGACGGGCCCCTATGGTTCGAGGGAACAGGGCCGCTACGCGCAGGAGTTCTTCACGACGGTGAAGTCGGCGTATACCAATCCAAACTGATTCGCGGCCACGCATTTGATCGTTGCTGATGCCTCCGACGACGGGAGACGATGCTCCAGCGCCTGGCCCACGTGCCGGCATCCGCTAGCATTCCGTCATCTACCTCCCGAGGCCGATGACATGAGCTTTCCCCTTGCAACCCCCGGCCCGTCGTTGATCTCGGGCCTGCGCCGTCTCCACGGGCTCACCCAGGCGCAATGCGCCGAGAACCAAGCTGGCTTGCTCTTCAGATGCGGAATCGAGTCACTTCCGCGCTCTCAGGTAAAGCGGACAGCGAGGGCTTCTTCATCGGCTTACAGTGCGGTGATCGGCACGCCCTCGAAAGGTTCGCGATGAACGACGCTTCCACCTCTTCGACCCAGCTGCAGCGCACGCCGCTGCACGCGTTGCACCTTGAACTCGGAGCCCGCATGGTCGAGTTCGCCGGCTACGACATGCCGGTGTCCTACCCCGGCGGCATCCTCGCCGAGCATCACCACTGCCGCAGCGCGGCCGCGCTGTTCGATGTCTCGCACATGGGCCAGGTGCGCCTCACCGGCGAGGGCGCCGATCGCGCTCTCGAAACTCTGGTGCCGGTCGATGTGATCGGGCTCGGCGCGAACAAGCAGCGCTACGCCTTCTTCACCAACAGTGCAGGCGGCCTCGTCGACGACCTGATGATCGCGCGGCGCACCGCTGGCGGCGGCAGCGGCGACGATCTGCTGCTGATCGTCAACGCCGCCGGCAAAGTGGGTGACGTTGCGCATCTGACGACGCACATCGGTCACAAGTGCAGTGTGCAGCCGATGCCGACACAAGCGCTCCTCGCGCTGCAGGGACCGAAGGCGGTCGCCGCGCTCGGGCATTTGGCACCGGGAGTCGCTGCGCTGACGTTCATGAGCGGCGGTTGGTTCGAACTGGCCGGCGCCAGCTGCTACGTCACGCGTTCGGGCTACACCGGCGAGGACGGCTTCGAGATGTCGGTGCCGCCGAGCGCGGCCGAGGCGCTCGCGCGTGCCCTGCTCGCTCGGCCGGAGGTCAAGCCGGCGGGACTCGGCGCGCGCGATACGCTGCGGCTCGAAGCAGGCCTGTGTCTGTATGGGCACGACATCGACACCCGCGTGACGCCCGTGCACGCCGGACTGACGTGGGCGATCCAGAAGGTCCGGCGTCCGGGCGGCGAGCGCGCAGGCGGCTATCCGGGCGCGAGCGCCATCGAAGGCCAGATGGCCACCGGCGTGCCCCACAAGCGGGTCGGCTTGGTCGGCCTCGAGCGCGTGCCGGTGCGCGAAGGCACCCAGCTCAACGACACCCAGGGGCGACGCATCGGCGTCGTCACCAGCGGGACGCTCGGCCCGACCGTCGGCAAGCCGATTGCGATGGCCTACCTCGCGGCCAACCATGCCCTGCCGCATCACGAGGTCTACGCCGACGTGCGTGGCCAGAAGATCCCGATGCGCGTGCAGGCCATGCCCTTCACGCCGCACCGCTACTTCCGCGGCTGAATGGCGCAAGCTGACCATTCCCGCCCCTCTTTTCTTTCACGACAACGACCAGGAGACCGTCGATGACGACCCGCTTCACCACCGACCACGAATGGATCAACATTGAGGACCATGAGGCCGCGACCGTCGGCATCACGCTGCACGCGCAAGACGCATTGGGCGACATCGTGTTCGTTGATCTGCCCTCCGTCGGCGCAAGCTTTGGCAAGGGCGACGTGGCCGGTGTCGTCGAGTCGGTCAAGGCGGCAGCGGATCTTTGCATGCCGGTCGGCGGCGAAGTCGTCGAGGTCAACGAGGACCTGCGTGCCAACCCGTCGCTCGCAAACACCGACCCAATGGGTAACGGTTGGTTCTTCAAGGTTCGCATCGCCGACATGACCGAGTACGACCAGCTCATGGACGTGCCCGAGTACGACGCGCTGCTCAAGACTCTCTGACGCCCTCGCCTCGCCACGAGGCTCCATGCGGCGGGCCGGTGACGGCGCCGTCGCGCAGGACTTTGCCATGTCGATGTCGACCTCCCTCCAATCCTTGAGCGATCTCGAAAACGCCCCTGAGTTCGCGGCGCGTCACATCGGGCCTGACGCCGCCGACGAGACGCGCATGCTGTCGGCGATCGGCTGTGCATCGCGCGCGGCGCTGATCGAGGCCGTCGTCCCCAGCAACATCGCTCGCGGTGAAGCAATGGTTCTGCCCGCGCCCGCAAGCGAGGCGCAGGCGCTCGCCGAGTTGCGCGCGATTGCCGCGAAGAACAAGGTTTTGAAGAGCTTCATCGGGCAGGGCTATCACGGCACGCACACGCCGGGCGTCATCCTTCGCAACATCCTCGAGAACCCTGCCTGGTACACCGCCTACACACCCTATCAGGCCGAGATTTCGCAGGGGCGCCTGGAAGCGCTCGTCAACTTCCAGACCATGGTCTGCGACCTGACCGGGATGGCGATCGCCAATGCATCGATGCTCGACGAGGCGACTGCCGCGGCGGAGGCGATGACGCTCGCCAAGCGCAGCGTGAAGAGCAAGAGCGACACCTTCGTCGTCGCCGGCGATGCGCACCCGCAGACGATCGAGGTGATCCGCACGCGCGCCCAGCCGCTCGGCATCACGGTTGTGCTCGCGAACTCTGCCGAAGAGTGGGACAAGCTCCTGGACGGCGGCGACTATTTCGCTGTGCTCACGCAGCTGCCGGCGACAAGCGGCGCTATCCACGATCACCGCGAAGACGCTGCGCGCATCCATGCGCACGACGCCGCCTTCATCGTCAGCGCCGACTTGTTGGCGTTGACCTTGATCGTGCCGCCGGGCGAGATCGGCGCGGACATCGCGCTCGGCAGCACACAGCGCTTCGGCGTGCCGATGGGCGGCGGCGGCCCGCACGCCGCCTACCTCGCCTGCCGCGATGAATACAAGCGCAGCTTGCCGGGGCGCCTTGCCGGCGTCAGCGTCGATTCCCACGGTGAGCCGGCCTACCGACTTGCGCTGCAGACGCGCGAGCAACACATCCGGCGCGAGAAAGCGACAAGCAACATCTGCACTGCGCAGGTGTTGCTGGCGGTGATCGCCAGCATGTACGCCGTCTACCACGGGCCGGCTGGACTGAAGCGCATCGCGCAGCGCGTTGCGAGCTATACGGCGGTGCTGGCGCACGGTCTCCGCGAGCTTGGCGTCAAGGTGCGGCGGGACGACGCATTCGACACCCTGACGCTCGACACCGGCGACGCGACGGCCGAGATCGCCGCGCGGGCCGAGGCAGCGGGGATGAACCTGCGCCGCTATCGGGAATGGGGCGACACGATGCTCGGCATCGCGCTCGACGAGACGACGACGCGCGAGGACCTGCGCGCGCTGTGGCAGGTGTTCGCCGCGCCGGGCCAGCCGCTGCCGGACTTCGACGCGTTCGAGGCGGGCATCGAGCCGATGATTCCGCAGGCGTTGCGCCGCACCAGCAGCTACCTGACGCACCCGGTGTTCAACTCGCACCATAGCGAGACGGAGATGCTGCGCTACATCCGCAGCCTGAGCGACAAGGACCTCGCGCTCGACCGAAGCATGATCCCGCTCGGCAGTTGCACGATGAAGCTGAACGCGACGAGCGAGATGATCCCGATCAGCTGGCCCGAGTTTGCGCAGATCCATCCGTTCGCGCCGCGCGATCAACTCGCGGGCTACTGGGAGTTGAACGATCAGCTTTGCGCCTGGCTGGCGCAGGCGACCGGCTATGCCGGTGTCAGCCTGCAGCCGAACGCCGGATCGCAGGGCGAATACGCCGGCCTGCTCGCGATCCGGGCCTGGCATGTCAGCCGCGGCGACTCGCAGCGCGACATCTGCCTGATTCCCGAATCGGCGCACGGCACGAACCCGGCAAGCGCCGGCATGACGGGGTTGAAGGTGGTCGTCGTGAAGTGCGACACGATGGGCAATGTCGATCTGGCGGACCTGCGTGCGAAGTGCGCGCAGCACCGCGAACGGCTGGCCGCAGCGATGATCACCTACCCCTCGACCTACGGCGTCTTCGAGGCACGCGTGAAGGAACTGTGCGCGCTCGTCCACGAGCACGGCGGGCGCGTGTATGTCGACGGCGCGAACCTGAATGCACTCGTCGGCCTGGCCGCGCCGGGCGAATTCGGCGGTGACGTGAGCCACCTTAACTTGCACAAGACCTTCTGCATTCCGCACGGCGGTGGTGGGCCCGGTGTCGGGCCGGTGTGCGTTGCCGCGGACCTGGTGCCCTTCCTGCCGGCCCACCGGACCGCGGGCTTCGACGGTGCAGTGGGCGCGGTCTCGGCCGCACCGCTCGGCAATGCGGGCGTGCTGCCGATCAGTTGGATGTACATGCGCATGATGGGCGCCGGTGGCCTGCGCGCGGCGACGGAGGTTGCGATCCTGAACGCGAACTACATCGCGGCGCGCCTGGACGGCGCGTACGACATCCACTTCAGCGGCAACATCGAAGGCATCAAGGGAGGTGGCGTTGCACACGAATGCATCCTCGATCTGCGACCGCTGAAGGAGAGCTCGGGCGTGACGGCCGAGGACGTCGCCAAGCGCCTGATCGACTACGGCTTTCATGCGCCGACGCTGTCGTTCCCCGTGGCTGGGACCTTGATGGTCGAGCCGACAGAGAGCGAATCGCTCGCCGAACTCGACCGCTTCATCGATGCGATGCTCGCGATCCGCGCCGAGATCGCGCAAATCGAGTCCGGCTTCTGGCCGCGCGACGACAACCCGCTGAAGGCCGCCCCCTTCACCGCGGCGGCGCTGCTCGGCGCCGACTGGCCGCACCCGTACACACGCGAGCAGGCGGCGTTCCCTGTCAGCGGATTGAGGCAGCAGAAGTACTGGGCACCGGTCGGACGCATCGACAACGTCTACGGCGACCGCAATCTATTCTGCAGCTGCGTGCCGGTGGCGAGCTACGCGGAATAGGCCGAAGGAGTGACGACGGCGCGCGCCGCGTCCACGAACCTGTCGAGGTCTTCGCAACCCTTCAAGCTAGGGAGCGACCTTGGACAAATGCCTGGGCCGCGCCTATACGTTGCTCTTCACACCGAGGAGCGCGCATCATGCTCCGGCGACGACGAGGAGACGAAGGGGCCAGGGTTGGGAATCGTCGATGCGTTCGATCTCAACGGCGAGTTCCTGGGTCGCATTGCGACCGGGGACACACTCAATGCGCCTTGGGGCTTGGCGATTGCACCTTCATCGTTCGGCGCCTGGGCAGGCGCCCTGCTGGTCGGCAACTTCGGCGACGGCCGGATCAACGCCTACGACGCGGCGACGCACAGCTTCCTCGGTCAGTTGCCGGCGCCGGCGGTTCGCCGTTGGCGATCGACGGGCTCTGGGCGATCAGCCCCGGCAACGACGGCTCTGCCGGCAGCAGTGCTCTGTTGTATTTCACCGCGGGGCCGGACGACGAAGAGCATGGCCTGTTCGGCGTGCTCTCCGCAGTGCCTGAACCCTCGACCACCGCACTGCTGATGCTCGGCCTCGTTGGCGTGATCGGACACACCGCCCGCCGACGCTTCGGCTGACGAAGGCGATCAGCGGCTGACGGGCGATCGCCCGCGCCCTCGATCCTCGTTGCCCGCCCCCGGATCGAGGCAAGGAAGTGCATCTCCCGACCTGCGTGAGTATGGCGCTCAGCGCCTCCGCCGCGGAGCCGGGGGACGCCCGTGTCTCTTTCGCCGTGCGCGTAAGTGCCCATACTGCTGCGGGCTCACCGGTTCTAGCATGCGCAAGTTCCGTCTCTGCCAGATCATCCACAGGAGCAAGCTCATGCGATCCAACCCAATCCACACCATCGTCGTTCTCGCCGCCCTCGCCTGCACCGTCGGTGCTGCGCAGGCCCAGCAGCTCAAGTTGATGACCGGGCCGCAAGGCGGCTCGTGGTACCCGCTCGGCGGCGCGATCGCCAATATCGCCGACAAGGCGGGGATGAAGGTGCAGGTGCTGCCTGGCGCGGGCATCGCCAACGTCAAGGGCGTGCAAGCGGGCAAGGCGGACCTCGGCTTCGCCAACTCGATTTCCACCGTCGACGGTGTGGCCGGCCGCGCGCCCTTCGAGGCCAAGGCAACCAACGTCTGCAACGTGGCGACGCTCTATCCGCAGTACTTCCAGGTCGTCGCCAATGCGGACGCGAAGATCACTTCGATCGGCGACTTCAAGGGCAAGTCGGTGGCACTGCAGCCGAAGGGCAACACGGCGGAGTTCATCAGCCAGCAGGCGCTCGAGGTCTACGGTCTGAAGTACGACGACCTCTCGCGCACCAGCTTCGTCTCCTACACCGACGCCGTCTCGCTGATGAAGGACAGCAACGCGCAGGCCTTCACGCTCGGCACCGCGGTGCCGGCCTCGGCGATCATGGACCTGGCTTCGGCACGCGACGTGACGATCATCGGCATCCCCGACGACAAGCTGGCAGCGATGAAGAAGCTCAATCCCGGTTACACCAAGCTCGTCATCCCGGCCAACAGCTACCCGAAGCAGACCAAGGACGTGCAAACCATCGGCTACGCAACGCACGTGATTGCCCGCTGCGACCTCGACGAGGCGGTGGTCTACAAGGTGCTCAAGGGCATGGTCGACAACAAGGCCGACCTTGCGGTGATCGCAAAGGACATGGCCGTGACGACGCCCAAGATGATGGCCGAGGACATCGGCGTGCCGATGCACAAGGGCGCACTGAAGTACTACAAGGAAGCGGGCGTTCTCTGATCGCTTGCGAGCGCTGCGGCCCCCGCGGCCGCGGCGCTCGGCGTCGCAGCGGTGCCATCGCCGCGATGACCTCGTGAAGCTGCCGCTCGCCGGAGCCCGCGCATGCCCTCTCTGCCCGCCGCCTTCGCGCGCCGCCTGATCACCGCGATCGCGGTGGCGATGTCGGCCTTCCACCTCTGGGTGGCGTTCGTAGGACCACCCGACGCCTACGTCATGCGCGGGGCGCACCTCGCATTCGCGCTGGCGCTCGCCTACCTCATCTTGCCCGGGCTCTCCGGCAAGGCCGATCGTGTCGGCCCGGTCGATCTGCTGCTCGTGCTGCTCGCCGTGGCGGCGGCGCTCTACCCGGCCGCAAGCCTCGACTACATCCAGAACCGCATCTACTACGTCGATGATCCGCGCGCCGCCGACTACGTCTTCGGCGGCCTGCTGATCGTGCTGATGCTCGAGGCCACACGGCGCGCCGCCGGCTGGGCATTGCCCGTTACCGCGCTCGTGTTTCTTGTCTATGGGCTGACGTTCGGTGGGCAGTCGGTCGGCATCATGCTCGATCAGCTCTACCTGACGACCGAGGGCATCTTCGGCATCCCGCTCTATGTCTCCGCGACCTACGTCATGCTGTTCATCCTGTTCGGCTCCTTCGTCGAACGCAGCGGCGCCGGTCAGCTGTTCATGGACTTTGCGCTCGCCATCGCCGGCCACAGCTCGGGCGGACCGGCCAAGGTGGCGGTGATCACGAGCAGCCTGTTCGGCACCGTCTCGGGCAGCGCCGTCGCCAACGTCATGACGACCGGCACCTTCACGATTCCGCTGATGAAGCGCACCGGCTATCGGCCGGCGTTTGCCGGCGCGGTCGAGGCGGTCGCCTCCACCGGCGGCCAGTTGATGCCGCCGATCATGGGCGCGGCGGCCTTCGTGATGGCCGAGTTCCTCGGCGTCTCCTACCTCAAGGTCGCCGCCTTCGCGTTGCTGCCGGCGGTGCTGTATTACGTGGCCGTCTTCATGGCGGTGCACTTCGAGGCCAAGCGCATCGGCCTTGTCGGCCTGCCGCGCGCAGAGCTGCCGCGCATGCGTCAGGTGCTTGTCGAGCGCGGCCATCTGTTCCTGCCGCTGGTCGTGATCGTCGCTGTGCTGCTCAGTGGCCGCAGCGCGGCGTTCTCGGCACTCGTCGGCATCGCCTCGGTGATCCCGACCACTTGGCTGCGCGCCAACACACGGCGCACCTTCGGATGGCGCGCCATCGTCGAGGCGTTGGAGAGCGGCGCACGCAACACGCTCGTCGTCGCGCTCGCATGCGCCTGCGCCGGCATCGTGATCGGCGTCATCACGCTCACCGGCCTCGGCCTTGCGTTCACCGGTGTCGTGCTTGCGTTGTCACAGAACTCGCTGCTGCTGGCGCTGCTGCTGACCATGCTCGCAGGCATCCTGCTCGGCATGGGGCTGCCGACAACGCCGGCCTACATCGTGCAGGTGGCGCTGCTGGTGCCGGCGTTGGTCAAGCTCGGCGTTGCGGTCGAAGCGGCGCATCTGTTCGTGTTGTATTTCGCCGTGCTGTCCGCCATCACCCCGCCGGTGGCGATGGCCGTCTATGCGGCCAACGCGATCTCGGGTTCGACGCTGATGGACACTGGCTGGGCCGCGGTCAAGCTGGGACTCACCGGCTACATCATCCCCTTCATGTTCGTCTTCGCGCCCTCGCTGCTGCTGATCGGTGACCCGACCACGGTCGCGCTCGCGATCGTCACGGCGACGATCGGCGTCGTCTGCCTTGCCGGCGGACTGCACGAGCATTTCTTCCTCGGCCCGGCGCGCTGGTGGGAGCGGTTGCTGCTGATCGTCGCCGCGCTGACGCTGATCAAGCCGGGCTGGATGAGCGACCTCGCCGGCTTCGTGCTGATCGGCGTTACGCTCGCCAGCCAGCACTGGCTGCGGCCGCGCTCGGTCGCGTCGACCTGACCCCGGAGACGTCTTGAGCATCGAACTGCACACCTTCGACACCCCCAACGGCCGCAAGATCAGCGTTGCGCTGGAAGAGATGGGCCTGCCCTACAGCGTCCACGTGGTGGACATCACGCGCGGCGAGCAGCACGATCCGGCCTTCGTGCGGCTGAGTCCGAACCACAAGATTCCGGCGATCGTCGATCCCGACGGCCCGGACGGCACGCCGATCAACGTCTTCGAGTCCGGCGCGATCCTCGTCTACCTCGGCGAGAAGACCGGCGAATTCTGGCCACGCGATTTGCGCGCACGCACCGCGGTGATGGAGTGGTTGATGTTCCAGATGGGCGGCTTCGGGCCGATGCCGGGCCAGGTGCACCACTTCATCGCTCTCGACGACGAAACGTCGCGCGACTACGGCTTGAAGCGCTATATGGCCGAGACGAGACGCCTCTACGGCGTGATGGACGCGCGCCTCGCCGAGAGCGAATACTTCGCCGGTGAACTCTCGATCGCCGACTTCGCGATCCTCGGCTGGGCCTGGCGCCATCCGCGCCACAAGGTCGATCTCGCCGATTTTCCGCATGTGCAACGCTGGTACCAGGCGCTGATGGCGCGGCCGGGCGTGGCACGTGGCTTCGCGGTGCCGCTGCGCCGCGCCTGACCTGCGCCCGGCGACGATTGCGCATGGCCGTCTCCGTCTTCGACCTGTTCAAGATCGGCATCGGGCCGAGCAGTTCGCACACCGTCGGGCCGATGCGCGCCGCGCGTATGTTTGCACTGCGGCTCGATCACGATGCCTTGCTCGGCCGCACGGCGCGCGTTCGCGCGCAGCTCTATGGGTCGCTCGGCGCGACTGGCAAGGGCCACGGCAGCGACAAGGCGGTGCTGCTCGGCCTGGCCGGCTTCGAGCCTGACACGGTCGATGTCGAAGCGATCCCGGCGCTATTACAGGCCATCCGCGCCGAGCGTGGCATGCGTCTGCTCGACCGGCGGGCAATCGCTTTCAACGAGAAGACTGACCTGACGTTCCACCGCCGCGAAACGCTGCCCTTCCACGCCAACGGCATGCGCTTCTCCGCGTTCGATGCGCAGGGTGCAGAGCTTGCCAACCGTCTCTACTACTCGGTCGGCGGCGGCTTCGTTGTCAGTGACGAAGTGGCGCACGACGGCACGCTGCAGAAGGTGATCGCACCGGACACCACGGTCCTACCGCTGCCGTTCCACAGCGGCGCCGATCTGCTCGAACTGACCGCCCGTGAGCCCTGCACGATCGCCGAGCTGATGCGGCGCAACGAGCGGCATTGGCGGGGTGATGACGAAATCGACGCCGGGTTGATGCACATCTGGGACGTCATGCAGGCCTGCGTCGCGCGCGGCTGCAAGACAGCCGGCACGCTGCCCGGCGGCTTCAAGGTACGCCGCCGCGCGGCCGACTTGTACCGGCAGCTTTGCGCGAACCCCGAGGCCGCGCTGCGCGATCCGCTGCAGGTGCTCGACTGGGTGAACCTCTACGCGCTCGCGGTGAATGAGGAGAACGCTGCCGGCGGGCGCGTCGTCACCGCGCCGACGAACGGCGCGGCAGGCATCGTGCCGGCCGTGCTGCACTACTACACGCGCTTCGTCCCGGGCGCCACGGATGCGCGGGTGATCGACTTTCTGCTCACCGCGGCCGCCATCGGCATCCTCTACAAGGAGAACGCTTCGATCTCGGGTGCCGAGGTCGGCTGCCAGGGCGAGGTCGGCGTCGCCTGTTCGATGGCCGCCGGAGCGCTGTGCGCAGTGCTCGGCGGCACACCGGCGCAGGTCGAGAACGCGGCGGAGATCGGCATGGAGCATCACCTCGGCCTCACCTGCGATCCGGTCGGCGGCCTGGTGCAGATCCCCTGCATCGAACGCAACGCGATCGCGTCGGTGAAGGCGATCAACGCAGCCCGCATGGCGCTGCGTGGTGACGGCACACACCACGTCTCGCTCGACAAGGTCATCAAGACGATGCGCGAAACCGGCGCCGACATGATGACCAAATACAAGGAGACGGCGCGCGGCGGGCTGGCTGTGAATATCGTGGAGTGTTGAAGGACAACGAGCGGCCTGCGTTGGTCGGTGCGTCAAGAACTGGTGCTGCCAGCTTGAGCGTGCCATTCCCAACGCGTCGTCCGCTTGTCTAGGCAAGGCGCCCTTTGCGCAACAGCGCGCTCGCGCGCGCGAGTTCGGTGATGCGCGACCAATCCGACGCGGCTACTGCGTCGGGAGGGGTCAACCATGAACCACCGACGCAGGCCACATTCGAAAGTGCCAGGTAGTCGCCTGCGGTTGCGGCAGTGATCCCGCCTGTCGGGCAGAAGCTGACGTCGCCGAACGGCCCCGCCAACGCCTTCAGCATGGCCACGCCGCCGGCCTGTTGTGCCGGAAAGAGTTTCAGTGTGCGGTAGCCTGCCAGCCGCGCGGCGATCACGTCGGAGGGTGTCATCACACCCGGCAGCAGGGGCAGGCCGCTTGCGCGCGCAGCCTCGGCCAATTCCGGTGTCAGGCCGGGGCTGACGCCGAAGAGCGCGCCTGCGTCGAGTGCTGCGCTCAATTCCTCGGGGTGCGTGATGGTGCCCACCCCGACAAGAGCCCCTTCGACTTCAGTTGCGATGGCACGCACGGCCTGCAGCGCAAAAGGGGTACGCAAAGTCACCTCCAGCACCCGCACACCGCCGGCGACCAGGGCCCGCGCCAGCGGCACGGCCTTGTCGAGCGAGTCGATGACGATCACCGGAATCACCGGTCCGATATGCAGTAGCTCGATGAGCTTCACGGCGTGTCCTTCACTCCGATGGCGGCAAGCACGGTGCTGTTGAGCGTAGGGTTCACTCGGCGCTTCTCAGCGCACGAACTGGTCGACGTACTCATCGCCGAGTCCGTTCGCCGCATAGTGGCGGCGGCACATGTCGATCTTCGTGAACACGTCCTCGTAGCCGGTGGGCTGGCCGGCTTCGTCGAGATAGATCATCGCGCCGGCGATACTGAAGAAAGTGATCATCTCGGGCGCGCCACCGGCCGCTGCGTCGACCACCAACGTGTGGATCTCGCCCGGTGGCTCGTAGACGAAGCTGCCCTCCCTGGCGACCCAGTCGTGCTCGAGGTAGCGCCAGCTGCCCCTGATGACGTAGCCCGTCACCCAACTCGGGTGGATGTGACGCGACAGCACGCCGCTCTTGCGCACGCGCAGCAAGTTGCACCAACTGCCGGTGACCGTGTTCAGCAGCAACGGGCGGAACCACACGTTGTCGGCCTGCGGCACCCACACGCGCTCATCGTCGGGGATCGCCGGGATGGCGATCTCGGGCTGGATGCCGGGCAGTTGCACAACCTTGGGCGCGCTCATGGTCGGTACTCCTTCATGTGATCAGGTAGCCGCCGTCGACCGGCAGCACGACGCCGGTGACGAAGCGCGCCGCCGCACTCGACAGGAACAGCACCGGCCCGGCCACATCCTCCGGCGTGCCCCAGCGCCCCAGCGGCGTGCGCGCCAGGATCGGCGCCGAGCGCGTCGCGTCGTCCTGCAATGCCTGCGTCAGCGGGGTGGCGATCCAGCCCGGCGCGACCGCGTTGACGCGGATGCCGTCTTCCGCATAAGCAATCGCCAGGCTCTTGGTGAGCTGCGCCACACCGCCCTTGCTGGCGCTGTAGCCAGGGACCAGGCCGCCGCCGAAGAAACTCAGCATCGAGGCGGTGTTGACGATGTTGCCGGCGCGCGCCTTCAGCCCGGCGCGCGCGGCGGCGCACACGCGCATGGTGCCGGTGAGGTTGATGTCCAGCGTTTGCGCGAAGACTTCCGGGTCGTGCTCGGCGCCGCGGCGAATCGCGCCGGCGCAATTGATCACGACATCGAGCTCGCCAAGCTCGCCGACCAGCCGCTTCACGGCGTCGCCATCGCGCACATCCAGTCGGCGATGCACGATACCGTCGCAGGCCCCGGCGGACTCGACCTCGGCCTCGGTGGCGCCTGTGGCTGTGACGCGGTCGCCCTGCGCGGCAAAGGCGCGCGCGATGCCGGCGCCGATTCCGCTCGTGGCGCCCGTGATGAAGATCTGGCGAGGGTTCATGTCCGGCCTTCAGTGGGCTAGCGCTTGGCGCACCGCTTCGGCGCGCGGGATCGGCTCGACCGCGCCGTAGCCCTCGGTGGAGAGCGCGGCAGCGGCTGCCGCGTAGCGCCCGGCATCGCGCAGGCCATCGCCCGCGACAATGCGGGCGACAAAAGCGCCGCCGAAGGTGTCGCCCGCGCCGGTGGCGTCCACCGGTTTGCAAGGATGCGGCTCGATGCGATAGCGCTCGCCGACGGCATTGGCGACCAGCGCGCCCTTGTCGCCGAGCTTCAACGCCACCACCTCGGAGCCGAGGTCAAGGCAGTGGTCGACGATCGCGTCGGGTTCGTCGAGCCCTGTGATCGCGACCACGTCGTCGTAGCTCGGCAGCGCGATGTGCGTGCGGCGCAAGACGTCGTTCATCACCACCCGCGCGCGGTCGATCGGCCACAGCTTCAGGCGCAGGTTCGTGTCGAAGCTGACCTTCACGTCGGCTGCCCGTGCGATGTCGATCGCCGCGTAACCGGTGTCGCAGGCTTGCGCACTGAGGGCCAGCGAGATGCCCGAGAGGTGCAACACCTTGGCGCCTTCGATCACCGCGCGCGGCAGGTCCTGCGGCCGCATGCGGCTCGCTGCTGAGCCGGCGCGAAAGAAGTGGAACTGGTGCCCGCGGTCGTCGTGGGTGACGAAGTAGATTGCGGTGAAGGCCTGCGGGTCGTCGACCACGCCGCCGTGGTCGACGCCTTCACGCTGCCAGAGTTCGCGCAGCATGCGGCCGTAGAGGTCGTCGCCGAGCGCGCTGGCATAGGCCACACGCGCGCCCTGGCGCGATGCGGCAATTGCAAAATTACTGCTGTCACCGCCGAAGCCCTGCAGGTAGAGCCTGCCTTGGCCCCCACCGGTCTGGTTGAACTCGACCATCGGCTCGCCATAGGCGACGATGTCGAAGCCCGGCGCATCGGTGTGGCTCATCGCCCGATGCTCGCGTGCTCGGCCAAGCCCTTGAGCAGCGACTTCTCCGCGATGGTCAGCTTGGCTTGTTCTAGCTGGAGCCCGTCGATCTCCCGCGCCATCTTCAGCAACTCCTCGGCTTGATCTTGATCGTGCGGTACGACGACGATGCCGCCGACATCATCGACCCCAGACCACCAGGATGAACGATAACGCCTCCGACGCGCACCGGCACCACGCTGCGCGCGCACAGCTGCGTACCGCCGTGCGGTGAACCTACTGGTTCGACAAGATCGCTCGCTTGGCCGCCGCGGCAATGCTTTTCGAATCCACGCCGAAGAAGGAGCGCAACGCGGCACGCGTGTCGCTGCGACCGAATCCATCTGTTCCAAGCGTGACGAAGGGTCGCCCCTGCGGAAGGTAGGCTCGAATGCTCTCTGGTACCGCACGCACGTAGTCCGTGGCAGCCACGATGGGTCCGCGTCCTGCTGCAAGCTGCTGCGCGATAAAGCTGATTCGTGCATTGGGTTCGTCGGCGACGGCCGTCGCGGCCTGTCCGTCGCGTGCCAGCTCGCTCCAGCTGGTGACGCTGAATACTTCGGCCACGATGCCTTCGCTCGCCAGCATTGCCGCGGCCTTGACGACCTCGGTGAGGATCGCACCAGATCCCATCAGACTGACCAGCGGCAGCGTGCCCGCCGGTGGGCTCTGGATTCGATGGCAGCCGCGCAGAACGTCATGCTCTGCGCCGGCCGGAAGGTTCGGCTGCGCGTAGTTCTCGTTCATCAGAGTGACGTAGTAGAAGACGTCCGTCTGGTCGACCAGCATCTCGCGAATGCCCGCATCGACGATGACGGCCATTTCGCTTGCATAGGCGGGGTCATAGGACTTGCAGTTGGGGATCGTCGCCGCGATCAGATGGCTCGATCCATCCTGGTGCTGCAAGCCCTCACCGCCGAGCGTCGTGCGGCCGGAGGTCGCCCCGAGCAGGAAGCCGCGCGGCCGCTGATCAGCGGCGGCCCAGATCTGGTCGCCCACGCGCTGGAAGCCAAACATCGAGTAGTAGATGTAGAACGGCAGCATCGCCAGGCCGTGCACGCTGTAGCTCGTGGCCGCCGCGGTCCAGCTCGCAATCGCCCCGGCTTCGCTGATGCCTTCCTCCAGGATCTGCCCGTCCGTCGCTTCGCGATAGCTGAGAATCGAGTCGATGTCTTCCGGCGCATAGCGCTGGCCGACACTCGAATAGATGCCAACCTGCCGGAACAGATTGGCCATGCCGAACGTTCGCGCTTCGTCGGCGACGATCGGCACGACACGCGGGCCGATCGAGCGGTCCTTCAGCAAGTTTCCGAGCATGCGCACGAAGGCCATGGTCGTGCTCATCTCCTTGCCATCGGGCTCGAGCGCAAACTTTCCATAGGCGCCGAGGTCGGGCTTGGGCACGACAGCGCAGGCCGTTTCGCGGCGCGGCATCGAGCCCCCCAGTGCTTCCCGGTGCTCGCGCAGATAGCGCATCTCGGGGCTGTCGTGCGCGGGCTTGTAGAAGGTCAACGACGTCGCCTGCTCGTCGGACAGAGGCAGATTGAAGCGATTTCGAAACCCGAGCAGGTCAGCGCTCTCGAACTTCTTGTGAGAGTGGGTCGTCATCTTGCCCTGACCGGCAGCGCCCATGCCGTAGCCTTTCTTGGTGTGCGCGAGGATCACGGTGGGCTGGCCCCGGTGGGCGGCGGCGGCCGCATAGGCCGCATGGATCTTGACGAGATCGTGCCCACCCCGTTTGAGGCGATCGATCTGTTCATCGGTCATTCCCTGGGCGAGTTGCGCCAGGTCGGCATCCTGGCCAAAAAAATGGTCGCGGTTGTAGCGTCCGTCCTTGGCTGCGAAGGTCTGCATCTGACCATCGACAGTGTTGGCAAAGGCCCGCGTCAGTGCGCCGCTACGGTCACGCGCGAAGAGGCCATCCCAATCGCTACCCCACACGAGTTTGATGACGTTCCAACCGGCGCCGGCAAACAGCTTCTCCAGCTCGTCGATGATCCGCCCATTGCCGCGCACTGGGCCGTCCAGACGCTGCAGGTTGCAATTGACCACCCAGACCAGGTTGTCGAGCTTCTCGCGCGCTGCCAGCGTCAGAGCGCTCATCGACTCGGGCTCGTCCATCTCCCCATCGCCGAACACACCCCACACCTTTCGGACGGCGCAATCGAGCAGCTTGCGATCGGTCAGGTAGCGCATGAACCGGGCGTGATAGATCGAGCTGATCGGGCCGATGCCCATCGAGCCCGTCGGGAACTGCCAGAAGTCCGGCATCAGATACGGATGCGGGTAGCTGCTGAGGCCGCGTGCACCGGAGCCCGTGGTGAATGCCGGGGCAGTGAGTTCCTGGCGGTAGTGCTTGAGGTCGCCCTCGCTCAACCGCCCCTCGAGAAACGCGCGTGCATACACACCGGGCGAGCTGTGCGGCTGGAAGAACACGAGGTCACCACCATGGCCGGCGTGGCGAGCGTGGAAGAAGTGATTGAAACCGACCTCGAACAGGTCGGCCGCACTCGCATAGCTGGCGATGTGGCCGCCAAGTTCTCCATACGCCTCGTTGGCCCTGACGACCATGGCCAGCGCGTTCCAGCGCATCAGCGAGCCAAGGCGCTCTTCGATCGCCAGATCGCCCGGAAACGGCGGCTGCGACTCGACTGCAATCGTGTTGACGTAGGGTGTCGACAGTTCGGGTTGCCACCCTATTCGCAGTTCGCGCGCCACACGCGACAACTCGTCGAGCATCCAGCGCGCCCGCTGAGCACCGTGCGACTCCATCATCGCAACGAAGGCCTCGCGCCATTCGTTGGTTTCGCCGGGATCGGCGTCTTGCGAGCTCGCGTCCATCACGTGCAACCTGTCATCGACTGTGGGTACGTTCAGGGCGCTACTCTAGACGCCATGCGGATTCGTGCGCGCAGTGGGGGTGGGGGTCGACTCTGCGGGACTCTTGCATCAGCACGGCCGCCGCGACCGCGGGCTTGCGCATTGCGCGCCGCAGCGCCGTACCCCTCAACTTACGGACACGACGAAATTGTCGAGCCAATGAGCGTAGCCTCAGGCACTGCCGACATCAGCTCTCGGTACGGTATGGCCGAAATGGCAAGGCGGCACGATCCTTGCGCAGGCACCTGAGCAATCGAGATAACAACATGCAGATTCGCGTTGGCTTCGACATGGCCTATCGCTGTCCCCAGCCGACACCGATGATCCTGGCGCTGAGCGTCCACTATTCGCGCGCGTCCGATCTGGTGCGCCCGGATCATCTCGTGACCGTCCCCTCCGTCCCGCTCGCGACCTACCGCGATCTGTTCGGCAACTGGTGCACTCGACTCGTCGCTCCGGCTGGCCGGATCGTCCTGCGCACCGAAGCATTGGTCAACGACAGTGGCTTGCCCGACGTCGTGGTGCCCGGCGCCGTGCAGATCCCGGTCGAATACCTGCCGGAATCGACGTTGGTCTTTTTGCTGGGTAGCCGCTACTGCGAGACTGATGTGCTCTCGGAGATCGCGTGGCAGCAATTCGGGTCGGGTCCGACCGGCTGGGCGCGCGTGCAGGCAATCTGCGACTTCGTGCATCGACGCATCGAGTTCGGCTACCAGTACGCGCGCCGCACGCGCACGGCCTGGGAGGCGTACAACGAGGGTCGAGGTGTGTGCCGCGACTACGCCCACCTTGCGATCGCACTGTGCCGGTGCATGAATATCCCGGCGCGCTATTGCACCGGCTACCTGGGCGACTACGGTACCCCGCCGCCCTATGGGCCGATGGATTTCGCCGGCTGGTTCGAGGCCTGGCTGGGTGACCGCTGGTACACCTTCGACCCACGCAACAACACGCCGCGCATCGGCCGAGTGCTCATCGCGCGCGGACGTGACGCATGCGACGTGGCCCTCTCCAGCACTTTCGGCCCGAATACGCTCGAGAGCTTCCAGGTCCGGACGGACGTGGTCGGCGAAGACGGGGCCCCAGTGGCGCTGCCATGACTTATTGCGTTGGCGTCAAGCTCGAAGAAGGGCTGATATTCGCGAGTGACTCACGCACGCATGCGGGCGTGGACAACTACGCCAGCTTTTGCAAGATGAGCGTCTTCGAGCGTGCCGGGGATCGCGTGCTGGTGCTGCTCAGCTCCGGCGGCCTGGCGGCCACGCAGACCGTCATGAACGTTCTCCGCCGGCGCGCCAGCGGCGAGCCGCCGCACGTCCTGTCGGTTCCGTCGATGTTCGATGTGGCCAATCTCGTGGCGGATGCGATGCGCGACATCGAGCGCCGCGATGGCCCGTTTCTCGAAGGCGGCGGACTGAAGTTCAATGCCTCGTTCATCCTGGGCGGTCAGATCGCCGGCGAAGAGATGCGCCTCTTTCGAGTCTATGCGGAGGGCAATTTCATCGAGGCCGGCGCTGACACCTGCTTTCTTCAGACGGGCGAGGCAAAGTACGGCAAGCCGATTCTCGACCTCGCCGTGACTCCCAGCGCGACGCTGGAAGACGCGACGAAATGCGTTCTGGTGTCGTTCGATTCGACGATCCTCAGCAACCTCTCGGTCGGCATGCCGATCGATCTCTTGTGCTACGAGCGGAACAGCCTGCGCGTGACGATGAAGCGCCGCTTCGACCTCGGCGACAGCTACTTCGAGTCGCTCAAGCAGCACTGGATCGCTGGAACGCGCAAGGTCTTCCACGATTTGCCGGCGCTGGATTGGTAGCCGCTGCGCTGGCGTCTACTCCTTCATTGCAGCCGCGAACGACCGGATCAGATCGCGACGCAGGGCGGCCCACGCGGCGCCGCCTTGCAGGACAAAGCGCTGGTTGACTTCGAGTTCGATCCCCAGATAGGTCGCCGCTGCAAAGCGCTTGCGCAGCAGCGCGGCGAGGCCATCGCCGCGGCCCTGATAGGGGTAGTTCCGTCGCAGCCGCAGGTCTGGGGAGAGGCTTGCCAGATGCTTCATCCAGCGCTGCGCCAGCGCCGCCTCGCTCCCACGCCGCGGGTCGTAGAGCCAAGCCACGTCGGCGCGCCGCGCGACACCGCGCAAGACGGGCGTGAAGCTGTGCGACGCGATATGGATCACCGCCTCTCCGTCGGCAATCCGCCGAGCGATGTCGCCCTCGACGCGGTCGCGGTGCGGCCGGTAGTGGTTTGACACGATCCGTTCGCGCTCAGCGCGCGGCAACACGCGCGTGATCTCGGAGAAGAGCTGCCGATGGCCGATCGAGCGGTTCAGGTCGATCAGCAGGCGTGTCGTGGTCGATGCATGCAGGGGCGCGGAGAACGCCCGCGCCAGTTGCCGGCCCAACTGGAGTGAGCCCGGATCCCAGCCACGGTGGCTTTCCAGGAGCCCGTCGAGCCCGGTAAAGAGGCCGGCGTAGGCGCGCGGCACTTCGCGCCCGCCATGCTCGCAGCTCACGATGAGGCGCCATCCTTTGGCGTCGAACTCGCGGGCCAGGGACGCGATGTGAAGCGGGCTCATCGCGTGCATTGTGTTGCACCGGACCCCGTTGCCACCGCGCCGCGCCCGGCCTCGAAGCTCTGCTGCACTGTGCGACTTGTGTTCCCGAGGGGAATCGTGGAAAGCGCGCACACGCGAGCTGCACTGAACCCGCTATGGTTGCCCTTTGGAGACTCTGTCGTGACCCGAAGCCCAGAACCCTCACGCCCGACCGTGCGCGACGCCACCTACGCGCTGCTGCGCGGTCTG
Organism: uncultured beta proteobacterium; assembly: GCA_963792765.1. Classification (GTDB taxonomy): domain Bacteria; phylum Pseudomonadota; class Gammaproteobacteria; order Burkholderiales; family Burkholderiaceae_C; genus CAIKUF01. Next base: position 48,147 of record CAWBXT010000002.1, on the reverse strand, counting down.
GGGATGACGACGATCTTCGGCAACCCCGGATCGACCGAACTGTCGATGTTCCTCGGCTTTCCGGGCGATTTCCGTTACGTGCTCGGACTGCAGGAATCGGTGGTCGTGGGCATGGCCGACGGTTTTGCGCAGGCCACGCGCAACGCCGCCTTCATCAATCTGCATTCTGCAGTCGGCGTCGGCCATGCGATGGGAGCGATCTTCACCGCCTACCGCAACCGCACGCCGCTCCTGATCACCGCCGGTCAGCAGGCGCGCGGCCTCCTGCCTTACGACCCTTTCCTGTCATCGGTACGCGCTACCGAGCTGCCGCGCCCCTACGTCAAGTGGGCGGTAGAGCCGGCGCGTGCCGAAGACGTGCCGCGTGCCATTGCCCGCGCGTACTACCTTGCGATGATGCCGCCGCGCGGGCCGGTGCTGGTGTCGGTGCCGGCCGACGACTGGAGCGTGCCCACCGATTGGGTGAACCCGCGCCGCGTGAGCAGCGCGCTGCGCCCCGAGCCTGCGCTGCTGGCCGAGATTGCTGCGGCCTTGAACGCGGCGCGCCGCCCGGCCTTTGTCGTTGGCGCGGCGATCGACCGCGACGCCGCCTGGGATGCCACCGTGCAACTGGCCGAGGCGCACAAGGCGCGCGTTTTCCACGCGCCGATGTCCGGGCGCTGCGGCTTTCCGAACGACCACGCGCTCTTCGCCGGCTACCTGCCACCGATACGCGAGCGCATCGTCGAAAGATTCGCCGATCACGACTTCGTGCTCGTGATCGGCGCACCCGCCTTCACCTACCACGTCGACGGACAGGGGCCGTTCCTGCCCGCAGGTACGACACTGGGCCAACTGATCGACGACCCCGAAATCGCCGCCTGGGCGCCCGAAGGCAGCGCGGTGCTGTGCAGCATCGGTCTGGGTCTGCAGGATCTGCTGGCGTTGTCTGCGCCGCCGGCGAGGACGATGCCGCCTCCGCGGCCCCTGCCCGCACGCGCCGAGCCACCGGCATCTGGCGAGCGCATGTCGGTTGCCTACGTGCTGCAGACGCTGGCCGAAGTGCGCAGCCCGGACAGCATCATCGTCGAAGAGGCGCCGAGCGCACGGCCGGTGATGCACGAGAGACTGCCCATCCTGCGCGCCGAGACGTTCCACGAGATGTGCAGCGGCGGCCTCGGCTTCGGCCTGTCGGCGGCGGTCGGTGTCGCGCTGGCGCAGCCCGAACGGCGCGTGATCGCGCTGATCGGCGACGGATCGGCGATGTACACGATCCAGTCGCTCTGGAACGCCGCACAGGCGAAGCTGCCGATCGCCTTCGTGATCCTGAAGAATCGACGTTACGCTGCGCTGCAGGACTTTGCGCCGCAGTTCGGGTTTGCACGTGGCGCCAAGGTCGAAGGCAGCGAGCTGCCGAACCTGGATTTCGTCGCGCTGGCCGCCGGCCAGGGTGTAGCCGGTTACCGTGTCGACGATGCCGCGCAGCTGCGCGAGGCGCTGCAACAGGCGCTGAGTGCCGCTGAACCGACGCTGCTCGAAGTCGAAGTCGCCTGACTTGCATCGACCCGCATCGGAGACAATCGAACGCGCAAGTTCGCAACTCGCCAACAAGGAGACAAGACATGAAGGCTCACCCACTGGCCCTTTGGGGCGCCATGCTTGCAACGTTCACCCTCCTCGCAGGCACGGCGCCGCCGCTGCACGCGCAGGAGGAGACCATCAACCTCAAGATCGCGCACTGGGTGCCGCCATCGCATCCGCTGCAGAAGGCGCTCGAGGAATGGGCAGCGTCCGTGGAGAAAGATTCCAACGGCACCATCAAGTCCAAGGTCTATCCATCGCAGCAACTGGGCAAGGCCTTCGATCACTACGACATGGCGCGCGACGGTATCGCCGACCTCACATACGTCAACCCGGGCTATCAACCCGGGCGCTTCCCGATCATCGCCGCTGGCGAACTGCCGTTCCTGATCGCCAACGCCAAAGGCGGCTCGCAGGCGCTCGACGCCTGGTACCGCAAGTACGCTGAACAGGAGATGAAGGACGTCAAGTTCTGCCTCGCCTTCGTGCACGACCCCGGCAGCTTCCATTCGCGTACCAAGAAGATCATGGCGCCGGATGACATCAAGGGCATGAAGATCCGCCCCGCCCACGCCACCATGGCTACGTTCGTCACGATGCTGGGCGGCACCAACGTGCAGGCCTCGGCGCCGGAGGTGCGCGACGTGATCGAAAAGGGCGTTGCCGACGCCGTCACCTTCCCCTGGGGTTCGGTGCTCCTGTTCGGCATTGACAAGGTCACCAAGTACCACATGGACGCGCCGCTCTACACGACCACCTTCGTGTTCGCGTTCAACAAGGCGAAGTACAACCGCATGTCGGCCGCGCAGAAGAAGGTCATCGACGACCATTGCACCAACGAGTGGGCACTCAAAGTGGCCGGCCCGTGGGCCGACTTCGAGCACGCCGGCATCGCCAAGCTCGCCGCCGAGCCCGGCCATGAGGTCTATCCGATCTCGCCCGCGCAGACGACGATGTGGAAGCAGGCGGCCCAGCCCCTTCACAAGACCTGGGCGGACAATGTGCGCAAGGTCGGCGGCAACCCCGATGTGATCATGAAAGAGCTCGAAGCCAGTCTGGACAAGTACGGCGCAGCCGCGAAGTGAGGGAGGTGTCCGCGGCTGCTCGCCTCGACCGTTTCGTCGATGCGATCGAGGTAACCGCGGCGTGTTTCCTCGCTGCAGTTGCCGCGCTGACCTTCGTATCGGTGTTCCTGCGCTATCTGTTCACCTGGGCGATTCCCGACACTTACGACATCAGTCGACTGCTGCTGGCCATCCTCATCTTCTGGGGGATGGCCGGCGCGGGCTACCGGGGCGAACACATCACGGTCGACCTGCTGTGGGGCGCCTTGGGCCCGCGCGTGCGCCGCGCGATGGATGTCTTTTCCAACCTCGTCACGCTGTTCGCGTTGGCCGTGTTCGCCTGGATGATGTGGCGCAAGGTCTTCGATACGCGCGTCGACCACGTCCTCACCTTCGACCTGCGCCAACCGGTCTGGATCTACTACCTGGTGGCGTGGCTCGGGCTTGCAGCCTCGGTGGCGTTGGTGGGGCTGCGCGTCTACCGCCTGGCGCTGCGCCCTGGCTCGCTTCAGCCGAGCAAGCAATCGCCCGCCGCCGAGTGATCAGGTTCCGATGAGCGACCACGCGATTGCCATCGGCGGCTTCGTCCTGCTGTTCGTGCTGATGCTGCTGCGCGTGCCGGTGGGCATCGCGATGGGTCTGATCGGTATTGCCGGCTTCGGCTTCGTGACACGCGATTTCGACGCCGCCCTTGCCCTGCTCGCGCAGTCACCGATCCGCACCGTGGCCGACCTGCAGTTCGCGGTGATTCCGCTGTTCCTGCTGATGGGCGCGTTCGCCTCTGCCTCGGGCATGAGCCGTGAACTGTTTCGCGTCTCGAATGCCTTCGTCGGGCATCTCAAGGGCGGGCTGGGTATCGCCACCATTGCAGCCTGCGGCGGCTTCGCCGCCATCTGCGGCTCCTCGGTCGCCACGGCCGCCACATTCTCCTCGGTTGCCTACCCCGAGATGCGCCGCTACGGCTACCCGCAGAGTTTCTCCACCGGCGTGATCGCCGCTGGCGGATCGCTCGGCATCATGATCCCGCCCTCCACCGTGCTCGCTGTCTACGGCCTGATCACCGAGCAGGACATCGGCAAGCTGTTCATCGCCGGGATCCTGCCTGGCATCCTCGCCGTGGCGATGTATATCGCCACCATCAACCTGATCGGCTTCGTGCGCCCGTCGTTCCTGCCCTCCGGCACGCGCCGCGGCTGGCCAGAACGCTGGGCTGCCCTGCGCGATGTCTGGGCGGTGGGTTTGTTGTTCGTGTTCATCATCGGCGGTCTGTACGGCGGTCTGTTCACCGCAACCGAGGCCGGCGGCATGGGTGCGGCTGGCGCCTTCATCATCGGCGTCGCGCGGCGCAAGCTCAGCCGCGAGCAGTTCATGCGCAGCCTGATCGAATCGCTGCGCACGACCGCCGCGGTGTTCACGATCCTGATCGGCGCGCTTTTGTTCGGCTACTTCCTCACGGTCACGCAAACTCCGCAGGCGCTGACCACCTGGCTCACCGGCCTGGGTCTGGGCAAGTACCAGGTGCTCGCGATGATCCTGCTGATGTACCTGCTGCTGGGCTGCATCATGGACGCGATGGCGATGATCATCCTGACGGTGCCGATCATCTTTCCGATCATCACGCAACTGGGCTTCGATCCGATCTGGTTTGGCGTGATCGTCGTCGTCACCGTCGAGCTCGGGCTGATCCACCCGCCGGTCGGCATGAACGTCTTCGTCATCAAGAGCGTCGTGCGCGACGTGAAGCTCTCGACCATCTTCTACGGCGTCACGCCTTTCGTGCTGACCGACATCCTGCGCTTGGCGATACTGGTCGCCTTCCCGGTCATCGCCACGTTCCTGCCGGCACACATGTGACACGCTCGAGGCATGCGTGCCGGGGCGATTCTTCATGGGCGTGCAGGTTGGGCTTCGGAGCTTGGGCCTTGTGGCGCTGTGCTTGGGAGTAGAAACAGTGCCAGGAACGCGAGGGAACCGACCGTGGCGGACACTGCGAGCGCCCCTGCACCCCAACGGTCCAGCGCAAGACCGAAGAGCCACGGTGCGAGTGCCTGCGCCACGCGCGCCGGCACCATGAGCAGCCCCTGGCGGTGCCCGTAGCCTCGTGGGCCGAAGATGACCAGCGGCAGCGTGCCCTTGGCGATGGTGAGAATGCCGTTCCCCGCACCGTGGAGGATCCCAAAGACAGCGGCCGCCGGTGCTCCGAAGACAGCCAACGCGAGCACGCCGAGTGGGTGCATCGCGGCTGCGATGCGTGCCGACAAGAGCGGATGCACGTTTCGCAAGAAGCTGAACTCCAACAGACGTGCAGCGACCTGCGATGGACCAATGAGCGCGCCTACGAGCACGGCCGTCCCGAGCGTTGCACCGGCCGCCTCAAGCAGTCGAGGCAGATGCGCGGCCATTGCCGTCGAGATGAACCAAGTGGCGGCAAACACGAACGACAGGCACAGCGTGGCGCGCATCGATGCAGCGGGACCGTTTGATGCGACGGCGGCAGTCGTCTCCGTCGGCACTGGCAGGTGCACCGCGGCACGCGGCAACAGCGCATTCAGGGGCAATCCGAGCAAGAGATGAAGTGCCGCCCACGTGAAGCAGGCACCGCGCCAGCCGATGTGGGCCTCGAGCAAGGTGGACAGCGGCCACCCTACGGTGCTTGCGAATCCTGCGATGAGGGTGATGCCGGTGATGCTGTTGCGGGAGTCCTTGCCGTAGAGGCGGACCAGTGCGGCGAATGCGGCTTCGTACAGACCGCTTCCCATGCCGATGCCAAGGACCACCCACGCTGCGAAGAGCCCCACTGGCCCCTGCGCGAGGCCGAGACATGTCAGGCCGAGCGCAAAGACGACACTGGTGCCCATGAGCACGGGGCGACCACCCCAACGGTCAATCGCAGCCCCGGCCCTGGGGCCCAGCAATGCCGACACGATGAGCGCGACCGAGAAAGCCGCGAACACCGTCGGCACGGCCACGCCGAGGTCCTTGGCCATTGGCGCAGCCAGCATCGCCGGCAGGTAATATGTGGACGCCCAGGCCAGTGTCTGCGCTGTTCCCAGCGCGCCGACCGTGCGAGGTCGTCCGAGCGCCATCTCAGCCGCCGCAGGACGAAGTGAGAGCGACAGGGGTCACCGCCGGCTTCACCACGACGCAGCGGCAAGCTTGCCGCGAATGGACCGGGCCACCCGCGGTGCCTCGAGGGCGATCTCACGCAGCGCTCCGGTGGGTGGATTCTTGAAGCCTATGAAATACAAGCCGGCGATCCCGGTTTCCTCGCCGAACCGGTGGGGTCTGCCGCGTGCGTCGGCAATCGCCTCAAAGCCTGCGATGACGTTTCCGAGGGCTGGCTTGTAGCCGGTGGCAAAGATGATGGACTCAAAAGTGTGCACAGCGCCTCCCACGAAGCGTACGCTGCCGGGAAGGATCTCCTGCACCGCCGGCAGCACCCGTATCTTCCCCTGCTTGACCATGGCGATCGTGCCTATGTCCAGCATCGGAATGCGACCGGTCTCCTCGATCATGCGATTGGGCCCCACCTTCGGCCGCAGGATGCCCCAGCGTGACAGGTCACCGACCACCATGCCCACGGCAGCCAAGGCGATGGCGTCGCGCAGACCCAGGGGCAGGTGCGAAAGAAGGACGTTGGTGTGCTGGGTAGGGCGGCCGAGCATGTCGCGCGGCACCACATGCACCGGGCCTCGCACCACCATGGCGACATCCACTCCGTGCTCGGCAAGATCGAGCGCGATCTCCGCGCCGGAATTTCCGCATCCGACCACCAACGTGCGTTTGCCCTTGTAGGGTGCGGCGTTCTTGTAGACACCGGCGTGAATGGCCGTACCGTTGAAGCTGTCCAGCCCGGGAACCGAGGGCAGATTTGGCACGTCGTTGTAGCCCGTGGCCATGATGACAAAGCGGGGTGTCATCCACCCGGCGCTCGTATCCACCGCGAAGCAATCGCCGTTGCGTTTCACGGAATGAACCTCAACGCCCAGGCGGGGCGCGATGTGGTGTTCTGCCGCGTACGACTGCAGGTACTGCAGGACCTGCTCGCGCGACGGGTAGCGCGGCATGGCCCGAGGCCACGGCGTCATTGGCAGTGCAGAGTAGGTCTTGGTGGTGTGCAGATGCAGCCGGTCGTAGTGCCGGCGCCAGGCTGAGCCAATATGGTCCGCACGTTCCACGACAACATGCTCCAGCCCTTCTCGGCGCAAACAGGCCGACGCAGCCAGTCCCGCCGGGCCGGCGCCGATCACCAGAATTTCTTCGCACCGCATGGCACTACGCCCGATGTTGAAGTGAACAAGGGCCCGAACCGCAGGGGCTGACTTCTACGAAGTCTGGAGCGCCAACCATGTGCGCGATCCATCAGGTGACCTGAGCGCCCAAGCTTGAGCGTTCGTGTCGCCGTCGAAGTGAATCGGCGGTCTTACGCGGGCGCCGCTGCGGGGCGCGCGAGCGGCCGAACGCTTTCGTACGCGCGCGCGGCGCGCAGAACGAGCGCATCGTCGAACATCGGGCCAACGATCTGCAGCCCGATCGGCAGGCCGTCACGCGTCACGCCGCAGGGAATCGTGCAGGCGGGTTGCTGGGTCAGGTTGAAGGGGTAGGAGAACGGCGTCCAGCCGAGCATGGTCTCTGGCGTCATCGGCACCGCCCCGGCGGTCCGGGCTTCGAATGCCGGCACTGCTACGGCCGGCGTGACGAGCAGGTCGAAGCGCTGCATGAACTGGCGCATCAGCGATCCGAGCTCGCCGCGCCGCAGGTGCAGCCGCTGCACGTCGAGCGCAGTCAGGCGTGCGCCCTGCTCTGCCTGGGCGAGGAAGTCGGGGTCCGTGAGCGCCTGCTGCGCAGGTGTCAGCGTGTTCCAGATCGTCCACGAGGCGACGAACCACAGGCCGATCGAGATCTCCAGCGGGTCGTCGAAGCCGGGGTCCACCGCCTCGACATGCGCGCCGAGCGCGGCCAGATCGCGGACTGCGGCATCAACCGCTGCGGCGACCTCGGGATCGACGTTCTTCGCATAACCCAGCGTGGGCGAGAAGGCAACGCGCAGGCCGCGCACGCCGTCGTCGAGACCGATTGCATAGTCGCTGGCGTCGGGCGCGAGCGAAGTCCAGTCGCGCGCGTCGGGGCGCTTGAGCACGTTCATCATCAGCGCCGCGTCGCGCACGCTCATCGTGATCGGCCCCAGATGGGCGACATTGCCGAACGGCGACAGCGGATACGCGGGCACGCGGCCGAAGCTCGGCTTCAGGCCGAAGGTGCCGCAAAACGCTGCCGGGACGCGGATGCTGCCCGCGCCGTCGGTGCCGATCGCAAGCGGTGCCATGCCGCTCGCCACGGCCGCCGCCGCGCCGCCCGACGAGCCGCCCGGCGTCCGGTTCGTGTTCCAGGGGTTGTGCGTCAGGCCCGTGAGCAGCGAGTTGGTCTCTGCCTTGCAGCCGAACTCCGGGACTGCGGTCTTGCCGATCAGCACCGCGCCCGCTTCGCGCAACCGCGCCACGGCAGGCGCATCGACGTCCCAGGCTTGCGCGGGATCGACGGTGCGCGAGCCGCGAAGGGTGGGCCAGCCCCGCGTCAACACGATGTCCTTGATCGACGTCGGCACGCCATCGAGCTCCCCGCACGGCGTGCCGTCGCGGCGCCAGGCCAGCCAGCGCGCTTCGCTGTCACGCGCTGACTGCGTGGCGGCTTCATGGTCGACCAGGCAGTAGGCGTTGAGCCGCGGATTGCGTGACGCGATGCGCGCCAGCACCGCCCGTGTTGCGTCCATCGGCGACGCCTGGCCGCTGCGATAAAGCTGCAGCAGATCCGTAGCGCTGCAGTCGGCAAGGTCCTGAGCAGTGTTCATCGGCGCTTCCTCGTTCGCGGGTTGCGATCGCACGGGGCGATCGGGTCGCTGGTTCCAGTTGCGGGGGCGAGGTTCATGGTAAACCAGCGTCATTGCGACGCTTGGCGCCAGCGCGGCGCGATCCCGCACGAACCTGACCTTGACGAAATGACGATGGCCTGGCCGCCGACGTCGAACTCCGCGAAGCAAGGAGAGCCAGATCGATGCCGACCAACACGATATCTGCAAAGTGGATTGGCCGCGGCGACCGCAGGTCGTTGCATGGCGGCAAGTCTCGATTGCTGTCGCTTTTCGTTTGCGGATTTGCCGCGCAGGCTGCGCTGGCTGCCGGACCGTCGTTCGACTGCGCAAAAGTGGCTGAAGGCAGCGTCCCCAAGATGGTCTGTGACGACCCCGCCCTTTCCGCGCTCGATCGCCAACTCGCAGTCGTCTACAAGCAGGCTACCCAGCGCGCCATGAACGAGCATCCGGCAACCTTGCGGGCCGAGCAGCGCGGTTGGATCAAGGGCCGCGACGATTGTTGGAAAGCCGCCGACAAGCGCACATGCGTCGAGCAGGCGTACAAGCAGCGGATCGCGGAGTTGCAGGCGCGCTATCGGCTGGTGGACGCCCGCGGACCGTTCCGCTTCGCCTGCGACGGCAATGCGAGCAACGAGGTCATCGTCACGTTCTTTGCGACCGAGCCGCCGACACTCGTTGCGGAGCGAGGCGATTCGGTGTCGTTGATGTTCCTGCAGCCTAGCGCCAGCGGCAGCCGTTACGCCGGCCGCAACGAGTCATTCTGGGAGCACCAAGGCGAAGCGACGGTCGTCTGGGGCTACGGCGCGCCGGAAATGCGCTGCGCTCGCACGCCATAGTTGAAGGGATTCACCTGTCGCTTGAACCCCCCGCCACAACAGCGGCGCAGCCTTACTTGCCGGCCCGGAACGCCGCGGCCACAATGATTGCCCCATGCAAGAGCGCGCATCGCGGAACCGAATGCATCGCGGCACGATTGCCGTTCGCCTGTCGAAGCTGCTGATGACCGCGGGGCTCGCGCTCTGGGCTTTCCTGGTGACGCTCGGCAACGTGATCGACTACGACAGCAATTGGCAGTTCGTGCGGCACGTTCTCGCGATGGACACCATATTTGCGGGCTCCGCGCTCACTGGGCGGGCGATCACGAACCCGTCGATTCAGGCCGTGGCCTATGGGGCGATCATCGTCGTGGAGGGAATGACCAGCCTCGCTTTCTTCGCCGCCACGGTGCTGATGGCTCGCAACCTCTTGGCCGACAAGGCGGCTTTCCAGCGCGCCAAGTCGGTGACTGCGATCGGGGTTGCCCTCGGCTTCGGCTTGTGGTTCATTGGCTTCATGGCAGTGGGCGGCGAATGGTTCGCCATGTGGCAGTCGAGCGACTGGAACGGCCAGGACGCCGCCTTCAGGATCACCGTGATCTTGCTGGCAGTTGCCGTCTATGTGTTCCTCGACAACGACGAGACGCCGGGCAAACCGGATTGAGCAAGCCATGATGTGCAATCGAATCACCGTCGGCATGACGATCATTGCCCATCGCATTTGCGTCGCAGGAATCGCGACCCTCAGTGTTGTTGCGCTGCTGGGCGCAACTCCGGCACGCGCTGCGGACGCCGCGGACGCAAGGGCCAGCCTGGTGCAGTTGGCCGCAGACAGGATCGATTCGGTGCTGCGCGAGGTTGCTGCCAGCACGAAGGCGATCGGCGAGGAGTACGGTGCCATCGCCAACGAACATGACGCTGCCACTGAGCGGGAACGGACTGCCTGGGCCCGGCGCAGCATTTCAATGGGCGACACGACGGAGTTCCGCACTTGGCCGAAGGGCTTGACCGAGCCGGCTGCGCAGGCGCCGTATCCGGGCATCTACAACTACCGCGGCAAGCAGCTCGACGATCGAACGGTCGCGCAGCTTCGTGATTTCGAACGCCTGGTGCCGGTGTTGCGCAGCGCCTATCGCAGCTTCGACTTCTCGTGGGTCTACCTGAGCACAGTCGACGAGATGATGGTGATCTACCCCTACGTGCCGATGGACCAGGCGGTGAACAACGCCATGCCGACGCAACAGGTGTACTACACGGCGGCGGATTTCAAGCGGCGCACGGTGGGATGGACAGCACCGTACCTCGACCTGGTAGGTGCCGGCATGATGATCACCGCGTCATACCCGATGTTTGCGGGCGATCGCCTGCTTGGCGTTGCCTCGCGTGACATCACGCTCAAGCAGTTGTCGCGCTCGGTGCTGAGCCACCTGTCGCGCGATGGTGCAGCCAGCGCGTTCATCGTCGACAGCCGTGGGCTGGCGATCGATGCCAGCGACGCTGCGCTAGCCGCCGAACTCGAACGCGTGAACAACCAGAAGAAGGCGGCTGCACTGTTCTATCGCACGCCTGCAGGCCGGGCCCAGTTGGCCGATCGCAACGCTGTCGCATCCGGCTTCGAGTGGGCCAACGAGATCAGCGAAAGTGTGCTGGCCCGGGCCGCGGCGTCCGGCAAGGCCGGTGCGATCGAGGTCGCGGTGGGCCCACGCCGCGCACTGGCAGCCCGCGTCGACAGCACAGGCTGGTTCGTCGTGCTGGTCGACCGGACGCCATGACGGAGATTGAGGCGTCACCCGATGGCGGCGCTGATCGGGCAATGACGACAAGATCGAGGCCGTGATCTCCGGCGGCGCGGTCGATCGGCAGTTCCATCCGAACCAGAAGGACCAGCCGCCCGCCTGGACCGAAGGGCGGCTGCTCAAGTGGTGGTTTGCGCCGCAGCAGGTTGAGGCCCATGCGGTGCGGCGGCAGGCGCTGGTACCTCGCTAGGGTTTCTGGATCCGGCCGACAGCACCAGGCCGCTTGCCCGCCCAGCCCTAACGCGATGCAGATCGGCGGCGTGTCCGCTTGGCTGCGCGCCGCCACGGCGGTCACGCGAACGCGATGGCTCGCCGGTCCTCGCCGCGCCTCAACCAGGGTGCGTAGGGTCGACCCAGGCGACGTCCTCCGGGGGCTCCGCAGGATCGATATCCAGATTGACCGCGACGGCCTCGCCGTCGCTGCGCACGAGTACACATTCGAGCGTTTCGGTGCGGCTGGCGTTGATTTCCTGGTGCGGCACGAATGGCGGTACATAGATGAAGTCGCCTGGTCCGGCCTCGGCCGTGAACTCCAGTCGCTCACCCCAGCGCATGCGGGCCCGACCCTTGACAACGTAGATCACGCTCTCCAACGGCCCATGGTGATGGGCTCCGGTCTTGGCGTTGGCGTGGATGTGGACAGTGCCTGCCCACAGCTTCTGTGCACCCACACGCGCGAAGTTGATGGCTGCCTTGCGATCCATGCCGGGGGTCTGGGCGGTATTCGCATCCAGTTGGTCCGCCGGAACCACACGGACGCCGTCATGCTTCCACCGGTCGACAGGAGAATCGCTCATAGCAGACACCGCAGGCCCATCATCGGAACATTGTGCGCCATGTAGTGGCCCGCCCAATTGACGAGCGTGCACCTGACGAACGCACCACTTAAACCCAACCAACGCCGCCTCAGGTGATGGCGTAAGACAGGCCCACCTTGCCGGCCTCCAGCGGACGCAGGCTCAGCAGCTCGAGCCCGCGGCGGCTGCCCAGCCGCTCGAACAGCGGCTTGCCCGGACCGGCCAGCAAGGGATAGGTGATGACGTGCAGTTCATCCACGAGGCCCGCGTCGATCAGGCTGCTGGCCAGTTGCGCTCCGCCCATCAGGTAAATGTCCTTGCCGGGCTGCGATTTCAGCTTCGACACCTGGTCGACATCGCGCAAGATGATGGTCTGCGGCCACGCTGCCGACACAAGGGTCTTCGACAGCACGTAGTGCGGCGTGCGCCCGGCAAATTTGCTCCAGCGCAGTTCGGCCGGCAGCGGCAGCTTGCCCGTCATCGGCAGGGGTTGGCGCGGCGCGTCGCGGATGGCCGTCCAGTACTGCTCGTAGCCCGGGTACATGCGCCCGCCCAGCAGGCAGGCGTCGATGCGACCGGTCAGGCCGTAGTCCTCGGACCATGCTTCCACCCAGTCGGCATAGCCCTCGGGTCCTTCGCTCCTGCCGTCGAGCGAGACCTTCATGCCGGCGATCAGCTTGCGCACAGCTGCTCCTCGTAGTCCTTGCGCAGGCGCCGCCAGGTGCTCCATAGCGAGGGCGGGCTGGTGCCCTCGAGATGCGCGACCAGCAGCACCAGATGCGCGTGCCAACCGGCGCAGACATTGAGGATCAGCCCTTCACCGCTCAGCTGGCGATGGGTCAAGGTCAGCAGCACGTCGTTGTCCACTGCCTCCAACTCGATGTTTACCTCCCCCACGCCGGGCCAGGTGTAGCGCATCCGCCAGGGCGCTTCCACCTCGATGAACTGGCACGTGGCCCGGGACTCGGCCGAGAACCCTTCGGGCCGCTCGGCAGGTGAGCCGGACAACTCGTCGTTGCGCCACACGAGTTCGAACGATGCACCCGGCTGCAGGCGCATCGCACCGTTGGCCAGCCACTGGCGACGCAGGTCGCTGTCGGTCAGGTAGCTCCACACCCGCTCGATCGGTCCGGGCAGGCGGCGCTGCATTCGCAGCGTTGTGCCGTTGGCCAGTGTGCCTGGCATGTCGTTGAATCGGGTGGCTGTCATCGTGTTCTCCGTTTCCGTGGGGTGGCCGTTTTGACGAGTGCCCCGCGTGGCGCGGGGCGGGACGGCGGCGCGGCGGCGCTCGCCGGGGTGCTTGCACTGTCGAGACGCAAGAGTGCTTCGAGTTGATCCAGTCGCTCGTTCCAGAACCGCTCGTAGTAGCGAAGCCACTCGTCGGCAGCGAGCAGCGGGCCAGCGTCCAGGCGGCACACATGGGTGCGGCCCTGCACCTCGCGCCGGACCAGGCCGGCGCCTTCCAGCGCCTTGATGTGCTTGGACGCCGCGGCCAGCGACATCTCGAACGGCTCGGCCAGTTGACCGACCGTTCGCTCGCCTCGCGCCAAGGCGCGCAGCATCTGGCGCCGGGTGGCGTCGCCCAGCGCATGGAATACCGAGTCGAGTCGTGAACTTTGTAATTCAACCATCTAGTTGAATTTAGTCACTGGCGTCGCGTTTGTCAACCACTTGGTTGAATTAATTTCCGCATGCGCATCCTTTGGCGGCCTTCGAACGTCATGGAGGTATTGCCCGCAATCGCAGAGCCGCCATGTCACTTCCGTCCGACCCCCAGCAGCGCTGGATCCTGATCCTCACCGCGCTGGTCTCATTCATGACTGCGCTGGACGCCATGGTGGTGACCACGGCGCTGACGACGATCCGCGACGAACTGGGCGCCTCGATGGTCACCCTGCAGTGGACAGTGAACGCCTACAACCTGTCGTTCGCAGTCTTCCTGATGACGGGCGCGGCGCTCGGCGAGCGCTTCGGCCGCCGGCGCGTGCTGTTGGTCGGGCTGCTGCTGTTCACGCTGGCCTCCGCCGTCTGCGGCTTGGCGACCGGTGTGGTTTGGCTTGTCGCAGGCCGGACGCTGCAAGGGCTGGGTGCGGCGCTGTGCACGCCGGTGGCCATGGCCATCCTGAGCGCGGCCTTCTCCGGGCCACAACGCGCCGGCGCGCTGGGCATCTACGCCAGCATCACGGGCTTGGCCCTCATCGTCGGCCCAGTTCTCGGCAGTGCCCTGACAGAGCGGCTTTCGTGGCCCTGGATCTTCCTGCTGAACATCCCCGTCGGTGCGGCTCTGATGGTGCTGGTACGAAGCAAGATCACCGAAAGCCGCGGTCTGCCTGCGCCCATCGACGTGCGCGGTGCGCTGCTGATGACGCTGTCGGCTCTGGGGCTGGCGTGGACGCTGGTGCGTGGCCACGCCGTGGGCTGGGCGAGCACCCAGGTGTTGGCTGGCCTGGCCGCGGCGTTGGCCTTCGGCGCTGCGTTCCTGGCAGGCAACCACCGGTCGGCATCGTCGATGATGCCGCCGCGGCTCTTTGCCGCCCCGGGCCTGCGCGCTTCGCTCGCGGCCGCTGCGCTCATGTACGCGCCGCTGTACGGCATGCTCTTCCTGCTGCCACAACTGCTGCAATCGCAGGGCGGCAGCGTGCTGCAGGTCGGGCTCCGGCTGCTGCCGTGGACGGCCACGCTCTTCGTGGTAGCACCGCTGGCCGGCAAGGCCGTGGCGCGGTTCGGTGAGCGGCGCGTCGCCACGCTGGGCCTCGCCCTGCAGGGCCTGGGCATCTTGGCCGTCGCAGGGCTGGCCGCGCAGTCCACGGGCTACCTGCCGCTGGTTCCGGCCCTGCTGCTGGCCGGGGCCGGCATCTCGATGGCCATGCCTGCGGTGCAGAACACGGCGCTGTCGAGCGTGCCGCCGCAGGACATCGGCCGTGCCTCTGGCGTGTTCAACACCGTGCGCTTCTTCGCTGGCTTCTGCGGCGTGGCACTCGCGACCGAGGTCTTCAGTCGCGCCGGCAGCCTGGAGAGCAGCCTGGCCCTGCGCGCGGGCCTGTGGCCCGCGTTCGCCGTGCTGGGGCTGCTGTCGATGACCGGCGCGCTTTTCGCCAGCCGCTTGCCACGCGGCAAGTTCCCGCGGGAGGCTGGAGTTACAGCAGCTTTGCCCGCCCGTCCTCTTGTCAAGGGCTGAGCGCCCGCAACCGCCGAAGGAAAATCATGGACGAACACCTCAAGGACCAACGCATCATCGTGGTCGGCGCCAGCCGCGGCCTGGGCCGCGCGATCGCACTGGCGCTGGCCGACGCAGGGGCGAGCGTGCTCGCCCTGGCACGCGACGCTGCCGCGCTCGAAGACCTGAGACGGTCCAGCGAAGCCGGTCCAAGCAGGCGCATCGACGTCCAGGTGGCCGACGCCACCGACCCGAGCGTGGCCGCGCGCACGCTGAACCGGGAGGACCCCGACGCACTCTTCATCGTGGCCGGTGCCACGCCGGTGATGCGCGCGTTGAACGAATACCGCTGGGAGTCCTTCTGCGACAACTGGAACACCGACGTGAAGGCGACCTTCCACTGGCTGCAGGAAGGCGTGAACAAGCCGATGCGCGACGGCAGCCGCATCGTCGTGTACTCCAGCGGCGCTGCGCTCCACGGCTCGCCGCTTTCCGGCGGCTACACAGCTGCCAAGCGGGCCCAGCGCTACCTGTGCGACACCATGCGGGACGAGTTGTCGCGGTTGGGACGCGACATCGGCATCCAGTGCGTGCTGCCGCAACTCAACCCGAACACGGGGCTGGGCATGGAAGCCGTGCTCGGCTATGCCGCGCGGGCCGGTGAGTCGCCCGCCGACTACGTGCGCCAGCGCTTCGGCGCCACGCCCCTGACACCCGCCCTGACCGGTGCCGAGATGGTGCGGCTGCTGTCGCAGGGCGACCTGAAGTCGACGCCGGAGTTCCTCCTGTCGGGGGCGGGACTGAAGCCCCTGGACAAGTCGCCCGGCAAGGCCTGAGGCCGACCCGCGCCCGGTGGCCACCCCGTTCCAGGAGAATCCGGCATGGTCTTGCCCCTCGACAGCGCCAACGAGCCCGACGCCCGCGGCAGCGCGTCGCTCATCGGCACATTGGAAGAAGCCCGGCGCCTCTTCGTGAGCCTGGTGGACGACATCCGACCGGACCTGCACCGCTACTGCGCGCGCATGACCGGCTCCGTGGCCGACGGCGAGGACGTCGTGCAGGACACCCTGGCGCGCGCCTACTACCAGCTCTCGGAGTTCAAGGAGTTGCCGCAGTTGCGGCCGTGGCTGTTCCGGATTGCGCACAACCTGGCCATCGACCACTACCGTCGCGGCACGCATCGCCACGTCGAACCGCTGGAGGCCGCGGCCGAGGTGGCCGACAACGCCATGCTTCAGCCCGACAGCATCCTCGCGCGACAGCAAGCCGTGCGGCTGGCGGTCGGGTCCTTCTTGGCGCTGGCGCCCGCGCAGCGGGCCTGCGTGATCCTGAAGGACGTGCTGGACCACTCGCTCGAGGAAATCGCGCTGCAACTCGACCTGAGCGTGCCCGCCGTGAAGGCCGCGCTTCACCGCGGCAGGACGTTCCTGGGCGAGATCGCCGCCACGGCGAGGGAGGATTCGGCTGCGCCGGCACCGCATTCGCCGCTGCTCGTTCAATACAGCGACTTGTTCAACGCGCACGACTGGGACGGCGTGCGCGCACTGCTGGCCGAGGATGTCCGGCTCGATGTGGTCTCGCGCGCGAAAGCGGTCGGCAAGCGCGACGTGGGAAGGTACTTCACCAACTACGAGCGACTGGCCCGCTGGTTCCTCGTACCTGCGTGGCTCGACGGCGAGGAAGTGATTGCCGTCTATCCGCAGCCGGCGGCGGCGCAGGCAGGCTACTTCGTCAAGCTCACGACACGTGACGGGAAGATCGCTGCGATTCAGGACTTCCACCATGTCGACTACATCCTCGACGGCGCGCAACTCGAACACGGCAGCCGGGACGGCGCGAACGCCTGAGTTCGGACCCGCGTGCGCGTGAGTTCCCTGCGGCACCTGCTTTCCGATTGCTGGCGCCGGACGCCCTGTCCTGCCACTCGCCTTTTTCAATCAGGCCGATTCGTTTGACCGTTGTCCAACGTCTATGCAGGTACGAACCCACCCTCTCCGGGTTCGCGGAGCACATCCATGCCGAACCAGCGATCTCCTGCACGACCCAAGCGACGCGGCCTCTTTGCCAGCGCACCAGTACTCGGGGCAAGCGCCCCGTTTGCCTCACTCTCCCAACCGACCTCGGATGCCATGACACCCCACATCACCCCCGACGCCAACCTCACCACGTTGATCAATGTCTTCAGCGTCGCTCCCGAAGATCGCGATCGGCTGGTCGCGCTGCTGAAGGAAGGCACTGATGTTTGGATTTCCAAAGTCCCCGGCTTCGTCTCATCGTCGCTGCACGTCTCGCGCGATGGCCGGCGCGTCGTCATCTACGGTCAGTGGCGCAGCGCCGACGGGATCGCAGCGATGCGGCAACGGCCCGAGATGCCGGCATACTTTGAGCGCATCAAGGCGATATCGCAGATGGAAGCCATGACATGTGATGTGGCGTCCACCGTCGTGGCGTGAGCGCTTCCCAGCGCCGCTTCGTGGCGCTGGTCTGGGGCCCCAGTCCCTGGCCGATCAACGCATCGCCCTCACGCCACAGGGTGACAAGCGGATCCTTGTCTCAGCCTGGGTCCGGATGAAGGACAGAATCGGGGAGGATGTACAGACTCGACTTTTCGCCAACACGCAGTCCAGTGTTTGCCGCCATGACCTTGGCGGTCGCGGCCCTCGCGGGCTGCACTACACAGCCGACGGAGGCGCCACTCTCTCCACAAACTTCGCTCACGGGTGGCCGTCCGGCCGATGCCGCAGCCCCTGCCGATGACGATCGGCAGCAGAAGGCATTCGGCCGTTGGGTCGCGAACTTCCGCACCAGCGCGCGCGCGGCGGGCATCGACGAGGCGACGTTGAATGTCGCGTTCGCCGATGTCCACTACCTGCCGCGCGTGGTGGAACTGGACCGAGCCCAGCCCGAGTTCACTCGCACGGTCTGGAGCTACCTCGACAGCGCCGTGTCGCCGCAACGTATCGCCGTGGGCCAGGATAAGTGGCTGCAGTTTCGCCCCGAAATCGATGCTGCGGCCGCGCGCTACGGTGTAGCGCCCGCGATCCTGGTTGCTATCTGGGGCGTGGAGAGCAACTACGGCAGCAACTTCGGAGGCATCCCGACCATCGATGCCCTGGCGACGCTCGGCTTCGAAGGCCGTCGCGAGGATTGGGCCCGCAGCCAGCTGCTCGCCGCATTGAAGATTCTCCAGAGCGGCGACATCGACCGTTCACGGATGATTGGCTCCTGGGCCGGCGCCATGGGCCAGACCCAGTTCCTGCCGTCGGTCTTTCTGGGCTATGCGGTGGACGCCGACGGCGATGGTCGGCGTGACATCTGGGGCAGCATGGCCGATGTCATGGCCTCGACCGCGAACTTCCTTGCGCGCTCGGGATGGCAGGCCGACGAGCCCTGGGGCGTCGAGGTCCGGCTGCCCTCAGGGTTCGATGTCGGTCGTGCCGACGTCGCGGTGCGACAGCCCAGCGCGCTGTGGGCGGCCGAGGGTGTGCGGACCAGCGATGGCAAACCACTGCCGCAGTTCGCCGAGGCCACGGTCGTACTTCCCGCCGGCGCGAGCGGGCCCGCCTTCTTGGTCGGACCGAACTTCCAAGTCATCCTTCGCTACAACAACTCGACCAGCTACGCGCTGGCAGTTGGCCTTCTTGCGCAACGGCTCGCCGGCGACCCCGATGTGCAGACGCCATGGCCACGTGATCTGGAAGCGCTTTCGCGCCAGCAGATGAAGGCGCTGCAGACAGCCCTGAATCAGCGCGGCTTCGACAGCGGCACGCCAGACGGCGTGACTGGGGCCCACCACGCGCGGCGCGATTCGCAGTTATCAGCGCAGCGTCGGATTGCCGCCCGACGGCTATCCCACCGTGGACCTGCTGCAGCGTTTGTCCTTTCCGTGAGCTTGCTCTAGACCGCCCTTAGGCCACGTATCGGCTGTCACGCACGGGACCGGGCACAATTTTTTTCCTGCCCAATCGTCTACCTGGCATGGACGCCCTAGCCGGACTGCCCTCGCCAGCCCACTTCACCATGCCCGCCAACGTCCCGCGCTTCACCGAAATCGTTGCGCGCGAGCGTTCGCGGCTGGGCAACTTCATCCGCGGCAAAGTGCGCGATGCGGCTGAGGCCGAAGACATCTTGCAGGATGTGCTGCTCGAGTTCTATGCCGCTACCGATGCCATCGAGCAAGCCGGCGCGTGGCTGTTTCGAGTGGCCAGGAACCGCATCATCGACCGCGCGCGCAAAAAGAAAGAAGAACCGCTTCCAGCCGCCGATGATGACGAAGATGGGCGTAGCTGGCTCGAAGAGAACCTGCCCGATCCTGCCGGGGGGCCGGATGCCGCCTATGCCCGCTCGGTACTGCTCGGCTCCATACAGGCCGCGCTACAAACATTGCCACCAGAGCAGCGCGACGTGTTTGTGGCACACGAGATCGAAGGCATTTCATTCGCCGACCTGTCCACGCAATGGCGCGTGCCGTTGAACACCCTGCTGGCGCGCAAGCGCTACGCCGTGCTCGCCTTGCGCATGCGGCTGCAGGCCGAATACGGCGACCTCATTGTTTAGCGCACACCCCGATCCTTGTTTTGGAGAATGCCATGCGAATCTTCCCGCTCGCCCTCATCGCCATTGGCGTGTTTCAGCTCCTCAAGCACTATGGTCTCATCGACCCCGCGTTCGTACACCTGTTCTGGCCCTTGCTTCTGATCGGCATCGGCGTGGTCATGCTTGCGCGCGGCCCGCGTTGGCGTGCGGACATGCAAGAGCGCAGGCGAGACCGCTGGGAGCGCCGCATGGACCGCCACTTCGGCCCCGGATGGGCCAACCTGAGCGACGAAGAGCGCGACCGCTTTCGCGCTGGCATGCCGCGTGGGCACTCTCAAGGTGGCGGTGGCAATTCGTCCACACCAACGTCTGCAGGCGATGGCTCATCCCCTCCGCTGCGTGGTGAGCAACGCTGACGCCTGCCTGTTTCAATCCTCTTCAGACCAATCCACTCAGCTGAACCCGGAGCACATCATGAGAATCCTTCCCATCGCACTCATCGTGATTGGCACGCTCGGCCTCGCCAAGCACCTTGGCTTCATCCCGATCGGCATGTTCCACCTCATCGGCCCGCTATTGCTGATCGCGCTCGGCGTGGCCCTTCTCTTCCGCCGCCCGCGCCGTTGCCACAACGATTGGCGCGCGCGCAATGGAGGTGGCAGTGCAAACGCAACACAGTTGCCGTCCGACGGGCAAGTTTGAGGCGACACCGCTCGGACTGAGTTGCGCCCGTCGTTCGCCCATGCCAATCGTTGACCAAGCCCTCGACCAGAAGGCTGCGTGAAAGAGGACCGTCGAGCCACCGAATGCTTCGTCCAAGAGCGAAACGACGCGCTGCAAACCTGTTGCAGACTGGAGGTCACGCCAACCAAATCAAGGGGTTATGCATGACCGTCACCTGCTTCATTCGCTACGAAATCGACCCCTACAAGCGCGACCTCTTCAAGACGTATGCGGAATCGTGGGGCTCCATCATCCCGCGCTGCGGTGGTCACCTCGTGGGATATTTCCTGCCCCACGAAGGTAGCAACTTCGAGGCATGGGGTCTGATTGCATTTGCCTCGTTGGCCGACTACGAGGCCTATCGAACGCGCTTGAGAACGGACGACGAGGCGCGGGCGAACTTCGCCTTTGCGCAGCGCGAGCGCATCATCGTGAAGGAGGAGCGCAGTTTCACTGAAGTCGTCGATGCCACCTTTCAGTTGCCGGCACTCGCCCTGCAGGTAGCATGAACGGGCTGAGATCCTCACCCAAGACTGGAGCGCCGCGCATGGCTGCCACTTACGCGAGTACCTCCGATAGGCGACGGGCATTTCGACAACTTCATGAGGCCGGGTGCTTCGTCATTCCCAATCCATGGGACGTCGGGAGCGCGCGACTGCTGCAAGGCCTCGGATTCAAGGCGCTGGCCACGACGAGCTCAGGTTTCGCCTGGTCGCGTGGACACCCCGACAACGGCGTCACACGCGACATGGCGCTTGCCCATCTGCATGAAATCTGTGCGGCGACCAACGTACCAGTGAACGCCGACTTCGAGCGTGGGTTCGCACCCGATCCCGCCGGCGTTGCCGAGAGCGTTCGCCTTGCGGTCGAGACAGGCATAGCCGGCCTGTCCATCGAAGACTCGACCGGGGACGAGGCACACCCACTCTATGCACTCGACCAAGCGTGCGAGAGGATGCGGGCGGCGCGCCGAGCCATCGACAAGATGGGCGGCGACGTCATGCTGGTCGGGCGTGCTGAATGCTTTCTGGTGGGCCGGCCCGACATCGACGAAACCGTCGCCAGACTCAAGGCGTACGCGCAGGCGGGTGCGGACTGCCTCTACGCACCAGGCCTGCGCACGCGGGAGCAGATCGTCGCTGTGGTCGACGCTGTAGCGCCCAAGCCGGTCAATCTGCTGGTGGGCTCCGCGATCGAGATGACCATGTCCGACATAGCGGACCTTGGCGTGCGTCGAGTCAGTGTCGGTGGCGCGATGGCACGCGCGGCCTGGGGCGGATTCATGCGCGCGGCCAAGCTGCTCGCCGAGCAGGGTAGGTTTGATGGGTTTGCCAATGCGGCTCCCGGGCAGGAACTGAACGCCTTCTTCTCTGACGACTTGAAGAAGAACCCCACCCTGTAGTTGGCAAGGCTGGCGAAAGGTCCGGCGACAGCCGCGACCAGGAAGACCGGTCGCACGTGTGTCACCGCTTGCTCCTGCCAGCCAGGAAAGTTCCGGCAGCAGCAAATTGAATGAGCGCCGCAAGGGCGAAGAACCCCGCCGATCGACCTCCGATGCCGACATCTCCCCCGGCGCCCGAAGCAGCCAACACCACGCCAAAGAGTGCCGGTGCGAACGCGTAGGTGGCCTGTCCTATCGCCACGATCAGCGCGACGACGCGCGGCACATCCTCGGTCGCGAAGTCAGCCTGCGCAATCAGTGGTGGAAGGGAAGTCGCATTGCCGATGCCGGAGCCGAAGAGCATCACACCGAGCAGGATCATGCCGATTTGCCCTGGATGGGCCATGAGCAATGCCATTGATCCGGCCGCCTGAACCAAGTAGCCCGTCTGCCGCCACCACCCGTCGGTCACGTGTGCGCGACAGGAGGTGCGCCGCAACGGTACGGCCGAGGATGGCGCACGCAGTGGCCGCACCCATCACCAGGCCCGCCATTTGCGCGCCCAGGGCTGGAACCAGAAGCGAGAACAGATGCGCCAGCAGACCAATCTGCGCGAACAGCCCGACGGCCATTCCGATCGCCAGCGTTTGGAAAGCTCGATCTCGCCATAGCAATGCGCCGGGCAGAGGTTTGCGTTCGCCGACAGGGGCGACAAGAGCCTTGCGTGAAGTGGTGTCCCCATCCGGGCGTTGCCCCATGCCCTCGGGCGTCCTGGCGAACACGTTGTGGGCCAGCAACGCCATGACCAAGACCATGACCGCACCCACTGCGGCGGCGGCCATTCCGAAGCCGAAGTGCGCAATCAGCGCCACCCACAGTGGCGAGAAGATCACGCCGCCAATGCTGGCACCGTTGTAAGCCTTGGCCAGCGCCATTGGGCGAGTCCGAACGTGCCATGGTGAGACCACCGCGTTGACTGTCACGGCACCCATCGCCACCCATCCCATCCCGCTGAACAGCGCCGCAGCGAAGAGCTGCCAGGGGTGCGACGCGATGGCCCAACCGCACACACCGACTGCTGTTACCGCTGCCCCTAAGACGATGGTGGCAGGCACGCCCACGCGAGCGTACAAGCGCGGCAGATTGGCGATGACGACGACGCCGCACAGATAGTGCAGCGTCACGGCTGTAGAGACCAAGGTCAACGGCCAGCCCGTGCGTTCGATCACCGCGTGAAGGTATATCGGCGGGCCGTAAAAGCCGACGCCCCAGCCGAATATGGCCAGCACGAAGGCGGCGCGCACGACGCAGGCGCCAAAGAACCTTTGGCGTATTGCAGAGGGGGTGGTTGTCATGAAGGGACTTGTGTTGGTCGGGTCGTGTTGCGGAGGCCCCCGCCTCTTTCGACCGCATCCTCACATGCGTCGATGCACTCATGCTTCGTTCAAGGACGAAGTATTCCGAGCCCAACACGGGCTATCCTGAATGGCAAGGACTCCGTCAATGAATATCAACTCCGTGGCTCGCATCGCATCCTTGATCGGCGAGCCTGCTCGTACGGCGATGCTGCTGCAGCTCATGGATGGGCGCGCAATGACGGCCAAGGAACTTGTGCGCGCGGCCGGCATTTCGCCGGCCACCGGAAGCCGCCACCTCGCGATGATGGTGGAAGCCGATTTGCTGCAGGTCACCGCGATCGGCAGGCATCGCTATCACCGAATCGGATCGGTGCAGGTCGCGAGGCTCCTGGAAAGCATCATGCAGGTCGCGGGCGTGGGTGGGCAGACACGTCGAGGCCGTGTTGCGGGCCCGACGGAGGAGTCGCTGCGTCAGGCGCGGACCTGCTATGACCACGTGGCGGGTCGACTGGGCGTCGCCATTGCGAACAAGCTGGCCGACGATCATGCCGTCATCATCGAGTCCGAGTCAGGGTGGCTCACAGAATGCGCCGCCGATTCGCTGGGGAGGCTTGGGGTCGCCGTGCCGGAGTTGCTCAGTCCCTCGGTCAATGCGCGACGCGTGCTCTGCCGACCTTGTATGGATTGGAGTGAGCGGCGCATCCATCTGGCCGGTCGTCTGGGCGCCGCGATCTGCGATGAATGCATGGCCCACGGGTGGCTGCTGCGCAAGCCGCATTCGCGCGCCCTTGAAATCACGCCGCGGGGACAAATCGCCTTGCGCAATTGGATGGGGTTGGAGCTCTGGAGAACGGTTGTCGGATAGCACCGCCGAGGCTCACGCACGCCGGGCAAGGCGCCAAAATATCTACCATGACGCCAATTCCCAGTGCCAGCACCGAGCCTCGACGAGGCACCTTCACCCGCCACGGTGTGCGCCGCGGCTTCATTGCGGCGCAGCCTCTGGCCATCGGGGTGTTCATCTACGGCGTCACCTTCGGCTTGCTGGCGCTGGGCTCGGGGCTGTCGCTCATCAACGCGCTGCTGATGAGCGCCTCCGTCTATTCGGCTACGGCACAAGTGGCGGCCCTCAGCGCCATGGCCCAAGGTGCCAGCATCCTTGTGTGCATCTCGACCGTCGTGCTTCTGAATGCGCGCTACCTGCTCTATGGCGCAACCCTCCGTCCGTGGCTCGGTCATGCGTCGCCCACTGACGCCTACGGCAGCCTGTATCTGCTGGGTGACGCCAACTGGATGCTTTCAATGCGGGCTCATGACGCCGGAGAGGACGACGCCGGTTTTGTACTTGGTTCGGGGCTGGCCACCTTCTTGCCGTGGCTTGCGGGGACCCTGCTCGGCGGCGCCGTAGGACAGTGGATCCCCGGCCCACGCACCCTCGGCCTTGACTTTCTGCTTGTCGCCTTCTGCACTGCCATGTTGATAGGGATGTGGCGTGCCCGGACAAGCCTGTGGCCGGCACTTGCCGCCTTCGCCGCTGCGGTCGCGGCGGACCGCTGGGCGCCAACGGGCTGGACGGTGCTGGCGGCAGGTTTGGCCGGTACGGCGGTGGCGGGTTGGCGGCACGGCGATGGGTCGGAATCGCAGGCGTCGGTATGACGAACCAGGATTTCCTGTGGCTGCTCGCGGCCTTGACGGTAGCGTCCTATGCCTGCCGCGCTGGTGGCTTCTGGTTGATGCGCTTCATCGCGATCACGCCGCGGTTGGAGGCGGCGTTGCGCGCCGCCCCGCTCGCCGTGATGGTCGGCGTGGTGGCCCCCGCTGCGCTGCGCGGCGGCATTGCCGAACTCATCGGGCTCGCTGTTGTTGGGCTTGCCATGTGGTGGCGAGGCAATGACGTGATTGCAATGCTGGCTGGCGTCGCTGCGGTGGCCATCGTTCGAAGTGGGCTGGCGTGAACCAGTGACGCGGGCTCAGGCGGTTGGATGGGCAGTCGGCCATCGGCATCGAACGATACCGTCGCCCTTGATCAACGTCTCGGGAATGCGCGGCTCATCCACAGGTACAGCAGCGCACCGGCCACCAGCGCCGCGGCCGCGATTCGCAGCGACAGCGTGAAGCCGAGCCCGGCGGTGCCGCCGCTGTGCAGCAGCGCCGCGGCCAGCGGCGGGCCGACGATCTGGCCGAGGCCGTAGAACGCGGTCAGCAGCCCCATCGTGCTGGCCGCGGTGTCCGGCCGGAGGCGCCGCACCTCCTGCATCGCGAAGAACGTGATCGCGGTGAACGGCAAGCCCAGCAACAGGCTGCCAAGCGCGAAGCCCCCGAGCGTCGGCCACCAGCTGCTCAGAGCGATGCCGGCGGCCTGCACGAAGTAGCAGCCAGCCAGCGCGCGCCGCAGGTCACCAGCGACGTGCACGCGCGTGGCCAGCAAGGCACCGGCGATGACCCCGAGCCCGAAGATCGGCCAGAAGAAGTCGAGCCATCGCGAGGCCGGCAGCGCGTCGCGCGCGATCACCGGCAGGAAGGTGGCGGTGATGATGTAGCCGAAGCCGGCCAGGCCGTATGCAGCCGTCAGGCAGGTGACTTCGGCACGGCCGTGCTCGTGACCATTGCCCGAGCGTGCAACCGAGCCGCGTAACGCAGGGGCGGTGGGATCGCCGCGGATCGTGCGCCAGACGGTGGCCGTCAGCACGAAGGCCAGCACGCCGAAGATCAGCCAACCGCTGGCGGCGCGCCAGTGCCAAGCCACCATGACGCTGGCGAACAGGCCGCTGACGACAATGCCCGCGCCCGGGCCGGTGTACATCGCGCCGCCGAGCGCTGCATCGCCGCGCCGCGCCAGCGTCGCCAGGCACCAGCCCGAGGTGTAGACAAAGACGAGCGCACTGGTGGCGCCGGCGGCGAATCGCAGCAACGGCCACAGCGGCGACCACGGTAGCGCCATCGCCAGCGTCAGCAGCGCGGTGGCGACGAGCCCGCCGCGCACGACGAGCGGCCCGTCGACCGGCGGCAGCCCGGGAACGCGGGCCCAGATCCACGGCTGGAACGTACACAGCAGCGCGCCGGCGAGGTAGCCCAGGTAGTTGGCGCTGGCCAGCCAACTGGCGGTGCCCAGATCGATCAGGCCGTCGGCCAGCATCATGGGCAGTAGCGGCGTAAAGGCGAAGCGGCCGATGCCCATCGCCACGGCCAGCGCCACAGCGCCGGCAATCGCGATGGCCCAGCGGCCGGGTTCAACAGCATGTTGCGGCAAGGTCGAGCCTGTCATATCACCCGAGCCTACACGTCGCCACAACCGCAAGTTTCGGCTGCCGGAACCCGCTACCGAGCAGGAGGCCGTTTCTGTGCTGAGCGGCACTTGTCATAGGAGCGTCTGTCGCAACAGATTGCCAGCTTCTTGACCTCGAGCTCCCCGGACCAAGGCGACACGCGGCTACGTGTATCCCCACCCGAATGTCACGACCCGACCCTTCGGCGATACCCGCTGTCCCGTTCGCCGTTCGCCGCTGGCGCGGATCGCGAAGATCTTCGCATTGTTCGGTCGCGCACAGACGGCAGCAACCTGTGCCGCTAGGGTGCAAGACAGGTGCTGCCTGGCTGTGGGCCGACGCATGCTCAGCCGCGCCAGTGCCCGTACGCATCGGCAGCGTTGCAACATGAACGCCCCATCGAGCGCACGGCCTTTGACCAGGCAGCTGGGCCGCTTCGACCGTCAATCCGACATGGGCGCCGTTCATCTGTCGCCATTGAACAGGAGAGCTTTGTGAACGTTTTGAAGACTGCCGTTGTCAGCACCGTGGCTTTACTGGCCGCCACTGTGTGGGCTGCCGAGCCGACACCAGCGGTCAACCTGGTCGGTCGCCCGGTGCCGGAGATCGAAAGCCTGCCTGACGGGCCCTATCGCGCACTGGTGTCGCAGGGCCTTGAACTCAGCACCCGTACCTTCGCGGTCATCGGCCCGGAGGTGAAGGACCTGAAGAAGCGCTACGCCGGCAATAACCTGGCCTGCACCTCATGTCACCAAGCGGGGGGTGCCAAGCCGTTTGCGATTCCCTGGGTCGGCGTGACGGCGACCTTCCCGCAGTACCGCGGGCGCGAGGATCAGATCAGCACGGTGGAAGAGCGCATCAATGGCTGCATGGAGCGCAGCATGAACGGCAAGCCCCTTCCGCTCGATGCGCCCGAGATGAAGGCCTTCACGACCTACATCGCCTTCCTGTCCAAGGGCGTGCCCGTGGGCGCGCGGATCGAAGGCGCGGCGGTCCTGCAAAGCGCGGTGCCCAACCGGCGCGCCGACCCCGACGCCGGCAGCGTCGTCTACGTCGCCAAGTGCGCGGCATGCCATGGCGCCGATGGCATGGGCAAGCGCACGGGCCAGCGCGGTGACGCGCTAGGCTACACCTTCCCGCCGCTGTGGGGGCCGGACAGCTTCAACAACGGCGCCGGCATGAACCGCCTGCTCACGACCACGCGCTTCATCCGCCAGAACATGCCGCTGGGCGCCAGCCACACGGCCACGGTGTTGAACGATGACGAAGCCTACGACGTCACGGCCTTCATCCTTTCGAACCCGCGCCCGGTGAAGGCGCACCTGGAAGCCGACTTCCCTGCACGGTGGAACAAGCCGATCGACGCTGCGTTCCCACCGTACATGCTGGGTGCAACCGCCGATCAACACCGGTACGGGCCGTTCCCGCCACTGGCCGAGAAGCAGCGCGAGATGATCGAGAAGCGCCAGACCGACATGGCTGCGAGCAAGGCCCTTGCGGCGGCGGACTCGGCCAGCGCAGCAACCGCCAAGTAGCGGTGCGGGTGTTCCAGTTGGACGGACCGGATTTGCACGGTGCCGTGTTTACGCTCAACGTCAAGGCTGGAGACACCGTCACAGCAGGTCAGGTACTGGCCGGCCGCACAGACATCGCCCCGAAATCTGATCAGACTGGCGACTCGATCCACCGCCGTCAACTGACCCAGAGACCCTAGCCAAGATGTTCGATCTGCCCCAAGCCCTGCTGCTGGCACGCATCCAGTTCGCGTTCACGGTGAGCTTTCACTTCCTGTTTCCGGCCGTGACCATCGGACTGGCCAGCTATCTTGCCGTTCTGGAAGGCCTGTGGCTCAAGACCGGCCGCGCCGACTACATGGACCTGTTCCGCTACTGGATCAAGATTTTCGCGCTGGTGTTCGGCATGGGCGTGGTCTCGGGCATCGTCATGTCCTACCAGTTCGGCACCAACTGGGCAGTCTTCTCCGACAAGGCCGGCCCGATCATCGGCCCGCTGATGGCCTACGAGGTGCTGACCGCCTTCTTCCTCGAGGCCGGCT
Source organism: uncultured beta proteobacterium (assembly GCA_963792765.1). Lineage (GTDB taxonomy): Bacteria > Pseudomonadota > Gammaproteobacteria > Burkholderiales > Burkholderiaceae_C > CAIKUF01. The sequence goes on along the minus strand of CAWBXT010000002.1, from coordinate 19,769 downwards.
TCCTGGGCGTGATGCTGTTCGGCATGAATCGCGTCGGCAAGGGGCTGCACTTCGTGGCCACGCTGATGGTGGCGCTGGGCACCTTTGTCTCGGCGTTCTGGATCCTGTCGGTCAACAGCTGGATGCAGACGCCTGCCGGCTACACGGTGAACGCAGTCGGCCAGTTCATCTCGGCCGGCAGCTGGCTGGCCATCATCTTCAACCCCAGCTTTCCGTACCGTCTGGTGCACACGCTGTCGGCAGCCTACCTGACCACGGCGTTTCTGGTCGGCGGCGTCGGCGCCTGGCATTTGTTGAAGAACCGCGGCGACCCGCGGGTGCGGCTGATGTTCTCGATGGCCATGTGGATGGCGGCCATCGTGGCGCCCCTGCAGATCTTGTTCGGCGACATGCACGGCCTGAACACGCTGGAACACCAGCCCGTCAAGGTGATGGCCATGGAAGGCCACTTCCAGAGCCATCCCGACGGTGCCCCGCTGATCCTGTTCGGCATCCCGAACAGTGCCGAGAACCGGGTCGACTACGCGATCGAGATCCCGAAGGCGTCTTCGCTCATCCTCAAGCACGACATGAACGCGCCGCTGAAGGGCCTGGACACCGTACCGGAGGCCGACCGTCCGCCGGTGGCCATCGTCTTCTGGGCCTTCCGCATCATGGTCGGCCTGGGCTTCCTGATGGCCGCGCTGGGGGCGGTGAGCCTGCTGGCGCGTGCCCGTGGCAAGCTCTACGACTGGCCCTGGCTGCACCGCTTCGCGCTGGCGATGGGACCTTCAGGCCTGCTGGCGGTGCTTGCCGGCTGGGTCACCACCGAAGTGGGCCGCCAACCCTGGACGGTGCACGGTTTGATGCGCACGGCCGAATCGGCGTCGCCGCTGGCGGCACCCGCCGTGGCAGCGTCGCTGCTGGCCTTCGTGGTCGTGTACTTCGCAGTGTTCGGCGCCGGGGTGCTGTACATCCTCAAGCTCATGGCCAAGCCGCCGGCGGCACACGAAACCGATCTGCCGCACATCCCGTCGCGCACCGCCGGCACCACGCCCGCCGTAGCGCTGCGGCTCGACACGCCGGTGACGGAATAGGACGCGGCCATGGACATCGACCTCACCGTCATCTGGGCGCTCATCATCGTCGCCGCCGTGTTCATCTACGTGGTGCTCGACGGCTTCGACCTGGGCATCGGCATCCTGTTCCGGCGCTTCGAGGTGGGCCCTGACCGCGACACAGCGATGAACAGCATCGCACCGGTCTGGGACGGCAACGAGACCTGGCTGGTGTTGGGCGGGGGCGGCCTGCTGGCGGCCTTTCCGCTGGCCTACGGGTTGATCTTCTCGGCCCTGTACGCGCCCATCGTCGCCATGCTTCTGGCCCTGGTGTTTCGCGGAGTGGCATTCGAGTTCCGCTGGCGCGACCCGGCCCACCGCGGCTTCTGGGACCTGGCCTTCAGCGGCGGCTCGCTGCTGGCCGCGCTGTCGCAAGGCGTCGTCCTGGGTGCGCTGCTGCAGGGCGTGGCGGTGGAGGGCCGCGCCTATGCAGGCGGCTGGTGGGACTGGCTGACGCCCTTCTCGCTGGTGACGGGCGTCAGCGTAGCCGTCGCCTATGCGCTGCTGGGCGCGACCTGGCTGGTGATGAAGGCCGAAGGCCGCCTGCAGCAGCAGGCTCGCGCGATGGCCTGGTGGCTGGGCGGCGCAACGCTGACCGCGATCGCGGTCGTCAGCCTCCTCACGCCGTTTCTGAGTGCGGCGTATTTCGACGCCTGGCTGCGCTGGCCCGGCATCCTCGTCGTCGCGCCGGTGCCCATCCTGGTGGCATTGGCCAGTTGGGCCTTCGTGCGCAGCCTGCGCGCGGGGCACGAGGTGGCGCCGTTCCTGCTGACGCTGGGCATCTTCGGGCTGTGTTTCGTGGGGCTGGGCATCAGTGTGTTTCCGGACGTCGTGCCCGGTGCCGTCAGCATCTGGGACGCAGCCACCGACCACAGCAGTCAGGTCTTCATGCTCTGGGGGACGGCCCTGGTGCTGCCGATGATCCTGGCCTACACCGGCTGGGCCTACTGGGTCTTCCGCGGCAAGGTCCGCGCCGATGGGTACCACGCATGAAGCGGCGGCTGCTTCGCTGGCCGGACATCCAGGCGCCGCGCGAAGACGCGCCTTTGCTGCCACTGCACACGCGCCTGATGTGGATGGCGCTCATCTGGGCCGGCAGCGTTGCCGCGCTGCTTGTGGTGGCCCTGTTGCTGCGGCTGGTGCTGAAGGCTTAGTGCCGCGTGCAAGAAGCAATAGAGCTCAACGTTTGAACTGAACTGGCACACCGAGCGGGAGCTTCGTGTGCTTGTCGAACGGCCATCGAGTGGAGGCTGGCTTCCGCAGCGAGCGCTCGTAGTCTTGCTGGCCGCTCGAGGCCTGCGGCGCGGTGACATCGCGGCCAAGGCGGGTTCCGGACCGTCGCCCGATAGCGCTGCCGCGTCCACGATTCCTTGCTCGGCGGCCTTCCGTCTGCTAGCGCACAGACTCGAACATGGCGCTCACGTAGTGTTCGCTTGATGCTCATCAAGTCGTGTGGCGAGACTTTCGGCGATCGTCACCGTGGCTGTCGTGCGGTGGCGGGATGGGTGGAGTCGATGTTCTGAGCAGCAGGATCGTCCACAGCACGGTGCGACGGAGCCTTGCCTTCACGCGAGAGGAGCGGCCATGCCAAGGACAACAGTGATGCTGACCCACCGACTCGCCTCAGTGCGGTCGAGAGCGGTCGAACGCGCCACCGGCGCCAACGTGGCGGCGATCGGCCATTGATCAGCCGATGGAGGTCACCCGTGGACTTGCTTGACTGGGCCCGAGGTCCCCTGCTCTATGTGGCCTTGACGGTCTTCGTACTGGGTGTTGCATGGCGCCTCTTCGCGCTGGCTCGTCTGCCAAGCACGCTATCCGTCGCGCCGGCGCGCACGAAGTTCAGTCGGACCGACGCGCTCGGCGCGGCGCTGACGCGCATGTGGCCTCGCAAGGGAATGCGCTACAGCGCGACGCTGGTGACGTTGAACCCCTACGTGTTCCACATCGGTCTGGCGCTGGTCTTCTTCGGCTATGCGCCGCACATCGCCTTCGTTCGGCGCCTGACGGGCCTGGGCTGGCCGGCGCTGCCGGATGTCGTCATGTATCTGGCGGCCGCCGCGACCATCGTGTCGTTGCTGGTCGCGCTGATGTTCAGGCTGACCGACCCGGTGCTCAAGAAGATCTCGCGTGCCGATGACATGGTGACATGGCTGGTCACGCTGCTGCCGCTGGTCACCGGCATGGCGGTGATCGGTGAGCCTTCGTCGAGCATCCTGGCGCACAAGATCGTCCTATACCGTGACCCCCTCGCGATCCATCTGTTGAGCCTGGAACTGCTGCTGGTCTGGTTTCCGTTCGGCAAGCTGATGCACGCCTTCCTGTTCCTGCCCGGGCGCATGCAACTGGCCACCTTTCTCGGGCGTCGCGGGGTGCCATCATGATCGACATGGCGGTCTTCAAGCAGTTCCAGGGCGCTATCGCGCATCTGGGTGAGATGGCCCAGCCAGAGCCCCTCGCCGACGACGAGCGGGTTGCCCGGGCCAAGGCCGTGATGCGGCGCAAGACCGATCGTTCGCTCGCGCTCGACCTCGAGTCCTGCGTGAACTGTGGTTACTGCTCCGAGGCGTGCCACTTCTATCAGGGCACGCAAGACCCGAAGTACACGCCGACACGCAAGCTGGACCTGCTGCGGCGCGTGCATGCGCGCGAAGGCGCGGCCTTTGCGCCGATCACGCGGCTGTTCACGCGCGACATCAATCTGGCCGACCTGCAAGAGTGGCAGGAACTCGTCTACGACTCCTGCACCGAGTGCGGCCGATGCAGCATGGTCTGCCCGATGGGCATCAACATCGCCCGCGGCGTCAACGTGATGCGCGAGGCGCTGTCCGAGGCGGGCCTGGTGCCGCTGGAACTGATGGCCGTCGCCCAGGAGCAGGCCGGGCGCGGCACGGTGTTCGGTGTCGGGCCAGCCGAACTGGCCGGCATCGTTGAAACGTTGCGTGGCCAAGGCATCACGATTCCGCTCGACGAGCCTCATGCGGATGTGATGCTGGTCAGCACCGTGATCGACGTGCTGCTGTTCCAGGATGCGCTGGCGGCCACGGCACGAATCCTCAATCACCTGAAGATCGACTGGACCTTGCGCAGCGCGGGGTTCGAGGCCGCCAATTTCGGCCTGTTGTCCGGCAATGAGGCTTTACAACATACGGCCAGCCAGAAGATCATCGACGAAGCGGTGGCGATCGGCGCCAAGACGGTGATCCTCCCCGAGTGTGGCCACGCCTATCCGGCACTGCGCTGGGAGGGGCGGTTGCCCGATGGAAGGCCACTGCCCTTCGAGGTGCTCGCAGCGTCCGAGTTTGTCGGCCGCGAAATCCGCGAAGGTCGCCTCGCCCTCGCGCCCGGCGACCCGAGCCGCAAACTGACCTTTCACGACCCCTGCAAGCTGGCGCGCCATGGCGGGGTCATCGACGAACCGCGTGCCGCGCTGCAGGCGCTGGGCGCAGACTTCCGCGAGACATCCCCGACGGCCGAGCTGAACTGGTGTTGCGGCGGTGGCGCCGGCACGTTCCTGCTCAACCGGGCCGCACCGCTGCGGCACAAGGCCTGGCAGATCAAGCAGGCCCAGGTCGCAGCCACCGGCGCCGACACGGTGGTGGTGTCATGTGCCAGCTGTCGACTCAATTTCATCGCGGGCGAGGAGATCGAACCCTCGGGCGTGCACATCGAGAGCCTGATCGAGCTCGTCGCTGCGCAGTTACCGGAACGCCCGCCCGGTGAACCAGGCCGTGCCAGCGCCTAGAGCACGACTCGCGAGCGAGCGTGATGGCTTTGGCAACGCAGTGCAACTAAGAGAGGCCGTTTAAGCACCGCCGATGAACGCAAGTTCCACCATCGCAATGCGGCTCGGCAAGGAGGTCAAACAGTGCGCCGGTCTTGCCACCGTCGCAATTGGCCCGGTTGGCCTTGGATCAGTTGAGGCCAGGCTGACAGGAGCGGAGTCGGGAAGTTCCGCCCACATGGCCAAGGCTTGCTATCTCGTAGCCAGGAAGCTGTTCACGGCCTTCAGCTCGACGCGGAAGAGTTGCACGAGCGCATTCAGTTCGTCGCTTCGCCGGGCTTCGACCCCAGCTTCGATGTCGGCGCAGAGCTGGCCCAGCCTGGTGCCGCCGATGGCGCGTGCCGAGGACTTGAGCTTGTGGGCAGCATCGGCCACGGCTTGCATCGAGCCGGCGTTGAGTGCTTGCTCGAGCTCGGCGCTGGACTGGGCGGCGCTCTGGCGGAAGGCCTGCACCATGTCTGCGATCACGACAGGGTCGTCGCCGACAAATTCCGCGAGCACGTCCAAGTCAATCGGCGGTGTGGTCTCTACAGACGCGGGCTCTCTCTCCTTCAACGCGTGGGCCGTCGCCGAGGGTTCGAGCCAGGCCTCGATCGTCGCCTTGAGTTGCGGCAGCCGCACTGGCTTGGTCAGATAGGCATCCATGCCCGCAGCGCGGCATTTCAGTTCTTCTTCGCGCAGTGCATTGGCGGTCAAGGCAATGATCGGCGTGCGGTGGCCAGTCTCTTCTCTGCGAATGGCTGCCGCAAGTTCGTAACCATCCATCTCGGGCATGTGCAAATCGGTCAGCAGCAGCGCGAAATCGCCGCTGCGCCAGCGTTCGAGCGCCTCGCGCCCGTTGACACTGACCTCGGCGGCAAAGCCCAAGAGCCGCAACTGGCGCAGTATCACTTTGCGGTTGGTTTCGTTGTCCTCGGCGACCAGAATGAGCCGGCCCTGGAGCAATGCCTCGTGGCGCTCCGGCGCCGGTGACTTGGCGCCCGGCGGATCGCGCTCCCCATCGTCGAAGTCCTGCTGCACCCGGCCCGCGGCCAGGGCCAGCGCCTGGAAAAACGTCCGGCGGGCCAATGCATCGGCATCGATGGCCACCAAATCGGACGCCTCGATGCGCGGTCGGCGCCGTGCTCCGAACCCCAGGATGACAAAGCGGGTCTCCATTCCGCGTCCGCCGGGCGCCATCGCGCGCAACTCGGCCACCGGTGGCACGGGCCCGCCGGGCAGGATCAGCCACAGCGACAGTCCCTCGGCGTGCGCAGTTGCGGCTGCAGCGGTCAAATCCGTCACCTGCTCCACAATCGCTCCCGCGTAACGCAGGTAGGTCGCGAGATCGTCTGCCAGGGGTCGCTCGCCGCCGACGATGCGACAGCGCAAGCCGTCGACAAGCGTGCGCTGGGCGTCGGCTTGCAGCGGCTCGAGCATCGCGAAGGGCAAGCGCACGGTGAACGTCGAACCCTGCCCGGGTGCGCTTCGAACGGAGATCTTGCCATTCATCAGGCGCACCAGCATGTCGGAAATGGCCAGGCCCAGCCCGGTGCCGCCATAACGCCGAGTAGTCGAGGCATCGGCCTGCAAGAAGGGCCTGAACAACCGCGCCACCATCGCGTCGTCCATGCCGACGCCGTTGTCGGTGACGACCAGATCCACCATGACCTCCCCGTCCTTTCGTTCGACTAACAGCGCGCGCACCGAAACCTGTCCCGGGTCATCGCGGCCGCTTGAGAATTTGATCGCATTGCCGACAAGGTTGACAAGCACCTGTCGAATGCGGCCTTTGTCGCCGCTGACGCTGGACGGTATGGCCGGATCGACGAACATCAGCATGCGCACGCCTAGCTTGACGGCCATCTGACTCAGCATCGCACAGCCCTTTTCAACCACCTCGCCAAGCTGCATCGACTCATTCGCGATGTCCATCTTGCCGGCTTCGATCTTCGAGAAGTCGAGGATGTCCTCGATGACCCCGAGCAGTGAGAATGCCGAGTCGCGAATCAGGTCCACCATCTCCACTTGGTAGCCGTTCAGGCTCGTCTGATGTAGCACGTCGACCATGCCGATCACGCCGTTCATCGGCGTGCGGATCTCGTGGCTCATCGCGGCCAGGAAGGCCGACTTGGCGCGATTGGCTTGATCGGCCTCTACGCGCGCCTCGGTAAGTTCGGCCGTGCGTGCACGCACGCGTTCTTCGAGTTCGGCGTTCAACTCCCGCAGCGCTACCTGGTCGCGTTTGCGTTCTGTGATGTCCTCGCCGATGCTTGCCGAGCCAATCACATCTCCCGCGCCCGAGCGCAGCAAGGTATTGTTCCAGCGAATGGCACGGCGCTCGCCGGCGCGAGTCAGGATATCGTTTTCGTGCTGGTTTTCTTCAGGTGAGGTCGAAAGCAGCGTGGCGAAGTCATGCGCCGTCACCCCGCCGCCGGGGGGCACGAACAACTCGAACCAGTCGCGCCCGATGACCTCGTGGCGTTGCCATCCGGTCAGGTTGAGCAAGTAGTCGTTGCAGAAGGTGATCCGTCCGTCGCGGTCGAGCATCACCGACAGCAGCTTCACTGTTTTAAGCAAATCGCTGAACCGGCGCTCGCTCTCGCGCAACGCGTCGTTGGCCTGCAAGACCCTCAGTTCAGCCTGCTTCAAATCGTCGACATCGGTGCAGGTGCCGTACCACTTGAGCACATTGCCCAAGGCGTCGCGCTGGGGTACACCCCGAATCAGCCACCAGCGATAGACCCCATCGGCGCGGCGCAAGCGGCATTCGAGCGCGTACGTGCCAATCGTAGCTGTCGCCTGCTGCCACGCGGCCCACGCCCGGATCTGGTCCTCAGGATGGAAAGGCTTGATCCAACCCGGGCCGAGACTCTCCTCGCGAGTCAGGCCGGTGTACTCGAACCAATTCTGGTTGAGATAAATGTTCGCACCATCCGGGTTCGTTATCCAGACGATTTGCGGCATCGATTCGGCCATCGCGCCAAGTTCTGACTCGCTCTGGCGAACCGCCATCTCCGCGCGCTTGCGCTCGGCGATGTCACGAGTGATTTCCTGGAACGCGCCCTGCATGCGAATGATCCGGCCCTGTGTGTCTCGCTCTGCCTGCCCGATCGCCCGCACCCAGAAACGCCGCCCCTGGGCTGTGATTTTCTCGACCTCGAGATCGTAGGGGGAGCCGTCGCTGGCGCAGCGCTCAAAGGCCGCTCGAATGATGTCTCTGTGCTCCGGGACGAAAAAGTCGATTCTTTGTTCGAACGACGGCGAAAAGCCGGCCGGCTCATCGTGCATCGCAGCCACCATGTCGGACCATACGACCCGCCGTTCCGGCAGATCCACCGACCAGCCGCCGACCTGCGCGACGCGACCCGCAATCTCAACCAAGGTCTGGCTTTGCCGCAACAGCTCCAAGGCGGCGTTGCGCTCGGTGAGATCTTCGAAGAGGCCAACCATGAGAACTGGTTCGTGGTCGTCGCCACGAATGACCGAGACGCTCCCACGGACGTTGACGATGTCGCCGCCCTTGCGCAGGTAACGCTTCTCCCACGTGTAGGCGCCCGCGTCGGGCTTCAATGCCGCGCTGATCCGCTGGCGATTCTCGGCGCGGTCGTCAGCATGCGTAATGGTCAGCAGATTTAGCTCACGCAACTCTTCCAGCGCGTAGCCGACCATGCGACAGTAGGCCGCATTGGCCTCAAGAAAGCGGCCGTCCAGGGTGGTGATAGCGATGCCCCATGGCGCGTCGGCGAAGGTGGTTGCCAACAGCTTTCGGGCAACCTCGCCTTCACGGGCGTGTTCACCTGCCGTGCTCACTGTGGTCTACGCGACGACGTCGTCGTCGATCGACCTTGGCTCACGCGTTGGCCAACTCGTGTGTGGATCAATGCATTGCCCCAAAATTCGTGTACGCGTACGGAACGTACCCAACGAGTCGACCGTCTAGAGCTGGCTGCGATCAAGTCGCGGTTCCAGGCAACGGGCAACTCCACAGTGGCTTGCACCACGGTGTCGGTATAGGGGCACGCCCGGTACCCGTCTGTGCGTCATCCAACATAGTGCGTCGAGTAGGGATCCGGCAACCGGTCGGACCATCAAGGGAAGAGGCCGCGGTCGAGTCGCTAGGCCATGTGGCTTCGCCCTCACAGATTCGAGCAGGCAGCCTTCGCACACTCGGCTCTTCCCGAAGGTCTCCCGCTGGTGCTTTCCGGGTCCAGATCCGGGCGAGGCCCTGCATTCGAAGGCGATTTCAAAGCAAATCGGTGATACCAGACTCAGTTCAAAAGCCGCAAGCCGCTCGCAAATCGACGCAACGACAACACGCTCGGCCAGCTCTCGAAACGGGGTCCCCAATTGCCCTATCGCTGCGTGATGTGCAAAAGCAAAGCATCACCGCTGGCAAGAACTTCGACGCGTCCAGTGCCTATGGACCCTGGCTCGTCACCGCGGACGAGGTTCCGAATCCCGGCGACATGGAAATCACCACACGCTTGAACGGCGAGACCATGCAGCACAGCCCGTTTTCGCTGATGGTCTGGGACCTCTCATACCTCGTCCACTACGTCTCCACGTTCTGCCAACTGCAGCCCGGCGATTCGATCTCAACCGGCACCCCATGTGGCATTGGCGCCCGACACTCCCCACCGCGGTTCATGAAGGCGGGAGACGTCATCGAGGTCGAGGTGACCGGCATCGGCGTGCTGCGAAATGTAGTGCGAGACGAGGCGCCGGCCTGAGATCCGGGCCAGCCCTTGTCCGGCCTCCGTAGCGGCGACGTGCGTGTCGGCAATGCCGCCGTCAGACTGCCCCTGCCTCCTGCCCGCGGAACCACTCGCGCTGGCCTACACAGATTCACTCCGGCGTCCGTGTCAACTCAAGTCCGGAGTCGCGCGGGAACAGATCCCTCGCGTCTCACGCCGCCGTGGCATGCCCGTGCAGTACCTGATCGCGCAGCATGGAACGCTCAGCCGCGACGGCCCGCGCGTGTTGCTCCCGGACGCCTCCATAGCCGCGCGCCCTGTCGGGCCAGCTAGCGAGTGACGTGGCGGCGGTCGCGTCCCGTGCATGGTCGAGGATGTGCGAGATGTCATCCTCATACTGCGTGAGCAGGGCCGCTGCCAGCTTGCGTTCGGGCGAGTTGCGGATCGGATCCAGCGTCGTGTTCCGCAGCCGACGCAGGTGCTGCAACACGCTCATGACCTTGAGAACCCACGGGCCGCACTCGCGCTTGCGCATCTCGCCAGTTCGCGCGTCGCGGCGGGACAAAGGCCAGGCGCCGATGTGGAAATGGAGTTCGTAGTCGCCGTCGAACTGTGTCTGCAACTGGCGCCTAAATTCGGGCGCGCTAAACAGTCGGGCGACTTCGTACTCGCGTACTCTCCTTATTGGCCAGCAACTTGTAGTAGCCGCGGGCGACAGCGCGCGAGAGGCTGCCGCCGGCCCCGAGCGCTTCGTCCATTCCAAAGAAAAAGGCCACCGCGCGGCGGTGGCCTTGAGTATTTGGCGGAGTGGACGTCTTCCAAACAACCAAGAAACTTAGGGCGCCCGGGGCGCTTTTTTTTTCTATACCCCTTACCTACCCCCATAAATGTATGCGCTTGGATCGACTCCCGGATGTAGGGACTCTGCGCGATCAAACACTCCAATCTGAATATCCGGTCCGCTTAAATGAAGAGCCCACGGCGCGGCTCGACCAACTGCCGAGCCACGGCGAGGGCCGCGAGATTCAATGCTACCGGCCGGGTCAGGATGTCGCATGTCGGTCGCCTACCTGCCGCACAGGTATTGCAGCCAGGCCGTTCGCAGGCGCAGGCAGCGTTGTCGGATCGGTGACCCGCCGCATGGTCGGCCGCGCAAGCACGGTGCGCCGACGAGTCGCTACCTACGCGGCGAGCAGGTGCTCGTAGTACGGCCTCTCCCGGTCGTCGAGGATCGCATAGAGCTCTTGCGTGCTCCTCCCCTCCGGATTCAGCCATGCGTCGACGTTCTCCGGTCGAATCGGAATAATGCAGCGGTCATGACCCGCCGCCGCAACTTCAGGCGGAGGCTCGTCGGTGATGGCGGCGAACGACAGGAGGTCGGGCTGGCCGTCGGCAGTCCATCGCGACCAGAGGCACGCCACAAGCATGTCTTGAGTCGGCTTCGGCCTGAACTCCAGAACGACGTTTTCAACCTCCTCGCCCGGCTCCAGCTCACGGCCTTCCATCTTGTGCTTGTTGACGTTCTCGTAGAAGGCGTTCACCAACAGCACCCCGTGAGTGACGCCGAACTGCCGCCGCCAGAACTTCTCGAGGTTGTCGCGCCGGGCGTTGTACGTGCCGGGGAACTCCACATCGTAGAACGCCGGCTTGCCCTGCGGCCGACACTGGTAGCGCATTGGCAGCACGACTTTTCTGCCTTCCTGGTAGACCATGACCGGCGCGTAAACAAGCGGGAAGATTCTCGAGTCACGGTCCTCCGGCTCGGTCCTTCGCAGGTCTGCCAGGTTGCTCCTTGCCTTTGAGATCTTCGCGGTGGCAATACGCTGGCTTTCCAGTGCGGCCTTGGTTTCCTTCTTTTGCAGCTTGCGCTCCGCTTCGGTGAGTCGCGTGCGCTGGGCGAACAGTTCCTGTTCGAACTTCGTCGCCTGCTCACCGTTGTAGGCGTCAATCAGACCCTTGATCTCGACCTCTTCGGCGGTCTGCGGATCAGCGAAGGCGAGCTCCATGCCCTTCGGAATCTTGAGCCTGCTGCCCGGTTGATTCCGGTGATAGAAGAGTTCGACGAACTCGCGTATGCCGATGTGGGCGCCGAAGAGGCGGACATAGGTGCGGTATTCGGCTTCGATCTGGGCGGAGTAACACATGCGGACCTCGGCAGCGTTCAGACGCTCCAGTGTACGAAGCGCACGGGGCATGCCTGCCTCCTGGAGAACGCGCCAATGCCAACATGACGCGCTCAAATTCCTCGACAAGCGGCTGCGCTGATGATACTGTTTATATATAAGGGGTATCCACTTAGCTCCAGCACCCGCTAAAGACTGGATATTCATCCAGTACATACTACTCGCTCGGAGTCGGTGAAGACAAGCCCTTGATGACGCTCTGATACGTCACCGGCGCGGTCGCGACGGCCTGCTGCATCAGTCGGTAGAACAACATGCCACGCGAGGTAGAGGTGCGCCGGTTGAAGCGAAAGACGAACTCGTCGAGGTAGGCGTCGAGGTGGCCGGGTTGGACCGAGCCATGATGCGTGCCCAGGATCCAGCGCTTGACCAAGGAGGCCACTCGGTGCACGCCGGGCATCGTGACGTGGGCCGGTGACTCGGCGCCCAGCATGATCTGGCGGTTGTGCTCGAAGCCGATCTTGCTCAACGAACGGTAGGCCGCCGATCCGTCGGTGCGCACCCGCGCGCCGGGCTCGATGTTCTCCTTCACGAAGGGCACCACGCAGGCGTCGGAGTCGTCGTCGATACGGCGCAGCCGGATCCGACCGAAGCCCTTGGGCTGGTGGATCTCCACGGCGATGGCCACGAGGATCTTGCTCGTCTTGTTCTTGCGCCCCTGGCTGGACAGCGGCTTGTCGCGGTCCGAGATCGCGAGATAGGTCTCGTCGACTTCCACCTCACCCTTGAGCAGTTCGCGCTCCTCGCGCACCATGGCTCGGCGAAAGCGATGCAGCATCGTCCAGGCCGTCTCGTAGCTGCCCAGGCCGAGCACGCGCTTCAACCCCAGCGCACTGACCCCCAACTTCTGGTTGGTCACGTACCAGGCCGCCGCCAGCCAAACTCGCAGCGGTGTGCGCGTCTTGTCGAAGATGGTTCCAGCGGTCGCTGAACCCTGGTGTCCGCAGCCGCGACACATCAGCCGTGCACGACTCGAGCGGTAGGGTTCACCAACCACCCCACAGGCCGGACAAACGAAACCGTCCGGCCAGCGCAGCTTCTGCAGATACGCCAGACAGGCCTGTTCGTTGGCGAACCAGTCGAGAAACTCGCTCCAGTTGCGCGGGTAGTCTTTACCCGCAACTGGCACTGCGATATGCTGGATATCCATCCAGTAACTCTAGCCTAGCTGGAGCTAAGTGGATACCCCTTTTATATATACAGCTTTTACGCCATGGCCGCCAACACCCTTCCTGCCGATCAATCGGCCCTCCAGCCGCCCGGACCGTCCGCGACGACGTTGCGACCGATTCCGGCTCATGTCGAAGCGGCGGTGTGGCGGGGTACTGAGCTCGGAGCGCAGGCCCACGCGGTCGTTGCCAGTGGCTGGGGCGCCCTCGACGGCCAGCTGCCCGGGTCGGGATGGCCTTGCCAGTCGGTCACCGAGGTGCTGACGTCGCAGCCGTCAGTCGTGGAATGGCGCCTTCTGAGTCCCGCTGTTCGACATGTCGTCGCGGGTGGCGGCCAAGTGGTCGTGGTCGCCCCTCCTCGTCACCCGTACCTTCCCGGGCTGCTGCATGAGGGCTTGAACGAGCGCCAGCTCGTGTGGGTCCGGGCCGACAGGCCGGCCGAACGACTCTGGGTGACCGAGCAGCTCATCAAGTCCAACGCATGCGGCGCTCTCATCTCCTGGCTGCCGCAGGCGCGCCAGGAACAGCTGCGGCGATTGCAGGTCTGCGCCCAGGGTTGCGAGGGCTTGGTCTTTCTCTGTCGGCCGGAGGCGGCGCAGCACGAGGCTTCTGCGGCGCCGTTGCGCGTCCATGCCACGTTCGGCCTCGACTGGGAGTTGCAGGTGCGCATCCTGAAGCGTCGAGGCCCGGCCGCGGACGGCTGTCTCACTCTGCCCTCGGTCCCCGGTGGCCTGGCATCCGTCATCACGCCCAGGCTGCTCAGGCCGAGCCGTCTGTTCTCTCGCGAGGTGCCTGCCGATGTTGTGGGCAGCACTGTTGTTCCCCTGCGCCCCCGACGGCACGCCACCGCCCCCTGAGGCGCTTCGTGGACAGGCAGCGTGGGCACTTCAATTCACCCCCCGCGTTGCCATCGTCGATGAAGCCGTCGTCATGGAGGTCGAGAGCAGTGCGAACCTGTTCGGCGGCAAGCGTGCCTTGCGCGACCGAGTGCTCGCGGAATCGCGAGACCTCGGCAGCATTGCCCTCGCCTGGGCGCCGAACAGCCGGGCCGCGTTGGCGTTGGGCCGGTCCGGTATCGAGAACGGTTTCAAGCGACCGCTGCAGGACTTGCTCGATGCACTGCCGATGCACACCGTGTCGGCCACCTCCCCTCATCTTTCGACACTCGCCCAGCTCGGCTGCCAGACCCTGGGAGACATCCGGAGACTGCCCCGTGGCGGCATCAGCCGGCGCTTCGACAAGGAACTGCTGAGCGCGCTCGATCAAGCCTACGGGCTGCGTCCCGAAGGGCATGAATGGGTGGTGCTGCCCGACGTCTTCAAGGGCAGGCTGGAGTTGATGTCGCGCGTCGAGACGGCGCCGGCTTTGCTGTTCGGCGCCCGGCGGCTTCTGATGCAGATGTGCGGCTGGCTGGCCGCGCGCCATTCAGGCATCACGGCCTTCACGCTCTGCTGGTCGCACGACAGCATGCGCACCAAGGATGCCGGTGAAGGTGGCGAATTGACCATCCGGACCGCGCGGAACATGCGGGACCTGGAGCATTTGTGCCGGCTGCTGGCGGAGAACCTTGCCCACGTCCAACTGCTTGCGCCCGTCAGCGACCTCGAACTCGAAGCCATCGATGTGACCGCGCTTGAAGAGAAGAGCGCGTCGCTGCTGCCAGACACTGGGCACAAGGGCGAATCCCTCGCGCTGGTGCTTGAGCGCATTGCCGCGCGGTTGGGGCCAGCTCGCGTGTTGCGGCCGGTGCTCGTCGACGACCACCGGCTCGAATGGGCTCAGCACTGGCAGCCTGCGCCCGTGGCACTGTCGAAGAAGCGCGTCAAGACGACGTCGACGCCGCAGCCCACCTTCATCCTGCCCGAACCGTTGCAGCTCGCCATGCGCGGGCATCGACCGCTCTACCAGGGACCGCTCCACCTGCTGACCGGTCCGCATCGGGTCGAAGGCGGATGGTGGCACCGCGTGGGCAATGGCGCCGCGCAGGACACCCTCCATGTGGCGCGGGACTACTGGGTGGCGCTGAGCGAGCACGCCGGGGTGCTTTGGATTTTTCAGGAACGCCTGGCCGACGACAAGATGGCCTGGTATCTCCAGGGCTCCTTTGCTTGAGCGGGGTGTGCCATGGCCGCTCTACCCGACTACGCCGAGCTTCGGTGCCTCTCGAACTTCTCCTTCCTGAAGGGCGCGAGTCGTCCTGAGGAGCTAGTCGAGCGGGCCAGGAAGCTTGGGTACGCGGCGCTAGCGATCACGGATGAATGTTCCATGGCGGGCATCGTGCGTGCCCATGTCGCGGCCAAGGAGCAAGACCTCAAGCTGCTTGTCGGCAGTCAGTTCCGGGTCCAGTGCGACTCGCCGTTCATGCTCGTTGTATTGGCCTGCAACCTGAACGGCTACGGCAACCTCTGTGAGTTCATCACGAGGCTGAGACGCGCGGCCGCGAAGGGCACCTACAACCTTCATCTCCATGACATCGATGCTGCCGAACTGGTGGGCTGCGTGGTGCTCGCTTCGCCGGACAGAACGAGCACCTTGGAGCAGTTGCTTGTCATCGCGCGATGGCTGCTGACGAACTTCACCGGGCGATGCTGGCTGGCCGTCGAATTGCTCCGAGTGCTCGACGACGAGATGTGGCTGCACCGGCTGCGCGAGGTGAACGAGCTGTCGGCCATTCCGCTGGTGGCTTCGGGCGATGTTCACATGCATGTGCGCTCCCGTCGGGCCTTGCACGATGTCTTGACGGCCACCCGCATCGGGAAACCGCTGACCGAGTGCGGAAGCGAACTGCAGCTCAATTCCGAGCGGCACCTGCGCACGCGCCTTCGTCTGGCCCAGACCTTCCCGGAGGAACTGCTGCAGGAGACATTGCACGTCGCCGAGTTCTGCAACTTCTCGCTCGACGAGCTGGCCTACCAGTACCCGGACGAGGTGGTTCCTGCGGGCGAGACGCCCTCCTCCTACCTTCGCCGCCTGACGTACGAGGGTGCCGGCCGGCGCTGGCCCAACGGCATGCCCGCCAAGGTGCAGGACCAGATCGAGCACGAGCTCCAGCTCATCGCCGAACTCCGCTACGAGCACTACTTCCTGACGGTGGCCGACATCGTCATGTTCGCTCGGTCCCAACACATCCTGTGCCAGGGTCGCGGCAGCGCGGCGAACTCGGTGGTCTGCTACTGCGTCGGTGTGACCGAAGTGGACCCCGCGCGCATGAGCGTGCTGTTCGAGCGCTTCATCAGCAAGGAGCGCAACGAGCCGCCGGACATCGACATTGACTTCGAGCATGAGCGCCGCGAAGAGGTCATCCAGTACCTCTATGGCAAGTACGGGCGCGAGCGGGCCGCGCTCACGGCGACCGTCATCACCTATCGGCCGAAGAGTGCCATTCGGGATGTGGGCAAGGCACTCGGCTTCTCCCTCGAGATGATGGACGCGCTGGCCAAGGGGCATCACTGGTGGGATGGCAATGAGATCGCGCAGGAACGACTGACCGAAGTGGGGTTGTCGCCGGATGATTTGCAGGTGCGGCAGCTCATGCGGCTGACCCATGAACTGATGGGTTTTCCGCGTCACCTGTCGCAGCACACGGGAGGCTTCGTGCTGACCCGCGGGCCGCTGTCGCGCATGGTCCCGATCGAGAACGCCTCGATGGAGGACCGCACGGTCATCGAGTGGGACAAGGACGACCTCGACGCGATGGGGCTGCTCAAGGTCGATGTGCTCGCGCTCGGCATGCTGACCGCGATCCGCAAGTCGCTCGCGTTCATCGGTGACCGCAGGGGGCATGTCTTCGAGATGCAGGACATCCCGGCGGAAGACCCCGCGACCTACGAGATGGTTTGCAAGGCCGACACGGTGGGCGTCTTCCAGATCGAGAGCCGGGCGCAGATGAGCATGTTGCCGCGATTGAAGCCCCGCTGCTTCTATGACCTGGTCATCGAAGTCGCGATCGTCCGGCCCGGCCCGATCCAGGGCGGCATGGTTCACCCCTACCTGAACCGCAGGCAGGGCAAGGAGCAGGTCACCTATCCCAGCGAAGCCTTGAAGCAGGCCCTCGGGCGCACGCTCGGGGTGCCCGTTTTCCAGGAGCAGGTGATGCAGATCAGCATGCTGGCGGCGGGCTTCACGCCGGGGGAAGCCGATGAGCTGCGGCGGTCGATGGCGGCCTGGAAGCGCAAGGGAGGCCTCGGTAAGTACTACGCCAGGATCGTCGACGGCATGGTCGAACGCGGCTACGACATCGAGTTCGCGAAGGCCATCTTCGAGCAGATCAAGGGCTTCTCGGAGTACGGCTTCCCGGAGAGCCATGCGGCCTCGTTCGCGCTGCTGGTGTACGCCAGCTGCTGGATCAAGCGGCACCACCCGGCGGAGTTCCTGGCCGCCATGCTGAACTCACAGCCGCTGGGCTTCTACTCGGCATCGCAGCTGGTGCAGGATGCACGGCGCCATGACGTTGAGGTCCGGCCTGTCGATGTGATGGACAGCGATTGGGACTGCACGCTGGAGGGACCCCCCGACGCGCCAGCTGTGCGACTGGGCCTGCGCCAGATCTCCGGGCTCAAGAAGGAGTCTGGACTGCGCATCGTCAAGGTGCGATTGGAAGCGCCTTTCGATAGCGCAGAAGACCTGGCCCGGCGGGCCGAGTTGGAGCAGCACGAGATGCGCCTGCTGGCGGCGGCCGATGCCCTCGCAAGCCTTGCGGGGCATCGTCGACAGCAGGTCTGGGAGGCGTCGGCGCTGAAGGTGCCACCCGAGCTCCTGCGCGATGCACCGGTCAACGAAGCGTTCCTGGAGCTGCCGCCGGCGCCAGAGGGCGAGGAAATCATCTTCGACTACGCAGCGACCGGTTTGACGCTGCGGCGGCATCCGCTGGCGCTGCTGAGGCCGATGTTGTCGAAGCGCCGGCTGATGAGTCCGCGGATCTTCATGACCTACCCAATGGGCGCCTTGTTCGGTACTGCGGGCTCGTCACGCTGCGCCAGCAGCCGGAGACGGCCAAGGGGGTCATCTTTGTCTCGCTGGAGGATGAGACGGGCGTCGTGCAGGTCATCTGCTGGAAGAGCGTGCGGGAGCGGCAGCGCAAGGAGCTCCTGCGGTCAAGGCTGTTGGCGGTGTACGGGACTTGGCAGCGCGAGGGCGAGGTGCGCAACTTGATTGCGGCGCGGTTCGAGGATCTGTCGCCGCTGCTGGGGCGGCTGGCGGGGGCGACGAGCAGCAGGGATTTTCATTGACGAAGCCGCAGCAATCGACCGTCTACCGCTGGCCCCTGCTCAGGCACCCGCCGTCCAAGACAGCTCGTCGACGGATGAAGTTGACCGTACCCGTCCGCTTTGCAGCGTAAGGAGCCGGTGGCCGTCGCCGTACGAACTCGCTGTCTCTGCCAAGTTGCGGTCACTGACGCGCTGCCTACCCCGCATTGCTGGTAACCGGTTTCAAGCTACTGCCGACGTTCCCGGCGCGCCTGAACATGGCCGCCGCCTGAATGACTGCTGACTGACGGAGCCAGCTGGGACTTCCGACCCAGAAGGTGTCACCTGAAAGCGACGAGTGATATGAGTAAACATTTTCTATTGAGATATGAGTCAAGCCTCCGCTGCGCGTCGCAAGGAGATGCGCAAGACCTCGATGCGCCGACCCAGGTCGGAGGCCGGCTCGGCGCCGAGCTCGGTACTGATGATCTCGGCTTCGCCGAGTGCACTCATTGCGCTTGTCTGGTTGCCTGCTCCGAGACCGGCGCCGCCCTTCGCGACAATAGCTTTGCCACGGAAAGGCGGTCGCCGATCTCTCTCAACACATCGATTGCGGCCCCAAGCGTCTGCAGGCCGGGTTCGATCCGGCCTTGTGCGACCAGCAGTTCGCCCAAGGCTCCCAGCGCGCCACCCTCGAACCGGCGATTGCCAACTTCTCGATGAATGCGCAGCGCCTCGTCGAGATGTGCCTTGGACGCCTCGAATTCCCCGAGCGTCATGTGCAGTTCGCCGATCAGACTCAGCACGACCCCCTCGCCTCGGCGGTTTCCTGCCTCTCGATGGATCTGCAACGCCGAGCGGTAGTGTCCGGCGGCCTCGTGATATGCGCCTTGCTCGCTGAGGAGCATGCCCAGGTTGCCGAGCGTGACGGCCTCCTGCAGCAGGTTGCCGGCCTCGCGGTGAATCAGCAGCGCGGCGTCGTAGGCCGCCTTCGCCTCGGCGACGTGGCCAAGTTCGTGCTGCAGCGTGCCGAGGTTGCCCAGTGCGATGCCCTCGGCAGTGCGGTTGCCCACTTCACGATGCAGCGCCAGCGCCGCCTGATAACTGGCGCGTGCCTCGACAATCCGTCCCTGCTCCATCTCGAGGTTCGCGATGTTGGCGTGCAGCGCGCCCAGTTGGGGGCGGTCGCTCAGCACCTCATGCAGCGCGAGTGCCGCATCGAAATGCCGTTGCGCTTCATCCATGTGGCCGTCGCGATGATGTGCCACGGCAAGGTGGCGCAAAGCCGCCGCCTCTGCGCGACGGTCCTGCGATTGCCGTGCCAAGGACAAGGACTCCGCCAGCATCGCTTTGGACGGCGCGATCTTGCCTTCATCTCGCAGTGCATTCGCGAGCGCGATCTGAACCAGCGCGCGCTGATGCGGTTCGATCGCATCGAGTTGGTTTACCCGCAGGCCGAGCGTTACAGCCAGGCTGAACGGGCCCTGCACTTCGAACACGGTCCACGCCGCGAGAAAGCACGCCGCGGCAGCTTCGGCATCGTTGCGCTCGATGGCGCGCCTGCACGCGGTGACCAGATTCTCGAGTTCGAGCGCCAGCGCCCGGCGTTTGACGATGCCTCCGTGCCTGAGCAGTGTGTCGAGTGCCGGGTCGCTGCCGAATCCGGCGAAGTAG
>CAWBXT010000001.1:0-278303 GCA_963792765.1 uncultured beta proteobacterium | reverse complement strand
GCCAACATGCCGATGCGGCTCTTGCTCGAAAGCGAGTTCCGCGACTGCGGGATCCGGTTCCCGCAGCACCTGCTCGAGACGACCTCCGCTTTTGCGACGCTGGCGCTGCTGCAGGCCAATCCGTCCTTCGTGGCACTGGTGTCGATCGAAGTCGCGCAGTTCTTCGCGCACCAGCAGATGTCGTGCATCCTGCCGCTGGCCCTGGCATCGCGGAGCGAACCCTACGACTCGTCACCCGCAAGGGGGCGCAGATGTCGCCCGCCGCCAAACTGCTGATCGATGAACTGGTCCATCGCCGGTCCTGAGCATCCGTTTGAACCTCGCGACGCAGTCGCGAAGCGATGGTCGGAAGGCGCTGGCCAGCTGCGGTGATTTCGGTGGGCTCGTGCTATAACGGATGCTCATTGCCAAGCGAATTGCCATGGCCCTCATCCAATACATCACCCAGATCCAGTTCGAGTTCGGCGCCATCGGCCTGCTCGGGCCGCAGTGCGAGCGGGTGGGCATCCACCGTCCGCTGATCGTGACGGACCGCGGCGTGAGGGCGGCGGGCATCATCGACACCGTGCTGGACGCGCTCGGGCACGCAGGCACCGTCGCCCTTTACGACGGCACGCCGCCGAATCCGAACGAGGCCGCCGTGCGCGAGGCGGTGGGCGTGTACATGAAGGGCGATTGCGATGGCATCGTCGCGGTGGGCGGCGGCTCGTCCATCGATCTCGCCAAAGGTGTGGCCGTCTGCGCGACGCACGACGGCCCGCTGCAAAGCTTTGCCGTGATCGAAGGCGGGGCCGATCGCATCACCTCCCGCACGGCCCCCGTCATCGCCGTCCCGACGACCGCCGGCACCGGCAGCGAAGTGGGCCGCGGCGCGATCCTCATCCTCGACGATGGCCGCAAGGTCGGCGTGATCTCGCCCTTCGTCGTGCCCAGGGTCGCGATCTGCGACCCGGCACTGACCCTGGGCCTGCCGCCGGCGCTGACGGCGGCCACGGGGATGGATGCCATCGCGCATTGCATCGAGACCTTCCTGTCGCCCGCCTTCAATCCGCCCGCGGACGGCATCGCGCTCGATGGGCTGCGGCGCGCCTGGCGCCACATCGAGCGCGCGACGCGCCAGGGCGGCGACCGCGACGCGCGGCTGAACATGATGAGCGCGTCGATGCAAGGCGCGCTGGCGTTCCAGAAGGGGCTCGGGTGCGTGCACAGCCTGAGCCACTCGCTCGGCGGCGTCGATCCGCGGCTGCATCACGGCACGCTGAACGCGATCTTCCTGCCGGCCGTGATCGCGTTCAACGAGGCGGCTGCGTCGGTGCGCGAGGAGGACAAGCTCGACCGGATGGCCCAGGCGATGGGCCTGGCCAGCGGGGCCGAGGTGGGGCCGTCCGTGCGCGCCATGACCGAGCGGCTCGGCTTGCCGACGGGCCTGGCCCAGCTGGGCGTGACGCGGGCGATGTTCCCCGGCATCGTCCGCGGCGCCCTGAAGGACCACAGCCACCGCACCAATCCGCGCGTCGCGTGCGACACTGATTACGAAGCGATGCTCGAAGCCAGCATGTAGGGAGGCATTTAAGAAACCAGGTTTAAGGATTGGGCCCGGGGGGAAGGCCGAACAGGCGACCCGCTCGCCCGCGAAGCACCCGCATGCCGCTACGTCACTTGTCGCTCCCAGCCTTGTCGATCCCTGAGGGCACTGAGGGCGGCAAGCTGGTCCGCCATTCAGCAAGTGATTAACCAACGCATTTTGAACGAAGGGACAAACATGCCGAAAGCCTACTGGGTCACCACCTATCGCGCGGTAAGGGACGCCGATAAATTGGCGGCATACGCCAATCTCGCAGGCCCTGCTCTCATAGCGGCCGGAGGCCGCTTTCTGGTGCGTGGCGAGCCGTCAACCGTCTACGAACTGGGATTGATGCAACGCACCGTTGTGCTTGAATTTGAGACCGTAGAACAAGCCGTGGCTGCCCATGATAGTCCGGCCTACCAGGCCGCACTGGCCGCTCTCGATGACGGCGCGGATCGCGACATTCGAATCGTTGCAGCTGCATAGAGGAAACTGACGATAGCCGCTTTGGACCAGGTAAATTGGCGACGGCCAACTTTGGTGCCTGCCACGCACAGCGCCGCCTCGCCCCTCGCTCGAGGCGCCGACTCGCTACGGCAGCCACGGACTGGCCGCTTCAGGCTGCACTGAATGTCTTGGGACCCGGCGCTGCTCGACCCCATTGCCGCCGAGCGCTCAAACGGGCGGAAAAACTGCAATCCAATAAGGGTCGTCCATGAACAAGGAGGGACGACATGAACGACTACCTTTAGCCGGGAGGCACCCGGGATCGCGACGCAGCACAGCAACCGGGCTTCGACTCGAGGCCCACCAGTCGCACACTGAGAACGGGCTACAAGGCGAAGCGCGAACGCAACGAGCGCGAGGCACTCGAGAAGTGGCGCACAGACGCTGCGCCGCCGATGCTGCCCGGCGAGCCACCGGCTGAGAGGCCACTCTGGGGGGACGAAGCTCCGGTTCAGGTTGGCGAGATTCTCATCGGCGCAGGCAAGACGGTGAAGTCCAAGCTCGACGAAGACAGGCAAAGCTTCGAACTTGAGAACGATCTTGAGAAGATCACGGTGCCCAAAGTTCGAACGTTGGCGCATGCCGTCAAGGACCTCATCGTCCGAACTTTTCCGGGCACTGCAGGCACTATCTCGATCCACTCTCTGTTTCATCTGGATCCGGAGGCGTCCAAGGCGACACCGGCTATTCGCCTGAGGTTCAAGTACGTTCCTGACACGATGCACGCCGTGACCGCACTGGAGTCGCGAATTCGCCACCTCATGGACCTTGTCGGTTCGGCCGCTGATACCCTGTTCTTGAGTTGGCGACGGAACTGCTACCCAGCGATCCCGCGGCACCACTGGTGGTCGAGCTGGCCAAGCAGATCAGAACTGCCGCCCCGCGAGCGGCAGTTGCGCCCGGCCTTGAGATGACGTCGACGTCGTTTCAGGCGCCGGTCGCTGTGCCGGCACGGATCGGTCCCCCGCCGCCGCAGGACGAGGGCACTGCTGAAGTCATGGAGAAGGAGGGCGAGGTGGTTGGCTATCTGCGGCCCGAGCGGCTGGCCTTTGTGTTGTTCCCCGGCCGGACCGTCAGCACGACGCTCTCGGCCAATATGGAAGTGTTCTTCCCCATCCTGCGGCAGGAGGCGCAGATCATCGGCAACAAGTGTTTGATCTGGTATAGACCTGATCAGGACGAGCGTGATGGTGGGAAGGCCAAGCTCCTGCGTGTCGAGGTGTTGTGGCAATGTCTCTTCTCGGAGCCGCCTGAGTTGACCGTCGCGGAACTGCCGGAGGTCGCCGAGGCTCAATCCTCGGAGCGGGCGTCAGAGGACCCGCCCAAGGACGAGTGCGTGACGACCCAGAGCACCAGCAACTCCTGAGTGCTGGCGACCTTTCGGCCCTCTGCGCCCGATGGGTAACCGGCTCGGGGCAGCCCGACCTCTTCGATCCACTGACTCTTGGTGGAATGCAGGTCCTTTGGAGTGACCAGGCGCACATCGCCGATTCCTAGACCGAGTGCGTTGATGAAGTCGGCAGCGGCCTGGAAGTGATGACGCCGGTAAAGGATGAGGTGTCGTCTCGGACCGATCGGTGCACCCAACGGCTCGCCCAGCGGGCGGGTCACGACGCCGGTTTTGGCTGCTCCGACTAGGCGAGATAGCGATTGCCAGCGCAGAAAGGAGATTGAGCTCAGGACAGACGCTGCGGGCAATTCGCCAGGAGCGGTGGACGGCTCCTCCCGAAGAAGGCGCAGCTTGCTGAGGAGTTCCTCCAGCTCATCGGTGTCCAAGCCGGCTGTCGTCCGGGCCCGATCAGGCTTGTATCCCGCTTGCACGAGCGACAGGAACCTGACACGCCGAAGCGCCAGCGTTGGGCCGACAGCGGCGGCGCAGGCGTGAACTTAAGCGGGCCTCGGTAACCTGCGTCTCTTTCGGTGGCGTCAAGGTTGATGAAGGGATTCGGTGTCACGCCCCACCCGTCCCACTCGGCTGAGGGTTCAGCGGGCTCCGCCCAGAGCTCTATGCCGTGCAAATAGCAGGAGATCCCGACCGAGCAATTGGAATGCTCGAGTGCACGTGCGATCGCCCACATGGCTCGGCGGTCCAACTTGTCACGTCCCAGCAAGAGCCGGCGTACATGTTGAGTGGCTGCTGCGTTGACGCTGAGGCCGGGGCCCAAGTCTCGACCGACCAGCAGCGCAAGCAGCCTGCATACGAAGGAGTGCCGCAGGCCATGGATGCGCGCCGCTGATGAGCGCGTCGCAGCCTTCAGCACCTGAAGCAACTGTTCGGAGACTGCCGCCTTGACGGACCAGTAGGACTCCTTGTCGACCCGAGGCAGCAGTGGCGCAGACGCGCCGGCCTTGTGGGTGAGCTCCCAGCGGCGTAAGACTTCGTCGACGATGCCGCGCTCGCTAGCGGTCATCATCTCGACAAGTGGTACCTGCCTGCGCCCGTGCTTCGTCTTGAGGCTGCGGACGGCGTTGGCGCGCACCAGCACCACAACCGCACCGCTCCAGTCCAGCCAGTCGTCGCGGTACATACCGACGGCCTCGCTCACTCTCAATCCGAACGCGCGCACGCTACGAGCACGAACGCTGCCGCCAATCGCTCGTCGGCAAGTTCAGAGAGGGACTGCTCGCCGACGAGGCCAGCAAGTGCAGCCTCAGCCTCGGACAACAGAATGAGGGCAGGTCGACCGACGGCTAGCTTCGAGCCCAGTTCAACGCCAGACCAGTCCACGTCCTCTACGCCATAAGCCTTGACAGCGAAGTCATGGAAGTCCTTGAGCTGAGCTACGGTTCGGCGCATGGCGTCGTGGTGCTGCGCAGCCTCGCGCTCATCAGCCGATTCGGCATTAGCCTGCCCTTGAACTTCGCTCTTGGCGACTGCAGGCTCTGAATCCGGATGAGCCTCCCACATGGACGATTACCCGAGGCCATGGCCCAGAGTTCGCCAAGCGGGCCGTTGAAGCTCGGCTAAGCTATTGATAAACAAGGAAGCGTAACTTTGAGCATAAGCCTCAAACCCCTTTGTGGTCTCTGGACAGGGTCGGGCTCATAAGTCTGAAGTTGAAGTTGCCCCCATTTCGCGGACACCTCATCCTTACGGAAGAAGGAGTCCGACATGCCAATCCCGAAGCCCCCGTATCCGACGGAGTTCCGCCGACAGATGGGCAGACAAAGCGCCCTTTTGCACGCCGCCATTGCTAGCCGCCCTCGACATTTGACGGGGCTCGCGATTCAAACAGAGTTTGACCGCTGCACCCCCAAGTAGGTCTCGATGACACGCGCATCGGCGGCGAGTTGCCTTGGCCGGGCCGTCCAGCACAAAGGCGCCGGTCTCGAGCACGTAGCCATGGTCCGACACCGCCAGTGCGGCGCGTGCGTTCTGCTCGATCAGCAGGATACTCGTGCCTTCGTCGCGCAGCCGGTCGATGATGTCGAAGATGTCACGCACCACCAGCGGCGCCAGGCCCAGGCTGGGCTCGTCGAGCATCAGCAGCTTCGGAGTCGACATCAGCGCGCGGCCAACGGCCAGCATCTGGCGTTCGCCGCCCGACAGCGTGCCGGCGAGTTGCGCACGCCGCTCCTTCAGTCGCGGGAACAGCCTGTAGACGCGCTCGATCTCGCGCTTCCAGTTCGGCACACGCAGCTTCATCGCTCGGTAGCCGCCGAGTACCAGGTTGTCCTCGACCGGCATCGTGCCGAAGAGTTCGCGCTTCTCTGGCACCAGAGCCAGGCCCAGCATCACGCGGTCCTCGAGCGTGCTGCCGGTCAAGTCCTGGCCGTCGAAGGTCACACGGCCGCGATAAGGCAGGATGCCCATCAGCGCAGCCAGCGTGGTCGATTTGCCGGCCCCGTTCGGGCCGATCACGCTTACCACCTGCTTCGGCGCGAGCGCGAAGTTCAGCCCCGTCAGCACCTCGGCGCGGCCGTAGCCGGCGTGCAGGTCCACCACATCAAGTAGCGGCGCCATCAGTGTTCCGTGCCGAGGTAGGCGGCGCGCACTTCGGGGCTGGCCTGCACTTCGGCCGGCGTGCCTTCAATGAGGTGCGTGCCGAACTCCATCACCACCACGCGTTCGGCCAGGCCCATCACGAAGTCCATGTCGTGCTCGACGAGCAGCAGGCTGATGCCCTCGGCCTTCAACTGACGCAATACTTCGGCTAGCGCGTGCTTCTCGTGATGACGCAGCCCCGCGGCGGGCTCGTCGAGCAGCAGGAGCGCCGGGTCGGTGGCCAGCGCGCGGGCGATCTCCATCAGCCGCTGCGGGCCTAGCGCCAGATTGCCTGCGAGCTCGTGCATCTGCGCGCTCATGCCGATGCGCGCCAGCTGCGCCTCGGCCTCGGCGAACAGGCTCTTCTCCTCGGCGCGGTCGAGCCGCAGCATCGCGCGCAGCACGCCCGAGCGAGTGCGCCCGTAGCCGCCGAGGGCGACGTTCTCCAGCACGGTCATCTCCGGGATCATCTTCACGTGCTGGAAAGTGCGCGAAATGCCCAGGCGCGCGATCGACGCGCGACGGCTTGCCGCCGATGTCGTGACCACGCCAGCGAACCGCTCCACCGGACAGAGGCAGCACGCCGGTGATCAGATTGAAGGTCGTGGACTTGCCGGCGCCGTTCGGGCCGATCAGCGCGACGATGTCACCGGCGCAGACCGCGAAGCTGATGTCATTCACCGCCACCAGTCCGCCGAATTCCTTGCGCACTGCAGTCACTTCGAGCAGCCGTTCGCCTTGCGCCGGCTTGGCGCGCTTCGGCAGCGGCGCTGCGCCTTGCCAGTCGCGCGTGCGCTGGGCGGCAGGGCGCCAGCGTCCGACGAAGCTCCACAACCCGTCGGGCGCGTGCTTGAGCACCACCACCAGCACGATGCCGAAGACGATAGTCTCGAAGTTGCCGCCGCTGCCGAGCAGCTGCGGCAGCAGCACCTGCAGCTGGTCCTCCACCAGCCGCACCGCGGCCGAGCCGAGGAAAGCGCCCCAGACATGCCCGACGCCGCCGAGCACCGCCATGAACAGGTATTCGATGCCCTTGTTGATGCCGAAGGGCGTCGGGCTGACGCTGCGCTGGAAGTGCGCAAACAGCCAGCCCGACACGGCGGCGAGCACCGCGGCCAGGACGAAGGCGGTGAGCTTGTAGCGGAAGGTCGAGATGCCCATCGCCTCGGCCATCGTCGCAGCCGGCCTTCAGCGCGCGGATGGCTCGGCCCGGGCGCGAGTCGAGCAGGTTGGTCACTGCCAGCGCCGCCGCAGCGCGATCACCCAGACCAGCGGGTGCAGCCCGCGGCCGCTGCCCAGGTCGATGCCGAACAGCCGCATCGGCGGGATGCCGAGGATGCCGTCGTACTTGCCCAGCCCATCCATGTTGGCCATCGCGTAGTTCAGCGCCAGGCCCCAGGAGATGGTGGCCAGCGGCAGGTAGTGGCCGGACATGCGCAAGGTGATGCGCGCCGAGCAGCAAAGCGGCCAGTACCGCGAGCGCTACGCCGACCAGCAGCGTCAGCCAGCGGCGGCCAGGTCGACATTGCGTGGCCAGGTAGGCTGCAGTGTAGGCACCGATGCCAACGAAGGCCGCCTGACCGAAAGACGTCAATCCGCCGACGCCGGTCAGCAGCACCAGGCCGAGCGCCACCAGCGAATACAGGCCGATGTAGTTGCTCTGCGTGATCCAGAAGTCCGGCACCGGCAGCAACGGCAGCACAAGCATCAGCGCGCGAAGGCGGGAAAGGCCCAGCGCGTCATCGGTAGCAACCGGTCGTCGCGCAGGTGCTGCGGTCCACGCATCGCGAAACCTGGGAACTCGGGGCTGCCACTCAGTGTTCCTCCGAATGCGGGTCGCGCAGGCTGCGCCACAGCAGCACCGGCAGGATCGCGCCGAACACGATGACCTCCTTGTACGGGCTGGCCCAGAAACAGCCGAAGCTCTCGAGCAGGCCGACGCCGAGCGCACCGACCAGCGCTAGCGGGTAGCTCGCCAGCCCGGCGAACACCGCGGCGACGAAACCCTTCAGGCCGATAAGGAAGCCGCTGTCGTAGAACACAGTCGTCGTCGGCCCGATCAGCAGGCCCGACAGCGCGCCGATGAAGGCCGCCATCGTGAACGACAGCCGCCCGGCGTTGGCGCTGCGAGATGCCCATCAGCCGCGCGCCGAGGCGATTCACCGCGGTGGCGCGCAGCGCCTTGCCGTACAGCGCTCTCTCGAAGAACAGCCACAGCCCGACGATCAGCGCGAGCGAGGCGACGAAGATGATGATCGTCTGACCCGACAGCGTCAGCGCGCCGAGCGAGAAGCGCGCATCCCAGAAGCTCGGGTTGCGAAAGCCCTCGGCGCCGAAGAAGAACAGCCCCAGGCCGACCAGTGCGAAGTGCACGCCGACCGAGACGATCAGCAGCACCAGCACGGTGGCGTCGGCCAGCGATTCGTAGGCGAAGCGGTAGATCAGCGTGCCGAAGGGCGTGACCAGCGCCAGCGTCAGCGCGGCCTGCGCCAGCAGCGGCAGGCCCTTCGGCGCGGCCCACAGCGCCAACGCCGACACCGCCACCGGCTAGGCCAGCGTGCGCAGCGCCTGCCTCGCCAGCAGCGGCGGCGCGCGGCCGCTGGCGCAGGCCGCTGACCAGATCCTGAGCACCACGGCCGCGGCCAGGACCAGCAGGAACCACACCGTGCCCGGCACCGTGCCGGCTTGCAGCAGCGCCAGGGTCAGCGCGCCGAAGGCGACGAACTCGCCCTGCGGAATGAAGATCACCCGCGTCACGGCGAACACCAGCACCGTGGCCAGTGCCAGCAGCGCGTAGATCGCGCCGTTGGTCAGGCCGTCCAGCGCCAGGATGCTGGCGATCGTCACGTCCATCCGGCGCCTGCGAGTCCGATCTAGTTGCTCGACCACGAACTGGCCGTTCACCACCTTCAGCAGCACGCCGGTCTCGTTG
Organism: uncultured beta proteobacterium; assembly: GCA_963792765.1. Classification (GTDB taxonomy): domain Bacteria; phylum Pseudomonadota; class Gammaproteobacteria; order Burkholderiales; family Burkholderiaceae_C; genus CAIKUF01. The sequence continues at coordinate 269,312 of CAWBXT010000001.1, read as the reverse complement.
GTGTAGCCCCAGTGGTCGTCCTTGGTCCAGTTCATCACGCCGTGCGAGAAGATCGTGCGGCCCATGCGTCTCGATCGCGTCGCGCAGCGCGGCGCGGAACTCCGGCGTGCCCGGCTTGGCCTTCTTCAGCGCCACCGGCAGCATCTTCTCCATGCACGATCTGCGCGTCGTAGGCGTGGGCGGCGAACTGGTTGCGCGAGCCCTTGCCGTTGGCTGCCTCGTACTTCGTGACGAAGTCGACCGCGACCGCCTTCGACGGGTGGTTGTCGGGCAGCTGCTCGGCCACCACCGCCGGGCCGCTGACCACGAAGCTGCCCTCGACATCCTTGCCGCCGATGCGCACCAGGTCGGGCGTGGCGGCCGCGTGCGTCTGGTAGATCTTGCCCTTGTAGCCGCGCTCGATCAGCGCCATGTGCGGCATCGCAGCGCCCGAGCCCGAGGCCACGACCAGGATCGCGTCGGGGTTGGCCGACACCAGCTTCAGCGCCTGCGGCGTGACGCTGGTGTCGGTGCGCGCGAAGCGCTCGGTGGCGATCAGCTTGATGCCGGCGGCCTCGGCCTGCTTCGTCGATCTCCTTCAGCCACAGCTCGCCGTAGGCGTCGGTGTAGCCGAGGAAGCCGAGGGTCTTGACGCCAGTCTTCTTCATGTGCTCGACGATCGGGTAGGCCATCACGTTGAAGCCCTGCGGCAGGCGGAACACCCAGTCTTCCTGGTCGGGCGGCACGCCCACCGGCGCGATCGACAGCTGCGGCGTCTTCGCTTCCAGCGCCACCGGCGCGATCGCCGCCGAGACGACGGTGATTGCACCACCGAAGATGATGTCGACCTTGTCGTCGGTGACGAAGCGGCGCGCGTTACTCACGCCCTTGCCGGGGTCGGAGGCATCGTCGAGGATGATCAGGTTGATCTTCTCGCCGGCGATCTCCTTCGGGAACAGCTTGAACTGGTTGCCCATCGGGATGCCCAGGCCCGAGGCCGGTCCGGTCAGCGACAGGGTGACGCCGATGTTGACGTCGGCCAAGGCCGTGGTGGCCAGCAGTGCTGCGGCAGCGGCGCATCGTCTTATGGAACAGTTTCATTGGTTCGTCTCCTTGTGGGGGTTAGGGGTAACGGGTCATTGACGTCATTGGCAAGAGTCTTGATGTCCTCTTGGATCGGATCGCGCGGGCGCGCTCGGGATCGTTGGCATCACGCTGCCCGAAGGCGCGCACCTCGGTGCCTTCGCACAGAAGCGTGTCGCCGCGCTTGACGACATGCCTTGTACGTGAAAGTCTTGGTGCCGCCCAAGACCCGAAGGCCACGAAAGGCCCGCGAGGCGTCGTCCATCCAGCGCAAGAAGTTCGGGAAGAAGACGATGCCGGCGCGGATCATCGAGCCAGGATGCGGTCATGTGCGTCCGTACATGCTTGTATGTTTGCGTCTCTGATTGTGGGTGCACTCGGCATTGCATACATGAGTGTTTCCACTTCTCGGAAGTAGACCGCGACCCCGTCCTGCCCAATGGCGTGATTCCGTGGGTGCTCGCGGCACCGCACGAATGGCCGCAAGAGACGGTCGCCGTGTTCGCCGATCCGCATAGCGGACAGGCGCTGGTGATTGCCTCGCAGATCGGCCACCGCAAACGGCCGCGCACCACGCGCTTCAAGCCGCTTCGCGGCGGCCACGATCGACGCATGTCCGCTACATCGAACCTCTGGCCAGTGCCGACTATCCGGTCGACGTTTTACCAGTCTGATTCAGAGGAGGACCTGCCCGATTGGCCAGCTCTCCGGCGATCGAGTTGCGACGAGTGATGCGAAGGCGCGATCGCTTCAGCCCCAAACCGTACGCGCCACCTCGACCACTCGTTCGAGCTTGCGCCATTGATCGTCCTGCGACAGCGCATTGCCGTGGTGCGTGCTGGAAAAGCCGCACTGCGGCGACAGACACAGGTTTTCCAGCGGCACGAACTGCGCCGCTTCGTCGATGCGGCGCATCAGGTCGTCTGCTGATTCGAGATCGCCCACCTTGGTTGTCACCAGTCCAAGCACCACCTTCTTGCCCCGGGGAAGCAAGCGCAACGGCTCGAAGCCGCCTGCGCGCACCGTGTCGAACTCCATGAAGTAGCCATCGACGTTCGTCGAGAACATTGCCTGCACGACCGGGTCGTAGCCGCCCTCGGCGACCCAGGCGCTCTTGAAGTTGCCCCGGCAGGTGTGAATGGTGACGTGCAGATCGGCGGGTTTGTCGCGCAAAGCCGCGTTGATCGTGTCGGCATAGATCTGCGGCAACGCTGCCGGATCGTCGCCGTTGGCGCGGCAGCTTGCCTGGATCTTCGGGTCGCACAGGTACGCGAAGGTGATGTCGTCGAGTTGCAGGTATTGGCAACCGGCGGCGGCAAGATGGCTGATGGCGCTGCGGTAGGCAGCGGCCACGTCGACCCAGAATTCGGCCAGGTCGGGATAGACCTGCGCTGAAACCGCTGCGCGGCCGCCACGCAGGTGCAGCATCGACGGCGAAGGAATGGTCATCTTCGCCTTGCGTTTGCACACCGACCTCAGGAACGCGAAGTCCTCGACCATGATCGGCCGGCTGCAGCCGATGCGACCGGTCACGGTGGCAATCGGCGGCTGTTCCGACTGCCCGGCGATCTGGAATATCGGCCCCGGATTCGCCCGCAAGGTCACGCCGTCGAGTTGCTCCAGAAAATCCAGGTGCCACCAATCACGGCGGAACTCACCATCGGTGATGCCTTGCAGGCCGATGTCTTCCTGCTGGCGAACCACGGCACGAATGGCCTCGTCCTCGTCGCTGCGCAGGCGCTCGGCATCGATCTCGCCGCGTTTGAAACGCTGGCGTTGCAGCACCAGTGACTCAGGTCGCAGCAAACTGCCGACATGGTCGGCACGAAATGGAATGTTCATCGGCAATCCTCATCGACAGCCACCGGCAATGTGGGGCTCATGCTGTAGGCACGTTCCGCGCCTACGAACTCGTGCAGCCTGCGTTTTGTCATGCGCGCGGCTCTCCCGCATCCGACTGTGCCTCAAGCGCGACGATCAACTGGTCCAGCAATCGATAGACCTGTCCAACAAGCTCAGGGCCGACCAACGCTTCGAGTTTGGCGTAAACGGCTTCGACCTGCGGCACCATCACCGCGGCCAGCTTGCGACTCTTCGGCGTCAGTGAAACCTTTACGCGACGCTGGTCGTGTTCGAGCCGCACGCGCCGTACCAAGCCCAACTCCTGCATGCGCGCCAACACGCCCGCCAGGCTGGGGCTGGAGATGCCGCAGCGTGTGACGATCTGGCGCGGCTCAAGCGGCCCGACCTCGAACAGCGCCCGGACGATGCGCCATTGCTGTTCGGTGATTCCGTTCGCGTTGAGCAGAGTTCTGAATCGCGCGATCACACGTTCGCGCGCCTGCAGCAGGAGCAATGGCAGGTTTCGATGCGCGAAGGCGGGTTGCGAACGCGCGCGTGGGTCCATCTGCTTCAAGATGTGATGCTGCGGAGGTTGCGAATTTTGATATGGGTGCCGGAATGGTACTTGACTCACTCACATCTCAGCGAGTACATTGCTCACATGTTAGCAATCAAGTGCCGGTGAGCATCCCGGCACGGTGACGACTCGGTCCATGCCGCTTCCCTTCGACTGTCGTTTCGAGTTCGCTCCATGGCGTCTGTCGGGCGTCGTCTACGGAACACTCTTTAACGACCCGGCGGCTCTCGCCGCCCTGGGCGATGCGGCAAACGCGCCGCCTTACAAGGCGCCGCCAAGCGCTCCCGTGCTGTACCTGAAGCCCCGCAATACGCTCCGCGGCAGCGGCGCTTCGGTCGAGGTACCCATCGAGGCGGGCGAATACGAGATCGGTGCCGCGCTCGGCATCGTGATCGGACGCGCCGCCTGTCGGGTACGTGCCGATGACGCTGCGGCCCATGTCGCCGGATGGACCTTGGTCGCCGACCTCAGCGTGCCGCACACCAGCTTCTACCGCCCCTCCGTTCGCTACAAGGCGCGCGACGGATCGTGCTTGATCGGCCCGCGAGTCGTGCCGGCGGCAGCGCTTGCCGATCCGGATGCGTTGACGATGCACATCACGGTAGACGGCAAGACCGTGCAGACCGCGTACACCGGCGGCATGCGACGGCCGATGGCACAGTTGCTGCAGGACATCACGGAGTTCATGACGCTCCAGCCTGGCGACATCCTGATGTTGGGCATCGCCGCAGGCGCACCGCGAGGCATCGCGGGGCAGACCTTCGCAATCGAATGTCCGAGCATCGGCAGGTTGGGCGGCCACTTGGTCGCCGAATCGCCTGCCGCGTCGGCATGAAGACCGCACGTGTGGCCTATGCCGGCGCGATCCACAGCGCCGAGCCCGATCCCGCCGGCCTGCGCCTTGCCGACGGTCGGGTGCTCGCCGAGCAGGACGTCGTCTGGCTACCGCCTTTCGAGGTTGGCACGATCATCGCGCTCGGGCTGAATTACGCTGACCACGTGAAGGAACTGTCCAAGGAGCTCACCGTTTCATCGAGAGACGAACCCCTCGTGTTCCTCAAGGGACCGGGCAGCCTCATCGGTCATCGCGGATTCACGCGACGGCCGAAGGACGTGAAGTTCATGCACTACGAGTGCGAGCTGGCGGTCGTCATCGGCGCTACTGCGCGCCGCGTCAAAGCGTCCGATGCAATGCGCCATGTCGCGGGCTACACGGTGTGCAACGACTACGCCATCCGCGACTATCTCGAGAACTGGTACCGACCGAACCTGCGCGTGAAGAACCGCGACGGCGGCACCGTGCTCGGCCCCTGGTTCGTCGATGCCGCCGACGTTGCCGACCCGCACGATCTGAAGTTGCGCACCCTCGTCAACGGGCAGGTCACGCAGCAGGGGCACACTTGCGACATGATCAACGACATTCCCGCACTGATCGAATACCTCAGCGGCTTCATGACGCTGCAGGCGGGCGACGTGATCCTCACCGGCACGCCCGACGGTGTGGTCAATGTCGATGTCGGTGACGAGGTGGTGTGCGAGATCGACGGCATCGGCCGCCTCGTCAACACGCTCGTTGGCGACGTGCCGTTCGGGCGATGAGTTCGGACGACAGGAGAGAGACTTCATGCGCATTCAGCACCTGATCGACGGCAAGGCCGTTGAGAGCCGCGACTACTTCGAGACGCTGAACCCGGCCACTCAGGACGTGCTGGCCGAAGTGGCCGCCGGCGGCGAGGCCGAGGTCGATGCCGCAGTTGCCGCCGCCAAGGCAGCCTTCCCGAAGTGGGCCGGCCTGGCCGCGACGGAGCGCGCGCGCCTGATGCGCAATCTCGGCGACCTGATCAAAGCGCACGTGCCCGAAATCGCCCGCACCGAGACGATGGACACCGGACAGGTCATCGCGCAGACCGGGAAACAGTTGATCCCGCGTGCGGCCGACAACTTCTCCTACTTCGCCGAGATGTGCACGCGCGTCGACGGCCACACCTACCCGACGCCGACACATCTGAACTACACGCTCTTCCACCCGGTGGGCGTGTGCGCGCTGATCAGCCCGTGGAACGTGCCCTTCATGACCGCGACATGGAAGGTAGCGCCCTGCCTGGCCTTCGGCAACACCGCGGTGCTGAAGATGAGCGAGCTGTCGCCGCTGACGGCGGCGCGCTTGGGCGATCTTGCGCTCGAAGCCGGCATCCCGGCCGGTGTGCTCAACATCGTGCACGGCTTCGGCAAGGAAGCCGGCGAGCCGCTGTGCAGACATCCCGACGTGCGCGCGATCTCGTTCACCGGCAGCACAGTGACCGGCAACCGCATCGTGCAGGCCGCGGGGCTGAAGAAGTTCAGCATGGAGCTGGGCGGCAAAAGTCCATTCGTGATCTTCGACGACGCCGATCTCGCGCGCGCACTCGACGCCGCCGTCTTCATGATCTTCAGCAACAACGGCGAGCGCTGCACCGCCGGCAGCCGCATCCTGGTCCAGAAGGCGATCTACGCCGATTTCGCACAGAAGTTCGCCGAACGGGCGAAGCGCCTTTCGGTCGGCGATCCGCTCGACGAGAAGACCATCGTCGGCCCGATGATCAGCCAGGCGCACCTGGCCAAGGTGCGCAGCTATATCGAGCTCGGCCCGAAGGAGGGTGCGACGTTGTTGTGCGGCGGGCTCGACCAGCCGGCACTGCCGGCCCATGTGGCCAAGGGAAACTTCGTCAAGCCCACGGTATTCGCCGACGTCGACAACCGCATGCGCATCGCACAGGAGGAGATCTTCGGTCCCGTCGCTTGCCTGATCCCCTTCGACGATGAGGCGGACGCAATTGCGAAGAGCAACGACATTGCGTACGGCCTGTCGAGCTACGTCTGGACCGAAAACCTTGGCCGCGCCCACCGCGTCGCCGCCGGCATCGAAGCCGGCATGTGCTTCGTCAACAGCCAAAACGTGCGCGATCTGCGCCAGCCTTTCGGCGGCACCAAGGCCAGCGGCACCGGGCGCGAAGGCGGCACCTGGAGCTACGAAGTCTTCCTTGAACCAAAGAACGTTGCCGTTTCGCTAGGGAGCCACCACATACCTCACTGGGGAGCCTGACCATGGGCACACTCGCCTTGGCCGCCAAGATCACCCACGTGCCGTCGATGTACCTGAGCGAGATCGACGGCCCGGCCAAGGGCAAACGTCAGGCCGCAATCGATGGCCACCTCGAGATCGGCCGCCGTTGCCGCGAGCTGGGTGTGGACACGATCGTTGTCTTCGACACGCATTGGCTCGTCAACGCCGACTACCACATCAACTGCGCGCCGCACTGGAAAGGTGTCTATACGAGCAACGAGTTGCCGCACTTCATCAGCAACATGGCCTACGAGCTCGACGGCAACCCGGCGCTCGGCGATGCTGCTGGCCGAGGTCGCCAACGAGATGGGCGTCACCACACGCGCGCATCCGGCAACGACGCTGGCGCCCGAATACGGCACGCTGGTGCCGATGCGCTACATGAATGCCGACCGTCACTTCAAGTCGATCTCGGTCTCGGCGCTTGTGCACCGTGCACTATCTGGCCGACAGCGCCAAGCTGGGCTGGGCGATCCGGCGCGCCATCGAAGACCGCTACGACGGCACCGTCGCCGTCTTCGCAAGCGGGTCACTGAGCCACCGTTTCGCGCAGAACGGCACCGCCGACGCCTATCGCGACAAGGTCTGGAGCCCCTTCCTCGAACGACTCGACCACGATGTGGTGGGCATGTGGCAACGCGGCGAGTGGCCGGACTTCTGCGACATGCTGCCCGAGTACGCCGCAAAGGGCCATGGCGAGGGCTTCATGCACGATACGGCAATGCTGCTCGGCGCCCTCGGCTGGAATCGATACGACCGCAGCGTCGAAGTCGTAACGCCCTACTTCCCGAGTTCGGGTACCGGCCAGATCAACGCCATCTTCCCGGTCTCACCGATGCCGACCGATCTTTCCGGCGTCGGCGAACCGAGCACGCCTGCGCTTGCAGGCGGCCGCCTCTGAACCGGGACAGCTGCGCATGCCGCATCTGGTCATCCTCTACACCCCCGATCTCGACGCCGAGACCGACATGACGGCGCTGTGCCGCAAGCTCGCCGACACGATGCTCGCGGTGCGAGACGATGCCGGCAAGCCGGTCTTCCCGACAGGCGGCGTTCGGGTGTTGGCCTACCCGGCAGCGCATGCCGCGGTTGCCGACGGGTCCGGCGACCATGGCTTCGTCTACTTCAACCTGCGCATGGGGCGCGGCCGAAGCGCCGCAACGCACAAGGCTGCAGGCGATGCGCTGAGCGCAGCGGCACGCGTGCACTTCGCAACCCTGCTCGAGCGGCGCGCCATCGGGCTGACGCTGCAGATCGATGAAGGGCCGGAGGTCTACGACGCCAAGTTCGGCAACCTGCATCCGCTGTTCGCACCAAAGGGTTGAAACGCATGCTCGACACGACGACCATCACCCTGCTTGCACGCGAGCTGTACGAAGCACGCAAGGCGCGCAAGCAGGTCCGCCACTTTTCGCAGCGCCATCCGGCGATGACGATAGACGACGGCTACGCGATCCAGCGCGCCTGGGTCGCGCTCGAGCTGGCCGATGGGCGCAGCATCAGGGGCCGCAAGATCGGCCTGACCTCGCGCGCGATGCAGTTGTCGAGCCAGATCACCGAGCCCGACTACGCGCCGCTGATGGACGACATGTTCTTCGCGCAGGGCGGCGACATTGCAATCGAACGCTTCATCGCACCGCGTATCGAGGTCGAACTCGCGTTCATCCTCGGCCGGCCGTTGAAGGGGCCGGGCGTGACGCTGTTCGACGTCCTCGCAGCGACCGACTACGTGACTCCGGCGCTCGAGATCATCGATGCGCGCATCGAGCAGTTCGACCGCGAGACGAAAGCGCCGCGCAAGGTCTTCGACACGATCTCCGACTTCGCGGCGAACGCCGGCATCGTGCTCGGCGGCCGGCCTGTGCGGCCCGATGCGGTGGACCTGCGCTGGGTCGGCGCGATGTTGTTCAAGAACGGCGTCATCGAGGAGACCGGGCTCGCCGCCGGTGTACTGAATCATCCCGCCACCGGCGTCGCCTGGCTCGCCAACAAGATCGCGCCGCACGACGAGCAACTCAACGCTGGTGACGTGGTGTTGGCGGGTTCCTTCACGCGCCCGACGACGGCCGTTTCCGGTGACAGCATCCACGCCGACTACGGGCCGCTGGGCACGGTGTCCTTCCGGTTCGTCTGATGAACTCTGACCTGTCCGCCGCCGACCACCGCCCGGAACATATCGGCCCAGAGGAGTGGGCCGCCCGCGTGCAGCTCGCCGCCTGCTACCGCATCTTCGACCGCATCGGCTGGACCGAGTTGATCTACAACCACATCTCGCTGCGGGTGCCGGGGCCGCAGGACACGAAGCAGTTTCTGATCAATCCCTTCGGCCTTCACTACAGCGAGGTCACGGCATCCAACCTGCTCAAGGTCGACTTGGACGGCAACATCATCGGCAACGCCGACTGGCCGTTCAATCCGGCCGGCTTCACGCCGCATGCCACCTTGCACGCGGGTGTGCCGGACGCGCATTGCGTGATGCACACGCACACCACCGCCGGCATGGCCGTGGCCTGCCTCGAAGAGGGGCTGTCGCCGAGCAACTTCTACTCGGCGCAGTTGCACGGCAAGCTCGCGTACCACGACTTTGAAGGCATCACTGTGCATGCTGACGAAGGTCCGCGGTTGCTGCAAAGCGTCGGCGACAAGCAGGCCGTCATCCTGCGCAATCACGGCCTGCTCGCCTGGGGTGACACCGTGCCACGCGCGTTCGCGGTACTGTGGTTGTTGCAGCGTGCGTGCGAAATTCAGTTGGCGACGCAGGCCATGGGTTCACCTAGGCGCATCCCTGAAGACGTCCAGCGCAAGTGCACAGCCGACTCGCTGCAGTTCAGCGCCAATTTCGGCGCCGGACAGGACGTGTTCGACGCCCTGCAACGTCTGGTCGATAGAGTAGATCCTTCCTACCGCCGCTGAACCGGTGCTTGCTGCGATGCAGATTCCCCAGAACAGCTTCCGCAATGCGCTGCACGCCGATCGCACGCAGATCGGCCCGTGGCAAGGCCCCAACCGATGGGGCGCTCGGCACTTTTTCCGCCCGGTACAGGCACACTGGCGCCCGTGAATCCCGCTGGCCGCAGCTCAGTTGCAGATTGACCCGCCCGCCGCGCCGGTCAAGGCACGCATCGATCCCGCGCTCGTTGCCATCCTCGCCGGCGTCTGCGCTGCTTTGCACGTGGGCAAGCTGCCGCCTGCGATCACGGCGCTGCAGGCCGCGCTCGGGCTCAGCTTGATGCAGGCCGGCTTCCTGCTTTCCATGGTGCAGGCGGCGGGCATGACCGCGGGGGTGGCCTTTGGTGCGTTCGCCGATGGTCTCGGTCCCCGGCGCAGCATGCTGATCGGCCTGACGATCCTCCCACTGGCGAGCGCGCTCGGTGGTGCGGCCGGCGATGCCACCACCTTGATGTGCAGTGCCGGACAGACCACGCTGGCTGCTGCTGCCTTGGCCGCATCCACGTCCGACTGAGGAATCGCTTGGTTCTTGCCGTAGAAAGCGATTGCGAGCAGCGTCATGTGCAACCGTTCGAGTTTCAGGCGTTCGCCGGACAATCCATGTTGCGCGCCCAGATTACTTGCGACGATGAGCTGCGCGTCCTCTGGTTGCGGGAAGATCGCCATGAATAGTGTGTATCCGAATAGCTTGCCGCGAGGGTCGTCGATGAGATCGACGATAAACGGTCGCGACGCTGCATCGGATCGCCACAGGCTCAGCTGTTCTGGCATGGCGTTCAGCAATGCGGCAGCGCGCTTTTCAAAGCCGGCCGACAGACCATACACCTTGCCGCCCGTAGGCGCCTCGGTCGCGAAATAGCGCAGCATCAGGTCAGGCTCGTTCAGGCGTCTTGAGAACGATCTTCGCAATCGCCGACAGCGCGACGCTGCCGAGGATCAACGCCAACGCCAACGCCGCCAACGCCTTCGCGCCCATTGCGCGCTTCGGCGGCTGAGCGACCGCGGGATCGTTGCTGTCTGGCTCAATTGAACACTCCGCGGCAGTCGCAAGTGGGAAAGACGTGCGATCGTATCAACAGGCCCGCCCGCATCGTCTCGGCGGTCGCGACTTACTGCACACCGTGGGATGATTCGGTCGATTCCTCGCGGACGCTGTGCGGTGGCCGAGCCCGCTGAGAGAATTCTGTCCTCGAACCGGAGCGCCGCCATGATCTTTCGTCAACTCTTCGAGCCGCTTTCTTGCACCTACACCTATCTGCTCGGCTGCGAGAACACCGGGCAGGCGTTGCTGATCGACCCGGTCGTCAACAGCATGGATCGCGACCTCGCGGAGCTTCAGCATCTGGGCCTCACGCTGGCATTCACGCTCGACACGCACATCCACGCCGATCACATCACCGGTGCACTGCACCTCAGGGAGCGCGTCGGCAGCCGCATTGCGGCACCCGCGATGGAGTCGCTGCCGTGCGCCGATGTCGGCATCGAGGACGGTGTGCCCTTCGAACTTGGCGAGATCGTGCTGCACCCGCTGCACACGCCGGGCCATACCAGCGGCCACTTCGCGTACCGCCTGGCGTGCCGAACGCCCGAGGGCACCGCCGACCGTCCGGTCGACAACCTGGCGGACCGCGTCTTCACCGGCGACGCGCTGCTGATCGACGGCTGCGGCCGCACCGATTTCCAGAACGGCGATGCCGCCACGCTCTACCGCAGCGTGCACGACAGGCTCTTCACGCTGCCCGGCGATTGCCTCGTCTTCCCGGGCCACGACTACGAACACCGCTACGTCTCGACCATCGCGCAGGAGAAAGCGCGCAACGCGCGTCTCGGCGGTGAGCGTTCGCTCGCCGAGTTCATGGGCATCATGGCCGCGCTGAAACTGCCGTACCCGAAGTTCATCGACCATGCAGTGCCGGGCAACCGCCAATGCGGCGTCTGCCCGCAAGATCTTCCCGCGCAGATGGCCGCGTACTGCGGGCGCATGACGGAGAGCACGCAGGGCTGACACGGCCCGGCCGGCGCCCGCGCCGCGACTACGTGCTGCCCGACCCCGCGGCTTGCGCCAAACGCGCGAGCAGGCCCGAGTGGCGCCGCGTCGCGGCCTCGATCGCCGGCGTCAGCACCGCCGTTCCGGCACACAGCGTGACCTGTCGTCGCGCACGGGTGACGGCGGTGTAGAGCAGTTCGCGGGTCAGTACGCGATTGCCTTGCGCCGGCAGCAGCACCCATACCGCGTCGAACTCGGAGCCCTGCGCCTTGTGTACCGTCATCGCGAACGCCGTCTCGTGTTCGGGCAGGCGCAGCGGCGCGATCGCGCGCAGGCCGCCACCGGGTTGTGGGAAGTGCACCCACAGTTCCCCACCCGTGTCGGGCAGCGCGATGCCGATGTCGCCGTTGAAGAGCTTCATCACCGGGTCGTTGCGCCGCACGATCACCGGCCTGCCGACGAACCACGGCGAACGCGGATCGCGGTCGCGTTCGCCGAGGCTGGCGCGCAGGCGGCGCGTCAGCACCATGTTGACGGCCTCGACGCCGCGCGGGCCTTCGCGCACGGCGCACAAGGCGCGAAAGCGCGCGAACGATTCGACGATCGCCGCGTGTTGTGTCGGGTCGCGCAGCACGGCGTCGAAGTAGGGCGCGTAACCGTCGGCGAGGTGCTCGATCGCTGCAGTCGTCAGCGTTGACGCGTCGTCTGCGATCCAGTGAACCTCGCGCCCCGATGCCTGCGCCGAGGTCTTCCCTTCGCCGAGCACGGCGAGCGCTTCATCGGCACGGCCGGCGTTGATTGCGGTGGCGAGCCGACCGATGCCCGATTCCGCCGCGAAGCGAAAGTTGCGTGTGAGCCAGACGCTCGTGTCGTGCAGTGGACTGGCCTGGGCTGGCGCAGGCGGCGCGATGGCGTCGGGCGCGACGCCGCACAGGTCGGCGAGGTCGTCGCGGCAAGCGGGCGACAGCGTCGGGTCCGCGCTCAACTCCGCGAACACGGCGCCCGACTCGACCGCGGCAAGCTGATCCTTGTCGCCGAGCAGCACGATGCGCGCGCCATCGGGCACCGCTTCGAGCAGCTTGGTCGCGAGCGCCAGGTCGAGCATCGACGCCTCGTCGATCACCAGCGCGTCGATTGCAAGTTGTCGACCGGCGTGGTGCACGAAGCCCGATGGCGTGACGCCGAGCAGGCGGTGGATCGTCGAGGCTTCTGCGGGCAGACGTTCGCGAATCGCCTCCGGCAGGTGCGCCGCGCGCTCGCGGATGGCCTCGCTCATGCGCGCCGCAGCCTTGCCGGTCGGTGCGGCGAGCGCGATGCGTTGGGTCGGGTCCTGTGCGATCAGGCATGCGAGCAGGTTGACGACGGTCGTCGTCTTGCCGGTACCGGGCCCGCCGCTGATGATGCTCAGGCGTCCCCGCAACGCGAGGGCCGTGGCGATCTTCTGCCAGTCGACTTCAGCGCCCGGCGCGCCGGCGCTTGCGGCGAACAGCGAGGCGAGTTGCGCGCGCAGTGTCGCGCGGCTTGTCGCGGACAAGTCTTGCGGCGCTGTGCCCCCCGCGCGCCAAACGCGTTGCGCCAGCCGGCGCTCGTAGTCGAAGTAACGGTGCAGATACAGCCTGCCGTCGGCGTCGAGGACGAGCGGCATCGCGCCAGGCGCGTCGGCCGTGCCGACGACGCCCGAGGCGAGGAGCGTCTTGCGCCACTCGTCGAGGCCAGCCGGGGCGCCGGGCAGCACCTCGCGCGCGGCGAGTTCGGCGAGCTCGGCGAGGGCCACGCAGACGTGGCCGTCCGACAGCGCGAGGCTCGCTGCGCGCGCAGCTGACGCGGCGGCATCGGCGATCCCCTCGCTTGCGCCGCTGTCGCGCGACCACGCGCGCACATGCTGCGCGAAGCCCTCCGCGAGCGTGTGCGCGGGCGTCGTGGTTGCCGGCGTGCGTTCCGCGCGCATCATGCTGCCACCGTGTCGAACAAGGCCGAAGCGCGCGCGATCATCCCCGGCGCGGGCCGCTCGAAGTGCAGGCCGGTGGGTACGCCGTGCGCGTCGACCCACCCGGGCCGCACGCCGCGCACGAAGAGGTAGACCGCACCCCCGAAATGGCGCGCCGGGTCGTAGCCCGGCAGGCGGCTGCGCAGCAAGCGGTCGAGCGCAACGCAGTAGAGCAGCGCCTGCAGGTGATAGCCGTGCGCGGCCATCGCGGCCTCGACGGATGCGCTTGCGTAGTCGGCCGGCGTGTCGCCGAGATGGTTCGATTTCCAGTCCAGCACGAAGTAGCGCCCGTCGTGCTCGAACACCAGGTCGATGAAGCCTTTCAGGTAGCCGCGCAGCGTGCGAAACGAGAGGCCCGGGAGCGGGCGGCCGAGCGCGGCGAGCGTCGCGTTCAGGCGCGCGGCGTCGAGCGCGTGCGATGGCAGATGGAACTCGAGCTCGTTCAGGCGTCGCGCAGACGAAAGGTCGGCCAGCCGCAGCGGCCGGTCGGTGCCGACCGGCAGGGCAGTGCGCAGCACGTCGCCCAGCATGCGCAGCAGCATGCGTTGGCGCAGCGGCGTGCTTTGCGGGCCGGCCGGTGCGGGAAGCGCGGGGGCGTGCGCACGCAGCGTGTCGTCGACGGCTTGTGGCCAGCTGTCGGGCGCGCCGAAGTCGACGCGCTCGAACAGGGCATGCACGCAATCGCCGGCCGCCGCGCCGCGTGGGAAGCGCATCACGTCGTCCTCGGCCGGCGACGCAGGCGGCGCGTCGGTCGCCCGTGCGCGCGGCATGATCGGTGCGGCCTGCGGTTGTGCGGCGATGAGGTCGTGGTCGAGCGCCGAGCGCTCGTGGCTCGCCCCTCGCGCGAGCGCGCTGAAGCTGCCGATCCACCAGCCGGACGGGATGTGCGCAGGCGCGGCGAGCGCCATGAGCGACTCGGGCGCGGGGCGGTCGTCCTGCACCGCGACGCCCGGCATGCTCGGCAGCGGTGCGAGCGCGAACGCCGGGCCGCAGCGCTCGGCAAGAGCCTGCCAGGCGGCGTCGATTTCGGCCGTGGTGCGCCTGCTGTCGAACCATTCCTGCGGCGTCTCGCCTTGTCCGGCGACGAGCCAGTTCAGCAGGCTGCGGGCGCTCTCGGTCGCGGTCGCGCCCGGGCCGCTCAAATAGCCGCCGGCGATGATCACGCAGCGATGCATCGCCCGCGTCAGGGCCACGTAGATCAGCCGCAAATCCTCGGCCGCCGATTCCAGTCGCTGGCGCGACGCGATGCCGTTCGCGTCGAACGCATCGTCAAGACCCTTGCGGTAGTCGATCACCGTGCGGCCATCGGCGTCGTGGTACTCGACGCCTTCGAGCGCGCCGCCGGGCGGCCTTCGGTAGCCGTCCCACACGAAGGGGCAGAACACGACTGCGTACTCGAGTCCCTTGGCCTTGTGGATGGTCACGATCTGGACCAGGTTGCGATCCGATTCGAGTCGCAACTGGGTGGCCTCTTCGGCGCCGCGCTTGTCGCTGCGCTGGGTCTGCAGCCAGCGCAGCAGCGCTTCGGGAGCGGGATGCGCCTGGCTGGCTTCGTGCAGGCATTCGATCAGATGCAGCGCGTTTGTCAGCCGTCGCTCGCCGTCGGGCCGCGCAAGCAGGCGCGCGGCGACGCCTTCGCTGCGAAGCAAGGCGCGAAGCATGAAGCCGGCGCCGCGCGCGATCCAGGTCTCGCGCGCGTCGGCGAAGCGCTGCACGCGCTCGAGCAGCTGCGTTTCGTCGTTCGCCAGGGCGTCGATCGCCGCAGCGTCCAGGCCGATCCAGGCAGTGGCGAGCGCGGCGCGCAGCAGTCGTGCGCGCGTGGGCTCGAGGATCGCGGCGAGCAAACGTTCGAGGTCTTCGGCGTCGGCGCTCTGATAGACGCTCGCCCGCGACAACTCGACGCTGCCGACCCCGAGCAGCGCGAGCGCGTCGCGCATCAGGCTGCCCTGCACGTGGCTGCGCACCAGCACGGCGATGTCGCCTGCGCGCAGCGGCTGGCCGTCAAGCGTGATCTCGCCGCGCTGCCCGGCGTCGACGAGACGCGCGATCTCCGCTGCCGTGGCTTGTGCGGCCGCGGCGAACGCCGGCTTCTTCGCCAGCAGGGGTTCGCCGGTCTCGTCGTGGGTTGGCAGCCTCCACGCCTGCAGCGGCGCGCTATCTCGGGATGCCGTCGCATCGACGAAGGCCTTGCGCGGCTTTGCCCCGAAACCGACCGGCCTGTAGGCCAGACCGTCAAGCATGAAGGCGCGGTCGTTCGCGCCGAACAGGCCGTTCAACGCGGCGATCAGCGGCTCGCTCGCACGCTGGTTGTCGGCGAGCGTGTATTCGGCCGACGCTTGCGCGCGCGCGGCAAGGTAGGTGTGCAGGTCGGCATTGCGAAAGCTGTAGATCGCCTGCTTGGGGTCGCCGACGAGAAAGAGCGGCAAGCTGTGTTCAGCGTCGTAGATCGTTCGGAAGATCTCGAACTGCAGCGGGTCGGTGTCCTGGAATTCGTCGATCAGCGCAGCGGGGAAACGCGCACGCAGCGCGCCGGCGAGGTCGGGCGCATCGCCGCTCGTGAGCCGCTCGTGCAGGTTGGCGAGCATGTCGTCGAAGGCAATGACGTGGCGCATCCGCTTCGCCTTGCGCACGGCGTCCGCCCCGTCGGCGACCAGTTCGCGCACGAGCGCGAGTCTGGCGCGGGCGAGCATCGCTTCGGCGCGGGCGAGAAGGTCGAGCCACCGTTGCGCGACAGCGAAGAACGGATGCGAGGGCGTGACGCAACCCTTCTTCGTCATTGCCCTCAGCTTCTCGCTGCCCAGCAGTTGTTCGACCTTGTCGGACTTGCCCGCCAGCGCGGTGAGCGCGTCGTCTCCCGCCAGCAGGTCGTCCCAGTGTTGCGCGGCGGCGGCGAGGGCTTCGGGCTTGTAGGCGTTCTTGTTCAACTGCGAAAGGCCGTCCAGCACGCACTGCACGATCGGCTCGCGTTCTGCGTGCCACATGTCGCGCGCCTCGCCGTGCGCCGCGCGGAGTGCGGCGATCGTCGCGCCAGTGTCCGCCCCATCGGTCGCCATATCCGGCCAAAGAACCGTCGCCAGCGGTTTCGCGAGATGGCGCCTGAGCAGGGCGGCGAACTTCTCCGGCGAATCCTTGCGCCGCACGAGATAGGCGGCGAGCCCGGGATCGAGCGTGTCACCGGCGATGCGCCGACGCCAGAAGTCGTTCGCCGCTTCGGCGATGAACTCGCTGTCGTCCTGCAACGCCTCGAGCGCGAGCGGCATCTGCGACGTGAACGGCGCGTCGGCGAGCGCGCGCTGGCAAAAGCCGTGGATCGTGAAGATCGACGCCTCGTCGAAGGTCTGCAGCGCGAGCTCCAACTGGCGGATCATGTCGCCGTCTTCGAGGCCTTGTCTGTCGTGCATCGTGGCGACGAAGCGCGCCACGAAAGGGTCTGCCCCGGTCGCGACACCGTCGCGCACGAAGGCGAGCGTCTCGGCGACGCGGCCGCGGATGCGCTCGCGCAGTTCGGCCGTTGCCGCATTCGTGAAGGTGACGACGAGGATTTGCTGCACCAGCAAGCCGCGTTCGAGCAACAGCCGCAGATACAGGCCGCACAGGGCCCACGTCTTGCCGGTGCCGGCCGAGGCCTCGATCAGGTTCGTGCCGGCTAGCGGACAGGTGTAGACGTCGAAGGCGCCCGTCGGATTCACTTCAGCGTGCCTCCTCGTAGTGCGCGAGCAGCGGGCCGAACACGGCTCTCGCGCAGGCGTCGAAGGCGTCCCAGCCCTCGCCCATCGGGTCGGGCAGCGCGCGCAGTGCGAGGCCGTAGGCAGGGTCGGCCGATTCGGCGAACGGGTGTCGAGGGCTGGCTTGCCAGGTCGACGCAGCCTTGTGCACACTTTCGCCGCTCTTCATGTAGGCCCACGCGGTCTTGGGGAAGAAGTACAGCGGTTCGCGCAGCCCGCGTGCGTAGAGTGCGACGAGCGTGCGCAAAGTCTCGTGCGCAACATCAACGGCCTTGAGCACGACGCGCGCATCGCGCGCGAGCCAGGTGGTGCGCAACGCAACGCCCGGTGGTGCATCGGCGCACAGCAGCAGATGGTGCAGCCAGGCATCGATCAGATCGCGCGCGCGTACATCGTCATAGCGATGCCGAACCAGACCGCTCGCGCGCAGGTCGGCGAACGCGGCGTGAACGCGCCAGCTGCGGCCTTCGTGCATCAGCTCGACGCTCGCCGCGTGCGGCGCGCAGGCCGGCTCTGCGGTCAGCACATTCAACTCTCTCGCAAAGCGCTCGAGCCCGGGGAGTTCGCGTTCGAGAAAGTGGCGGCCGAAAGCGCCGGCGGGGACCTCGGTGCCGGCGAGCGCGAGTGCACGCGCGGCATCGATGCCCTGGCCCGCGCGCAAGGCGGGCAGCAGGCGCGCGGCGAGCGCGCTTCGCGCGGGGACGTCGGCGATGAACGGCTCGTCATCCTGTAACTCCTCCTCGGCCCGGGCCAGCCCAACGCCCAGGCGCCGCCCGAGCAGATAGCGGCACGGGTTGCCGAAGAAGGCGATCAGATCGGTGAGCGCGACATCGCACCACTCGTCGCCAGGCAGCGCGAGCGGCGCGGTAAAGAAGGGCGGCAGGGTTTCGATCGCCGCATCCTCATCGTCGTCCTCATTCGGCAGGACGGCATCCAGCGCGCGTGAAGCTTCGAGCGTGAACGTATCCCCCTCGGACGCCGTGGCAGCAGGCGCCCCACCTGCGCGCAGTCTTAGCGCGGTCGCGGTTTCGCTGTCGAAGCTGCGCAGCCGTTCGTCGACATCCTCCCTGAATCCGACTTCCGAGAAGCCCTGCAGCGGATGCAGCACGACGAGCCGCGCGCGCGCCGCATCGGCGTCCCCTGCGATCGCCGGCAGCAGCGTTTCGAGCAGCTCCGACACCAGCGTCGAAGGCGGCAGCGGTGCGTTGTCGCGCGCGCTGCGGCCGGTGTAGCTGAGGTAGAAGTGTTCACGCGCGGCGAGCAGCAAGTCGAGGAACAGGTTGCGTTCGTCGATGCCGCGTTGCCGGTCCCCCGGGCGAGGGTCGCGCGCCATCAGGTCGTACTCAGCGGGGCGCGCACGGGTAGGGAAAGCGCCGTCGTCGAGGCCGATCGCGCAGACGACCTTGTAGGGCAGGTTGCGCAAGCTGCTCATCGCCGCGAAGGTGACGGCGCCGGTGGGCACGCCGCCGCGCGCCGGATCGTCAAGCGCATCGGCGAGCGCGCTGCGCAGCACGTCGAGCGGGACGGGCTGATCGGGCGTGGCGCGGCGCAGTTCGTCGGCGAAGCGCTGGATCGCGGCCTGCGCTTCGCGCAGATCCTCCAGCTCGTCGCCCTGCGGCGCGAGCAATTCGTGCAGCAGATCGCCGAGCAGCGCGGACCATTGCGTTGCGGTCAGCGGCGCCGCGACGCGCCGGTTCAGCGCGGCAAGCTGCCCGATGAAGCGCGACAGCGCACCGAGCGCGACCGCGTCCGAGCCTTCGGCATTGCCCGCCGGCAGCTTCGCCATATACGGCGCATCGGCGCGCGACGGGAGCGCGTACCCGAGATAGAGCCGGTCGAGGCCGTCGGCAAAGCTGTGCCGCGATTGCGCGGGCAGGCCGAAGCTTGCGCGGTGCGCGGCGTCGAGCGCCCAGTGAACGCCGGCGTCCTGCAGCCACGCATGCACCAGCGCGAGATCCTCTGTGTCGAGCCCGAAACGGCGAGCGACGATCGGTTGCTGCATCAGGCCGAACACCGCGCTTGCCGCGAAGCGCGACCCGGCGAGGGCAAGCAGGTCGAGCAGCGCGCGCGCCACCGGATTGACGCTGCTGCGCGCGCGGCCGGTCACGTGATACGGAATGCGGCGATTGACGGGGGCGGTGCCGAAGATGGCGTCGATCAGCGGTGCGGCGGCTTCGAGATCGGGCGTGACGACGAGGATGTCGGAGGGCTCGGGCGGATGGGGCGCGGCAAACAGCGCGAGCAGCCTGTCGTGCAGCGCTTCGAGTTCGCGTGCGAGGCCATGGCACACGTGGACCTCGATGCTGCGGTCGCCGTCGGCGAGTGCGATCGAACCCGGCGCGAGCTCGGTCAGGTCGAGCATCGAGCGCTGCACCCGGGCCAGCAGATGAGTGCCAGCGGGTTCGTCGAAGTGCGCCTCGTCGACGGCCGCATCGCCGGTCGCGGCGATCAGCAATTCGAGTTGCGCCTTCGACTGCTGGCCCCAGGCGGCGAGCAGCCGATTGCCCTCCTCGTGATGGAGTGCCTCGCTCGGCTTTGTGCGGGTCGCGAGATAGGCGAGGCGGCGGCGGTCCACGACCTCGAGCCAGTACTCGCGGCAGGGGTTGAGCGCGTAGATCTGCACGTCGACGCAGCGACCGAGTGCCTGCAGCAGGCCGAGATGCAGGGGGGGCATCGATGGCAGACAAAACACATGCAGCGCGGCCGGTAAGGTGCCGGCGGCGACGAGCGCATCGCCGTGGCTTTCGAGCGCGCCGGCGAACGCCGCGGCCGGATGTGCCGCGCCGGCATCGCCGGCCAGCCGGCGCCACAGCGCGGCCTGCCAGGCTTCGTCGGCGTGGGCGGAAATGGGAGCCTTGGCGTCGAGCACGCTGGGTTGGCCGGCAGACCAACGGCTCAGCCATCCGGGTCGATACGTGATGTACTGATCGAAAAGACCTGCGACCTGTTGCGCGAGTTCGAAGCGCATCACCGCGTCACCGCGCGCGAGATAGTCGCGCAGGCGAGGGTAGCTGTCGAACGCGCCCGGCTCGTCGAACGCGGCGAGGATGCGCCACGCGAGCACGCCGGGCGCGAACGGTGACTCCGCCTGCACGCCCGGCACGACGCGGGCGATCCACTCCCACAGGCTCTGTGCGAGGTAGCCGAAGTGCACGTTGGCGCAGATGCCATGGCGCCGCGCGAGGGTGAGCGTCAGGTAGCGGCGCAGCGCGGCGCTCGGCACGATCACCTCGTCCGCTGCGAATACCGCGCCGGTGCCGACGCGCTCGGCGAGCAGGCCGGCGAGCTGTTCGGTGCGGTTGGCGAAGTGGATCGTCAGCATGGGGAAGTGGGGCGCATTGTCGGCGCGAAGTCGGCTGCGCTTGCCGCCCGGGAAGGGTGCCGGCTCACAAGCTCATGACGTGAGGCTGTGATCGTGCACGCCACCATGCGGCGCCGGTCCCACGACTTCGAACTTCGTCGCAACCCCGGGCGGGACGAAGCGTGACAGCGTGGCGTACACGTGGCGGTCGCCGTACCGGGCCTGCTGGTGCACGTAGAAGCGTTGCGGCACCAGCAGATCGAGGCGGTCGCGCGCACGCGTCATCGCGACGTAGAGCAGGCGGCGTTCCTCCTCGATCTCGGGGGCGCTGCCGGTCGCCATCTCCGACGGTATGCAGCCATCGACGACGTTGAGCACATAGACCGCATTCCACTCCTGGCCCTTGGCCGAATGGATCGTCGACAGGATGGTGTAGTCCTCATCGAGCAATGGCTTGCCCGATTCGTCGCTGCTCGCGCCGGGCGGGTCGAGCGTGAGTTCGGTGAGGAAGCGTTCGCGCGTTGCGTAGCCGGTGGCGATGCGCGCGAGCTGCGCGAGGTCGGCGGCGCGCATCGCCGCGTCCTCGTGCAGCCGTTCGAGCTGCGGCACGAGCCAGCGCACGACGCCGTCGATCTCGGCCGGCCACGGCGAGGCCTTCTGCCGCAGGCTCGCGTAGAGCGCGGCGAACGCGCGCCAATCGATTGCCGCGGCGGGCGGCGGCGCGAAGGACTGCAATGCGGCGGAAGGGTCGGGCGACGCGGCCATCGCATCGAGCAAGCGGCGCGCGGAGGCCGGGCCGATGCCGGCAACGAGATGCGCAACGCGAAACCCGGCGAGCCGGCTGCGTGGGTTCTCGGCCCAGCGCAGCACCGACAACAAGTCCTTGACGTGCGAGGACTCGATGAACTTGAGGCCGCCGAACTTCACGAAGGGGATGTTGCGCCGCGTCAGTTCGAGCTCGAGCGCGGCGCTGTGATGCGCGGTGCGAAACAGGGTCGCCTGGCGCTTGAGCGCGAGGCCGCCTTCGCGTTGTTCGAGGAGCGCATCGGCAACCCAGCGCGCCTGAGCCGCCTCGTCCTCGACCGCGATGAGCCGCGGCCGGGCGGACGAATGCTTGTCGGTCCACAGGTTCTTCGTGAAGCGCTCGGCGGCGAGCGCGATGACGGCGTTCGACGCGTCGAGGATCGCCTGCGTCGAGCGGTAGTTGCGCTCGAGCGTGACGACACGCGCGCCAGGCACGAAGCGCGACGGAAATTCGAGGATGTTGCGCGCCTCGGCGGCGCGAAACGAGTAGATCGATTGCGCATCGTCGCCGACCGCCGTCACGCCGCGACCGTCGGGTTTCATCGCATGGAGGATTTCCGCCTGCAAGCGGTTCGTGTCCTGGTATTCGTCGACCAGCACGTGGTCGAAGCGCTCGCCGATCGCGCGCGCGAGCGCGGGCTCGGCCATCAGCTGGTGCCAGTAGAGCAGCAGGTCGTCGTAGTCGAGCACGTGCTGCTGGCGCTTGGCCTCGACGTAGGCGCGAAACAGCCGCCCGAGTTCCGCCTCCCACGCCGCACACCACGGGAAGTGGTGCTGCAACACCTCTCCCAGTGGCACCTGGCTGTTCACCGCGCGCGAATAGATCGCAAGGCAGGTGCCCTTCTGTGGAAAGCGCTGCGTCGTCGCTGCGAAGGCCAGCTCCTGGCGCGCAAGCCCGATCTGATCCTCGGCGTCGCCGCGGTCGTGGATCGTGAACGTCGGCGGCAGGCCGATGCTCTCCGCATGTTCGCGCAGCAGGCGCGCGCCGATCGCGTGGAAGGTGCCGGCCCAGTGCAGCATGGGCGGCGGTGTGGTCGGGCCGAGACCAAGAGCCTGATGCAGCAGGCGGCCGGCGCGACGCGACATTTCGTCGGCGGCACGGCGCGAGAAGGTCAGCAGCAGCAGGCGCTGCGGGTCGGCGCCCGCGAGCACGAGCCGCGCGACACGCGAAGCAAGCGTCAGCGTCTTCCCCGAGCCGGCGCCAGCGATCACGAGCAGCGCGCGCGCGTCGTGACTGTCGCCATGCTCGACCGCGTCGCGCTGCGCATCATTCAGCGCCGCGAAGATGTCAGCACTTTGGGGACTGGTTGACCGATCGATCGCGGGTGGGGCGGCAAGGCTGGACATCGAGTGAGTTGGCACGCGCGGGCACAGTAAGCCGGCACGACACGCAACTGTACATGCATCCAGTTCGGACAGCCGCGCGTGCAGCGTCGCCGGGGCCGTCACTGCGGGTGCGTTCCAATTGGCGCGGCGCAGGCAGTTCGGGCATCATGCGCGGGCGCGCTGCAGTCGCGGCGCCAAATGAACAACGCATCTCACCCAGGCCGAAACATGAAGATCCGAACTGCACTCGCGGCGCTTGCAACCCTGGCTTCGACGGCTGCGTTCGCCGCCGCGCCGGACTATCTGTTCGTCGACAAGTCGTCCGAGGCGTTGATCGATGCGGCCACGGTGAAGTCGATGTTCACCGAAGCGACGACCATGCGGCTCGCGAAGCTTTATCCACCCAAGATCTGGGGCTTCGCAACGCAGGTCGAAGGCGGCATCACCGCCAACGCAACCTGTGTCGTGACCGCGCGTGTGATGCTGCTGCCGCGCAACAACCCGCGCAACACCAAGCTGTTGTTGTTCAGGCCGGAAAAGATGGCCACCGCGTTCGATGCCAAGCCGCAGTCCTCGACGGCCCAGTGCCGCGAACTCGCGAAGAGCAAACTCGGCGAAGCGATCGACGCGCTGACTTCAACACTCGCGCCGAACTGATCGCGCGAACCTCGAAGAGTCCCGTCTGTTCTGCCGAACCTACCCGTGCAGCCTGCTGCTGCGGGGCACGCTCGCGAGCAGGAACTCCATCTGATCGGCGAGGATGCGCCGTCCTCGGAGGATCATGTCCTCGTGCAGGCTCGGCACGTAGGGCAGGTAGAGCAGCGACATGTGCGCTTCCTCGGGCATGCGGTTGCCCTTGTGGCCGTTGCACGGGCGGCATGCGGTGATGCAGTTCATCCAGGTGTCCAGGCCGCCGCGCGACGTGGGGGCGATGTGCTCGCGCGTCAGGAGGTCGTCGTGGAAGCGACCGCCGCAGTAGGCGCACACCCGGCGGTCGCGGGCGAAGAGCTTGGGGTTCGATAGCGCAGGCGTCTGGCGCCAGGCGCGGCTCGGGACGTGGCCGCGCACCGCGACGATCGGGTGCACCTCGATTCGCGATTGCAACCCGGTGCGCCGCTGCATGCCGCCGCGCAGCACGTAGAACGGGTCACCGAGCGTCCAGGCGATGCCGTCGCTGGCGTAGATGACCGCCGCTTCCTTGGCCGAGATCCACGACTGGGGCCGGCCACCGACATCGAGTTGCAGCACTTCCACGCTGGAACCTCCATGGTTGCGAGCGTAGCCGATTCCCGGGTCGCTGCTCAAGAGCCATATCCGCGGGGTAGACGCTGCCGGGCAGACGCTCGCGCCACCCTATAGTTTGAGGCCAAGCAACCATCGAAAGCCTGAACTGAAGTCCTTTGCAAGCGCACCTGGAGCTCCCGGTGGCATCTTCTGCTCCGCAGGGACTCGGCTTCGCACCCGAACCTGGCTCGTAGCGCTGCTGGCGTTCGTGGTGGCAGGGCCTGCGCCGTGCGCCGCGGCAGCGGACGGTCCTTGTCTGCAGATCGACGACGACATGCAGCGCCTGGCGTGCTACGACCGGGCCGCGGGGCGACGCGCGCCAGCGGTAGGTGCACCGGATGGCGCTGCATCGCAGGCGTCGTCATCGCCGCACGCGGCGCCTGCCTCGGCGCCGGCGGGTATCGACGCAAACTCGACGCAAGTGGCCGTTGTGGGCAGCGACTCAGCGCTTTCCAAGTTCTGGGAGCTCGACGCAGGCGAGAAGCAACGCCCGTTCAAGTTGCTGCCCTACAAGGCGAACTATCTGCTGCCGGCGCGCTATTCGACGAGCGTCAACACGCTGCCGCACAGCCCGAATCCGAACAACACGGCGACGACCCCGATGGACCTGGACTCGACCGAGGCCAAGTTCCAGTTGAGTGTCAGGCTCAAGGCCGCGGACAACCTCTTCGGCGACAACGGCTCGCTCTGGTTCGGTTACACGCAGCAGTCGAATTGGCAGGTCTATAACGCGCCGCAGTCGCGCCCGTTTCGCGAGACCGACTACGAACCCGAGGTGATCCTGTCATTCCGCACCGACGCGGACGTCTTCGGCTGGCGCTGGCGACTCCTCAATCTCGGTCTCGTGCACCAGTCCAACGGCCGCTCGGACCCGCTGTCGCGCAGCTGGAACCGCATCTATGCGCAGTTCGGCCTCGAGCATGGCGACTTCACGCTGCTCGTCAAGCCGTGGTACCGGCTGCCCGAAAGCGCGAGCAACGACGACAACCCGGATATCCAGGACTACATGGGCTCGGGTGAACTGCGCCTCGTCTATGCCAATGCCGGACATGCGCTCTCGGCAGAGGCACGTTACAGCTTCTCAGGCAATGCGGGAGGCCTGAAGCTCGAATGGGCGTTCCCGCTGGTCGACCAGTTGAAGGGCTACGTGCAGATCACGAGCGGCTATGGCGAGAGCCTGATCGACTACAACCACAAGCAGAACACCATCGGGTTGGGTGTGCTGCTGCTGCCCTGGTGAGCGCTTTGCCTGCGAAAGCGCTTCACAGTGCCCGGTTCCGGCCACAATTCGTCTCCCCTTTTGAAGGCACACGATGATCAAGAAACACAGGCTAATCACGGCTGCATTCAGGCGCCTGCCGCGCCTTTGTGCGATTGCGTGCACTAGCGCCGCGACGATTGCCCACGCGCAATCGCAGCCGCCGGGCCAGACGACGACCACGATCGGCGCCGTCGGCATCAGCCAACTCAAGGCTGATCTCGACGGCGGCGGCAAAGCAGGTTGGAACAGCCTGGGCGTGAACCTGAACATCGCGCATCAGTTCAGTCCGGCCCTGTCGGCAAGTGTCCGGGCTGGCTATGCAGCGGAGGACTGGCGCTTCGATACGCCCACCGCCTTCGGCCCCGCGGCGCCATGGGGCCGCATTGATCGCCCGAGCCTCGGCTTCAACATCAGCTACGCGACATCTGCAGACCTGGCGTGGTTCGTCGCGCCCCAATTCGAATGGGCCTACGAATCGGGCGCGAGCGCGTCGGACGGCCTGAACTACGGCGCCGTGTTCGGCGTGACCAAGGTCTTCTCGCCGACGCTGGTCGTGGGCGTCGGCCTCGGCGTCTTCCGCCAGATCGACGACACGAAATACTTTCCGTTCCTGATCGTGAACTGGCAGATCAACGACAAGCTGCGCCTGTCCAATCCACTGCCCGCCGGGCCGGCGGGCGGCGCGGGCTTGGAACTCGTCTATGCACTTGATTCGGGCTGGGAACTCGCAGGCGGGGCCGCGTATCGCGACTATCGCTTCCGCCTCAATAAGGACGGCCCCGCGCCAGACGGCCTCGGCCGCAATACCGGCGTGCCGGTCTTCGCGCGCCTGACGCGCAAGTTCGGCCCAGCGGGGAGGGTCGATTTCTACGCCGGACTCGTCGCGGACGGGAAGCTGCGGCTGCTCGACACGAACGGCGAGACGCTGCGTTCGGTCGACTACGGTACCGCGCCGCTTTTCGGCATCACCGGCTCGTACAGCTTCTGATGTCTCAAGCCGGATAGAGCCCGCGCCCGCGCGCCATCAGGCGCGTCAGGCCGAGCAGCGCGCCGATCGCCGGCGTCGCGACGCCGACGCGCTTGCCGATCTCGTGCACCGCGCCGACGAGGGCGTCGATCTCCAGCGAGCGACCGGCCTCGGCGTCCTGCAGCATCGAGGTCTTGAACGCGCCGAGCTGCCGTGTGACGACCATGCGATCCTCGCCGGATTGCTCGATCGGGCAACCGATCCGCGCGCCTATTTCGCGCGCCTCTGCCATCGCCTGCAGCATGAAGTCGTGTACCTGGGGATCGTCGAGGATGCGATCGACCGTCGCGCCTGTGAGCGCCGAGATCGGGTTGGTCGTCATGTTGCCCCACAGCTTGAACCAGATGTCGCGCCGGACGTCCTTGCTCGCCTCGACTGTGAAGCCGGCGCCGCGCAGCAGTTCGGCCGCCGCGTCCGTCCGCGCCGACGCGCCGCCGGCGGGCTCGCCGACGATCAGCTTGTCGCCGAAGCCGTGCAATACCTCGCCGGGCGCCGGGCAACTGCAGGTGAAATGGACGACGCAGCCGAGCACTCTGGCGAGCGGCAGTGCGGACTGGATCGCGCCGCCGGCGTCGACGCTCGCAAGGCGCCCGGCGTCGCCGGGAAAGCGCGCTGCGAGTTCCGGCGTTTGCAGGAACCACCACGGCACGCCGTTCATCGCCGGCAGCACGACGGTGCTTTCCCCGATCAATGGGGCCAGCGTCGGCGCCAGTGCCGGCAAAGACTGCGCCTTGACGGCGACGATCACGAGATCCTGCTCGCCGGGCACTTGTGGGTCGTCGGTTGCATCGAGCGCGAGCCGATGCACCTCGCCTCCCATGCGCAGCGTGACGCCGTGCTCGCGCAGCGCAGCGAGTGTTGCGCCACGCGCCAGCGCGCGCGGCTTGGCGCCGGCAAGCGCGAGCCGCGCCGCGACGAAGGCACCGACGGCGCCCATTCCAACGATCGTGATCCGCTTCATGCACGCTCCTTTGGCCTCGATGGTACGGCGCTGACCGCGTCGGAAGACGAACAGACCGTGGTCGGTGGCGTCGTGCTGCGAATCCGCAGTCCGCGCATTTCTAGGCAGCAAGCCCTAGAAACGGCGCCCAGGGTCCATGTCACTTGGGCCCGATTCCTGCAAAATAGCACGATCGTTCGTTCAATTTGTTGCAATCTCAATGACCCGATTCCGCACCGCGACGTGACCGACCAGACCGCCACCCCCGAGCGCCCGCAAAGAGACGAAGCCGCGCAATCGCGCAGCTTGCAAAAGGGCCAGCAGACGCGCGCAGCGATTCTCGACGCAGCGCTCACGCTCGCATCGCACATGGGCCTGGAAGGCCTGTCGATCGGCGCGCTTGCCGAAGTCACGCAGATGAGCAAGTCAGGTGTGTTCGCGCACTTCGGCTCGCGCGAGGAGTTGCAGATCTCCGTCATCCGCGAGTACCACACGCGTTTCGAGGCGGAGGTGTTCCTGCCTTCGCTGCGCGAGGCGCGCGGCCTGCCGCGGCTGCGCGCGATGTTCGACCGCTGGGTGCGCCGCGTCACGCTCGAACTCGATTCGGGTTGCATCTACATCAGCGGCGCGGTCGAGTTCGACGATCGACCGGGCCCGGTGCGCGACGCGCTGCTCCACATGGTGCAGGCCTGGCAGTCGGCGCTCGAACTCGCGATCGCGCAGGCGATTGCCGAGGGCCATCTGCGCGCGGACACCGACGCGCTGCAGATGCTCTTCGAGACCCACGGGCTGATCCTCGCGCTGCACCACGACGCGCGCTTCCTGCGCTTGCCCGGCTCGGTGGACCGGGCGCGCGCGGGCTTCGATCGCATTGTTGGCGCCGCAGTCGGTGAGCACACCGCCACCCCTCGCCCGACCCGCGCCCGAGCACGCATCGCGCGCCGCTAAATCAACGCTTCCTCAGGAGTTTTCCACATGACCCAATACACCCCGCCGCTGCGCGACATGCACTTCGTGATGCACGAGTTGCTCGACGTCACGTCCGAGCTCAAGGCGTTGCCCGTGCATGCGGACATCGACATCGACACGATCAACGCGGTGCTGGAAGAGGGTGGCAAGTTCGCCGCCGAAGTGATCGCACCGCTCAATGCGAGCGGCGACGCCGAAGGCTGCAAGCTCGATGTCGCCACGCACGAAGTGCGCACGCCCAAGGGCTTCAAGGAGGCTTTCGCGACCTTCGTCGAAGGCGGCTGGCCGTCGCTCTCGGCGGATGTGAAGTTCGGCGGACAAGGCCTGCCGCACGTTGTCAACCAGTGCTTCAACGAGATGCTGAACTCGGCGAATCAGGCGTGGACGATGTACCCCGGCCTGACGCACGGCGCCTACGAATGCCTGCGCGAGCATGGCTCGGACGAACAGAAGGCGCTCTATCTGCCCAAGCTGGTCAGCGGCCAGTGGACCGGCACGATGTGCCTGACCGAGGCGCACTGCGGCACCGACCTCGGCCTGCTGCGTACCAAGGCCGAGCCGCAGAGCGATGGCAGCCACCGACTGACCGGCAGCAAGATCTTCATCAGCGCCGGTGAACACGACTTCGCCGAGAACATCATCCACCTGGTGCTCGCGCGCCTGCCGGACGCACCGGCCGGCTCGAAGGGCATCTCGCTGTTCGTCGTGCCCAAGTTCCTCGTCAACGCGGACGGCACGCTCGGCGCGCGCAACCCGATTTTCTGCACCGGGCTCGAGCACAAGATGGGCATCCACGGCAACGCGACGGCGCAGATCAGCCTCGAGGGCGCGAGTGGCTTCATGGTGGGCGCGCCGAACAAGGGGCTGGCGGCGATGTTCGTCATGATGAACGCGGCGCGCATCGGCGTGGGCATGCAGGGCCTGGGGCTGACCGAGGTCGCCTACCAGAACGCGGCGGCGTACGCGAAGGAGCGCATCCAGATGCGTTCGCTGTCGGGGCCGAAGAACCCGGACCAACCGGCCGACCCGATCATCGTCCACCCCGACGTGCGCAAGATGCTGCTCACCGCGCGCGCCTACGCCGAGGGCGGGCGCGCGCTCGCGATGTGGACGACGCTGCAGATCGACAAGGAACTCGGCACCGACGACGATGAGTTGCGCGCCGATTGCGCCGACCTCGTCGCACTGATCACGCCGATCGTCAAGGCCTTCCTGACCGACAACGCGTGGATTGCCACCTCGCATTGCCTGCAGGTCTTCGGTGGCCACGGCTACATCCGCGAGACGGGTGTCGAGCAGTTCGTCCGCGATTCGCGCATCAACATGATCTACGAGGGCACGAACACGATCCAGTCGCTCGACCTGCTCGGCCGCAAGGTGCTCGGCGACAACGGCAAGAAACTGAAGAAGTTCGGCAAGCTGGTGGCCGACTTCGTCGAGCAGGAAGGCACGAACGAGGCGATGCAGGAGTTCGTCAATCCGCTCGCCGACCTCGGCGACAAGGTGACGAAGCTCTCCACCGAGATCGGCATGAAGGCCTTCGCGAATGCCGACGAGGCGGGCGCGGCGGCGGTCGATTACCTGCGCATCTGCGGCCACCTGGTGTTCGCCTACTTCTGGGCGCGCATGGCGAAGATCGCAATCGAGAAGCAAGGCTCGGGCGACCCGTTCTACACCGCCAAGGTGCACACCGCGAGGTTCTACTTTGCCAAGCTGCTGCCGGAGACGGCTGGCCTGATCCGCTCCGCGCGGGCCGGCGCCGCGCCGCTGATGGCAATGGACGAAGCCTTGTTCTAGAGTTCACTCTCACCCACAAAAAGCCGGAGACCGACATGAGATCCATCCTTACCGCGTTGCTGCTCGCCGCCGCGTCCGCCACCGCCTTCGCGCAGGCCACGCCAGCCGGCTTGTGGAAGACGATCGACGACGAGACCAAGCAGGAGAAATCGCTTGTGCGCATCACCGACAACGGTGGCGTGCTGACCGGCAAGATCGAGAAGCTGACCGATCCGGCCAAGCAGGAAGCCAAGTGCGAAAAGTGCACCGATGCGCGCAAGGACCAGAAGATCCTCGGCATGACGATCATCGAGGGCGTGAAGAAGGCTGCCAACGAGGACTACTGGGATGGCGGCACGATCCTCGACCCGAACAAGGGCGAAACCTACAAGGTGCGCATGACGCTCATCGACGGCGGCAAGAAGCTCGAGGTTCGTGGCTACGTCGGCATGCCGCTGCTCGGGCGCACCCAAACCTGGATTCGTGTGGAATGAGGCACGCGCTTCAAATTCAATGGAAGGCAAGGCAATGAATCGATTCAACGTGCGCAAGGTCGCCGTGCTCGGCGCGGGCGTGATGGGCGCGCAGATCGCGGCACACCTGGTCAACGTGAAGGTGCCGGTCGTGTTGTTCGATCTGCCTGCCAAGGAAGGCGCGAAGAACGGCATCGTCACGAAGGCGGTCGAGGGCTTGAAGAAGCTCAAGCCAGCGCCGCTCGGCATCCCCGAGGACGCGGCGCTGATCCAGGCCGCGAACTACGAGGAGCATCTCGCACTGCTCGGCGAGTGCGACCTCGTGATCGAGGCGATCGCCGAGCGCATGGACTGGAAGCTCGATCTCTACCGCAAGGTGGCGCCGCACATCGCGGCCCATGCGATCGTCGCGAGCAACACCTCCGGCCTGTCGATCACGAAGCTCGCCGAGGCGGTGCCCGAAGCGATCCGGCCACGCTTTTGCGGCATCCACTTCTTCAACCCACCCCGCTACATGGCGCTCGTCGAGTTGATCGCGACGCCTTCGACCGATCCGCAGGTTCTCGATCAGCTCGAGGCCTTCGTCACGAGCACCGTCGGCAAGAGCGTGGTGCGCGCGAAGGACACACCGAACTTCATTGCGAACCGCGTCGGCATCGCCGGCATGCTGGCGACGATGAAGGAGGCCGAGACCTTCGGCCTGACTTATGACGTGGTCGACGACCTGACCGGCAAGAAGCTCGGCCGCGCCAGCAGCGGGACCTTCCGCACCGCCGACGTCGTGGGTCTCGACACGATGGCGCACGTCATCAAGACGCTGCAGGACACGCTGTCGGCCGAGACCGACCCGTTCTATGCGAGCTTCGGCACACCGCCGGCGCTCGCCGCGCTGATCGCCAAGGGCGCACTCGGCCAGAAGAGCGGCGCGGGCTTCTTCAAGAAGGTCGGCAAGGACATCCTGCGCCTCGATCCCGCAAAGGGCGACTACGTGCCCGCCGGCGGCAAGGCCGACGAGATCGTCGCCCGCATGCTCAAGAAGCCACCCGCCGAACGCCTGAAGCTGTTGCGCGAATCGACCAATCCGCAGGCGCAATTCCTGTGGGCGATCCTGCGCGACAGTTTCCACTACGCGGCGGTGCATCTGGCCGACATCGCCGAGACCGCGCGCGACATCGACTTCGCGATGCGCTGGGGTTTCGGCACGAGCCAGGGCCCGTTCGAGCTCTGGCAGCAGGCCGGCTGGAAGCAGGTCGCCGAGTGGGTGAAGGCGGACATCGATGCCGGCAAGGCGCTCTCGAAGGCGCCGCTGCCGGCCTGGGTCTTCGATGGCAGGGATGGCGTTCACACGCCCGATGGATCGTGGAGCGCAAACGCCGGCAAGTATCTGCCGCTGCGCGATCTGCCGGTTTACGCGCGCCAGCACTTCCGCGAGAACGTGTTCGGCTCGGGCGCCGCCGCGCCGCTGGCGAGCGGGTCCGAGCTGTTCAAGAACGGGGAAGTGCGCGCCTGGACACTCGACGGCGACGTGGTGATCGCAAGCATCACCGCCAAGCTGCACCTGATCAGCCCGACGGTCGCCGAGGGCCTGCAGGCGGCGCTCGAGATCGCCGAGCGCGACCACAAGGCGCTGGTGATCTGGTCGCCCGACGACGTGTTCTCGGCCGGCGCGAACCTCGAGGCGCTGATGCCGGTCTTCATGAAGTCGGGCGCCAAGGGCATCGCGCCCGAGTTGAAGAAGTTCCAGGACTTCATGCTGCGCGTTCGCTACGCGCAGGTGCCGGTCGTGAGCGCGGTGCGCGGCATTGCGCTCGGCGGCGGCTGCGAGCTGGCGGTGTACTCAGCCAGGCGCGTCGCGGCGATGGAAAGCTACATGGGCCTGGTGGAAGTCGGCGTCGGCCTCGTGCCGGGCGCGGGCGGCCTGACCTACATCGCGCGCCGCGCGGCGGAAATGGCCGCGGCAGGCAACGCGAATGCCGACATCCAGAAGTTTCTGTTTGACGGTTTCACCAACGCGGCGATGGCCAAGGTGGGCACGAGCGCGATCGAGTCGAGGAAGCTCGGCTACCTGCTGTGGAGCGACATCGTCGTCCCGCACAAGGACGAGCTGCTCTACGTCGCAGTCCAGCAGGCGCGCGCGATGGCCGACAGCGGCTGGCGCGCACCGGCCAGAAAGCCCTTCCCGGTGGCCGGCCGCAACGCGATCGCGACGATCAAGGCGCAGCTCGCGAACATGCGCGATGGCGGCTTCATCAGCGCGCACGACTTCCACATCTCGGCCCTGATCGCCGACGTGGTCTGCGGCGGCGACGTCGATGCCGGCTCGCTGGTGACAGAAGAGTACCTGATGGCACTTGAGCGCAAGCACTTCTGCAGCCTGCTCGAGCACCCGAAGACCCAGGAGCGGATCATGGGGATGCTCTCCACCGGCAAGCCGGTGAGGAACTGATCCGGCAACGACAAGGACTCACCATGAGCAAGCAAGTGCAAGACGCCTACATCGTCGCCGCCACCCGCACCCCGATCGGGCGCTCGGGGCGGGGGTACTTCAAGAACACACGACCCGACGACCTGCTCGTCGCCGCCATCCGCAGCGCGATGAGGCAGGTGCCCTCGCTCGACCCCGGCGTGATCGAGGATGCGATCGTCGGCTGCTCGTTTCCCGAGGCCGAGCAGGGCATGAACATGGCGCGCATCGCGGTCGCGCTGGCGGGCTTTCCGAAGCCGGTCGGCGGCGTCACGGTGAACCGCTTCTGCGCCTCCGGGTTGACCGCAATCCAGATGGCGGCCGACCGCATCCGCGTCGGCGAGGCCGACGTGCTGATCGCCGGTGGCGCGGAAAGCATGAGTCTCGTGCCGATGGGTGGCAACAAGCCTTCGTTCAACCCCGAAGTGTTTGCGAAGGACGAGAACGTCGGCATCGCCTACGGCATGGGGCTGACGGCGGAGAAAGTCGCCGCGCAGTGGAAAGTGAGCCGTGAGGCGCAGGATGCGTTCGCGCTCGAATCGCACCTGCGCGCGCTCAAGGCGCAGGCGGCGGGCGAGTTCGCCGACGAGATGACGCCGATCGAGGTCGTCGATCGCTTTCCCATGCTCGACACTGGTGAGCAGGGCACGAAGAAGCGCACGGTGTCGCTCGACGAAGGCCCGCGGCCCGACACCTCGCTCGAAGGCCTGGCCAGGCTGCGGCCGGTGTTCGCCGCCAAGGGATCGGTGACGGCCGGCAACAGCTCGCAGACGAGCGACGGCGCGGGCGCGCTGATCCTCGCGAGCGAGAAGGCCGTGAAGCAGTTCGACTTGAAGCCGCTCGCGCGCTTCGTCAGTTTCGCCGCGCGCGGCGTGCCGCCGGAGATCATGGGCATCGGCCCGATCGAGGCGATTCCGGCCGCGCTGCGCTATGCCGGCTTGTCGGTCGACGACATGGGCTGGATCGAGTTGAACGAGGCCTTCGCCGCGCAGTCGCTGGCGGTGATGAACACCGTCGGGCTCGACCCGGCCAGGGTCAATCCGATGGGTGGCGCGATCGCGCTCGGCCATCCGCTCGGCGCGACCGGCGCGATCCGCGCCGCGACCGTCGTCCATGCGCTGCGCCGGCGCAACCTGAAGTACGGCATGGTGACGATGTGCGTCGGCACCGGGCAGGGTGCCGCGGGCATCTTTGAAAGGGTCTGACCATGGGCATCAAGACTGCCGTACTGAACGGTGTCGCAACGATCGAGATCGCGCGGCCGGAAAAGAAGAACGCGCTGACGATGGCGATGTATGGCGCGATGGCCGAGGCGCTGAACGCGGCGATGGCCGATGCCTCAGTACGCGCGGTGCTGATCACCGGACAGCCGGGCATCTTCACGGCTGGCAACGACATCGAGGACTTCATGCAGCGTCGCGGCGACATCGGCGAGTCGCCGGCGTTCGTCTTCATGCGCGCGCTGCTCGGTTGCGACAAACCCGTGATTGCCGCCGTCACCGGTGCGGCGATCGGCATCGGCACGACGCTTCTGCTGCACTGCGACTTCGTCTACGTCTCGGACGAGGCGCGCCTGGCGATGCCCTTCGTCGGCCTCGGCCTGGTGCCCGAGTTCGGCTCCAGTGTCGTCGTGCCGCAATTGATGGGCAATGCGCGCGCGGCGGAGAAGATCCTGCTCGGCGACCCGTTCACCGGCGCCGAGGCGGTGGAATGTGGCATCGCCAACGCGGTGCTGCCGGCCGGCGAGGTGGTGAACCACGCGCGGCGCGTCGCTGAACGCTTCAACGCGCTGCCGCCGGGCGCAGTGCAGGAAAGTAAGCGGCTGCTGCGCCGAACGCGAACGCCGGCCGTGCTGGAGGCGATCACCGTCGAGGGCGAGCAGTTCGCGAATCGGTTGCGCAGCCCCGAGGCAATGGAGGCATTCACCGCCTTCTTCGAGAAGCGCAAGCCGGACTTCTCGAAGTTCTAGAGGGTGCATTGAACGCGGCCGATCCGGGCCTGTCGCTGGCGCTGAAACTCGTCCTCGCGCCGGTGCTGGTCGCACAGGCGATCGCAACGCGCAGGCGCGCGCCGGTCCTGCCCGAGGCCGAAGGCGCACGCGAAGGCAGGCTCGGCGCGCGCGGTGATCCCTTGCATGTGCTGATCGCAGGCGATTCGTCGGCCGCGGGTGTCGGCGTTGCGCATCAGGATCAGGCGCTCGCCGGCCACCTGAGCCGTGCGCTTCACCGCCACTTGTCGAGGCCGGTGCAGTGGAACTTGCAGGCGCGATCGGGCTTGACGACACAGCAGGTGCACGCCCTGCTGCGCGAGGCCACGCTGCCCGCGTTCGACTTGGCGGTCGTCGTGACGGGCGTGAACGATGTGATCGACCAGGTGCCGGTGCATCGCGCGATCGCGCATCGCGAAGCGCTTGCCGACTGGCTGCTCGCCGAGTGCGGCGTCGCACACGTCGTCTTCGCACCGCTGCCGCCGGTGCATCGTTTCCCGCTGCTGCCGCGACCGCTGCGCAATGTCATGGGCAACGATGCGCGCCGGCACGACGACGCGATGGCCCGCTGGGCGGCGACGCGGCGCGACGTGTCGCATGCCGCGTTCGACCTCGACCTTGCCGCTGACGCGATGGCAAGCGATGGCTTTCATCCCGGCGAACCGGTGTACCGTGCGTGCGGCGAAGCGCTCGCGGCCCACATCGCCGGGCTCCCACTGATCAAACCGGAGACCCCCGCATGAACGACCTGAATGGCCGGACCCTCTTTATCACCGGCGCGTCGCGCGGCATCGGCCTCGCGATCGCCAAGCGCGCCGCTGCCGATGGCGCGAACATCGTCGTCGCGGCGAAGACGGCAGAGACGAACCCGAAACTGCCTGGCACGATCTTCAGCGCGGCAGAAGAGATCGAGGCCGCCGGCGGCAAGGCGCTGCCGGTGCAATGCGACATTCGCGACGAGGAGAGTGTGCTCGCGGCCGTTGCGGCAGCGGTCGGCCGCTTCGGCGGCATCGACATATTGGTGAACAACGCGAGTGCCATCAGCCTGACGCCGACGCCGGCGACGCCGATGAAGCGCTTCGACCTGATGTTCGGCGTCAACGTGCGCGGCACCTACCTTTGCACGCAGGCCTGCCTTGCCGAATTGACGAAGAGCGCGAAGGCCGGACGCAACCCGCACGTTCTCAACATGTCGCCGCCACTCTCGATGAGGGAGCACTGGTTCAAGGGCCACGTCGCCTACACGATGGCCAAGTACGGCATGAGCGAATGCACGCTCGGCCACGCCGGTGAATTCCGGCCGCTCGGCATCGGCGTCAATTCGCTCTGGCCGCGCACCGCGATCGCAACCGCCGCGCTGCAGATGATCCCGGGCGTCGACTTGAACCTGTGCCGCAAGCCCGAGATCCTGTCCGACGCCGCCTACCTGATCCTCACCAGCGACGCGAAGACGACGACCGGCAACTTCTTCATCGACGACGTGCTGCTCGCGCAGCATGGCGTGACCGATCTGGAGAAGTATTCGGTCAAGGCGGGGACGAAGAACTTCATCCCCGATTTCTTCGTCGACTAGGGGCGGGGCACTTCGCGCGGGTTGCCTTCGCCGTCGATTGCGACATATGTGAGGTTCGCCTCGGTCACCTTCACCACGCGCAGCTCGGCCGGGTTGCGCTCGGCATAGACCTCGACCCGTACCGTGATCGAGGTGCGCCCGACGCGCAGGATGTGCGCGTAAAAGCTCAACAGGTCGCCGATCGAGACCGGCTGCTTGAAGACGAACTCATTGACGGCGACGGTCGCGATGCGGCCCTTGGCGATGCGCGACGGCAGCACCGCGCCGGCAAGGTCGACCTGCGCCATGATCCAGCCGCCGAAGATGTCGCCGTTGGCGTTGGAGTCTGCCGGCAGCGGCATCACGCGCATCACGAGCTCGCGATCGGTCGGCAGGTGCAACGGCGCTGCGGTATGGTTCGGCGTCGCCTCGCGCGGCCGTTTCACTTCGCTGTCGTAGTTCGCTGTCGTCGTCGCTGATGCGCTTCGGCTTGATTGTTCTGGCATGTGCCCCACCTCTGACTGTCACGAGTCGCCCGATTCTTCCACGAGTCCCAAGAGCCCACCACTTCGATGCGCGCCCACGCCCCGGCCCTGCCGCTTCCCCCCGAGCCCGCTCCCGGAGCGCAGCGCTCGGACTGGGCGACGCTCAGGAAGCTGCTGCCTTATCTGTGGTTCTACCGCTGGCGGGTGGGAATCGCGCTCGCCTTTCTGGTCGGCGCCAAGCTGGCCAACGTCGGCGTGCCGATCCTGCTCAAGCATCTCGTCGACAGCCTGTCGATCAAGCCCGGCGACCCGCAAGCGCTGCTCGTCGTGCCGGCGGGTCTGCTGATCGCCTACGCGGCGTTGCGCCTGTCGACGACGGTGTTCACCGAGCTGCGCGAGATCATCTTCGCGAAGGCGACCGAGGGCACGGCGCGCAGCATCACGCTGTCGGTGTTTCGCCATCTGCATGCGCTCTCGCTGCGCTTTCATCTGGAGCGGCAGACGGGCGGCATGACGCGCGACATCGAGCGCGGCACGCGCGCCGTGCGCTCGCTGATCTCGTACTCGATCTACAGCATCATCCCGACCCTGATCGAGGTCGGCCTCGTGCTCGCCTATCTGGCGTGGAAGTTCGACGCCTGGTTTGCCGGCATCACGCTCGTGGCTCTCTTTGTCTACATCAGCTTCACGGTCTCGCTGACCGAATGGCGCACCAAGTTCCGGCGTCAGATGAACGAGTTCGACTCCGTCTCGCACAGCCGCGCGATCGATTCGCTCCTGAACTACGAGACGGTCAAGTACTTCAACAACGAGGAATTCGAAGCGAGGCGCTACGACGAGAACCTCGAAAAGCTGCGCCGTGCGACGCTCAAGAGCCAGCGCACGCTGTCGATGCTCAACACTGGTCAGCAGCTCATCATCGCGACTGCTCTCGTCGCGATGCTGTGGCGCGCGACGCAGGGCGTCGTCGATGGCCGCCTGACGCTCGGCGACCTGGTGATGGTCAACGCGTTCATGATCCAGCTTTACGTGCCGCTCAATTTCCTCGGCACGATCTACCGCGAGATCAAGCAGAACCTGACCGATCTGGACAAGATGTTCGGCCTGTTGGAGCGGGAGCGCGAAGTGGCCGACGCACCCGACGCGAAACCGCTGCACGTCGAGCATGGCGTCGTCCGTTTCGAGGGCGTGAGCTTCTCGTACGACGCCGACCGGCCGATCCTCCACGATCTCGACTTCGAGATCCCGGCGGGCAAGACCGTTGCCGTCGTCGGACCTTCGGGCGCCGGCAAGTCGACGCTCGCGCGGCTGATGTACCGCTTCTACGACGTGAGCGCCGGGCGCATCACGATCGACGGCCAGGACCTGCGCGACGTGACCCAGACGAGCCTGCGCGCGGCGATCGGCATCGTGCCGCAGGACACGGTGCTGTTCAACGACACGATCGAATACAACATCGCCTACGGCCGCCCGGGCGCGAGTCACGACGAAGTGGTTGCCGCGGCAAGGGCGGCGCGTATCCACGCTTTCGTCGCGTCGACACCGAAGGGCTACGAGACCATGGTCGGCGAGCGCGGCCTCAAGCTCTCCGGCGGCGAGAAGCAGCGCGTCGCGATCGCACGCACGCTATTGAAGAACCCGCCGATCCTGATCTTCGACGAGGCGACCTCGGCGCTGGACTCTGCCAACGAGCGCGCGATCCAGGCCGAACTGCAGGGCGTCGCGCGCAACAAGACGGCGCTCGTCGTCGCTCACCGGCTGTCGACGGTTGTCGACGCGCACCAGATCCTCGTCATGGAGCACGGCCGCATCGTCGAACGTGGCACGCATGCCGAACTGCTCGCACTCGGCGCGCGCTACGCCGAGATGTGGCAATTGCAGCAAAGTACCGAATCCGACGCAGGCAAAGAAAACGCCCGTCAAGCCGTGACGGCGTGACGGGCGGTGCGCGGGCGACAAGCGCCCGGCAGGTCTGATTGCTTAAGCGCTTCTGCGGCGACGCGCGACGAAGCCGATGCCGGCCAGACCGAGGGCCATCAGCGCG
Organism: uncultured beta proteobacterium; assembly: GCA_963792765.1. Lineage (GTDB taxonomy): Bacteria > Pseudomonadota > Gammaproteobacteria > Burkholderiales > Burkholderiaceae_C > CAIKUF01. Next base: position 230,387 of record CAWBXT010000001.1, on the reverse strand, counting down.
TAGGTCGAAGGCTCCGGGATCACCGGAACGTCGGAGCCGAACGTGATGTTGTCGAACCCGGTCTGATTCGCCGTGCCGCCGAAGTCGATCGACTTGGCGGTGCCTGCGAACGCGACGCCTACTGCGGTCCAGTTGCAGAAGTCGCCGCTCGGATCGCCACCGCAATTGTCGAATCCTTGAGCCGTGAGAGCGAGCGTGCCAAGCACGTTGCCTGTCCCATTCAGACCGTCATACACCGTGACCGAAGCAGCGGTTGACGAACTGTAATAGAACGAGAACCCGGTGTCGAAACCAGCGGCCACGTTCAGAACTGCGTTGTTGGCATCCAGGAAGAACATGATCGTGTCGGCGGACGGCTCGTTGGCGAAGTTGCCACTGCCGCCGGCGTCCGAATCGACGAGCGCGAGCGTCGCCTCGCTGAAGCTCACGCCGTAGTTCGTTCCGCCGCCGCCGTTGTAGTAGTCGCCGACGGGGTTGAAGTCGCCTATGCCTTCGAAGTCCAGATACACGACGTCGGCGAACGCCGGCAAGGTGATTGCGAGGGCGGCTGCGACCGCGAGTTGCTTGAATGCTTTCATGGTGTCCTCCTGATTGAAAAGTTCGAACTTGCGAGATCGGGGCCTGTACTGGCGCCGAACCCTGCTTCGCAATGTACGCAACATCGGCGTAACTCGATACCAGTTCCGCCCCCCCGGTCGAGGGGTGCAAACTAGGGGGTGCTTGGCCGAGAGCAGGATGGTCGGGCGCGTGTCTCTCGCAATGCGAAAATGAAGTGATGACTTCGGTCCTTACGATCACGCGCCCTGACGATTGGCATCTGCATCTGCGCGACGGCGCGGCGATGGCGGCGGTGCTGGCCCACAGCGCGCGCCAGTTCGGCCGCGCGATCGTGATGCCCAACTTGAAGCCGCCGGTCACGACGACCGAGCAAGCGCTTGCCTATCGCGCACGTGTCGTCGCGGCACTGCCACCCGGATCGGGGTTCGAGCCGCTGATGACGCTCTACCTGACCGACACGCTCGCGCCCGACGAGGTCGTCCGCGCGAAGGCGTCGGGCATCGCCGCCGTCAAGCTCTACCCGGCAGGCGCGACGACGAACAGCGATGCCGGCGTCACCGATCTTCGCAAAACCCATTCGACGCTCGATGCGATGCAGCGCATTGGCTTGCCGCTCCTCGTTCATGGCGAGGTGACGGATCCGGCGGTCGACGTGTTCGACCGCGAGGCGGCCTTCATCGAACGTGTGATGACGCCGCTGCGGCGCGACTTCCCCGGCCTGCGGGTCGTCTTCGAGCACATCACGACGCGCGAGGCGGCGCAGTACGTTGCCGAAGCCGGCGAGAACACCGCAGCGACGATCACCGCGCACCATCTGCTGTTCAATCGCAATGCGCTTTTCGTCGGCGGCCTGCGTCCTCATCTCTACTGCCTGCCGGTGCTCAAGCGCGAGGCGCATCGGCTGGCGCTCGTTGCCGCGGCGACTTCGGGCAGCGCGAAGTTCTTCCTCGGCACCGACAGCGCGCCGCACGCGGTCGCGCTCAAGGAGCAATCGGTCTGTGGCGCGGGCTGCTTCACGGCGTTGAGCGCGCTCGAACTCTACGCCGAGGCCTTCGACGCAGCCAACGCGCTCGACAAGCTCGAAGCCTTCGCCAGCTTCAACGGGCCGGATTTCTATCGCCTGCCGCGCAACGCCGGCACCGTCACGCTGCGACGCGAGCCGTGGACGCTGCCCGAGTCCGTCGCTTTCGGCGAAGCTCAACTCAAACCGCTGCTCGCCGGCGAAACCTTGAACTGGAAAATGCAATGAGATCCGCCCCGCGCGTGATGGTCCTGATCGATGCCGACAACGTTTCGGCCGACGTACTCGAGCAGGCGCTCGCGGTTGTCGTCGAACGTCATGGCGCTGCGCATGTGAGGCGTGCCTACTGCACCGCCGAATCGGCGGTCAAGCATCTCGCACTCTTCAAGCGCTTGTCGATCCGCCCGATCGTCAACGTCTCGACCGGCAAGAACTCGACTGACATCGCGCTGGCGGTGGACGCGATCGATTTGGTGATCGCCGAGCGGCCGGAAGTGGTGGTCATCGTCTCGTCCGACTCCGACTTCGCGCCGCTCGTGATCCGCGTGCGCGAGAAAGGCTGCCGCGTCGAGGGCATTGGCCAGAAGGGCAAGACGGGCGAGGAATCGACCCAGGTCTACGACGACTTCGTCGACCTCGAACATCGGGCCGGGGCGCGCACTCCGTCGAACACCGCAGCGTCGAGCACCGCAGCGCCCAAGCCGGCGACGAAGCGTGCAAACAAGTCGGGCCGACGGACAGCGCCCAAGCCAGCCGAGAAGCCCGCCGAGGCAGCGCCGCCGCCGGACGTTCAGGGGGTGCTAGACGCGGTGCCGGCCCTGCGCGGCGGCGCGTGGGTCGAGTTGCGGACCGCGGCCGAGCCATTGCGCAAGGCCAAGTTGCTCGGCAAGACGGCGGCGTCGACCAAGGTTTTCAAGAAGCACGTCGATTTCTTCGAACTCCAGCCCGACAAACAGCCGAACCGGGTGCGATACACCGGTTCGGCCTGAGCCGTGCCAAGGGGCATGCGCGACGCCCGCGGCGGGCAACGCCAGGCGCGCCGATAATCGCGACCGTGAAGCGGGCCAGACCGCCGCTGGTGCGAGACCCGAAAGGGTGCACTGGAGGAAGGTCCGGACTGCACAGGGCGGCGCAGCAGCTAACGGCTGTCCGGCGTGAGCCGAGGATCAGAGCAACAGAGACGAGTCGGGACGGGATGCGCGCAAGCGCATTGCGTTCCGGGTGAAACGGGCAATCTCTGCGCGCAGCAACACCAAATAGGCCGGCGATGATGCGGCCCGCGGAGCCGGCGGGTAGGTGGCACCGAGCCGTGCAGCGATGCACGGCCCAGAGGAATGGCGGTCACGGCGGCGCCTTCGCAAGAAGGACCGCCGCACAGAATCCGGCCTATCGGCCCGCTTCACACTTTCGATAGCAGAGCCGATCCACGAGCGAACGATGAACCCCGACGCCCACACCCTGTGGCGCGCGCCGAAGTGGGCGCTCGCGCTGCTGCTCGCGTGCCTCGGGATGCTGGGGCCGTTCTCGATCGACACCTACCTGCCAGCCTTCGCCGGCATCTCGCAGTCCATCGGAGCGACGCCGGTTCAGATGCAGCAGACGCTGTCGGCCTATCTGTTCGGTTTTGCGGTGATGAACCTGTTTCACGGCGCGCTGTCCGACAGCTTCGGGCGTCGCCCGGTCGTGTTGTGGGGCATTGCGCTGTTCACGATCGCTTCGGCCGGCTGTGCGCTCTCGAACAGCATTAGCGCCCTCGTGTTCTGGCGCGCGGTGCAGGGCATGTCAGCTGGCGCCGGCGTCGTGGTCTCGCGCGCCGTGATCCGTGACATGTTCCACCCGGCCGACGCCCAGCGCGTGATGTCGCAGGTGACGATCTATTTCGGCGTTGCGCCGGCCGTCGCGCCGATGGTGGGCGGCTTCTTGTTCATCCACGTGGGTTGGCATTCGATCTTCTGGTTCCTGACGATCATCGGCATGCTGCTGTGGGTCGGCAACTACCGGCTATTGCCCGAGACGCTGCACCGCGGCCACAGGCAGGCGTTCAACGTCGGCAACCTGATGCGTGGCTACTGGCATCTGGGCAAGAACCCGCGCTTCATGCTGCTCGCGCTCGCCAGCGGCATTCCGTTCAACGGCATGTTTCTCTACGTGCTGTCGGCGCCCGTGTTCCTCGGCGATCACCTCGGCCTCGGGCCGGGCGAGTTCTTCTGGTTCTTTTGCCTGACGATCGGCGGCATCATGTCGGGCGCCTGGCTGTCAGGGCGGCTCGCGGGCAACATACGGCCCAAGCACCAGATCCGCCGTGGCTTCATCATCATGGTGGCCGTGTCGGTCGCGAACGTCGTGCTCAACCTGTTGTTCGAGCCGAACCCGTGGTGGGCGATGTGGCCGATCGCGATCTACGCCTTCGGCTGGTCGCTGATGGTGCCGGTCGTCACGCTGATGGTGCTCGATCTGATGCCAGAGCGGCGCGGCATGGCATCCTCGGTGCAGGCCTTCATCGGCAGCATGGCCAACGGCTTTGTCGCCGGTGCGATCGCTCCGCTGGTGATGCACTCGCCGGTCGCGCTCGCCGTCACGTCGCTCGCGATGATGAGCGTCGGTGCCATTGCCTGGCTTTGGGTCAAGCAGCGCCTGGGCTGACGTGGTCGGCGCAGTTCAACCTCAACAACGCGTTTCACTGAAGCACGCAGTGCGGCCCGGCAGGCGTTGGCGCGTCAGTGTGTCAGCCTTGGTCCGATAGGCGCTCAATCGCGGCCTTCGCACGCCGATATCCGAATGGCACACCTTGTGCAGCATTGCCTTTTCGGAAATTTCCCATGCGATTGTTCGCGATCTGCCTTGGCGCAGCGCTTGCCGGCGTCGGCCCGTCAGCGATCGCAAGCGATCTGCGGGAACCGCTCGCGCCGGTTGCTGCCGCCCGCGCCGCGTCCGCACCGCGCAAGGGGCCGCAGGACCCGGTGGAGTTCCTTCGCGAGCGACTGGCCGCCAAGCTCGGCGGCGATGCCTCACTCGACGCGACGCGCCCGGGTGTGATCCATGTCGTGAACCGCAGCACGACGGCCGAATCGGCGCCCTCACGCGCCGCGGCTGCAACAACGCCGCCGAAGGCGCCAGCACGCAGCTCGACGGCATCGAGTGCCGTAGCGGCGCCATCGCCGCCTCACGCCTCCGCTGACCCGCGACATTGGGATTACCAGGGCGCTACCGGCCCGGACCATTGGGCGGCACTCAACGCCGAGTTCGCAGCTTGCGCGCGCGGGAGCAGGCAGAGCCCGATCGACATCCGAGACGGCATCAAGGTCGATCTCGATCCAGTCGCGTTCGACTACCACCCAAGCATGTTTCGCGTGATCGATACCGGGCACACGGTGCAGGTCGACGTCGACCCCGGCAACGCGATCGAGGTGCTTGGACGACGCTACGAATTGCAGCAGTTCCACTTTCACAACCCGTCGGAGGAGCGCATCGCCGGCCGGCAATTCGCGATGGTTGCGCACCTCGTCCACAAGTCTGCCGATGGGCGTCTCGCGGTCGTCGCGGTGCTGCTCGAGCCGGGCAGCGCGAATGCGATCGTGCAAGCGGTGTGGAACAACCTGCCGCTCGAAAAGGGTGAACCGGTTGCCGCTCGAAAGAGCCTGGATCTCGCGGCACTGCTGCCCGAAGACCGCGGCTACTACACCTATATGGGATCGCTCACCACGCCGCCTTGCAGCGAAGGTGTGCTGTGGATGGTGATGCGCCAGCCGGTGCAGTTGTCTGCCGAGCAGATCGCGATCTTTGCGCGCCTGTACCCGATGAACGCGCGACCGGTGCAGCAAGCGGCTGGGCGGCTGATCAAACAGTCGAACTGAGAGTTGCGCCCCCGAGAGCGGCAACAGGCGCCGGAGTCTCTATTCATTCGAGGGATATCGCCCCCGCGAGATTGGGCTCATAGTGTGCGAACTCAGTCACTTGAACGGACGCTGACATGAACTTCAAACATCTGTTCGCCGCCGTCCTCGTCACCGCGGGTGTGGGTGCGCATGCCGCCACGATCACATGGAACCAGTGGGCATCCAACAGCGCGGGCACGATGGGCCCGGTAGCGGTCGGCTTTTCCGCCGGCGGAAACCCTTCGGCGCTGGTTTCCAACTACCCGAGCTGGACGCCGACGTCCACATGGTCCGATGGCGCGGTGGTCGCCAACGCACCTGCCCCAACCGACAGCATCATCCAGCTGAGCGGGGGCACGTCGAATGTCAACATCCTGACCTTCTCGACGGCGGTGGTGAACCCGGTGATCGCGATCTGGAGCCTGGGTCAGCCCGGCGTGACGGCGAGCTTCAGCTTCATCGGTGCGACGCCGGTTTACGTCGCGGGCGGGCCCAACGCTGAATACGGCGGCAGCGCCATCTCGGTGATCGGCAACGACGTGTTCGGCAACGAGGGCAACGGTACCGTGATGTTCGTCGGCACGTTCAATAGTTTGTCGTGGACGAACCCACTGTATGAGAGCTGGTATGGCTTCAACGTCGGCATGACCGCAGCCGTGCCTGAACCCGGGACCTATGCGCTGATGCTTGCCGGCCTCGGAGTCGTCGGCGCATTGGCGCGGCGCCGCCGCGCCTGATTCTGTACGGCGCAGGTGAGAAGAAGGGCGCCGCAAGGCGCCTTTTGTCCGTCTTGCGGTGATGCTTGCGACCGCCAAGCCCCGCCCGGCGGGGCTATCCGAAGCTATTCCTTGCCTTCCTTGCCGCAGGCGATCTTCCACAGCTTCTCGTTCGTCGATTCGGGCACGATCTTCGCCCAGGCGCCCGAGCCCTTCTGCGACGCGACAGCCGTGCCCTCCCCCATGGGCTTCGGGTACGCGGCGATCTCCACCCCGCGCGCGCGAGGATCCTTGCAGTCGTACTCGTCGAGCTGCTTGAGCGAGATGTAGGTGGCGCCGGCCGCCGAACGGGGCGCCTTGAGTTCCTGCAACTGCGACATCTTCGCCATGTCCCCGACCCGTGTGATCGTTGTCTTGTCGACGAAGATCTCTGCCGGCCCTTGGTCCCCGATGCTGACCCACTCGGCCAGTGCCGGACCGCTCGCGGCTACCGCCAGCGCTGTCATTGCTCCCCACGCCCATCGTTTCATTTGCTTCCTCGCGTTGTGCTGAATGCTGCGGACAAGCGAGCCCGCTGCGAAGCGTGAATGCTACTGCCGTGCAGGGATTCCCTGAGGTTGCGCCGGGCTCCGCCTATCGCTAGACTCTTCCGACCGGTCGGTCAGGAATACCTTGCGCTGATCATTCCGCGTCGACCCCTTTCGAGGCAATGACCATGTCTTCACCGTCAGAAGCCGAAGCTCTCGTGCTGGTCGCCCAGACCGGCGCGGTGCGCACGCTGACGCTCAATCGTCCGCAGTCGCTCAACAGCTTCACGACGGCGATGCATGCCGAGTTGCTTGCGGCATTGGAGGCGGCGGCGGACGACGCCGACGTGCGCTGTGTCGTCGTCACCGGCGCCGGACGGGCGTTTTGCGCCGGACAGGATCTGTCCGACCCCGCCGTTGCACCCAACCCGGCGCCTGGCGCAGCGCAGCCGGACATCGGTGCGCTGATCGAGCGCTGCTACGTCCCGCTCGCACGGCGCATCCGCTCGATGCCGGTACCGGTCGTTGCCGCCGTGAACGGCGTTGCCGCCGGGGCGGGCGCGAACTTCGCGCTCGGCTGCGACATCGTGCTCGCGGCGCGATCGGCGAGCTTCATCCAGGCGTTCTCGAAGATCGGCCTCGTGCCCGATTGCGGCGGCACCTGGCTGTTGCCCCGTCTTGTCGGCCGCGCGCGCGCGCTGGGACTTGCGATGCTCGGGGACAAGCTCTCCGCCGAGGACGCCGAGCGAATCGGCCTTGTCTGGCGCTGCGTGGACGACGCCGAACTCGTGGCGCAGGCTGCGGCGCTCGCCGCGCGGCTCGCCGAAATGCCGGTCAAGGCGCTCGCCCGCACGCGCGCGGCGATCGATGCTGCCGGCGAGCTCGACTACGCCGCTGCGCTCGCCGCCGAGGCGCGGGTGCAGAGCGAAATGGGCGCGTCTGCCGACTACCGCGAAGGCGTCGCCGCCTTCATGGCCAAGCGCAAGCCGCGCTTCACCGATCGCTGACGAAGCAGCAGCATGGGCGCCGACGCAACGCAACTCACGCCGCAGGAGGTCGCCGATGCGGTGCGCGTCGGCATGTACGCGCTCGATCGGGCGTCGCAGGCGCTCGGCATCACGGTCGACGCGATGTCACCCGGCCGCGCGACGCTGTGCATGACGGTGCGCGCCGACATGCTCAATGGTCTCGCCAGCTGCCACGGCGGGCTGATCACGACACTCGCCGATTCGGCCTTCGCATTCGCATGCAATTCGTACAACGAGTTGACGGTCGCTTCCGGCCTGGCGATCGAACTCATGGCGCCCGCGCGGGAAGGCGACGTTTTGACCGCGGACGCAACGGAGGTGAGCCGCCTCGGGCGGCTCGGTGTCTACGACGTCGTCGTCGCCAACCAGCGCGGCGAGCGCGTGGCGCTGATGCGCGGGCGTTCGTACACCGCCAAGGGCAAGCGCACCGTCGAGTTGCCCGACACAGCCGTCTGATTGCGACGGAGGTCGAAATGCCCAAACGCTCCCCAACCCCAGTTGCGCTCGATCCGATCGAACACGCCAGCCGCGACGAGCTGGAGGCCTTGCAGTTGCAGCGCCTGCGCTGGAGCCTGCAGCACGCCTACGACAACGTGGCGCAGTACCGCGAGGCGTTCCGTGCGCAGGGCGTGCATCCGTCCGAGCTGAAGCAGCTCGCCGATCTCGCGAAATTCCCGTTCACGACGAAGAAGGAACTGCGCGACAACTATCCCTTCGGCATGTTCGCCGTGCCGCGCGAGCGCGTGATGCGCATCCACGCGTCGTCGGGAACCACCGGCAAGCCGACTGTCGTCGGCTATACCGCGGCCGACATCGATCACTGGTCGAATCTCGTCGCGCGCTCGATCCGCGCCGCCGGCGGGCGCGCGGGGGACCTGGTGCACGTCGCCTACGGCTATGGCCTCTTCACCGGCGGGCTTGGCGCGCACTACGGCGCCGAACGCCTCGGCTGCACCGTGATCCCGATGTCGGGCGGGCAGACCGAGAAGCAGGTGCAACTGATCAACGACTTCAAGCCCGACATCATCATGGTGACGCCGAGCTACATGCAGGTGATCGTCGAGGAGATGCGGCGCCAGGGGCTCGACCCGACGGCGTCGTCGCTCAAGGTCGGCATCTTCGGCGCCGAGCCCTGGACGGAGGCGATGCGGCGCGACATCGAGGCGAGCGCCAACATGGACGCGGTCGACATCTACGGCCTCTCGGAGGTGATGGGGCCGGGCGTGGCGAGCGAATGCGTCGAGACGAAGGACGGCCCGGTCGTCTGGGAAGATCACTTCTACCCCGAGATCATCGACCCCGAGACTGGCGCCGTGTTGCCCGACGGCGAGGAAGGCGAACTCGTCTTCACGACGCTGACGAAGGAAGCGCTGCCGGTGATCCGCTACCGCACGCGCGACTTGACGCGGCTGCTGCCACCGACCGCGCGCAGCATGCGGCGCATGGGCAAGATCGTCGGCCGCAGCGACGACATGCTGATCATCCGCGGCGTCAACATGTTCCCGACCCAGATCGAGGAGATGGTGCTGCAGCACGGTCAGCTCGGCGCGCAGTACCAGATCATCGTCACGCGCGAGGCGAATCTCGACGCGGTCGAGGTGCGCTGCGAACTCGCGCCGTCCGCGGTGGGCACGGTCGAGCCGAAGGCGGCCGGCGACGCACTGCGCGAGCGCATCAAGACCATGGTCGGCGTCACGACGACGGTCCACGTCGGCATGCCCGAAAGCATCGAGCGCACGCTCGTCGGCAAGGCGAGGCGCGTCGTCGACCGCCGGCCGCGCTGAAGCCACTGGCACGCAAACGCGCGCGAACGAAGGAGCCAACGATGTACACCCAGGCACTCGACGTCATGACCCAGCAGGAGCGGGCGGCCGACCGCGGAGCGCCGCACTCGGCCGAAGATGCGGCTGCCGACGCGGAACGTGATGCGGCCTTCGAGGCGCGCATCGCCGAAGGCGGCTTCATCGAGGCCAAGGACTGGATGCCCGGGCATTACCGCAAGACGCTCGTGCGCCAGATCAGCCAGCATGCGCACTCCGAGATCGTCGGCATGCTGCCCGAGGGCAATTGGATCAGTCGCGCGCCGAGCCTCAAGCGCAAGGCGATCCTGCTCGCCAAGGTGCAGGACGAAGGCGGTCACGGCCTGTACCTGTATGCCGCGGCCGAGACGCTCGGCACCTCGCGCGACAGATGATCGAAGCGCTGCATTCGGGCAAAGCGAAGTACAGCTCGATCTTCAACTACCCGACGCTGACCTGGGCCGATGTCGGCGCGATCGGCTGGCTCGTCGATGGCGCGGCGATCATGAACCAGGTGCCGCTGTGCCGCTGCTCGTACGGGCCGTACGCGCGCGCGATGATCCGCATCTGCCGCGAGGAATCCTTCCATCAGCGGCAGGGTTTCGATGCGCTGCTGACGATGATGAGGGACGGCACCGACGCGCAGCGCGCGATGGTGCAGGACGCGGTCGATCGCTGGTGGTGGCCGTCGATCATGATGTTCGGCCCGCCGGACGACGCGTCGCCGAACTCCGAGCAATCGATGCGCTGGGGCATCAAGCGCATCAGCAATGACGATCTGCGCCAGAAGTTCATCGACGCCACGGTCGAGCAAGCGAAGGTGCTCGGCGTCACGCTGCCCGACCCGGAACTGAAGTGGAACGAAGCGCGCGGCCACTGGGATTTCGGCGCGATCGACTGGGACGAGTTCTGGAACGTCGTCAAGGGTCATGGGCCGTGCAACCGCGAGCGGCTCGCCGCGCGCGTGAACGCGGCGGATGACGGGCTCTGGGTGCGCGAGGCAGCGATGGCCCACGCGGAAAAGGAATCCGCACGGCAGCGTGAAGCGCAGCGTGCGGCATGAACAAGACCCACGGGGAGCGCGCATGACCACTCGCGACAAGCAGGCCGGCGGCGTTGCTGCCAAAGCGCCGAACGCAGTCGAATGGCCGCTATGGGAAGTCTTCGTGCGCAGCAAGGCGGGGCTCGATCACAAGCATTGCGGCAGCCTGCATGCGACCGATGCGCAGATGGCGATCCAGCTCGCACGCGACGTCTATACCCGGCGGCAGGAGGGCACGAGCCTGTGGGTCGTGCGTTCCGACCAGATCGTCGCCAGCGATCCCGGCGAGAAGCCGAGCTACTTCGACCCGGCGCAGGACAAGGTTTATCGCCACCCGACCTTCTACGTGCTGCCCGACGAAGTCAACCACATGTGATGCAGGCTTCCCTCGATCTCGAAACCACGCCCGCGCAGCAGTATGTGCTGCGCCTTGCAGACACCTGCCTGATCCATTCGCAACGCCTCGCCGAGTGGTGCGGCCACGCGCCGGTGCTCGAAGAAGACATCGCGCTCGCCAACATGGCGCTCGATCTGCTCGGACAGGCGCGCGCGTTGCTGACTCACGCCGGCCAGATGACTGACGAGGTGCTCTCCGAGGATCAGCTCGCCTTCCTGCGCGACGAGCGCGACTATCGCAACGTCACGCTCGCCGAACTGCCGCGCGGCGACTTCGCGTTCACCGTGCTGCGCAACCTGCTGCTCGCCCTCTGGCTGAACGGGTACTGGCAGCGTCTTGCGGCGTCGAGCGATGCCGAGCTCGCCGCGATCGCCGCCAAGGCGACGAAGGAGGCGCGCTACCACCGGCAACATGCGGCCGACTGGGTGGTCCGGCTCGGCGACGGCACCGAAGAATCGGCGCATCGCCTGCGCGAGGCGCTGGATACGATCTGGCCCTACACGGCCGAACTGTTCGATGACGACGCGATCGATACGCTTGCCGCGGCGAGCGGCCTCGGCCCTGCGAGCAGCGAACTGCACCCCGCGTGGCAAAGCGACATTGAGCCCGTACTTGCGGGCGCGCTCCTGGCTGCGCCGGCATCGACGCCGTTTCGCAGCCACGGCAAGCAAGGCCGCCACAGCGAGCACATGGGCTTTCTGCTTGCCGAGATGCAGCATTTGCCGCGCAGCTTCCCAGGTGCCGTGTGGTGACGAGCAGTGCTGTGGTCGACGCCACGCGCGCGAGGCCGGCGAGCCTGGTCGAGTGCTGCACGGCGTTCCCGACCCCGAAGTGCCGGCGCTCTCGATCGTCGATCTGGGCATCGTGCGCGCGGTGAGGGCGTCGGGCGACGGGCTCGAGGTCGTGCTCACGCCGACCTACTCGGGCTGCCCGGCGACGGAGGTCATCGAGCAGAGCGTGGTGGACGCCTTGCGCGAAGCCGGTCTCGGCCCGGTCACGGTGCGCCAGCAACGCGCGCCAGCATGGACGACCGACTGGATCAGCGCGGAAGGCCGGCGCAAGCTGCACGACTACGGCATCGCACCACCGCTCTGCGCTGAACGCTCGGCGGTTGGCGCGACGGTGCACGTCGTTGCCCGCAATGTCGAATGCCCGCGCTGCGCGAGCGCGCAGACCGAACGGCTGTCGGCGTTTGGCGCGACGGCGTGCAAATCGCTCTACAGGTGCCTTGCATGCCGCGAGCCGTTCGAGTACTTCAAACCTCTCTGATTCGCGATGAGCCTGCACTTCCACGAACTGCGCGTCAAGGCCGTCGAGCCCGACACCGACGAGGCTGTGGTCGTGAGCTTCGATGTGCCCGGGAATCTGTGCGAGACGTTTGCCTTCGAGCCCGGCCAGTACCTGACGCTGCGCACGCAGGTCGGTGGCGAGGACCTGCGGCGCTCGTACTCGATCTGCGCCGGCGCCGACGACGGCGAATTGCGCGTCGGCGTGCGCCTGCTGCCCGAGGGCGCGTTCTCGCGCTGGGTCCACGATGAGCTCAAGGCCGGGGATGCGCTGCAGGTGTTCCCGCCGCAGGGTCACTTTCACATGCCGTTCGACGCCGCGGCGCGTCGTCACGTGCTGGGCATCGCGGCGGGCAGCGGCATCACGCCGATCCTCGCGATCATGAAGACGCTCCTCGTACGTGAACCGGCAAGCCGATTCACGCTCATCTATGGCAACCGGCGCCAGGCGAGCACGATGTTCCGCGAGGAGATCGAGGACCTGAAGAACCGCTACCTGACACGCCTCTCGCTGCACTATGTGTTCTCGCGCGAACCGCAGGACGCAGCGATCGGCGAAGGGCGCCTGACCCGGGACAAGCTGGCCGAGTTTCTCGGCCCGTTGATCGACCCGCGCGGCATCACCGAAGCCTTCGTCTGCGGCCCCTACGAGATGAACGACGAGGCCGAGGCGGCGCTGCGCGAAGCCGGCGTCGCCCCGGAGCACATCCACATCGAGCGCTTCGGTGCACCGCCACTCGGTACGGCGCCCGCGCATCCGGTGCTCGCAGGTGACGCACCGCTTGCGCGCGTGACCGTGATCCGCGACGGCCAGCGACGCGAGATCGAATTCACTGCCGCCGACCCGAGCCTGCTCGACGCCGCGGCGCGCGCCGGGATGGATGTGCCGTACTCCTGCAAGTCCGGCGTGTGCTCGACCTGCCGCGCGCGGCTGCTCGAGGGGGAAGTGCGCATGGACCGCAATTTCGCGCTCGAACCGCGCGAGGTCGAGGCCGGCTTCATCCTGACCTGCCAGGCGCACCCGCTCAGCGAGCGCGTCGTCGTCTCGTTCGACGATCGATGAGCAGACACTGACGCCATGGCCCGCGGACGCGCCTCAGGCTATGAGGGTCAGCGCGAGTTGATCCTCGCGCAGGCGGCCGCGCTCTTCGCGCGCCAGGGCTACTCGGGCACGTCGATGAACGAGGTGGCGAAAGCCAGCGGGATTTCCAAACCGGCGCTTTACCACTATGTGCGCGACAAGCAGCAACTCGCGGCGACGATCGCGCAAGAGCACGTCGCGCGACTCGAAGCCGTGGTGCACGACGTCGAGCGGCTGCAACTCGACCCCGAGCCCAAACTGCGCGAACTGATCCTGCGCTTTGTCGCCGAGTACGCCGGCGCGCAGAACGCGCACCGCGTGTTGACCGAGGACGTACGATTCCTCGATGCCGAAGACCGCGCGCACGTCGTCACCGCCGAACGTCGTGTCGTTGACGCGTTTGCCGACGCGGTCGCCGCGGTGCGCCCCGGCACGTCCGCCGCGGCGATGCACAAGCCACTCGCCATGCTTCTGTTCGGCATGATCAACTGGATGTTCACCTGGATCAAGCCGCATGGACGATTGAGCTACGACGACATGGCGCCCGTCGTGTGCGATCTGTTTTTCGGCGGCATCGGCGCGGTGCAGCTCACGCCGGCCAAGCGTCAAGCCCGCCCGTCCCCTGTCACCTGAACCGGACGGGCGACACACCTGTCTTTCTCCCTCAACCCTTTGCCCCATCAGAAACGGAGACCCTCTCATGAAACTCTTGAAGAGCATCGCGCTCGTCGCCACGCTCGTCGCGGCCGTGTCGGCCCGGGCCGACATCACAGTCGGCGTCACGCTGTCGGCCACCGGACCGGCGGCGTCGCTCGGCATCCCGGAGAAGAACACGATCGCGCTGATGCCGACCACGATCGGCGGCCAGAAGGTCAATTACATCGTGCTCGATGACAAGTCCGACACGACCGCTGCGGTCGCCAACACGCGCAAGCTGATCACCGAGGACAAGGCCGACGTCATCCTCGGCTCGACGATCACGCCGAACTCCCTCGCGATGATCGACGTCGTGGCCGAGGCGAAAGTGCCGATGATCTCGATGGCCGCTTCGGCGCGGATCATCGAGCCGCAGGACGACAAGAGGCGCTGGGTCTTCAAGACGCCGCAGAACGACATCATGATGTCGCTCGCGATCGCACAGCACATGGGCAATGCCGGCATCAAGAAGGTCGCCTTCATCGGTTTTGCCGACGCGTATGGCGAGGGTTGGTACACCGAGTTCACCAAGATCGCCGCGCTCAAGGGCATCGAGATCGTCGCCAATGAACGCTACAACCGCGCCGACACGTCGGTCACCGGACAGGTGCTCAAGATCATGGCCGCCGGGCCCGACGCCGTGCTGATCGCCGCCTCCGGCACACCTGCCGTGCTGCCGCAAAAGACGCTCAAGGAACGCGGCTACGCCGGCAAGTACTACCAGACCCACGGGGTTGCGAACAACGACTTCCTGCGTGTCGGCGGCAAGGATGTCGACGGCACCTTCCTGCCGTCGGGGCCGGTCCTTGTCGCGACGCAGTTGCCGCCGAACCATCCGGTGCGCAAGTCGGCGCTCGAGTACATCGGCAAGTACGAGGCAGCCTACGGCAAGGGTTCGGTCTCGACTTTCGGCGGCCACGCGTGGGACGCAGGCGTGCTGCTGACGGCGGCGATTCCCGTGGCGCTGAAGAAAGCCCAGCCCGGCTCGGCGGCGTTCCGGTCCGCGCTGCGCGATGCGCTCGAGCAGGTCAAGGAAGCCCCCGGCGCACACGGCATCTTCAACATGTCGCCGGTCGATCATCTGGGCCTGGATCAGCGCGCGCGCGTGATGGTGCTGATCGACAACGGCCACTGGAAATACATCCCCTGAGCTTGCGGCAACGCACAGGCGTCGCGGCGGAGGGCGCCGCGCTCTTGGCGCTTGCGCGCATCGACTTCGCTACTCCCGCGTCGAGCGTTTACGCGAAGCCGCAAGCCACACAGACCCGGGAGGTGTATCGTGATCGCAGACCCCGATGGAAGTGATCTCGTCCAGAGCAAGGTGCTCGCGTGACACCCGGAAAGGAAGGCATGAAGGTGCTGGTGATCGACGTTGGCGGCAGCCATGTGAAGGTTCTGGCCACTGGCCAGACCGAAGAGCGCAAGTTCGAATCCGGCCCGACGATGACGCCCGCGCAGATGGTCGATGGCGTCAAGAAGCTCACCGAGGGCTGGTCCTACGACGTGGTGACGATCGGCTATCCGGGGGTCGTCGTGCGGGACCAACCCGCCACCGAGCCGCACAACCTGGCATCCGGCTGGGTCGACTTCGACTACCCCGGAGCGTTCGGCTGCCCGGTGAAGATCATCAACGACGCCGCGATGCAGGCGCTGGGGAGTTTTCGCTCCGGCAAGATGCTGTTCCTTGGGCTTGGAACGGGGCTCGGAACGGCGCTGATCGTCGACGGCGTGGTGGTGCCGATGGAGCTCGCACATCTGCCCTACCGTGAGGGCAGCTTCGAGGATTACGTCGGCGAGGCCGCGCTCGAACGCGACGGCAAGAAGAAGTGGCGCAAGCGCGTTGCCGATGTCGTCGAACGATTGAGGGCGGCGTTCGTGGTGGACGAGGTCGTCATCGGCGGCGGCAACCTGCGCAACCTCGAGAAGCTGCCCGAGGGCTGCCGCGCCGGCGACAACGCGAATGCGTTCGCGGGTGGGTTCCGTCTTTGGACATCGGCACCGCGCGCGGCGCGAGCGCCTGCAGCCAAGCCGGCGTCGCCGCGCGGGCGCACCGTGAAAGCCCAGGCGAGGTCACCGAGAACATGAACCCTCCGGCAGAGAAGGTGGGCTCGTCGATCAACTCCGGTGTCGCCTGGGGCGCGCTTGAAGCACATGCGCGCGAACTCAAGCCGCGTCATCTTCGCGAGTTGTTCGCCGCCGATGCCGGGCGTGGCGAGCGCCTCGCGCTCGATGCGGTCGGCATCTACCTCGACTACTCGAAGAACCGCATCACCGACGAGACGCTGCGCCTGCTGCTCGCGCTAGCCGCCGAAGCCGGGCTGCGAACGCGCATCGACGCGATGTTCAGCGGCGACAAGGTGAACGTGTCGGAGGGCCGTGCGGCGCTGCACGTTGCATTGCGCGCGCCGCGCGGAGCCGTCTTCAACGTCGACGGCCAGAACGTCGTGCGGGCGGTGCATGAAGTGCTGGATCGCATGTCGTCGTTTGCCGCGCGCGTGCGCAGCGGTGCGTGGCGCGGCCACACCGGCAAGCCGATCCGAAACGTCATCAACATCGGCATCGGTGGCTCCGACCTCGGTCCGGTGATGGCCTATGAGGCGTTGCGCCACTACAGCCAGCGCGATCTCACGTTTCGCTTCGTCTCGAACGTCGACGGCACCGACTTTGCCGAGGCGACGCGCGATCTCGCAGCCGAAGAGACACTGTTCATCGTCTCGTCGAAGACCTTCACGACGCAGGAGACGATGACGAACGCGCACTCGGCGCGCGATTGGGCGCTCGCCGGGCTCGGCGGCGACGAGAGTGCGGTGGCGAAGCACTTCGTCGCCGTATCGACGAACGCAGATGCGGTGACCCAGTTCGGCATCGACGCAGACAACATGTTCGGTTTCTGGGACTGGGTCGGCGGGCGCTATTCGATGGATTCGGCGATCGGCCTGTCGACGATGCTCGCAATCGGGCCCGAGCACTTCCGCGACATGCTCGCCGGTTTTCACGCGATGGACGAGCACTTCCGCAGTGCCTCCTTCGATCGCAATCTGCCGGTGCTGATGGCGCTTGTAGGTGTCTGGAACAACAATTTCCTCGGGGCGCAGACGGTTGCGGTGCTGCCTTACGAGCAGTATTTGAAGCGCTTCCCGGCCTACTTGCAGCAGCTGACGATGGAGAGCAACGGCAAGCACGTGCGCATCGACGGTGAGCCGGTCGGCTGCGAGACCGGCCCCGTTTACTGGGGTGAGCCGGGCACCAATGGCCAGCATTCCTTCTACCAGTTGATCCACCAGGGAACGCGGCTGATCCCGTGCGATTTCATCGCCTTCGGTCAAGCGCTCAATCCGCTCGGCGAGCATCACGACCTGCTGCTCGCCAACGTGCTCGCGCAAGGCGAGGCGCTCGCCTTCGGCAAGACGGCCGACGAGGTGCGCGCCGAGGGCACGCCCGAGTCGCTCGTGCCGCATCGCGTTTTCGAAGGCAACCGGCCGTCGAACACGCTGCTGCTCGATCGCCTGACGCCGGCTGCGCTTGGCAAGCTCGTCGCGCTCTACGAACACAGTGTCTTCACGCAGGCGGCGATCTGGGACATCGACCCATTCGATCAATGGGGCGTCGAGCTTGGCAAGGTGCTCGCCAAGCGCATCGTCCCTGAGCTCGGCAGCAAGGAAGCGCCGGCGCACGACAGCTCGACGAACAGCTTGATCCGTCATGTCCGCCAGCTGCGCGGCGAAGGCCGCTGACGCCGCGCACCACGAATTCGGACAAAGGGAGTTCAAACCATGCAACTCGGAATGATCGGTCTCGGCCGTATGGGCGCGAACATGGTGCGGCGGCTGCTGCGGGACGGACATGAATGCGTCGTGCACGACCGCTCGCCCGACGCGGTGCAGGCGCTCGTCGCCGAGAAGGCGGCAGGCGCTGCATCGCTCGCCGAACTCGTTTCCGCGCTCAAGGCACCGCGCGCAGTCTGGCTGATGGTGCCAGCGGCGGTCGTCGATTCGGCGATCAACGAGCTCGCACCGCTCTTGTCGCCGGGCGACGCGATCATCGACGGTGGCAACTCCTACTACGTGGATGACATCCGGCGCGCGAAGACGCTGTCGGCTCAAGGCATCGACTATCTCGACGTCGGCACCAGCGGCGGCGTGTGGGGCCTCGAGCGCGGGTACTGCATGATGATCGGCGGGCCGACCGCGACGGTGCGGCGGCTCGATCCGATCTTCAAGACGCTCGCTCCCGGCGTCGGGGTTATCGATCGCACGCCCGGGCGTGCTGAAGCCGGTGGCACGTCCGAGCAGGGCTATCTGCATTGCGGCGCAAGCGGCGCCGGCCACTTCGTGAAGATGGTTCACAACGGCATCGAGTACGGCTTGATGGCTGCGTATGCGGAGGGCCTGTCGATCCTGAAAGCAGCCAACATCGGCAAGTCAGAGCACGCGCAGGATGCCGAGACGACGCCATTGCGTGACCCCGAGCACTACAAGTACGACATCGACCTGCCAGCGGTCGCCGAAGTCTGGCGGCGTGGCAGCGTGATCTCGTCTTGGTTGCTCGATCTGACGGCCGCCGCGCTCGTCACCGACCCGGGGCTCGGCGGATTCGCCGGCCGCGTATCGGATTCGGGCGAAGGGCGCTGGACGATCAAGGCGGCGATCGACGAAGCCGTTCCGGCGCCGGTGCTCACGACGGCGTTGTATTCGCGCTTTTCGTCGCGCGGCGAGGCGGAGTTCCAGAATCGACTGTTGTCGGCGATGCGATTCGGCTTCGGCGGTCATCTCGAAAAGCACAGCGGCGAATGAACGCGAGGCCCGCGCGATGACGACACCCATCGACCATCCGGCCGACGCGCTGGTGTTCTTTGGCGCGACAGGCGATCTTGCTTACAAGAAGATCTTCCCGTCGTTGCAGGCGATGATCAAGCGCGGTCGCCTCGACGTGCCGGTGATCGGCGTTGCGAAGGCCGGTTGGACGCTCGATCAGTTGCGCGAGCGCGCGCGCGACAGTGTCGAGAAGCACGGCGGGCTCGATGCAAAGGCGTTCGAGAAGCTCAGCGGGCTGCTGCGCTACGTCGATGGCGACTATGCCGACGCATCGACGTTCATTGAGCTGCGCAAGCAGCTCGGCAACGCCAAGCGTCCGGCGCACTACATGGCCATCCCGCCGGTGCTTTTCGCCGCGGTCGTCGAGCAGCTCGCGAAGGCCGGTTGCACGGAGGGTGCGCGCATCATCGTCGAGAAGCCCTTCGGGCGCGACCTGGCGTCGGCCCTCGCGCTGAACCGTGTCCTGCTCAAGAGCTTCGACGAAGCGCATATCTTTCGCATCGACCACTACCTCGGCAAGAACCCGGTGCACAACATGCTGCACTTCAGGTTCGCGAACAGTTTTCTCGAGCCGTTCTGGAACCGCGATCACGTCGAGAGCGTGCAGATCACGATGGCCGAAGCCTTCGGCGTGCAGGGGCGCGGCGCGTTCTACGACGCCACCGGCACGACCCGCGACGTGGTGCAAAACCACCTGTTCCAGCTGTTGACGAACCTCGCGATGGAGCCGCCGGTGCGCTCCGACAGCGAGTCGATCCGCGAGGAAAAGGTCAAGGTGCTGAAGGCGATGCAAAGCGTCGGTACCGACGACATCGTGCGCGGGCAGTTCGTCGGCTACCTGCGCGAGCCGGGTGTCGCCAGCGGTTCCAAGACCGAGACCTTCGCCGCGCTGCGGCTGCAAGTCGACTCGTGGCGCTGGCAGGGTGTGCCGTTCTTCATCCGCGCCGGAAAGAGCCTGCCGGTAACGTGCACCGAGGTGCTCGTGCGGCTGCGCCGCTCGCCCTCGATCTATTCGCTGCACAACGCGACGCCCAACCACGTGCGCTTTCGCATCGGCCCCCAGATCGCGATCGCGATCGGCATGAACGTCCTCTCGCCGCAGGACGAAAGCGTGAGCCTGCCGGCCGAGATGACGGCGAGCCGCCACCCCGGCGCGCAGGAGATGGATGCCTACGAGCGCGTGCTTGGCGACGCGATGCGTGGCGACGCGACGCTCTTCGCGCGCGAGGACTATGTCGAGGAAGCATGGCGCATCGTCGATCCGGCGCTTGCGGCCGACACGCCGGTGCACCTGTACCAGCCGGGCACCTGGGGGCCAGGCGAAGTCGAGACCGTTTCGCCCGCTGGCGGCTGGCACGACCCAAGGGTCGAGTGATGGAAATCGAGGTGCTGCCCGACGCCGACGCTGTCGCGTCGCGCGCCGCAGCCTTTATCGCCGCCGAGGCGCGCGCCGCGGTGCAGGCGCGAGGTGCCTTCAGGTTCGCCGTGAGTGGCGGGCGCACGCCGTGGCAGATGCTGCGCCAGCTCGCGCTTGAAGACGTGCCGTGGTCGAAGGTGCAACTGTTCCAGGTCGATGAGCGCGTCGCGCCGGCAGGCGACGCGGACCGAAACCTCACGCACATCACGGAGACGCTGCTCGCGCGCGCGCCGTCGGCGCGGGCGCACGCGATGCCGGTCGAGGCAGACGATCTGGACGCCGCGGCGCGCGACTACGCGTCGCTGTTGCGTGCAACGGCCGGCTCGCCGCCAGTGCTCGACCTCGTGCATCTCGGGCTCGGCCCGGACGGCCACACCGCGTCGCTCGTGCCGGGCGATGCGGCATTGGCCGTCACCGACGCCGACGTCGCGCTGACGGCACCCTACGTGGGACACCGGCGCATGACGCTGACCTACCCGGTACTTGACGCCGCGCGCTGTGTGCTGTGGCTCGTGACGGGCAACGAAAAGGCCGCGATGCTCGCGCGATTGCGGGCCGCCGACGTGTCGATTCCGGCAGGTCGTGTCGACCAGCGCAACGCGCGCCTGCTCACCGACCGCGCCGCGATGGGCGCCTGACCATGAGCAGGGCCGCCGCGAAGACCGTCGAAGACAAGCGCCTCGCCGAGGCGCGCGAGCAGGGTGTGCCGTGGCGCCGCTGGGGTCCCTATGTCAGCGAGCGTCAGTGGGGCACGGTGCGTGAGGACTACAGCCCGGACGGCGAGGCCTGGGAATCCTTCACCCACGACGACGCCAGATCGCGCGCCTATCGCTGGGGCGAGGACGGCATCGCGGGCATCAGCGACGACCACCAGCACCTGTGCTTCGCGCTGACGCTGTGGAACGGCGCCGACGAGATCCTGAAGGAGCGCCTGTTCGGCCTCACCGGCCACGAAGGCAATCACGGCGAGGACGTGAAGGAGTGCTACTTCCACCTCGACAATGTGCCGACGCACGCGTACATGAAGTACCTGTACAAGTATCCGCAGCAGGCGTTTCCGTATGCCGAACTGCGCGCCGAGAACGCGAGGCGCAGCCGGCTCGATCCGGAGTACGAACTGCTCGATACCGGCATCTTCGATGCCGACCGCTACTTCGATGTCTTCATCGAGTATGCGAAGGCCGGTCCGAACGACATCCTCGTGCGGATCACTGCGGCCAATCGCGGCCCTGAAGCAGCGGCACTGCATCTGCTGCCGACGCTGTGGTTCCGCAACGACTGGGCGTGGTCGAGCGAACGGCCGCGGCCGTGCATTGCGCCGGCAGAGGGGCGGCGCAACGTGCTCGAGGCCACGCATCGCAGCTTCGAGACGTTCTGGCTGCATTGCGACGCTTCCGACGAACTGCTCTTCACCGACAACGACAGCAACGTCGCGCGTCTGTGGGGGCTGCCACCCCTGGGTTTCGCGAAGGACGGTTTCGACGACTGCGTTGTTCATGGTCGCAAGGAGGCGGTGAACGCGGCGCAGATCGGCACCAAGGCTGCGCCGCACTATCGGCGCATGGTTGCAGCAGGCGGGAACTGCGTGGTCCGTCTGCGGTTGACAAACGACGGGCAACTCAAGAGCGCCTTCGGCCGCGCCTTCGACGCCGTGTTCGAGCGCCGAATTGGCGAGGCAGATGCGTTCTATCGCCGCGTTACGCCGTTCGATCTGCCCGGCGACTTACGCAACATTCAGCGCCAAGCCTTTGCGGGCCTGTTGTGGAGCAAGCAGTACTACCACTATGTCGTCGATCACTGGTTGCGCGGCGATGCCGCCGGCCCGTCACCGCCGCCGCAGCGCTGGCAGGGCCGCAACAGTGACTGGCAGCACCTCGCGATGAGCGCGGTGCTGTCGATGCCCGACAAATGGGAGTACCCCTGGTTCGCGTCGTGGGACACCGCATTCCACTGCGTCGCGTTCGCGTTGATCGATGCCGACTTCGCGAAGGAGCAACTGATCCTTCTGACGCGCGAGTGGGTCATGCATCCGAACGGGCAGATCCCGGCCTACGAGTGGGCGTTCGGCGACGTGAACCCGCCCGTGCACGCCTGGGCCGCGCTGCGCATCTTCCAGATCGAGCAGAAGATGACCGGCCGCGCGGACCGCTCGTTTCTCGAGCGGATCTTCCGCAAGTTGCTGATCAACTTCACCTGGTGGGTGAACCGCAAGGACGCGCAGGGCAACAACCTGTTCGAGGGCGGCTTCCTCGGCCTCGACAACATCGGCGCCTTCGACCGCAGCGCGGGGCTGCCGTCGGGCGGGCAGCTCGAGCAGGCCGACGGCACGAGCTGGATGGCGATGTACTGCCTGAACATGCTCGCGATCTCTCTGACGCTCGCCACCGAGGACGCGACCTACGAGGACGTCGCGACCAAGTTCTTCGAGCACTTCGTCTACGTCGGCGAGGCGATGAATCGCGTTGGATCGGATCGCCAAGGCTTGTGGGACGAAGCGCGAGGCTACTATTTCGACGCCTTGCTGCTGCCCGATGGTCGCCGCATCGCGGTGGACGCATTCACGATCGCCGGGATCGTGCCGCTGTTCGCGATCGCGGTGGCCGACCGAGAAGTGTTCGACGCGTTCAGTGAGTTCAGTGAACGCTACCTCTGGTTCGCGGAGAACCGGCCCGAACTGCTCGGCAACCTGGCGGACATGACGCACATCGGCGTGCGCGAACGCATGCGCCTTGCGCTCGTCGATTCAAGCAAGCTCGCGCGCGTCCTCGAGCCTGTGCTCGACGAACAGCGCATGCTGAGTGCGCATGGGGTGCGCTCGGTGTCGCGCGAGCACGCCGCGAGACCGTTCAAACTTGATCTCGACGGCCAGAGCTTCTCGCTCGACTACGAACCGGCCGAGTCCACGAACGGCCTGTTCGGCGGCAACTCGAACTGGCGCGGGCCGGTATGGTTCCCGCTCAACTTCCTGCTCATCGAAGCGCTTCAGAAGCATCACTACTTTCTCGGCGATGACTTCAAGCTGCGCGACCCCACGGGTTCGGGCCCCAACGGAACGCTGTGGGATGCGGCGAGCGACCTTTCACTGCGCCTGATCAATCTTTTCGTGCCCGACGCCTCGGGGCGGCGCCCGGCGCATGGGCGCAATGAGAAGTTCCGCAGCGATCCGTACTGGAAGGACCTGGTGCTGTTCCACGAATATTTCGACGGTGACACCGGCGCCGGTCTCGGCGCGAGCCACCAGACCGGCTGGAGCGCGCTCGTCGCCAAGCTGATCCAGCAGCATGGAGAGTACGGTCTCGCCGGTCGCTCAACGAGCATTGCGACGAACCGGGACTTCGACGTCGATTGAATCGGCAGGCGAAAGGCCCGCAGGGCTCCCTCGCGGCTCCCGCATAATTGATCCCGAGGCGCATTGCGACATGAGCGCTCCGCCTTACGAACCCCCTTCAAGGAGAAGCATTGATGATGAACCGAGTCCTCTCGCGCCTGATGGCGCCCGTACTTGCAGTGTTGCTCGTCGCCTGCGCATCGCCGCAGCCGGTCCCGGTCGAGATCCGGCAAGGCAAGATCGAGCAGATCACGGCGACGACGATCGCCAGCAATCAGCACCAAGGCGTCGGCGCTGTCCTCGGCGGCCTCGCCGGCGTCGGTATCGGCAGCCTGATCGGTGCCGGCACCGGCCGCGATGTGGCGATGGTCGCTGGTGCGGTGGGCGGTGCGCTCGCCGGCAACGAAGTTCAGAAGCGGCATGCCCAGCCGGTTCAGGCGCAGCAGATCTTCGTTCGCATGACGTCCGGCGTGATCGTCGAGGTGACGCAGCCCGTCAACCCGAATCTTCGGGTCGGACAGGAAGTCTTCATCCAGGGCAGCGGCGAGAGCGCTCTGGTCGTGCCGCGCTGATTCGAACGCGCTGCGGCGCGGCCTGATACGCCGCGTCGCGCGCAGCGCTAGGCGGGCACGGCTACCTCGCCGCGCAGCGAGTGCGATAGCGCCGCGCTGATCGTCACATCGGCGAGCTGCCCGACAAGCTGCGGCGGGGCCGCGAAATTGACGCTGCGATTGCACTCGGTGCGGCCCGTCAATTCGCTTGCGTCCCGGCGCGAGCGGCCTTCGACCAGCACGCGCTGAACGGTGCCGACGAGTCCTTCGCTGATGCGCGCTGCGTTGGCGTCGATCACCGCCTGCAAGCGTTGCAGCCGCGCCAGCTTCACGGACTGCGGCGTGTCGTCGGCGAGTGACGCAGCCGGTGTGCCAGGGCGTGGGCTGAACACGAAGCTGAAGCTGGCGTCGAAGCCGATCTCGTCGATCAGCGCCATCGTGCGTTCGAAGTCGTCGTCGGTCTCGCCCGGGAAGCCGACGATGAAGTCGCTGCCGATCCGGATGTCAGGCCGCACTGCGCGCAACTTGCGCACGGTGCTCTTGAATTCGAGCGAGGTGTAGCCTCGCTTCATCGCCGCAAGGATGCGGTCGCTGCCATGCTGCACCGGCAGATGCACGTGGTTCACGAGCTGCGGCACCCGGCCGTAGGCGTCGATCAGGCGCTGCGTGAATTCCTTCGGATGGCTCGTCGTATAGCGGATACGGGCGAGGCCGGGAATCGCCGCGACGAGTTCGAGCAGCAGCGCGAAGTCGGCGATTTCGGCCGTGCTGCCCATGCTTCCGCGCCAGGCGTTGACGTTCTGGCCGAGCAGCGTCACTTCCTTCACGCCCTGTTCGGCGAGGCCGGCCACTTCGGTCAGCACATCGTCGAGCGGGCGCGAGACCTCCTCGCCACGCGTGTAGGGCACGACGCAATAGCTGCAGTACTTCGAGCAGCCCTCCATGATCGAGACAAAGGCCGTCGCGCCTTCGACTCGCGCCGGTGGCAGGTGGTCGAACTTCTCGATCTCGGGGAAGCTGATGTCGACCTGGGCGCGGCCTTCAGCCGCCCGCCGCGCCAGCAACTCGGGCAATCGGTGGAGCGTCTGCGGGCCGAATACGAGATCGACATAAGGCGCACGCTCGATGATCGCCTCGCCCTCCTGGCTCGCGACGCAGCCGCCGACGCCGATCAGCGCACCGCGCGCCTTGAGGTGCTTGACGCGGCCGAGGTCGCTGAAGACCTTCTCCTGCGCCTTCTCGCGAACCGAACAGGTGTTGAAGAGGATCAGGTCCGCCTCTTCGACATCCGTCGTCGGCACGTAGCCCTCTGCTACGCGCAGCACGTCGGCCATCTTGTCCGAGTCGTACTCGTTCATCTGGCAGCCGAAGGTCTTGATGAAGACCTTCCTTGTCGAGGCGATGGTCATGACATCCGGCTCACGGCTGGATCCAAGTCTGCGTCGCCGCATCGAAGCGCCAGCTTGCCGCTTGCTCGCGTGTCGTCGGCCAGGGTTTCGCGATCTCGTTGTTCGTCAGCACCCAGACGTCCTTGATCTGGCCCTGCATGTCGCTCGTGTAATTGACGATGAAGCTCTGTCCGGCGAAGGCACCTGTCGTTGCGAGCATGTTGTTCTGGCCGCGGATGCGCGCGCCTGGCGCGAGCCGCACCGGCGCGCCATTGAGCACGGCATCCGGCGGGTTGGCCACGCCCAATGTTCCGCGCAGCGAATCGGCCGGGAAGTTGCGCTGCATCTGGGCGCTTGCAGCGGCCGCAGCAAGTCCAAGGGTGGCAAGAAGCAGCAAGGTTCGGCGAAGCATCGGGGCGATCCTGTTGTGATCTCGTTGCAAGAGGGTGCATGGGCGATGGTGCGCGCACGGCTCGTGCAATGCAAACCGGCTCCAAGTCGTTCGACAGGGAGCCGGGCGCGAATCTTCTGGTGGCGCTTCAGGGACTCGAACCCCGGACCTGCGGATTATGATTCCGTCGCTCTAACCAACTGAGCTAAAGCGCCCCGCGGCGCGAAGTATAGCGGCAGCTCCGCACGGAACGGGCGCAAAGCCAAGGCACAGCGCGTGTGCGGGCGTTACCTGCCCCCGAGTGCCTCGGTTCGATCGCCGCAATCGTCCTCTGCGTGCTCAGACGCGACCGGAAACCGACATTGCCTTGCGGATGAAGGCTTTGCGCCCGACCGGGTCGTCGATCTGTTCGGCCAGCAGCGCGAACAACTCCGTCTCGCTGCGGGCCTTGGCCGCGGCGCGCCGGACAACGGCCTTGGCGACGGCGCCGATGTGCTGTGCGAGTTCGGCCTCGGCCCGTTCAAGCAGTGCCGGGTCGAAAGTCGGCGCCGAGGATGCACCGGCACTCGGCGGGGATCGGCTCGCGCTGGCGGGTTGGCTTCGCGCGTCCGCTGTAGGCGGCGCAGCGTACTTCTTCAGGAACCGGGCGCGCGCGGCCGGATCATTGATGTCCGCGGACAGCTTCTCGGCGAGATCGGCCAGGCCGGTCGCCTTCTTTGCCGCCGACTTGACGACGACAGCCGCCACTGGCCCGAGATAGGCGGCCAAGTCCAGGCTCATCGCCTTCAGCGTATCGCCGCTGAACTCTGCGTGGCTGAACGTTCCCGGCAGCGCAGTCGCCTCGCGCAACACGTCGGTACGATCGGCATAGGTTGTCCTCACGTCGGCATCGAGCGCTTCGGCCTGGACTGCAAGCGCACCGCGGATCTCGGCCACTGACTGCGGTCGCGCCCTTTCCGCCGGGCTCAGCGCCCAGTCGATCGCCTGAAGCAAGGTCCGGCTGTAGGTGGACGCATCGGCGGCCTGCGAAGCCGGCGTCATCGGGTCGTCCGGCACGCGCGCGGTGGCCTCCATCGGCTTGTGGCCGGTCACAGCCCAATACAGCACCGCGCCAACGGCATACACGTCGCTCCACGGCCCCTGGTTGCCGTGCGCGTGGTATTGCTCCAGCGGGGCAAAGCCCGGCGACACGATGGCCGTGCGCTCCGCATCGACGCTGGCGGCGCGGGCGGATCCGAAGTCGAGCAGCACCGGCTCGCCGTCGTGACGCACAAAGATGTTGCCCGGCTTCACGTCTCGGTGCAGCACGCCGGCCTGATGGATGACGTCGATGCCGTCGAGCAGCGCCAGTGCCAGCCCGATCAACGTCGGCTCGGCCACCGGGCGCCGCGTTTTCATCCACTGGTCGAGCGGCTGTCCGGCGACGAACTCCATGACCATGTAGGCCGTCTTGTTTGCCTCGAAAAAGCGCAGCACGCGCACGATGTTCGGGTGGCGGAACGAGGCCAGCGTGCGTGACTCGTCGAGAAACCGCGTGCGCCCCCAGGCGAAGCGCGCTTCAGCGCCGTCCGACTTGGAGCGTACGGATTGGTCGTCGCACCGCAGCGCCAGGTCTGCAGGCAGGTACTCCTTGATGGCCACCGGCATGTTCAGGTTGCCGTCGGTGGCCAGGTAGGTCAGTCCGAAGCCGCCGACGCCCAGCGTCGACTCGATGCGGTATTCCTGCAGGGCATAGCCCGCGGGCAGAGCAATCTCGCCGTTCACGATGGCGCGGCTCCGGTCATTGCTCGTTGATCAGGCTGATCGCCTTTTCCAGGCTGCGCCGCATGCGGTTGAACGACTTGCCGAGCGTCGCCACTTCGTCCTTGCCGCTTTCGGGCAGTTCGGGGATGTCCATCTCGCCGACGCTGATCTTGTCGGCCGCCGCCGACATGCTGCGGATCGGCCGCACGATGAGGATCGACAACATGACGTTCAGGATCACGAACAGCACGACGAACACGCCGGTCAGCGACGCCATGAAGGCGAGGAAGGCGCTGTCGGCCTTTCGGATCGGCAGCGACATCGGCACCGAGACGATCTGCGCACCGACGATCTCGTTGAGCTTCCAGCCGAAGCCGTTGCTGCTGCCGTACAGCTTCACCATGGACGGCGGCGAAGCCTCGGCCGTCGTGTGGCAGGCAAGGCAATTCGCATCCTTGATCTGCAGGGGACGCGCCAGATACATCGACATGCCGGTAGGGGAGTCCCGCACGCCGGAGAACTCCTTGCGGTCGGCGTTGTTGCGGAACTCGGTAATGATGTCCGCTTCCCAGGCCACCGCGCGGTCGCGTGGATTGGTCGGGTTCAAGGCCGCCTCCTTGTAGGCATAGTTCGGATAGGTCTCGTGCAGCTTGCCCATGATCTCGGTTGCTGCATAGGCCGGCACGCTTTGCGGCAGGAACTCCCCGTCCATCGGGCGCAGATTCGGGCGTACCTGACCGACGGTGTAGCTGCGCATCGACAGCGCCGCTTCCATCATCACCCCGGCGGTGTGCAGCACCTCCTCGCGGGCGTTTCGCTGCAGCAACTCGCGCGACACGTAGCCGCTGACGGCCAGCCCGAGCACGAAGACGAGCAGCAACACGATATTGAACTTGAGCCGTAGTCCCAATGCGAATCTCCGATCGGCCTGCATCCGCCGGAAGGCCCCGACGCAGTGCCGGAACTGCCGCCGTCTCCGCACCTGTCGTGCGAACACGGTGCCACTGTTGAGCCCGGCGTCGCATGCCGCACAATCACAGGGTCGCATGTCGCGCCCGGCTTGTCCAGGGATGATGACGAGCAGGCGGCCTTCAACATGGCCACGATGGACTTCAGCGCGCTCAGCATGACCGAGATCGTCCGGTTGCAGAACCAACTGCAGCAGGAATTGACGCGTCGCTTCGAGCAGCCGATGGCGCTCGCGTTTTCAGACATCGTCGGATCGACGGCCTATTTCGCGCGCTTCGGAGATGCAGCCGGCCGGCAGCTTCAGCAACTGCATTTCGATCTGCTCCAGGCATGTCTGCCCACATACGAAGGCCGCCTGGTCGATACGGCAGGTGATGGCGCGTTCCTCACGTTTCCCAGCACGGATGCCGCTGCCAGGGCGATGATCGAACTCGAGAATGCGATCTCGCGCGAGAACGCTACCCGCTCACGCGAGCGCCAGTTGCAGGTGCGTATCGGCGTCCACCACGGGCCGGTGCTGACCGATGGCGTGGTGGTGAGCGGCGACGCGGTGAACCTCTGCGCCAGGGTGGCGTCTTCGGCCCGGCCCGGTGAAATTCGACTGACGCGCGAGGCATTCCAGGAGCTCGCGCTGATGCTGCGGCTCAACTGCCGGCCAGTGCCGAACGCCGAGCTCAAGGGTGTTGCACGCGCGGTCGAGTTGCTGGCGCTCGATTGGCGCGACCATGCCGTCTTCCCGACGCGTGTGCGCGTGCAGGAGACGCGCGAGGATCTGGAATTGCCCGCGCAGGACATCATCAGTTTCGGCCGCCTGCGCGAACACGAAGGCAAGTCCGCCAACGACGTCGTGCTGACGCCGGCAGATCCGGGCCAAGCCCGGCTGATCAGCCGCTGGCACTTCGAGCTGCGCCGGTGGCCGGACGGCTTTCGCCTTCGCCCGGTGTCGGATGGCGTCACGGAAGTGGACGGCGTGGCAGTCGCCAAAGGGGACGAGGCCAAAGTCGGGCCGGGGGCCACGATTCGCGTCGCGCACGTGCTTACGCTGACGCTGATATCGCCGCGAAAGGCAGTGCCAGAAGACCTCGCGGCAACACGGCGCGTTGGCTGAGGCAGTCCGGCCACGACGCGAGCCTTGCCGTCTGCGAAGTCGTCTTCGCCGCTGATTGCCGAGCGGTAGGTGTCGCGGCCTGGCCACTGGCACAAGAGCCGACAACGAGGCAGGACGAACTCCCGCGGAAATCGAGACTCGGTTCCCATGCGTCCAGGTGCCTGCGCGCCAGCGCTGCACAGTCAAAGGCGGCATTCTGGCGAAACGGGCCGTCGATCGAGCCCAGGTAGTCGACGGCCATCGACCCTTCCGGTCTCACGACCTGCCTTGCTCGCCCGAAAGCCGGCCATGCGCCGATGTCGCGGCGCGGCTCCGCCCTGCGGTGCCTAACGGCGCTGGCGATTGGCCACCAATGCGGCTTCGACCCGACTTCGCACCTGCAACTTTTGCAGGATGTTGGTCACATAGTGCTTGATCGTCTTCTCGGACAGGCAGATGCGGTCACCGATCTCCCGGTTCGTCAGGCCGGTTCCAATGAGCGCGAGAATCTCGCGCTCGCGATCGGTCAATTCCTGCAACGGGTCGGGCGCCTTGCTCTGCGTGAGTGAGACGAGCATCTCGGCTGCAATCGACGGCGAAACGTAGACCTCCCCGGCTACCGCGGACCGAACCACGCTGGCGAGCTCGCGCGCCGACACGCCCTTCAACACGTAGCCGCGCGCGCCAGCCTTTAGGGCCAACAGAAGCTTGTCCTTGTCCTCCGAGCCAGTGAGCATGACGATCGCCGTTGCCGGGCACGCCATCGCGATCCGCTCGGCGGTGACGATGCCGCTCCAGCCCGGCATGCTGACGTCGAGCAGCACGACCTGCGGCAGCAGCGCCCTGGCCAGCACAAGTGCTTCCTCGCCTGAACCTGTTTCGCCAACGACTCTGAAATCAGGGGTCATCCCGAGGGAATGCACGACTCCTTGCCTGAATAGAGGATGGTCGTCGACGACGACGATGTCGATCGAGTCAGCCATCGTCATCTCCTCTTGAAGTCAACGGCAGGGTCACCCGGACCGTGGTTCCCGAGCCGGGCGCGCTGTGCAGGCTGAATGAACCGCCCAGCACCTCCACGCGCTGGCGCATGCCGTGCAGGCCCAGCCGCCCCTTCGCCAATGCCGCATGCGCGTCAAACCCCGGACCCTGGTCACTGATCTCGACCGTCAAGCAGTCTCGGTCTGCCGTCAATACGACCCGGCACTGCGTGCACTGCGCGTGTCGTAGCGCGTTCGCCAAGGACTCCTGCAGAACGCGGTATAGAGTGACCTTCACCCTGAACGACGACGTGACATCCGGAATCGACGCGGAGAGGCTGACGCTCGTCCCAGTCTTGATCTGGAAATCGCGCACGACGCGTGCAGCGATGTCACGCAGGGCCAGCTGGGCAATGTCGGGCAGTTCCAGGTCGGCCGAGATCGCACGCAGGTCGACCAACGCCGACTGCACCGCCAAACGCGCCGGCTCAAGACTCTTCGCCCACGCCACCTGCAGCGGGCCGTCCGCAGCGGCACTGGCTTCGCCCAGGTTCTTGAGCTGCATCAGCGCGAAGCCGAGATCCTGCCCCGGCCCGTCGTGGATGTTCGCAGAGATGCGCTGCAGCAGGTTCTCGTTCAAGGCTGTCGCGCGCTCAGCCGCGCGGATGACGCGCTCCTGGAGTTGCGTGTTTTGTTCGTTCAATTCACTGAGCTGGCGGACGGTAGTGCCCAAGTCCCGCTGCTGCTCGCTGATCGTATCGCTACCCCGCCGCACCACGATGAACAGCAGCAGGTACATCGTCAACATGGTGCCTGCCACCAGCAACCAGCTGCGCCGCTGCGCCGTGCCAGCCTCTCGATCGACTTCATCGGGACCCTCGTAGAACTCGGCCGCCGCGATCACTTCGCCCGTGTGACGAGCACGGATCGGCGTGTAGGTCTCGATCAGGCGCGACAACGGCTGCCCATGTCCGGCCTGCTCCAGATCGGACCGCTCACTGATCTCGGCAAAGATGTTGCCGGCCAGCGCCTGCGCAAGGCCCGGGCCGACGGCGAACGTGCGCCCCATTGTGTCCGGGTCGTTGCTGAACAACACGTGACCGTCCTTGCGCCACAGCTTCAGCGAAATGATCTTCCGTCCGAGCGGCGTGTTGGCGAGATCCGCATTCAGCGCTTCGCGGTCGCTCGCGCTCAGAGTCTTGGCCGTGATCAGGGTCTGCGCATGCGGCGCGACGAAACTGTCGACATATAGCGCGGTCACCCCGCCGATCCGGTGGACGACGCTGTCTTCCACCTGATGACCGATCCACCATCCGATGAGCAAGGTCGCGGCAAGCAGGATCGGGAAACTCAGCAGCAGAAATTGCGCTGACAACGACAGCTGGCTGAAGGCAGTTCTTGTCGGAGGCGTCAAGGATGTTCCGTTCGAAGCGGTGTCTGAGCTGCGTCGCTCGTTGGCCGTAACAGTATGCGTCGGACGGTGTCAATGCTATGGACCAAGGTCCGAACATTCTTGCGACCTTCGGTAAGGCAAGTCGCGAACTTCGAGCCTTGTCAGACCGACACCAGATACATAGTCTCACTATCAAGGAGACTGCCATGTCAAGAACACCTACCCACGGAAGTCCCAATGTCTGGCTGGCGGTCGGCGGCGTCACGCTCACCGGCAAACCTGTTGACCGCTACATGTTCCGAACCTCCCCGCTGCGCAACGTGGCGCTGCAGCCCGCGTTCCTCCGTCCAGCTTGAACGGCCTCTGAGCAACCAATCATCGCCACCGGCTTGTGCCGTGGCCGGGAGTTCCATTCCGGGCTGCACCCGCTACAGCGAACAATTTCCGAAGTCCGCAACCCCTGCTGCACAAGGCGAAACCAAGGTGGATCCGTCCACCGATCTCTCACGATCTAAGAGTTCCAAGGGAGTACGTTGATGAAAACACACACTCAATCGGCTGGCCGTTCCTCAGTTGCGACCGGTATCCGGCGTCTGCTGGCTACTGCGCTGGCGTTGGCCACTGCGGCCCTGGTAGGTGCATGCGGCGGCGGTGGCGGGGGCATCGCCGGTGTAGGCGGCGGTGGCACCGGCTCGTTCAGCGTCGGTACGATCACAGCTTCGGATCGATCTTCGTTAACGGCATCCGCTACCAGGACAACGGTGCGCGACTGGTCGACGACGACGGCATTGTCAAAGTGCTTGGCACCGACGACAACCCCCTGAAGATCGGCATGGCCGTCGAAGTGACGGGCAGCGTCGACGACAGAGGCACCATGCGCAGCGCGATGCAAATCGCCTACGGTGCCGAGATCAAGGGGCCGGTAACTTCGGTCGACGCGGTCGCGGGAACCTTCAATGTGTTCGGCATCACGGTGCGCACCACTACCACGACCGTCTATGACAATTTCGGTGGCGTCGGCTCGCTTGCCGGGCAATGTGTCGAAGTCCTGGCCAGGCCGACACAGATGCCGATCTTGGCGAGCTATCTTGAGCGCAAAGCCGCCAGCGTCGCGGCATTCGTGGCGGTGACGGCGAGTATCGCGTTCGCGGTACCATGGACGGTTTGCGCGGAGTCGAGCCCGACCTACGCATTGACGCTGGGCGGCGTCGCCCTTCGCCTATCGCAATGCACCGACTTCGATGGCACGCCGGCCAATGGCCGCTCGGTCACCGTCACGGCTGGACCCGTCGCCATGGCGACGTGCGTTATCTGGCTGAGCGACTGAAGTCCTCACTGCAGGCTATGACGACTCGTCGTCGTCAGCCGAAGGCCAAGTCGAGGGCTACGACAGCGCGATTCACCAGCCCTGCAAGTCCCTTCCGAGTTTCCGACTACGCGTGCGGCTCGGCACGAGCGTTCACCTTCGACGATGGCGTCCCCGCGGTCTTGAAGGATGGCATCCGCGTCGAGACCAAGGGCCGCATAGAAAACGGGGTGCTGGTGGTGACGAAGCTCGATTTCAAGTCGCGTGACGACGACGACGACGGCGATGACGACGATGTCCCGGTGGCTCGCCGGAGTTCGCGCTCAATGGCGCTGCAGCCTGGATCGCTGCGGAGCGACCACCGGCACCTTCACGGTTAAGGCGTCCCCTTGAGCTACGACGCCGGCACCGAGTTCGGGGATGGCCTGAGCGGCTCGACGCTTGACGGCAAGACGGTCGAGGTAAAGAGCGTGAATGTGGTCACGCCGATCGGCACCACCTATCGCGCCACCCGAATCAAACTCGACAACTGACTGTCCCTACGCGACCCTAAGCCGGCGCGATCCGCTACTTTGGCCGGGCGTCGGAGTGTCGGTCCAGCAATCGTGCGGACGCGTCTTAAAGCCACGCGCAATTGGTGGTCGAAATCCAGGCCCCAATCGCCGAAATACCGAGTATGGCCGTCTGTCTCGATGCTCGTGCCACCTGAAGCGCCGTGGTTGAGCCACACGGTGTGGTGGTGCCTTGACCTTTCACATTGCCCAAGAGTCGTCCATGAAGACGAACGGACCCATTTCGCTCATGCTCGTTGCGCTTATCGCTAGCTGCGTCGGAGGCGGCGACGGCGCCACGGGCGACGCACAGTCATTGAATTCATTTCCACATTCGCCGGTGCGGCAACGCGCCGTCGCCGGCGTCGCAGCGGACTTGCGTCGAAGGCGCTCAATGGGGCCGACGTATTGCTTCTGCAGTCGCATTGAGCCGGGTGCCGCTTGTAATCCTTCGGCTTGGTCGGCATCGCGGCCACCGTATGGATGATCCACACGGTATTCGTGACCGGCAAGTCCTACACGCACACTGGCTGCGGACCCTTCTGCCTGCCGCCGCAGGAGATCGTCGTTTGGCGCGGCGGCAACCGGATCTGTTGCCGTCGGTTCCGGGTTACGACGCCAGCAGCCAGTATCCGCTGCACTTCAACAACCACGGCTTGATCGGCGGTGAGGCGGCGATCATCGGCGCCACGACGCACGCGGCAGTCTGGACGCCGAACGGCACCGGCTACACGGCGCAGGACCTTGGGGTCTTCCCAGGCACGTCCAGCGCGATGTCCTGGGTCTGGACGACCAGGCAAGATGATCGGCTTCCACGCATGGCGGCGGCATCCCCACGCTCACCGTGCCCTTCATGTGGTCGCAGGCAACCGGCATGGTGGACTTGAAGGCGCTGGGCTACCCCAACGAGCGCCCGGCGGCCATGAGCCCGGGGGGCAAGGTCGTGACCTGGAGCCACTGGTATCAGCTGGGCACTCCGGCCAGCGTGCTTCCGCTGCCTGCCACGCCGAGCGGGTTCGTAGGGGCCGGATCCAACGGCAGTGCCATCAACGATGCCGGCGACCAGGCCCACTTCTGGTCTCCATGAACACGGGGAACCTGGTCTACCCGTTCCGGCTGTCCAACGGCGGCAGCTGCAGATTCTCTCGACCTTCGGCACCGGCCACTTGTCGACTATGGCATGAGGTCGATCAACGCGGCGCAGGACGTCACCTTCACCGTGGTCAGCACCGGCTGGTCGCCGCGGGTCCAGCCGGCCGGGCCAGGCCCTCGCGCCCTGCTTTCGCCTGCCTACGCCGGGGTCACCGTCGGCGGAGCCGGCCCGATGAATGCCGCCGGGCAGATCCTGACGCAGGCCATGGTCGGCCGCAGTCAGCGGCTGATGAAGATGACGCCGTCGCCGCTGCGTCGCCCATTGCCTGGTTTCGAGCTGCTCGCGATGACCGGGCAGTTCGTGCAGGACCCGGTTTCCGGGCAGTTGCTTCCAGGGCGGCAAGATGTACAACCTCAGCTCGGCGAGGGTGACGATCACCACCGAGACCGGCGCCCCGATCGCGAACGCGCTGGTCAGTGGCCGCTTCCTGGACGACTACTGGACCAACAACGCCGTCACCGGCACCACGAACGCATCCGGCATCGTGAGCTGGAGCTTCAAGGGCCCGTGCGGCGTGGGCGCAATCGCGTTTCTTGTCGAAAAGGCAGCGCTGGACACGCAGCTTCGACCGTACCCGGGGAACGCTCGCCAGCTACGTGATTCCGAGCACAATGATCAAGCCGGCGGCTGCGTGCGACCAGTGTACGCTCCAAAGATGCCGAGCACCTCGAACGCTTGCATGCCGAAGGAATCAGCGCCGGACGTTAAAGAACCGGATGAGCGCGCTGCACTGGCTGGCCGAGAAGATCGACAAGCAGAACATCGTCGCACGACAACGCGGCTTACGGCATCTCGGATCGGTGATACGTCACCAACGTCTCCAGGGCGCACGAGCTTGACGCCGACAAGCTCGCCGCGATCTCTGATCCGTACGCCGCCCTATCACTGCGGTTGCAGGAGCTCGCGACGATCGATGAGATGGCAATGGATGCCTTGCTTCGTCGCCCGCGATCGCAGGCGCTCCCGTCGCGCAGGTGCGCTTAGCAGAGCGCCAACGTCACCAGCCAAAGATATTCAGTATCCATAGACTTCCGCATAGCTGCCCGTCGCGGCGCTCTTCTGGCCGATGACCGCCGACCAGCCCTCGCCGGCCAACGGCTCGTCTCGGCGGGCTGCTGACCTTCAACCTGCGCAACGCGCGTCTTCGGCTTCTTTGATAGTCGGGCGTTGTAGCCCACTACGGCCAAGAGCCGAGCTGGGTTGGATGCAGCTTCGCGAGCGCCAGGCCCGATAAGCAACGAGGTCTCGACAGAAAGCTCGCGCCTTGTTCTCGAGAAGCTGCTTCAAGATTCGACGTCGCAGTCGATGATCAGCGCCGCGTGGCCGGAGAAGCGCTGGTCGAGTTGGATCGGCTCGCGCTAGGCTGTGTCGACAACCAGCAGTCGCCATCTCACTGCTGCACACCTAGCCAGCGAAGTGACTGCCGCGCTTTGACGCTCGATGCCGGACAAGGCGGCTTCCGCGGTCACAACGGCCCGTTTGTCGAGCTTCGGCGTCTCGGCGTCGCTCAGCGCGTGCCGCGAGCTCGCCACGCGGGCCTGCCTAGAATCAAGCAGAGTCCGATCGAGCACCATGTTTCGCTTCTTCAAGAAAAAAGTTCCGCCTGCAGAGCCTGCCGTCACGCCCCCAGCGATAACTCCCGAGCCAGTGCTAGGCGCACTGACAGGGGATTCGATAGCGCATGGGTCGTTGCCAGGCGTACCTGCTGACGCAATCGAACCGCGGGACATGCTGCGGCCCGCAACGGCACCGGTTGATGTTCCGTCGCCGGTTGCGGCCACAGTGCCCGAGACGCAGCGCAGGACTTGGACTGACAAGCTGCGCAGCGGTCTGCGCAAGACGGGCTCGAGCATCACTCAGGTCTTCACCAGCGCTCGCATCGACGACGCGCTGTACGAGGAGCTCGAGTCGGCGCTGCTGATGGCCGACACCGGCGTCGCGGCGAGCGAGCATCTGCTCCTGGATCTGAAGCGGCGCGTCAAGGCGGCGCGCGCGACCGATCCGCAGGCGGTGAAAGTACTGCTCGCAGATGCGATCACCGAATTGTTGCTGCCGCTCGAGGGCACGCTCTCGGTCGGGCACGAGACGCCGACTGTCATCATGGTCGTCGGTGTCAACGGCGCGGGCAAGACGACGAGCATCGGCAAGCTCACGCGGCATCTCGCGCAGGCGGGGCAGAAGGTGCTTCTCGCCGCGGCCGACACCTTCCGCGCCGCGGCGCGCGAGCAACTCGCAGTGTGGGCCGGGCGGAACAATGTGGAAATCGTCAGTCAACACGACGGTGACCCCGCGGCCGTGACTTACGACGCGGTGACGGCGGGCCGCGCGCGTGGCTGCGACGTCGTCATCGCCGATACCGCAGGCCGCCTGTCGACGCAAACGCACCTGATGGAAGAGTTGAAGAAGATCCGCCGCACGATCGCCAAGGCGCAGGCCTCGGCGCCTCACGAGGTGCTGCTCGTCGTCGACGGCAACACGGGGCAGAACGCGCTGTCGCAAGTGAAGGCGTTCGACGAGGCGCTAGGTCTCACGGGGCTGATCGTCACCAAGCTCGACGGCACGGCCAAGGGCGGCGTGCTCGCCGCCATCGCGCTCTGGTCGCGCAGCCGCGCCAAGCCCGTGCCGGTCTATTTCATCGGCGTCGGCGAGAAGCTCGAGGACTTGCAGACCTTCAACGCGCGCGAGTTCGCACAGGCGTTGCTCGGCTGAGGCTGGCGATCGACTTACTCGCTTACTCGCGCGACTTCGGCCGCGGCAGAGGCACCGGCCGGGTGTCGAGGTCGTCGAAGAAGGTCGAGGGCAGCGGCTCGGGAACCTGTGCTTCCGTGGCCGACGACTCGACCTCGCCGGGATACGTCTGCCGACCCGCGGAAGCTTCGTCGGATTTGGCCGACATCTCTGCCATCTTTGCGCGTCCGAACACCAGTTCCTGCACCAGATCCTCGTCTGGAAGGGCACCTTCGCGCCAATTCAGGACGCGCAAGCCCGCCTTGCGCAACACGCGATCCATGCGGGCGTGCCGCTCGAGGCCGCGTTCCGAATCCTTGCCTTCAGTGGGTCGCACATTGACGACGGCGAGCACCTGGAAGGTGCTGTCGCAAACGAGCAGGTCGGCGTTGAGCCGGCCCACGCGGCGCATCCATTCGCGATAGGAATGCCGAGTGGGGACGCGCAGGAATCGCGACAACGGAATCTGCGCAAGCACCGCGTAGCCGGGAGGAAGGGTTCGCACCAGCAGCTTGTAGGCGCGCTGCTCGGGTGTCGTCAGCACGCGCGACGCCTCGGGTGGCCAGTCGGCGACCGTATCGAGCGCCTCATCGGTGCCAGCTCGCACCTTGCCCTTGCCGCCGCGGCGGCGCCACCACAAGGCGATCACGAGCAGGACGACAAGTGCAATCAGCGCCAGTTCGGTGACGGCCATGAGTCCAACCTCGAATGGAAAGGGCCGCACCTTGGCATGAAATCCCGGCGGCGTCCAGTTACCGTGTGTCTTTCCCGGGCCGGCGGCCCTGACGATCTCAGCGCATGCCCGGCGGCATCATGCCCTTCATGCCGCCCATGCGCTTGAGCATCTTCATCATGCCGCCGCCCTTCATCTTCTTCATCATGTCGCGCATCTGCTCGTATTGCTTGAGCAGGCGGTTCACCTCCTGCACCTGCACGCCCGCGCCGGCCGCGATGCGGCGCTTGCGCGTCGCCTTCAGCAGGTCGGGTTTGCGACGCTCGAGCGGCGTCATCGAGCAGATGATGCCCTCCATGCGCTTCACGTCGCGCTCGGCGCGGTCCATATCGGCCTGACCGGCCTTTGCGGCCAACTGCGTCGGCAGCTTGTCGATCAAGCCCGACAGGCCGCCCATCTTCTTCATCTGAGAGAGCTGGGACAGGAAGTCGTTCAAGTCGAACGCGTCGCCCGACCTGACCTTGTCGGCAAGCTTCTGCGCCGCCGCGACATCGACGCCCTTTTGCACCTCCTCGACGAGCGCGAGGATGTCGCCCATGCCGAGTACGCGTGACGCATGGCGATCGGCGTCGAACACCTCCAGTCCGTCGATCTTCTCGCTCGTCCCGGCAAACTTGATCGGCACGCCAGTCACCGCGCGCACCGAAAGCGCGGCGCCGCCGCGCGAATCGCCGTCGGTCTTGGTCAGCACGATGCCGGTCAGCGGCAGCGCGTCCTTGAATGCCTTGGCGGTGTTCACCGCATCCTGGCCCTGCATCGCGTCGACGACGAACAGCGTCTCGATCGGCTTCAGCACCGCATGCAACTCGCTGATCTCGCGCATCAGCGCTTCGTCGATCGCCAGCCGCCCGGCGGTGTCGACCAGGAGCACGTCGAAGTAGTGCTTGCGCGCGTGGTCGAGCGCGGCGAGCGCGATCGCCGCGGGCTTGTCGCTCGCGCTCGACGGGAACCATTCGGCGCCCGCCTGCTGCGTGACGATCTTCAACTGCTCGATCGCCGCCGGTCGATAGACGTCGGCAGATACCGTCAGCACCTTCTTCTTGCGCTTGGTCGACAGGTGGCGTGCGAGCTTGGCGGTGGTCGTCGTCTTGCCTGCGCCTTGCAGGCCGGCCATCAGGATCACCGCTGGCGGCTGCACGGCGAGATCGATGTCTGCGACACCCTGTCCCATCGTCGCCGCCAACTCGCGCTGCACGATGCCGACCAGCGCCTGCCCGGGCGTGAGCGAGCCGACGACTTCGGCGCCGAGCGCTTTGGCCTTCACGCGGGCGATGAAATCGCGCACCACGGGCAGCGCGACATCGGCCTCGAGCAGCGCCATGCGCACCTCGCGCAGCATCTCCTGCACGTTGTCTTCGGTGATGCGGGCCTGGCCGCGCATCGTCTTGACGAGCCGGCTCAGGCGGTCGGTGAGGGAGGATGCCATCGAGGAGGGGGCGCGGCGCGCCGGCGGCGCACGCGTCAGTACACTGTGCGAATGATTCTATCGTTCGGGTCCGCCGCGCCCGTGCTGGCCGTGCCGAGCGCGGTCGCGCTGGCCGGCTATGTCGCTGCAGCGTCGCTCGGAGAGCGTTCCGCGAGCGCGTTGCGCATCGCGTTGATCATCGGCTGGGTCGCGCATGCGCTGGCGATCGTTGCCGACGTGTCGGGCATCGGCAGCGGCGTTCCGGGTGCACGCTTTGGCTTCGCGCCGGCGCTGTCCGCAACGGTCTGGCTCGTGCTCGCGGTGCATGCGGTCGAAAGCCGATTCGTCCCGCTCCAGGGGGTGCGGCGGGCGCTCGCGCTGCTGGGCGCGCTGGTCGTCCTGCTCGCCTGGTGGTTCCCGGGGGAGTCGCGGTCCCACGCCGGTTCGCCCTGGGCGCCTCTGCACTGGGTGCTCGGCATCGCCTCCTATGGCCTCTTCGGCGCGGCGGTGCTGCACGCAAGCCTGCTCAACCGTGCCGAACGCCGCATGCGGCTGATGCATACGCCCGGCGCCGTGGCTGCAGGGTCGCCGGGCGCGATGCCGCTGTTGCAGCTCGAGAAACTGACGTTTCGATTCGTCGGTGCGGGATTCGTCGCCCTGTCTGCGACGCTGCTGCTCGGCTGGTGGTTCGCTGATCCATGGCGCTGGGATCACAAGACGGTGTTCTCGATCCTCGGCTGGGTCGTGTTCGCCGGG
This sequence comes from uncultured beta proteobacterium, assembly GCA_963792765.1. GTDB lineage: Bacteria > Pseudomonadota > Gammaproteobacteria > Burkholderiales > Burkholderiaceae_C > CAIKUF01. The sequence continues at coordinate 189,669 of CAWBXT010000001.1, read as the reverse complement.
CTGCTTGCAGGCCGTCACGCATTCGGCTGGCGCGGGCGCCGCGCAACCGGCTGGCTCTATGCCGGGGCGGCGCTGCTGATGCTGGCCTACGTCGGCTCGCGCTTCGTTCTCGAAGTGCTGTTGCGCCGCGGCAGCTTGACCTGAGCCGAAGCGATCATGAAATTCATCGTTTTGTTGATCGTGATCCTTGCCGTCGTCTGGATCGCCCGCAAGGGCAGCCGGCGCGCAGTGGGAAAGGGGCGCGACAGGCCGCCGCTGCCGCGCGAGGACATCGTCGCCTGCGGCCAGTGCGGGCTGCACCTGCCGCGCAGCGAGGCCTTGCCTGGGCGCGGCGGGGTCTTCTGCAGCGAGGCTCACCGCGCCGAGTTTGAACGTGCGCACGAATGAAGACGTGGCGCACCCTGCGTTGAAGGCGCGGTTCCCGTGAACGGAGTGCCGCCGCCATTGCAAGCCGATGCGCCGCCGGCATCCGATCGTCGTGGGACCGAACGGCGTGCGCGCGAGCGCCGCTCGGCGGCGCGGCCCGACCCACAGGAGTCCTGGTTCGGCGCATTGGGCGAGGGCGCCGACACGGCCTGGCGCGAGGCCCAACTCGCGGGCGAGGGCGAATCGCGTTTCGATGGCGCCTGGCCGGCGGGCGACGCGGCGGCGACGGACTCGCGCTTCCTGACGCGCCAGGCGCAGCGCATCGTCGATGCCGGGCAGACCGCATTCGCCCGCGTCTACCGCGCCTTTCTGGCAGCTCGCGCGGCGATCGGCGTGATGCTCCTCATCACGCTCGGCGTGGCTGTGTTGTTCGGCGTGCGACCGAGTGCGGACGTGCTTGTCGTCTGCCTGGCCTACGCGGCGCTGTCGATCGGCGCCTGGCTCGTGCCGTTCTTCGTCGAGTCGGCGCTGCCCCAACCCGCGGTGCGGTTGAGCGGCGCGCAATGGCTGCTGACGATCGGTGTCGACATTGCGTGCTTCACCGCGTTGCATGTGCTGGCGCCCGTCGCAGGCTTGAACTACGTCGCCCTCTTCGTGCTGCCGGCGCTCATGGCTGGCGTGCTGACGCCGCGCCGCATCGCGCTCGCGACCTCCGCCGGGATCACGCTGGTGCTGCTCGGCGCGGCCTGGCACAACGCGCTGGCGGGTGGAGACGTGACGGTGCTGATGTCGCAGGCCGGGCTTGCCGGCAGTGGCATGTTCGTCATCACGGTGCTCGCGAGCGAACTCGCCGGGCGCCTCGCGCGCGAGGAGCTGACCGCCCGCGGCAGCCTGGAGATGGCGCGCCAGCAGGCGCAGCTCAATCGCCTCGTGATCGAGGAGATGCAGGACGGCGTCGTCGTTGTGGACCGGCGCGGTCGGGTGCGCGCTGCCAACCCGTCGGCGTGTGCGCTGCTCGCACCCGAGGGCGGCAGCCTCGCCGCCCCGTTCGCGCTGCGCGGCGTCAGGGCCTGGTCGGCACTCGTCGACGCGGTCGAGCGCGCGTTCGTCGACGGCGTGTGGCCCGAGGCCGGGCGCGACGTCGTTGATCGATTTCGAGCCCGGCGCCTCGCGCACGCTGCGCACGCGGGTGCGTTTCACGCGGCGGCGCGACGCACCGGGCAGCGAGGAGTTCTGCGTCCTTTTCCTGGAGGATGTGCGCAGCATGCAGGCGCGCACCCGGCAGGAGAAGCTCGCCGCGATGGGCCGCGTGTCGGCCGGCATCGCGCACGAGATCCGCAACCCGCTGTCGGCGATCGCGCAGGCGAATGCCCTGCTCGCGGAGGACGCGGCAAGCGTCGAGCAGCGCCAGCTCACGCGCATGGTGGCCGACAACGTCGCGCGCCTGAAGCGCATCGTCGATGACGTCATGGAGCTGTCGCCGGGCGTGGCAAACGACGCGCGCGTGATCGATGCCGGCGCTCAGGCCTCGGCGGTCTGCGTTGAGTGGGCACGCATGAACGACGTCGACTTCGGTGCGGGCGGTACGCTCCAGATCGAAATGCCCGCCGAGCCGCTGCACGTGCTGTTCGATGGCGACCATTTGCACCGCGTGCTCGTGAACCTGCTGGACAACGCGCGCCGACACGCATCGAGCGCACCCGGCGCCGTGCAGATGCTGCTGCATGGCAAGGACGCCAACGTCGCCGTGCTCACGGTGCTCAACGACGGGCCGGCGATCGTGCCCGAGGTCGAGCGCTATCTGTTCGAACCGTTCTTCTCGACGCGCAGCCGCGGCACGGGGCTCGGCCTCTATATTTGCAGAGAGCTGTGCGAACGCTACGGCGCGCGCATCAGCTTCCGGCTGCGGCCGACCGACCGGCGCCACCGCAACGAGTTCTCGGTCGCGATGCGGCGTCAGGCCTTGACGACCCTTGCCGAGCCTGCAAAGCTCTGAGCACCCGCCCATGACGACCACCGCCCCCTTCAGCCTGCTCGTGGTCGATGACGAGCCCGATCTGCGGACCCTCTACGAGCTGACCCTGCTGCGCGAGGGCTACGACATCGACACCGCGGGCAGTGTGGAGGAAGCGCTGGAGCGACTCGATGCCCGGCGCTACAGCCTGATGATCACCGACATGCGGCTGCCCGACGGTTCGGGGCTCGATCTGCTGCGTCGCCTCGAAGAGACCGAGCGCAGCGAAAAGGCGATTGTGATCACCGCCTACGGCTCGGCCGAGAACGCGGTCGAAGCGCTCAAGGCCGGGGCCTACGACTACTTGACCAAGCCTGTCGACCTGAAGCAGTTCCGCGCTGCGGTGGCGTCGGCGCTCGGCCGCGGCGTGCCTGCGGCCGCGCCGTCGACAGCGCGTGCGGTGCCAGAAGCCGGCGCGACGCCGCCGCGCAATGCGCGTCCGGTCGCGTCGCAGCCACCCGCCGCGACGCCGAGCCCCGCACTGGCACGCATGGCGGGCCAGTCGCAGGCGGTACGACAGGTTCGCGCGTTGATCGCCAAGGTGGCGCGCAGCATGGCGCCTGTCCTCGTCAATGGTGAATCGGGCACCGGCAAGGAACTCGTCGCCCGCGCCGTGCACGAAACGAGCCCGCGCGCGGCAGGCCCTTTCATCGCGGTCAACTGCAGCGCCATTCCCGAGCATCTGCTCGAGGCCGAATTCTTCGGTTATCGCAAAGGCGCATTCACCGGTGCGGCAGACGACCGCGAAGGCTTCTTTCAGGCGGCCAATGGCGGCACGCTTTTTCTCGACGAGATCGGCGATCTGCCACTGTCGATGCAATCCAAATTGCTGCGCGTGATCCAGGAGCGCGCGGTGCGGCCGGTCGGCGCGGTGGCCGAACTGCCGGTCAATGTGCGCATCCTGAGCGCGACGCACAAGGATCTCGCGGCCGAGGTCCTCGCACAGCGCTTCCGTCAGGATTTGTTCTATCGCCTGAACGTGATCCAGATCATCGTCCCGCCGCTGCGCGAGCGGCTCGAGGACTTGCCGGCGATCATCGAGCACGTGCTCGAGCGCATCGCACGCGAGGCGGGTGTCTCGCCGCCGCCGCACCTGACGCACGCCGCGCTGGCGCAACTGCGCCGCTATGCCTTTGCGGGCAACGTGCGCGAGCTCGAAAACCTGCTGCACCGCGCGGTCGCGTTGTCCGGCGGCGACGCCATCGACGTTGCCGATTTGCATCTGCCGGATGGGCCGCTGGGTGCCGAACCCGAAGCGGCCGAGGAACCGGTGGCGGGCACGCAAGTGGCGATCACCGCCGTCGAGCCGCCCGAAGCCGCGTTGCCTGGCGATCTGGTTGCACATCTCGATGGCGTCGAACGCGACATCCTGGTACGCGCGCTCGAGCAGCATCAATACAACCGCACCGCGGCGGGCGCGAGCATGGGACTGACATTGCGACAGATGCGCTATCGGATGGCTCGACTCGGTATCGTTGCCGGCGCCGATGCGGCCGGCGACGGCGCGTGACGATGCACGATCGTGCGGCCGACGCACGATGGCTTGCCGGGGGCTGGTTGCGCGACGCCCGCGCATGCACAAGCGTGAACTTCAATGCACGGCCCGCCGGGGTCGCAGTCGAACTCGTCGTGATCCACTCGATCAGCCTGCCGCCCGGACGCTTTGGCGGTGACGCGATTGAGCGCCTCTTCACGAACCGGCTCGACTTTGCCGAGCATCCCTACTTCGAGCGCCTGCGCGGGCTCGCGCTGTCATCGCATTTCGTCGCCCGGCGCAACGGCGAACTCGTGCAGTTTGTCGGCGGCGACGATCGCGCCTGGCACGCCGGACGCTCGCAGTGGCGCGGGCGCGACGACTGCAACAACTTCTCGATCGGCATCGAACTCGAGGGCCTCGAGGGCCGGGCGTTCGAGCCGGCGCAATACGGCGCACTGCTCGAGCTGCTGCCGGCGCTTGCGCGGCGCTATCCAATCCGCGGCATCGCGGGGCATGAACATGTGGCGCCAATGCGAAAGGCCGATCCCGGCGCAGGGTTCGAATGGCGCCGGCTCGTCGAAGGTCTTCGCTGGCCGGGTGAGTATTTTCCCTCGGACGTGTCAGGCGTCTGCTGAGCGCGCGCGTCACGACGTCGGGGCGTGCGCGCCGTAGCGCTGGGGCGCACATTGCCGAACGAAGCGGTCTGCAATCGAAAATCAGCCTGCAGGCCGCGTGAACCGGCGCCGCGAGGCGGTCCATCGCGCGCCGACGCGCCGCAGCGCGCGATATGGCCGGGTTGTGTGGCGCGACAGGGCCTGTTCTGACACAGAAAGAGGAGAGTGGCATCAGGGATGACACGCTACCCCTAGTGCTTGAAGTGGCGCGCGACCCCAGATATAGTGTGTCGACATGCTATTCTTTCCATCCTTCGACAGCCGTGGCGCGATCGGAAGCGGCACGACTTGCGCTTCAGGCAGATCGCCAACCGCTGTCGCGTGAGCACTGAGCAGCAGCCTTTGATCAGTACGCCGCAGTTCGCGGTGATCGCAATGTCACGATGACAGCGACGCCGGACCGAAGCCGATCGCAACCGACAACGCGCACTTCCGGCGCGTCATTCCTCGCTCCACCTGACCTTTCCATGCAAGGGACCGACATGCAAGCAGTATCTTCCGGCACGTCCGCCGCCAACCCCTCCGATTTCCCGGGCACGTCGCGCGCAGTTGCGCCAGACGCGAACGCAGCTTCCGCCTATCAGGGCTATCAGATCATCCGGCGCAACGGCTCGGTCGTCGTGTTCGAGCCCAACAAGATCGCCGTCGCGCTGATGAAGGCCTTCCTCGCAGTGCACGGCACGCAAGGCGCGGCATCGGCGAGCGTGCGCGAGACGGTGGATGGGTTGACGGAAGTCGTCGTGCGCGCGCTGCTGCGCTCACGGCCGGGAGGCGGGACCTTTCCGATCGAGGACGTGCAGGATCACGTCGAACTGAGCCTGATGCGTGGCAGTCACCACGAAGTGGCTCGTGCCTACGTGCTCTATCGCGAACGGCGTTCGCAGGAACGTGCGCGCCAGGCCGCGAGCGTTGCGGCCGAACCTGTGTTGACGGTGATCGATGGTGGTCAACGCGTGGCGCTCGACCTGGCACGCCTGGCAACGCTGTTTGCGTCCGCCTGTGAAGGGCTCGGCGCCGATGTGCGCCCGGAACCCATCATGGCGGAGACCAAGCGCAATCTGTATGACGGTGTGCCGATCGAGGAGGTGCACAAGGCGGCGATCCTCGCCGCGCGCACGCTGATCGAGAAGGACCCGGGCTACACGCGCGCGACGGCGCGGCTGTTGCTGCACGCGATCCGCAAGGACATCCTGGGCGAGGAGGTCTTGCAGCGCGACATGCAGGCGCGCTATGTCGACTACTTCCCCGACTACGTGAAGCGCGGCGTCGCGGCCGAATTGCTCGACGAGCGACTCCAGCAGTTCGATTTGCAGCGCCTGGCGCAAGCACTGGACGCCGAACGCGACATGCAGTTCGACTATCTCGGCCTGCAGACGCTCTTCGATCGCTACTTCCTGCACATCGACGACAAGCGCATCGAGTTGCCGCAGGCCTTCTTCATGCGCGTCGCGATGGGCCTCGCGCTCGGCGAGATCGATCGTGAGGCGCGCGCGATCGAGTTCTATGAGGTGCTGTCGAGCTTCGATTTCATGTCGAGCACGCCGACGCTGTTCAATGCGGGCACGCGGCGCTCGCAGTTGTCGAGCTGCTACCTGACGACGGTTTCCGACGACCTCGACGGCATCTACGAGGCGCTGAAGGAGAACGCGCTCCTGTCGAAATTTGCTGGCGGCCTCGGCAACGACTGGACCAACGTGCGCGCGCTCGGCAGCCACATCAAGGGCACCAACGGCAAGAGCCAGGGTGTGGTGCCTTTCCTGAAGGTCGTCAACGACACTGCGGTTGCCGTCAACCAGGGTGGCAAGCGCAAGGGGGCCGTCTGCGCCTACCTGGAGAGTTGGCATCTGGACATCGAGGAGTTCCTCGAGTTGCGCAAGAACACCGGCGACGACCGGCGCCGTACGCACGACATGAACACCGCAAACTGGGTGCCTGACCTCTTCATGCGTCGGGTGATGGAAGGCGGCGATTGGACCTTGTTCTCGCCCTCGACCTGTCCCGACCTGCATGACAAGTTTGGCAAGGAATTCGAAGAGGCCTATACGCGTTACGAAGAGAAGGCCGCGCGCGGCGAGATCAAACTCTTCAAGACGATGCGTGCCGCCGACCTGTGGCGCAAGATGCTCTCGATGCTGTTCGAGACCGGGCATCCGTGGATCACTTTCAAGGATGCGTGCAACGTGCGCTCGCCGCAGCAGCATGTCGGCGTCGTCCATTCGAGCAACCTGTGCACGGAGATCACGCTCAACACCGGGGAGAGCGAGATCGCGGTTTGCAATCTTGGCTCGATCAATCTCCTGCATCACCTGACGGATGGCGACGGCGGCGCGAAGCAGATCGATCACGTGAAGTTGAAGAAGACGGTCGGGATTGCGATGCGCATGCTCGACAACGTCATCGACATCAACTACTACGCAGTGAAGAAGGCGCGTGACTCGAACCTGCGTCATCGGCCGGTGGGGCTCGGCATCATGGGGTTCCAGGACGCACTCTACGAACTGCGCACACCGTACGCTTCGGACGCTGCCGTTGCGTTCGCCGACCAGTCGATGGAGGCGGTGTGCTACTACGCCTATTGGGCATCGACTGACCTGGCGGCGGAGCGCGGGCGCTACTCGAGCTACCGCGGCTCGCTGTGGGATCGGGGCGTCTTGCCACTCGACTCGTTGCGCCTGCTCGAGGAACAGCGTGGCGGCTATGTGGAGGTTGACACCGCCTCGACGCTGGACTGGACGACGCTGCGCGCGCGCATCGCCGAACACGGCATGCGCAATTCCAACTGCGTCGCGATCGCGCCGACGGCAACGATCTCCAACATCGTCGGTGTCAGCGCGTCGATCGAACCCTCGTTCGGCAACCTGTCGGTCAAGTCCAATCTGTCGGGCGAGTTCACGATCGTCAACGAGTACCTGGTGCGCGACCTGAAGCGTCTCGGGTTGTGGGACGACGTGATGGTGATGGACTTGAAGCACTTCGACGGCTCGCTGCGCCGAATCGATCGCGTACCGGAGGAACTCAAGTCGCTCTACGCGACGGCTTTCGAGATCGAGACCGAATGGCTCGTGGAGGCCGCGGCGCGGCGGCAGAAGTGGATCGATCAGGCGCAGTCGCTCAACATCTACATGGCCGGCGCTTCGGGAAAGAAGCTCGACGAGACCTACAAGCTCGCATGGTTGCGGGGCCTGAAGACGACGTATTACCTGCGCACGATTGGCGCCACGCATGCCGAGAAGTCGACCGTCAGTGCAGGCCGCATGAATGCTGTCGCGAGCGGGAGGCCCGGCGCGCCGGCGCATGGCGCCAGCACGAATGCGAATGCGAGCGCTGCGAATGAAGTCGAACCCGGTAGCGACGTGAGGTTCTGTGCGATCGACAACCCGGACTGTGAAGCATGTCAATGATCGTGTGCGCGATCGTGGTCGCATCAAGCGTGTCGACGTTCAGTGGCGCATGCCGAGAGATATTCACGCGCCTTCAGTTGCGCAACTCGTGCACCTGGATGTCGATGCGATCGCGCAACAAATTTGATTGACGCGCACGCGTCGATGTCAAGAAGTCCTTGGTGTTGTCGCGCAACACTCCGATAATTCACACGTACTGGAAGTGCACCATGCTGGTCTGGGAAGACGAAGTCAAACCATCGAACCTTCACAAAGCAAGCCCCGCGCAGAGCAGCGAGTCTGCAGCGCGTGTGGCGATTCCGCCTCCAGTTTCTCGTATCGCTGCCGTCGACGCGCCTCGCATCGCAGCGATTGCGAACGCCGAACCCGAACTCGGTGCAGCGACGAGCCCGTCAGTGCAGGGTCAGCGACGCGTCCGAGCGGCCGACAAGCGCATCATCAACGGGCGGACCGACGTCAATCAACTGGTACCGTTCAAGTACAAGTGGGCGTGGGAGAAGTACCTCGCCACTTGTTCCAATCACTGGATGCCGCAGGAGATCAACATGTCGCGCGACATTGCGACGTGGAAAGATCCGAACGGCCTGAGTGACGACGAGCGGCGCATCGTGATGCGTAATCTCGGCTTCTTCGTCACTGCCGATTCGCTCGCCGCGAACAACATCGTGCTCGGCAGCTATCGCCACATCACGGCACCGGAGTGCCGCCAGTTCCTGCTGCGCCAAGCCTTCGAAGAGGCGATCCACACGCATGCCTACCAGTACATCGTCGAGTCGCTCGGCCTCGACGAAGGCGAGATATTCAACGCCTATCACGAGATCAAGTCGATCCGCGACAAGGATGAGTTTCTGCTGCCCTTCATCGAGCAGATCATGGATCCGATGTTCCACACCGGGACGCAGGAAAACGATCAGAAACTCCTGAAGTCATTGATCGTCTTTGCCTGCCTGATGGAAGGCTTGTTCTTCTACGTCGGCTTCACCCAAATCCTCGCGCTCGGTCGGCAGAACAAGATGACCGGTGCCGCCGAGCAGTACCAGTACATCCTGCGCGACGAGTCGATGCACTGCAATTTCGGCATCGACCTCATCAACCAGATCAAGCTGGAGAATCCTCAGCTGTGGACCTCGGCGTTCAAGTCCGAGATCAAGGCCTTGTTCCAGCACGCGGTCGAACTCGAGTACCGGTATGCCGAAGACACGATGCCGCGCGGCGTCCTCGGTCTCAACGCCTCGATGTTCAAGGGCTACCTGCGCTACATCGCCAATCGGCGCGCGACGCAGATCGGGCTCGAACCAATGTTTCCCAACGAGGACAACCCGTTTCCATGGATGAGTGAAATGATCGACCTGAAGAAGGAACGCAACTTCTTCGAGACGCGCGTCATCGAGTACCAGTCGGGCGGCGCGCTGTCCTGGGACTGAGCCGACCGGATAGGCCTGAAGGTGTTTGTGATGTCAGGGCGATCAAGACTTTCGTGCCAATGCTTGCCTCTTACGGCAGGCGTGGCGCGTCTCCCCATTCACTGTATCGAGGCGCCCCTCCTGGGCAGACCATCGAGCGGTGAATCGCTGCGCAGTATCGACGCAATGTCGACGTTCGCGGTGTTCTTGCAACTTGATCAAGGAGAAATGTAATGGCAACTGCGAAGAAAGCTCCGGCCAAGAAGGCCGCGAAGAAGGCGCCGGCGAAGAAGGCCGCCCCGAAGAAGGCTGCGGTCAAGAAGGCGCCGGCCAAGAAGGCGCCGGCCAAGAAGGCCGCTGCCAAGAAGGCGCCGGCCAAGAAGGCCGCTGCCAAGAAGGCACCGGCCAAGAAGGCCGCTGCCAAGAAGGCGCCGGCCAAGAAGGCCGCTGCCAAGAAGGCGCCGGCCAAGAAGGCCGCTGCCAAGAAGGCGCCGGCCAAGAAGGCGCCTGCAAAAAAGGCGACCGCCAAGAAGGCACCCGCCAAGAAAGCAGCGAAGAAGCCCGCTGCCAAGAAGGCTGCCCCTGCGGCGAAGGCGGCCTCATTGCCTCCCGCAAAGACGGCATTGAACCCGCAAGCGGCTTGGCCATTTCCGACGGGCAGCAAGCCCTGATCGGTTCGCGACGTAGATCTCAAGACCCGGCGTGAGCCGGGTCTTTTCATTGGCGGGACGGTGCCGCGTTTCCGATGCGACGCTCTGGTGCAATCAGTATCGGCCGGAGCCGTGCGCCTGCAACACGTCTTTCGCCAGGCGCAGATCGTCCCAAGCGCGCGCCTTGTCGGGCGGATTTCGCAACAGGTAGGCGGGATGGTAGGTGACGACCAGAGGGACGTCGTGGTAGCGATGAACGCGACCGCGCAGACGACCTATCGGCTCGGCGCTCCGCAGCAGCGCCTGAACCGCGAAGCGCCCCATCGCCAGAATGATGCGTGGCCGCACAAGTTCGAGCTGGCGCACGAGGAAGGGCTCGCAGCGCAACAGCTCTTCGGGCCTCGGATTGCGATTGCCCGGCGGACGGCACTTCAGCGTGTTGGCGATATAGACCTGCTGCGAGGGCGCAGCCGATTCGCGCGTCAGCTTGATCGCTCGCAGCATCGCGTCAAGCAACTGCCCTGACTTGCCAACGAAGGGTTCGCCGAGCAGGTCCTCTTTCTCTCCAGGCGCTTCGCCGACAATCATCCAGTGCGACTGCGGGTTGCCGCAACCAAATACCGTCTGCGTCCTGCCTTCGCAGAGGGCGCACGCCCGGCATGAGGACACGGTATCTCGCAGCGCCGGCCAATCCATCTCAGAAATTTCGGGAACCCGGTACAGCGCAGTCTCGGAACGGATCGGCGACGGAGCGCCTGGGCGTGGAGTGACGGCGGACGGTCCGGCCTCGGCCGCGCTTGCAGAGGCCGCCTTCGCAGTCGACACTGGGGCGTGCGAAGTGGCGATCGCTTCTTCGCCATCGCCTCGGGAAGCTGCCGGGGTCTGCCACAGTCGCAACCCCATCGCCTCGAGCATCGCGCGCTGTCGAGCCGACCAGTGCATCACGCAGGTTCTTCGATGGGAAGGCGCATCAGCACGGCGTCCTCGCCGCGTCCGCTTCCGGTTGCGGCTGACGCTGGATAGTAAGCCGGCCGCAGCCCGACCTCGCGCAGGCCGAACCTGCGGTAAAGCTGCCGCGCGCCCTCGTTGCTGACTCGAACCTCCAACCACAGTTGCGCCAGACGCTCAGCACGGCAGTGTCTGACGAGTGCATTGAGCATGAAGCGCGCATGTCCACGCCGCCGAAGCTCCGGCGCGACGCTCAGATTGAGCAGATGCATTTCATCCACGCCAGCCGTCGCAACGCAATAGCCGAGCGGCGACTCGCGAGCATCGAAGAGCACCTGGGCGAAATAGCCGCTCGCGAGCGAGTCGATGAAATTGCCGCGCGTCCATGGCCGCAGGTGGCTCGCGCGTTCAATTGCCATGACGGCGTCGAGATGCTCCACCGTCATCGGTCGCAGATAAACGGTTTCGGGATCGCTGTCGCGCCAGAGTGCGCTCATGTCGTTGCGTCGAACCGTGCGACCGACCCCGCAGAGATCCTGCGCCATGCTCTCATGCGACACGGTGGGCGGTGGCCTCACGCTCCGAGGTGGTGAAAGCAACCTTGTTGCGCAGATAGAGCGGCAACGCGTCCGCCGCAGCGATCGAGTCGCCGCGCGCCAGGGCGGCCTCGGCGCAGGCCAGCAAGGCGTGCGCGGTGGGGCGCGCATGCTCATCGACGTTTGCCGGCGCCTGTTGCAGCCGCTCGCCCATCGCGCGCGGCGCCGATCCCGCGAGCCAGGCGGACGGATGCGCCACCAGTTGCGAGTGCAGCGCCTCGGGTGTGTACAGCGCTGGCGCCACCCACGTGATCCAGTCGGTTCCGGACCAACCGTATCGGGCCGCATAGAGCTCGCCCATCCGGGCGTCCATCGCCACCCAGACGTCGCTTGCGCCGACGCGTATGCGCGCATCTTCAGCCACTGCGACCAAGGTGTCGATCGGCAGCACCGGCAGGTCTGCGCCCCAGGCAAGGCCCTGCGCCGCCGAACATGCCGCACGCAATCCGGTGAATGCGCCCGGGCCGCGACCGAAGGCGATCGCGTTAAGCTCCCCCAGGCGGATGCCGGCTTCGCGCAGCAGCCGTTGCACGCAAGGCAACAGATTTGCGGAGGCTTGCGCGCCGCCTGGTTCCTCGGCGAGCCAGGCATTCCCGCGGACCGACACGCCGGCGTGCAACAGGTCGCCGGACGTGTCGAAAGCGAGGAGTGCGGTCATCAGCGCTTAGCGTCGGCGTGTGCAACGCGACGCATCGCGGCAAAAGCGGATCCCGGACTCATTGAGCAAGTGTAGGCGAGCGCTGCGCGGCCAGTCCGTCGGTATGCTTCGCACATGAAGCTGGTTTCCCTGCTTTGCCGCGTTGTGATCGCCGGTCTCGTGTGGGGTTGCGTGTTGCCGCGCCTCGCGACGGCAGGCCGACTCCCGGCCGAGGTCGAGGCGGCGCTTGCACGCGCGAAGGTGCCGCCGGAGGCGCTCTCGGTTGTCGTGCAGCAAGTCGACAACGCAACGCCTCGCCTCGAGTGGCGTGGCACGCAGCCGGCGAATCCGGCATCAGTCATGAAGCTCGTGACGACGCTTGCGGCGCTCGATGTTCTCGGCCCGAGCTGGACCTGGTCGACGCCGGTCTGGCTCGATGGCACGTTGCGAACGCCGCAAGGCGTGCTCGAAGGCAATCTGGTCATCAAGGGCAGTGGCGACCCCACGCTCGTGCTCGAGCGGATTTGGCTCCTGCTCAGGCGCGTCCAGCAGGCGGGTGTGCGCGAGATCGATGGGGACATCGTGCTCGATCGCAGCGCGTTTCGCATCGCCGATCGATCGCCGTCCGACTTCGACGGCGAACCGCTGCGGCCCTACAACGCGCAGCCGGACGCGCTGCTGCTGAACTATCGCTCGCTGACGCTCGCGTTCACGCCGCAACCCGCACGCGGTGTCGCGAGCATCAGCTCGGATCCCCCCTTGCAGGGCGTGGCGATCGACGCCACGGTGGCCTTGCGCAATGCGGCAGCTTGCGGCGACTGGCGCTCCGACTTGAAGATTGATGCGGACGATCCGGCGCGCATCCGATTTCGAGGCGGCCTTGCTGCCGCCTGCGGCGAGAAGTCGTGGTCGCTCGCCTATGTCGACCCGGCCAGCTACAACGCCCGCGTGATCGAGGCGCTCTGGCGCGAGGCGGGTGGCAAGCTCACTGGCCGCGTGCGCGACGGCGTGGCGCCAACCACACCGCCGAGTTTCGAGTTCAGCTCGCCGCCCCTTGCGCAAGTCGTGCGCGACATCAACAAGTACAGCAACAACGTCATGGCGCGCCAACTCTTTCTGACGCTCGGCCTGCAACAGCGTGGCATCGGATCCGAGCCCGCCGCGCGCGATGCGATCGGCGCGTGGTTGCGCGACACGATCGGCGCGCGCGCCGCGGATGTCGCGATCGACAACGGCGCCGGACTCTCGCGCGAGGCGCGCATCAGCGCTGACGCCCTGGCCGCGCTGCTGCAAGCGGGCTGGGCAAGTCCGGTCATGCCCGAGTTTTTGGCCTCGCTGCCGATCCTCGGACAGGACGGGACCTTGCGCAAGGCACGCGGTCCGGCGGCGACGCGGTTCGCCGGACAGGCGCATCTGAAAACCGGCTCACTGCAGGACGTGGTCGCGATCGCCGGGTATCTGCTGGCGCTTGATGGGAAGCGCTACGTCTTCGTCGCGATCGTCAACCACCCGAATGCGAATGCAGCCCGCCCTGCGCTTGACGCGCTGCTCGACTGGTCGATGCGACCAGCGCCAGGCCCGGCGCGGCGCTGAGGCTCGCGTGGGCTCAGAACGGCTGGTTGTGCGCGCGGGACGAAGCCAGGTTGCCCAATTGCAGGTGCGCACCTGCGCTGAATTGCAGCGAGTTTGCCCACAGCCACGTGTAGGCTGTCGCCGGCGACCCGTCCTCGTTGTTCTTGAGCGTTGCGACGGTGCAGTTCGGCAGCGGATAGGCAGGCAGACACGCGGCATCCGTCACATTGAGGTAGCCGTAGGTCGCGGGATTCGTCACGACCGACACCAGATAGGGATTGAGCTCGATGAGGCCGATCTTGCGTCCATCGTTGTCGATCGTGACGAGCAGTCTTGCGTTCATCCGCGCCGTCAGCGCGTAAGAATAGCCTGCGCGTCGACGCCTCGGCTTACCCGCGAACGGGGTCACGCTGACGTCTGGAACGGTCGCGATGATGACCCTGCCTCCGGCGTCCGTGATACGGGCGATCTGAGCTGAGACCGCCTCTCCGGCCTGCTCGGCGAGGGCAGTTGCCTCGGGCCCCGTGATCTCGTCGCGCTCATAGCGTTCGTAGATGGACACCACGTCGTTGACGCCAATCAGCAGAGATACCAGGTCGCTCGAATTGATGCCGCCGCCGTCCGCTGCTGGTGTTGCCAGCTGGCGCGTGATCTGCCCCGCGAGATCGATATCGCGCGCGCCGCCAGCAGTCGCGCCGTCTTGCGCGAGGATGCGACCGGTCGGCGTGACGCCATCCACGCTGCCCGGGCATTGAGGGAACGTGATGCCGTAGGAGGTTGCGAGCACCTGGATCCATATCGGGTTGAGGACGCAGTTGATCGTGCCGGGAACGCCGCTGTCGGGCACGATGCCATTGATCGTGTACTTCTTGCCGTCGGCAGTCATGACGCTGGATTGATCGCCGAACGACAGCACGCGTGCGGGGACGAACGCGACGAGTTCGGTACCGCCGCAGGAGGCGAGCAACGCGCCGATGGCCGCCAGTGCAAGGCCGCGCACGACGCGCCTTGAAATGTTTTCGAGAGTCATTCGGATTCCATTCAGCGGGCTGTCGCAATCGCAATTGAATTCGGGAAGGAGTTTCGAATTGTCGTCGGTGCCGCTTACGCCGCCGCCGCACGCTCGAGCCGGTCTCGCACACCTTCCCACTCGGGCGCGTCGGGCGGTTGCTCAACCCAGATCAGACCCGCTTGCGTCGCATCGAGTTCACGCAAGGCAGCGAACAATTCATGCCCCGCCGCGTCCGCTGACATCGGCATGCGCCGCACGACGGATCCGGACGGTCCAAACGCCGTGCGCGAATATACCGCCACGCGCTTGGCGTCCTCGCCCAGCAACGGCAACGCGATCCGCAGGTCCGCGGTGGACATCAGGCGAAGCCTGGCGCGCGGCGCATAGTGTGCGGCGAGTGTGCCCGGCGCCGCCGCGACGCCGTCATCGCGCCAGGCCAATACCTCGCCCGCTGCCTCTTCGATCTGCGCGCGCGTCAATGCGCCAGGGCGCAGCAAAACAGGTTTTGCGCGCGTGCAGTCGACGATTGCCGACTCGATCCCCAAGTCGCAATCGCCGCCGTCGAGTATGAACAAGTTGGCTCCGAATTCGTCTTGCACGTGCGAGGCTCGCGTCGGGCTGATCCGGCCGAACCGATTGGCGCTTGGCGCCGCGACGCCGGGGATGCCCAGCGCATCGGCCGCGTGCAACAGCGCCTGCGCCACAGGGTGGGCGGGGCAGCGCAAGCCGATGCTCGGGTGACCGCCGGCAGCGGCAGCGCCGACGTGCTGCAGACGCGGCAGGATCAACGTCAGCGGTCCGGGCCAGAAGGCGTCAATGAGGCGCTGCGCGACGGCGGGGATGGAACTCGCAAAGTGCGCCGTACCTGCCGGCGCGGGCAGGTGCACGATCAGCGGATGATCAGGCGGGCGCCCCTTGGCCGCAAAGATTGCAGCCACCGCAGCGTCGACGTCGGCGCGGGCGCCGAGGCCGTATACCGTCTCGGTCGGGAATGCGACCAGTCCACCGTCAGCGAGACGGGCTGCCGCCTGCACTATCGCAGCAGGGTCGCGCCCATCGTGGATCATCGCGCTCAGAAGGGCTCGATGCCCAGCAACGCCGCGGCCTTCAGCGCCACCGCGCGCGCCGCGCCGGGTTCTGCGGCGGTAATCGTCAGGTGACCCATCTTGCGACCACGCCGCGGAGCGAGCTTGTTGTACAGATGCAGGTGCGCACCCGGAAGGGCCAGCAGTTCGTGCCAACGTGGTTCCTCGGCACGATCGCCCTGCGCGAACCACAGATCGCCGAGCAGATTGAGCATCACTGCGGGGGAGTGCAGTCGCGGCGCGACAAGCGGCGCACCGACCAGCGTGCGCACCTGTAAGTCGAACTGGGAAAGGTCGCAGGCGTCGATCGAATAGTGGGCCGAGTTGTGTGGGCGCGGAGCCATCTCGTTGGCAAGCAGGCGGCCATCGTTCAGAACAAAGAACTCGACGCACAGCACGCCGACATGCCCGAGCCCGGTGGCAATATGGCGGGCGGCATCGACTGCGCGCTGCTGCAATGCTTCATCGATGTCCGGCGGTGGCACCTGCGTTACAGACAGGATGCCATCGCGATGCAGATTCTGCTGCACCGGTAGGTGGACCATCTCTCCGTCTGCGCCGCGCGCGACGACAACGCTCACCTCGAAGGCAAGCGGTTGCAAGGCTTCGAGCACGCAGGGCACGCGACGCATCGCGTTCCACGCGGCGTCAATTTCGCCAGAGCTCGAAACACGCGCCTGCCCCTTGCCGTCGTAGCCCAGTCGAGCGGACTTCAGGATGCCGGGCAGCATGCCTGGGGACGCCTTGGCGAGGCTCGCTGCCGAATCGATTACCGCGTAGGGCGCGCATGGCACGCCGCAGCGCTCGAAGTGCGCCTTCTCGAGCCTCCGGTCCTGGCAAATTGCGACGCTCGCGGCATTCGGCGCGACGATCCGCTGCGCCGCAAGCTTCACGAGTGCAGCCGCCGGCACGTTCTCGAACTCGGTCGTGATCGCTTGGCAGCGTTGTGCGAGTTGCGCAAGCCCGGCATCGTCCAGGTAGTCACTCTCGATATGAAAGTGAGCTACACCGCCGGCGGGGCTCGCCGCGTCGGGGTCGAGCACGGCCGTGAAGTAACCCATCTGCTGCGCCGCGTGGACGAACATTCGTCCGAGTTGCCCGCCCCCCATCACGCCGAGCGTAGCCCCTGGCGCCAGGTAGTCGGACGCGGGAGGCTGCTCGAGCCGTGCCTCGTCCGGCGAGAGCTGCGACGTCATTTCGGATCGAGCTTCGATGCGCGCGCGAGCTCCGTCTGACGCGTACGGAAGGCATCGAGCCTGGCGCGAAGCGCAATGTCGTCATTCGCCAACATGGCGGCCGCGAACAGCGCCGCGTTGGCCGCGCCGGCAGCGCCGATCGCGAACGTCGCCACCGGCACCCCCCGTGGCATCTGGACGATCGAGTAGAGCGAGTCGATGCCCTGCAAATGCCGGCTCGTGACAGGCACGCCAAGCACCGGCACGCTGGTCTTGGCCGCGAGCATGCCAGGCAGGTGTGCCGCACCCCCTGCGCCGGCGATGATGACCTTGACGCCCCGACTGCGGGCGGTCTCGGCATAGGCAAACATGTCGTCGGGCATGCGGTGTGCCGACAGCACCTTTGCTTCGTGTGGCACCTCCAGCTCGCGCAGGATTTCACTCGCCTCGCGCAACGTCTCCCAGTCGCTAGACGATCCCATCACCACACCCACCACCGGGCGTTGCTGATCCACGAAGCTTCTCCGGAACTTGGACTGTCAAGGGGAATTGTAGGTGGCCGCAGATCGATCAAGCCGAATGCTCGCCACCTTCAATTTCAATCACAGCAAGCAGCGACAACAAGCGCCCCTGATTGATGGTGTGCGCGCTCCAATCTGCATCGGCACATCTTCGGTGCCGTCGTGCGGAGTCTTCGTCAGCGGCCAGCGCGTAGACTTGCCCGAGACGACCGTGCGCAGCAGCCCGTTCGTCGGGGAACCTGCAGCGCCCTATCTCGCGTTCGATCGATTCTGCATCGGCGAGCGCGCGGGCTTGATCGCCTGTGTGCATTCGACACCAAGCCATTTCAGCCAGAACAGCGCACTGAATTCGCGATAGACCTTCGGCCAATGATGAGTCGATATATTCCTCGAAGAGTGCCAATGCCTCGACGTGTCGATCAAGCAACACCAGCACATGCGCACGTAGCATTGGGACCAACGAAGTGAGCGAAGCCGTCCCGATCAACGTATCAAGATTCCCGGTAGACTCCGCACCCAGCAGTACTTGAGTGAGCTCGACCGAGTGGGCCTCGCCGCTCACTGCGATCCGCCTTGCATGCGTCGCGTGAAGCCACGTCATATTGTGCATGAGCGCACTTAGCGTGGCTTCATCACCCTCCTGTGAAGCGTACTCCCTCGCTCTTGCGTACCAAGGAAGCGCCAGATCTAGACGATTCGCCGCATGGTAGGCTTGTGCCGTAACAAGGCTGGCTCGGCTTCGCACATCATTGGTGCTTGAGTTGAACTCGGCTCGAGCAATGGCTAAGTGGTGCGCCATGCTTTCGAAGTCCTGTTCAACATACTCAATATGTGCCAGCCAAGCGGCACTGAGTGCTCGCAGATGAACCGAATGAACTGCTGTACTCAGTGCCAACGCCCGCATGAACTTGTCGCGTGCGGAAGCGCTGAGATCCTCGAAGTAGGCGACCAATCCTTCGGCCAGGCTTGCCCAGGCGCTCACCACGGCGTGCGGGCGGCTGTCGAAGCGGGCACGCAGGTCATGAAGTTCGGCGCGGGCGTCGTCGAGGTGGCCTTGGCGCGCGAGCAGTGCGGCTTTCTCGGCGCGCAGGCACGCGTTCTCCACAGGGTCTCGGGCCTTCTTGATGCGCGCATCCAGTGCGCTGAGCAGGCGCGAATTCATCCGGTCAGCCGGTGGCGGGCGCTGTCCCGGTGAGTCGCGACAAGGCTTCGCGATAGCGCAGCGCCGTCTGCGTGATCACCTCCTGCGGCAGCGATGGCGCCGGAGCGCGCTTGTTCCATGGCTTGCCGTCGACAAGTGTCTGCTCGAGCCAGTCGCGAACGAATTGCTTGTCATAGCTGGGCGGGTTGCGGCCCTCGCGGAAGGCCAATTCGTAGTCCTCGGCCGGCCAGAAGCGCGAGGAGTCCGGCGTCAGCACCTCGTCCATCAGCGTCAGCGTGCCGTTCGCGTCGAGCCCGAACTCGAACTTGGTGTCGGCGATGATGATGCCGCAGCTGAGGGCGAATTCGAACGCTGCCGCGTAAAGGCGAATGGATACCTCGCGTACCTGCGTTGCGCGGCCAGCGCCGACGATTTCGCACATGCGCTCGAACGTGATGTTCTCGTCGTGATCGCCCATCTCGGCTTTGGTGGCCGGCGTGAAGATGGGTGTGGGCAGCCGGCTCGCGTTCGTCAGCCCGTCGGGTAGCGCCAACGCCGCAAACCTCGCGGCGAAGCTGATACTCCTTCCAGCCGCTACCCGCCAAGTAGCCCCGCACGACCGCTTCGACGGGCAGCGGTTCGAGCCGCTTGACGAGCATCGCTCGGCGGCGCACCTGGTCGCGCTCATCGGCGTTGACGACGCCCAGCGGGTCCTCGCCCGTCAGGTGGTTGGGGACGATGTGCGCAAGCCGCGCAAACCAGAACAGCGCCAGTTCCGTCAGGATCGCGCCCTTCTCGGGAATCGGCTCGCCCATCACCACGTCGAACGCACTCAGGCGATCGGTTGCGACCATCAGCAGCCGGTCGTCGCCGACCGCATAGTTGTCGCGCACCTTGCCGCGCGCGAGCAGCGGTAGCGATGTGATCGACGTGCTCAACAGCCCGTCCGTCATCGACTGGGCCTCCAATGAGGGGGCGGGCGCGCCATCACATGACCTGTTGCGCGAGTTCCCCGCGGCTGTAGCGCTGCGCGACCGCGGCAAGCGGCTGCGACTTGATCTTCGCGGCCTGGCCTTCGCAATTGAACTCGAGATAGCGCTGCCGGCAGATCGCCTTGGCGGCATCGCGGGCGGGCTTGAGGTAGTCGCGCGGGTCGAACTTCTCCGGGTTCTCCGCCAGGTAGCGGCGGATGGCGGCCGTCATCGCAAGGCGGATGTCGGTGTCGATGTTGATCTTGCGCACGCCGAACTTGATCGCTTCCTGGATCTCGGCAACCGGCACGCCGTAGGTTTCCTTCATCGCGCCGCCGAATTCGCGGATCACTGCAAGCAGGTCCTGCGGCACGCTCGACGATCCGTGCATCACGAGATGCGTGTTCGGGATGCGTTTGTTGATTTCCTTGATGCGCCCGATCGCAAGGATGTCACCGGTCGGCTTGCGCGTGAACTTGTACGCGCCGTGGCTGGTGCCGATCGCGATCGCGAGGGCGTCGAGCTGGGTGCGCTTGACGAAGTCCGCCGCCTGCTCGGGATCGGTCAGCAATTGCTCCATCGTCATCGTCGCCTCGGTGCCGTGGCCGTCCTCCTTGTCGCCCTTCATCGTTTCGAGCGAGCCGAGGCAGCCGAGCTCGCCTTCGACCGTGACGCCGACCGCGTGCGCCATCTCGACGACCTTGCGCGTGACGTCGACGTTGTAGTCGTAACTTGCGATCGTCTTGCCGTCGGCCTGGAGCGAGCCGTCCATCATCACCGAGCTGAAACCGAGGTCGATCGCGCCCTGGCAGACGGCGGGGCTCTGACCGTGGTCCTGGTGCATCACGAGCGGGATGTTCGGCCAGGTCTCGATCGCGGCCGAGATCAGGTGCTTGATGAAGGCCTCGCCCGCGTACTTGCGAGCACCGGCGCTCGCCTGCAGGATGACTGGCGCGCCCACTTCGTCGGCGGCCGACATCACGGCCTGCACTTGCTCGAGGTTGTTGACGTTGAAGGCCGGAATGCCATAGCCGTTTTCGGCCGCATGGTCCAGCAACTGGCGCATCGATACGAGGGGCATGTGGGGTCTCGCCGGTTGAAAAAAGGGGTTTGTCGCAAGGCGCCACGGCGCATGCGGGAGTCGCCTCGATTCTAGCGAGGCAGTCCTTGCGGATCGCGCTTCAGCCGACGCGCTCGGCGCGGTACCCGCGTTCGCACAGCGCGGCGAGGATGGTCTCGATGTGCGCTGCGCCGCGCGTGTGCACGACGACTTCGATTTGCGCGCGTTCGACCGAGAGCGACGTGAACGCGCGCTGATGCTGGATCTCGTCGATGTTCGCGCCGAGTTGTCCGAGCAACGTCGCCATGTCGGCCAGCGCGCCGGGCACGTCGCGCACATCGAGGCGGAGACGCGCCAGGCGCCCAGAGCGCACCATGCCGCGCTCGATGATCTCCGCCAGCACCAGCGGCTCGATGTTGCCGCCGCAAAGGATCAGCCCGACGTTGCGACCCGCGAAGCGATCGCGATGCTTCATCAGCGCCGCAAGCCCCACCGCGCCCGCGCCCTCGACGACCGTCTTCTCGATCTCGAGCAGCATCAGGATCGCCTGCTCGATGTCACCCTCCGACACCAGCAGCATGTCGCTCACGCGTTCGAGGACCAGCGGCACGGTCAGCGCGCCGGGCGACTTGACGGCGATGCCGTCGGCGATCGTCGCCTGTGCGCATTCGCGCTGCTCGCCATGCACGGCATTCCAGACTGCCGGGAAGCGCTCGGTCTGCACGCCGATGATCTCGATGTCGGGCCGCAGCGCACGCGCCGCCGTTGCGACGCCGCTGATCAGCCCGCCGCCCCCGACGGCGACGACAAGCGTGTCGATGGTCGGCTGCTGGGCGAGCATCTCCAGGCCGATCGTGCCCTGGCCGGCGATCACCGCGGCATCGTCGTAGGGATGCACCATCGTCAGGCCGCGCTCGGCGGCGAGCGACAGGCCGCGGGTGCGGGCGTCGTCGAAGGTGTCGCCCTCGAGCACGACGGTCGCGCCGAAGCCGCGCGTGCGCTCGACCTTGACGGCCGGCGCGAAGCGCGGCATCACGATCGTCGCCGGGATGCCGAGGCGCTGCGCGTGGTAGGCGACGCCCTGCGCATGGTTGCCGGCCGAGACGGCGATCACGCCGCGCCCGCGCTCTTCGGGCGTCAGCTGCGCGATCTTGTTGAGCGCGCCGCGTTCCTTGAACGACGCCGTGAACTGATGGTTCTCGAACTTGAGGAAGACTTTGCAGCCGACCAACTCGCCGAGCGTGCGCGACGGCAGGCAAGGCGTCTCGAGCACATGACCGGCGAGCCTCGCGGCCGCGGCGCGTATGTCGTCAATGGTCAGGCTCATGCGACTGGGATTGTCACCCTCCCACGCGGCAGACCTTCAGCATGTTGGTGCCGCCCGGATAGCCCATCGGCTCGCCGCAGGTGATCGCGTACGTATCGCCGCGCCTGAGCGCGCCGAGTTCGACGAGCAGTGCCTCGGCGCGGGCCAGCGCCTCGTCGCGGTCGGTGTAGTTCGGCATCAGGAGCGGGCGCACGTTGCGGTAGAGCGTCATCTTGCGCTGCGAGACGACCTGCGACGTCAGGCCGTAGATCGGCACCTTGATGTTGTGCCGGCTCATCCACAGCGCCGTCGAGCCCGATTCGGTCAACGCGAGGATCGCCTTGCAGCCGAGGTGATGTGCGGTGAAGAGCGCGCCCATCGCAATCGATTGATCGATGCGACCGAAGCGCTTGTTGGTGAAGTCGGTCTCGATGCTCGCGTCGTCGGCCGCTTCGGCCTCGAGCGCGATGGCCGCCATCTGCGTGATCGTCTCCACCGGGTACTTGCCGGCAGCGGTCTCGGCCGACAGCATCACGGCGTCGGTGCCGTCGAGTACCGCGTTGGCGACATCGCTGACCTCGGCGCGCGTGGGCACCGGGTGCAGGATCATCGACTCCATCATCTGCGTTGCGGTGATGACGACCTTGTCCATTTCCCGCGCCATGCGAATCATGCGTTTCTGCAGCGCCGGCACCGACGCGTTGCCGACCTCGATCGCCAGGTCGCCGCGCGCGACCATGATGCCGTCCGACGCGCGCAGGATCTCCTCGAGCGCCGGGATCGCTTCGATGCGCTCGATCTTCGCAATCAGCGCCGGGCGGTGGCGCCATTGCTCGCCGGCAACGTTGGCAAGCTGGCGCGCCATCTCCATGTCGGTCGCGTTTTTCGGGAAGCTCACCGCGAGGTACTCGGCCTGCATTCCCATCGCGGTCTTGATGTCATCCATGTCCTTGGCCGTCAACGCCGGCGCGGTCAGGCCGCCTCCGGCCTTGTTGATGCCCTTGTTGTTGGAGAGCTCGCCGCCGACGACGACCGTCGTGAAGACCTCGCTGCCGCGCACCGTGTCCACCGAGAGCCGGATCAGCCCGTCGTTGAGCAGCAGGGTGTCGCCTGCCTTCACGTCGCGTGGCAGGTTCTTGTAGTCGAGGCCGACGCGCTCAGCAGTGCCGAGTTCGCTCGTCGCGCCGTCGAGGATGAACTTCGCGCCGGCCTCGAGCGTGGTTCTGCCACCGTCGAACTTGCCGACGCGAATCTTCGGCCCCTGCAGGTCGGCCATGATGGCGACCTCGCGGCCGGCCCGGTGCGCCACGTCGCGCACCATCGCAGCGCGATCGAGGTGATCCTGTGCACTGCCGTGCGAGAAGTTGAGCCGCACGACGTCGACGCCGGCGACGATCATGCGCTCGAGCACCTCCGGCGAGGAAGATGCAGGGCCGAGGGTGGCGACGATCTTGGTGGCGCGCGTCATGCAGATCTCCGAAGGTTCGCTTTGGTGCAACTGGGATTATTCGCCGCCGGCGGCCATTGCGCGGGACGCGACTGCATATGAGTTATGCCATGCGGGCGCAGGCTCAGCCCCTGGCGCGCCGCTCGAGGATCTCGAAAGCCGGCAGCGTCTTGCCTTCGAGCACCTCGAGAAACGCGCCGCCGCCGGTCGAGATGTAGCTCACCTCGCCCGCGATGCCGTATTTTGCGATCGCCGCCAGCGTGTCGCCGCCGCCGGCGATGCTGAACGCGCTTGACGCGGCGATGGAGCGCGCGATCGTCTCGGTGCCGTGCGCGAAGGCGTCGAACTCGAACACGCCGACCGGCCCGTTCCAGACGATCGTGCCGGCCGCCTTGAGCATGTCTGCAAGCTTCGCTGCTGTCTGCGGGCCGATGTCCAGGATCAGGTCATCGGCCTCGACCGCGTCAGCCGGCTTCACAGTGGCCTTCGCGTCGGCCTTGAATTCCTTTGCGGTCACGACGTCGACCGGAATTGGGACTGCGGCGCCGCGTGCCTTCATCGCTTCAACCACCGCGCGCGCCTCTCCGACCAGATCGACCTCCGCAAGGCTCTTGCCGATTGGCAGACCCGCGGCGAGCAGGAAAGTGTTTGCGATACCGCCGCCGACGATCAATTGATCGACCTTGTCCGAGAGCGCCTTCAGGATCGTCAGCTTGGTGCTGACCTTGGAGCCGGCGACGATCGCGACCAATGGCCGCCTGGGATGCGCGAGCGCGCTCTGGATCGCATCGATCTCGGCGGCGAGCAGCGGACCGGCGCAGGCGATCGGCGCGAACTGCGCGATGCCGTAGGTAGAGGCCTCGGCGCGGTGCGCGGTGCCGAATGCGTCGTGAACGAAGATGTCGCACAGCGCCGCCATCTTGCGCGCGAGCGCCTCGTCGTTCTTCTTCTCGCCCTTGTTCAGGCGGCAGTTTTCCAGCAGCACCACATGGCCGGGCGCGACCGCGACACCATCGACCCAATCGTGGACGAGTGGCACCGGCTGGCCGAGCAGCTCGCCAAGGCGCGCGGCAACCGGGGCGAGCGAATCCTCGGGCTTGAACTGGCCCTCGGTCGGGCGCCCCAGGTGCGATGTCACCATCACCGCCGCACCGGCATCCAGCGCCATGCGGATGCACGGCACGCTCGCGCGGATGCGGGTGTCCTCAGTGATGTGGCCGGCGGCGTCGAAAGGGACGTTCAGGTCGGCCCGAATGAAGACGCGTCGGCCGCGGACCTGCTCGTTAGCGACGAGGTCGGAGAAACGCAGGATGTTCATGGCGGTGTGTTTGCTGCGCGGCAACGCGGCAGTGGAAAGGCAAACCGCTATTTGACACGATGGTTGGGCCAGGATGCGCGCGACCGGCGAAAGCCGGGCCCGAGCGGCAGAATCACAGGCCTGCGGCCCGGCACGGGTTCCGGAATGCGCCGCGCGATGCGTGCCGGCGTGCCGGCGTGCCGCACGAGCGCGGTGCGGCCGGACTTTGTGCCTCAGCGGCGCGTGACGGTGCCGTTTCCGGCAATTGAGCTGGCGATCCGAGCGTCTCCGCGGTAGACGACGTCGCCGCTCCCGGCGATCGCCACGGCGAGCGACTTGTTGGCATGAACCGACGCGTCACCACTGCCGGCGATATGCACCGACACTTCATCGGCCTCTAGCCCCTTGGCGTCGATGTCTCCGCTTCCGCTGATGCTTGCCGTCAGGCGCGTCGCCCGCCCTGTGGCGTCGAAGTCGCCGCTGCCGGAGATCGCAATTGCAAGCGCATCGGCCTGCAACCCGGCCAGGTGCACGTCGCCGGAGCCGGAAATCGAGACGCCAAGCTCTTCGGTCGCCAGTCCGCTGGCGCTGACGTCGCCCGAGCCTTGGATGCTCAGCGCGCGCAGATTCACCAAGTCAACCGTCACGATGACGTGCGACTCGCGCGGGAGTTCCGCGTTCTTCCGTAGCGCGATTTCGAGCGTCGGGCCGTACCGGCCTTCGATGACACGCGTTTCAATCAAGGGCTGGAGCCGCGAGTCCGCAAGGACTTCGACCGCCTCGCGCCCAGTCTGGCGCAGTCTCACTTCGACCGGCGCGCGAACCGCGACGGCGCGAAAACTCCCGACCGGGCGTGGCGCCGAAATGGAACCGCCGGGCTTGTCCGCATCGCCCGCCGCGCGGGCAACCGGCACGGCAAGGACCGATAGCGACGCGAACAGAAGGAAAAGCTCTAGCGGGCGACGAACGATGGACATTGGAGATCCCTGGTGGTAGCGCATCCCCAATGGTCCAGCCTTGCAGGGCGCGATGCCAGCGCCATGCGACAGACTGCAGCTCAGTCGATTCGAGAGTGGCCAGGGACCCGACGAACCGTCGACTTGGACGTGCCGATGGAGAAGCGACCGCCATCCGAAGGGGCTCCCGCTCGCCGCTCGAGCCGAGCGAGACCGGCCTGATGGATCGGTCAGGAATCGCGCGCGCCGGCCTTCGCCTTGGCTTCGGGCTTGCTCGGCTTGTCGGCGGCAGCCTCGCCGGGCGCTTTGGCGACGGTTGAAGTCGGCGGCGCACCGAGTTGCGGCGCGACAGCTTCGATCTTGTTCTCGCGCATGTAGTCGTTCATGTCGCGCCAGCCTTCGAAGATCGACGGCGCGGTCGGCCTTGCGGTTGAGCGCATAGCAGTCCTCGATCGCCCGTCCCGCATGGCGGCAGGCGGCGCCGATCGCCTTGCCGTCGGCCTCTCGCGCGGCAGCGACCTTTTCGGGCGACTCGATGCCCAGCATCTCGCAGCCGGAGAGCAAGGCGGCGAGGGCGAGAGCGATGGCGACGAAGGGTGCGCGGCGCATGACGGGTTCCACGTGGTTGTGGGCGGGTTATCGGCCGCCTGTGCCTTCGCTGAACCCCCAGATGCACTGTGACGCCGGGCAGTCGGCGCTGCCGCTGGGCCAAATTCGCCGAATCAACCCGCCGCGCTACCCGCCATCGCGAGCAGCCGCTCGACGCGTTCTTCGGTCGAAGGATGTGTCGAGAACAGGCCGCGCAGCCCGCCACCCGAGAGCGGGTTCATGATCATCATCTGCGCCGTTTCGGGGTGGCGTTCGGCGGTTTCGAGCCGCGTACCGTGCGCGTAGGCCTGGATCTTCTCGAGCGCGCTCGCCAGCGCCCGAGGGTCGCCCGAGATCTCGGCGCCGCCACGGTCGGCTTCGAATTCGCGCGCGCGGCTGATGGCCATCTGGATCAGCCCGGCGGCCATCGGCGCGAGGATCATCACCAGCAGACCGACGATCGGGTTCGGACGGTTGTCGCCACGCCCGCCGAAGAACATGGCGAAGTTGGCCAGCATCGAGATCGCACCCGCCATCGTCGCACTGACGGTGGAGATCAAGATGTCGCGGTGCTTGACGTGCGCGAGTTCATGCGCCATCACGCCGCGCAGTTCGCGCTCGGAGAGCACCCGCAGGATGCCCGTCGTCGCGGCGACGGCCGCGTGCTCCGGGTTGCGGCCGGTGGCGAATGCATTCGGCGCGTCCTCCTCGATCAGGTAGACCTTGGGCATCGGCAACTGCGCCCGTTGCGCGAGATCGCTCACCATCGCATAGAACTGCGGCGCCGAGGCCGCATCCACCTCGCGCGCCTTGTACATCTTCAACACCAGCTTGTCCGAGAACCAGTAGCTGAAGAAATTCATGCCGAGCGCGACGACAAGCGCAATCATCATGCCCTGCTGGCCGCCCAGCATCGAGCCGATCGCCATGAACAGAGCGGTGATGGCCGCCATCAGGACGGCGGTTTTCAGCAGGTTGAACATCTGGCGATCCTCTCGTCGAGTGGTGTGCGTGTCGGCGCTTTGAGACGCCCTCGCGTAGATGGCGATGGCGGCGGCAAGTTCAATCCCCGGCACCGAAATGCGCGCCGGGCTCGAGCCTGCGGCCGGGGCCGGCGAGAAACTGCGCGGCCGTAGCGCGGCGGCCGCCGGGCCGTTGCAGCTCGACGATGCGAAGCGCGCCTTCACCGCAGGCCACGACGATGCCGGCGTCATCGGCGGCGAGGATCGCGCCGGGCTTGCCGCGACCTTGCGCAACGCGCGCGCGCCAGAGTTTTACGACCTCGCCGCTCAAAACGCTGCTTGCGCCGGGAAACGGGTCGAACGCGCGCAGGCGCCGCTCCAGCACGGTGGCGGGGCACGTCCAGTCGATCGCCGCCTCGCGCTTGTCGATCTTGTGCGCATAGGTCACGCCGGCATCGGGTTGCGGGCTCGGCCGCAGCGCGCCGCGTTCGGCCAGGCTCATTGCCTCGACGACCAGGCTCGCGCCGAGTTGGGCCAGGCGGTCATGCAGCGTTGCGGCGGTGTCGTCGGTCGTGATCGGGATCGTCTGCGCGATCAGCATGTCGCCTGTGTCCAGGCCGGCATCCATCTGCATGACGGTGATGCCGGTCTCGGTGTCACCGGCCTCGATCGCGCGCTGGATGGGTGCCGCGCCGCGCCAGCGTGGCAGCAATGACGCGTGGATGTTCAGGCAACCCAGTCGCGGCAGTCCGAGCATCCAGGGCGGCAAGATCAGCCCGTAGGCGGCAACGACGACCGCTTCGGGTTGCGCACGCAGCAAGGCGTCGCGCCCGGCAGCGGCGTCTTCGCCGAACCTGCCGTCGAGCTTCAGGCTGCGGGGCTGGGCGATCGCGAGTCCGTTGGCGAGCGCGAAATCCTTGACCGGCGAGGCAGTCAGCTTCATGCCCCGACCGGCAGGACGGTCGGGCTGTGTCAGCACGAGCGCGACTTCGTGTCCGGCGGCGTGCAGCGCGACGAGCGCGGCGCGCGCGAATTCCGGTGTCCCGGCAAAGGCAATCTTCATGCAGTGCGCTGGCGCCGGGTGGAGTCAGGCGCCGCGCTCGGCGTCCCGTGCCTGCTTCAGAAACCGGGTGCGGATGCGGTTGCGCTTGAGCGGGCTCAGGTATTCGACGAACACCTTGCCCATCAGATGGTCCATCTCGTGCTGCACGCAGCGCGCGAGCAGGCCGTCGGCCTCGATTTCGCGCGAGCTGCCGTCGCGGTCGAGCGCGCGCACCGTGACGCGGGCGTGGCGCGTCACCTTGTCGTAGGTTTCGGGAACCGACAGGCAGCCTTCCTCGCCGAGCGCCAGTTCCTCGCTGCGCGCGATGATCTCGGGGTTGATCAGCACGCAGGGCTGGTCGCGGGTGTCGGAGGTGTCGATCACGATCACCCGTTCGTGTACATCGACCTGGGTTGCCGCGAGGCCGACGCCATCGGCAGCGAGCATCGTCTCGCGCATGTCGTCAACCAACTGGCGGATGCGTGCGTCAACCGCCGCGACCGGGCGGGCAACGGTATGCAGACGCGGGTCGGGATAGCGAAGAATCGTCAGCTTGGCCATGAGAAGGATGAAGGTGCAGCCGCACGTGCGCCGGCCACGGTGTCAGGCCGGGAGGCGTGAAGGGTTGCACGCCACGGACCGGGCCGGTCGCTTGAATTCGTTACGATATCAAGGACCTGGCGGCAAAATCTATTAAAGTGATTGAGCATTTTCGCCGAAGAATCGCTGCCGGCCCGCGCGTTCGCCGGTAACCCCATCGCGTCGCGCGCATTTGGCGCGGGCGCCCGGAGACACAAGTCCATGACCCGCAGCCTTCTCCCCGCCTTCCCAGTTCGCGCGACTGTGCTCAAAGCCGCCCTTTGCGGTGCAGCGCTCGGCCTTCCGATGGTGTCCGCGATGGCGGCGGGGCCGAATTTCCCGATCACGCCCGAGCAGCGCAGCACTGCAAAGGAAGTTGCCCAGGCCGGCGTGCCGCTGTCGGAACTCGCGCCAAACGCGCCGGATACATACACCGTCAAGAAGGGCGACACGCTTTGGGACATCTCGGCCCTCTACCTGAAGCGCCCCTGGCGCTGGCCGGAGCTGTGGGGCATGAACATGGAGCAGATCCACAACCCGCACCTGATCTATCCGGGCCAGTTGCTGGTTCTCGAAAAGATCGATGGCCGCGCCCGGCTGCGCATGGGACGCGCGGTGGGCGAGAGCGTCGACGTCGTGAAGCTGTCGCCCCGGGTTCGCTCGGGGCCGGTCGATGACGCGCTTGCGTCGGTCAACCTGAACTCGATCGAGCCCTTCCTGAACGAGGCGGTGATCTTCGACACCGACGCCTTGCTGCTCGCCCCGAAGATCGTCGCGACGACCGAGGACCAGGTGCTGCTCGCGCGCGGCAATCTGGCCTATGCGGTCGGCGGCGAGTTCGGGCCCGGGAACGAGTACCGCATCTTCCGCGAGCCGCGGCCCCTGCGCGACCCGACGACCAATGAAGTGCTTGGCTTCGAAGCTGTGTTCCTGGGGACGGCCGACTACCTGCGACCGGGTGAGACGCGTGACCTCGGCAGCGGCAAGACCGAGGTCATCCCCGCCACGCTGAAGGTGACCAGCGCGCGTCGTGAAATCGGCGTTGGTGACCGCCTCTCGCCGGTGCCCCCGCGCCAGTTCGTCAACTATGTGCCGCACGCCCCGCAGGAGCCGCGCGCGGGCCAGATCGTCTCGATCTACGGCGAGGGCCTGACAGCGGGCAAGGGCCAGATCGTGTCGCTCAATCAGGGCGCGCGGGACGGCATGCAACTCGGCTACGTCCTCGCGTTGTGGCGCGACGGCCGTGCCCTGCCGCCTTCGAGCGCTTTCAGCCGGACGCAGGTCCGGCTCCCGGACGAGCGCGACGGCATGCTGTTCGTGTTCCGCGTATTCGATCGCATGTCCTACGCGCTGATCATTGCGGCGTCCGAGCCGGTTCGTCCGGGAGACCGCTTCACGCAGCCCTGATCGCGGGGTCGCTCTGCTGGGCCGCTTTCGGCCCATACTCCCGGTCGCGATGATCGAGCGCGATGAACTCGCAGCCTGGCTGCAACTGCTGCAGACGCCGCAACTCGGGCGCGAGACCGTCCGCCGGTTGCTGGCTGCCTTCGGCTCGCCGCAGGCCGTTCTCCATGCCAGCGGTGAAGCACTCGGCCGGGCCGCCAATGCCAAGGTAGCGCGCCTGCTTGCAGCACCGCCGGACGGGCTGGAGGCGCTGGTCGATCGAACGCTCGAATGGCTGGCGCAAGACCGGGGGCGCGGCGTCGTCACCCTCGGCGACCCGTTGTATCCGGCAACGCTGCTGGCAACAGCCGATCCGCCGCTGATGCTGCACTTGCAAGGCCGCGCCGAATTGCTCGCCGCCGAGTCGCTCGCGATCGTCGGCAGCCGCAACCCGACGCACCAGGGTGTCGACAACGCACGCGAGTTCGCGCGCCACCTGAGCCAGGCGGGGTTGAGCATCGTCTCGGGCCTCGCCCTCGGCATCGACGGTGCGGCGCACGAGGGCGCGTTGGAAGGCCCGGGCAGCACGATCGCATTCGTCGGCACCGGGCTCGACCGCGTCTACCCGAAGCGGCACTTGGCACTCGCACATCGCATCGCCGAAGAGGGCTTGATGGTGAGCGAGCACTCGCTTGGCGCGCCGCCGCTCGGGTCGCACTTCCCGCAACGCAACCGCCTGATCGCCGGCCTGACGCGCGCCACGCTGGTGGTCGAGGCGACCTTGCAATCCGGCTCGCTGATCACGGCACGGATGGCGGCCGAGGCCGGGCGCGAAGTCTATGCAATCCCGGGTTCGATCCACGCCCCGCAGTCGCGCGGCTGCCATCTGCTGATCAAGCAGGGCGCCAAGCTCGTCGACGGGGCGCAGGACATTCTCGAAGACTTGCGGCCGTCGCTCGCCGGAAACCCCCCCGCCGTTACGGGCGACAGCGGTCCCGAGCCGGCCGACATGCTGCTCGAGGCGTTGGGCTACGACCCGGTGACGCTTGACGCGCTTGTCGCGCGCACGGGTGTCGCGCCGGCCGAACTGAGCGCGCGGCTGCTCGAATTCGAACTCGCGGGACGGGTTGCGCGACTGCCGGGGCAGTTGTTCCAGCGCGTCGCGCTCAGCTGATCGCGTTGCCGATCCAGCCGCCGGCCTGACAAGCGCTAAGGTATAGTGAACTCATGTTCGACGTGCTCGTCTACCTGTACGAAAACTACTGGCGGCCAGACGCCTGCCCACAGCACGAGCAACTTGCGCGAAAGCTGACGGCGGTCGGATTCGAGTCCGACGAGATCGAAGAGGCGCTCAGTTGGCTCGATGGCCTCGCCAACGCCGCCAAATCGCATGTCGGCGAGCAGACGGTGCAGAGCATGCGCGTGTACTCGCCAGCCGAGCAGGAGCACCTGGGCGAGCACTGCATCGGCTTTGTCAGCTTCCTCGAGTCTGCCGGCGTGCTGCCGCCGCCGATGCGGGAGATGGTGCTCGACCGCGCCACTGCCATTCCCGGCGCGCCCGTGGACCTCGAAGACCTGAAGATCATCGTCCTGATGGTCTTCTGGAGCCTGGGCGAAGAACCCGACGCGCTGATCCTCGACGAACTCTTCGTCGACGAGGAAGACCGGCTGATCCACTAGCGCGGGCAAGTGCGCTAGCAAGCTCAGTTCAGCAGCCGCTCCGGATCGACGTCGAGCTTGGCGAGTGCGCTGCGCGTTGCGCGCGTCGTGAGGGATTCATCCTGCGCGGGCACCAGCAACCCGGCCTGCAGGAAGGCCGCGAGGCGATGCCGCTGGAACAGGATGCCGCGACCGTGCGGCGAAACGAACAGCGTCAGCTGCTTGCGCAGGCCCTGCCAAGCGAGCTGCACCTGCTCGTTGCGGTTGCGGTAGTCGAGCATGTACCAGCCGCCGACCTGCAACTCCTTCGCCCAGGACAGCATCGCGGGGGTCGGCATCGAGCCGCCTTCGCCGACGACTTCGAGCTCGGCGCTCTCGTGACCTGACAGGTCGAGCACGAGCGACTCGTCGATGTCGACGTCGAGCGCGTCGGGCAGCAACTCCTCGAGCGTTTCCAGCCGCGTCATCAGCTCCTCGAGCCGTTCGTTGGAAATCGCCGCGGTCTTGGCCGTGAAGGCCGCGGCAAGCGAGCTCTGCAGGCGCTGGACGTGATCGGCTTGCTTGTCCTGCGCCAGACCTGCCTCGCCCATGCCATCGCGCAGCGTCTTGAGCAGCGGCGGCAGGCGGCGGATCACCTCGGCGCGCTCTTCGCGCGAGACCTTGGCGCTCGCCGACCAGATCAGATCGGCGGCGGCGCGCTTCATCGCCTTTGCGGCCGGGCTCGCGACGCCGTGCTTGACCGCCGTCATCGCGAGCACGTCGGCCCAGACCTGGAACAGGAATTCGCGCACGCCCTCCTGCACCGGCACCTCGTTGAGCATCTTGCGCAGCTCGATCGTGTACTGGATCGCGAGCGTTTCGCGCTGCTCGACCTGCTGCGCGAGGGACACCCCCTTGCGCGACGCCTCGTTCTCGGTGCGGAAGAAATGTTCGAGGAATTTCTCGAACTCGGTCAGCACGGTCTGGAACACCCGCCGGCCGGTGTCGGGATAGGCCTCGACGACCTGCACGACGCGCTTGATCTCCTTTTCCAGCGAGTCGCCGATCTCGCGCGCGCTCGCATCGAACCCCATCACGCAGGCGCCCATGCGGTCGATCAGGCGGCGCGCGGGGTGATCGACAGTGGCGAAGAAATCGGGCTCGCCGACCGCGACGCGCAGGACCGGCATCTGCAGTCGCGCGAACCAGACGCGCACCGCGGCCGGAATGCGGTCTTCGGTCAGGATGCTCTGGAACAGCAGGGCGACGATCTCGATCGTTGCCCGCTCGACCGGCGTTGCCGCCGCCTTCTTCAGCGCCTGCTTGCGCTGATGCATTTCTTCGAGCAGGGCCGGCGTACTGACCTGCCCCGGAACGGTGCGGCCCGGGGACGTCACCGCGAGTCGGCGCTGGATGCCCTGCTGGGCTTCGTTGATCGCGGCGTTCAGGGTCGGCGAGGGCGGCGCGGCGCGGGTCGTCGCCGCGAACTCGGGCAACTGACGGCCGATCAACCGGTTCAGCCGCCCGAGCACCGCGCCCGCCTGCTCGCTGACGCGTCCCATGCCGTGCGAGCGCGTCATCATGCGCGTCTCGTCGGCGACGCCGCCGGCTGAGGCCGCAGTGTGCCCGCCCACGCCCGTAGTGCCTTGGCCGCCGCCGTAGCCGCCACCTCCAGAGCCGGTTCGTGGGCCGCTCGGGCCGCCGCTGATCACGCCTGCCATGCTGCCGCCATGCGTGTCGCGCGAGCGCCGGATGAAGGGGCGCAGATCGACCTCAGGCAACACCCGCTGCTGCACCAGCCAACGGTTGGTGTCGTGATAGGCCTCCTCGGTGAAGTGCGCGAACTCGTCGTGCAGCACCTGCTGCAGCAGACGCCACGTATCGTGGTTGAGGGCCGCGCCCTCCCAGGCCGAGGCAACGATGCGCGCCAGCACATGGGGGCGCAGGACGTCGTGGGCGTCGAGCTCGTCGCGTCGTTCCAGCGAGAGCATGCGCGAGCGCAGATCGGTGAACTCCCAAGACGCACGATCCATCATCGCGAGTGCAAGTCGCGAGCTCAGGATCTCGCTCTCGATCGTGTCGTTGTCGACCAGCGTCATGTTCGCCGCGCGGCCCGATGACGGAGGCAGATCTCCTAGGCGCGAGGTGGAGAAGACGCCCTTCGAAAGAGCCCCCTGCAGCATTCGCGTCATGCCCGTCAGCCAAGCTGGCGTGGCCTTTTGCAGGTCCATCACCAAGTCGCGGCGCTTGTACTGCAACGCCGGCTCCGCGGCTTGACTCAACAACAGCCGCGCGCCATCGCCGACCGCCTGCACGACACCCGGAACCCCTCTGAGCAGAGCCTCGACGTAGGTCCGACGCGCCTTGGCGGCCAGAGCGAGCGGGTCGGCAACGGGCGCCATGTGATGGGTTGGCAAGGGTCAGAGTGGCCTTGCAGAGACTCTACACCACGGCACCCGCGTTCGGATCGTTGGGATCGATATCCTTCGCCGAAGCTTGCATCAGGTCCTCGCGCTTGACGCCCAGCCACATCGCGATCGCGGCGGCGACGAACACCGACGAGTAGATGCCGAACAGGATGCCGATCGTCAGCGCGAGGGCGAAATAGTGCAGCGTCGCGCCGCCGAAGATCAGCATCGACAGCACCATCATCTGGGTCGAACCGTGGGTGATGATGGTGCGGCTCATCGTGCTTGTGATCGCGTGGTCGATCACCTGCGGCGGGGCGAGCTTGCGCATGCGCCGGAAGGTCTCGCGGATTCGGTCGAAGATGACGACCGACTCGTTGACCGAATAGCCAAGCACGGCGAGCACAGCCGCCAGCACCGACAGCGAGAACTCCCACTGGAAGAAGGCGAAGAAGCCGAGGATGATGATCACGTCGTGCAGGTTGGCGACGATCGCTGCAACCGAGAACTTCCACTCGAAGCGGATCGCGAGGTACAGCATGATCCCGACCACCGTTGCCGCGAGCGCATAGGCGCCGTCGCGCGCGAGTTCGGAGCCGACTTGGGGTCCGACGAACTCGCTGCGTTGCAGGCGTACCGGCTCGGCACCCGCGGCGCTGCATGCGGGCTTGCTGATCTCTTCGCCTTTGTCGGTCACCGTCTGCTGCGTTGCGACGGTGCCGCCTTCGGCAGCGCAAAGCGTGTCAAACACGCGCGCCACCACCTCCGCCTGCTTCACGTCGCCGCGCAACGGCAGGCGGATCAGGACGTCGCGCGGCGTGCCGAAGTTCTGCACCTGGACGTCGCCGAACTTGAGCTTGTCGAGCGCGTCGCGCACCTTGGGCAGGTCAGCCGCCTGCGTGTAAGCGACCTCGACCACAGTGCCGCCGGTGAACTCGATCGACAAGTGCAGGCCGCGTGTCGCGAGGAAGAACACCGCGGCTGCGAACGTGACGAACGAGATCACGTTGAACACCAGCGCGTGGCGCATGAACGGGATGTCGCGCTTGATCCTGAAAAATTCCATGTCGTGCCTCCCTCAGCCCTTGACCGCCGGCGCAGTGCCGCCGTTCGGGCGCCAGATCTGGCCGATCGAGACCGACTTCAATTTCTTCTGCCGCCCGTACCACAGGTTCACGAGGCCGCGCGAGAAGAACACCGACGAGAACATCGAAGTCAGGATCCCGAGGCAGTGCACCACGGCGAAGCCACGCACCGGGCCGGAGCCGAAAGTGAGCAGCGCCAGGCCGGCGATCAGCGTCGTGACGTTGGAGTCGAGAATCGTCGCGAACGCTCGTTCGTAGCCGATGTTGATCGCCGTCTGAGGTGCCGCGCCGCCGCGCAACTCCTCGCGCACCCGCTCGTTGATCAGCACGTTCGAGTCGATCGCCATGCCGAGTGCGAGCGCGACCGCGGCGATGCCCGGCAGCGTCAACGTCGCCTGCAACATCGACAGCAGCGCGACCAACAGCAGCAGGTTCAAGGCCAGCGCGAGTGTCGAGAACACGCCGAACAGGCCGTAGTAGAGGATCATGAACACGGCGATCGCGCAGAAGCCGTAGATCACGCTGTCGAAGCCTTTGGCAATGTTCTCGGCCCCGAGGCTCGGGCCGATCGTGCGCTCCTCGATGATCTCCATCGGCGCGGCGAGCGAGCCGGCGCGCAGCAGCAGCGCAGTGTCGTGCGCCTCGTTGGTCGTCATCGAGCCCGATATCTGCACCCGCCCGCCACCGATCTCGCCACGGATCACCGGCGCGGTGACGACTTCGCCCTTGCCCTTCTCGAACAGGATGATCGCCATGCGTTTGCCGACGTTCTCGCGCGTCACGTCTCGAAAGATGCGGGAGCCCTTGTCGTCGAGCGAAAGATGCACCGCGGGCTGTTGCTGCTCGTCGAAGCCGGGCTGCGCATCACGCAGGTTCTCACCGGTCAGGATCACCTGGCGCTTGACGATCAGCGGGCGCGCGCCGCGCTCCGTGAAGCGCTCGCTGCCGAACGGCACCGGCCCGGAGCCTGCGGCGGCTGCTGCCGCCTCGGCGCTTTCGTCGACCATGCGCACTTCGAGTGTCGCGGTGCGGCCGATGATGTCCTTGGCTTTCGCCGTGTCCTGCACGCCGGGCAGCTGCACGACGACACGGTCGCTGCCCTGCTGCTGGATCACCGGCTCGGCGACGCCGAGTTCGTTGACGCGGTTGTGCAGCGTCGTGATGTTCTGCTTGATCGCCGACTCCTGCACCGCGAGCGCGGCGGCCGGCTTGAGCGTGCCGGTGAGCCTGAGTTCGCCGCCGGCCGGCGCTGCTTCCGCCCACACCATGTCTGGCATCTGGTCGGTGAGCAGGTTGCGCGCCGCGGCAAGCGTCTCGGCATCGCGGAAGTGCACCTCGACGATCTGGCCGTCGCGCGAGATGCCGGCGTGGCGGATGTTCTTGTCGCGCAGCAGCGAGCGGATGTCGCCGGCGAGCGCCTCTGCCTTCTTTGTGAGCGCGGCCTTCATGTCGACCTGCATCAGGAAGTGCACGCCGCCGCGCAGATCGAGCCCGAGGTACATCGGCATTGCGTGCAGCGCGGTGAGTGCCGCGGGCGAGCGCGACAGCAGGTTGAGCGCGACGATGTAGCTTGCGTCCGCCGGGTCTGGGTTGAGCGCTCGCGACAGGGCGTCCTTCGCCTTGCCTTGCAAATCGACGTTGGCGAAGCGCGCCTTGACCGAGTTGCCGTCGAACTGCACGAGGTCGGCCTTCAACCCGGCACCATCCAGGATCTGCTCGACGCGCTGCGCGAACGAGGCGTCGAGCTTGATCGTTGCGCGCGCGCTGGACACCTGCACCGCAGGCGCCTCGCCGAAGAAATTGGGCAGGGTGTAGACCAGCCCGACGAGCAGCGCGACGACGAGGATCGCGTACTTCCAAAGCGAATAACGGTTCATGACACCTCTGCTGGATGACGCGAGCGCGGCGCCGCGCCGCGGGCCGCCGGATTCATCGAGGGTTCATCGGGTCCGTGCCCCGGCCCGCCTCTTGGCGGCCGCGGGCGCGGGCGTCGCCTTACTTGATCGTGCCCTTGGGCAGCACCTGGATCACCGCAGTCCGCTGGATGCGCACCTCGACCCCGCTCGCAACCTCAACGGTCAGGTAGCCTTCGTCGAGCTTGTTGACCTTGGCAAGCATGCCGCCGGCGGTGACGACCTCGTCGCCCTTGGCGAGCGCCTCGATCATCGCCTTGGCTTCCTTTTGGCGCTTCATCTGCGGACGGATCATCACAAAGTAAAGCACAACGAACATCAGCACCAGTGGCAGCATGCTCGTCAGGCCGGAGAGTGGTGACTCGGCGCCGGCCGCGGCGGGCGCGGCCTGGGCGAAGGCTTCGGTTATGAACACGACAGGGTCCTTTCTGGGTGGGAGCCGGCGGCTTCAGGCGGCTCGGACAACCCGTGATTGTAATCGGCGTCCCACGCGCCTCACGGCGCTGGCGGGCGCATCGCGGCAACCCTCAGCCCACCAGATGCGCGAGGCGCGAGATGTCCAGCCCGTTCTGCGGCGCGCAGCCGGACGATCGGCACGCGGAACGGCGTGGACCCGGTGCTGCGAGCGCGCGGCCTTCGTCTCAGCTCTTCGCGCGCGCGGCGCCGAGATAGGTGTCGATGACGCGCGGATCCTGCGCCAGCTCGCGCGCCGCGCCTTCAAGCGCGACCTCGCCCATTTCGAGCACGTAGCCGTGGTCCGCCACTTCGAGGGCTGCGCGCGCGTTTTGCTCGACGAGCACGATCGTGACGCCAGTGGTGCGCAGACCGTCGATCGCGCGAAAGATCTCGCGCACGACGACCGGCGCGAGGCCGAGGCTGGGCTCGTCGAGCAGCAGCAGCGTCGGTTGCGACATCAGCGCGCGGCCGAGCGCGAGCATCTGGCGCTCGCCGCCCGAGAGCGTGCCGGCGATCTGCGCGCGGCGCTCCTTCAGCCGAGGAAAGAGGTTGAACACCTTCTCCATCGTGCCGCGTGTTTCCTCGCGGCCCTGGCGCGCCAGTCGGTAGGCACCGAGCGCGAGGTTGTCCGCGACCGTCATCGTGCCGAACAGCGCGCGCGTCTCAGGCACGAGCGCCATGCCCTGCTTGACGCGCTCCTCGAGCGCGACGCCTTGCAGGCTGCGCCCGTCGCAGGCGATCTCGCCGCGCGACGGCAGCACGCCCATCAGGGCGTTGAGCAGCGTCGATTTGCCGGCGCCGTTCGGGCCGATGACAGTGATGACCTGCCCGCGCTCGGCGCGGAGAGTGACGCCGTGCAGCACCTCCGCCTTGCCGTAGCCGGCGTGCAGGTCGGTGACTTCGAGCAAGGCTGGATCTGTCGCCATCGCAATCTCAGTGCTCGGTGCCGAGATACGCCGCGCGCACCGCGGGGCTCGCCTGCACCTCCTCGGGCGTGCCCTCGATCAGCAGTGTGCCGAACTCCATGACGACGATGCGATCGACGAGGCCCATCACGAGGTCCATGTCGTGCTCGACGAGCAGGATGCTCATGCCCTCGTCGCGCAGCTGGCGCAGCACGTCGGCCAAGGCCTGCTTTTCCAGCAGCCGCAGCCCGGCCGCGGGCTCGTCGAGCAACAGCAGCGCCGGGTCCGCGGCGAGCGCGCGCGCGATCTCCATCAAGCGTTGCGGGCCGAGCGCGAGGTTGCCCGCGAGTTCGTGCCTGTGGCCGTCCAGACCGATGCGCACGAGCTGACGCTCGGCCTCGCGCAGCAGACGGCGTTCCTCATCACGGTCGAGCCGCAGCATCGCGCGCGCAACCCCACCTTTGCCGCGCCGATGGGCGCCAAGAGCGACGTTCTCGAGCACCGTCATGGTCGGGATCATCTTCACGTGCTGAAAGGTGCGCGAGACGCCGCGCCGCGCGATCTCGCGCGAACGCAGGGCCTCGATCCGCTCGCCGCGCAGCCGCACCTCGCCACGCGTCGCCCGCAGCACACCGGTCACGAGGTTGAAGGTCGTCGACTTGCCTGCGCCGTTGGGCCCGATCAGGCCGACGATCTCGCCCGCACGCACCTGAAAGCTGACGTCATTGACGGCGACCAGGCCGCCGAACTCCTTGCGCACCGCGTCCACGTCGAGCACCACTTCGCCGTGCGCGGGCTTGGCGCCTTCGGGCAGGCGCGCTGCGTCGCCCCAGTCGCGCGCGCGCACGTTGCGCGGCAGACGCTGCTCGACGAAGTCCCACACGCCATCGCGCGCGTACTTCAGCACCAGCACGAGCAGGATGCCGAACACGATCACTTCGTAGTTGCCGCTCGCACCGAGCAGGGTCGGCAGCCAGGCCTGCAACTGGTCTTCCAGCACCTTCACGAGCGCCGCGCCGGCGAGCGCCCCCCAGACATGGCCGACACCGCCGATCACTGCCATGAACAGATACTCGATGCCCATCTTCAGCCCGAAGGGCGACGGATTGACCGAGCGCTGGAAGTGCGCAAACAACCACCCTGAGACGCTCGCCAGCAGCGCCGCGATCAGGAACGCGGTGACCTTGTAGCGGAAGGTGTCGATGCCCATCGCCTCGGCCATCGTCGTGCCGCCCTTCAGTGCGCGGATCGCTCGGCCGCTGCGCGAATCGAGCAGGTGGGTCATGCCGATCGCGGCGAGTATGACGATCGGCCAGAGCAGATAGTAGAAGTGCCGCCCGGTGTTCAGGCCGAAGCCGAAGAAGTGGATCGCAGGCACGCCCATCAGACCGTCATACCTGCCGAGCGTCGCCATGTTGCCGAGCAGGTAGTACAGCGACAGGCACCATGCGATGGTCGCGAGCGGCAGGTAGTGGCCCGACATGCGCAGCGTGACCCAACCGAGCACGAGCGCGACAACGGTCGTGATCGCGAGGCCCGCGAACACCGTGAGCCACGGCGAGATGCCGTACGTCAGCGTCAGGTAGGCCGCGGTGTAGGCGCCGAGGCCGACGAATGCCGCCTGCCCGAACGAGGTCAGCCCGGCGATGCCCGTCAGCAGCACGAGGCCGAGCACGACGAGTGCGTACAGGCCGATGTAGTTCAGCTGCGTGATCCAGAACTCGGGCACCGGCAGCAGCGGCACGATCGCCAGCAGCACGACGAAGGCGATCAGGAAGTTGCGCCGCATCGCGCTATTCCTCCTCGTCGTCCTGCGCATGCTGGAACGATCGCCACAGCAGGACGGGCAGGATCAGCGTGAAGACGATCACCTCCTTGAACGCGCTCGCCCAGAACGAACTGAACGATTCGATCAGGCCGACGAAGAGCGCACCGAGCGCGGTCGCCGGATAGCTCGCGAGCCCACCGAAGATGGCCGCGACGAACCCCTTGAGGCCGATCAGGAAGCCGGAGTCATAGGACAGCGTCGTCGTCGGCCCGATCAAGAGGCCCGAGAGCGCGCCGATGAAGGCGGCGAGCGCAAAGCTTTGCGCGCCGGCGCTGGCCGCCGAGATGCCCATCAGCCGCGCACCGAGGCGGTTGACTGCGGTGGCACGCAGCGCCTTGCCGCGCAGCGTCCGGTCGAAGAAGAGCTTGAGGCCGAGGATCAGCGCGATCGAGACCAAAAAGATGATCAGCGTCTGGCCCGACAGCGTGAGGGCGCCGGCGGCAAAGCGCGCATCCCAGAAGCTCGGGTTGCGAAAGCCCTCGGCGCCGAATGCGACAAGGCCGAAGCCGGTGAGCGCGAAGTGCACGCCGACCGAGACGATCAGGAGCACGAGCACCGTCGCGTCGGCGAGCGATCGGTAGGCCAGTCGATAGACGAGCGGGCCGATCGGCGTCACGATGGCCAGCGTCAACAGGCTCTGAAAGACGAGATTGAGCTGGCGCGGCGCGGCCCACCAGGCAAGCGCGGTGACGGCGAGCGGCAGCGCGAGTGTCCGCGCGGCGTTGCGCGCAAGCAGTGCCACGCCGTGCCGCGCGCGCAGCCCCTGGACGAGATCGAGCACGGCGGCGAGAAGCGCCATCGCGAGCAGCAGCCACGCCGTGCCCGGCATGCGCCCGAGTTGCAGCATTGCAAGCGTCAGCGCGCCGTAGGCGACGAATTCGCCCTGCGGGATGAAGATCACACGTGTGACGGCGAATACGAGGACGATCGCGAGGCCCATCAGCGCATAGATTGCGCCGTTGGTCGCGCCGTCGAGCATCAGGATGCTGGCGATCGAGAAATCCATGCGAGCCGGATGGCGTCCTCAGGAGCACATCGCGCGGATGTCGTCGGGCACGGGGATGGCACGCAGTCGATCCGGATTGTCGGCATCGCGCTTGACGAAGGCACGCACTTCGCGGCCCTCGCAGACGAGCTCGTCGTCGGCGTTCGCGACTGGGCCCGTGCGACGCGTCACGCGGTGCATCTGCACGAAGACCTTCGCGCGCCACTCCTCGATCCAGGTCGTGATGACGATCGTCTCGCCGTAGGTCACCGCTTGCAGGAAGCGGGTGTTGATCTCGAGCAGCGGCGTGCCGACGATGCCGCGCGTCTTCACCAGCTCGCGCCATGGCGGCACGCCGCACTGCATGAAGAACGACAGCGACGCCGCGTCCATCCAGCGCGAGAAGTTCGGGAAGAAGACGATGCCTGCGGGGTCGCAGTCGCCGAACTGCACGTTGACCTCGTGCAAGGTGGTGCGAGGCGCCATGGCCGTCACCTTCGCGGCAACAGCGCACCCATGCCGCACTGTGCGATCGCTGGTTGCGGCACCGCTCGAAGTGCCGAAGGGCTGAGCTTGGCTGACAGGCGAGGCACAGTGATGTCGCGAAGCATTTGGTTGGCATTCTTAAGTAAGTGGAGGTTCCGGGCGATCGGGGTTTCCCATGCGCGGCGGCGGATCCTCGACGGTCCCTGCGTAAGCCCGGATAGGCAGGAATCGCCAGCCGAATAAGATGCCGGCAATCGATCGGCCTCGCGCGGCACGCGCCAGCAGGCTTCACGGCTGGCCAGTTCATCAACCGGTTCGAGACGCGGTTCCACCCGCATCCCAATTTCATTCAGGAGCAACGCATGTCCACAGCGC
This sequence comes from uncultured beta proteobacterium, assembly GCA_963792765.1. Lineage (GTDB taxonomy): Bacteria > Pseudomonadota > Gammaproteobacteria > Burkholderiales > Burkholderiaceae_C > CAIKUF01. Next base: position 147,327 of record CAWBXT010000001.1, on the reverse strand, counting down.
CCCGTCTTACCCTGCTCGCCGCCGTTCTTGGCTGCAGCGCGATCGCCGCCCAGGCTCAGGATTCCGCGCCGATCAAGGTCGGCCTGATGTTGCCTGCAACCGGCACCTATGCGGGCCTCGGCACTGCGATCGAGAACGGCTTCAAGCTCTACGTGCAGGAGCACGGCGGCAAGCTCGGCGGGCGCTCGATCGAATACTTCAAGGTCGACGACGAAAGCGATCCGTCGAAGGCGACGGACAACGTCAACAAGCTGATCAAGCGCGACAACGTCGACGTGCTCGTCGGCACCGTGCACTCGGGCGTGGCGCTCGGGATGGCCAAGGCCGCGAAGGACAGCAACACGCTGCTGATCGTGCCGAACGCCGGCGCCGACGCGATCACCGGGCCGATGTGCGCGCCCAACATCGTGCGCAGCAGCTTCTCGAACTGGCAGCCGGGCTACGCGACCGGCGTCGCCGCGGCGAAGAAAGGCTACAAGCGCGCGATGACGATCACCTGGAACTACGCGGCCGGCGCCGAGACGGTGAAGGGCTTCACCGAGGCCTTCGAGAAGGGCGGCGGCAAGGTCATCAAGGATCTGAACCTGCCGTTCCCGAACGTCGAGTTCCAGGCTTTGCTGACCGAGATCGCATCGCAGAAGCCCGACGTGGTCTTTGCCTTCTTCGCCGGCGGCGGCGCAGTCAAGTTCGTCAAGGACTACGCCGCAGCGGGTTTGACGAAGACCGTGCCGCTGATGGGCTCGGGCTTCCTGACCGATGGCACGCTGCAGGCGCAGGGCGCCGCGGCGCAAGGGCTGCTCACCGCATTGCATTACGCCGACAACCTCGACACGCCGCGCAACAACACCTTCCGCAAGAACTACGCGATTGCCTACAAATCCAACGCCGACGTCTACGCGGTGCAGGGCTACGATGCGGCGCAGATCCTCAACGCGGGCCTGACGGCGGCGAAGGGCGATCTCACCAAGCGCGACGTGATCACGACCGCGATGCACAAAGTCGTGGTCGACAGCCCGCGTGGCAAGTTCACGATCTCCGCCGCCGGCAACCCGGTGCAGGACATTTATCTGCGTGAAGTCAAGGGCGAGAACAACGAGATGGTGTCGATCGCGGTCAAGAACCTGGCCGACCCGGCGCGCGGTTGCAAGATGCAATAGGAGTCGCGCTCGGCGCGCGCTCATGCGAGCGCGCGGAGCCGTTGTTCCGGCGCTCGGCCTGAATCGGTCGCCGTCCCGAGCGGCGCGCTGCAAGTGGCGCGCCGCTGTGCACTTCGCCTGCTAGAGTCGTCTCGCCAACGACGGCGCGCATCGCCGGCCCAGCCCTGCATGGATCTCGCCACCTTCCTCGTCCAGTGCCTGAACGCCGTGCAGTACGGCCTGCTGCTGTTCCTGGTGGCGTCCGGGCTGACGCTGATCTTCGGCATCATGGGCGTGATCAACCTCGCGCACGGCAGCTTCTACATGCTGGGCGCATACCTCGCATTCAGCCTTGCGCCGTTCTTCGGCCAGCAGTTCCTGCTGATGCTCGTCAGCGGCGTGGTGCTTTCGGCGCTGTTCGGTTTCGTGCTCGAGTGGGTGTTCTTCAGCTACCTCTATCAGCGCGACCATCTGCAGCAGGTGCTGATGACGTACGCGCTGATCCTCGTTTTCGAGGAGATGCGCAGCCTGCTCGTCGGCAACGACGTGCATGGCGTGCCGGTGCCGCAGTGGTTGGCCGGCGGCTTTGCGCTTGGCGGTTTGATGTCGTACCCGTGGTACCGGGTGTTCGCATCCGTCGCCTGCATCGTCGTGGCGATCGCCTTGTACTGGGTCGTCAACAGCACCCGCCTCGGGATGATGATCCGCGCCGGCGCGAGCAATCGCGACATGGTGCGCGGCCTCGGGGTCGACATCAAGCTGCTCTATCGCATCGTGTTCGCCGGCGGCGTCGCGCTCGCCGCGCTCGCCGGCATGATCGCGGCGCCGCTGTCGTCCGTCTACCCCGGCATGGGCGGCAGCGTGCTGATCATCTGCTTCGTCGTCGTCGTCATCGGCGGCATCGGCTCGATCACCGGGGCGCTCGTCGCGTCATTGCTGGTCGGCTTCGTCGATACCTTCGGCAAGGTGTTCTTCGCCGAGTTCAGCGGCATCGGCGTCTATCTGCTGATGGCGATCATCCTCGTCTGGCGGCCCGAAGGTCTGATGCGCCGTGGGTACTGAAAGATCGTGGATCGCCCCGCTCCTCGCGGCCGGCGTGCTGCTCGCGCTGCCGCTCGTGCTCACGCCGTACACGCACGACCTCGTCGTCAAGATCGCGATCTACGCGATCTTCGCGTTGAGCCTCGAACTGCTGGTCGGCATGACCGGCCTCGTCAGCCTCGGCCATGCCGCCTTCCTTGGCATCGGCGCCTACGTCGCGGTGATCGGCACGGGTGACAGCGGCGCCGCCTCACTCGTCTGGCTGCTGCCGGCGGCGATCGCCGCGGCGGCCGGCTACGCGCTTTTCGTCGGCGCGCTGAGCCTGCGCACGAAGGGCGTGTACTTCATCATGGTCACTCTCGCATTCGCGCAAATGGCCTACTTCGTGTTCCACGACACCAAGCTCGGTGGCGGCAGCGACGGCATCTTCCTGTACTTCAAGCCGGTGCTCGAGGTCGGCGGGCGCACGCTGATCGATCTCGACGACAAGCGCGCGCTGTACTACTTGGTGGCCGCTTCGTTGATCGCCACCTACGCGCTGCTCGCCGTGCTTGCGCGATCACGCTTCGGGCATGCGCTGACCGGCATTCGCGTCAGCGAGCAGCGCATGCGCGCGGCGGGTTTCGCGACCTACGCGTACAAGCTCGCTGCATTCGTGCTCGCAGGCGCCCTGGCGGGGCTGGCCGGCTTTCTGCTCGCGGTGAAGGACGGCGCGGTGAACCCGGAACTGCTCTCATGGCACGAGTCGGGCGCGGTGCTGTTGATGATCATCCTTGGCGGCATCGGCAGCCTGCGCGGTGCGGTGCTCGGCGCTGCGGCGTTCACGCTTCTGAAGGAGTTCTTCCAGTCCGAGGCGCTGCTCGGTTCCATCGCTTCGCACTGGCAGCTGACGCTCGGCCTGACGATCATCGCCTTCGTGGCCTGGCTGCCGAAGGGCTTGATGGGTGTCGGGGCGTTCCTGCATCGAGGGCGTCATGGCTGAGCCGCTGCTGCGCGCCGTTGCGCTGACGCGCCACTTCGGTGGACTCACCGCGGTGGCTGGCGTCTCGCTCGAGCTGCACGCGGACGAGCTGCATGCGGTGATCGGCACCAACGGCGCGGGCAAATCCACACTGATCAACATGCTGTCGGGCGAGATGCCGGCGAGCAGCGGACGCGTCGAACTCGCCGGAGAGGACATCACCGCCTGGTCGCAGCCCCACCGCGCGCGCGCCGGCATCGGGCGCAGCTACCAGCGCACGACGATCTTCCCGCCGCTCACGGTGTTCGAGAACACGCGGCTGTGCGCGCAGGCCGCGCTGCAACGGCCGTGGCGTCTCTGGCAATCGGCGGCGCATTGTGCGGACAGTGGCGGCGTCGCGCGGGACGCGCTCGAAGCGGCCGGCTTGACCGATCTCGCATCGCGGGCGGCCGGATCGCTCAGCCACGGCCAGCAGCGCCAGCTCGAGATCGCGATGTGCCTGGCCACGAATCCTCGCGTGCTGCTGCTCGACGAGCCGCTCGCCGGCATGGGCGCCGAAGAGACCGAGCGCATGCTCGAACTGCTGAAGAGCCTGAAGCGCCATCACGCGGTGTTGCTCGTCGAGCACGACATGGACGCCGTGTTTCGCGTCGCCGACAAGATCACGGTGATGGTCAATGGCGAAGTCATTGCAAGCGACGCGCCCGAGACGATCCGCACGCATCCGCAGGTGCTCGTCGCCTACCTGGGTGAGGACCGTGGCTGAGGCGGCGCACGCCACCGGGGGCTCGCAAATGCTGCTTTCGGCGCAGGGCGTGAATGCCTTCTATGGCGAGAGCCACATCCTGCGCGGTGTCGACCTGCAGATTCCCGCCGGTGCGGCGGTCGGACTGCTCGGGCGCAACGGCATGGGCAAGACGACCTTGATCCGCACGCTGATGGGGTATGTTCGCGCCTCGTCAGGCGCGGTGCGCTGGTATGAGCGCGACGTGACGGGCTTCCCGCCCGAGCGCATGGCGCGCCTGGGCATCGGCTACGTGCCGGAAGGGCGCGGCATCTTCCCGAACCTGTCGGTGCGCGAGAACCTCGTCATGGCAGCGCGCAGCGGCGCCGACGGCCGTCGCGAGTGGACCTTCGAGCGCGTGATGGCGACCTTTCCGCGCCTTGCCGAGCGGCTCGCCCACGGCGGTCAGCAGCTCTCGGGCGGCGAGCAGCAGATGCTTGCGGTCGGCCGCGCGCTGATGACGAACCCGAGCTTGGTGATCCTCGACGAGGCGACCGAGGGCCTCGCTCCGTTGATCGTGGCCGAGATATGGCGCGTCGTCGGTGCAATCCGCAAGAGCGGCATCAGCACGCTCATCGTCGACCGCGATTACCGCGCAGTGCTCGCCCACACCGACCTGGCGGTGGTGATGGAAAAGGGCGTCGTCGTGCTCACCGGCGACTCGGCCGACCTCGCCGGGCGGCCGGAGGAACTCGCGCCGTTGCTCGGGGTCTGATACGTCCATCGGGGGCCCACCGTGCGTCCGCGGCGGCGCCGGGCGAGAATGCACGCCTGCTGCAACAATCGCGCCGGAGCCCTTCATGATTCTCGAGATCGCCGACATCCGCATCACGCCCGACAAGAGTGCCGAGTTCGAGGCCGCCGTCCGCGCTGGCGTCGAGACTGTCATCGCGCAGGCCAAGGGCTTCCGCGGTTACAAGGTCAATCGCGGCGTCGAGTCGCCGGACCGCTACATCCTGATGATCTACTGGGAGACCCTAGAGGACCATACGGTCGGCTTTCGCCAAGGCCCGTTGTTTGCGCAGTGGCGAGCGTTTGTCGGCCCGTTCTTCGCAGTGCCGCCGATGGTCGAGCACTTCGAACTCGTCATGAAGTCTGCCTGAGGCGGTTGGCACACGGATGGAGACGAAGAACCCGAGTGCCATGCCCAAGTTGAAGATCTGGGGCCTGGTCGCGGCGCTTGCTGCGGGCGCGGTCTTTGCCGCCTGGTGGGTGCAGTCGGGTCAGTCAGCGGCAACCAGCGGCAGCGGATCGCCGCTCAGGCCGAAGGGCGGCGCGGGCGCCGATGTCCCGGTAAGCGTCTCGGTGATCGTCACCGAACGGCGCGACTGGCCCGTGACCCTCGCGACCAACGGCACGGTCAGCGCGCTCAACACGGTCGACATCCGCCCACAGGTGGCGAGCGTGATCGCGAAGGTCAACATCACCGAGGGGCAGTTCGTGAAGGCCGGCGAGTTGCTCTTCACACTCGACAGCCGCGCCGACGAGGCGAACCTCGCGAAGGCGCAGGCCCAGCTCCAGCGCGATCAGGCGGCGCTCGCCGATGCCGAGCGCCAGCTCGCGCGCAGCCGCGACCTGTTGAATCAGAAGTTCGTTTCACAAAGCGCGGTCGATACCAATCTCACGCTCGTCGAAGGCCAGCAGGCGGCAGTGAGCGCCGATCGCGCGGCCGTGTCGGCGGCGCGGGTGGCGCTGTCCTACAGCCGCATCGTTGCGCCGTCGGCCGGCCGTGCCGGCGCGATCAACGTCTATGCCGGCAGCTATGTGCAGCCGAGCGGCGCGCCGCTCGTGACGATCACGCAGCTCGATCCGATCGCGGTCAGTTTCACGCTGCCGCAGCGCGATCTGCCTGACGTGCTCGCCGGCTTGAAGGCGGGCAACGCGCCGGTCAGCGCCGTTCTCCCTGACGGGCGTGCGTCTCTCACAGGTCGCCTGCAGTTCGTCGACAACCTGGTTGATGCGGCTTCCGGCACCGTCAAGCTCAAAGCGGTGTTCGACAACAAGGAACAATTGCTCTGGCCGGGCGCTTACGTCAACGTGCAGCTCGTCGTGCGCACGCTTGCCGGCGTGATCGTGATTCCGCAATCGGCGATCGTGCAGGGGCTTAGTGCGAAGGCGGTGTTCGTCGTCGGTGACGACGGCAAGGCGGCGCAGCGCAAGGTCGAGCTGATCGCTTCTGAGGGCACGCTCGCCGCGGTCAGTGGGCTCGAGCCAGGAACTCGCGTCGTCCTCGAAGGTCGGCAGAACCTGCGCCCCGGCAGCGCGGTGCAGGTGCGCGCGCCGGAGCCACCGGCGTCGGGCTCGGCCGGCAAGGTGCGTTCGACGCCCGCCCCCGGCACCGAAGCGGGCTCCGCCGAGGGTGCGAAGTCGCCACCGGTTGGCGCTTCGCAGGCTCGGATGGCGACGTGAGCACGATGTGACCGCGAGATGAATCTCTCGGAACTCTTCATCCGCCGTCCGGTGATGACGGTGCTGCTGAATGCCGCGATCGTGCTGGCCGGCGTGATCGCCTATGGGCGCATACCGGTCGCGGCGCTGCCGAGCTACAACACGCCCGTCATCAACGTCTTCGCCGCCCTGCCCGGGGCGAGCCCGGAAACGATGGCGACTTCCGTCGCGCTGCAACTGGAAAAGCAGTTCGCGACGATCCCGGGTCTGGCCGTCATCAGCTCGAGCAGCACGCTCGGCGCCACCTCCCTCACGCTCGAGTTCGATCAGGGGCGCGATATCGACGCTGCGTCGGTCGATGTGCAGGCGGCGCTGCTGCGTGCGCAGCGTTCGCTGCCCCAGGACATGACGGTGCCGCCGTCGTACCGCAAGGTGAACCCGGCCGACGCGCCCGTGCTCTTCATCGCGCTGCAATCGCCGTCGATGAACCTGTCGGATCTGAACGACTACGCGGAACACCTGATCGCACCGACGCTGTCGACGCTCGAAGGCGTCGCCCAGGTCAACGTCTACGGCCAGAAGCGCTTCGCGGTGCGGGTGCGGGTTCAGCCAGACGCGCTCGCGGCACGCAACATCAGCCTCGACGAGTTGACCAATGCGCTGCGCGCGGCCAACGCCAACACGCCGGTCGGCACGCTCGACGGCAGCAGCCAGACCCTTACGCTGCAGGCGAATCGCCAGTTGCGAAACGCCGCCGAGTTCGCCGACCTGATCATCGCCAGCCGGGGCGGCAGCGTCGTGCGGCTGCGCGACGTTGCCTCGGTGGAGGACAGCTTCGAAACCGTCAAGACGCGCGCCACACTGGACGGCGAAACCTCGATCTCGCTCGCGGTGATGCGCCAGCCGGATGCGAATACGGTCAAGGTGGTCGACGCCGTGCGCGCCGCAGTACCCGAGTTCGTTTCGCAACTGCCGGCGTCGGTGAAGCTCACGGTCGTCAACGACCGGTCGACTTCGATCCGCAACGCCCTGCACGACGTGACGCTGACGCTGATGGGAACGATCGCACTCGTCGTGCTCGTGATCTTCCTGTTTCTGCGCCGTGTCGTCGCGACGCTGATTCCGACGCTGTCGCTTCCGGTCTCGCTGATGGGCGCGATCGCGATGCTGTGGGCGTTCGGCTACAGCCTGGACAACATTTCGCTGCTGGGCCTCACGCTCGCCGTCGGGCTGGTGGTGGACGATGCGATCGTGATGCTCGAGAACATCATGCGCCACGTCGAGGAAGGCATGGCGCCGTTCGAGGCGGCGCTCAAAGGTTCGCGCGAGGTGGGCTTCACGATCCTCTCGATCTCGATATCGCTCGTCGCGGTCTTCATCCCGATTTTCTTCATGCCGGGCGTGATCGGGCTCCTGTTCCACGAGTTCGCGGTCGTCGTCTCGCTCGCGATCGCGGCTTCGGCCTTCGTCTCGCTCACGCTGGTGCCGATGCTCGCGAGCCGCTTCATCAAGGACACCGCGCACCAGGCGCCGCCCGGGGCGCTCGTCCGTCTCTTCGAGCGCGGTTTCAACGCGATGCTCTCCGCCTACACGCGCACGCTGGACCTGGCCTTGCAGCATCGACTCGCCGTGCTGCTTATTGCATTCGCGACCTTCGGCGCTACGGCGTGGCTCTCGGTGACGATCCCGAAGGGCTTCTTTCCCGAGGAGGACATCGGCCAGCTGCGCATCAGCACGGAGGCGGCAGAGGACATCTCGTTCCCCGCCATGGTGGCGCTGCAGGATCGTGCGGCAGCGATCGTGCGCGCCGACCCGAACGTGCTGACGGTGAGCTCGTTCAACGGGGGCTTCGGCGCGCAGAACACCGGGCGCATGTTCATCAACCTGAAGCCGCACGCCGAACGCGCGCCGATGAAACAGGTCGTCGAGGGCCTGCGCCGCAAATTGCGCGAGGTGCCGGGGCTTGCCGCCTTCCCGCAGCCGGTACAAAACCTGCAACTCGGCGGCCGCCCGAGCAAGAGCCAGTTCCAGTACATCCTGCAAAGTGTGAAGGCAGACGCACTCAATGACTGGGCGGTGAAGTTGCAGGAGAAACTGCGCACCGATCCGCTGTTTCGCGACGTCACGAGCGACTCGCAGTTGAAGGGCCTGCAGGTGAGTTTGAAGATCGACAGGGATCGCGCGAACACGCTTGGCGTCGATATCGACGCGGTGCGCTCCAGCCTCTACTCTGCCTTCGGCGAGCGCCAGGTGTCGACCATCTACACGCCGGCCGACAGCTACCAGGTGATCATGGAGGTGACGCCCTCGGCAAAGGCCGACGAAAGCGCGTTCAACGGCGTCTACGTGCGCAGCAACAGTGGCGCACTGGTGCCGTTGTCGAGCTTCGCGACGGTGGCGCGCAGCATCGGGCCGACGGCGGTCAACCACGTCGGCCAGTTGCAGGCGGTGACGGTGTCGTTCAATCTCGCGCCCGGCGTGCCGCTCGGGACTGCGACGGAGCGCATCGAACGTTACCGCGAGGAGTTGCGCATGCCGGCTTCAATCATCACGGCCTACGGCGGTGATGCGGCGGTGTTCAAGAGCTCGCAGGCGAGCCAGGCGATTCTCATCATCTCCGCGCTGCTCGTGATCTATGTGTTGCTCGGCGTGCTCTACGAAAGCTACATCCACCCGCTCACCATTCTTGCGGGGCTGCCTTCGGCGGCGGTCGGCGCCTTGCTGACGCTGCAGTTCTTCGGCCAGGACCTGACGCTGATCGCGACCATCGGCATCCTGCTGCTGATCGGCATCGTGAAGAAGAACGCGATCATGATGATCGACTTCGCACTCGACGCCCAGCGCGAACGCGGCCTCGCGCCAGAGCAGGCGATCCACGACGCTTGCGTGCTGCGCTTTCGGCCGATCATGATGACGACCCTTGCCGCGCTGTGCGGCGCGATACCGATCGCGCTCGGCCTTGGCGCGGGAGCCGAGTTGCGCCAGCCGCTCGGCCTGGCGGTGGTTGGCGGGCTCGTCTTCTCGCAAGCGATCACGCTCTACATCACACCCGTGATCTATCTCTATCTGGACCGATTCAGCGGCAAGGGACCGGTCACGCGCAGGGAACTCGTCGCGCCGACCTGAGCCCGCGCCGTCGCGTCTTTCCGGTCTGTCGGGTTGAGCGCCGGCGCGCTAACATTCGCCCAGTCCGCGACCGCGGGAAACCTTACAGGCGGTGGAAAACATGGCGCATGACGCACTGAACCTTGGCATCGACGGGCAGCCGTTGCCGGTGATGCCGCCCGAGCGCGACCCGCGCCTGAGCATCCGCGTCATCCGGGTGATGTTCTACGTGCCCGGCTTCACCGCGCTGCTGCTCCTGAAGACCGGCGAGCCGACCGGCTTCGGCATCACGATCGAATTCCTGATGCTCGCGAGCGCCGCGTCCATCGTCGCCGGCCTGTTCATCTCGACGCAGTCTTCGGGTTCGACATCCGACAACGCGTCGCGCGTCGGGCTGTGGAGTGGTGCGCTGGTGCTCGAATTGATGGGCATCGTCTCGCTGCTCAATGCAATGCCGACGCTGTTTCACCAACTCGCCAACAGCGAACTGCTGCACAAGGTCGTGCCTGGCGCTGCGCCGGTGGCGCTCGGGGCCTCCGAGCTGATCCCGGCGCTCGCCATCGTGCCGTTCCTGGTCTACCAGCTCGCTGGCTTCGGCACGCTGCACTACGTCGTGTCGCGTCCGGTGAACTGGCTGATCAACCTGTCGATCCCCGTGCTCATCGTCACCGGCTATGTGGCCAACCGGGAATCCATGTTCCCACTCGAGCGAGCATCCGGCGGCGCGCTTGTGCTGCTCATGATGGCGACCGCCATCTACGGCATCTTCGAGCTCAAACGCATGCAGGCCGACTACGACGCGCGCAAGCCGCCCAAGGTCGGCAAGCATGTGCCAGAGGTCGCGGTTGCGAAATGAACATTCAGTTGTCAGCGACTGCAGTGCAACCGCTGCGGAGACGCCCATGACCTTCTTGCGCCCGGATCACCGTCGTGTGGGTGCACGGCTCGCCGTCTCGGCGTCTGCGCTCTTGCTCGTCGCGGCTTGTGCATCGACCCAGATCGGCGCGCAGTGGGTCGACACGCAGGTCCCGAAGCAGTCGTTGCGCGGAACCACGGTCCTCGTCGTGTGCGAAGCGCAGGACACGACGGTCCGCCTGCTGTGCGAAAGCCAGTTTTCGACGCGCATCGCCGCGCTCGGCGCGAAGCCGGTGAGCGCCGCCGCGCTCCCGAACGTTTCGGCGGGAGCAGAGGCGAACGCCGAGGCCACCCTCGCGGCTGCCAAGTCTGCGGGCGCGCGCTCCGTGCTGCGTACGACGCTCAGGCCCGACTACTCGGCGCCCAGCACGACGCCCTCCTTCAGCTTCGGCATCGGCGGCTTCGGCGGTTCGGGTGGTGGCTCGCGCAGCGGGGTCGGCGGTGGCGTCGGCGTGGCGGTGCCGGTCGGTGGCTCGGGTGGCGCCGGGATGGCGGGCAGCAGCACGCTCGTCGATGTGACGAGCGGTCGCGTGGTCTGGAGTGCGCAGGCGACAGCGCCGGCTTCGTCCGACTTGTCGGCACAAACGGACGAGTTGGCGAGCGTGCTGGTCGGCGCGGTGCAACAGGCCGGCCTTTTCTAGTCCCTTCAAGGTTCCTGAGGCGCTGCCGAGCGCCAGTGCGGATTTCTCAATGCTCAAGGTAATTGCCCCCCCTCGTTCGTGGGGGTGGCGTGCACGGGACGGGGCCGACGACGGCAGAATAAAACGGCAATCAACCACTCGAGGAGTTTCAGGATGACGTTCACCACCCGTGCATTGCGGCTCACGCCGATTGCTGCCCTGCTGGTCGCCTTCGGCTCGGCGCAAGCGATGTCGAACAATTCGGCGCCTTCGAACTGGCGCTTCAATTCGGCATCGACGTTCAACGGCGCGAATTTCGACGGCGTCGCACGCCTGTTTTTCGACAACGACGGCAGTATCGACAACGGCGGCTACATCTGCTCTGGGACGCTGCTTGCCGGTGGCCAGTACGTGTTGACCGCAGGCCATTGCGCCGACGACTTCAACATCATGCGGATCGATTTCGGTCTGAACAACAATGTTGCGACCGCCACCCGTTCGGGCACCACGGCGTACGTGAAGCCGGGCTGGAACGGCTCTCTGGGCACCGGCGCCGACATGGCGATCGTCAAGCTCGACGCGCCGGTGGTCGGCATCAAGGGCTTCAACATCGACCCGAACAGCGCGCTGGGCAAGCAGGTGCTGATGATGGGGTACGGCACGACCACGCAGGGGAACACTGCGACCGCGCCGAACTGGGACGAGTGGGGCCATGGCCACTATGGCTACAACACCTATGACGTGACCTCCAAGGTCTTCCTCGACGCCTGGGATCCGACCGGTTCGAAGGGTGACGGCCCGGGCGACAACACCTACGGCGAAGAGTACGTTGCCGACTACGACAGCGGTACTGCCGGCAACAACACGCTGGGCATCGTCGCTGGCATGACCGGCAACCAGTGGACCAGCAACAACGGCGACAACATCGAATCGCTGATCACCGGGGGTGATTCCGGCGGCGGTGACTTCGTCTGGAACGGCACTGAGTGGCTGGTGACGGGCGTGCACAGCTGGGGCTGGCAGTTCTGCGACGGTCGCATCACCCCGAGCTGCGACTTCAGCACGGCCAACAGCGGTAGCTGGGGCGACCTGATGGCCTCGACGGCCGTCTACAGCAACGTCGACTGGATCAACTCCATCGTTGGCGTACCTGAGCCCGAGACCTACGCGCTGATGCTCGTCGGACTGGCAGCGGTGGCCGGTGTCGCGCGTCGCCGCCGCAAGGTCGACTGATCCGCTTTGCGAGGTCCGCGTGATGCGGACCTCGAACTTGGTATCCGGCCCCGCCCAGCAAGGCGGGGTTTTTATTTGTGCGGGCGATTCCTCTTGCGCGCAATGGCGCTCGCGGGATGCCCAAGACACTCGGCCGCATTCGCCGACGCGCTCAATCCTTGTCCTCGAACGGAATCCGCGCATCGGCCTCGAAGCGCTTCTTGCGCTTGCGGCCGAACGCCCAGACCGCGACGCCGACGAAGAGTGCGATCAGGATCAGCAAAAAGATCGTTGCTTGCATAGCCGGGCCTCCTCTCGAGCGCTGCGGTTTGCGGGTCCGAGGGTTGCGAGCGTCTGCGTCAGTAGCCGCCACGCAGCTTGCCGCGAAACACCCAGTACACGCCGATGGTGTAGACGGCGACGACCGGCAACACCACGACGCCGCCGTAGAACAGGAAGCGCAGTGATACCTCGGGTGCAGCGGCGTTGCCCACCGTCAACGCATAGGGCACCATGAAAGGCCAGAACATGACACCCAGCGTCGCGAAGGCAGCGAGGAAAAACAGTACGCTGAACATGAAGGGCAGCACATCCCTGCGCGCGCGCGAAGCCAGCACGACGGCCGCCAGCGATGCCACACCGATTCCGGGAAAGGCCCAGCCCCAGGCACGCTCGTCCAGCTTGCCCCGAGCCACCGCACCGGCATCGACGCTAAGCACCACCACGAAGGCGAGTCCGATGATCACGAAGACGATGCCCGCGAGCCAGGGGATGCGCGCATAGGCCCATTCACGCAGTTCGCCCTCGCTCTTGACGACGATCCAAGCGGCGCCGAGCAATGCATAGCCGAACACCAGCCCGATGCCGGTCAGCACGGCAAACGGGTGCAGCCAGTCCAGAGACCCGCCGGAATACTGCCCGTCCGTCACCGCGATGCCGCGCATCATCGCGCCTACCGCCGCGCCCTGCACGAACGCGACGACCACCGAGCCGATGAAGAACCCTCGGTCCCAGAGCCAGCGCATGGCCTTGCTGCGGCCGCGGAACTCGAAGGCCACGCCACGAAAGATCAGGCCGAACAGCAGGAGCAGCACCGGGAGGTAGAACGCACCCATGAACACTGCGTAGACCGCAGGGAAGGTGGCGAACAAGCCGGCGCCGACGATCACGAGCCAAGTCTCGTTGCCGTCCCAGAATGGTTCGATGGTGTGCATCATCGTCGCGCGCCTGCGCTCGTCGCCGGCGGTGCCGAAGAGAATGCCCACGCCCAAGTCGAAACCGTCGAGGATGACGTAGACCATGATCGACAGCGCGATCGTGCCAGCCCAGAACAGCGCCAGATCGCTCGGCGGCGGCCCGTTCACGGCAATGTCCCGCCGCCGCCTGAAAGGACTCGCGGCATGACCGCGCTGGCGACGGCCTCGGTTTCACCGGCCGGGCCGTCGCGCAGCAAACGGTAGATGTAGTAAAGCCCGAAGGAATAGACCAGCGCGTAGACCACCACGTAAGCGGTCAGCGAGAACAAGACGTCGCCGGTCGTGAGCGAGGGCGTGACTGCGTCCTTGGTACGCAGCAGTCCATAGATCACCCACGGCTGGCGGCCGACCTCGGCGGTGAACCAGCCGGCGAGCACGGCGACGAAGCCGGTCGGAAAGCTCAGGAACGTGCCCCAGAGGAACCAGCGCCGGGTCTCCAGCGTGCCGCGCCAGCGCAACCAGTTGCCCAACCAGGACACGGCCAGCATCACGAGCCCCATGCCGACCATGATGCGAAAGCCGAAGAACGGGATCAGCACCGGTGGCCGGTCCTCGCGCGGGAAGGACTCCAAGCCGACTTCGGCGGCGGTCCAGTTGCCCGAAGCGATCAAGCTGCCGAGCTTGGGCACGGTGAGGGCGAACAGGTTGCGCTCACCGACCTCGTCGGGCCAGGCGATCAGCACCTCGCTCGCCGGCTGCTCGTTCTGCCAGCGCGCTTCGATGGCGGCGAACTTGGCCGGCTGGTGCTCGAGCACATACAGCCCGGTGAGGTGACCGAAGAAGAGTTGCACCGGGATCAGCAGCGCCACCAGCGCGAAGCCCCAATGCAGCATCACGCGGCCTTCGTCCCGGTGGACCCGGCGCAGGATGTACCACGCCCCAGTGGCGGCGATGCACATCGCGGTCGTCAGGAACGCGGCGAACAACATGTGTGGCCAGCGCACCATCTGCACCGGCCCGAGCACGATCTGCATCCAGTCTTCGGGCACGAACTTGCCGTCGACCATCGTGTGGCCAAGCGGCACCTGCATCCAGCTGTTGTTGGCCAGGATCCAGAACGACGAGAACATCGTCCCGAGCGACACCATGCAGCAGGCAAAGAAGTAGAAGCGCGGTGATACGCGCTCGCGCCCGAGCAGCATGACGCCGAAGAAGGTCGCCTCGAGCATGAAGGCGGTGAAGCTTTCGTAGCCGAGCAGCGGGCCCTGGACCGGGCCGGATCGCTCCGCCAGCACGCCCCAGTTGGTGCCGAACTGAAACGCCATGACGATGCCGGTAACGACGCCCATGGCGAAGGACACGGCGAACACGCGCAGCCAGAAATCGAACACACGGCGATAGATCGCCTTGCCGGTCAGGAGATGCGCCCCCTCGATCGTTGCCAGCCACGCCGCCAACCCGATCGTGAAGGCCGGAAAAATGATGTGAAAGCTGATGACGAATGCGAACTGAATGCGCGACAGGATGACGGGGCCGAGCTCCATGCCGCTATTAGAACTCGCTTCAGTTTGTCCGAGCCAATGGCTCGTACGACCGCATCGGGTTCAGGTCTTGTCCGGTGTCGCTGGGGCCTCGCGGCGCGAGGCGTCGACGATCTGCCTGCGCCGGATTTCGCCCTGGCGCTCGAACATCCAGCCCGGGTACTCCGATGGCAGACGGCTCACTTCATCGAGGCGTTGCAACTCGTCCGCGCCGAGGCGTACTTCGGTCGATGCGAGATTGTCGGCAAGTTGCTCGCTGCGCCTTGCGCCGATGATGACGCTCGTCACCTGCGGCTGATGCAAGAGCCACGCGAGCGCGATCTGCGCCACCGACACGCCGTGCGCTTCGGCGATCGGGCGCATCGCGGCGATGCAGGCATCGGCGCGCTCGCGATGCACCGGCGGGAAGTCGAATTTGGTCCGCCGGCTGGAATCGCCTTCGGCAGCATTGCTGGCGAACTTGCCGCTGAGCAGCCCGCCCGCGAGCGGGCTCCAGACCATCAGCGCGAGGCCTTCGCTCTGCAGCATCGGCACGATCTCGCGCTCCAGGTCCCGCCCGGCCAGCGTGTAGTAGGCCTGCAGCGATTCGAAGCGCGCGAGCCCCAAACGCTCTGAGGTGCCGAGCGCTTTGGCGATCTGCCACGCCGCCCAGTTCGAGACGCCGACATAGCGCACGTGGCCGTGCTGCACGAGCATGTCGAGCGCGCGCATCGATTCCTCGATCGGCGTCGCCGGGTCGAAGCCGTGCAACTGGTACAGATCGATGTGGTCGAGCTGCAGGCGTTTCAGGCTCGCGTGCACTCCGTCAATGATGTGGCTGCGCGACGAGCCGCGGTTGTTCGGCCCGCTGCCGGTCTCGCCGAAGACCTTGGTCGCGACGACGATGTTCTCGCGCGCCACTTTGAGGTTCTTCAGGGCCTGCCCGGTGATCACCTCCGAGGCGCCACCCGCGTAGACGTCGGCCGTGTCGATGAAATTGACGCCGGCATCGATGGACTGGCCGATGAGCCGCTCCGCGTCGGCCAGTTTCAACTCGCCGATCTGACGCCAGATACCGTCGCTCCCGCCGAAGGTCATGGTGCCGAGGCAGAGCTCGGAGACGAACAGGCCGGTGCGGCCGAGTGGCTTGTTGCGCATGTGTTGGGTCTCAGTTGTGGATGTCGGTTCGCAAGCCTACACGCCGACGCCGGCCCGACGCCGATTCGGATGGCGGGCGCCTGCACGCCGGGTAGGCGGACCCGGCGGTGGGTGAACTGGAAACGCGGGCCGTCTGCAGCTTGCGGAGCCCGGCTCGTCATACACTGCCGCATCGCCGGGCGTCGCACGGTTGACCGAGGAGCCGACATGAAGAACTACCGCCCGCACTTTGTCAGCGCGTCGCTGGTTGCGGTGCTCGGCGCTGCCGTCGCCGTCATCGCGGTACCGCGTGTCGCGGCCGCGGCCGAGAACGCCGCCTCGGCACCCGCAGTCTTGCCGGCCGCATCGGCCCCGACGAAGCCGGAGAAGCGCCCCGCGACACCGGAAGAGAAACGCGACAGCGCGACGGCACCTGGCGAGCTTCGGACCGAGGTGCGGGCGACGCCACAGCTCAACATTCCGCTCAAGCCATCGGGAGCCGGCAAGCCGACCTACGTTCGACCCTCGCGCGGCAAGGCGGCCCCGAGTGGCGGCATCGACGATTCAGCCGCGCGTTGCAATGCGATGTCCGATGCCAAAGGCGCAGCAGGAGTGCCGGGACAAGCTGCCCTGATTTGCGGCGCGGCCGCACACGGTTCGGGCGCTCGGTGGGCATGACCACGTGGCTCTCGGGCCATACCGGACTTCGAGGCGATGTCCTACGGCATCTCGGTGCCGTGTCCGGCGGGCGTGGCGTCGAGATGGGCGTCGAATGTCGACTGTGGAAGCAGCACAGGAGCAATCGACATGAACAAGCCGTATCACGCCAAGACCCAAGCCCGGGACACTCTCCATCGGATGAGCAGCGCGACATGCTGGAGGATTCCGAGCAACGCGCGAGCGAGGAACAGCCGAAGTCCTTCGACGAGCGAAATTTGACCGACAAGGTCGTCACGATTCCTCCGAAGGGACCGGGCAAGAAGCCGATCAGAGGGCTGGACCCAAAACAGGTCCGTGGCGCACGTGACGACGGGGCGGGTTCATGACGGACAGCGGCCTCACCGCTGAATCGCGCGAGACGCTGTGGAGCCTCATCGAGGACATCCGGGTGGCGATGTTCACGAGTCGCCAGACCGAAGGCCAGCTCCGCTCGTGTCCGATGACGACCCAGAACTCCGCAATCGATCAAGACGCCAGCCTGTGGTTTTTCACCTCGCGTCATGGCGCCCCAGCGACCGACATCGTGGCCGACGCTAGCGTGAACATCAGTTACGCCGAACCACGCAACGACAGCTACGTTTCGATCTCCGGCACGGCGTCCGTGGTGGAGGACATGACCAAGAAGAAGCAGCTCTGGACGAAGCTGGCGCAGGCGTGGTTTCCGGGCGGCGTCGATGATCCAGACCTCGCACTCATCAAGGTCGACATCGTGGCCGCGCACTATTGGGATGTGAAGGACAACAAGGCTGTGCAGTTGTTCAAGATGGCGAGGGCGGCCGTCACCGGCAAGCCTCCCCGGAACATGGGCGAGCACGGTGAGGTGCGCATGCGCTGAGCTCGCCGATCCGATGCTGGCGCCGATTCCGACATCGCGTCCAGCTGCTCCACGCTGCATCACAATTGCCTCATGCAGCCGATCATCGATATCCAGGGCCTTGGCAAGACCTACGCGTCGGGGTTCGTCGCGCTGCAGGACATCGACCTGCAGATTCGCGCCGGCGAGATCTTTGCCCTGCTCGGGCCGAATGGCGCGGGCAAGACGACGCTGATCAGCATCGTCTGCGGCATCGTCAACGCGACGGTCGGCACCGTGATTGCCGATGGACACGACATCCGCGAGGACTGGCGCGGCGCGCGCAGCGCGATCGGCCTTGTGCCTCAGGAGATTTCCACCGACGCTTTCGAGAGCGTGTGGAACACGGTCACCTTCAGCCGCGGGTTGTTCGGCAAGCCGCCCAATCGCGCGTACATCGAGAGGGTGTTGCGCGAACTCTCGCTGTGGGACAAGAAGGACGCACAGATCCGCACACTCTCGGGCGGCATGAAGCGGCGCGTGATGATCGCCAAGGCGCTCAGCCACGAGCCGCGCATCCTGTTCCTCGACGAGCCTACTGCTGGTGTCGACGTCGAGTTGCGGCGCGACATGTGGAACATGGTGCGCGGCTTGCAGGCGACCGGGGTCACGATCATCCTGACGACGCACTACATCGACGAGGCTGAAGAGATGGCCGAGCGTATCGGCGTCATCAACAAGGGCCGCATCATCCTCGTCGAGGAGAAAGCGCGGTTGATGCAACAGCTCGGCAAGAAGCGGCTGACGTTGCACCTGCAGCAGCCGTTGTCATCGATCCCGCCGGCGCTCGCGCGCTACAACATGGAACTCACCGCCAGCGGCTACGACCTCGTCTTCACCTTCGATGCGCAGCAGGACCGCTCGCAGATCGCCGAGCTGCTGCGCCAACTCGCGGCGCTGAACATCGAGTTCAAGGACTTGCAGACCGAGCAGAGCTCGCTCGAGGACATCTTCGTGAACCTGGTGCACCAACCCGCATGAATCGCCACGCCATCCTGGCCATTTACCTGTTCGAGATGTCGCGCACGCGGCGCACGCTGATGCAGAGCGTGGCCTCGCCGGTGCTGTCGACGTCGTTGTATTTCGTCGTCTTCGGCTCGGCGATCGGATCCCACATGGCTACGATCGACGGCGTCAGCTATGCGGCGTTCATCGTGCCGGGCCTGATCATGCTGTCGATCCTGACACAGAGCATTTCGAACGCATCCTTCGGCATCTATTTCCCGAAGTTCACGGGCACGATCTACGAGCTGTTGTCGGCGCCGGTGGCGGCGATGGAGATCGTCGTCGGTTACGTCGGCGCGGCGGCGACGAAGTCGGTCATCCTCGGGCTGCTCACGCTCGCCACGGCGCGCCTCTTCGTCGATTTCCACGTTGCGCACCCGCTGTGGATGCTCGCCTTCCTGTTCCTCACTTCGGTCACGTTCAGCCTGTTCGGCTTCATCATCGGCATCTGGGCCGACGGGTTCGAGAAACTGCAGATCGTGCCGGTGATGATCGTCACGCCGCTTGCCTTCCTGGGCGGCAGCTTCTATTCGATCAACATGCTGCCGCCACTGTGGCAGACCGTCACCCTCTTCAACCCCGTCGTCTATCTGGTGAGCGGCTTTCGCTGGAGCTTCTACGGCGTTGCCGATGTCGGCGTGGGCATCAGCCTCGCGATGACTTTTACGTTCATGCTGCTGTGCCTGGGCGCGATCACCTGGATCTTCAAGACCGGCTACAAGCTCAAGGCCTGAGGCTCATCCGACGGATGGCCGGCGCCGCGGCGCGACAAGCGGCGCAAGTGCGCGGACGTCGACACCCGCTCGTCAGCTCACGTCCAGTGCTCGCGCCACGGCTTCGAAGGCTCGCAGGCGAACTTCGTCGTCGATCATGCGCGCCGGCTTGTAGGGTGCGGCGCGTCGGACCTTGCGGGACATGCTTTCTTGCGCCAGCACCGCGGGCGCAGGGCCGAGGCTTGCCGCGTGATCGCGCTGTGCGGCCAGCCACTGCTGCTCCATGCGCAACGAAGGCGACAACTCGGGGCTGAGCGCCAGGCGCGGCAGCACCATGGCTGCGAACGCCACGCTGGCCATTGCAGCCAGCGGCATCGCCATGTGCCTGTTCGGCAAGCGCGCGCTGACCGAGCCTCGCGCAGCGTCGCGCCAAGCTTTGCTCCGAACGGTGTGACCACGGCGATGCAACGGAGGTTCGAGCACGTCCAGCATGCCGATGCGTTGCAGCGCGCGCCCTTGTCGCGGACTGCCGGTCCAGACTGCAAAGGGCACTGCAAGCAGCAGCGGCAGCAGCAGTGGCACCAGATAAGGCGCACCAATGCCATGCCCGTGCAGGGCAAACAGGCCAGCGCCAGCGGCGGCAAGGTCAGCGTGCCAACGCGGCGCAAGGCATCGCCCCAGGCCACGTGCGCAGCGGCGCGCGCCGGGGACTTCCAATCCAGCCGCAGTCCAGTCAGCGCAACGACGACGAAGGCGCTGTGCGCCAGCATGCGCACCGGTGCTTGTAGCGCCGACAGCAGCAGCTCCAGCGCGGCGCTGCCGAGAAGGCGTACGCGACCGCCGAACAGGTGCTGCTCACCGCGCATTTGTACGGCCACCACGCCCAACGCACGCGGCAGCACCAGCAAGACCAGTGTGAGCACCCATAGCCCGCTGGTCAGTCCGCCAGCCACACCGAAAGCCAGGCCCAGCGCGACAAAAGCCAACCACGCTGGCGCCATCAGGTACGACAGCGCGCCCACCGCCAGCATCGCGCGGTGCACCGCGCGCAAACCGGGCTCGGCAATCAGCTTGGCGTTCTGCAAGTTGCCCTGGCACCAGCGACGATCCCGCTGCAGTTCCTCCAGCAAGCTGGACGGATGCTGCTCCCAGCTGCCTTGCAACTGGGGCGCCAGCCAGACCTCATAGCCGGCCCGGCGCATCAACGCGGCTTCGACGAAATCGTGCGACAGGATCTCGCCGGACAGCCCGCCGCGCCCTGGGATCGGCGCCAGCGCGCAATGCTGCATGAACGGCGCCACGCGCAGGATCGCGTTATGTCCCCAGTAGTGCGATTCGCCGAGTTGCCAATAGGACATGCCGAGCGCGAACAGTCGTCCGGTGACGCGGCTGCTGAACTGCTGCAGCCGCGCATGCAAGGTGAGTGGACGCAGTCCTTCGGGCAGAGTCTGCACGATGCCGGCGCGCGGGTTGTGTTCCATCAGCCGCAGCATTGCCACCAGTGTGTCGCCGCGCATGATGCTGTCGGCGTCGAGCACCACCATGTAGCGATAGCCGGCGCCCCAGCGGCGGCAGAAGTCGGCGACGTTACCGGCCTTGCGCCGCGTGCGGCGGCGCCGCCAGCGGTAGAAGACGCGGCCGCCGTCGCGGACCGGGTTGTCGCCCAGCGTTTCGCGCAACTGCCGCCAGGCGCGCTGTTCGGCAGCCCGCAAGCTGGCATCGCCAGTGTCGGAAAGCACGTAGAAATCGAACAGCGAGAGCGCGCCGGTAGCGGCCAGCGACTGGCAAGTGGTTTGCAGCCCGGCAAAGACCGTGGCCACGTCTTCGTTGCAGATCGGCATGATCACCGCGGTCCGTGCCGAGGCGTCGATCGGCGCATGCGCTGCGCCCGACACCAGCGCGTGCCGGTCGCCGCGCACCATCACCCAAGCGCCCATCAGGGCAGTGACGAAGCCGGAACCCAGCCAGGCGAACAGCAATGTACCCAGCGCGACGCGCGCCATCCATGTGAACGGGGGAACCTCGGGCGGCGCCGAGGTCTGCCAGAAGAAGGCCACCGCGCTCAGCAGCGCCACCAACGCCAGCAGCATGCGCCGCCGCCGTTGCGCGGCGCGTTGCCACGCCGGCGGCGTTGTCGCGGGCATCTCGAAGCGCATGCCCGGCCACAGCGCGAACAGCAGGCCCCGCCACAGCCCGAACCAGGGCTGGGCGCGCATCGGCGCACGGCGCACGAGGCGGCGCGGTGGCGGTGGCATCTGGTAGATCGGCGGCGTTCATGATTTCACTCCGGGGCAATGACGTAAGACCAGGTTTCAGAAAGAATCACGCCGCCGGCGTTGCGCAGTTGCGCGCGCAACTCCACCGGCTTCGCGGTATCGATGCGTTCGAAGCCCAGGCTGACCCGCCATCCCCCCGTCTGCGGATTCGGATAGGCATGCGCGTGCAGCTTGCGCACGTTGTCATTGGCGCTGACGTCGACGACCGTGTCCTGCGGCAGGGCTTGCAGCGCGCCGCCGACAAAGTCGATCTGAAACTGCAAATCGTTCGACGTGACTTCTGTTTTGCGGTAGCCATGGCCTCGACGCGTTTGCAGCACCGTGGCCCCGGCGGCCGGCGGCACACCTTCGAGCGTCCAGTGGATGCGGTACTCGAGAGCAAACGGCGTGCCCGGCTCCGGTACCTTTTTCGGCACCCAATAGGCGACGATGTTGTCGTTGGTTTCGTCGGGTGTGTGGAACTGAAGCAGTTCAACGCGGCCGGCGCCCCAGTCACCGAGGGGCTCGACCCAGGCACTGGGGCGCGACTGGTATTGCGCCTCGAGGTCTTCGTAACTGCGGAAGGCGCGGTCCCGCTGCATCAACCCGAAGCCGCCGAGCTTGTCCATCGCGAAGGACGTGACGAAAGGGTGCAAGGGATTTGTCAACGGCCGCCAGATGCGCTCGCCTTGGCCGGTCTGTACCAGCAGGCCATCGGAATCGTGCACCTCGGGTCGGTAATCGTCGCCGACCCGCTGGTTCTCACCCATCAGGAACATGCTGGTCAGCGGGGCGAGCCCGAGGGTGGTCATCGTTCTGCGCGGGTAGATGCGCGCGCTGACGTCGAGCGTCGTGTCCTTGCCCGGATGCAGCACGAAGCGATACGCGCCGCTCACGCTCGGGCCATCGAGCAGTGCGAAAAAAGTGAAACTGTGCTCGCCGGGGGCGGGGCGTTGCAGCCAGAAGGTGGTGAACGCCGGAAACTCCTCGCCACGCGCGCCCGCGGTATCGACGGCCAGGCCGCGTGCCGACAACCCGTAATGCTGGCCGGCGCCGATGGCGCGAAAGTAGCTGGCGCCGAGGAAAACGATCACCTCGTCGAAGACCTTCGCATCGTTGAGCGGATATTTCAGCCGCCAGCCCGCCGCGCCGGCATCAGCGGCTTGTGAGCGAGCTGCCGGCAGCACGCCTTCGTCGTTGTAGTCCGCGCCCGGTATCACTACAGGTTTCACGGTATCGCCGACCAGTTCGTACAGCCGCAACGGCCGTGTGAAGCCGCGGCCCACGGCAAAGAACTGCATCTCGAACAGCGAGCCGCTGCCGTGCCACAACGCGCGTTCGGGCCTGAAGCGGATGCGGCGATAGTCGTCGTAACTCAACGCCGCCAATGCCGGATCGGGCGGAGGCGGAGGCTGGTAGGCGGTGCGCGCCAGCGCCTCGGCCTTGAGCGCCACGTCTTCGAGGCCGAAGGCCTGCACGGTCAGCGGCAGGCAGGTCAGCGAGAGCAGCGCAGCACCACACAGCCGCCAAGCGCGAAAGCACGGGCGAACCAGATTAATTTTCATCTTGCCGTGATGTTGTGCCGCTTCGGCGCAATTCACGCCCACCAGCGGTTAGAAATGGCAACAGCCTGTTTCGGATCGACCGCCGTTCGAAATTCGCAAGCTCCCGCGCGTGCCAAGTTGTGGGCGTTCGCTACCTGTTCGCTGCTGAGCTGAAAAGGCAGCAGGTTCACGCGCGTCCGAAAGTAACCGGCCGGCACCGTTCAGTTGGGCGCCCAAAACGGGTGCAAGTCACGGCCAGCGCCGGTTGCAGCAAACGCGCAGCCCAGCGCGATTCGGCGGTGGCTGTTTCAAGTCGTTTCAAGCGATGCATGCCGGCACCCCATCGCGGTCAAGGCGCGCAGGGTTCGACCGATATCCCCGACGGGTGCGGCGCATGCCCCGTGGTTTGCGCGCCCCGCTTCAGGCATCGCTCCATGTTCAATCTCCGCTCCCATGTCCGTCGCCCCGGCCCGCTGCCGGCGAACGATCGCGCCCGCGAGAGTGGGGGCTGGCTGAAGCGTGAAGCGGCCATCATGGGCACCGCGATCCAGGTCGAGTTGTGGAGCGACACACGGGCCGCCGGCGAGGCAGCGATCGATGCCGTCATGGCCGAGATGCACCGCATCGACCGGGCGATGAGCCCGCACAAGGCGGATTCCGAACTGTCGTCGATCAACCGCCGGGCGGCGCTCGAGCCGGTTCGCCTGAGCGACGAAATGTACCGCCTGGTCGAACGCGCACTTGAGTTCTCGAGGCTTTCCGCTGGCGCTTTCGACATCAGCTATGCCGCGGTCGGCCACCTCTACGACTACCGCCGGCAGCAGCGTCCGGACGACGCGGCCCTTGAGCGCGCGCGCGCGCTGGTGGGTTTTGACAAGTTGCTGCTCGATCCGGCCGCGCGCACCCTTCGCTTCGCCCGCCCCGGCATGCGCATCGACCTGGGTGGCTTTGCCAAGGGCCATGCGGTGGACAACGCCGCCGCCATCCTGGCCCGACACGGCATTCGCCATGCCACCGTGGCGGCAGGCGGCGACAGCCGGGTCATCGGCGATCGGCGCGGCCGGCCCTGGTCGATCGCCATCCGCGACCCACGGCGCGCCGGCGAAGTGGTGGCCGTGCTGCCGCTGCAGGACGTGGCGCTCTCGACCTCCGGCGACTACGAACGCTTCTTCGAACTGGACGGCGTTCGTCATCACCACCTGATCGACCCCAGCACCGGTCGATCGCCCAACGGCTTGCGCAGCGTGACGATCCTGGCCGACGACGGGTTGACCAGCGAGGCGCTGTCGAAATGCGTCTTCGTGCTGGGTGTTCGCAAAGGATTGCAGTTGATCGAAGCGCAGGCTGGCGTCGACGCGGTGGTGGTCGATGCGGCCGGCCAGCTGCACTACTCGGCGGGGCTGATGGACGGCACCGCTGTCCGTGAACCAGAGATGGCCCTGTGATCCACACGAACGGCGACCCAATGGAGGTGGCGATGGACAAGCTCACGCGATTCAGATCGGGCAGTTTCCTCGCGGTGGCGCTGCTGCTGGGCGCAAGCCTGGCCGGCTGCGGCAGCGGCAGCGACAGCGGCGGCGGCGACAGCGCTGCGGCCACGCTCGCGGCCGACGTGCCGCTGGCGTACGTGAAGCGCGTCGACACCCTGGGCATGAACCCGACCGATGGCACGCCGTCGGAACCCGGTGGCGACCTGATGCTGCGCGAGAAGTCTTCGCCCAGCGCGCCCGAGCACAACCTCACCGCAGGTTTCACCCAGGGGAAGGGCGATGCCTCAGATCCGGAGGTGTCCTACGACGGCAAGCGCATCGTGTTCTCGATGCGCTGCCCGACCTCGAACACCTCGAAGATCGACGGCGCGCCGGCCTGCACCGGCCGCTGGAACATCTGGGAATACGACATGAGCGCCGGCGGATTGACCGGGGGCAGCTTCAGGCGCATCACTTCCAGTACCGATGCCGACGATGTCGACCCGGCGTACCTGCCGGCCGGCCGCGGTTTCGTCTTCTCGTCGAACCGGCAGACCAAGTCGAAGACCTTGCAGGTTGCCGGCCAGACCTACTTCGGCCTGGACGAATACGAACGCGAGCGCGTGCTGAACCTGCACACGATGGACAAGGACGGCGGCGCCATCGAACAGATCTCGTTCAACCAGAGTCACGACCGCAACCCGGTGGTGCGCCCCAACGGCGACATCATGTTCTCGCGCTGGGAACACGTCGGCCCGCGCAACCGCTTCGCGATCTTCCGCGCCAAGCCCGACGGCACCGACATGTTCGTGCTGTACGGCGCGCAAAGCCCCGGCAACAGCTTCCTGCATCCGCGCGACATGGACCCGGCCGGCAAATACAAGGGCTTCGTCGCGTCGTCGCTGATGGCGTTGTCGCGCACGCACGAGGGCGGCGCGCTGATGTTCATCGACGCCGCCAACTACTCCGAGAACGACACGCCCGCGAACAGCACCGTGCCCGTCAAGGGCGGGCAGAGCGAAGTCACCGACAAGGTGCTGAAGCAGGATCGCGGGTTGTCGATGTACGGGCGCATCACGAGCCCCTATCCGCTGTGGGACGGCACCGACCGCGTGCTGCTGTCGTACGTGCCGTGCCAGGTCACGCGCAAGAACGTGGTCGTGCCCTGCGTGAACCTGACGCCGGAAGAAGTCGAGCGGGTCAGCGAGCGCAACCGCTCGATGGCCGAGGTGGCCGACGACGAGGTCCAGGACAACGTGCCGCCCGCCTATGCGGTCTACATGTTCGATCCCAAGCCGCAGACCTGGCTGATCGTCGCCGCGCCGCCCAAGGGGTTCATGTACACCGACCCGGTGGCCATTCAGCCCCGCGCAGAGCCGAACGCGACCGAACCGACGGCGGTCGATCCGGCGCTGGCGGCCGAGGGGTTGGCGCTGATCGAGGTGCGCAGCGTCTACGACACCGATGGCCTGGGCCGGATGGCCGAGGGCATGCTCGCGCCGACCGATCTGCCGGCCGGCTGCAGCGTCGGCATCGCCAGGACGAAGCCGTCCGACATGCTCGACACGCGCGCACAGGTCGCCGACCTCGTTCGTCTCAAGGACCCGGCGGACCTCGCCTACGCCTGCGCTCCGGCGCGCCTCGTGCGTGCCACGCGCGCGGTAGCGCCACCTTCAAACAGCATGGGCGTGCGTTCGGCGATCGGCGAGACCGATTTCGAGCAGGTGCAGATCCTCGGCTACGCACCGATCGAGCCGGACGGTTCGTTCAAGCTGCACGTGCCGGCCGATGTGCCGCTGGCGCTGTCGGTGCTCGACGCCAAGGGGCGCAGCATCCAGACGCACCTGAACTGGATCCAGGTTCGCCCGGGCGAGCGCCGCACCTGCGATGGCTGCCACAGCCCCCGGCGTGGCGGTGCGATCAACTCGGGCGAGATAGCCAATTCGATCCCGAGCGCTTGGCTGCCCGGCATGGCCGGCGCCCACCAGAGCGGCGAGACGATGGCGTCGCTGCGCGCGCGGCTCGACGCCAGCGCGCTCAAGCTCGGCAACGACATGATCTACAGCGACGTCTGGGCCGACGCGAGCAAGCCCGGCGCCAAGCCGCGCGCGCCGATCCTGGTGCGCTACACCGGCAACACCGACCCGGCCGACGATCTGGTCACGCCGGTGCCGAGCGATGGCCTGATCAACTACCCCGAGCACATCCAGCCGTTGTGGACGCGGTCGCGCGGCACAGGTGGCGCAAACACCTGCACGAACTGCCACACCGACAGCGTCAAGCTCGACCTGCGCGGCACCTACGCCGGCAGCGGCCGGCTCACGTCGTACGAGGAACTGCTGGTGGGCGATCCGATCATCGACGCTGCGACCGGCCTGCCGAAGGTCAGCTTCCGCGATGGCGTGCCAATGATCGACCGCGGCGCAGCGCTGGTCGAAACCATGGCGGGCAATGCCACGGGCATGACGCGCAGCAGCCGGCTCGGCGAGATCCTGTTCGGCGAAACGCTGAAGGCCGGCAGCGAGGCGCGGGTCACGCACCCGAATCCGCCAGCGAATGCGC
This sequence comes from uncultured beta proteobacterium, assembly GCA_963792765.1. Taxonomy (GTDB): domain Bacteria; phylum Pseudomonadota; class Gammaproteobacteria; order Burkholderiales; family Burkholderiaceae_C; genus CAIKUF01. Next base: position 120,191 of record CAWBXT010000001.1, on the reverse strand, counting down.
CGGACCACTCGAAGCTGCTCAACGCCGCCGAGCGGCGACTGGTCACCGAATGGATGGACCTGGGCGGCCAGTACGTCAACAACCCGTTCGCGGGTGGCGTGCGCGCAGTGGCGAACCTGAGCCAGGCGAGCTTCGAAGCGAAGGTGCTGCCGATCCTGAAGAGCACCTGCGCATCGGGATGTCACCAGGCGTTGGGCAGCGATGCCACGCCCGCAGGCAAGGACTTCCGGCAGAACCGCTTCGTGCTCACCGGCAGCCCCGAGGGTGACTACAACGTGACCCTGTCGATGATCTCCGACACCTGCAACGCGACGTCGAACTACCTGCTGAGCCGGCCGTCGACCGTGCCGCACCCGGCCGGCGCGAACGGCCAGACCAAGGCCGTGCTGCCGGTGGCCAGCGCGAAGTACAGCGCCATCGCCAGCTGGATCGCCACCGGCTGCCCGACGCCATGACGCACACCGTCAGCTTCATTCGACTGCCGCGAACGGCTGTCGCCGCCCTGCTGCTCACGCTCGCCGCGTGCGGCGGCGGCAACCCGCTGGACAACCCGCCCGACGTCGCCAACCCGACGACGGTGTCGGGGCAGAAGCTGTCCTTCGCCTACTTCCAGAAGTGCATCAACCCGATCCTGCTGGCATCGCTGCAGATCAACCGTGGTGGTGCGTTGTCGACCAACACCTGTGCCAGTTCGGGCTGCCACGACAGCACCACCGGGACGGGGGGCGCGTTGCGCATCGTGCAGGCGGCCCAGCCAGTGGACCTGACCGACCCGGCGAACACGCCCGAGGTGATCCGCGACAGCGACATGTACAAGAACTTCTACTCGGCCCAGGGCTCGGTGGTGATCGGCTCGCCGACGCAGAGCCGGCTGCTCGCCAAGCCGCTGCTGCTGAACGTGTTGCATGGCGGCGGGTTGATCTTCACGAGCGAGGAGGACTCCAACGCGCGCCTGATTCGCTACTGGATCACCCGGCCGGTCCCCAACGCGCAGGACGAGTTCGGCAGCGCCGGCAACGGCATGTTCACGCCACCGGACCCCGCCACTGGCGTGTGCAACAGCCAATGAACATGCTCAGAGATTGGCCGGGCCTTTCCTGGCGACGCCTGTTCGGCGCGTTGTGCGTCCTGCTGGTCGCGCTGGCCGCGTTCGGCATCCCCAAGCCGGCGCGCGCCGACAGTGCGAATGAAGAGCGACTGCAGGTGGCCGACCCGTACATCGAACTGCGCACCGGCCCGGGCCGTGGCTACCCGGTGTTCTTCGTTGCCGCGCGCAGCGAGTGGATCTCGATCGAACTGCGCCACACCGACTGGTACAAGGTGCGTACCGCCGGCGGCAAGGTCGGCTGGGTCAACCGCACCCAGCTTCAGACCACCCTGACCGAAGCCGGGGCGACCAAGACGTTCCGGGATGTCGCGATCGACGACTACCTGAGCCGCCGCCTCGAGCTCGGCGGGGCCTGGGGCATGTTCAGTTCCGAGCCCATGCTCAAGCTGTGGCTGAGCTATCGGCTCAGCGACACCCTGAGCCTGGAAGGCACGCTGGCGCAGGTGCAGGGCACCTATTCGGGCAGCGACTTGTGGAGCATCAACCTGATGTCCGAGCCGTGGTCCGACCAGCGCTTCTCGCCCTTCTTCGGCGTCGGCTTCGGCCAGTTCATGAATTTCCCGAACGAAAGCCTGGTCGGGGCGACCACCAGCACCTCGAACACGGCCAACGCCATCGTCGGTGCTCGCTATCACCTGAGCGAACGCTTTGTCGTGCGCATCGACGGCACGCTCTACACCACGTTCCTGTCGGACACCAAGACGACCGAGTACTGGTCGGCCACGGTGGGCCTCTCGTTTTTCTTCCAGTAGCCGATATGCAGGGCATCAACCATCCGCTATGCGCTTCGCGCGGATTCACTGCCCTGGAAACCGACATGCCCATACCCTCGCTCCTTCCCAAGCTGCTGCTGGCGCTGGCCGGACTCGCGACGCTGGCCCCTGCTGCTGTCGCGCAGACGCAGAAGCCTGCGAACGAGCAGGTCGTCGTCCCAGAGGTCGACCGGCGCGACATCAAGCCGCCGAAGTTCCCATCGAACGATTTCGAGATCGGCGCCTTTGTCGGCACCTACGCCGTGCAGAACTTCGGCACCAGCATCGTCTACGGCGTGCGTGGCGGCTATGCGATCACCGAGGACTTCTTCGTCGAGGGCGTGTACGGCAGCACCACTGTCAGCGACGACTCCTTCCGACAGATCCTGCCGGGCGGCATCTTCGCGAACAACAGCGAGAAGCTGACCTACTACAACGTGTCGGTCGGCTACAACGTGCTTCCCGGCGAAGTCTTCATCGGCGCGAACCGCGCGCTGGCCTCGGCGATGTACGTGATCGGCGGTATCGGCAGCACCGAGTTCGTCGACCAGCGCCGCCAGACGATCAACTTCGGTCTCGGCTGGCGCGTGTTCATGAAGGACTCCTTCGCGCTGCAGGTCGATTTTCGCGACCACATGTTCTCGCTCGACTTGCTGGGCAAGTCGGAGAGCACGCAAAACCTGGAGCTGACCTTTGGCGCCAGCTTCTTCTTCTGAACGAGAGGCGCCCATGAATAACGGCACCACTGCCCTCGCTCGGCGCACTGCCGTGTTGCTGCTCGCATCGCTGCTGCTGGGTTCCGGCGTCGCATCGGCCACGATGCTGCAGCCGAAGAGCCCGGCGCCCGACTTCACGCTGCGCAGTGTCGACGGCCCGAACCTGCGCCTGCAGGAACAGCGTGGCCGGGTCGTGCTGGTGAACTTCTGGGCCAGCTGGTGCGGACCGTGCCGGCAGGAAATGCCGCAACTGAACAAGCTGTACGACAAGTACCGCGATTCGGGCTTCGTGCTGCTCGGCATCAACATCGACAACAACGCGCAGACCGCGACGGAACTTGCGAGCAAGCTGGGCGTGAGCTTCCCCGTGCTGCTCGATACCGACAAGGCCGTCAGCAAGCTGTACGACGTGAGCACGATGCCCTTGACGGTCGTCATCGACCGCGACGGCCGGGTGCGCTACCTGCACCACGGATACCGCGAGGGATTCGAGCAAACCTACGAGCAGCAGATCCGCGCGCTGCTGAAGGAATGAGCCCCGCGCCCCGCAGTGCACGGCACGAAGGTACCTCAATGAAATCGACCGCCTTGCGCCGTGTCCCGGCGACGTTGCTCATTGCCGCGCTGCTCGGCGGCTGTTCGATCCAGCCCTGGGTCAAGCCCTATGAGCGCGAACAGCTGTCCGACCCGATCATGAATCTGCAGCGCAGTTCCCTGATGGCGCAGCACCGCGAACACGTGCTCGACGTCCGCGAAGGTGCGCGCGGCGCAACGGGTGTTCAGGGGAGCGGTTGTGGCTGCAACTAGGGCATGGCGCCGGCTGGCGGGGCTGCTCGGCGGCCTGCTGGCCGTCGGCGGCGCGCGCGCCGTCGCCCTGCCCGACGATGTCGCCGAGGGCATGGTGCACAGCTTCAGCGGCGGCGGCGTCACCGCCACCGGCCCGGCACTGCTGGTGCGCAAGAGCATGGGCGACAAGTTCTCGCTGACCGGCACCTACTACATGGACATGGTCAGCAATGCGTCGATCGACGTCGTCACCACCGCCAGCCCGTACAAGGAAACGCGCAACGCCTACGGCCTGGGCCTGAACTACGCAGTGCGCGAATCGCTGATCACACTCGCCGCCGCGTCCAGCGTCGAGCCCGACTACACGGCCAACAGCGTCAACCTCGACATTGCGCAGGACGTCTTCGGCGGCATGACGACCATCAGCCTGGGCTTCACCCGAGGCCACGATGAGGTCAAGAAGTCGAACACGCCGGAGTTCTCCGAGACTGCCGACCACTGGCGCTACCGGCTCGGCGCGACGCAGATCCTCAGCCCCACTTGGGTCATGACGGCCAACTTCGAGGCCCAGTCGGACGAGGGCTTCCTCGGCAGCCCCTACCGTGTGGCGCTGGTCTTCGGTGCCGCCGTGCCCGAGCGCGTACCGAGCACCCGCTCCAGTCGCGCCTTCCAGCTGCGCACGATCGGCGACCTCGGGGAACGCAATGTCGTCACCGGCCGCTACCGTTATTTCTGGGACAACTGGGGCATCACCGCGCACACCTTGGAGGCGGGCTACAGCCGCTACTTCGGCGAGGCCTGGATGGCCTCGACCTACGTGCGCTATCACACGCAGCAAGGCGCTTCGTTCTACAGCGACAACGCCACCACCGACACCACCTACGTCACGCGCAATCGGCAACTCAGCTCCTTCAACGACTACGGGCTGGGCGCGTCGGCCGTCTACACGCTCAAGCAAGTGCCGGGCAAGTACGCGGTCACGCTCACCGGCGCCGCGGAAGTGATGACGTTCAAGTACAGCGAGTTCACCGACATCCGCAATGGCTCGCTGTACTCGTTCAACGCGCTGCTGCTGCAACTGCTGGTTTCGGCCACTTTCTGAACAGGTCATTGTGATGACGAACCGCCGATTTCTATCATTCCTGCTTCCTGGCCTGATGGCGCTGACCGCGGCGTTGCCGCTTCGCGCTGCAGAACCCGCGTCCGGCGCCACCGCGCCGAACGTCGTCGTGGCCGCGGCCACGCCCGCAGTGACCACACCCGCAGCGGCCGCGCAGCCCGCGGGGCTGGACACGCGCATCCAGGACCTGAAGGGCGACGTGATCCGCCTGAACCGCGACCTGCTGGTGCTGGAAGAGGAGCTGCTGTTCCCTGCCAACACGCAAGTGGCGCTGTTCGTATCGCTGGACGTGGGCAAGCTGTTCGCGCTCGATTCGGTACAGGTCAGCCTGGACGACAAGGTGGTGGCGAACTACCTCTACACGCCGCTCGAGGTCGAGGCCCTGCATCGCGGTGGCGTGCAGCGGCTCTACCTCGGCAACCTTCGCGCCGGCGAGCACACGCTCGTCGCTTTCTTCACCGGCAAGGGGCCGCACGATCGCGACTACAAGCGCGGCGCCACCCTGAAGATCGAAAAGGGCAGCGATCCGAAATACATCGAGCTGCGCATCCGCGACTCGACCGCGAAGCTCCAGCCCGAGTTCGACGTCAAGGTCTGGCAGTAGCAGGCAGCCACGCGCATGCGCTCGAACCCCCGACCGTGTCCAACGCAGCGTCCCACGCTGCGTCGCACCGCCAGCGCCTTGGCGTTGGCGGTGGGGTGCGCGCTCGGTGGTTGGTGCGGCCTCACGATGGCGGCGGACGACGCGCCCTTGCAAGCCATCGAGCCGCACTACGGCGACGGCCTTTTCTACTTCTACCAGGACCAGTACTTCAACTCGGTGGTCGGCTTGATGGTGTCTCAGCACTTTCAGCGCATCACGGCGCAGGCCGACGAGGCCGAGGTGCTGCGTGGCGGCATGTTGCTGTCCTACGGCCTGCACCGCGAAGCCGGCGCCATCTTCGCGACGCTGATCGACAAGGGCGCCAAGCCGGCGGTGCGCGATCGCGCCTGGTTCTTCCTCGCCAAGATTCGCTATCAGCGCGGCTATGTGGCCGAGGCCGAAGACGCCATCGCCCATGTCGGTACCGCGCTGCCTCCGGAGCTCGAGGAAGACCGAGCCTTGTTGCAGGCGCAGCTGGCGATGGCCAAGGGCGATTTCGCCGCGGCGGCGCGGGTGCTTTCCGCGTTGGCTGCATCGAAGCCTGGCGCGGGGCCGTACGCGCGCTTCAACCTTGGCGTGGCGATGGTCAAGAGCGGCGACCCGGCGGGCGGCAGCGCGCAGCTCGATGCTCTCGGCCGCGAGAAGGCTGCCAACGAGGAGCAGCGCAGTCTGCGCGACCGCGCCAACCTTGCGCTCGGCTTTGCCGCGCTGCAGGAGCACAAGCCCGAAGCCGCACGCGCCTATCTGGAGCGGGTGCGCCTGAACGGCATGCAGTCCAACAAGGCACTGCTCGGCTATGGCTGGGCGGCCAGCGAACTGAAGCTGCCGAAGCAGGCGATGGTGCCGTGGAGCGAGCTGGTCCAGCGCGGTGGCAGTGACGCGGCGGTGCTGGAGGCGCGGCTGGCCTTGGCCTACGCCTATGCCGAGGTCGGCGCCCTCGGCCAGTCGATGCAGCGCTACGACGAAGCCATCGTCGCCTACACGGATGAGAGCCGCGCGTTGGACGAATCGATCGCGGCGATCCGCGGCGGCGTGCTGCTGACCGGGCTGCTGGAGCGGAATCCAGGCACCGAGATGGGCTGGTTCTGGAACATCCGCCAGCTGCCGGACATGCCGCAGGTGCAGCACCTGGCCCCCCTGCTGGCACAACACGAGTTCCAGGAGGCCTTCAAGAACTATCGCGATCTGCAGTTCCTGTCGAACAACCTGTCGCAGTGGAACCAGAAGCTGGGTATCTACGACGACATGCTGACCAATCGGCGTACGGCCTTCGCCGGGCGCCTGCCGCAGACACGTGCGCAGGCATCGCAGATCAACCTGGCGGCACTGCGCGAGCGCCACGACAAACTCGCCGGCGAACTGCAGCGCGCCGAGGCCGACCCAACGGGTGCGGCCTTCTTCGATGCGCACGAAGGCGAGCTGCTGGCGCGCCTGGACAATGCGCGTGCCATCGCCAGCCAGCTCGACGCCGGGCCCGAGGCGCAGGCCGCGCGCGAGCGACTGCGCCTGGTGGCTGGCGCGATGAGCTGGCAGCTCGCCCAGCAGCAGCCGGCGCGGCTGCGGCAGGCGAAGAAGTCGCTGGTCGGTATCGATGACCAGATCGACGCGGCAGAGCGTCTCGAGAACGCGCTGGCGCAGGCCGAGCGCGACGAACCGCGACGCTTCGAGGCCTTCGCTGCGCGCATCGCGGACCTCGACCGCCGGGTGCGTGAGCTGGCGCCCCGGGTGGCGGCGCTGAGCATTGAGCAGCAGGCGGAGATCCAGGAGCTGGCGGTGGCCGAGTTGCAGCGCCAGAAGGACCGGCTCGGCGGCTACGCCACGCAGGCGCGATTCGCGGTCGCCCAGCTGCATGACCAGGCCTACTTGAAGCGCGAGGGTGAGCATGCCGCGCGGTGAATGGGCCCACCCCCGTAGCGCCTGCGGCGCTTCCCCTCGAGGGGGAGCGGCTGGCGGCCCGGCAAAGCCGGTTCCGCGGCGGCTGCTGGATAGTGGACGATCGCGCCTGGCGTATCCCGCGGCGATCGTGCTCGCCGGCAGCCTGTGCGGTTGCGCGAGCTGGTTCGGTGGCAAGGGGTCCCCGGACAACCAGCCGACGCTGAAGACACTGGCCGGCAAATCGCTGGATGTGCCGAGCGACGGTGGCATTGACAGCAACGAGGACAAGGCCATCGCGTCCTATCGGCAGTTCCTCGAGGCGGCCCCGAAATCGCCCTGGCGCGCCGAAGCCATGCGCCGCGTCGGTGACCTCGAAATGGACCGCGCCGACACCCGCGCCGCCAGCGGCGACAGTGCTGCCAATGGCGCCCCCGACTACCGCGCCGCGGTGGCGCAGTACCAGGCCTTCCTGAAGGCCAACCCCGGCGATCCGGGCAACGACCGGGTGCTGTACCAGCTCGCGCGGGCAAGCGAACAAAGCGGCGACCTGAACGCTGCGCTGCAGACCCTGGACCGCCTGGTGCGCGACTACCCGGCCACGCGCTACCGCGATGAAGCGCAGTTTCGTCGCGGCGAGCTGCTCTTCACCCTGCGCGACTACGTCAAGGCCGAGGCGGCCTACGCTACTGTGCTCGGCGGCGGGGCAAGCAACGCCTACGTGAGCCGTGCGCTGTACATGCAGGGCTGGTCGCGCTTCAAGCAGGCGCGGCTGGAAGACGCGCTGCAATCGTTCTTTGGTGTGCTCGACCAGAAAGTCGGCGGCGACATGGGCGACGACGAGCCGACACTCAGCCGCGCCGATCGCGAAATGGTCGAGGACACCTTTCGCGTCACCAGCCTGAGCCTGAGCCAGCTGCAGGGCGCGCAGAGCATTCCGCCGTTCGTCGATTCGCCATTGCGGCGCGGCTATTCGTACCGCGTCTACCAGCAACTGGCCGAGCTCTACATCAAGCAGGACCGCGTCAAGGACGCGGCCGACACCTTCGCCGCCTTCGTCAAGCTTGAGCCGCTGCATTCACAGGCGCCGCTGATGCAGGCGAGGGTGATCGAGATTTATGCCAGTGGCGGCTTCGCCACGCTGGCACTCGAGGCCAAGAAGGACTACGTGTCGCGCTACGCCGTCGACAGCGATTTCCGCCGCGCCAACGGCGCCGCCTGGGAACGCGCGCAGCCGCTGGTCAAGACCCATCTGATCGAACTGGCACGGCACTATCACGCGGCTGCGCAGGCCGGCAAGCAGAGCGCGGACTATCAGCAGGCGGTGCAGTGGTACCGGGCCTATCTGGCATCGTTTCCTGGCGACACCGACGCGGCACAGAACAACTTCCTGCTGGCCGAACTGCTGTTCGAGGATCAGCGCTTTGCCGAAGCCGCCGTCGAATACCAGAACGCCGCCTACGAATACCCGCCGCATGCCAAGGCCGCGGAGGCCGGCTACGCTGCGCTGCTGAGCTACGCCGCGCAGGACAAGCGCGCAGCGGCCGCCGAGCAAGGCGCGCTGCGCCGCGCCGCCGCGCAGAGCGCCGTGCGCTTCTCTGACGCCTTCCCGGCCGACCCGCGCAGGGCCCAGGTGCTGACCGACGCCGCGGAGAAGTTCTATGCGCTGGCCGACGCCGATCAAGCCGCGTCGGTGGCGCAGCAGGTCCTTGCGCTGCAACCGGCGGCCACGCCCGCGCAGCGTCGGGTTGCCTGGACGGTGGTCGCGCACACGGCTTTCGAAGCTGCACGCTTCGATCGCGCCGAGCAGGCCTATGGCGAGGCGTTGGCTTTGATGCCTGCGCAGGACGCAGCGCGATCCGAGATGGTCGAGCGGCTGGCTGCCAGCGTCTACAAGCAGGGCGAACAGGCGCGTGCCGGGGGTCAGGCGCGCGATGCCGCGGCGCACTTCGCGCGCGTCGCAGTCGTCGCGCCCGATTCGGCGGTGCGCGCCACCGCCCAGTACGACGCCGCCGCAGTGCTGATCGGCCTGAAGGACTGGGACGCAGCCGCGCGCACGCTGGAGGATTTCCGCCAGCGCTATCCGCAGCACGCGCTGGCCGGCGAGGTCGGCAACAAGCTGGCCGTGGCCTACCTCGAGCAACAGAACTGGCCGCAGGCCGCTGCCGAACTGGAGCGCCTGGCGGCCACCAGCGCCGATCCCGAGGCCGCCCGCGCCGCGCTGTGGCAGGCCGCCGAGTTGTACGACAAGGCGCACGCCGACGCGCCGGCTGCGCGGGTCTACGCGGAGTACGTGAAGCGCTTCCCGCAACCGCTGGAGCCGGCCATCGAAGCCCGCCATCGCCAGGCCAAATTTGCCAAGGCTGCCGGCGACCGCGCGCGCGAGCTTGCCTTGATGCAGCAGATCCTGCAGGCCGACCAGACTGGCGGCGAGGCCCGCAGTGCGCGCACGCGCTACCTGGGCGCCAACGCCGCGCTGATGCTGGCCGAGCCGGCGTTCGACGCCTACCGCCAGGTGGCGCTGGTCGAGCCTCTGGCGCGCCAGCTCAAGGCCAAGAAGGCTCGCCTCGAAGACACCTTGAAGGCCTACGCCGTGGCCGCCGACTATGGCGTGGCCGAGGTCAGCACCGCAGCCACCTACCAGGTCGCCGCGCTGTACCAGGATTTCGGCCGCGCCTTGCTGGGCTCACAGCGACCCGCCAAGCTGACCAAAGCCCAGCTCGAGCAATACGACGTGCTGCTCGAGGAGCAGGCCTTCCCGTTCGAGGAAAAGGCCATCCAACTGCACGAAGTGAACGCGCGCAGGGCCAGCGAGGGCTTGTACGACGAATGGGTGCAACGCAGCTTCGCGGCGCTGCGCCAACTCAAGCCCGCGCGCTACGCGAAGAACGAACGCAGCGAAGGAGTGATCGATGCCATCCGTTGAACGAAGCTTCCGGCGTCTCGGCGCCGTGACTGTGCTGAGCGCGCTGGCCTGCGGCTGCGGCTCGTTGACCGGGTCACCCTCCACTGCGCCGGCAATGGCCGCCGCGGCCAGCGCGCCCGCCGCGGGTGCCACGGCACAAGTGGCCGTCGACCCGGCGACGCAGCGTGCATTCGAGGACGCACGGCGCGCGCTCGCCGCGGGCCAGACGCAGCAGGCCGAGCAAGGGTTCGTCGCGCTGACCCGCACACACCCCGAATTCGGCGGCCCGTATGCAGCACTCGGATTGATGTACAGGCAGGCTGGCAAGCTGAGCGAAGCTTCGGCCCAGTTCGAGAAAGCGGTCCAAGCCAGCCCGCGCCAGCCAGCCTATCTGAACGAACTGGGGCTGAACTACCGGATGCAGGGCCGCTTCGAGCAGGCGCGCGCAACGTACGAAAGCGCACTGGTGGTCGCGCCAGACTACCGCGACGCCGTGCTCAACCTGGGCATCCTGAACGACCTGTATCTCGGCGACGGCCCGCGCGCGCTGGAACTCTACGAGCGCTACCTGCTGCTGACGCCGGATGGCGACAAGACCGTGGCCAAGTGGGTGGTCGAGCTCAAGAGCCGCACCCCGCAGACCGTTGCCGCGAACCAGAAGGGGGTGCGATGAATCGGCGCCACCGCTATCAAGTCGGCTTCGCCGCCGCCATCTGCATGTCCGGTCTGTCGGGTTCGGCATGGGCGCAGGACCGCGCCGACATCGATCGCACGCAGATCATCGGCAACCGCGAACTGCCCAAGGTGCTCTACATCGTGCCGTGGAAGAAGCCGCTGCCGGGCGACCCGTCGGCGCGGGCGCCGGCGAGCGTGCTCGACGAAGCGTTCGCGCCGGTCGACCGCGACGTGGTGCGCCGCCAGCTGCAGTACGACGCGCAGACCCGTCCACCGGTCGCGACTGCGACCGCGGCGGCGCCCGCCAAGTAAGCACCGACCGCCCGAACTCTCGTTTTCGTTTCCTCGTTTTCACTGGAGTCAATTGATGCAAGCCTTCAACACCATCGTGAAGTTCGTCCAGGATTGCGGACTCTTCATCTACCCCAGCCTGTTCATCATGTCGGTCGGGCTGGCCATCGCGATCGAGCGATTCATCTTCCTCCACAAGGCGCGCAGCGAGAACCGCAAGGTCTGGGCGCAGCTCAAGCCGATGCTCGAAGGCGGGAAGTTCAAGGAAGTGCAGGGCGTGACCGCCAAGTCCGACGCCGCGATCGGCAAGATCGTCAACTACGGCCTCGTGCGCATGCAGAGCCCGGGCCGGCGCGAGGACTTCGACGCGGCGATGGAAGAGGGCATGATGGAAATCGTGCCGCGGCTGGAAAAGCGCACCCACTACATCGCCACCTTCGCCAACGTGGTCACGCTCGTCGGCCTGCTGGGCACGATCATCGGGCTGATCAAGGGCTTCACTGCGGTCGCCCAGGTGAACCCGGCGGAGAAGGCCGAGATGTTGTCCGCCAGCATCTCCATCGCGATGAACAACACCGCATTCGCGCTGATGATCGCCATCCCGTTCCTGCTGATCCATTCGTTCCTGCAATCGCGCACGAGCGAGATCGTCGACGGCCTCGAAGCCGCCAAGATCAGCTTCCTGAACGTGGTCCAGCGGCTGCGCGCCGAGCAGTCCGTGGCGGCTCGCTGAAGCGCGCCGCGACACCGAACTTCGCGAAAGCCTCGAGCCATGCGTGTACGACGCCTGCGCAAGACCAGCGCGCACCTGGAGATCACCGCGTTCATCAACCTGATCGTGGTGCTGGTGCCGTTTTTGCTGTCCACCGCCGTGTTCACCCGCCTGGCGGTGATCGACCTGAGCCTGCCCGCGCAATCGTCCGGCTCGGCGCCGCTGACTGTCGACAACCTGCAACTCGAAGTGGTGATGCGATCCGATGCGCTGGAGGTGGGCGACCGCCTGGGCGGCCTGATCAAGCGCATCCCGAGCACGTCGACCGGACACGACCTGGCGACGCTCGCGACGCTGGTGCAGGAGCTGAAAGCGCGATTCCCGCAGAAGACCGAAGTCTCCGTGCTGGCCGAGCCGAACACGCCGTATGAAGGCATCGTGCAGGTGATGGACGTGCTGCGTTCCAGTCACACCGGCATGGGCGCCAAGCTGGTGACGACCGAGCTGTTCCCGGACATCTCCATCGGCGACGCGCCGCGGCGCCTGGTCGCCAGCGCCGCCACAGGACGACCATGAAACTGACCCCGCTCCAGAAGCGCGCCGAACGCAAGGGCCGCAACCAGAACACGCTCGACATGAACCTGGTGTCGCTGATCGACGTGTTCACGATCCTGATCTTCTTCCTGCTGTCCGGCGCCAGCGGCGTGGAACTGCTGCCCAGCACGAAGTCCGTGCACCTGCCCGAGTCGGTGGCGCAGAAGAGCCCGCGCGAAACCGTGGTGGTGATCGTGAGCGGCTCCGAGATCGTCGTCGAAGGCCGCGTGATCGCCTCGGTGAACGACGTCCTGGCGCTGCCCGGCGACCTGATCTCGCCGCTGAAGGACGAGCTGGACCTGCAGAACCAGAAGCAAGTGGTGCGCAAGGAGAACGAATCGCGCACCCGGGCCGTCACCATCATGGGCGACAAGGACATCCCCTACCAGCTGTTGCGCAAGGTGATGTACACGGCCGCGCGCGCCGACTTCGCCGACGTGTCCTTCGCCGTGCGCAGCAGGGAGCTGTGATGAGAGCGCGCACGATGGGTCCGAAGACGGCTCGCAACGCGCGAAGCGCTGCGGAGGCTTCACGATGACGGCGGCCTCGATGGTTTCGTTCCGCACGTCGCAGCTGGCCTGGGCCTCATCGACGGAGGACGACGCGCGCTTTCGGCGCGTGCTGCACCGCGTGCTGGCGGCCACCACCGTGCTGTGCCTGGCCTCCTTGTTCTGGCCCGTGAGCGCGCCCGACCGCAGCCAGCCGCCGCCCGTGCCGCAGCGCATGGCCAAGCTCCTGCTGGAGAAGGAGCCGAAGCCGCTGCCACCCCCGGCGCCGGTCGCCAAGCTGGCGCCGCGCGCCGAAGCGCCCAGCCCGCCGCAGCCGAACGAGAAGCCGGTGGCGAAGCCCGAAGCTGCGCGCAAGGCGCCGGCCGTGCCCGAAGCGCGCAACCCGCAACCGAACAAGCCGCCCGGAGAAGCGATCGGCGAGGCACGCCGCATGGCGGCCGGGATCGGGCTGCTGGCGATGAAGGACGAGCTCGCCGAGATCCGCGGTGCGCCGCTGGCGGTGCAGTTGAACAAGGACATCAAGCAAGGTGCCGGGGTCGGCAGCGGCAGCGGGCCCGGCGTAGGCGCCGGCAAGGAGGCCGGCTTGCCGGTGCGCGCCTTGCTGACCTCGAACGCCTCCGGCGGTAGCGGCGGCATCAACACCGCGGGGTATAGCAAGGACACCGGCGGCGGCGGCCTCGCCGGCCGCGCGACGACGCTGGTCGAAGGCGTGGCCGGGGGTGGTGGCGGCGGGGGCGCCGGCGGCGGCGGCCGTGGCGGCAAGGGCGATGGCGTGGGCAGCGGCGGCGGCGGTGCGGGCGGCAGCCTGCAACGCAGCGGCAGTGGCAAGGCGTCGCGCTCGATCGAGGAAATCAAGCTCGTCTTCGAGCGCAACAAGGGCGCGATCTACGCCATCTACAACCGGGCGCTGCGCGACGACCCGACCCTGCAAGGCAAGGTGGTGGTCGAGCTGAAGATCGCGCCGTCGGGCGAGGTCGTCGATTGCCGGGTCGTGTCCAGCGAATTGCATACGGCCGAACTCGAGGCCAAGCTGCTGGCGCGCATCCACCAGTTCACCTTTGGCTCGAAGGACGTCGAGCAGATGGTCGTCAGCTGGCCGGTGGACTTCCTGCCTTCGTAGGCTTGCGGCGGCCCGAACCCTGGTGGGCGGGCGAGTTCGTCGAGAGGCGCGCTAGGAGGAAGCTGTCGGTGCTTCCCTCAGGGCCTGATGTAGGCGTAACCCTCGCCTTGCTTCTGGATCAGTTCGACCACGCCAGCGGGCACGAAGCCGATCTTTGGCAGCATGTCGTCGTACTTGAGCTTCTGCCCCTTCATCGTGTTCTCGCAGGCCACGACCTTGACGTTCTTGCCCAGCGCATCTGCCACGCGCTGTGCGACGGGGGAGCCAAGTTGCAGCATCGCGATTCCCGGTCCGTAGACGACCACTTCAGCGATCACCTTGTCTTCGCCCAGATCGGCCTGCACGTTGCGCACGTTGTTCAAGGTCAGGTTCCATTTGGCCGGGTCGTTGTCGCTGACCTGAAAGACAACCTTCGACTGAGCCCATGCGCCGCCGCACAAGGCCACGCAAAGGAGGAGGCCAGCCAGCAAGCGCCGGCTCAAGCTTGCGCCGAAAATATGAGACATGTCATTACATCCAAATATAAGCACGCCAAATTATTGCAGCAGCACGTCGACGATGACCACCGCTGAATACCCTAGGCGCACGAAACGTGCTTCTCGAACCCGAAGCGACAACCGGAGGCCATGCCGCGACGCGTGGCCAAGCAGAACGCCCCACCAAGGCCGACAGTGCCGAGCCGGCCAGACAGGCGCTGCGCCGTCATGCGCGGCCTAGGGGTTTCCTCTCCCACGAGTAAATTACTAACGACTTATATTAGACAAACAGCATACAAGGATTGATAGTCCACCCGCTGTCGCCGCCACTACCGCGCGGATCGCACTGTGGTGGAAACTTGGAGAAGCGCATTGGATTTTGAGCGTCACCCGGCCGGACGCCTTCTCAAAGCACCCGAGAACGTCCTCGATGCCGCCGGTGTGCGGCAGGTGTTCACCGAGGCCAGTTCGGGGCGGCGTGACTTCATCCGCAAGGCTTTCGCTGCGGTCGGTGCCGCCGGCGCAGCGGCTGCGGCGCCGGGCGTTCTGGCGCAGGCCAATGCCGCGCGCGCCGACGGCGGCGACCCCAACATCCTGGAGTTGCCTGCACACTCGCGCGGCCTCGGCCTGCCCGTGGCGACCGACGGCTATGGCAAGCCTTCGAAGTTCGAGTCCAACGTGCAACGCCGCACCAGCCCCGGCCTGACACAGACCCGGCAGGCCTCGGTCTCGTTCGCTCCGCTGCAGTCGCTGTTCGGCATCATCACGCCCAGCGGCCTGCATTTCGAGCGGCACCACCAGGGATGGTGGGACATCGACCCATCCAAGCACCGGCTGATGGTCAACGGCTCGGACGACAAGATCCTGAAGACGCCCATGGTCTTCACGATGGACGAACTGATGCGCTTGCCGATGGTCAGCCGCTTCCACTTCATCGAGTGCGGCGCGAATACCGGCATGGAATGGGGCAACGTGGCGGTGCCGACCGTCCAATACACGCACGGCATGCTCAGTTGCAGCGAGTTCACCGGCGTGCCGCTCAGGATCCTGCTCGACATGGCGGGCGCGGACTACAAGCGCGGGCGCTTCGTGCTTGCCGAAGGGGCCGATGGCTCGTCGATGACGCGCACGGTGCCGATGGAGCTGATCGAGAGTGGCGAGGTCATCGTCGCCTACGGCCAGAACGGCGAGATGCTGCGTCCGGAGAACGGCTACCCGCTGCGCCTGGTGGTCCCTGGCGTGCAAGGGGTGAGTTGGGTCAAGTACCTGCGTCGCATCGAGGTCGGCGATATGCCCTACGGCACCAAGGACGAGTCCATCCACTATGTGGATCTGATGCCGGGAGGCCAGCATCGTCAGTACACCAGCATCCAGGAATGCAAGAGCGTGGTCACCACGCCCTCGGGCGGCCAAGTGCTGCTGGACACCGGCTTCTACAACGTCAGCGGCCTGGCCTGGTCGGGTCGCGGCAAGGTGACGAAGGTCGACGTCTCTGTGGACGGCGGGCGCAACTGGCGCACCGCGCGGCTGGAAACGCCGGTGCTCAGCAAGTGCCTGACGCGCTTCAACCTCGACTGGGTGTGGGACGGCAAACCGGCGCTGATCCAGAGCCGGGCAACCGACGAAACGGGCTACGTGCAACCGACGACGAAGCAGCTGCGCGCGGTGCGTGGCACGCGCTCGATCTATCACAACAATTCCATACAGACCTGGCACTTGCACGAGAGCGGCGAGGTGACGAATGTCCAGCTGGCGTAGCGCCTGTGCGGCAGCGCTGCTGGGCTCGTTGTGGGCGACCGGCGCGGCATCTGCCGAGCAGAACTATCCCGGTGTGGGCCGTGCGGCCACGCCGAAGGAGCTGGCGGCGTGGGACATTGACGTTCGGCCTGACTTCAAGGGCCTGCCCCCGGGATCGGGTTCGGTCGAGCAAGGCATGCAGGTGTGGGAATCCAAATGCTCCTCCTGCCACGGCGTGTTCGGCGAGAGCAACCAGACGTTCTCGCCGCTGGTGGGCGGAACCACAGCGGACGACATCAAGACCGGTCACGTCGCGCGCCTCAACGATCCGGCGTACCCGGGGCGTACGACGCTGATGAAGGTGTCGACACTGTCCACGCTGTGGGACTACATCAATCGCGCGATGCCCTGGAACGCGCCCAAGTCGCTCAAGCCGGACGAGGTGTATGCCGTCACGGCTTACCTGTTGAACCTGGGCGGCATCGTGCCCGACAACCTGACGCTGTCCGACCGCAACATCGCCGAGGTGCAGAAGCTGCTGCCCAACCGCGATGGCTTCACCACCGATCACGGCCTTTGGCCGGGCGCCCCGGCCGGCAAGGGCGGTCTGGGCAACGGCGGCAAGCCGGACGTGACGTCGGTTGCCTGCATGAAGGACTGTGCGGTCGAGCCCAAGGTGGCATCGTTCCTGCCGGACTTCGCGCGCAACCAGCACGGCAACTTGGCCGAGCAGAACCGCGGTGTCGGCGCGCAGCACGGCGCCGACACGTCCCGACCCGCAGCCGCCAGCCTGGCCGAGGCAAGGCTTGCCCTTGCAGCACCCATGGTCCGCGCCCCCGAGGCCGGCGCCGTCACCTCGGCCACGGCACTCACCCGGAAATACATGTGCAGCGCGTGCCACGACGTCGAGAACAAGATCGTCGGCCCGGCCTTCAGGGACATCGCCAAGAAGTACGGCAAGCGCAGTGACGCGGTGGCCTACCTGTCGATCAAGATCCGTTCTGGTGGCGCAGGGCAATGGGGGGCGACGCCAATGCCTGCGCAGTCAATAAGCGAAGCCGACGCTCTGACGATCGCGCAGTGGATCGCCTCAGGGGCGACGCCTTGAGGGCAATGGACAACCCTTGCTAGGGATCGCACCCATCGCAATCAAAAATTGCTTCATTAGTATCTATAGATAGAGACTGGAGAACCCGATGCATACCCGACGCGAAATGATGGCTCGCAGCGCCACGGTGGCCAGTTTGCTGGCCGTGGCCGGCTTCCTGCCTACCCTGGCCCAGGCCGCATGGGCGAAGGCCGCTTTTGAGGCCAAGACCGTGGCGGACGCGGTCAAGGCGCTCGGCGGCAGCGCGCCGGTCGAGAGCAAGGACGTGAGCATCACCGGCCCCGACATCGCCGAGAACGGCGCCGTCGTGCCCGTGGGGGTTTCGACCGCGTTGCCTGGCGTCAAGCGTCTGCTGCTGCTGGTCGAGAAGAACCCTGCCGTGCTGGCCGCAGTGTTCGATGTCGGCGACACGGTCGAGGCCAACGTCAGCACCCGCGTGAAGATGGGGCAATCGTCCAACGTCTATGCGGTGGCGATGATGGACGACGGCCGGGTACTCTACGCGGCCAAGGAAATCAAGGTAACTCTCGGCGGCTGCGGCGGCTGAAGCGCGATCGACCGGACAGGCAGCCTACCAGGAGCAAAGACATGGCAGACCCGATGCGCATTCGCGCCCAGGCCGCAGGTGACAAGACCACCGTGCGTGTTCTCATGAGCCACGAGATGGAGACCGGCCAACGCAAGGACTCGTCCGGCAAGTTGATCCCTGCCTGGCACATCCAGGAAGTGACCGCCCAGCTCAACGGCAAGACCGTTCTCACCGCGGAGTGGGGCCCTTCGATCTCGAAGAACCCGTTCCTGCAGTTCGTTGTGAAGGGTGCCAAGCCGGGCGACAAGATTTCCCTGACCTGGAGAGACAACAAGGGCGACTCGCGCACCGACGAAGCAACGGTGACCTGAAGTCTTCGGCCTGCAGCATCAAAAGGAGACATCGTTGAATACAAAACTGCTCGTGGCCGCGGCCGCCCTGTTGGTGTGTATCGGCGCACAAGCCCAGAAATCAGCATCCGAAGGCATCGCCGAGTACCGCAAGATGCTCGAAGACGGCAACCCTGCGGAGCTCTACGAAGCCAAGGGTGAAGCGCTCTGGAAGGCCGCGCGCGGGCCGAAGAGTGCAACGCTCGAGAAGTGCGATCTCGGCCAGGGCGCAGGCGTCGTGAAGGGAGCGTTCGTCGAGCTGCCCCGCTACTTTGAGGACACCAAGCAGGTGCAGGATCTCGAATCCCGCCTCGTGACGTGCATGGCCACACTGCAAGGCTTCGACGCCGCCGAGATCGCGCGGACACCGTTCGGCCGGGGCGAACAGGCGAACGTCACCGCACTTGCAACCTGGGTTGCGTCGCAGTCGCGCGACCTGCGCTTCAACCTGCCGCAAAGCCGTCCCGAGGAAAAGCGCAGCTACGAACTCGGCAAGCGCGCGTTCTTCTTCCGCGCCGGGCCGTACGACTTCGCCTGCGCGACCTGCCACGGCTCGCCCGACAAGCGGATCCGCCTGCAAGACCTGCCCGACCTGACCGGCAACCCGGGTGACGGCGTCGGCTTCGCCGCCTGGCCCGCGTACCGCGTCAGCAACGGACAGATGTGGAGCATGCAGCTGCGCCTGAACGACTGCTTCCGCCAGCAGCGCTTCCCCTACCCGATCTTCGGCTCGGAAGTGACGATTGCGCTGTCGACCTACATGGGCGTCAACGCCAAGGGCGCGAAGTCGATCGCCCCCGCGATCAAGCGCTGAGTTGCACGCCAGTCCCTACGGAGCACCGAGCATGAGAACCATCCGTCCACTCCTCGCCCTGGGGGGCGCCGTCGCGATCGTGGCAGGCTGCGCCACCGGGCCGTCGCCGGCCGAACTCGACCGCCAGACCGTGCAGATGATGAACGCGTCGTTCCGCGACCAGGGCATTGCCAAGGTCAGCCGGCTCGAGCAGGACGAGATGCAGAAGGCCTGTTCTTCGAACGTCGCGCCCTCGGCAGCGGTCGAGAAGCGCATCATGGAAGACGCACAGGCAAGCATCGTCTGGCCCACCGATGGCAAGTACTTCGGCGATTGGCGCACTGGCGAGAAGATCGCGCAGAGCGGCAAGGGCATGAGCTGGAGTGACGACTCGACGGACCCGAAGCACAACGGCGGCAGTTGCTACAACTGCCATCAGCTCAACAAGGCGGAGCTTTCCTACGGCACGATCGGGCCCAGCCTGCTGCACTACGGCAAGCTGCGCGGCGTGACGGACCCGAACGCGGCGTCCGCCAAGGAAGTCGTCATGTACACCTGGGGCCGACTGTGGAACGCGAAGGCGTCTTCGGCCTGCTCGAACATGCCGCGCTTTGGCCACAACAAGATCCTGGACGAGGCGCAGTTGCGCGACCTGATGTCGCTGCTGCTGGACCCGAACTCGCCGGTCAATCAATAACCTCCTACCCGCCCGGCCAGATGCCGGGCTTTTCTTTCATGCAAACATAAGCCACGACTTATTATGAGCTTGAGCAAACGCGAGTTCCTGCAGGTGCTGGGGGCCGCTTCGGTCGCCGGCATGGGCCTCGCGCGCTACGAAAACGCCGATGCGCAGACGGCCGAGGCCGGGCTCTACGACCTGCCGCCGCTGGGTAAGGGCGTCGGGCATGTGTCCTTCCTGCACTTCACCGACTGCCATGCGCAGCTCAAGCCGATCTACTTCCGCGAGCCCAGCGTCAACCTCGGCATCGGCCCGATGCAGGGGCAATTGCCGCACCTCGTGGGCGAGCAACTGTTGAAGCGCTCCGGCGTGCCCGCCGGTACGCCGATGGCGCATGCGCTGACCTTCCTCGACTTCGAGCGTGCCGCCCGGCGCTACGGCCAGGTCGGCGGCTTTGCGCACCTGGCGACCCTGGTCAAGCGGCTCAAGGCGAGCCGGCCCGGCGCGCTGCTGCTCGATGGCGGTGACACCTGGCAGGGGTCGGCCACGTCGCTGTGGACGAATGCCCAGGACATGGTCGAGGTCACCAAGCTGCTCGGCGTGGACGTGATGACTGGGCACTGGGAATTCACCTATGGCATGGAACGGGTCAAGGAAATCATCGACAAGGACCTGAAGGGTCAGATCGAATTCGTCGCGCAGAACGTCAAGACCACCGACTTCGGCGACCCCGTGTTCAACCCCTACGTTCTGCGCGAGATCAATGGTGTGCCGGTTGCGATCATCGGTCAGGCGTTTCCGTACACGCCGATCGCCAACCCGCGCTATCTGGTAGCCGACTGGAGCTTCGGTATTCAGGACGAAAACCTGCAGAAGGTGGTCGACGAGGCACGCGCCAAGCACGCGCAGGTCGTCGTGCTGCTGTCGCACAACGGTATGGACGTAGACCTGAAGCTGGCGTCGCGCGTGCGCGGCATCGATGCCATCTTCGGCGGGCACACCCACGACGGTGTCCCGTTGGCGGTGCCCGTGAGCAATGCCGGCGGCAAGACGCTGGTGACCAACGCGGGCAGCAACGGCAAGTTCCTCGGCGTCATGGACTTCGAGGTGAAGGGCGGCCGTGTGGCGGACTTCCGCTACCGGCTGTTGCCGGTGTTCGCGAACCAGTTGCGGCCCGATGCCGACATGGCCGCCTTGATCACCAAGGTGCGCGCACCGTACGAGGCCAAGCTCGCCGAGAAGCTGGCGGTGACCGACGGGCTGCTCTACCGGCGCGGCAACTTCAATGGCAGCTGGGACCAGCTGCTGTGCGACGCCTTGATGGACGTGCAAGGTGCCGAGATCGCCTTCTCGCCCGGCTTCCGCTGGGGCACGACCCTGCTGCCAGGCGATGCCATCACGCGCGAGCTGATGATGGACCAGCTGGCCATCACCTACCCCTACGCTACCGTCAACGAGCTCAGCGGCGCTGCTATCAAGACCGTGCTCGAAGACGTCGCCGACAACCTGTTCAACCCCGACCCGTACTACCAGCAAGGCGGCGACATGGTGCGGGTGGGTGGGCTGACCTACACCTGCGACCCAGCTGAAACGATGGGCCGGCGGATTACCGACATGCGGCTGGGGGGCAAACCGATCCAGGCCGACCGCAACTACAAGGTGGCGGGCTGGGCACCGGTCGCCGAGGAGGCGCGCACGGCCCCCGGCAGCAAACCAGTATGGGAGGTCGTTGAGCAGTGGCTGAAGTCGCAGCCGGGCGGGCACGTCGAGGTTCGGCAGATCAACACACCTGTATTGCTGGGCGTGCAAGGCAACCCCGGTTTTGGGTGAACGCCATGGGCATCGAAATCGGATCACATCGCATGGTTCGCACCGCGCTGCTGCTGGTAGGCCTATCAATGTGCAGCGCGCAGCTCGCGGCACAGGCAACCGCTCCGCCAGCGACATACTCGGTCAAGCTGCTGACGCCGGAAACTGCGCTGCGCGCGGCGCAAGCCGCGATGGCGCACTGCCGCAAGGCCGGGCACCAGGTCGCCGTCGCGGTGGTCGATCGATCCGGCGTGCTGCAGGTGCTGCTGCGCGACCGTTTCGCCGGCGCGCACACCGTCGAGGTGGCCACGCAAAAGGCCTGGACGGCGGCCAGCTTCCGCATTCCGACGGCAGAGCTGGCGGCACGCACGCAGGCCGGCCAGGAGATGAGCGGCATTCGCCAGGCGCTCGGCGTGTTGGCCCTCGGCGGCGGCCTGGCCGTCGAAGCTGGGGGCAACGCGCTGGGCGGTATCGGTGTGTCTGGCGCCCCGGGCGGCGAGGCCGACGAGGCCTGTGCGGCGGCTGGTGTCAAAGCCATTGCCGACGACGTCGAGTTCTGATCACTTTGCGCAATACTGCCTGAAGAAGAAGCAGTTGATCCTGGAGGCCGACCTCACCCCCTCGGGGTGGTCATTGCTCAGTTGCAGCACCGGCGCTACGCCTACATCAAACCCTGACATGACCCGATCCTGGAAGGCAATGCTGCAGCGGCTCGCGGCGGCGTTCATGCTGGCCTCGCTGGCGCCGTGTGTAGCGCAGGCTGCGGACACGGCCGGCGCGGGCAGCAACGAGCTGCAAGCGACCGAAGTGGTCGACGGTGTCTGGTTCGCGCAGGGCGCGGCAGCGCTGGGCTCGGTCGCCAACCGCAACTTCATCTCCAACGCAGGGTTTGTCGTCACCGACGATGGTGTCGTGGTGGTCGACGCACTGGGCTCGCCGCCACTGGCCACGGAGTTGCTCGCGCAGATCCGCCGCGTGACCGCGCAGCCGGTTCGCTACGTCATCGTCACGCACTATCACGCCGATCACATCTACGGGCTGCAGGTCTTCAAGGCCGCCGGTGCAACGATCTTGGCGTACGACTCGGGCCGCGAGTACCTCAATTCGGATACCGCGCAACAACGTTTGCAGGCCAGCCGCCAGGACCTCGCACCCTGGGTGGACGACAAGACGCATCTGGTAAGCGCCGACCGCTGGCTGGAAGACGAAGAAACGCGGCTGCGCGTCGGTTCCTACGAGTTCATCATCCGTCACGTCGGACCGGCGCACACGCCCGAGGATGTGGTCGTATACGTGCCGAAACTGGGCGTGCTGTTCTCGGGTGACCTGGTTTTCCGCGGCCGCATTCCCTTCGTGGGCCAGGCCGACAGCCGCCTGTGGATCGCCTCGCTCGGCCGCCTGATCGATTACCACCCTCGCCTCGTGTTGCCTGGGCACGGGCCACCGTCCACCGACCCGATGGCAGACCTGGTGTTGACGCGCGACTACCTGCTCTACCTGCGCAAGACCATGGGCGAGGCCGCGAGCAACCTCGAGCCGTTCGAGGAGGCCTACGCCCGCGCCGACTGGTCCCGCTACGAGCAGATGCCGCTGTTCCGAGCCGCCAACCGCATGAACGCGTACAACACCTACTTGCTGATGGAACAGCAGGGTGGCAAATGAAGCAGCGGTGCGTCAGCCCGGGCGAACTGCTGCGCCGCCGCTTGCTGGTCGGACTGGCCCTGGCCTGGGTTGGCGACGTTGCAGCGACCGAGGACGCCGGGCCGACAAAGGTCATCCAATGGCCGACCCTGCACCTGCTGGGCGGGCAGACGCTGGACCCTGCCGCGTGGCAAGACACCGCTGCCGTAGTCGTCTTCTGGGCGACCTGGTGTGCGTTCTGCCGCCGTCACAACGCGCACATCGAGCAACTGCATCTCGCGGCGACACCGCACTTGCGCGTGCTGTCGGTTGCCATGGACGGCGACGACGCGTCGGTGCGGCACTACATGCAGCGCAACGGCCTGCACTTCCCAGTGGTCGTCGGCCGGCCCGAGCTGCGAGATCACTTCACGCCGCGTCGGGTCATTCCGATGACATGCCTGGTCGACCGAAGCGGTGCGCTTGTGCAGTCCATTCCTGGCGAGATGGCGCGAGACGATGTGCTCGGACTGGCAGCGCTGGCCTCGTCATCCGGGTCGGCGGGTGCGGGAGTTCATCGCTGATGACGAATAAAATTGACGCATGAGTCGGAACCCTGGAGTCCACGCATGGAAGAACTGAGCACAGAAGACCGGGTGTTCGAGTCCGCGGCCGAGCTGTTTGCCGTGCTGGCCACACCCGTGCGTCTGAAGATCATCAGCGCGGTGTGCCAACAGGAGAAGAACGTCACCGAACTTCTGGCCTTGATTGATACCACGCAACCGAACATCTCACAGCACCTGGCGACGCTGTACCGAAGCGGTGTGTTGTCCAAGCGGCGTGAGGGCACGCAGATCTACTACCGGCTGCAGAGCGAGCGTGTTGCCATGTTGTGCCGTGCGGTGTGCACTCAGATTGCCATCGAACTGGAGGGCGGTGCCGAACTGGACACTTCGGATCGGCTGGTCACCCTGGCGCACCGATGAGCATGCGGCAATGCGGGCTACGGCTGCCCCGCCATTGGCGGTGGCGTGCAGGCGACACGATGCGTTGATACGCCCATAGGGCGGCAACTCCTCGTCGGCCGGGCCGAGAAGAGGAGGGGACGACTCAGAACGAAAACGACTCTGTTAGAACCGGAAGCGTTGCAGTTCGGAGTCGAGTTGATGACCTTGTCTGCCGGCTCTCACTATCGCGGTGGGACCATCGACCAAGCGGCACCCTTGGCCGCGCGGTTGAAGTCCGTCACGAACTCCACGTCGCCGCTTCGAGCTGGAAAGGCCGGCCCCGGCGAACCGGGTGTGGTCATGTCGGGTCCCAACCTGTGGCATTGCAGGAGGCGACGACGAATTGGTCCGGCATGGCCTCGATGATCTGCCCGAGTTGGAACAGCTCAGGCTTCGATTGCCGCTCCTCTTCGATCCAGCGCCTGGCCTCGCCAATGTCTTCGTGGCGCTCGGCGGCCGATTCGTTGGTCCCGAAGACGACTCTCGCGTAGTACACCATGGTCGGCGCCGCTCAGATCTGGCGTACGTGCACGGCTTCGAGCTGGGCGATCATCCGGTCGACGAGTGCCAGGAAGTCCTCGCGGCTGGCAGACGGCGCGTCCACGATCAGCGCCGAGGCCTGCTGCGCCAGCGTCTGCTCGCCAGCCTGACGCGCCCAACGTCGCACTTCACAGTACAGCAGAAGCGCCAACCTCCCCAAATCGCCTCGTCGGCGCGCATGCCAAAGGTCGCCGAGCAGATCTTCGAGGCTGCCGCGCATTGTCGGAGATGGGGTGCCGAGTGCACTGCCCCGCGCTGACCTCCTGTGACGGCCCTCCGCATCGAATACCGGGGGCGCCTGCCCCCTAATTGCTGCATCGGGCTTCGCGCCGCCCGGAGCCCCGCATGGTTCAGCGTTTTGCATGGTGGCGGCACCCGGTTGAGTGAGATCCAGGAATACTTGCTGCACTGCAGCATGAGTCCATCTTAGCCACTTCAATCCGGCATGCAAGCGAAATCGGGCGCGGCATTGCGCATCGCTTGCTCATCGACGGCCTGATCATCGACGCGGTCGATCGCTTCGCGCCGCGTGAGGCAGTTCACGCTTTGTCTGTCTGAGGCGGTGCGCCCCCTGGGTCAGAGGGTTACGCCGCGCGCAGCGCGCCGAGACACTGCTCTCACGGTGCACATGTCGTGCATCCAACGGAGTCTTATCCCATGCGTCGAATCGCTCTTGCTGCGCTGCTGGCAACCCCGCTGATGGCCTCGGCCAACCTCGTCACCAACGGCAGCTTCGAGGCCAATGCGCAAGGTTCGAACAGCTGGAACATCTACTCGAATCTGAGCGGATGGACGGGTGGTCGGGCCGGCATTGAACTGCGCAACAACGTGGCCGGCGCCGCGTTCGACGGCAACAACTACGTCGAACTCGACACCACGCAGAACAGCGAGATGTGGCAAACCATCGACACCTCGCTAGGCCAGAACTACGACCTCAGCTTCGCCTACTCACCGCGCGAAGGGGTCTCAAGCGCTTCCAACGGCATCGAGGTGTTCTGGAACGGCCTGTCGCTGGGCGTGTTCACCGGCAGCGGCGCACCGAACGGCAATACCTGGTCGGTGCAGAACCTGTCGGTCACCGGTGCGGCGTCCTCATCTTTGCTGATGTTCCAGGCGGTTGGCACGTCAGACTCGTATGGCGGTTCGCTTGATGCCGTGTCGCTGACCGCGGCCGTGCCGGAGCCGGAGACCTATGCGCTGATGTTGGCCGGTCTGGCTGCTGTCGGCTTTGTTGCACGGCGTCGTCGCGAGTCCTGAACAGGCGCGGCTTGCTGAACGGCGCCCCGACCTACCGCACTCACCTACCGCGTCACCTTCAGGTCCCGAGCCGGACACAAGGCGCTGCTCCTGCCAGGAGCAATGCCACAGGAGGCCACGCCGCGGGCAGCCGCTGTGTGCCGACATCGACCGCTTCAGCCTGCGCGCTGCGGTTCGTATGGGAGCACACGACCGCAAGCGGCTGGAACAGCTGCGCCGCTACATCACCCGTCCGGCGGTGTCGGACGAACCGGTGGGGGTCCGATGCGGCCGGCATGTGGAGTTCGAGCTCAAGAAGCCGGGCGCGACGGCACCACGCATCTATTGATGTCGCCAATGGAGTTCATGCAGCGGCTGGCGTCGCTGGTGCAGCAGTCAGCTTTGCCTGCGGGCCTTCCGCCCGCTACTTAGCCGCAAGCGGTCATCCGGGGCTCGCCGAAGCCAGCCGAACGTCTGCTCGTGTCGACTAGCTCGGAGCCGTGGCTCCAGGACGCGACGTTTGGCGCTCCGAGCACCGCGTCTCCGCCCCGCACGGATACCTCCCGATTAGCCGGCAGGAAGCTGCCAGCGCAGGGCGAAGGCCTGCATCAGCACCACCAGTCATGGACGCGTCGAAGGTGACTGGCCGCTTTCAGTCTCGAACGGCCGCTCGCCCACGCCTAGAAGCACGGGAATCGCGCCGGATCCTGCCCAGCTCAGACCGGCAGGCGCGGTTGCTGGCACACTTCGCGTCATGGAGAACGCCATATCCAAACGCCCGGTCTGGTTCGTCGCCGTAGCCATCATCCTTCTGCTGTGGGCGGTCGCGGGCGTCGCTTCGTTCGGGGCCCACGTTTTCGTCGGCGAGAAGATGGCGGCAGAACAGGGCGCATGGGACCTTGACTACTACCGAGCGCTGCCATCCTGGTTCGCCTGGGACTATGCGCTGGCCACGCTGGCCGCCTTGGCAGGTGCCATCGCGCTGTTGATGCGCTCCCGGCAAGCCGTGATGTTGTATGTCCTGTCTTTGATCGGAGTAGTGATTCAGTTCGGCTATGTGTTCGTTGGCACCGACTTGTTGGCACACAAGGGCGCTGCGGCGACGGTGCCGTTCCCCGTATTCATCGCGCTGATGGGTTGTGTGCAGATCGTCCTGGCGCGTTTCGCGGCCAAGCGCGGCTGGGTGGAGTGAGCACGCGAGCAACACCGTGCGTCTGGAATCCGGGCTGCCCGGGAGGCGCAGCGCTGATGCAGCGTTAGCAGCCCCTCGCGCTCGTAAGCGCAGCGGCCGACAAGCGCGTCGAAGGCGTCGTCTGCGAACGCGTGCATCGCCAAAAGCGCTCGACTCGCTCCGCCGTCAACGCGAGAATGCGCGCCATGCAAAGCACCCAGCGTCTGCTCGTGACCGGCGCCACCGGCAAGGTCGGCCAGACCTTCATCCGGCGCTTCCTGAAAGAGCCGAACTTCGAGTCATGGACGGTGCGGGCGCTCTGCCACCATCGAAAACTCGATCCAGCGCCGCGGCTGGAGGTCGTGAGCGGCTCAATCGAGGACCGCAGCGTCGTCGACGAAGCGATGAAGGGCGTGTCGCACGTGCTCCACCTGGCGACCTGCAAGGAGACGCCAGAATCCATCATGGACGTGGCCGTGAAGGGCATGTTCTGGCTGCTCGAAGCCGCGCGCTCGAGCCCCACGTTTTCGCAGTTCGTGCTGATCGGCGGCGACGCGGGAGTCGGGCATTTCGTCTACCCGCGCCTGATACCGGTGACGGAGCTTGAGCCCCACCGCCCCTACCCCGGCTGCTACGCGCTATCCAAGGTGCTCGAGGAGGTGCTGCTCGAGCAGTACTACCGCCAATACGATCTCAACGGTTGCTGTCTTCGAGCGCCGTGGATCATGGAGAAGGACGACTTCAAGTACCAGCTCTCGTTCGGCGAGGACGTGTTCGGAGGCCCGCGCTGGCGCGACCTCGTGTCTGCCGAAGAGGCGGACGGCTACGTGAGGTCGGGCGCCGTCCCGGTAATGCTCGACGCGCAAGACGTGCCCGTGAAGCGCAACTTCGTCCACGTCGACGACCTCATCGAGGCGATCCTCTTGGCGCTCGACCACCCCAAAGCGCGGCAGCAGCTCTTCAACGTCTGCATGGACGAACCCGTCGACTACGGCGAGCTCGGCGACTACCTCGAAAAGACTCGAAAGCTCGCGAAGGTGCCGATCCGCACACCGTACCACTCAACCTGGCTCGACAACACGAAGGCGAAGCTCCTACTCGGCTGGCGCCCGAAATACGACTTGAAGAAGATGACCGACGCCGCGTTCGACTACCAGCGTTCGCCCGACGACCCGCGCAAGATCTGGTATCCGGGCTGAGCGCGGCGTGCAACTCGACGATCATGGCGGACGCGCGATGCTGTGCACCGGCAGTCGCTCCCGTGCGTCCGGCACGCTGAACCGGGACGAAGACTCAGGCAATCGCAGATTGCGGTGGCGCCGCTGGCACCAGGCCATAGCGTGACATCACCTCGAGCAGCCGAACACGGTCGGGCGGCCCACCGGCGTTGACCACCGTGCCGACGTCGCGAAAGTACTGCATGCCGATGTCAGGCGCCAGCATGACCAATGCCCGCGCCGGGCGGGCCCCGTCGTTGCGAAACCCATGGACCGAGCCGCGCGGCGTGGACATCCAGTCGCCCGGCGCCAGCTCGCGCGACACGTCGTCCACCGCGTAGTGCAGCGAACCTTCGAGCACGTAGAGGAACTCCTCGTTGAGCGAGTGGCTGTGTGGCGGCGGCACGTGCGCGCCAGGCGGCACGGCCTTGCCCAGGCGGTCGATCGACTGACGCGGGCACTTCGGACCGGGAGGTTCGAGATGCCGGCGACTCGCGTGCCGAACTGACCTCGGCCGGCCTCCGGTTGCTTCGACACCGCGGCTGCGCGGGATCTCTGCGCCGTCGACTTCGCGCCGACAAGCGTTCGTCGGCTTGCGACCCCGATCCATGTGTTCGCTATCGAACAGACGCCGTCACCGCGCCGCGCGACGATGGTCCGATCAGGACTGGTGAGAGCCCATTCCGGGACCAGCCTTGATCCGTGATCGAACCGTCCTCGACGAGGCCCTCACGGTTTCGCAACCCTTCTAAGGAATACATGATGAAATTCAGGTTCGCATTGATCGCGGCGGCCAGCGCCTTGGCCTTCAACGCCCAGGCCGACACTACCGATTGGGGCGTGCATGGCGCACTCGAGATCGGCGTCGGCCTCACGCCGATCGGCAGCTTCGAGGACAACTACCTGTTCAGTTTCCTCGAGCCGATGGGACTGTTCACCACCGCCGTGGCGAACAACCAGCTGCCGGCACTGAGCATCGTCGACGGCATGGTCACGCTCTTCCAGGAAGCCGGCGCGGTCGACGTGGCTATGGGCAGCTTCGCCTTCGACGGCACGACGGGCAGCACGACGCACGCCTTCGGCACGCTCGCCAGCGGCGACTACTACTACCAGGTCACCGGCATCGGCGCCGGCACCTATGGCGGGTTCTACACCATCAGTTCGGAGGTGACGCCTGTGCCCGAACCCGAGGCCTATGCGTTGATGCTCGCCGGGCTCGGCGTCATCGGCTTCGTGGCGCTGCGTCGCAGGTCGGCAACCGCCTCAAGTTAGCTGCACCGCGCATGCCCCGCGGTCTGCGGCGTAGCAACCGCAGACCGCTTCCTCCTGTGCGTCACGCTGAATATCCGGGCCGTGGCCGACACGACGCTCATGACGTGGTCGCCGAGTCCGAGCGGCTCGGTCTGGCGAAAGCAAGTCCACTTGCTGGGTCCTCCGGGGGGGCGGCGGTCTCGCGCGATCGCGCCGGAAAACGAACCAGCGGACGCGGGCCGGCCATCGGCTGAACCGGCTGATCGCCGCGGGCTGGTGCTCCGTCTATGCCCCGCATGGGGATCTCGCTTGCGGGGGGATGGGACAAGCGCTCGATTCGGCCGAACATCAGGCGCGCGGCCCATCCGGACGTCCGGGCGATTGTCATCACCAGACCCATCATGCCGAAGACCTGCAGGTAGGCGGGCTTCATGGCGACCGGGGTCTTGCTGCGGATGAGCGCAACGACGAGCCAAACCGGGTTGTAGAAGTACAGATACCCGGCAAGCATCGTCAGTTGCTTCTGCCACGGACGCTTGTGATTGGAGGCAACCACATAGTTGCCGTCGCGCATGTGTGGGCGCACCACCTTGCCACCCGCACTCTTGAAGACCTGTCCGCTCGTGTAGGTGGACTCGAGCAGCTTCGAACCCACTGCAGGCGTGAGCATCAGCACCTGCAGCGAAACCGCGCCAGCACGGCGCAGCAGCTCAACCTGATTCAGCAGGCCATAGTGCGACCCGCGCGAATAGAGGGGCTGCGAATCGTGGTGCATCATCATGGGCATCGGGCAGATACCCGCAGCACGCAGCGCGCGGAACGCCTCGGTGGTCTTGTCGGCGCTCTGGCCCTTCTTGATCAGCGTCGCGGTCAGATCCTCCACACCGAGCCACAGCGCACGGCAGCCCGACTCACGCAGCAGCGGCAGGTGTTCCTTCATCTGCAGCGTGTCGTGTACGGTCACCTCGGTGTACCAGCGCGCCCGGTCGCGAAGCTTGATGCCGTCGAATTCGGCGCTAGCCAACGCCTCCACGATGCCGAGGGTGCGTTCCTTGTCGTTGAAGAAGTTGTCGTCGGCACCGAAGAAGTTGCGTAGACCGTATTCCTTGTTGAGGCGGAACATCTCGTCGGCGATCCGGCTTCCGCTCTTCACGCGATACTGCCGCTGGTTGTAGGCGGGGATCGGGCAGTAGGGACAGGCGAATTTGCAGCCGAAGGTCAGCACGAGCGAGCTGATCGGGCTTCGGTGCCGCACCTCATCGCTCGGCATCGCGCGCGGGCTGAGCGTGGCATGTCGGCCCGGCGGTTCCATGAGCCGGTACCCGAGCACCGGGTGGGGCAGTTCGTCCAGATCCGCGACGAGGCGCTGCATGCCCGTGTCGATCAACTCCTCTGGAATGCCCTGCGTGGCGCCGCGCGAATAGACCAGGCCCGGGACGGCGTCCAGCGCACGGCTGTCACGCGCCCGAAAGAACGCGGACCGCATCGATTCGCCGCGAGCGCGCACCGACAGCACCACCTCGATGAGGCTCAGCAGAACGAACTCCTCGCCGGTGACGACAACGTCCGCGCTGCCCGGGTGTGCCGGGTCGGCGCTGAACAGGTCATAGGGCTCATAGATGGCGTGAGGACCGCCGGCGATGATCAGCGGCCGGTGGGCCGGGTCGATGCGGCAGGCGTCTCGAATCAGTTCCTTGCACTGCTCGGCATGCAGGCTCATGCTCGAAACCATGAACAAGTCGGGCGTCCGGCCGTCGAGTCGCATCTGCGACGGCCGGAAGTTGCGGTTCCATTGCTGCAGGACGATGCGCGTCTTCTCGAAGCCGACATCGACCAGCGCCGAGCCTATGGCCCGAACGCCCGCGGGAATCATGCGTGTGTCCGAGAAGATGAACGGCAGCATCCGCGTCCGGTGATCGAACGCACAGGCAATCACGGACGACATGTCGTGTTGCTGCGCTAGTTGGCGCAGGCGCTCGCGAACGCGAATCAATGCGCCAGGCTCCAGCAGTTCGTCGCCGCGTGTGCGCCGGGGAAGTTCCATCGCGAGTCATTCCAGGAGAACACGGCAAGAACGCGCGTGGGCGTAAGCCTGAATGCGAGGGCCGGTCGCGTCTGTTCGGTAGCGCACATACATGAATCGCTTCGGCTCGGTCCACTCAGCGCCGCCGGCGCAGCACCCTGTGGCTAGGCCACGATGAACATCGACCATTCGGGAGGGCATTCCGCTACTGCGCATGGGACCAGGACAGTTGCGAGCAAATGCTCTGCGCCGATCCCATGGCGTCGACGCGGCCAAGGCAATGCGCTACGCGCCGAGCAATTCGCCGATCGGCTTGAGATCGTCGACGCGATCGCAAACGGCCTTCACGATCATCAACAGGGGGGCCCCCAGCAGCAATCCCCAAATGCCCCAAAGCCAGCCCCAAGCCAGCACTCCCACAAAGATCGCCACGGGGTTCATGCGGCTGGCCCGGCTGGTGAGCCAGGGTGTGAGCAGGTTGCCGGAGAGGGTGTGGATGACCAGTGAGACACCGCTCAGCAGCAGCGCCATGCTGAGCGTGCCAAATTGCAGGAAACCCACCAGCGCCACAGCGCCGCTGATCACGATCGAGCCGAGGTAGGGCACGAGATTGAGCACTGCAGCTGCGACACCCCACACCGCAGCATGTTCCAGCCCAATCCACACGAATGCAAGGCAAGTAGCCACACCGACCAGGACACTTGTCAAAACCTGCACCATCAGATAGCGCTGGATCTGCTCGGTGATCTCGTCAAGCAATTGGATCGTGATCTTCTTCTTGCTGAAGGTTGGTCCGGCGATCTTCACCATCTTGCGGCGAAAGCTGTCGCCGGACGCAATCAGAAAATAGGTGATGAACAACACGACCATGGCTTGACCGAGAAAGCCGACGACGCCAAGTGTGCCGCTCCACAGATAGTCCTTGATGTTGAAGTGCGGCCGCTCGATCTGAACGCGGGTCACACCCTTGCTGGCTGGCGGCGCCGCTGAGCCGCTCGCTTCAGCCGCCTCCTCGAGTTTCGAGGCGGCCCTCTGCACCTTCTGGATGGAGCTCTCGCTTGCACCGCGTGGCGCGCGGAGCGACTCTTGAACCTTCTGCGCTGCGTCGGGCAGCGACTCGACCAATGCCGTGGCCTCGTCGTTCAGCGAATAGACGATCAAGCCGAGGCCACCCAGGACCGCGACCAGCAGCACCGCCGTCCCGATTGAGCGCGGTACGCGCCAGCGCTGCAATCGCTCGACGGCTGGCGACAGCGTGTAGCTGCACATCACGCCCAGCAACAACGGGATGAACACCGCACTGGCCCAATGCAGCATGTAGACGCTCACCAGGAATGCCAGCAGCGCCTGCGACACACTGCGCACGTCGACCGGCTTGTTCAGATGCACACCCACCGGCTCGGCGGGCACGGCATCCTGGATCGGCTCTACCTCGGACGAAGGGTCGGCGTGCATGGTTGGCAAATATGAAGAAGGTGACCGAACCGCGGTCGTGTGGTCACGCCAACAACGGCCGCCAAATGTCAACCGTGGCCCAGAGCACCTTGACAGGCCTCGCCGCACTCGACTGCGAGACCATTCCGGCTGCGAAAGTCCGCCGAACCTGAGACACCGTGATCAATCGTGAGTCTCAGTTGCCACGGAGAGAGGTATGGGGATGAATGCTTCGTCAGGTTGGAGGACTGCAGTCGTAGCCTCGTTCGAATGACGGCGCTTGGAAACAGCCACGCGCGCGTGATTGCAAGGTACGTTCACTTGGCCTTTCGCTTGGCGACCCAAACCACGAGGCCGACAACCAGCAGGCCCACCAGCAGGATAGGTACCCAGATCCCGCCATATCCGCCCATCCAGTTCCCGCCATAGCCGCCCATCATTCCGGAGCCGTAGCCACCTTGCACTTGGACTGCGCCGTTGCCATTCATCATGCCGGGGCCGTAGGCCACTTGCCCCTGAGGTTGCACCCGTCCCGCCGGCTGAGCTTGTGCTGGCCCGTACATCATGCCGGGACCTGTTTCACTGCCGAGCCTCGATGCGGCCTGCGGCGACGGTTCGGGATTGGGTGCCGTTTGGGCCAATGCGACAGGCAACGCTAGCGCGATTGCCATTGCGGTAGTGCCCGCGGCGATTGTCAGCCTTCTCATATGCTTCTCCATGTGCTGCGCGGATGCCGCTGCTTGGTCATGACAAGCCCATGGAGCGAGGACACGACAGGTCAGAATCGGCGCAAAAGCCGAATGTGCGGTCTCGTTTTGCGAGTGTCCGTGCGGCAGCGCGCATAGTCGCTGCTTCAGCGGTCGGCGACGACGCCAGGCATGCCTGCCGTGACGGTGCCCCGCAACGCGCGGATGCCACCCTATTCCCGCCGCGATCTGTGTCTAGCAGTACTCGGCACCGCGCTGCCGTGGCGAGCCTGGGCGGGATTCAACTTCTGGAACAGCGCGTACACGGCCACACGCTCCGAACTGCAGACCATGATCGCGACACGGTTCCCGCTATCTCAGCGCTACGCCCAGATCATCACGGTGGTCCTCAGCGACCCGCAACTCGCGCTGAACGCGGTAGCCAACCGTGCGGCCATAACGGCCCATGTGTCCATCACCAGTCCGCTGCTGCGCGCAGGCCAGGTCAGTGGTGCGGTGGAGATCAGCAGTGCGCTTCGCTATGACGCCTCGGTGCGCGCCCTGCGCTTGGAGCAGCCCAAAGCCGAACGCGTGGAGTTGCAGGGTGTCAGCGGCGCCGACGCCGAGCGGCTGCAGCAGATCGGCGGCCTTGTCGCGCAGGAATTGCTGCAGGGTCAAGTTCTTCGCAGGTTTACGTCGCACGAGTTGAGCTTCGGGAGCAAGACCTACGAGATCGGCGACATCACGGTGCTTGAGGATGGCATTGAGGTCCAGCTGAAGTAGCCGGTAGGGACAGATCCGCCGTTGTCCGAATCGGGAGAGCGGGAAAAACGTGTGGTGGCCTTTCCGCCGGGCCGACGGCGACCCTTGGGGTTTGGCCTGTCTGTGGAACACATGGACCGACAAGGCCAGCGGCGAGATTGTCGAGAGCTATGCGATGCTTACCCTCAACGCCGACGCGCACCCGATCATGCGCCGCATGCACAAGCCCGAGAAGGCCAAGTTCGGTGGCCCCCTGAAAGTCTCGGACGCGCAACGTCTGAGAGCCTTGGAAGGCGAGCACGGCAAGCTCAAGAGGCTGCTGGCCAACTCGATGCTCGAAGTCGATGCGATGCGCGAGGTGCTGTCGCGAAAATAGTGGCCGTGGCGGCACGGCGCGAGGTGGTGCACGAACTCAAGGCCCTGGGCCTGAGCGAACGTGCGGCGTTGCGGCTGGTGGGCATTGGCGACCGTAGCAGCATCGGCTCACTTGACGGTGTAACCGCGCCCTTCGAGGCAGGCCGCGCGCGCCTTGGCCCAGTTGGCCTGCTGTTGCTGTGTCGCCGCCTGCTGTTGCTGCTGGCCTTGCTGCGCGGTCGCTGCATTCTGGCGCCGACTCTGCCCACGCGCGGCGGCGGCTCCAACCGCGGCGCCCGTGCTCGCGTCGCCACCCACGATCTCGCCGACGACGGCGCCTCGCGCAGCGCCGCGCGCACCCGCGCCCGGCGTGGTGCCGGTCGCTGTCGTCGGCGGCGTGGCAGCAGGGGCAGGTGGCGGCTTGGCGGGGTCGTAGCCTGTCTGCTGCACGGCCCAGGTACCGCAGGCCGACTCGTCGCTCTTCTGTTGCTGCGCCGACTGCCCCTTGGCCGGATAGACGACCTGCTGTGCGTTCGCCTGCGACATCACGGCAGCGGCGATTGCCAGAATCCAAAGCGTTCGTTGTTTCATTTGATGGCTCTCTTGGTGGTGGGAAGAACAAGAACAGACCCGCTGACTAGCGGTGATAGTCGTCGTTGATTCGCGCGAAGAATGCCGCCAGCGCTTGCTTCTGCGCAGCCGGCACGCCGCGCACGCGGATGCCGACGACCGAGTGTTTGTAGATTTCGCCGTAGTCGAGGCCGAAGGAGGCCCTTTCACCGAGCGACGAGTTTGTACCGTACAGGTACTCGAGCTTCGGCATGCTCACCATCAGGTCGGTCGTGTAGTGATCGCGCGCGTGTGCTCGCGACCGGTCGGCGTAGAAGTTCGCCGAATACACGGTGTCGTCGTCGGCCGCCGGTTCGCGGATGGCGAGCGCGAGGTGGCCCGCAGATCCGCCCTTGGAGGTGCCGAAGCTGATCAGCAGCTCGAGGTCGTAGGGCTCCCGGCGCAGCACGCCGGCAACCTCGTTAAGGTTGGCGGGCAGCGGCGCACCCGGATGGCCGAAGTCCGCCGCATGCGCGCAGGCCGCGAGAACAAGCAGCGTCGCAGCCAAGCTGCGCGCCACGGCGGGGAACAGCGTCAGCGCCGCCTGCGACATGCGCTTGGCAATCTCCACACCCACCGTCATGTCGTTCTGCATGAAAGCTGGAATCAGCGTGATGCGGAGAGACTGACGCCGTCGGGGATCAGTCCGTCCCCTTCGAGCGAGATGGTTTTCATCGGAGTTGCGCCTTGTTCGACCTGCGGCTCGCTGCCGACTGCGACAGCCGACCCGTGCTGCCGGTCACGCCATGATGTTCACGCCACCATCGACATACAGCGTCTCGCCCGAGAGCCGACGTGCGTACGGCGTCGCCAGGTAGGCGCAGGCGAAGCCGACGTCCATGATGTCGACCAGCTCGCCCATCGGTGCGCGTTGCGCCGCCTCGGCGAGCAGCAGGTCGAAGTCCTTCAACCCGCCGGCGGCGCGCGTCTTGAGCGGGCCGGGCGAGATCGCGTGCACGCGAATGCCCTGGCCGCCCAGCTCGTAGGCAAGGTAGCGGCAGGCGCATTCGAGTGCCGCCTTCACCGGCCCCATCACGCTGTAGGTCGGCACGACTTTGGCCGCGCCGTGGTAGCTCATCGCCATCATCGTGCCGCCGTTCTTCATCAGTGGCGCGGCGAGTTTTGCCATGCGCACGAAGGAGTGGCAAGACACGTCCATCGCCTTCGCGAAGCCCGCCGCCGAGCAGTCGAGCAGCCCGCCCTGCAGGTCCTCCTTCGGCGCGAAGGCAATTGAATGGACGAGGATGTCGAGCCGGCCCCAGTCGCGCTCGATCGCCGCGAACACGGCCTCGAGTTCGCCTTCGACGCTGACGTCGAGCGGCATGAAGATCTGCGCCTCGACCTTGCGCGCCAGCGGCTCGACGTGCGGTCGCGCGCGCTCGTTGAGGTAGGTGACGGCCAGGTCGGCGCCGAGTTCGTGCAGCGCATGCGCGCAGCCGTAGGCGATCGAGCTGTCGTTGGCGATGCCCACGACGAGTGCCTTGGCGCCCTTGAGTACGGGCTGGGAGATGGCAACGGTCATGGCGTTCCTTCGTTCAGCGCGCCAGCAGGCGATGCGTGTGGCGCGCGATCATCAGTTCTTCGTTGGTCGGAATCGCATAGGCGGCGGCCTTGCTCGCGTCACTGCTGATGCGCGGCCCGCCGCTTCGATTCGACTTGTCATCGAGCGCCACGCCGAGCCAGGCCGCATCGCTGCAGACGCGCTCGCGGATCTCGGCGCTGTTCTCGCCGATGCCGCCGGTGAAGACGATTGCGTCCAGGCCACCGAGCGCGGCGGCGAGCGAGCCGAGTTCGCGGCCGATGCGATAGACGTACAGATCGACCGCCAGCTTCGCGCGCGGCTCCGCGCTCGCCAGCAGTTCGCGCATGTCGCTCGAGATGCCCGAGACGCCGAGCAAGCCCGACTGGGTGTAGATCAGCTTCTCGACGGCGCGCGCGTCCATGCCGCGCTGGTCCAACAGGTAGAGGATGACGCCGGGGTCGAGCGCGCCGCAGCGCGTGCCCATCGGCAGGCCATCGACGGCCGTGAAGCCCATCGTGCTCGCGACGCTGTGCCCGCCGGCAATCGCGCACATGCTCGCGCCGTTGCCCAGGTGCAGGACCACGGTGCGGCCTGTGGCGGCCCGGTCGTCGAACTGCGGCAGCACCGACGCGATGTACTCGTAGGACAGACCGTGAAAGCCGTAGCGGCGCACGCCGGCTTCATGCATCTCGTAGGGCAGCGCGAACATCTGCGCCAGCTCTGGCATCGCGCGGTGAAACGCGGTATCGAAGCACGCTACCTGCGGCAACTCCGGGCGGCGCTCGAGCGTGAGCCAGATCGGCTCGAGGTTGTGCGGCTGGTGCAGCGGCGCAAGCGGAACGAACTCCTCCAGATCGGCGAGCACCTTGCGGTCCACCAACACCGGCTCGGCGTACTTCATGCCGCCGTGCACGACGCGATGGCCGATGCCCGCGAGTTGCATGCCATCGCCGTGACTCCGCAGGAACTCAACGATGTGCTCGAGCGCGCCCTCGTGGCCGAGACGCGTGCCCTCGGGCCATGCGTGGGTCGAGATCGTTTCGCCGCCGACGTTCTTGGCAACGAACCGCGGCGCCGTGCTGATGGCCTCGACTTGGCCGCGCAACACCAGCGCGAGATCGTCCCCGCCCTGCGCAAACAGCGAGAACTTGATGCTCGACGACCCGGCGTTGAGGACGGCGATGGCGTCGCTCTTCTTCATCATCACGCGACCGCCTTCTGCAGGCTCTCTCTGCGCGCCTTGGCCACGAGCGCGGCCACGGCGCACGACGCCAGCCGGGTCTCGACGGAGTCGGCGCGGCTCGTCAGGATGATCGGCACGCGCGCGCCGAGCACGATGCCGGCCGCATCGGCGTCGGCCATGAAGGACAGGCTCTTGGCGAGCATGTTGCCGGCCTCGAGGTCGGGCACGACGAGGATGTCGGCCCGCCCAGCCACCGGTGAGCCCAGCTTCTTGATGCTTGCTGCGCCGAGGTCGATCGCGTTGTCGAGCGCGAGCGGTCCGTCGAGGACGCCACCGGTGATCTGGCCGCGCTCGGCCATCTTGCACAGGGCCGCGGCTTCGATCGTCGACGGCACCTGCGGATTGACCGTCTCCATCGCGGAGAGAATCGCCACCTTCGGATTCTCGAGCCCGAGGGCACGCACCATGTCGATCGCGTTCTGCACGATGTCGACCTTGTCGACCAGCGTCGGGAAGATGTTGACCGCCGCGTCGGTGATGACGAGGACGCGATCGATCGCCGGCACGTCCATGATGAAGCAGTGACTGACCCGCCGGCCCGTGCGCAGGCCGGTGTCGCGCTTGACCACCGCCGCCATCAACTCGTCGGTGTGGAGGCTGCCCTTCATCAGCATCTCGGCCTTGCCTTCGCGCGCGAGCCGCACGGCGGTCTCGGCCGATCCGTGGCTGTGCGGTGCATCGACGATCTCCAAGCCGGCAAGATCGATCCCCGCCTGTGCCGCGACCGCTTCGATGCGCTCTTTCGGTCCGACGAGGATGGGTTTGAGCAGTCCCATCTGCCCGGCCTCGACGGCGCCGCGCAGCGAACTCTCGTCGCAGGGGTGGGCCACGGCACAGGGCGTCGGCGCCAGTGCCTTGCAGCGCGCAATCAGCTGCTGGTAGTTCGCACGCTTGCCGCTCATGTCCGCTTCCTCGCCGCCGTGATTGCCCGGCGCGGCTTGGCCGCCGAGCGCTTGATTGGCGGCTTGCGAACCGCGCTCTTGCCGGTTGGGACCGCGGCGCTGGTCGCATACAGCTTCTCGACCCGCGCGAAGCGCTCGGCGCGTTCACCCTCCAGCGGCCCGGCCGCCTCCAGCACACGCCGCACGACTTGCAGCGTCTGCCGGCGGCTCGCGGCGTCGGCCGGCAGCATCTTCGGCAGCGCGGCGAGCGCAGCGTCCTGGTCGAGCATCAGGCTGAAGTACTGCTCGCGCAGCGCCTGCTTGAACTCAGGCAAAGGCACGCCCTTGTTTTCGGCGCGGATCTCACGCAGTTCGTTGAACGCGCGCTCGTCGGCGCCCTGTCCGCCGAGGCCCACGTAGAGCAGCGTCCGCAGCGCCGCCTCGCGCACGCCGCCGGTGGCGATGCCGGCCTTGAGCTCGGCGATGCGCTTCTTGATGAAGGCCATGCGCTCGGGCTCCATGCCCGGGCCGTGGCGCGGGGCAACGTCCGCGGCGCCCACGCCGACCATCGCCTGCAACAGCGGCGAACCGTAGATCGCGAGGAACATCTGCTCGACGCTCGCTTCCTGGAAGTCGCGCCAGCCATTCAGCGCGGCGACGATCTGGTCCGAGACCATCGCCTGCCAGGACAGCAGCGGGTTGTCGGGCGCGGCCTTGCTGCGCTGCTCGCGCACCTGGTCGGCGAGTTGCGCGAGGGGCTGCATCAGCGGGTTGCGGTCCGAGAACATCTCGTACGGCAGCTCGGCGTGGTTGAGCTTGTGCAGCCACTCGGCGCTCTGCTCGTTGATCGACGCCTTGACGAGCGGCTGCAGCAGCGTGCGGTACAGGCCGAGGTTGATCTCCGACACGCGACGCACGGCGGCGAAGCGGCGCTCCATCTCGGGGTCGGGCTGCACGATCGTGCGCACGTCGTCCAGCGTGCGCGGCTCGAAGCGGACGATCCAGTCACCGGTCGCCTTGGCGGCGTTCGCGGTTTCGGCCGTCTTGGGCGTCATCACGGCCTCGTACAGGCCGGGCGGCAACACGTCGATCAGGTCGATGTTGGACGCGAATTCCTGGTGCTCCTTCTTCGCCACGCCGCCCGAGACGAAGATGCCGAGGTGGCCGATGCTTTCATGTACCGCGTAGATGATGGTCTGGCCGCAGGCGCGGATGTCGTCGTCCTTCGCGTAGAGATCGATGATCCAGCCGAGCGCCTGCTGCGGCGGCGTGATGTTGTCGCCCTTGGAGCAGAAGCAGATGATCGGCGAGCGGATGTTGCGCAGGTCGATGCGATCCCCGACGCTCGTCACGATTTCGGCGGTAGCGAGGCGGTTGCCGACGAAGAGCTGGTCGACGATCCACTGGATCTCCTCGGCGTTGAGGTTCACGTGGCCGCCCCACCATTTCTCGAACTCGATGTAGCGCGGCCCCTCGGTGTCGACCTTGTTCCACAGGTTGTAGTGCTTGCTCCACAACGTGTTGGCCGGGTTCTGCTTCTCGAAGTTCTCGACCAGGTAGCCGCCGTCGAACTTGCCGTTGCCGAGGTCGCTCGCGAGCGCCGTCATCCAGCTGCCGCCGGCCATGCCGCCGGTGTAGCGCATCGGGTTCTGGCCCTCGATGCCGGCCCAGTACGACAGCGGCGAGCCGGGGACGATGATCGGGCCGAACAGCTCGGGCCGGATCGCAGCGACCATCAGGATCGCCCAGCCGGCCTGGCAGTTGCCGATCACGCACGGCTTGCCCTCGGCTTCGGGGTGGAGCGCGATCACCTTCTCGAGGAAGGCCACCTCGGCGTAGAGGATGTCTTCGATCGTCTGCCCCGGCATCGGCTCGGGCGTGAATCCGACGAAGTAGCACGG
This sequence comes from uncultured beta proteobacterium, assembly GCA_963792765.1. Taxonomy (GTDB): domain Bacteria; phylum Pseudomonadota; class Gammaproteobacteria; order Burkholderiales; family Burkholderiaceae_C; genus CAIKUF01. The sequence goes on along the minus strand of CAWBXT010000001.1, from coordinate 79,411 downwards.
ATGGCCGGCTTTCATCGCGACGCCGATCTCGCTGTCGGCCTTGAAGCCGCCGATGCCCGGGCCGTGCCCGGCGCGCGGATCGACGACGACGAACGGGCGCTTCTGCGGATCGATGACCACGCCCTGCGGCGGTGTGACGCGCACCAGCAGATAGTTGACCGGCTTGGCGAAGGTGCGCGCGTCGAGCACGAGTTCGGCGTCGAAGCTCAGCACGTGCGGCACGTCCTTCGATCGCTGCGCGTAGTACTGGTCACTGCGCTGACGCAGCACGTCCCAGAACAGGACCGTGCGCTGCATCGCGTCCGTCATGTACTCGGCGAGCGGGTTGAGCGCCGCGTTGGCGCCCTGGGCGGCGGTTTGTGGGTTGGCAGACTTGGCCATCTTGGCGGTTCCTTCTCGTTCAGCTTCCAAGGCTAGTCGCGAGCGATTTTCCTCCGTAGACAAGCCCGGACAGGCGCTGGACAGTTTCGGACAACGCTCCGATATGCCGTTGACCCATGTCAACGGCACCGCGCACGTTACAGAGCCCTCCAACCACGCGCAGCCCCATCGAAGAAGCCACTGTCCGCCTTGCACCGGCGGCTGAGCGCCTTCGGCACGACCTTCCATGCGCTGGCCGACGAAGTCCGCTTCGAACTCGCACAGCAGATGCTCGAGATTTCGACGATGGATGTGCGCCAGATCGCGCAGGCGCTTGACTACGCCGACGCGAGCGCGTTTACGCGTGCGTTTCGGCGCTGGAGCGGGAACACGCCGGCCCGCTGGCGGGCCTCGCACGCGCAGGCCGGCTTGGGCCCGTGAACGCTACTGGAAGCGTCACGACGCGATGCCTTCCAGCAGTGTCAACTGGCGGCAAGACCTTGACGGCACGCTACGCTGTGGTGTGAGGTATGACGACATAATCCCGCGCTGCGGAGGCACCGGAGCCATCCACCATGAGCGAAGCGAACGATCTGCGCGATCTCCAACTCTCCAGCGCGCTGCGTGACGGGACACCGGTCACGATCCGTATTGCCCGCGCCGACGACCGGCAACGCCTCGTCACCGCCTTCGCCAAGCTCGATCCGCAGTCGATCTACACGCGCTTCTTCGGCTACCGCAAGGAGCTGAGCGAAAGCGTACTCGCGCACCTCGATGCGCCCGACTTCGACCACTATGTCGGGCTGCTGGCCACCATCGGCAGCGGTGCCGACGAGGTCGTCATCGGCGCTGCGAGTTATGTGGTGCTGGAACCGACCGCTGCGGGCCTGGCGGCCGAGGTTGCGTTCCTGGTCGAAGAGGACTTCCACGGACAAGGCCTGGCCGGCAAGCTGCTGGCCGCGCTCATCGATGTGGCGCGCAGCCGCGGGATCACGCGCATCGAGGCCGACGTGCTGTCCGCCAACGCGGCGATGCTGAGGGTATTCCGCCGCAGCGGTCTGCCGATGACGACTGCGCGTGATGGAACTGCGATTCACTTCGTCGTTGAATTGGCAGCCGGCCAAGAACAGCGATGAGCGAGGCGCGGCGCAGCGCAGCGATGACTTCCGACCTCGACATCGGCGGCAGCGCCCGGATTCTCGACCCGATCGACCGCGTCTCGGAGATCCTGTTTGGTCTCTTCATGGTGCTCACCTTCACCGGCACGCTGAGCGTCGCGTCGGCCGGCCGCGACGAGGTGCACAGCATGCTGATCGCGGCGATCGGCTGCAACATCGCGTGGGGCTTCGTCGATGGGGTGATGTACGTGTTGCGCAGCCTCGTCGCGCGCGGTCGGCAAGCAAGGTTGGTGCGGGCCGTAAAAGGCGCAGCCGACCCCGATCTGGCACGCCACCTCGTCAGGGGCGAGATTGGCGAGCTGTCCGGTGCGCTCGGCGAGGCCGAGATCGATCGTGTCCGCCAATGGATCTTCGCGCAACCGACGTCGGCGGCAGGGGGCATCGGCATCACGCGCGGCGATCTGCTCGGCGCGCTGGCCGTCTTCCTGCTCGTCTTCCTGTCGACCTTTCCGGTCGTGCTGCCCTTCGTCTTCATCTCCGATCCAGGCACCGCCAAGCGCGTGTCGGCTGCGGTCGCGATCGTGATGCTGTTCCTCTGCGGCTACGTCTGGGGCCGCTATGCGGACGTGAAGCCATGGCGCACCGGCTTCGTCATGGTGCTGCTTGGCGTTGCGATCGAATCGGTCATCATTGCGCTCGGGGGTTGACCCGTCCGACGCCACCACTGACGGTGCCTTGCTGCTGCGGCGTCATGTTCGTGCATGCGGTCGCGGCTGTCGCAACGACGATCGCGACTGTCCAGTGAATTCGATTCATGTCTTGCCTCCGTTACTTGTTTGTCTTCAGGCGCGAGCACTGCCGCCGGCCAGCGCCGCAGCCAGCAATACCGGCGCCATCGCCGTCCGCCATTTCAGTTTCATCGTCATCGCCTTCTCCTTGACAGTCACTTCTCGCAACGAGCGAGGGGTTTGAATCACGACGTCGCCGCTGGCGGCCTCGCACCTTTCACGTGCTTCGCTAGGTAGCGCTCGATCGCCTCCCGGGCATTGAAGAGCAGGCGATCGCGGCCCAGCTGCCTGTCCAGCCCGGCATGCCTGACGACTTCCAGCACGCCCGGATTGAGCGCGGCCAGCCAGACTTCGACGCCCTGCTCGGCCATGCGCCTGTCACCCTCCATCAGCGCCTGTAGCGCCGAGTACTCGATGTCGGGCACCCGGCTCATGTCGAGCACCAGCACGCGCGGATGATGCTCGGCGACGAGCGCGTTGATCTGCTCGCCGACGATCTGCGCATTGACGAAGAAGAGGCGCCCTTCGGGCCGCACGATCAAGAGGCCCTCGAAGGTCTCGTCGTCGGGATGCTCGGGCGACAGCGGCCGCAGCACGTCGGCGCCGCGCTTGCGGCCGATCACCGACACACGCGGATGGGCCGTCTGACTCGCAAGCCCGATCGTCGACACGATGATCGCGACGACGATGCCCTTGAGCGTGCCGAACACGAGCACACCGGCGCAAGCGGTCAGCGCCCAGCGAAATTCCATCGACCGCACCGCGAGGATGGCGCGGAACTCGGACGGCTTGATGAGGCCGACCGAATAGACGATGACGACGGCCGCCAGCGTCGCGTGCGGCATCAAGCCGAGCAGCGGCGCCAGGAACATCATGGTCGCGACGGCAGCGGCGGCAGTGACGATGGAGGCCTTCTGCGACTGCCCGCCGACCGAGCGAACGACTGCCGTCTGCGAGGTGCCGCCGCCAGACGGCATCGCGCCCAGGAACGCGCCGGCGAGCGCACCCGCGCCAGTGGCGACGAGTTCGCGGTTGGCGTTGATCGGCGGGTCGTCGTTGCGGGCGAAGGCGCGGCCGGCGGCGATGGTCTCGGTGAAGCTCATCAGCGCGATGCCGAGCGCGCCCGGCGCCAGTTGCTCGAGCAGCGAGAGATCGGGCAGCGTGAGTGCCGGCAGGCCTTGCGGAATCAGACCTACTGTCGAGACACCCATCGCGTGCAGCCCGAAGTACCACGACGCGGCGATGCTGCCGCCGACGGCGATCAGGGGTGCCGGCGAGTGCGGCTTCCAGCGTTCCATCACGATCAGCACGGCGAAGGTAGCCGCGGCCATGGCCAGGGTCGGCATCGAGGTGCCCGGCAGGTGATGCACGATCGCAAGTGCGTCGGCGAAGAAACCCTGCTTGGTGATGTGGATGCCGAACAGCTTGGGCACCTGGTCGAGCACGATCACGAGGCCGATGCCGGCCTTGAAGCCGGTGAGCACCGGCGCCGAGATGAAGTTTGCGACAAAGCCCAGCCGCAGCAACCGCGCCGCGAGCAGCATCGCGCCGACCAATGCAGAGAGCGTCGCCGTCGCGGTGATGAGACCGGCCGGATCGCCGTTGGGCACGGCCAGGCCGAGCTGGGTGCCGGTCAGGATCGCCAGCGTGGCCGTCGAGCTGACGCTGAGGACGCGCGACGAGCCGAGCAGGGCGTAGACGAGCATCGGCACGAAGGCCGTGTAGAGGCCCACCGCGACCGGCAGCCCGGCGACCGTGGCATAGGCCATTGCCTTGGGCAGCACGACCGCCGCTGCCGTCAGTCCGGCGACGATGTCCAGGCGCAGACCGGACGCGCCAGCGGGCGTTTGCGCTTTCGATTCGACGTGAGTCATGACAAGCCCGTGATTGTGGATCCGCGGCGGCCAAGAACGGCAAGCGCAGGATGAGCGTGTACGCGCCGACAACTTGAGCGGTTCTGCGACAACGACTCAAAGTGGTTGCGCACGGCACTACCGGCAAGCGGACATTGACGTAAGGCCGCTCCTGGCCGTCAGTGTGAGTGGGTTGCCACGCCAGGAAGTTGACCTTCGGCTCAATGCTCAATGCTGCTTCCTGCCGGTGATCCAGTTGAACGGAGGCAGCGGCCTTGATGCCAAGGAGGTGCATCTTGGTTGGCCCTCGAGGCGATGGGAAACAATCCTGGGACCCGCAACACACGCGAGCCATGGGCGTTACCACTCGGGTAGGCTTGCGCAGATGACGCCATCGACACCTCCCCCACCACTTTGGCTACAAGCGGCGCGAGAGCACTGGAACTGGCGCGGTCAGGCACGTCCGCGCTTCGCCGTCGACCCCAAGCCCGGCCAGACCTCGGTCTGGGACTTCCCGCGTCCGCCGCGCTTGGCGCCCGAGCCGCGCGAAGTACGCATCGTCTGGGGTGGCTTGCCGGTGGCGCGCAGCACTCGCGCGGTCCGCGTCCTGGAGACTGCGCATCCGCCGACGTACTACATCCCTTGGGAGGATGTCGCGCGAAACTTTCTCCGGCCGGAGCCGGGCGGCTCGTTCTGCGAATGGAAGGGCCAGGCGCGCTATTGGAGCTTGGTCGACGGTGACCGCTGTCTGCAATCCCACGCCTGGAGCTATCCGCGGCCGTTGGCCGGCGCCGAGGCGCTAGCCAACTGTGTGGCCTTTTACGCTCGCGACCTGACATGCAGCGTTGGCGGTTTGCCAGCTACGCCGCAGCCCGGTGGCTTCTACGGCGGCTGGGTCACGCCTGACCTGGCAGGCCCTTTCAAGGGTGAGTCGGGTAGCGAAAACTGGTGAGCGCGAGCGCACAAAGACATCACTTCTGCCGAACTCCTCAATCGCCGGGCAGCTTCCTTGGGCGATCGCGACGCGGTGCACGGCTTGAGACCGTCCGAGTTCCCAACCTCGGGAGCCTCGCGTGCAAGCTATCGGCCCGCGGGCGTCACCTTGCCAGCAGGGGGCGAGATTCTCTTCGATGAAACCGACGGTGCCAAGCTGAGCTCGCTGCGGCAACGCGAGCGCCACGCCCTCAGGCCCTGCTCCGCAGCCAGCCTGCCGTCGCATCGAGCATCGACTGCAGCGTTTGCGCGTCGGTGTGCCCGCTGCGCGCCCGGACGTGAAACGAGTGGTCGGCGTCGTCGAACAGCGCCAGCGCAGCCCGGTCTCCGAGCCGCTGCACGAGCGGCTGCAGCAGTTCCAAGGAAGCCAGTTCGTCGCGCGTGCCTTGCAGGAAGAGCATCGGCGCGCTCACCTCGAACAGGTGCGCCGCGCGCTCGACGGACGGCTTGCCCGCGGGGTGCAGCGGGAAGCCGACGAAGACCAGCCCGCGGATGCCGGGCAGCGGCATGAGCGCCTGCGCCTGCGACGTCATCCGCCCGCCGAACGACTTGCCGCCAGCAAACAGTGGCAGCCCCGGCAGGCGGTACGCGGCCTCGGCAACGGCGGCGCGCACGGTGGCGTGCGCGAGCGCTGGCGGGTCCGGGCGCCGCGACCCCTGGTCCATGTAGGGGAACTGGTAACGCAGGCTGGCGACGCCGCGTTCGGCGAGGCCGCCGCCGAACGCCGCCATGAACGGATGCGTCATGCCGGCACCGGCACCGTGTGCGAACACGTAGCCGGCCCAGGCGTCGTCGGGCGCACACAGCAAGGCGGATACCGACAGCGCGTCATCGATTGCGATGCTCAGGCGTTGGGTGGGTGCGTGTTCCATGGTCGAGCGGATGCAGTCCGACAGTCTGCAAGGGTAGCGCGAAGGCCACACACCTTCGTGCCGGCGCGATCCAGCGAATCGGCCGCGGTCGTTGGGGCTTGGTTCTTACGTAGAGGCCCAACTCCATCGACGGCCCCGACGCGCATGTCGGGTCAATTGGGAGTGACCAAAGCCGTCAGTGGCTAGCACCCGCTCATGGCCGAGGGCTGCCCTGGAGCTCGCGCCGGCAGCGGCAGCTTCCCGTCACATAGCCGCAATCGAAACTTGGAAGTCAGGTTTGCATCGCAAAGCTGCCGAGCGAGGTGGCGTTGCAGCTCCATCGCGACATCGGAACAGCCCGGTGCAGGCACACTGGCGCCCGTGAATCCCACTCGACGCAGCTCAGTTGCAGATTGACCCGCCCGTCGCGCCGGCCACGGCACGCATCGATCCCGCGCTCGTTGCCATCCTCGCCGGCGTCTGCGCTGCGTTGCACGTGGGCAAGCTGCCGCCTGCGATCACGGCGTTGCAGACCGCGCTCGGGCTCAGCCTGATGCAGGCCGGCTTCCTGCTTTCCATGGTGCAGGCGGCGGGCATGACCGCGGGCGTGGCCTTTGGTGCGTTCGCCGATGGTCTCGGTCCCCGGCGCAGCATGCTGATCGGCCTGACGATCCTCGCACTGGCGAGCGCGCTCGGTGGTGCGGCCGGCGATGCCACCACCTTGATGGCGCTGCGCGCTGCCGAGGGCTTCGGCTTTCTGCTTGTCGTGCTTGCGGCCCCGGCGCTCGTGCGCAGGCTCGTCGCGCCCGAACGCCTGAACACGATGCTGGGTCTGTGGGGAGCGTACATGCCGCTCGCCACCGCCCTCGCGCTGCTCGCGGGCCCTTGGGTCATCACCCTGGGTGGATGGCGCGCGTGGTGGTGGGGACTTGCCGCGCTGACGGCTGCGATGGCAGTCTGGCTCGGCGCGGCAGTCAGCGCCGAGGCAGGCGGGCGCACGGTGCGCACCGACAACGCGCCGCGCTGGGCCGCACGACTGCGCTCGACACTTGCGGCCCCAGGGCCCTGGCTGGTGGCCATGGCGTTCGCGATGTATTCAGGCCAGTGGCTCGCCGTGATCGGTTTTCTGCCCACCATCTATGTGCAGGCGGGCGTGGCGGGCACGGTTGCCGGCGCGCTCACTGCGCTGGCGGCGGCGGTCAACATGATCGGCAACATCACCGCAGGCCGCCTGCTGCATCGTGGCGCACGGCCGGCGCGACTCCTGACCACCGGCTTCTGCGTGATGGGGCTCGCGGCCGTGGTTGCGTTTGTCGGCCTGCCGCTGCCGGCAAGCGTTCGCTATGGTGCCGTGCTGGCGTTCTCGGCCGTTGGCGGTCTGGTCCCGGCGACGTTGTTCGTGCTGGCCATGCGCGTTGCACCCGACGAGGGCAGCATTTCGGCCACGGTGGGCTGGGTCCAGCAGTGGTCGGCGCTCGGCCAGTTCGCCGGCCCGCCACTTGTGGCGTGGGTGGCCGTGCGAACGGGCGGCTGGCAGTACACGTGGCTGGCGACCGGAGCATGCACCCTGCTCGGGTTGGCACTGACCGCGGCGATCGCGAGACGGATCGCTGCGGACGCGCCGGCACGGTCTAGGCCGAGTGTCGAAACGACGGGCGATCAGGGGCGGGCGAGTCATTGAGCTGCTTGCCTTCCTGCGGACCTGCCTGTTCGAGGAAGAAGCGCAGCATCTCGCGACTGGCATTGGGCCCTTGCGCATCGGTGTAGGAACCGGCCGCATGCCCACCCGACCAGGCGTGGCCCGCGCCGTGCACAAGCCAGTGCTCGGCAATCGGCTGCCCGGTGTGTGATCGGTGGATCGAGCGCGTGTAGCGCCGACCCAGGGTCGACACGCCGTGCTCGATGACGGTGCGAGTGTCTGGCAGGGCGGGAGACCGCAGACGGCTCTTGAGCACGGCCTCGACGACCTGCTCACCGTTGCGTGGGTGAACCGTCTGATCGTGATCCCCGTGAAAGACGATGGCCGGCACCGGCAGTTCGGCAGAAGACGGAGGACCGGCGCGCATCGCCGCCAACCCTTCCGGCAGGCTGCGTGCCGCACCTGGCGGCAGCCCCGAATGAACCCCGACGGCGGCAAAGGTTTCCGGGTACGCCGCCGCGACCAGCGAAGCCATGGCGCCACCCGCCGACAGCCCGGCAATGTATACGCGTGTGCGGTCGATGCCACGCGCCTCGATCACCGCGTGCGTCATGGTGGCAATCACGGCTGCCTCGCCGCGTTCGCGTGTCTGGTGGTTGTGCTTGAACCAGTTCCAGCAACGCGACGGATTGGCATCCTGCGCCTGTGCGGGGTACAGGACGTAGAAGCCCTGCTCGCGCGCCAGAGCATTCATGCCTGTGCCCGCAGCGAAGTCATCGGGACTCTGCGTGCAGCCGTGCAGCATGACCACCAGCGGCAGTGACCGCCCGGTAGCACCCGGTGGCACGAAGAGCTTGTAGTGGCGGGTGAGCGATGCATGCGCGTGCGCGCCGGTGATGAACTCACCTGGACTCGATCTCCCTGTGCCAGGCGCATTGACAGATTCCGGTGGCGGACCGAGTTCGACGCGATCGACCAGGTCGACCACACAGCCTTCGAGCACTGCCGATCGACCCGCGGAGAGATCCGTTGACGGTTTGGCCTGCAACACATCGCTCGGCGAGCGCAAATCTGGTGCGACGGCAGCGGTTCGTGTATTGCCAAGCGCACGCTGTATCGCGGCGGTGGCCTCGGCCAAACGCCCGCCTCGCGTCAGGCGGGTCGCGTCGCGCATCAGTTCCTGGAATGTCGGGTTCATGCAGTCCTTGTAAGTAGTCTGTTTCAGCGCTGGCGACTGGCCAGCGCGGCCTTGACGGCGGGGCTGGCATGCAGCGCACCCAGCACGTCCAGGGATTCGATGGTGGCCAGCGCCAGTTCGGGAGTCACGTCGTGAGCGATCGACGCCAGGCCCAGCACGCGGATGCGCAGCATCTGTTTGGCGGCCTTAACGGCCCGCAGGTCAGCGGCGCTGAAATGCTGCAGGCCCAACACCAGTGTCTTGCGCGCCACCGCCTGTTTGACGGCATCGGCGTGACTGCCCAGCTGATTACGGATGGCCGTGCGAATCAAGTCGGTGCGGTTGCCGTAGAAGCCCTCGGACACCAGCAGGTCGATCTGCCCCAGGTCGACGAAGCCGAGGTTGATGGTGATCTTCTCGGAGTCGGCGCTCTTTCCCTTGATGGCCCGTTGTTGGGCGGCGGCTTTCATATGTATGAGCATCATATCACCATCCACTGGGATGTCTTGTGGATGGTAGCAGCGACGATGCAAAGGTGATCGAAGGGTGCGGTTCACAGGCGATCCGGCCTGTTTCACCTGCGGTGTCGGTTTGCCCGCGCTGCTCGGCAAGACTCGACCCAACGGCGACATTCGCACCCTTCAGTTGCCCGCCGCGAAGCAGCCGTTGGTGCCGAAATTCGATCGCCGTTTGTGCGGGTGCCTCCTCCCCTGAACTGAGGGCACGATCGAGGTGGCGGCGAAGTTGGTTGCGGCGTCGATGCGGGGCACAGATTGGCATTCCACGCCAGCCTATGACGGCGCCGGTGTCGGCCATCAGCGCTCGCGGCCAATTGCCTCCAGCCGCCGCTCGAGAGGATCGTCTGCCCGCGCCGCATCGGGGCCTGGTTCGGCGCTGCGAAGGATGCTTTCCACCTCGGCCTCGCTCAATGCGGCCGGAGCCCCGCTGAGCAGCACCAATCCCGGGAATGCGATCAGCAATGCGATCACCGCCAAGGGTACGGCCGTAAATGGCAGGGCGCCGCGATAGATCTCAGCAGTGGTGACACCTCGAATGCGGTGGCCACCGGCGTCCACGTGATCCTCGTGCGGTGTCACGCCACGCAGGAAGAACAGTGCGTAGCCGAAAGGCGGGGTCAAGAACGAGGTTTGCAGGTTGATGCAGAGCAACACGCCGAACCAAACCAGATCGATGCCAAAGCCCTCGGCCACTGGCGCCAGCAGTGGCACGAGCACGAACGCGATTTCGAAGAAGTCGAGAAAGAAGCCGAGCACGAACACCAGCGCCATCACGAACACCAGCATGCCTGTTGCTCCGCCGGGCAGGCCACCGAGAGCCTTTGCGACCCAGGCCGAGCCATCCAGGCTGTTGAACGTGTGGGTGAATACAGTCGAGCCGATGAGGATGAAGATGACGAAGCAGCTCAGCTTGAGCGCCGTCAGGGAAGCTTCGATCATCGCGACGCGCTGCAGCCGGCGCCGCCCCGCAGCCATGGCCAAGGCGCCCAGCACGCCCAGCGCTCCTGCCTCGGTGGGCGTAGCCAGTCCGATGTAGATGGTGCCGAGCACGAGGAAGATCAGGATCAGCGGCGGCATCAGCACGAAGGCCACACGCTGCGCCAGCGCGGACAGCCAGCCCAGGCGCAGGACCCGGTCCAGCGTCGCGAGGACGAACGCTGAGAAAACGGTGACCGCCAGCGCGACGATGGTGCGTTCGTCGGCCGGGGGCGGCGCCACTGTGCGGCCTAGCAGCACCACCAACGCCGGGTAAGCCTGCATGAACACCGTGCTGGCTACGACGCCGCAGCCCATCAGAACCGCGAGCGAGCGCAACCCGCTGCGGCCATTCACCTCCAGCGGGGCGCGCGCGTCCGCAGGCAGCGCCGGCAGCGCCGTCGGGCACCAGTAGGCGAATCCGGCCACCAAGAGCAGATTGCCGCCGATGACCATCGCCGCGGGCAGCAGCGCCGCCGCATACAGATCGCCGACGCCGCGATTGAGCTGGTCCGCGAGCACGATCAGGACAAGCGACGGCGGCACGATCTGCGTCAGGCTACCGGACGCTGCGATGACGCCGCACGCCACGCGCGCGTCGTAGCCATGCCGCAGCATCAGGGGCAACGAAATCAGCCCCATCGAGATGACCGAGGCAGCGATGACGCCGGTGCTGGCGCCCAGCAGCGCGCCGACCAGCACGACTGCGAATGCAAGCCCGCCGCGCAACGGACCGAACACCTGGCCAATGGTCTCGAGCAGGTCGCGCGCCAGGCCGCAGCGGTCCAGGATCAGGCCCATCAGCGTGAAGAACGGGATCGCCAACAGCAGCTCGTTGGTCATGATGCCGATCAGCCGCAGCGGCAGCGCCTGCAGCAGCGCGGCCGGCATCAAGCCCATCTGGATGCCAACCGCCGCGAAACCCAGCCCGCAGGCCGCCAGGCCGAACACCACGGGCACGCCGCTCAGCAGCAGCAGCGCCAGCGCGACGAACATCAGGGCCGGCAGGTTGGCCGCCAGCCAAGCCATCAGCGATCGCCGTCTGACAGCGGAAGCCCGATCGCCACTGGCGGCATGTCGACCTCGTTCAGCGTCGGCCGATCGATGCGGCCGCGCAGGAATGCGATCCGGCGGACCAGCTCGCTAGCCACTTGCAGGCCGAACAGTGCCATCCCAGCGACCATGGCGCCATAGATCGGCCACAGGACCAGCCCGTCGGCGTCACGGTAGGTCTCGCCGCTGAGCCAGGCGCGCCAGAACAGGCCCCAGCCGTGGGCGACGAACAGGGCCGTCATCGGCAAGGCCACCAGCGCCAGCATTGCCGCGTCGACGGCAGCACGCACGCGCACCGGCCAGCGCCTGGACAGCACATCGACACGCACATGCTCATCTACCAGCAACACGTAGCCGGCACAGCCCAGAAAGGCGACCGCGAAAAGATGCCACTGCATCTCGAGCCAGACGTTCGAGCTGCTGCCGAAGAGCTTGCGCGCAAGTGCATTCCCGGCACTGACGAGGACCGCCGCCAACAGGGGCCAGACCATCGCACGGCCGACGAACCGGTTGATGCGGTCGATGCACGCAGCCAGGCGCAACGTCGGGTTCATGGGATTTCAATCGTAGCAAGGTATCGTGGCTGCGCAGACCGCTACGGGACCTCGCGCCGCTGTACCGGCACGCGAACCACAGCTTCCGGCCAGCGGCTTGAAGTGCTGGCCACAAAGCCGGCATCGACCCTACACGTCGGATTGAGTGAATGCTGTGCCATGTGTAGACGGTCAAACCTGCGGCTAAAGTCGTCGTTGTTCGGCTTTCTCAAGCGCTGGCACGACACGCTTGCCACTCCTCTGGAGTCGCACCCGGTGGAGGTGGCCAACCGACATCTGGCGTCGCACGGATGGACGCCCGGCAACCACGCGTCATGACGCCGATCCCTTTCACTGAGCAAGAAAGTCACCATGCCACGCAAATTCGTCGACCTGTCGATTTTTCTGGAAAACGACGTGCTTAGCGATCCACCGGCCTTTGCCCCGAAGATCCAGTACTTCACGCACGACAACACGTTCGAGCAGATTGAGCCCTTCTTCCCCGGGCTCAAGAAGGAGGATCTGCCGGACGGTGAAGGCTGGGCCGTCGAGATGGTGCAGTTGTCGACGCACAACGGCACGCACCTCGATGCGCCGTATCACTTCCACAGCACGATGAACAAAGCACTGGGCCACCAGGAACGCTCCATCGCCATCCACGAAGTGCCACTTGACTGGTGCTTCCAGCCTGCCGTCAAGCTCGATTTCAGGCACTTCGCAGACGGCTACGTCGTCACCGCCGCGGACGTCGAGGCCGAACTTGCGCGCATCGGGCACACGATTGCGCCGCTGGAGATTGTCGTCATTAACACGCGTGCCGGCTCGCGCTACGGCCACAACGACTATGTGTCGGCCGGCTGCGGCATGGGCTACGAGGCCACCATGTACCTCCTCGAACGCGGCGTGCGCCTGACCGGCACTGACGCTTGGAGTTGGGACGCTCCTTTCGTGCATACCGCGCAGAAGTACGCGAGCAGCAAGGATGCTGGCCTGATCTGGGAAGGACACAAAGCCGGTCGCGACATCGGCTACTGCCACATCGAGAAGTTGCACAACCTCGAATCGGTGCCGGCCGAAGGCTTTTACATCTCCTGCTTCCCGCACAAGATCCGCGGCGCATCGGCAGGCTGGACACGCGCAGTGGCGATCTTCGACGATGCGCTAATGGCGGCAAAGGACACGCGGCATTCCCGAGGCTGAATCGACCCGACCATTGGCGCTGCGGCGCGGAATCCGAAGATCACGGTGAGCGGAGGGTTGATAGGAAGCCCGCGTTTCCGTCACCCAACTGCCATCGGCCCGATACCGGTCTCGGACCACTTGGCGCAGCCGAGCGCTGGGCGACGCTCGTAGCAGATGCAGGCCGTGAAGACGACGAGCGACGGCAGTGCTTCACATTGCCGTCCTTGGGGCGTCAAAGGCCGGCCTTGGCGCACAGCTGCCGACCAGAGTCACAGAGGAAGTAGCCGCCCTCGACCCACAGGAGTCACTGCCGCATTTTTTCCGGCGAATGACACGCCCCCCACGGAAGCTGACGTTCGCATTGAGGTCGCCGGCGCTGAAGGCGGCTGGTTCAAACAGGGGCTTTCCCCGTTACAGCGGTGCCGGGCCGGTCACACTGCAATCGCGCCCGGTTCGTTTGGCCTCATAGAGCGCATCGTCAGCCCGCTTGATGACGGCTGGCAGCAGTTCACCCGCGCCGGCCTGCGCCACTCCGGCTGAGAAGGTGTATCTGATGCCCGCCTGCGATTTCAATGTCCGGCGCACCCGCTCCAGCAACACTTCGGCGTCGGACAGCGATGTCCCAGGCATGAGCAGCAGAAATTCTTCGCCGCCGAGCCGTCCCAACATGTGGCCAGGGCGTATCTGCGTGCTGACGTGCGTGCAGAAGGCGCGAAGCACGGCGTCCCCAACGGCGTGACCGTGGGTATCGTTGATCGCCTTGAAGTGATCGAGGTCGAGGATCGCCAAGGTGAGAGGCGACGCTTGCCGGCGCCGATCGCCGAGCGTCGCATCTCCCAGCCGCATGATGTGGCGTCGATTCGACACACCGGTCAATGCATCGGTGTTCGCCTCTTCCACCGCCTGGCCGTGGGCCTTGCGCAGTTCCTCGGCCATCGTTTCGTTCAGCAGGAGCAAGCGCTCAAGCTCGGCGTTGCGCTCGCAGAGCTCTTGGCGTTGCCGGTAGAGCTCCACGAAGACCCCAACCTTGCTTTCGAGCACGCGCGAGTCGACGGGCTTGAGCAGGAAGTCCACCGCCCCCGCCTCGTAGCCGAGAAAGGTGCGCGACGGATCGACACCATTGCCCGTCATGAAGATGATCGGCACCCTGCGCGTGTGGTCGTCGCGCCGCATGCGCTCGGCCAACTCAAAGCCGTCGACCTCGGGCATCTGCACGTCTAAGAGCGCCAATGCCACCTCGTGCTGTGCCAGCAGTTCGAGGGCATCGGCAGCGGAGCTTGCTACCAGCACGGTGAGGCCCGGCCGCGCCAGCACCAACTGGGTCGTCAGGAGGTTGTCCGCAACATCGTCCACCACCAGGACGTTGGCAGCCGAAGGGGCGGGCGAGATCGAGGTTGAAGCAATAGTGGCTACCTGCGCATTGTGGTGATGATGTACAACCAGTGTCTTCGGCAATCAGCGTACCCAGATGGCGTAGCACAGAAGACTGCTGCCGGCGGCTTTGCAGAGGATGCTCATCTTCAAGGGTCACGTGCCCAGGCAGGCTTTGCCGGGCGTCTTCGAGTACAGCCGCCCAACCGTGTACCCCAGCAAATCGACCCCGTCCTTGTGGGACCTTGCAGATTCGTGTTGTCTCTGCGCCAGTGTAGGCGGCGCCGAGCCGACAGACTTGGCGCTGGCCGTGTGGCCCGCTCGGCGGGGTGTGCGGCTGCGCATCATCGACAGGTCCACCGAGGTGGGCACCACCCCACGGGGGATGGCCGTGCAGGCGAGTACACGCTGGAGTGGTCCTGGCGGGCCTGTGTGGTCGAGGAGGGGAATCGTGTCGAAGGTCTCGATTTGTGGACGCGGGGCCGGAAGGCGAAGCACCTGCCGCATGCGCGCCGACACCTGGGGTCGTGCTCGTTGCGCTGACCCGCTGAATCAGGAAGCCGACTGTCAACGCTCGCTTGAAGCCGGATTCGACGATCATCTGGTCAAGCCGGTGGATCTGGATCGACTGATCGCCCTTGCCGAGCAGATTGGCGAGTGTGAACGATGCGCCCGGCAGTCCGTTGAGCGTGGCGCGCCGAGCATCCGGCAAGCGGCGCCATTGCTCCGGTTGACGGCTGCTTCGCCGGTTGCCACCTTGATAGTGCGCGGCAAGCTGCACGTCCCGCAGACAGCAACACGGCTTCTTGATGAACATGCACTCTGACGCGAATCACGTGCTTGCTGGCGGTGGCAGGATGGGCGAGTTGATGCGCTCGCACGATTGGTCGGCAACATCCCTCGGCCCGATTGATCGGTGGCCACAGTCGCTGCGCACCGCTGTACGGCTGATCCTCAACACGGGCCACCCGATGTACATCTGGTGGGGCTCACAGCACGTGTGTCTCTACAACGACGCCTACAGCGCGTCAATTGGCGCCGACCGCCACCCGAGTTCGCTTGGTCGGCCGGCGCGCGAGGTGTGGGACGAGATCTGGAACATCATCAGCCCTCAAATTGAGCAGGTGATGTCGGGGCGCGGCGCCACTTGGAACGTCGATCACTTGGTGCCCATTACACGCAATGGCATCCGCGAAGACGTCTATTGGACTTACAGCTACAGCCCCATCGACGATGCCACGGCGCCGGGCGGTATCGGCGGTGTACTGGTCGTCTGCAGCGAAACAACCAGGCAGGTGCTCGCTGCGCGCCAATTGGCCATTGAACGAGATCTGGCGGCGACCGCACTGCGCGAAGGCGAGGCTCGATTCCGCGCCGCGTTGAAAGCCGGGCGAATGGGATCGTGGGAGACCGACCTCACCACCATGATCCGAACCTGGTCACCCGAAGGCATGAATCTGTTCGGCCTGAATCTGCCCGGTGGGTGTGGCCAAGTCGGTGGCGATGGAGACGAATACCTCAACGCCATTCATCCCGACGATCGCCACGTCGTGCAGCAGTTTCGGGAACTGGCTGACCAGCAGGATTCATTTTCGGCGGAGTACCGAATCGTAAAACCCGATGGCGGCACGTTGTGGCTGGTGGGTGGCGGTCTGGTGACCAAACGTGACGCCAAGGGCGCAGCGTTGCGGTTGGTCAGCATCATGGCAGACGCCACCGAACGCAAGCTGGCCGAGGAAAAGTTGCGTATGGAACGTGAGCGCCTGAGCCTCGCGCTTCGCGCGGGTCAGATGGGTGCTTACGAGTTGGACATCAAGAAGGACGAGTTGTGGTGGTCCCCGGAAATGTTTGCGCTCTTTGGCGTGGATCCGCGCGAGTTCGTGCCGACGCCGCAAAACGTGCTCGCGCTGTTGTCGCCTGAGGCCCGCGAGGAATTCACGAAGCTGCGTTCGGAAGCCATCGAACTGCGCCGCCCATTCCTGCACCAATTTCACATCCGGCGCGGCGACGCCAGCGAGGTCTGGCTTGGTCACCGCGGTCAGATCGAATACGACGCGCATGGCGAGCCGGTGCGCAGCTTCGGCATCACGATGGACATCAGTGAGCGCAAGAAAGTCGAAGAAGTTCTGCTCGACGCGGACCGCCAGAAGGACACGTTCATCGCCGTGCTCGCGCATGAACTACGCAACCCGCTCGCACCGATACGCAATGCACTTGGCGTATTAAAGCTCAAGGGCGCCGCCGACGAAAAAGCGTCGTGGTGCATTGCGGTGATCGACCGCCAGACTGCGCTGATGTCGCGCCTGCTAGATGATCTGCTCGACATTTCACGCCTGAACCACGGGCAGTTGCGCTTGCGCAAGCAGCCAATGGACTTGGCGGCTGCGATTGAACAGGCCATAGAAGCCGCTCAGCCGCTTTTCGATGCACGCAGGCACACGTTCAGCGCTTCGTTGCCCGCACAGCCACTGCTCCTCGAGGGCGACCCGACCCGACTGGCGCAAGTGTTTTCGAACGTCCTGATCAATGCAGCCAAATACACCCCACCGGGCGGAAAGATAGGACTCGCGTTCGAACGGCAGAACGATGTCGCCGTGGTCCGCGTGACCGATACCGGGATCGGCATAGCCGCGCAGGATTTGGCGCGGATCTTCGACACCTTCGGGCAGGTCGAGTCGGATGAGGATCACTCCCAAGGAGGGCAGGGAATCGGCCTGTCGTTGGCTAAGGAGTTGCTCGAGATGCATGGTGGCAGCATTGAGGTGCGCAGTGCTGGGCCTGGCCAGGGAAGTGATTTCGAGGTGCGCCTGCCCTTGGCGACTCGCGCGCTTGGCGACCCCGCCGATGTGCCGCCGGTGTCAGGTGATGAATCAAAGGCGCTTCGCTCGACGGGATACCGCATCCTCATCGCCGACGACCTGAAAGACTCAGGCGACAGCTTGGCTAAGGTTCTTGAGATGGAGGGGCATGTCGTGAGCGTGGCCTATGACGGTGCTCAAGCGTTGCAAAGGGCCGAGGCCTTCGCGCCACAGATCGTGCTGCTCGATCTGGGTATGCCAAAGCTCGACGGATATGAAGTGTGCCGACGGATCCGTGCCGCCTCTTGGGGAGCCGGGATCCTTCTTGTCGCTCAGACCGGTTGGGGTGGCGAGCAAGACCGACGCCGAACACGCGACGCTGGCTTTGATCATCACCTCGTCAAGCCAGTCCATCTGGCGGCACTTCTGAAGCTGATTGAGGGCTTCCGCTAGGTCCGATCGTCACAAGGTGGGCAGGATCTGAAGACGACCAGCTGAGCAAGTCAATGTCGAGTTGGTCGACGCCGGCCCGCTTCGCATGTTCACTGCGGCTCCCAGTCAGCAATGTGGGATCGATGCAAGCAGTTGCGCCAGGGCATCCCCGAACTCTATGTACGGCGCTGGTTGAGTCCATCGTCCTTCGCCATCTTGGGCAACGACCACGTGTTCAGACTGCTTGTGCGCGCTGCTGCAAGGGAATGGAATGGACGGTCGTACTTGCGAGGCCTTGAGGTTGAGAAAGGGGGGCGAAACGGGTCCGGGACCAATGGCTCGCCTTCAACGTCAGTTTGCGCTGGGACCGGTCACTCGCGGGTACGAACTGAAGGTCTGCAGTCAGTCTGAAGCCGTGATCCGCAGTAGACCGAAGGGCGGCAGCTGTCTCGAGCCGCGACTTAGCCGAGGTTGATCTCGCCGTCGAACTTGACCTCTAGCTTGAGGCCGGGGATCTCGAGCCTCATCGTCGCTGGGAAGGATGTCCCGGTCTCGCCCGCAGCGACTGCCTTGGCGACCGCTTGCTCTATGTCGCGCTGAGAGCTGACGCCGACCATCTTCAGGAATTTTCGAATGCTGAGGTTGAAGGTTTCTTCGTTCATTTCGTTCTCGGTAAAAGGGTCGAGGAAGCCGTAGTCTGGCGACGGACCACATTACGAAGATCACAAAGGTGGCTTGGCCGGACGCATACGCTCCAGCCTGTTTTCGACTTTATTGTCGTGTTTACGACCCTAATGACCTGTTTACGACCATTTTTGGTCGGAACAATACGCCGCGAAGTGCGCCCACCGTCATTCGACGGTCACGCTCTTGGCGAGATTGCGCGGCTTGTCCACATCCGTCCCTCTGGCGCAGGCGGTGTGATACGCAAGCAACTGCAAGGGCACGACGTGCAGGATCGGCGACAACGCGCCGTAGTGTTCAGGCATGCGGATCACGTGGACACCGGGTGCGGGCTCGATGCGCGAATCGCCGTCGGCGAAGACGTAGAGTTCGCCGCCACGGGCGCGCACTTCCTGCAGGTTGCTCTTGAGCTTTTCGAGCAGCGTGTCGTTGGGTGCGATGGTGACGACCGGCATCTCGGCGGTGACGAGCGCGAGCGGACCGTGCTTCAGCTCACCGGCGGGGTAGGCCTCGGCGTGGATGTAGCTGATCTCCTTGAGCTTCAGCGCCCCTTCGAGGGCGACCGGATAGTGCCGCCCGCGGCCGAGGAACAGCGCGTGTTCCTTGCGCGCGAAATCCTCCGACCAGGCGATCACCTGCGGCTCGAGCGCGAGCACGCCCTGCAGCGCGGCAGGCAGGTGGCGCAGAGACTTCAGATGCTCGGCTTCCTGTTCGTCGCTCAGATGGCCGCGCACCTGCGCGAGCGCGAGCGTCAGCAGGAACAGCCCGACCAGCTGCGTCGTGAAAGCCTTCGTCGACGCGACGCCGATCTCGACGCCGGCCCGCGTGATGTAGGCGAGCTCGCATTCGCGCACCATCGCGCTTGTCGCGACGTTGCAGATCGTCAGGCTGTGCGGCATGCCTTGTGAGCGCGCGTGCTTCAGGGCCGAGAGCGTGTCGGCTGTTTCGCCGCTCTGCGAGATCGTGACGACGAGCGTGCGCGGGTTGGGTACGCTGTCGCGGTAGCGGTACTCGCTGGCGACCTCGACGTTCGTCGGGATCCGCGCGAAGCCCTCCAGCCAGTACTTCGCCGTCATGCCGGCGTAGTAGCTCGTGCCGCAGGCGAGAATGAGGATCGAGTCGATCTCCTTGAAGATGCGGTACGCGCCGTCTCCGAACAGCTCGGGCGTGATACCCACGATGCCTTCGAGCGTGTCGCCGATCGCGCGCGGCTGTTCGAAGATCTCCTTTTGCATGTAGTGCCGGTAGGGCCCGAGCTCGGCTGCGCCGCTGTGCGCGACGACGGTGCGAACCTCGCGCTCGACCGACTTGCGTGCACCCTCGGGTGTGCGGCCGGTGATCCAGGTCTTGCCGAGTTGCAGATCGACGGCGTCGCCATCTTCCAGGTAGACGATCTGGTCCGTCACGCCGGCCAGCGCCATCGCGTCCGAAGCAATGAAGTTCGCGCCGTCGGCGGCGAGGCCCAGCACAAGCGGCGAGCCCTCGCGTGCACCGACGACGCGATGCGGCTCGTCGCGGCAGAACACGGCGATCGCGTACGCGCCGCGCAACTTTTCGGTCGCTTGCTGCACCGCTTCGAACAGGTCGCCGTCGTAGCAGTGATCGACGAGATGCGCGATGACCTCGGTGTCGGTCTGGCTGTCGAAGCGATATCCGCGTGCCTGCAATTCGGCGCGCAGCTCGTCGTGGTTCTCGATGATGCCGTTGTGCACGAGCGCGATGCGCCCGCGCGCGCCGGCCGCATCGCCCACGCCGTGCGAGAAGTGCGGGTGCGCGTTGTGCACTGCCGGCGCGCCGTGTGTCGCCCAGCGCGTGTGGGCGATGCCGGTGCCGCTCTCGATCGCGTCCTTGTGAACCTGGGCGTCGAGCTCGGCGACGCGCGAGGTGCTGCGCGCGCGGCGCAGTTCGCCGTCCAGATGCACCGCGACGCCGCAGGAGTCGTAGCCGCGGTACTCGAGCCGCTTCAAGCCCTCGACAAGGACAGGGACGATGTTGCGCGTGCTGACCGCGCCGACGATGCCGCACATGGGATTTCCCTTTTCAGTTCTTTGGAACAGGTCGGGATCGTAGGTGGGTGATTGTGAAACTTGCTTTCTAGATTGGAACAATTTCGAAAGAATATGCCATTGCCGAGCGCTAGTGCATATATCTTGCATAAGATATGAACTAAATGAGTGAAGCAGCCACCAATCCACAGCTTGATGCGACAGACTTGCGCCTGCTCGAGCTGCTGCAGAGCGACGCCTCGTCGTCCAACCAGGCGCTTGCCGAGCGCGCCCACGTTTCGCCCGCGACTTGCCTGCGGCGAGTCGCTCGGCTGACCGCAGCCGGCGTCATCGAGCGCCGCGTCGCACTGCTGTCGTCAGAGCGGCTCGGTGCCGGGTTGACAGCGATCGTCGAGATCACGCTCGATCGCCAAGGCGCCGAGCATCTGGGCGACTTCGAAGCGCGTGTCGCAGCGGACGCCTGCGTGCAGCAGTGCTACCGCGTCTCGCCGGGGCCGGATCTCATCCTCGTCGTTCAGGTGCCCGACATGGCGGGGTATCACGCGCTCGTGCAGCGCCTCTTCACGCAGGACGCGAACGTGCGCAACGTGAAGGCCTTTTTCAGCGTGCACCGTGCGAAGTTCGATACACGCATCGCGCTGCCGTCTCCGTCGAAGGATTGACGGATACGGAAAACGCATCGGGAGCGTCCACGCGATGAGATGGCTTCAAGGCGGCGAAGTGGCCGGCCTCGGTTTCCATCGGCCGCACGATCGTGTTCAGCGCCGGCTCATCGCTTGCGCGCCCGTGGATGCGCAGCGTCGTAGACCTTCGCGAGGTGCTGAAAGTCCAGCTTCGTGTAGACCTGCGTCGTACTGATATTCGCGTGGCCGAGCAGCTCCTGTACCGCGCGCAGGTCGCCGCTCGATTGCAGCAGGTGCGACGCGAACGAATGGCGCAGCATGTGCGGGTGCACGTGGCTCGGAATCCCCGCCTCGATCGCGCGCATCTTGAGGCGCGAGCGGATCTGGCTTGCCGTCAGCCGCGTGCCGTTGCGTCCGACGATCAGCGCCGGCTGATCCGGCTTGGCGAGCGGCGCGCGCAAGGGGAGCCACACCGCGAGCGCCGCGCGCGCCGCACTGCCCACCGGCACGCTGCGCCGTTTGCTGCCCTTGCCGAGCACATGCGCCTCGCCACCCGGCAGGTCGATCCAACCGCTCGCTTCGGCGCTCGCGCGAATGTCGAGGCCCACCAGTTCCGCAATCCGCAGGCCGCTGCCATAGAGCAGTTCGACAATGCAGGCGTCGCGCGCAGCGAGCGCAGGGTGACCTGCGCCTCGATGTTCCGCAAGCGCGACCGATTGATCGACCGCGAGCGCCTTGGGCAGCGGCTTGGCGGCCTTGGGCGCGCGAACGCCCTCGACCGGGTTCGCGGCAACGACCGAGTCGCGCCCGAGCCAGCGGTACAGCCCACGCCACGCGCTCAGGTGCAGCGCGACGCTGCGCGGTGAAAGGCCCGCGCCGTGCAATTGCGCGGCCCAGCGCCGTACGTGCTGCGGCTCGACTGCAGCGAGTTCGATCGCGGCAGACTGGGCTTGGCGCGCCAAGCGACGCAGCGCGTCTTCGTAGATCGAGAGCGTGCGTGCAGCGAGGCGCCGTTCGACGCGCAGATGCGTCAGATAACGTTCGAGCAGCGGTGACGGCGCAGGGGCATCGATCTCCGATGGCGCGACCTTTGCAGTGGGCGCTTCGGCTGTCACGAGGAACTACCTTGGTCGCGCCCGCTACGTCGCATTCGCGGTGTGCGACCCCAGCAGGCGCCCGAGACCGGCGCTCGCGATCTCGCCGACACGAACGAGAAAGTCCGTGCCCATGTCGGCGCTGTAGCGCGTTGGGTCGGGCGAGCCGAGCACGAGCATGCCGAAGGCCTCGCCGGCGGCCGCGGCGCGCAGCGGGATCAGCGCGAGCGACATGATCTGCGCCGGCTCGGCCAGCCACTGTGCCGCCTCGAAGCCGGCATTGACGCCGCAGTACGGCGCGCTGAGGCTCGACGCGAAGGTCTTCGCATCCGCACCCACGGCTTGCGCGAAGGGCAGCGACGCATAGGATTCGTCCGCACCCCAGACGCGGATGCCCGCTTGGGGGATCTGGAACCCGCGCATCAAGCCGTCGATCATCTTGGCGGGCAAGTCGGCCGGGCTCTCGGTCTGCATGATCGCAAGCGTCCAGCGGTGCAGGCGGTCGGAGAGCGAGAGGTTGTCCTGCGCGTTGCGGATCATCTCGATGATCTTGCCCTCGAGTCCCTTGATCTTGTCGCGCAGCATTTCCATCTGCCGCTCCTGCAGCGAGACGGCGCGCTGGCCGTGCGGGCTCGTGAGCTGGACCGCGCCGAGCAACTCGGCATGGCGCTCGAAGAAGCCCGGCGTGTTGGCGAGGAAGTTCGCGATGTCGGCTTCGGTGATGCCCTGGGTGCCGAGGTTGGTGTTCATAGCGTGAAGGTTCCTTCGAAGACTGTCTCTGCGGGGCCTGTCATCAGCACGTGCGAATCGCCACCGGCCCATTCGATGCGCAGCGCCCCACCGCGTGTGTGCGCCTCGACCGCATCGTCGAGCAGACCGAGGCGGATGCCGGCGACGACCGCGGCACAGGCGCCGGTGCCACAGGCGAGCGTTTCGCCGACGTCGCGTTCGTACACGCGCAACCGAACCGCGTCGCGCGCGAGCACCTGCATGAAGCCGGCGTTCACCTTGCGGGCAAAGCGCGGATGCTGTTCGACCTGCGGGCCGATGCTCGCGACCGGTGCGGCATCGACATCGGTGACGAGTTGCACCGCGTGCGGGTTGCCCATCGACAGCACCGCGACTTCGACAGAAGTGGCGTCGAGCACCAGCGGCCATAACTCGAAGCCCGCCACTTCGCGCGAAGCCAGACCTGCGTTATCGAACGGGATTCGCGCCAAGTCGAACACCGGCCGGTTCATGTCCACCGTCACACGACCGTCGTCCTGCAGGCGCAGTTCGAGCAAATTGTTGACCGTCTCGACGCGCAGATTGCGCTTCTTCGACAAGCCCTTGTCATGCACGAAGCGCACGAGGCAGCGCGCACCATTGCCGCAATGCTCGACCTCGTCGCCGCTGTTGTTGAAGATGCGATAGCGGAAGTCAACCTCCGGCGCATCGCTTGCCTCGACCACGAGGATCTGATCGGCACCGACGCCGAAGCGCCGGTCGCCCAGGCGGCGCAACTGCTCCGGCGTGGCGTGGAAGGGCGCCCGCGTCGCATCGATGACGACGAAATCGTTGCCCGCGCCCTGCATCTTCGTGAAGCTCAATTGCATGGGGCGATTATTGCCCGCCACCGGCACCATCTCCGCCATTGCGTGGGCGTCGCGCACGCGTGCTGAGTTGCTTCGCGCGGCGCGTCAGGGCGAGGCACTGCGCGGATCGAGCTCTTGCCGTGGCCCCTTGTAGCGGTTGTAGCCCCAGAGGTATTGCTGCGGCGCGCGCAGGATGAGCGCTTCCATCGCGCGATTGACGGCACTTGCGGCGGCCAGCGCATCACCGTCCGGCAGCGGTTCGATGAGCGCTGAGAGGTGCACGACATAACCTCGCCCATGGGCCAGTCGCTCGCCCCAGGCGAGCAGTGGCATCGCGCCGGTCTGCAGAATGAGGCGCGCGGCCAGTGTCATCGTGTAGGCGTTCTGGCCGAAGAACGGCGCCCACACGCCGAGACCCTCGGGCGGCACCTGGTCGGGCAGCAGGCCGACCGCCTCGCCTCGACGCAGAGCGCGGATCATCTGGCGCACGCCGGCGAGCGTCGCCGGAGCCGTGGCGAGGCCGGGGCGTGCGCGCGAGGTGTCGACGAGCTCGCGCAACCAGGCCTTGCGCGCCGGGCGGTACAGCACGGTGATCGGCCCATGCGTTGCGGCGTAGCGCTCGGCGTAGGCCTGCGCGGTGACCTCGAAGCTGCCCATGTGCGGCGTCAGAAAGACGATGCCGCGGCCGTCGGCGTGCGCAGCGTCGATCAGCGCCGCGCCTTCCCATTGCGCCGGCGGCGACATCGGTACTTCGGGCGCGCGCAGCCACAGGTAGGGCAGCTCGAGCAGTGCGCGGCCGGCCTCGGCGACTGCGCCGCGCCGCGCCGACGCCGGAATGCCGGCCAGCTCGGCATTTTCCCGAACGCGCCGGCGGTAGGTGGGCGACAGCGCGTAGGTCAGCCAGCCGAGCGCAGCGCCGATCGCGTGCAGAAGCCACAAAGGGCGGCGGGAGAGCCAGCTGACGATGACCTGCATGCTTCCTATAATGCGGCCATCGCCGAGTTATGAACTACTTGCGGGGCGATGCAGGGGCGGCGCAAGCCGCACCTGCCGGGCAGTGCCGATCGGCGTTGCTCAACAAATCCTGCTAAAGCGTTCGCCGCATCCCCAGGGAAACCAGACCGGCAACGCGATCTGAAATCCGACTGGAGCACGCACATGGCGAACGACTTTCTCTTCACATCCGAATCCGTTTCAGAGGGCCATCCCGACAAGGTGGCTGACCAAATCTCGGATGCCATTCTCGACGCAATCTTCAAGCAGGACCCTCACGCGCGCGTCGCTGCCGAGACGTTGACGAACACCGGCCTCGTTGTGCTGGCCGGAGAGATCACCGCCCGCAGCGATGTCATCGTTGACTACATCCAGGTCGCGCGGGACACGTTGAAGCGCATCGGCTACGACAACACCGACTACGGCATCGACTACAAGGGTTGCGCGGTGATGGTCTGCTACGACAAGCAGAGCAACGACATCGCCCAAGGCGTCGATCACGCGAGCGACGACCACCTGAACACGGGCGCCGGCGACCAGGGCCTGATGTTCGGCTACGCCTGCGACGAGACACCCGAATTGATGCCGGCGCCGATCTACTATGCCCACCGCCTGGTGGAGCGCCAGGCGCAATTGCGCAAGGACGGGCGCATGCCGTTCCTGCGCCCCGACGCCAAGAGCCAGGTGACGATGCGCTACGTCGATGGCAAACCGCACTCGATCGACACGGTGGTCTTGTCGAGTCAGCACAGCCCGGACCAGAGCGAGACGCCGACCAAGATGAAGCAGTCCTTCATCGATCAGGTGATCGAGGACATCATCAAGCCGGTGCTGCCCAAGGAGTGGCTGAAGGACACGAAGTACCTGATCAACCCGACCGGCCGTTTCGTCGTGGGCGGCCCGCAGGGCGACTGCGGCCTCACCGGGCGCAAGATCATCGTCGACACGTACGGCGGCGCCTGCCCGCATGGCGGCGGCGCGTTCAGCGGCAAGGACCCGAGCAAGGTCGACCGCTCGGCGGCGTATGCGGCGCGCTACGTGGCGAAGAACATCGTCGCCGCCGGCCTGGCCCGCCAGTGTCAGATCCAGGTCGCCTACGCGATCGGCGTCGCGCGGCCGATGAACGTCACCGTCTACACCGAGGGTACGGGGGTGATTTCGGACGAGAAGATCGCGGCGTTGATCACCGAGCATTTCGACCTGCGCCCCAAGGGCATCGTGCAGATGCTCGACCTGCTGCGCCCGATCTACGAGAAGACCGCAGCCTACGGCCACTTCGGCCGCGAGGAACCCGAGTTTTCGTGGGAGCGAACGGACAAGGCCGCCGCCTTGCGCGCGGCGGCGGGCCTGTAACGCTCGCGCGCGCTGCGCGCGAAGGGCAGACTGTTCCGGCACCATTCGCAAGTGTCTGCACCGACCCTCGCCGACCTGCGCCGCCATGCGATCGCGCGCAGCCTGTTCAGGCCGACAACGCTGCCGGCGGCGATCCGCAAACTCGGCTTCGTCCAAGCCGATCCGATTCGCGCGCCTGCCCGGGCACAGGACCTGACGCTGCGCCACCGGGTCGTCGACTATCGCGCAGGCGACCTCGAGCGCCGCTATGCGCGGCTCGCGATCGAGGAGGATTGCTTCGTCAACTACGGCTTCGTGCCGCGCGCGACGCACGCGTTGATGCATCCGCGCACGCCGCGCAGCGCGTGGTCCGCGGCCCGCAGGAAGCAGGCGCATGCGGTGCTCGACTTTGTGCGCGAGCACGGCGTCGTCCACCCGCGCGAAGTGGACTTGGCATTTGCCCACGGCAAGACCAAAAACTGGTTCGGCGGATCGTCCAACGCGAGCACGCAGCTGCTCGACGGCATGCACTACCGCGGCCTGCTGCGCATCGCGCGGCGCGAGGGCGGTGTGCGTCTCTACGCTGTGCGCGACGCGACGCTGCCGGCGGCAGACCCGGTTGCGGCGCTCGACGCGTTGTTCGACATCGCGATCGCCAAGTACGCACCGCTGCCCGCGCCGACGCTCGGTTGGCTGCTGAGCGCGCTCGCCTTCGGCGCGCCGCAATGGCGCGGCGACCTTGCCGAGCGTGCGCGCACGTTGCGCCGTGCCCGCGAGCGTCTTGCGTCGACGCGCATCGACGGCGTGGACTGGTACTGGCCGGCTGGCGAGCGCGTGCGTGCCGCCGACCCGGGCGACCGCGTGCGGCTGCTTGCCCCATTCGATCCTGTCGTCTGGGACCGGCGGCGCTTCGAGATGTTCTGGGGCTGGGCCTACCGCTTTGAGGCGTACACGCCGGCGCCGAAGCGAGTGCGCGGCTATTACGCGCTGCCACTGCTGTGGCGCGATGAGGTGATCGGCTGGGGCAACCTGTCGGTCGCCGGTGGGCGGCTTGCTGCGTCTTTCGGCCATGTCGCCGGCCGAGCGCCACGCGACCCGGCTTATCGCATCGCGCTCGAAGCCGAACTGGCCGACCTGCAGCGCTTTCTCGATCTCGACGCCAGCGCCTGAACCTGCTGGGCACCGCGCGGCGTTCGGCGCGGTCGATTTGCGCCGCGTCCGCACCGCGACTGCGGCCGCCATCGAGAGGGTCTCGGGTGCTTGTCCTACAGGTCCGGACGATGCGTGCCTATGGCCCTTGGCCGCGATGCGGTCGACACTGCTGCCGGTCCCCACACATCCCTTCAACACACCATCGCCATGGCCACCGCAATGATCGAATCTCCCCCACCGCCCGCTTCCGCCGCACCGCAGAACGGCGTCCCCTTCGCGCCGGGCCAGGAACGCGTGTTCGATGTCGACTGCACGCTGGCCTACGATGTCGGCGGCCCGACCGATCTCCTGTTCCAGATTCACGCGCTGGACGGGATGGACCAGCAAGTGCTCAGCGAGTCACTTGACATCAGCCCGCCGCTGGCGTCGCGCATCTTCAGCGATCCGAGCGTCGGCCATCGCTTCCTGCGCCTTCACGCCGAAGCCGGGCCGTTGCAACTGCGCTACCAAGCGCGGGTGCAGCGCACGCCGCTACCGGTGGACACCTCAGCGCGCGAGGTGCCGATCGTCGAGCTGCCGGATGCGGTGTTGCACTACCTCAACCCGTCCCGCTATTGCGAGTCCGATCACTTGGGTCGTGTCGCGCAGAAGATGTTCGGTGCCAGCGCACCCGGGCATGCCCGGGTGCAGGCGGTCGTCGACTGGATCCACGACAACGTGGACTATCAGATCGGCGCCTCGCAATCGACCACCACCGCACGCGACGTGTTCGAGCGCCGCGCCGGAGTGTGTCGCGACTTCGCCCATCTCGGCATCACCTTCTGCCGCGCGCTGAACATCCCGGCGCGGCTGGTCGTCGGCTATGCACAGTTCGAGGAGCCACCGCCTGATTTTCACGCCGTGTTCGAGGCCTTCATCGGCGACCGCTGGGCGCTGTTCGACGCCACCCGCATGTCCCCGCTCGACGACCTGGTGCGCATCGCCACCGGCCGCGACGCGAAGGATGTCGCCTTCGCGACGCTCTACGGCCCGGTCGCGATGACTGCGATGAGCCCGCTGGTCGCCCCGGCGCAGGGTTGAGACCGCACGCTACTGCGGGCGTTGCGTGCGTTTGTTGCGCTGATCAGCGCCCCCGGCGCGCGTCCAACAAGGCTGCAACGACCTCGGCAAAGCCGACGCCGCGCTCGCCCAGCGTGACCCAGGCCGGCAGCGTGATGAGCTGTGGCACGAAACGCGCAATGTTGGCGACGCCGATCGACAGCGGCAGCCGGTCGAACATCAGCTGGTCGTTGGTCGAGTCGCCGACGTAGGCCCAGGCGCCGGGGTCGATCGCTTCCCCCAGGCACTCACGCACCGCCCATTCGGCGCCGCTCCATTTGGTGTGGGTGCCGAGCCAACCATTGACGTGGATCGAGCTGACCGTGGCGGTCAGGCCGTGGCGGCGCATGGTCGCCAGCACCTGTTCGATCTGCGCCGGGGCGAGGTGCGCGAACTCGCTGTGGTCGACCGCGATGTCCGTCAGCCGGCCGGCGCTGTCGGTCGCCAGGCGGGCGCCGGGCACCTCGCGCAGCACCGACTCGGTACAGGCTTTCAAGCGCGCGCCGTTCGCCTGGCGTTCGGCCTCGGGCTGCGCGAAGTCGCGCCGCAGGCGGCCATGCTCGGCGCGCAGCATGACGCCACCGTTCTCGGCCACGATCGCGCGAATCGGCCACTGCAGAGCGAACGGTTCGCTCCACCCCGCCGGCCGACCGGTGATCGCGATCACTGGCACACCCTGCTCGTGCATTTGGTGCAGCGCGTCGAGCGCTGCCGGTTCGATCGCGCCGTCGCGGGTCAGCGTATCGTCGATGTCGGTCAGCACGCCACGCAGAGCGCGCAATTGTTCGCGCGGCAGCTGCGCAAGAGGGAGCATGCGATCACGCGGCATCGGTGCAGTCTCGCACACGGTGAGCTGCGCGGATATAATCGGTTCCGTTCCGAGGAGCGCTGCGAGACCCCCGCATTCGTGCGGCGAGTGTCCCAGGCTCGGAAACCGTTCCAACCGCGCTCGTCCCCACCGTCCGGTGCGGCGAGCAGCCCCCAAGGCAGCGTCACCCTCCGGCCGTTGGTGTCCATCAACGAACCGGAGCCAAGCCGATGAACGCCGTCCTGCAACCTACCACCGACCACATCGTCGCCGACCTGTCGCTTGCCCCATGGGGGCGCAAGGAAATCCGCATTGCCGAGACCGAGATGCCCGGCCTGATGGCGATCCGCGAGGAGTTCGCGAAGAGCCAGCCGTTGAAGGGCGCGCGCATCGCCGGCTCGTTGCACATGACGATCCAAACCGCCGTGCTCGTCGAGACGCTGCAGGCGCTCGGCGCCGAGGTGCGCTGGGCCTCGTGCAACATCTACTCGACTCAGGATCACGCGGCCGCCGCGCTCGCCGTCAAAGGCACGCCGGTGTTCGCCTACAAGGGCGAGACGCTCACCGACTACTGGGACTACACGCACCGCATCTTCGAGTTCGCCGACAAGGGTGCTGACGGCGAAGGCCCGAACATGATCCTCGACGACGGCGGCGATGCGACGCTGTTGATGCACCTCGGCAAACGCGCCGAGAAGGACGCATCGGTGCTCGCCAAGCCGACGAGCGAAGAGGAAACCTGTCTCTACGCGGCGATCAAGGCCAAGCTTGCGGTCGACGCGACCTGGTACAGCCGCAAGAGCGCGCAGATCATCGGCGTCACCGAGGAGACGACGACCGGCGTGCACCGCCTTAACGACATGTCGGCCAAGGGCGCGCTGCTGTTCCGGGCGATCAACGTCAACGATTCCGTCACCAAGAGCAAGTTCGACAACCTCTACGGCTGCCGCGAATCGCTGGTCGACGCGATCAAGCGCGCTACCGACGTAATGGTCGCCGGCAAGGTGGCCTGCGTCGCCGGCTATGGCGACGTCGGCAAGGGCTCGGCACAGGCGCTTCGGGCACTCTCGGCGCAGGTCTGGGTGACCGAGATCGACCCGATCAACGCGCTACAGGCGGCGATGGAGGGCTACAAGGTCGTCACGATGGAATACGCCGCCGACAAGGCCGACATCTTCGTCACCTGCACCGGCAACAAGAACGTGATCCGCCACGAGCACATGGCGGCGATGAAGGACCAGGCGATCGTCTGCAACATCGGCCACTTCGACAACGAGATCGACGTCGCGTCGCTTGCCAAGTGTGAGTGGGAAGAGATCAAGCCGCAGGTCGATCACGTGATCTTCCCGGGCGAGGGCGGCAAGCCGGGCAAGCGGATCATCCTGCTCGCGAAGGGCCGCCTCGTGAACCTCGGTTGCGGCACCGGCCATCCGAGCTTCGTGATGTCGTCGAGCTTCGCCAACCAGACGATCGCGCAGATCGAACTCTTCGCGCACGCCGACGCCTATGACGTGGGCAAGGTCTATGTGCTGCCCAAGCATCTCGACGAGAAGGTCGCGCGGCTGCACCTGAAGAAAGTCGGCGCGATGCTGACCGAACTCAGCGACGAGCAGGCCGCGTACATTGGTGTGCCCAAGCAGGGGCCGTACAAGCCCGACAGCTACCGCTACTGATCGCCACGTCGTGCGTGCCGATCAGCTCGTGTTGCAGCGCGCGCTCGCGCCGACGCGATCCGCCGCTCAGCGGTTGATCGATCGCGGCGCGGTGCGCTGGCGCGTAGCCGGCACGGCCTGGGCGGTGCCGCGCAAGACGGGCGAGGATCTGCCCGACGATTGCGAGATCGAAGTCACCGACGACGCCGAACTGCGTTACGTCTCGCGCGGCGGTCTGAAGCTCGAGGCGGCACTCGCGCGCCGCGCAATCGAGGTCGCTGGGCGCTCGTGTCTCGACATCGGGCAGGGCACCGGCGGCTTTACCGACGTGCTGCTGCACCGCGGCGCGGCGAGCGTCGTCGGTCTCGAGGTCGGGCACGGCCAGCTGCACGCGAAGTTGCGTGCCGACGCGCGCGTGCGGTGCTTCGAGGGCGTCAACGCGCGCGACACGACCGGCTCGGCGTTCGAGGCCGAGATTGGCGACGCACGCTTCGATCTGATCGTCGGCGACGTGTCGTTCATCTCGCTCACGCACGTATTGCCGACGGTCCTGCGCCTGATGGCGGCTGGCGGGGAGTGTCTGCTGCTCGTGAAGCCGCAGTTCGAATTGCAGCCCGAGCACATCGGCAAGGGCGGCATCGTCAAGCAGGCCGCTTCGCATGCGATCGTCGAGACGCGCATCTGGCAGGCCTGCAAGGCGCTCGGCTTCAAGGTCAATGCGTACTTCGAATGCGAGGTTGCCGGCAGTGACGGCAACCGTGAGTTCTTCGTGCATGCCGCGCACAGGGCGAAGCCATGAGCGCGCCGGGCCGCTCCCAAGCGCGAATCCCGGAGCACACAGTGCGAAGGGTGGTCCAGTGAGCATGCCTCCAGTGAACGTGCCGGTCAGTTTCGAGTTCTTCCCGCCCAACACGTCGGTCGGGGACGAGAAACTCAAGGATGTGGTGCGCCAGCTCGGCGCGTTCGCGCCCGAATTCTTCAGCGTTACCTACGGCGCTGGTGGCTCGACGCGCGACAAGACGCTGCGCACCGTGCAGGCGATTGCAGCAGCGGGTCACGAGGCTGCGCCGCATCTGTCTTGTGTCGGCTCGACGAAGGAGGGCCTGCGCGAGATCCTCGCCACCTACCGCGCGCAGAATATTCGCCGCATCGTCGCGCTGCGCGGCGACATGCCCAGCGGCACCGCGACGGCGGGGGAGTTCCGCTTCGCTGCCGAACTCGTGCGCTTCATCCGCGAGACGCAGGGCGAGGACTGGCATATCGAAGTCGCCGCCTACCCGGAGTACCACCCGGGCGAGCGCTATGCCGCGCGCGACCTGCGCCACTACGTCGACAAGATCAACGCCGGCGCCGATTCGGCGATCACGCAGTTCTTCTTCAACCCTGACGCCTACTTCCACTTCGTCGAGCAGACGCGCGCGCTCGGCGCGCAGGCGCCGATCGTGCCGGGCATCATGCCGTTCCACAACTTCGGTCGCATCGCGCAGTTCGCGGCGCGCGACGGCATCGAGATTCCGCGCTGGGTCGCTCTGAAGATGGAAGGCTATCTGGACGATGCCGCGTCGATCCGCGCCTTCGGGCTCGACGTCGTGACCGCGCTGTGCCGCCGCCTGATCGACGGTGGCGCGCCGGGGTTGCATTTCTACACGATGAACCAGTCGCCACTCGTCGTCGAGTTGTGCTCGCGACTGGGTCTGACGCCGAACGCCCTGAGGCAGAGCTACTCGCGCTGCCACATCACGCCGTCTTCGGTCAGCAGGGCGTCCAGCTCGATGTCCAGCGCGCTCGGGCGCAGCATCGGCAGAAAGCCGAGCGTGAAACTCACACCGACCGTCATCGGGTGCGGCTTCACGGCGCGCAGCGTGCGGTTGAAGAATCCGCCGCCATAGCCCAGGCGCACGCCGCCCGGCCCGTAGCCAAGGCAGGGAACGACGAGCAATTCGGGCGCGAAGGCTTCGGTGCCCTTGGGTTTCGGGATGTCGTAGGCGTCGATCTCCATCGGGCAGCCGGGGAACCAGATGTGCCAGCGCAGCGACGCCGATTCGCGATCGGCGCGTGGCAATCCGATCCGACGCGTGACGCCGTCGGGCGCGCCTTCGGTCCAGCGGTAGAGGGCGGGCAGCGGGTCGAATTCGCCTTTGATCGGCCAATAGGCGCCGATGCTCGCCTCACGCCGGCTGACGAGCCAGACGCGCAGCACGTCTTGCAGTGCCACCGCGCGCTCCAGCCGGTCCGAGAGCGCTTCGCGCGAGGCGATCAACTTGCTTCGCAATGCGGCGCGCTCCGCGCCTGGATCCGTAGGTTGCATGGGGTTTGCGGTGGCTCTTGTGCGTCGATTGTGCGGTAAGAGGTCGCGCCGTTCGACCTCAGGAAAGGATGCCGATTTCGGTGACGATCACCGTGAGCGGCCGGTCGTGCGGCTGCACCTCCCAGTCGTCCGGCGCAATCTCGCTCGCCGACCAGGCGACGCCGACCGCAGTGACGTGCGGATGCAACGCGAGCCAGCGGTCGAAGTAGCCACCGCCATAGCCCAGGCGCCAGCCCGAGCGCGTGAAGCCGACGCACGGCACGAGCACCACGTCGGGTACGACGGCCGGCCCTGCACTCGGCGCAGGCAGCCCACACTCGTCAACCGTGTCCGGCCGCACACCGCTCCAAGATCGAAAGTGCATCTGGCGCGGTTCGCGTTGCGCGTAGGGCAGCGCAAGTGTCGGCGCGCTGCAGCCTGCCGACCCCACCGCATCGCATGGGTTAAATTCACCACGCACCGGCCAGTACATGCCGAGGATCGTGGGTTCGAGTTCGCGCAGAAGGTGCGCGAGCTGCGCCGTCAATGCAGTTTGCGCTGCGACGGCGTCCGGAGCGCCGGCGAACCGCTCCCGTTCGGCAAGCAGGCGTTGGCGCAAGGCAGCGCGGTCCGTACGCGATCGGGCGGCGTCTTCGGGGCTTGCGGTGGTTTGCGCCGCTGTCACGGTGGGGATGGACAATCAAGGGGCATGGAACGATCAAATTCAGTATATGAGCGCCTCGCCGTCATCGCGATGGCGATGGGAGTGGCGGTGGTTGGTGCGCTGTTGCTCGCCGCGCCCGCGCAGGCGCAGTCGGGCAACGAGACCGTGCTCGAGGCGCGCGAGGCGTTTCGCAAGGGGGACCGCAACCGCCTCGCCGCGGCGCGCGCGGCGGCACAGGCCGGACAGCACGCGCTGCTGCCCTGGGTCGAGTACTGGGATCTGACGAACCGGCTGGCGAGCGCGCAGCAAGGCGAGATCGACGCCTTCTACGCGCGCTGGCCCGGCAGCTACGTCGAGGATCGTCTGCGCAACGACTGGCTGCTGGAGCTCGGCCGGCGTCGCGACTGGACGAATTTCGCAGCCGATTTCCCGCGCTTTCGGATGAACGACGATCGCGAGGTCACGTGCTACTGGCTGCTGACCGAGCATCTGGCCGGACGCGACGTGCGCGACGCCGCGCTCAATGCATGGCTCGCGCAGCGCGACGCCGACGACGGTTGCGCACTGATGGCTGCGACGCTCTACGACGCCGGCAAATTGACCGCCGCCGACGTCTGGCTCAAGGCACGTCGTTCGGTCGACGCCAATCGCCCGGGCGCAGCAAAGCAGGCGGTAGGGCTGATCGCCGCGCCGCTGTCGAAGCGGGTCGGCGACGCACTCGACTCGCCGCCCCGCTATCTCGCGCGGCATGCAACGACCGCGACCCGCAATCAGGCCGAAATGGCCGCGCTGGCACTGATCCGGCTGGCCAACAAGGACCCCGAGATGGCGGCCGCCCTGCTCGGCGATCGCTGGGAGCGCGACCTTCCTGCCGATCTGGCGGCCTGGGCCTGGGCGTCGGCGGGGCGGGAGGCGGCACAAAATCTCGCACCACAGGCGCCAGCCTACTTCCAGCGCGCGGCGCAGCTCGCCTCCAAGTCGAAGCAGCCCACGCAATGGAGCGATGAGACGCTCGGCTGGAAGGCACGGGCCGCATTGCGCAGCGACGGCGCGGCGCGCTGGCCGCAGGTGCTGCAGGCGATCGATGCCATGAGCGCGCAGGAGCAAGGCGATGCGTCCTGGGTCTATTGGCGCGCTCGCGCCTTGCAGGCAACGTCTCCCGCGCCGACCGTGCCCGTTCCCGAGGCCAATCGCCTGCTGGCGTCGATCGCAGGCCAGATGAACTTCTACGGCACGCTTGCCGCGGAGGATCTTGGGCAGCCCTTGGTGCTCCCGCCGAAGCCCGCGCCCATGTTGCCGCAGGAGCGGGTGGCCGCGCTGCGCAACCCCGGCCTCGCGCGCGCACTGTTGCTGATCTCGATCGGCCTGAGAAGCGAGGGCGTGCGCGAGTGGAACTTCACGTTGCGCGGGATGGAGGATCGTGAACTGCTCGCCGCCGCGGAACTCGCCTGCGAGCGCGAAGTGTGGGATCGCTGCATCAACACGAGCGATCGCACGCGCGCCGAGATCGATATGGAGCAGCGATTCCCGATGCCGTTTCGCCAGGACGTGGTCGCGCGCTCGCGCGAGATCGGGCTTGACCCTGCCTACGTCTACGGCCTCATCCGGCAGGAGTCGCGCTTCATCATGGACGCGCGCTCGGGTGTCGGCGCGTCGGGGCTCATGCAGATCATGCCGGCGACTGCGAAGTGGACCGCGAAGAAGATCGGTATGAACTATTCGCGCGAAATGCTCCATGACAAGGACACCAATTTGCGTCTCGGCACCGCCTATCTGAAGCTCGTGCTCGACGACTTTGCGGGCTCGCAAGCGCTCGCGGCGGCGGCCTACAACGCCGGGCCGGGGCGCTCGCGGCGTTGGCGGGACGGGCCGACGCTCGAGACCGCCGTCTGGGCTGAGAACATCCCGTTCAGCGAAACCCGCGACTACGTGAAGAAGGTGCTGTCGAACGCCGCTTTCTACGAGGCCTTGCTCAATGCCTCGACCGCCTCGTTGAAGCAGCGGCTCGGGCCGACGGTCGGTCCGAAGGACGCCTCGCCGACGCTCGACAAGGAGCTGCCATGACAGCGGCCGCGATCGCACGACGCACAATCGCAAGACCATGACCAACATCCTGATTCTCGGCGGGAGCGGCTTTGTCGGCAGTGTGTTGTGCGAGTGGCTCGTCCGTCGCCACGGGGGTGGCGGGTTGCGCATCACCGTGCCCACCAGACGGCGAGACCATGCCAGGCATCTGCAACTGCTACCGACTGTCGAAGTAGCGCAGGCGGACGTGCACGACGATGGCGAGCTGGCGCGCCTGGTCGCCGGGCGCGATGCCGTCGTCAACCTGATCGCGATCCTGCATGGCAGCGAGAAGGATTTCCAGCAGGTGCACGTGGATCTGCCGCGGCGTCTGGCGCAGGCCTGTAGCGCGGCCGGCGTTGCGCGCATGGTGCATGTGAGTGCGCTCGGCGCGGCACCCGACGCGCCCTCGCACTACCTGCGGTCCAAGGCGGCAGGCGAGGCGGTGCTGCGCGCCGCGCACGCCGGCGCGACCGTGCTCAGGCCGTCCGTCATGTTCGGTGAGGGCGACCGTTTCATGAACCTTTTTGCGCAGTTGCAGCGCGTGGCGCCAATCATGCCGCTGGCGTGCGCGGACGCACGCTTCCAGCCAGTCTGGGTGGAGGACGTGGCCCAGGCCATCGCGCGCGTGCTTGACGATCCCGCAACTGCCGGCAGGACTTTCGAGTGCGCCGGTCCGCGCGTCTTCACGCTGGCGCAACTGGTCCGCCTTGCGGGCCGATGGTCCGGACACGAGCGTCCGATCGTGCCGCTGCCCGATGCTGTGGGCAGGTTCGAGGCGCTGGTCATGGAGTGGCTGCCCGGCGAGCCCTTGATGTCGCGCGACAACTTGCGCTCGATGGAGGTGCCGAACGTCGCGAGCGGCGAGGCGCCGGGCCTGGCATCGCTCGGCATCGCGGCGACCGATATCGAGGCGGTCGCGCCGGCCATGCTCCGGCGGAGCGGGGAATCGGGGCGCTTGAACCGCTGGCGGGCGGCGGTGCATCGGCGCTGACGGAATAGGGTCGGGGATCGCGGCATGCAGCTCTACATCGGCAACAAGAACTACTCGTCATGGTCGCTGCGGCCTTGGCTCCTGATGCGGCATACCGGCATCGACTTCGAAGAAGTCCGCCTGCGGCTCGACTTCAACGAGGGCACGGAGTTTCGGCGCCGCCTTCTCGCGGTCGCGCCCGTTGCCAAGGTGCCGGTGCTGGTCGACGAGGGCCTTGCGGTCTGGGACACGCTCGCCATCGCCGAGTATCTGGCCGAGAAGTTTCCCGTACTCAGCCTGTGGCCTCAGGCGCGGTCAGCAAGAGCCACGGCGCGCAGCCTGTGCGCCGAGATGCACGCGGGGTTCGCCGCATTGCGAACGCACTTCCCGGTGAACATCGAAGCGTCGTTGCCGGACGTGGGTGCGAAGGTGCTGCGCGAACAGCCCGAAGTCGCACGCGATGTCGAGCGCATCGGCGACATGTGGTCGAATGCACTCGATGCATCCGGCGGGCCTTTCCTCTTCGGAGACTTCGGCATTGCCGATGCCTACTACGCGCCGGTGTGCAGTCGCTTTCGAACCTATGGCGTGGCCTTGCCATCCGCGCCACAGGCCTACGCGCAACGTGTTCTCGGTTTACCCGCGCAACTGCAGTGGGACGACGCGGCGAAGGCGGAGGCCGACTTTCTGCAGGTCGAAGAGCCCTACAGAACCGGAAGAAACTGAAACGCTAGCCGGCCTCCGCGGGGGGCGCTTCACTTGATTTGAAGATACTTTACTTATAAAGTATGTTCATCACTTCGATCGCCGGTTCCTCGGCGAAGCGGCGGGCATGTCATGAAGATCGTCTGCATTGGGGGTGGGCCCGCGGGCCTGTATTTCGCGCTGCTGATGAAAAAGCAGAACGCTTCGCACGACATCACGGTGGTCGAACGCAATCTGCCATACGACACCTTCGGCTGGGGCGTCGTGCTGTCGGACGCGACGATGGACAACATGCGCCTGTGGGATCCGGAGACCGCGGCCACGATCGAGCGCGCGTTCAACCACTGGGACGACATCGAGCTGCACTTCAAGGGGCGCACGATCCGCAGCGGCGGGCACGGCTTCGTCGGCATCGGGCGCAAGAAGCTGCTCAATATTCTGCAGGCGCGCTGCGAAGTCCTGGGCGTCAAGCTCGTCTTCGAGCGCGAGGTGTCTTCGGCGGAC
This sequence comes from uncultured beta proteobacterium, assembly GCA_963792765.1. Taxonomy (GTDB): domain Bacteria; phylum Pseudomonadota; class Gammaproteobacteria; order Burkholderiales; family Burkholderiaceae_C; genus CAIKUF01. The sequence goes on along the minus strand of CAWBXT010000001.1, from coordinate 41,554 downwards.
GAGTTCCCTGATGCCGACCTCGTCATCGCCTCCGACGGCATCAACTCGCGCATCCGCAACCAACACGCCGCGGTCTTCAAGCCCGACATCGTGGGCCGGCCCAATCGCTTCATCTGGCTCGGCACGCACAAGCTCTACGACGCCTTCACATTTCTGTTCGAGAAGACCGAACACGGCTGGTTCCAGGCGCATATCTACAAGTTCGACGAGACGACGACGACCTTCATCGTCGAGGCGCCCGAAGCCGTCTGGAAGGCGCACGGCCTCGATCGCGCGGACCAGGACGAGTCGATCGCGTTCTGCGAGCGCCTCTTCGCCGACAATTTGCAGGGTGCGAAGCTGATGACGAATGCGCGCCATCTGCGCGGCTCCGCCTGGCTCAACTTCCAGCGCGTCAAGTGCGAGCAGTGGTCCTGCTTCAACGGCAGCAGTCACATCGTGCTCATGGGCGATGCGGTGCATACCGCGCATTTCGCGATCGGCTCGGGCACCAAGCTCGCGCTGGAGGACGCGATCGAACTCACGCGCCAGTTCAACGAACACGGTACCGCGCCCGAGCACATCCCCGAGGTGCTGGAGCGCTATCAGGCGCTGCGCAACATCGACGTGCTGCGGTTGCAAAACGCCGCCTGGAACGCGATGGAATGGTTCGAGGCTGTTGGCCATCGCTACGCCGACACGCTACCGCCCGAGCAGTTCATGTACTCGATGCTGACGCGCTCGCAGCGCATCTCGCATGAAAACCTGCGGCTGCGGGACGGCGCCTGGCTAGAGGGCTTCGAGCGCTGGTTCGCGCAGCGCGCAGCCGAGCAGTCAGGGTCGCAGGTGCCAGCAGGCGCGGCGCCGCCACCGATGTTCACCCCCTACAAGGTGCGCAGCGTGGTGTTGAAGAATCGCGTCGTCGTTTCGCCGATGGCACAGTACTCGGCTGTCGACGGTGTGGCGGGCGACTTTCATCTCGCGCATCTTGGCGCGCGCGCGCTTGGCGGCGCCGCGCTCGTCTTCGCGGAGATGACCTGCGTCAGCGCCGAGGGCCGCATCACGCCGGGCTGCGCCGGGCTCTACAAGCCAGAGCACATCGCGGCGTTCAAGCGCATCGCCGACTTCATTCACAGTCACAGCGATGCCAAGTTCGCGATTCAGATCGGGCACGCCGGCGCAAAGGCTTCGACCCGCGTGCCCTGGGACGGCGCGGACCAGCCTTTGACCAGTGGCAACTGGCCGTTGATCTCGGCCTCGCCGCAGCAGTACCTCGAAGGCGTCAGCGACACCTCGCGCGCGATGACGCGTGCCGACATGGACGCGGTGACGGCGGACTTCGTGCGCACCGCCACGTGGGCCGCCGAAGCAGGCGCCGACTGGCTGGAGTTGCACTGCGCGCACGGCTACCTGCTGTCGTCGTTCATCTCGCCGCTCACCAACCAGCGCACGGACGAATACGGTGGCAGCCTTGAAGGTCGCGTGCGCTATCCGGTCGAAGTCTTCAAGGCGGTGCGCGCGGTGTGGCCCGATCATCTGCCGATCTCGGTGCGCATCTCGGCGCACGACTGGGTCGAAGGCGGCATCACGCCCGACGATGCGGTCGAGATTGCACGCCACTTCAAAGCCGCCGGCGCCGACATGATCGACTGTTCGTCGGGCCAGGTCAGCGCGCACCAGAAGCCCGTCTACGGCCGCATGTACCAGACTCCGTTTGCCGATCGCATCCGCAACGAGGCGGGCATTGCCACGATCGCGGTCGGCGCGATCTCGGAGGCCGACCACATCAACAGCATCGTTGCCGCCGGCCGCGCCGACCTGTGCGCGGTCGCGCGACCGCATCTGGCGAACCCTGCATGGACACTGCTGGAGGCGGCGCGCATCGGCTATCACGCGATGACGTGGCCGAAGCAGTACCTGTCGGCCAAGTCGCAGCTCGAACGCAATTTGGAGCGCGAACGCGCGCTCGCCGAAGGTGCCGGCGCCGCTGGCGCGGACCGGGCCAACCGCGCGCTCGGCGTCTGAACCATGCGCACCGGGGCGACGAGGTGAACCACATGCCACGCGCAGCGGTGTCGCGCCTCGACCTGCCGCGCCTGCTCGGCGACGATCGAATCGGCCACGAGGCACGTGCCAAGTCGGGCGATCGGCTTGCGCTCAAGGTGTGGCTGCGGCTGCTCGCCTGCAGCACGCAGATCGAGACCGAGATCCGCAAGCGCCTGCGCGCGCAGTACGGCATCACGCTCGCACGTTTCGACTATCTCGCGCAGCTGCATCGCCACCCGCAGGGGCTGCGCATGAACATGCTGTCGCGCTACCTCATGGTCACCGGCGGCAACATCACCGGCCTGACCGATGAACTCGAACGCGACGGACTTGTAGCGCGCGAGGATGACCCGAGCGACCGGCGCTCGTTTCGGCTGCGACTCACCGGCACCGGGCGGCAGGCCTTCGAGGTGATTGCCGCCGCGCACGAGGCCTGGCTTGTCGAACTGTGCGTCGGCGTCGATGGTGCGCTTCTGGAAGCCCTCTACGAGCAGCTCGGCCAGTTGCGCGTCCAGCTTGCGCACAACGTGGCGACGGCCGCCGAGCGGGACGCGACTGCATGAGCCGCCCGTCCGCAACGATCCATGCTCCCGTTGGGCTTTGGGGTGGCCTCGCCCTCGCCCATGGCGCGTGCAACGTTCACCCGCACTCGCCGACTGAATCCTCGACCGGAGGCGCGCCATGACTCCCACCGCCCACATCGACACCTTCGCTCGTGACCACCTGCCGCCGCCTGAGCAGCAACCCGAATTCCTGTTCGACCGGCCTGAGCTGCAGTTTCCAGCGCAGCTCAATTGCGCGACGGAACTGCTCGATCGCCGGATCAGCGAAGGACGCGGCGGGCGCCTGTGCCTGCGCGCAGCCGACGGCCTGTCATGGACCTACGCGGACCTGCAGCAACGCGCCAATCGCATCGCCAACGTGCTGGTCGCGAACATGGGGCTCGTGCCCGGCAACCGTGTGCTGCTGCGTGCGCCGAACAATCCGATGCTCGTCGCCTGCTGGTTCGCGGTGGTGAAGGCCGGCGCAATCGCAGTTGCGACGATGCCGCTGTTGCGCGCGAAGGAGTTGCGCCAAATCATCGCCAAGGCACGCATCACGCACGCGCTGTGCGATCTGCGCCTCGTCGATGAGTTGCGCGACGCGATGCGCGACGAGCCGACGCTCACCCAACTGCGCACCTTCAACGATGCGGGCGCGAGCGGCCTGGAAGTGGCGATGGCGGGCCAGTCCGACCGCTTCGACAACGTCGCAACCGCTGCCGACGATACCTGCATGTTCGCGTTCACCTCCGGCACGACCGGCCAGCCGAAGGCGACGATGCACTTTCATCGCGACGTGATGGCGGCGTGCGCATTGTTTCCCGGCCATGTGCTTCGCCCGCGCGAGAGCGATGTCTTCCTGGGCAGTCCGCCGCTCGCTTTCACGTTCGGGCTCGGCGGCCTCGTGCTGTTCCCGATGAGCGTCGGGGCGTCGATCGTGCTGCTGGAGAAGGCGATGCCGCCGGCGCTCCTGGAGGCCATTCCGGCCTATGGCGTGACGACGCTCGTCACCGCGCCGACCTCCTATCGCGCGATGGCCGAGCCGGCGCGAAAGCTTCGCCTGAGCGTCGCCCAGGGCGGCCCGCTGCGCCAGTGCGTGTCGGCCGGTGAGGTGTTGCCCGCTGCGACACGCGCGCTATGGAAGGACGCGACAGGCATCGAAATCATCGACGGCATCGGCGCGACCGAGATGCTGCACATCTTCATCTCCGCCGACGAGGCACACGCGCGTCCCGGTGCGACCGGCACCGTCGTCCCCGGCTACCGCGCCTGCGTGCTCGACGACGACGGCAAGCCCGCACCGTCCGGTACCGTCGGCCGCCTCGCTGTGAAGGGCCCCACGGGTTGCCGCTACCTCGACGACGAACGTCAGGCGACCTACGTGAAGGACGGCTGGAACCTGACCGGCGATGCCTACCTGATGGACGAGGACGGCTACTTCCACTACCAGGCGCGCACCGACGACATGATCGTCTCGGCCGGCTACAACATCGGCGCGCCCGAGGTCGAGGAGGCGTTGCTGATGCATCCGGCGGTCGCCGAATGCGCCGTGATCGGTGTGCCGGACGATGAGCGCGGGCAGATCGTGAAGGCCTTCGTCGTGCTGCGTGCCGGGCACACGGGCGACGCCGCGATGACGCGCACGCTGCAGGATTTCGTGAAGGCGACCATCGCGCCGTACAAATACCCGCGCGCGATCGCGTTCAGCGCCGCGCTGCCGCGCACCGAGACCGGCAAGCTGCAGCGCTTTCGCCTGCGCGACAACGCGTAGGGAGGACTGCGATGGTCTTCGAACGCGAGCAACTCATCCGCTTCTCGCATTGCGACCCGGCGGGCATCGTCTTCTTCCCGCAGTACTTCGTGCTGTTCAACGGACTCGTCGAGGACTGGTTCGACGACGCGCTCGCGCTCGGCTACGAACGCGTCGTCATCGGCCAGCGCATCGGGCTGCCGACGGTTGCCCTGAATTGCGAATTCCTGCGCCCGAGCCGGATGGGCGAGCGTGTGATGCTCGGCCTTGCTGTGCGCAAGCTGGGGCGCAGTTCGATCACGCTCGACGTTTCGTGCCGGCGTGGTGACCAATTGCGTGTGCGCGTTCGCCAGGTCATCGTCACGACCTCGCTCGACGACGGAGGGTCACGGCCTATCGCGGACAACATTCGCGCGGCAATCGAACGCTTTGGCATCGCGGTGGATGAGTCAACGTCGAATGCGACACAGAGGGGCACCACATGACGACACTGCTGCAGCCGCCCGGCTGGCCGCGGCCCAAGGGCTATGCCAACGGCGTGCGGGTCCGCGGGCAGATGGTATTCGTCGCCGGCATGATCGGGTGGGACGCCGAGGGGAAGTTTCCCTCCGCCGATCTGGCGGGCCAGGTGCGCCAGGCGCTCTCGAACGTGCGCGCGGTGCTCGACGAGGCCGGCGCGAAGCCCGAACACATCGTGCGGATGACCTGGTACGTGACCGACAAGCGCGAGTACCTCGCGCAGGCGCGCGCGATCGGCGCCGCCTACCGCGAGATCATCGGCAGCTTCAACGCGGCGATGACGGCGGTCGAGGTCAAGGCGCTGATCGAGGATCAGGCCCAGGTCGAGATCGAGGTCACCGCCGTCATCCCCGACTGAACCGGGGTACGCTCGATCATCTTCATCCGGAGCAGATCATGGCCATCAAGAACGCAGCCTTCCACTGGGACGACCCCCTGTTGCTCGATGCGCAGTTGAGCGACGACGAGCGCGCCGTGCGCGACGCGGCGCATGCCTACAGCCAGGAGCGGCTCGCACCGCGCGTGACTGAGGCTTTTCGCAACGAGAGCGCCGAGACGGCGGTGTTCCGCGAGATGGGCGAACTCGGCCTGCTCGGGCCGACGATCCCCGAGGCCTATGGCGGTGCCGGGCTGAACTACGTCAGCTATGGCCTTGTCGCGCGCGAGGTCGAGCGGGTCGACTCCGGCTACCGCTCGATGATGAGCGTGCAGAGCTCGCTCGTGATGCTGCCGATCTTCGAGTTCGGCAACGAGGCGACGAAGCAGAAGTACCTGCCCAAGCTCGCGAGCGGCGCATGGATCGGCTGCTTCGGCCTGACCGAGCCCGACCACGGCTCCGACCCCGGCAGCATGGTGACGCGCGCGAAGAAGGTCGCCGGCGGCTACAGCCTGACGGGCGCGAAGATGTGGATCAGCAACAGCCCGTTCGCTGACGTGTTCGTCGTCTGGGCGAAGGACGAAGCCGGCGCGATCCGCGGCTTCGTGCTCGACAAGGGCGCGAAGGGTCTGTCGGCACCTGCCATCCACGGAAAGGTCGGCCTGCGCGCGAGCACGACCGGCGAGATCGTGATGGAGAACGTGTTCTGTCCGGAAGAGAACGCCTTTCCCGAAGTGCGTGGCTTGAAGGGCCCGTTCACCTGCCTGAACAGCGCGCGCTACGGCATCGCCTGGGGCGCGATGGGGGCGGCGGAAGACTGCTTCCATCGCGCACGCCAGTACACGCTCGACCGCAAGCAGTTCGGACGCCCGCTCGCTGCGAACCAGCTCGTGCAAAAGAAGCTCGCCGACATGCTGACCGAGATCAGCCTCGGCCTGCAAGGCTGCCTGCGTCTCGGGCGCATGAAGGACGAAGGCACGGCGGCGGTCGAGACGACGAGCATCCTGAAGCGCAACAACTGCGGCAAGGCGCTCGACATCGCGCGGCTGGCGCGCGACATGATGGGCGGCAATGGCATCAGCGACGAATTCGGCGTCGCCCGCCACCTCGTCAACCTCGAGGTCGTCAACACCTACGAGGGCACGCACGACGTGCATGCGCTGATCCTCGGGCGGGCGATCACCGGGATCGCGGCGTTCTCGAACTAGCCGAACCCTCACACGGCAGGACAACCCGCCGCCAGCAATGGCGGCGCACCTCTGTTACCGTCGCGCACGAGTGAATTTGGAGACGGTCGGATGTCGGTCTTGCAGGAGCGCTTGCGCGCGTTGTCGCCCGAGGTGCTGGGCGGTATCCGCCGCGGCATCGAGAAGGAGAGCCTGCGCACGCGGCCGAGCGGCGCGCTCGCGCTGACGCCGCACCCGAAACCGCTCGGCTCGGCACTCACGCACCCGCACATCACGACCGACTACAGCGAGTCGCAGCTCGAGCTCATCACCGGCGTGCACGCCGGCGTTGGCGCTTGCCTCGAAGAGCTGACGCAGGTCCACCAGTTCGTCTATCACGTCCTGCGAGAGCTTGGCGACGAGATGCTGTGGGTCAGCAGCATGCCCTGTGGCTTGCCGACCGACGAGACGATCCCGATCGGGCGCTACGGCAGTTCCAACGTCGGCCGCGCGAAGAGCGTCTATCGCGTCGGGCTCGGGCACCGCTACGGCCGGCGCATGCAGACGATCTCGGGCATCCACTACAACTGGTCGATGCCCGGCGTGACGAGCGAACAGTACTTTGGCCTGATCCGAAATTTCCGGCGCCATTCGTTTCTGCTGCTTGCGCTGTTCGGTGCCTCGCCTGCGCTGTGTTCGAACTTCGTCGCGGGCCGCGAACACGAATTGCAGCACCTGTCGAAGCACACGCTCTATCAGCCGCACGCGACCTCCCTGCGCATGGGGCGGTTGGGATACCAAAGCGATGCGCAGGCGGCGCTCGCGGTCAGCTACAACAGCCTCGAGAGCTACGCCGCGTCGCTTCACGACGCCCTGACGCGTCCCTATCCAGCCTACGAAGCGGTCGGCATCAAGAACCCGGGCGGTGACTACAACCAACTCGCAACCAGCCTGCTGCAGATCGAAAACGAGTTCTACGGCACGATCCGTCCGAAGCGCGTGATCCACCCCGGCGAGCGCCCGCTGCATGCCTTGCGCGAACGCGGCGTCGAGTACGTCGAGGTGCGCTGCATGGATCTCGATCCGTTCGAGCCGGTGGGCATCGGCGAGCAGACACTGCGCTTTCTCGATGTCTTCCTGCTGCACTGCCTGATGACCGACAGCCCGCCCGACACACCGCAGGAGATCGCCGCGGTCGGCCGCAACCAGCTGCGCACCGCGGCGCGCGGGCGTGAGCCGGGGCTGAGGCTCGAGCGCGGCGCAGGCGAAATCGAGCTTGTGGAGTGGGGCGCCCAGCTGCTGGCCGAATCCGCGCCGGCCGCTGCGGCGCTCGACGCGACGCACGGCACCACCCGCTACGGCGAGGCCCTGGCCGACGCGCAGCGTGTGTTGACGGACCTCGATCGCGCTCCGTCCGCGCGTGTGCTCGGCACGATCACGCGAGACTTCGATTCGTCCTACGTCGGCTTCATCCGCGCGCAATCGGCGCAGACGCGCAATGCGCTGCTCGCGCTGCCGTATCCGGCCGCGCTCGCGCAGCGCTTCGCGGAGATGGCCAGGGCGTCGGTCGAGCAGCGCAGACGCATCGAGGCGGCCGACACGCTGCCGTTCGAGGAGTATCGCAAGGCCTATCTATCCGACGAGCGCCTCGGCGCGTGACGCGCGGCGGCGCGCCAGTGCCACGCGCCTAGAGGAAATACAGGATCAGATAGCCGAGCAGCAGCACGAGCACCCAGATCGACATGCTGCGCGTCGTCCAGGTGCGGGCGAGCCCGCCCTGCGGGCCGTGGTGCCGATAAATCAGCCCCGCCAGACGCGACGCCAGCGCACGGGCCACGAGCGCGCCGGATGCCATCGCGCCCGACAACGCTGCGCTCCCAAGCGCGACGAGTTTCGGCAGCAGGCGGCGGTAGAGCCAGTCGGCGTCGAGCGTGATCGTCAGCGTGCGCTTCAGGAAGGGCAGCGCGACGAAGAACGCGAGGCCCGAGAACAGCAGCAGCTGCGTTTGCGTCAGCACGTGCGCGCCGGTGTAGGGCACGTAGTCCACTGCGTAGGGCAGCATCGCGTAAAGCGGCTCGTACCAGACGCCGAGCCCGATGCACAGAAACGAGAAGAAGATCATCGCCCAGCGCATCGACGCCGGCGGCTCGGCGGGGCGCAGCCCCGAGTCCTTTTGGAAAAACACGAACCACGGGAACTTGATGCCCGCGTGCAGGAACACGCCCGCCGACGCCGCAGCGAGCAACAGCCAGACGACGAGCAGATGACTGTCGGCCGCGGCCTGCGAGATCATCGACTTGCTGACGAAACCCGAGGTGAATGGGAAGGCGGAAATCGCGAGCGCACCGATGGTGCCGCAGATCGTTGTCAGCGGCATGGTGTGGAACAGGCCACCGAGCTCGGAGCACTTGCGCCGGTCCGTCATCATCATCACCGAACCGGCCGACATCAGCAGCAGGCCCTTGTAGATGATGTGCGCGAACGCGTGTGCGGCGGCGCCATTGAGCGCGAGATCGGTGCCGATGCCGATGCCGACGATCATGAAGCCGACCTGGTTCACGATCGAGTAGGCGAGGATGCGCCGCATGTCGTTTTCGAGCAGGGCATAGACGATGCCGTAAAACGCCATCGCGAGGCCGACCCAAACGAGCAGTTCAACTCCTGGAAATCCACGGATCAGCGCGTAGACCGCCGTCTTTGTCGTGAACGCGGAGAGGAACACCGTGCCGCTCCACGACGCCTCGGGATAGGCGTCCGGCAGCCAGGCCGAGATCGGCGTCGCCGCTGCGTTGATCAAGAAGCCGATCAGGATCAACCAGTTCGACGCGGAGTCGAGCGTCATGCGCGTGAAGTCGACGCTGCCGGTCTGCGCGATATGGCCCGTAACGCCGGCGAAGAGAATCACGCCGCCGAGCAGGTGGATCATCAGGTAGCGCTGCGCGGCGAGATACGCCGGACGCGTGCCGGCGCTCCACAGCACGAGCGTCGAGCCGACAGCCATCAGCTCCCAGAACACGAAGAGCGTGACCAGGTCACCCGCGAACGCGGCGCCGATCGCCGCGCCGGCGTAGACGAACGCAGCCGGCACCTCGATGCGGCTCTTCTGGCCGAGCGCAAACAGGCCGCCGCCGGCGGCCATCAGCGCGAAGATCGTCGCGAACAATCGCGACAGCTTGTCCCCGCGCAGCGGCGTGAGATCGTGGCCGAGGAAGTGTATTTGCCAGATCGCGCCGTCACCGACCTGCCACACAAGCCACAGCACCACGAGCGGCAGTGCGACGACGCAGGCAGAACGCAGCGCGCCGCGCAGCCACGGCAGCGCCAGGGCGCCGAAAATCAGCACCAGGCCGGGGTGGACGACGTACTCAGCCATCGTGCTCGGCGCTGTGGGTTTGGGCGCCGTCGTCGTCAGCGGCGTAATAGGTGTCGGGGCGCTTCAGTACGAGGGCGAGCGCCTTGGCGAACGCGATCATCGCGACGCACACCAGCAGGCCGTACCAGGCGTGAAAGCCGAACCACGACTCGATCTCGAAGTGCGGATGCAAATGCACGAAGGGCTCCGCAAGCACGGTGAGCGCGAGGACGACCAGAAATCCGCGCCACAGCAGCTTCACATGCTTGGGGTCGTCGAGCCAGTGCGGATCGTTCATGGCGTCAGGTTCCTGCGAGCATCTGCCGAGCGAGCGCGAGCGGCAGTTCGGGCATGAAGAACAGCGCGATCGTGCCGGCCGCGGTGGCGACGAGCGCGACGACCATCGGCCACGGCGCCTCGCCGTGCGCCGCGTGGCCATCATGGTCATGCGCGGGCGGCGCGACAAAAAAGGCACGGTAGACGATCGGCGCGAAGTAGCCGGCGTTGAGCAGCGTGCTGGCGATGATGACCGTGACGGCGAGCCAATGCTCGGACGCCATCGCGCCCGACAGCATGTACCACTTCGAGATGAAGCCTGCCGCCGGCGGCAGCCCGATCATCGACAGCACGCCGACGGCGAACGCGCCCATCGTCCACGGCATGCGCCGGCCGATGCCGTCGAGCTGGCTCACTTCGGTCTTGTGCGCCGCGGTGTAGATCGCGCCGGCCGCGAAGAAGAGCGTGATCTTGCCGAGCGCATGCGCCGCGATGTGCATCACCGCGCCGACGATCGACAGCGGGGCAAGGATCGCCATCGCGAGCACGACGTAGGCGAGCTGGCTGACGGTCGAATAGGCGAGCCGTCGCTTCAGGTTGTCGGCGCGCAGCGCGACGATCGACGCCGCGATGATCGTGAAGCCCGCCACCACGGCGAGCCAGCTCGCATCGGTCGCGGTCGCGAGCTCGTCGACGCCGAAGATGTAGACGATCACCTTGACGACGCTGAACACGCCCGCCTTCACGACCGCCACCGCGTGCAGCAGGGCAGAGACCGGTGTCGGCGCGACCATCGCTGCCGGCAGCCAGCGGTGAAACGGCATCAGCGCTGCTTTTCCGATGCCGAACATCGTGAGCGCGAGCACGCCGCCGAGCGCAGCGCCGGAGAGCTTGCCGGCGAGCACGCCGCCGGGCGTGAAATCGGTGGTGCCGGCGACGGTCCAGATGAGGATCAGCGCCGGCAGCAGCAGCACCATCGAGGTGCCCATCAGCAGGCCGAGATAGACGCGTCCACCCGCGCGCGCGGCGTCGGTGCCCGCATGCGTGACGAGCGGATAGGTGACGAGCGTCAGCACCTCGTAGAACACGAACAGCGTGAACAGGTTGCCGGCCATCGCGATGCCCATGGTCGCGGCGATTGCGAGCGCGAAGCAGACGTAGAAGCGCGTCTGCTTGGCCTCGCCGTTGGCGCGCATGTAGCCGATCGAGTAGATCGAGTTGACGATCCACAACCCCGACGCAATGAGCGCAAACAGCATCCCGAGCGGTTCGACGCGAAAGGCGATCGCGAGGCCCGGCATCATTTCGATCAGCCCCAGTGCCGGCTGTTCGCCCGCAAGCACGAGCGGCAGCAGCGACGCCACGCAGAGGAAGAGCAGCGCCGCTGTCGCGAGCGTGACGCTTTCGCGCAGGTTGGGCCAGCGCCCGCTCAGCGAAATCAGCAGCGCGCCTGCCAGCGGCACGAGCAACGCTGCGAGCACGAGTGCGTCTGCAGCCATCACTGCCCCGCGCCGAGCAGCTGGCTCGCCGCGAGGGCTGCCGAGTTCAGCGTGTAGGAGGTGTCGATGCCGAAGTAGACCGTCGCAGCGACGAGCACGGCCGACGGCGCGAGCAGTTGCCAGCGAACTCTCGGGAGCGGCGGCGCATCGGGTGGCGGCTCGCCGAAATAGGCGGCCTCGACAAAGCGCCAGACGTAGGCGATCGCGAGCAGGGACGACAGCACGATCATGAACACGATCCACCACTGGCCACGCTCGATCGCCGCTTGCACCAGCACCCACTTGCTGATGAAGCCGGCCGTGCCCGGTACGCCGATCAGTGACAGGCCGCAGATCACGATCCCGAGGCTTGCGAACGGCATCGAGCGCCCGAGCCCCTGGATGCGCGCCAGGGTCACGCCACCCGCCGCCGCCGTCACCGCGCCGAGCAGCATGAAGATCGCGCCTTTCGTGACCGCATGGTTGAACAGGTGGACGATAGAGGCGGTGAGCCCGGTGGAGGTGCCGATCGACAGCCCGAGAATGATGTAGCCGACCTGCGCCACACTCGAATAGGCGAAGAGCCGCTTGAGGTCGGCCTGGAAGATGGCGACCGTCGATGCGCCGAACATGCCGGCGAGCGCCAGCACGAGCAGCATCTCCTGCATCGGCAGGCGCTCGAACACCTGCGTCTCGCCGAACACGGTGAAGTAGTACCGAATCAGCACGTACAGCGCGACCTTGGTCGCGGTCGCGGCGACGAAGGCCGAAACCGCGGAAGGCGCGTACGCATAGGCGTTGGGCAGCCACTGATGAAGCGGGAAGACGGCGGCCTTGAGCGAGATGCCGACCGTGAGGAAGGCCAGCGCCGCCAACACCGGCCGCGTGCCACGCAGCGGCGGCAGGCGATGTGCCATGTCGGCGAGGTTCAAGCTGCCCGTCATCAGATAGAGCAGGCCGACGCCGATCACGATGAAGGTCGCACCGATCGTCCCCATGATCAGGTACTGATACGACGCGAGCAGCGCGCGCCGGTCGTTCGACAGCGCGATCAGCACGTAGGTCGAGAGCGAGGAGATCTCGAGGAAGACGAAGATGTTGAACGCATCGCCAGTGACCGTCATCCCGAGCAGGCCAGTCAGACACAGCGCGAACATGGTGTAGAAGAGATAGTGCTGCTGCGGTTCGATCTCGGCCTCGATGCTGGCGCGGCTGTAGGGCAGCACGACCGCGGCGATGCCCGAGACGAGCACCAGCACGAAAGACGAGAGACGATCGACGCGGTACTCGATGCCCCAGGGCGGCGCCCAGCTGCCGATCGCATACGACAGCGTGCCTTGCGCCTCGACCTGAAGATGGAGCGCGATCGCGATCGCGAGTGACGCCCAACTGGCCGCAAGCACGATCGCGAACGCATAGGCGCGCCGGCGCAGGAGCACGGTCAGCGGCGCCGCGAGCAGCGGCACCACGACCTGCAGTACCGGCAGATGCGACGCGAGATTCATCGCGCGGGCGACGGCGCGTCGGCCGCGGCGTCGAGCGCGATGATCTCGTCCTCCTCGATGCTGTCGTAGGCCTCGCGGATACGCACCACCAGCGCGAGGCCGAGCGCGAGCGTGGCGACGCCGACCACGATCGCGGTCAGGATCAGCACGTGCGGCAAGGGGTTCGAGTACGCCTTGAAGGCGTCGCTGATGATCGGCGCCGTGCCGCCGATCACCTTGCCCGGCGCGATGTAGAGCAGATAGACCGAGGTCTGGAAGATGCCCAGGCCGACGAGCTTCTTGATCAGGTTGCCGCGCGCGATGACGATGAACAGCCCCGCGATCATCAGAAAGATGGTGACGAAGTAGCTGAAGTGCCCGGCGAGGGCCTGTGGCTCAGGCGCCGTCATGCCTCGTCCGCCCGGCCGCGGTCGGCGAACATGTAGAAGATCTTGAGCATCACGCCCGACACGGTGATTGCGACACCCGCCTCGACCCAGAAGATGCCGCGCTCCTGACCGTGGATCGGATCGGGGTCGAGAACAAAGTAGTCGAGGAAGTTGCCACCCAGCAGCAGCCCGGCAACGCCGACGCCGGCATAGAGCAGCACTCCGACCGCCATCATCGATTCGACGAGCGGCTCCGGGACCACTTTCTGGGCGTCCGACAGGCCGTAGATCATGGCGTAGAAGATGACGGCCGCGGCCAGGATCACGCCGGCCTGGAAGCCGCCACCGGGGCCGAAGTCCCCGTGGAACTGCACGTACAGCGCGAACATCACGATGAACGGAATCAGGAGCTTCGCGATGACGCGCAGGATCAGGTCGTTCTTCATGCCGTGCGCCCCTTGCGCCGCCGCCGCCGCAGCAGCGCGACGACGCCTGCACCGGCGGTGAAGACGACGGTCGTCTCGCCCAGCGTATCGAAGCCCCGGTAGCTCGCCAGCACGGCAGTCACGATGTTGGGCACGCCGGTTTCCTTGACCCCTTCCTTGAGGTAGCGCGGCGCGACGTGGTTGTGGATCGGTGCATCCGCATCGGCGAACTCGGGCAGGCCGAGCGTGCCGTACATCAGCAGTGCGCCGACTGCGATCGACGCCCCAAGCGGTGCCCACGGCTTGTGCAGCGCCCGCGCCTCCTCGCTGCGACACAGGAAGAGCGCGCTGAGGAAGAGCACGGTTGAAATGCCGGCGCCGACCGAGGCTTCCGTCATCGCGACATCCACCGCGTCCATCGCGACGAGCAGAGTCGCCATCAGAAAGCTGTAGATGCCCGACAGGATGACGACGCTGAACAGGTTGCGGCTGCGCGCGAGCGTGACGACGACCACGGCCAGCATCACGAGCAGCAGGTTGATGATCACGGTTTCGATGGCGCGTCCTCCGGTGGCGCGAGCAGCGGCTCGAGGCCGCGCGTCATCGCGGCGCGCGCGAGCGCATGCGTCGCGGTCGGGCTGGCGAAAAAGATCAGCAGGCCCATCATCACCAGCTTGGCGCCGACCAGCGTAAGGCCGGCCTGCAGCAGCAACCCGGCCAGCATCAGCCCCGCGCCGAGTGTCTCGGTCACGCTCGCGGCGTGCATGCGGGTGTAGAAGTCGGGCATGCGCAACATGCCGATCGCGCCGACGATGCAGAAGAATCCGCCGCCGACCAGCAGCACCCAACTCAGCGCATCGACCCATGCCGTCACCGCGACACCTCCTCTTCCGCGCCGGGGTTGCCGAGGCCGCCGTAGCGGAAGTACTTCAGCACCGCGATCGTGCCGATAACGTTGAGCAGGCCGTAGACGAGAGCGAGGTCGAGGAACTCGGGCCGGCCGTTGAGGAATCCGATCACCGCCAGCAGCAGCATCGCCACGGTACCGACCGTGTTGGCCGCCTGCACGCGATCGAACACGCTGGGGCCGAGCGCCGCGCGCACGAGCACGAGACCGAGCGTCACGAGCAGCGCGATCGCGGCGGTGGCGAACATCACGTGGCCGGGCCTCCTTCGAAGGCGGTGACGCGCCGGTCCATCTCGCTTGCCACGCAAGCCTGCGCGCCGTCCCGGGTCAGCCCGTGGACGAGGAACTCATAGGCGCCGGCTTCGATCGTCAGCGTGCCCGGCGTCAGCGTGATCGAGTTCGCATGGACGACGAGGCCGAGGTCTGAGCGCTGGCCTGGGTTGAAGCGTACGAGAGTCGGGCTGATCGGCAAGCGCGGGTCGAGGATGATGCGCGTCACGCTCCAGGCGGATTTCGCGATTTCGACCGCGAGCCACGGCCAGTAGGTCCAGGCCCTGACGCCGAGGTGGACCGGATGGCCCTCGGCGTCGATCACGTCCATGCGTCTCGAGAACCACACCACGGCCAATGCGCATCCGGCGCCCGCCGACAGCAGGAACGCGGTGAAGTAGCCCGACAGCAGCAGCCAGAACAGATACAGCGCGGCGAAGAGGCTGACGGAGCGGAACACGGGCGTCGGCGCGAGGCGCGGGTTTGAAAGGGAGGCTCGTCCCATTGTAGGAAGAATCGACCGGCCCCCGAACGCGCCTCCCCGCTGGGGCGCGTCGGGGTTTGCACCGGGGGTGATTAGTCGTTCGACCCTAGCGAGGGGCTCGCGAATGATGTGAAACTTCCGGCCTTCGCCTCGATCCGAAACGGCTCGCTTCGAAGCGAAACGTACAGACCCACACGCATGAAACGACGAACCCTACTCAAGCTCGGCATTGGCAGTGCGGCCGTCCTGGCCGTCGCCGGCGGCGGCTTCGCGCTGATGCGGCCTGGCCTGGTCGATGGCCACCTGTCGAGCGAGGCACAGCCCGTCATGCGCGCGGTTGCGCGCGCCGTGCTCGACGGCAGCCTGCCGGCCGATGCGGTCGAGCGCGAGGCCGCGCTGCACGGGCAGATCAAGAGGCTGGACGACACGATCGCCGGCTTCCCGGCGGCAATGCAGGGCGAACTCTCGCAATTGTTGGCGCTGCTCGCGTCGGCGCCCGGCCGCATTGCGCTGGCCGGGCTGACGACCGCATGGCAGGACGCGACAGTCGAAGACTTGTCGGCTGCCCTGCAGGACATGCGGGTGTCGAAGATCGCGCTGCGCGAGCAGGCTTACCACGCGGTGCGCGACCTGACCAACGCCGCCTACTTCTCCGACCCGAGCACCTGGCCGATGCTCGGCTACCCCGGGCCCGTCGCGGTCTGACCCCGAAGCGACGAGCATGAGCACACTTCCCGATCCGATCGTCGATGGCCTTGCGCGCGGCTGGCGTGTCCACGGTGGGCGCCACGCGGCATTGCCGGCGCAACTGAGTTGCGACGTCGCGATCGTCGGTACCGGCGCCGGTGCCGGCATCACGGCCGAACTGCTGACGCAGGCGGGGCTGACCGTCGTTCTGATCGAGGAAGGGCCGCTGAAGTCGAGCCGTGACTTCAATCAGCTCGAGAGCGAGGCCTACCCGAGCCTGTATCAGGAAAGCGCGTCGCGCAAGACGGCCGACAAGGCGATCAACATCCTGCAAGGCCGTTGCGTCGGCGGCTCGACGACCGTCAACTGGACGAGCTCGTTTCGAACGCCGCCCGCGACGCTTGACTACTGGCAGCAACGCTTCGGCCTTGCCGGGATGACCGAGAGCGCAATGGCGCCCTGGTTCGAGCAGGCCGAGCGACGCTTGAACATTCAACCATGGCAGACCGCGCCGAACCAAAACAATGAGCTTCTGCGTCGCGGCGCGACCCAGCTCGGCATTGAAACGCGAGTCATTCCGCGCAACGTCAAGAACTGCTGGAACCTTGGCTCCTGTGGCCTCGGGTGCCCGACGAACGCCAAGCAATCGATGCTGGTTTCGACCATTCCTGCGGCGCTCGACAAGGGCGCGCGCCTTCTCGTGCAGACCCGCGCGGAGCGCTTCGAGTTTGCCGACAAGCGCGTTGCCGCCCTTCAATGCGTCGGCGTGAACACGGATGGCACGCCTGCTGCCGGCGCTGCGACGCGCGTCGTCGCCAAGCACTATGTGGTTGCGGGCGGCGCGATCAACTCGCCGGCCTTGCTGTTGCGCTCGGACGCGCCCGATCCGCACGGGCTGCTGGGCAAACGCACCTTCCTGCATCCGGTCGTGATCGTGTCGTCGAGCTTCGATCAGAAGATCGAGGGCTGGAACGGCGCGCCACAGTCGATCTACAGCGATCACTTCCTCGACACCCAGCCGATCGACGGTGCGATCGGCTACAAGCTCGAGGCGCCGCCGATCCATCCTGTGCTACTTTCCTCGACGCTGGCCGGCTTCGGTTTGCCGCAAGCCGAGATGCTGAAGGACTTCGCCAACACACAGGTGTTGCTGGCGCTGATGCGTGACGGCTTCAACGAGCAGTCCGTCGGCGGCACGGTCGGCCTGCGCTCGGATGGCAGCCCGGTGCTCGACTATCCGTTGAACGACTTCGTGCTCGAAGGTGGTCGGCGCGCCTACCTGAGCATGGCCGAAATCCAGTTCGCCGCCGGCGCACGCTCGGTGCATCCGGTGCACGAGACAGCCGCGGTCTACACCAGCTGGGCGCAGGCGCGCGAGGAGATCAAGGCGCTGCCGATGCGGCCCTACGTCACCCGCGTTGCCAGTGCGCATGTCATGGGCGGCTGCGCGATGGCGGGCACCGAGGCGCAGGGCGTCGTGCAGCCGGACGGCCAGCACTGGCATATAGAGAATCTTTCGGTGCATGATGGATCGCTGTTCCCGACCAGCATCGGCGCCAACCCGCAGCTCTCGATCTACGGGCTCACCAACAAGCTCGCGACCGGCCTGGCCAAGCGCCTCACCGCACGCGATGTGAACCTCGCCTGAAACAGTTCATCGCCATCACCGCAAACACACCCAGGAGACAACCATGGCCATTCCCGGACTGATGATGCAGCAGCCGCTGCTGATTTCCTCGTTGCTCGTTCATGCCGAGCGCCACCACGGCGAGCAGGAGGTCGTCTCCCGCCGCGTCGAGGGTGACATCCATCGCCAGACCTTCCGCGAGCTTGCCGCGCGTTCGCGGCGCATGGCCAACGCGCTCGGCGCGCTCGGCGTGAAGGCGGGGGATCGCGTTGCGACGATCGCCTGGAACGGCTACCGACACATGGAGCTGTATTACGCCGTCTCGGGCTCCGGCGCAGTGCTGCACACGCTCAATCCGCGGCTGCACCCGGACCAGGTCGTCTACATCGCCGATCATGCCGAGGACAGCGTGCTGTTCTTCGATCTCACTTTCCTGCCGCTCGTCGAGGCCTTCGCGTCACGCGTGAAGACGATCAAGAAGTTCGTCGCGATGACCGACCGCGCGCATATGCCCAAGGAGAGCAAGGTCCCCGGCCTGCTGTGTTACGAGGACCTGATCGATGCGGCGTCGGAAGCCTACGTCTGGCCGAGCTTCGACGAGAACGCCGCCTCGTCGCTTTGCTACACCTCGGGCACCACCGGCAACCCGAAGGGTGTGCTGTACAGCCATCGCTCGACGATCCTGCACACCTATGCCGCCGCGCTGCCCGACGCGCTGAACTGCTCGGCGCGCGACGTCATCCTGCCGGTGGTCCCGATGTTCCACGTCAACGCCTGGGGACTGCCGTATGTCGCGTGCATGGTCGGCGCCAAGCTCGTCTTCCCGGGCGCGGGGCTCGACGGCAAATCGCTGAATGAACTGTTCGAGGCAGAGAGAGTGACGCTCTCGGCCGGTGTGCCCACCGTCTGGCAAGGGCTGCTTGCGTACATGGACGCGAACAAGCTGAAGTTCAGCACCATGAACCGCACAGTGATCGGCGGGTCGGCATGCCCGCCGGCGATGATGCGCACGTTCAAGGAGAAGTACCACGTCGACGTGCTGCACGCTTGGGGCATGACGGAGATGAGTCCGCTCGGCACCGCCTGCACCTTCAAGCCCAAACATTTGTCGCACACGCAGGAGGAACGCTACGGCGTGATGGCCAAGCAGGGCCGCACGATCTACGGCGTCGACATGAAGATCGTCGGCGAGGACGGCGCCGAGTTGCCGTGGGACGGCGAGGCGTCCGGCGAACTGCTGGTGCGCGGCCCGTGGATCGTGAACCGCTACTTCAAGGACGAAGGCGGTAACCCGCTGGTAACGGATGCCGATGGCCTCGGCTGGTTCCCGACCGGGGACGTCGCCAAGATCGACGCCGACGGCTACATGCAGATCACAGACCGCAGCAAGGACGTGATCAAGTCCGGCGGCGAATGGATCGGCTCGATCGACCTCGAGAACATCGCGATGGCCCACCCTGCGGTGGCCATGGCAGCCTGCATCGCCGCCTTGCACCCGAAGTGGGACGAGCGCCCGCTTCTGGTCGTGGTCAAGAAGCCGGGGGCCGAGCTGACGCGCGACGAGCTGATCGCCTTCTTCGAGGGCAAGATTGCCAAGTGGTGGACGCCCGATGACGTGGTCTTCGTCGACGCGATCCCACTGGGCGCGACCGGCAAGATGCTCAAGAACCGGCTGCGTGAGCAGTTCAAGGATCACAAGCTGCCGACGGTGTGAATCCGCTGGTTACAACTTGCGGGCTTCAACCTAGGGGGTTTTCGTCCTGACCCCCCTTACTTGCGGGGTGGTCGTATCTGACGGGCGTTGCATCATCGGTCGCAGTCGCACTTGACGGTGTGGCGCATTTCCATTTTCGCGAGGAGGAGGTCCACATGATTTCACGTTTTCTGAGTTTTGCCGGAGCATTGCTGTTGGCTGTGTCTGGGACGGCCATGGCCGCCACGACTGCCGGTTCGCCGTTTTCTTCGCAGCAATATGCACCGTCTGCGCCCAATACGCGCGCGCCACTCGAGGCACCGCCAGCGGATGTGATCATTTCGCACGCCGGCCTGGAGTGGGTATGGGCGGCGCCGTGCGCGTCGATGGATCCGTCCTGCGGCGCTCCGACGCCGATGTACGGCTTCATGGACCCGACACAGGATCAATGGGCGACCTGGGCGTCCCGTGCCGACCTGATCACGGCGTTCACCGACGTGAGCGGCGCGCCGATCTGCGCATCAGCGTATTTCGGCTCGGGCTACAGCCATTGCGACCTCGGTGACGCGACCAACGGCCACATCTGGCACGCGTACGCGAACGGCATCTGCGATCCGTCGTACTTCGACGGCTGCGTGGCTTCCACCACTGAAACCTTCTACGTGCGTGGTGTTCCGGAGCCCGAGACTTATGCGCTGATGTTGGCGGGCCTCGGCCTCGTCGGCTTCATCGCGCGTCGGCGCAAGTCGCGCCAGAGCTGACCCCTCTGCAGTCGGAATGCGACACCAAGGGCGCCTGCGGGCGCCCTTTCTCATTGCGGCGAGCCGGCATGCGCATTCAGTGGGAATGGCGACAATGCAAACTCCAAACGACACGAACTGAAGGCATGGCAATGAATCGATTGTTCCGCACCGTAGCCCTTTGTGCGATGGCCGTTACCGCCCAACTGGCCTCAGCCCAGACGACCGTCAAGGATGCCTGGGTCCGGGGCACGGTCGAGCAACAGAAGGCGACGGGCGCCTTCATGCAGATCACCTCCGCGCAGGGCGGCAAGCTCGTCGCCGTGCAGTCGCCAGTGGCGGGTGTGGTCGAGATCCACGAGATGTCGATGCAGGGTAACGTCATGAGCATGCATTCGATTCCTGATCTCGCACTGCCCGCGGGACAGGCCGTGGAGCTCAAACCGGGCGGCTACCACGTGATGATGATGGACCTCAAGCAACCGCTGAAGGCGGGCGAACTCGTGCCGCTGACACTCATCGTCGAAGGCAAGGACGGCAAGCGCGAGTCGATCGAGGTCAAGGCGCCAGTCAAGGCGCTCGGCGCGGCGAAGCACTGAATCTGCGTTGATGCGCGTCGCGCGCCGCGTGACTACGCGGGGCTCATCTGCGTCGGCGGCAGACGACCGCGCGTGCGGCGCAACAGCGTGAGCGCAATCGTGAGGTTCAGTGCATTCCACGCCACCCCATTGACGAATGCGGCGTGGTACGAGCCGGTGAGATCGAACACCTTGCCCGACATCCAGCCTCCGAGCGCCATGCCGAGCAGCGTGAACATCAGCACGGTGCCGACACGCGAGCCGGCCTCCTCGGCGGGGAAGTGCTCGCGCACGATGATCGCGTAGCTCGGCACGATACCGCCCTGGAACAGGCCGAAGAGTATCGAGATCACGTAGAGCGACACGAGGCCGTCGAAGGGCAGGAACAGCAGCAGCGCGATGCCCTGCAAGGCCGAGCCGAGCACCAGCGTGCGCAGGCCGCCGATGCGGTCGCAGATCACGCCCGAGACAAGGCGGCTGACGATGCCCGCGGCGAGCATCAGCGAGAGCATTTGGGCCCCGCGCGCCGCGCCGTAGCCGAGGTCGCCGCAGTAGGCGACGATGTGCACCTGCGGCATCGACATCGCGACGCAGCAGGCCAGGCCCGCGACGCACAGCAGCGCCAGCGCGTGCGCGGGAGGCAGACCGAAGGGCAGGCTCTTCGCGACGGGTGCTGCGAAGTTCGCGGCAGCGCCGGTCGGAATCGCCACGGGCGTGGCCGTCGCGGCTGCGACCGGCGGCCGCGGCCGCATCAACAGTGCGAGCAATGACAGGCTCACGAACGAAAAGACGGCAAGCCCGAAATACGTCTGACGCCATCCGACGCCATCGATGAAATGTTGCACGACCGGTGGCCAGAACGCGCCGGCGACGTAGTTGCCGCTGGCGCAGATCGCCACCGCAATGCCGCGCCGGCGCACGAACCAGAGCGAGGTGTCGGCGATCAGCGGCACGAACGTCGCCGAACTACCGACCAGGCCGAGCAACACCCCGTGGGCGAGGGAGAACGCCATGATGCTGGGCGCGAGCGCGGCGGCCGCGAAGCCCAGGCCGAGGCCGACGGCACCGACCAGGATCGGCACCATCACGCCGAAGCGATCCGCGAGCCTCCCCATCACCATCCCGCCGACGCCGAAGCCCACCATCATCATCGTGTAGGGCAGCGACGCGTCGGCGCGCGACACGCCGAAATCGGCCTGCACCGTCGGCAGCACGACCGAGACGATGTACATCGCTGCGCTGCCGATCGTCATCAGCGCCAGCGTGACCGCAAGGCGCATCCACGCGTAGCGCGAGTCCGGCTCGTGCTGCATGCAGCTTAGTGCGCGGGCAAGCGATCGAGTCGGATCTGCATCGTTGTCGTCGGCGCTAGAACCGCATCGACAACCCGACCAAAGCATCGGCCTGGAACATGCCGTCGCCGTGGATCGACACGACGCAGCCACCGGAGCAGAAGAAGCCGCCGCCGCTGTTGATCAGGGTTGCATAGCCGCGCACTTCCCCCCGCAGCGAAAGAGACGGCGTGAACGCATATTCGTAGCCGAGAGCGAGGCTCATCGACGGCCGGATCTCCGAACTCAGCCCATCCTGTTGCGGCGCCATGAAGGTTGCGCCCAGGCCACCCGCGACGTAGGCGCCATGGCCTGCCTGGCCCTCGAAGAAGTTCGATCCGCCCAGGTGCAGGTAGGCGATGTTGATCGGTATCGAGGGGGCCACGCTGCCCGGCGCCAACTGCAGGTGCGTGCGCTGTCCGCTCGCGAACACCTGGCCGTTGCGCGCCGCATCGACCGCCCATTCGACCGCGAGCGCGAACACGCCGCTGCCCTCGAGGTCGTCGGTCGTGCTCTTCGAACCCACGGTCTGGTCGAACGAGCCGCCGCCGCGGTAACCACCGTAGAGTGTGAAGGCGCCTTGGGCCGAAGCGGGCAGGGCGCCAAGCAGCGCCGCGGCAGCGCCAAGGGTGAGCAGCATTTGGCGGAGGTTCATGGCCGAATGCTACTGTAGGCACACCCGAACAAGCCAAGCCGCGCGTCTTGAAAGCGCAGGCGCCGTCCCCATTTACCGCGACTTGAACGTCGCAGCCGTCGAGGCTGCGGACTCGGAGCCCGGAGACCCCACCGATCATGACCAAACAGACCCTGTCGTTTCAGGCCGAGGTGAAGCAGATCCTGCACCTCGTCACGCATTCGCTCTACTCGAACAAGGAGATCTTCCTGCGCGAGCTCGTCTCCAACGCGTCGGACGCGTGCGACAAGCTGCGCTTCGAGGCGCTGAATAATTCCGCGCTCTACGAGGACGCGCCGAACCTCGAAGTGCGGGTGGTGATCGACAAGGAAGCGAAGACACTGACGATCCGCGACAACGGTATCGGCATGTCGCAGGACGAAGCAGTCGCTCATCTCGGAACGATCGCCAAAAGCGGCACGCGCGAGTTCATGAGCGCGCTCGAAGGCGAGCAGAAGAAGGACGCGAACCTGATCGGCCAGTTCGGCGTCGGCTTTTACAGCGGCTTCATCGTCGCCGACCGCATCACCGTCGAGTCGCGCCGCGCCGGCCTGCCGACCGGCGAAGGCGTGCGCTGGGTGTCGCAAGGCGCGGGCGACTTCGAGGTCGAGTCGATCGAGAAGGCCAGCCGCGGCACTGACGTCATCCTGCATCTGCGCGACGGCGAAGAGGAATTCCTCGATCGCTGGAAGTTGAAGTCCATCATCGCGAAATACTCGGACCACATCTCGCTGCCGATCCTGATGCAGAAAGAGGAGTGGGACGCCGAGAAGAAAGAGCAGGTGCTGAAAGACGAGTGGGAAACCGTCAACAAGGCGGCGGCCCTGTGGGCGCGGCCCAAGAGCGAGATCACGCCCGAGCAGTACGAGGAGTTCTACAAGCAGATCAGCCACGACAGCCAGGCGCCGCTGGCCTACACGCACAACCGCGTCGAGGGCCGCACCGACTACACGCAGCTGCTCTACGTGCCGGCGAAGGCGCCGTTCGATTTGTGGAATCGCGACAAGCGCGGTGGCGTGAAGCTCTACGTCAAGCGCGTCTTCATCATGGACGACGCCGAGGCGCTGATGCCGGTGTATCTGCGCTTCGTCAAGGGCATCATCGACAGCGCCGACCTGCCGCTGAACGTGAGCCGCGAGTTGCTGCAGGAAAGCCGCGACGTGAAGGCGATCCGCGAAGGCTCGACCAAGCGCGTGCTGAGCATGCTCGAAGAGCTCGCCAACAGCGAGGACGCCGCGCAGCGCGACAAGTACGCCGCGTTCTGGAAGGACTTCGGCGCGGTGCTGAAGGAGGGCATCGGCGAGGACTTCACCAACCAGGAGCGGCTCGCCAAGCTGCTGCGTTTCGCGTCGACGCAAGCCGACGAGGGCGTCTCGTTCGCCGACTACGTCGGCCGCATGAAGGAAGGCCAGGAGGCGATCTACTACATCACCGCCGACAGCCTTGCCGCCGCGAAGAGCAGCCCGCAGCTGGAGATCTTCCGCAAGAAGGGTATCGAAGTGCTGCTGCTCGCCGATCGCGTCGACGAATGGATGCTTTCGCACCTCTACGAGTTCGACGGCAAGACGCTGCAGAACGTCGCCCGCGGCGCGGTCGATCTCGGCAAGCTGCAGGACGAGGAAGAGAAGAAGCAGGCCGAGGCCGCGTCCGAAGCCTTCAAGCCGGTGCTGGAGAAATTGAAGGAAGCGCTGAAGGAGCGCGCCAAGGACGTGCGCGCGACGACGCGCCTCGTCGACTCACCCGCCTGCCTCGTCGTCGAAGAGGGCGACATGAGTGGCCACCTCGCGCGCCTGCTCAAGCAGGCCGGGCAGGCGGCCCCGCCGACGCAGCCGGTGCTGGAAGTGAATCCCGAGCACGCGCTCGTCAAGCGCCTCGATGGCAGCGCGCATTTCGACGACCTGGCAAATATCCTGTTCGATCAGGCGGTGCTCGCCGAGGGCGGCCAACTCGATGACGCGGCGGCCTACGTCAAACGTGTCAACGCGTTGCTGAGCGCCTGACGAGAGGGCGCCCCCGCTTTCGCGCGCCCGAAGCCGCATGGGGGCGGTGAGGGAGGCCGGGCCGGGCTACGCCATGGCTTCGCCGATCAGCCGGTGGAAGTGGTGCACGCCGTCCTCGCGCGTCGGCGAGTAGCGGCCGCGGTCGTAGAAGCGCGACCGCAGACCGCGCTGCACTGCGACGACGACGGTCTCGTCCTCTAGCTCGACCTCGTCGAGCGCGCCGCCCGCGCCCTGGCCGAGCCGCGATGCGTCACGCACGTACGAGCGGAACAGCACTCGCGTGCGCGCTGGCGCCAGCGGCACGACGAGGTTGAGAGACAGCCCCCACGGATAGAAGTTGAGCATCAGGTTCGGAAACACCCACCAGTAGTAGGCGGCGATGCGCCGGCCGTGCTCCGGCGACGCCGACGGCAGGTCGTCGAACGCCGGTTCGCCGGGGCGCGCCGCGGCAAGCTGCAGCGTTGCGTGGCGGTGTGACTCGTGGCGGTAGTCGGCCAGGTCGAGCGTCGCCGACAGCCCCGCGTGGACGAACGGGATGTGCAGGCTTTCGAGGTAGTTCTCGACATACAGCGCCCAATGGGCGTCGAACTCGTAGTCGCGGCTGCGCGCCGGGTCGGGCACGAAGTCGGCCCACGGCAGCCAGCCCAGGCGCGCCTCGATCGGCCCAAAGACCTCGGCATATGGCGCGGTCGGCGCGACCGACGCGAACGCGAGCAGGCCGCCGAGGTCCGCGAAAGGCACCTGCGGCAGATGATCGGCGTCGGACGGGAAGTCGCGCGCGTCCTCGAACGCGGGCATGAAGCGCATGCGGCCGTCGAGGTCGAAGCGCCGCGAGTGGTAGCCGCATCGGATCTGCGTCGCGCCGCGGCACGGCGCATTCACGAGCGGATTGCCGCGATGCGTGCAGACGTTCGACAGGCAACGCAGCACGCCACCAGTGTCGCGTGCCAGCAGCACGGGTTCGTCCAGGTGCCCTGGCAGCAGCGCGCGCGGCGACAACGACCCGGGCTCGGCGACGTCGGCGAGATCGCCGATCCATTGCCAGCTGCGGGCGAAGATGCGTTCGCGCGCGACATCGAACAGTGCAGGGTCGAGGTAGAAGTCCTTCGCCAGCGTCCGCGCGCGCGTCACGTCGGCATCGACGGCGAGCCGCGAGGCGAGCGAATCGGAAGAGCGTCCTGCTTGCACGCGCAGGATGATCGCACGCTCTGTCGGCCCCCCGATTGCGGCGGCCTTGACACGCGCCGATGCGATCGAGCGCGATGCGCTTCAGGCGGGTCCGCCGAGCGGTGCCTCTCGCATCGCGTCGATCTGCTCGTTCAACTGCGACGTCTGCTGGCCCCAGTACGCCGGGCCGGCGAACCATGGGAACGCGACCGGGAAGGCCGGGTCGTTCCAGCGCCGCGCGAGCCATGCGCTGTGGTGAATCAGCCGGAGCGTGCGCAGCGGCTCGACGAGGCGCAGCTCGCGCCAGTCGAAGTCCATGAAGTCCTCGTAGCCGGCGAGCACGGCCCCGAGCTGGCGCGTCATGCTCGCGCGGTCGCCCGAGAGCAGCATCCACAGGTCCTGCACCGCCGGACCGGTGAGCGCGTCGTCCAGATCGACAAAGTGCGGCCCGGCGTCGCTCCACAGGATGTTGCCGAGGTGGCAGTCACCGTGCAGGCGCAGAGTGCGCAGTTCGGGCAGCGCGTCGAACGCACGCTCCACTTCGCTGAGCGCGTCGTCGATCGCGGCGCGCCAGCCGGGCAGCACCTCGGGCGGAATCCAGTCGTGGGCGAGCAGATAGTCGCGTGCGCCGGTGCCGAAGGTCGCGATGTCGAGCGACCAGCGGTGTTCGAATCGCTTCGTGGCGCCGACCGCATGCATGCGGCCGATGAAGCGGCCGATCCATTCGAGCGTGCCGGCGTGTTCCAACTCCGGCGCGCGGCCCGAACGGCGCGGCGAGACGCTGACGCGCTGACCGAGCACATGCGCGAGCGTCGGCGGCTCGCCGCTGAGCGTGACCGGCTCGCGCAGCGGTTCTGCAATCGCAAGGACGAGCGGCGCGATGACCGGAATCTCGCGCGCGGCGAGTTCGGCCGAGAAGGTGTGCTCCTCGAGGATCTGGGCGTCACTCCAGCGCCCCGGTCGGTAGAACTTCGGCACCACGACCTCGCCTGACTCGAGGAACACCTGGAACACGCGGTTCTCGTAGGAGTTCAGCTGGATCATGCGGCCATCGCCGATGAGACCGACCGCGTCGAGCCCGTCGAGCACCGCCTGTGGCGTGAGGTCGGCGAACGGGGTTTCGCTGGTGGCGGGCGCGCCGGGTTCCGATGCAGTCATGGGGGGATCGTACGCGGCCCGTCTTGCGGACCAAGACCACGTGCCGACACGGCTCGCGAAGGCGGCAGCGTCAGTAGCTGCGCCCGCCCTTGTACTGCGATTGCGTGCGCCGCCCCCGCTGCGTCGCACGCTCGATCGCGGCGAACGAGCGCGCTGCATGCGCGTGGCACACGGCGAGGCCGAGTGCGTCGGCAGCGTCCTTGCCCGGCAGCCCCGGCAGCGCGAGCAGGCGCGAGACCATCGCCTGCACCTGCTCCTTGCGCGCCTGGCCGTGACCGACGACCGCCTTCTTCATCTGCAGCGCCGTGTATTCGGCCACTTCGGTGCCGCCCGAGACAAGCGCGGTGATCGCCGCGCCGCGCGCCTGGCCGAGCAGCAGTGTGCTCTGCGGGTTGACGTTGACGAACACGATCTCGACCGACGCGCACGCCGGCTGGTAGCGCACCACGATCTCGCACACGCCGTCGAAGATGATCTTCAGCCGTGACGGCAGGTGGCCGATGTCGGCGGCGTCGGTCTTGATCGTGCCGCTCGCAACGTATCGCAGCGCGGCGCCTTCGACATCGATCACGCCCCAGCCCGTGGTGCGCAGCCCGGGATCGATGCCGAGGACGCGCAGTACCGTCACGGGATGAAGAACCAGCGCACCACGTGGAAGAAGACCGGCGCCGCGAAGCACAGCGGCGCGACGCGGTCGAGCAGGCCCACCGCGCCGGTCACCGTTGCCTTGCCGCCCCAATGGCGCACGCCGGCGTCGCGCTTGAGCGCCTTCATCACGAAGTCACCGAGCGTGCCGATCGCGCCCGCCAACGCCCCCATCGCCACCGCCTGCAAGGGTTTGAACGGTGTCGCCCAGTACAGCAGCCCGCCGACCAGGCCCGCGGCGAGCGCGCCGCCGACCCACGCGCGCCACGAGAACGTGCGGCTGATCTGGCGCGCCACCGGCAGGCTGCGCAGGCGGCGCGAAATCGCTTCCTGGGCGATGGTGGCGCCGGCGACGACCGTCACGAGATAGAAGGCCAGGAATGCACCGCGCCCGATGTAGCCGGGGAAGTCGAGCAGCAGCAGCGCAGGCGCATGGCTCATGCCATAGACGCAGACCATGATGCCCCACTGGATCTTCGCGGTGCGCTCGAGGAAGCGATGCGGATCGTTGCCGAACGCGCTGAAAACCGGAATCGCGAGGAAGCTGTAGACCGGGATGAACACCATGAACAGGTTCAGGCTCTGCGCGCCCGCCAGTACGAACTGGGCCGGCAGGATCACGAAGAAGGCGAGCAGCAGGCTGCGGTGATCGGCGCGTCGCGTGTGGGTCAGCGTGATGAACTCGCGCAGCGCGATGAACGACAGGACGGCAAAGAGCAGCGTCGCGCCGACGGGCCCCGAGATCCAAGCGATCCAGAACGCCAGAGCGCCGATCCACACCGCACCAAGATCGCGCTTGAAGCGCTGCCGGCGATCGTTCTCGCGGGTGTCATCGGTTTCGCGCAGTGTTCGCAGCTGGGATACCGCCGTCACGAGCGCGAGCAGGCCGAACACGACGACGAACAGCAGTCCCACCTGCTGCGTCACGCTCAAGCCCCGCAGTGCGCCCATCAGGCAGCCACCGTCCGCAGTGCGACCACGGCCTCTCGTGCCCGATCGAGAAATTCGCGCTTGTCTTCGCCGGGCACGAGCTGCAGCGGCGCGCCGAATGTGACCGAGCACAGGATCGGCACCGGCACCACCTCGCCCTTGGGCATCACGCGCTGCACATTGTCGATCCAGGCCGGGACGAGTTGCACCTCTGGGAAACGCTCCGCGAGGTGATACAGGCCTGCCTTGAACGCCTGCGGCTCGCCCTTGTTGCTGCGCGTGCCTTCGGGAAAGATGACGATCGAGTCGCCGCCCTCGAGTGCCTGTGCGAGTGGCTCCAGAGGGTCCTCCTCCTCGCCCCGGGTGCGACTGACGTAGACCGCATTGAATACGTCCCGCGTCAGCCAGTGCTTGAAGCGGTTTGCGGTCCAGTAGTCCTTCGCCGCAATCGGCCGCGTGCGCGTGCGCAGGTCGCGCGGCAGTGCGGCCCAGATCAGCACCCAGTCGAAATGGCTCTGATGGTTGGCGAAGTAGATGCGCTGCTCAGCCTTGGGCGGGCTGCCGTACCAGTGGCCCTGCGCTCCGGTGATCAGGCGAGTGAGGCCGACAAGAAAAAGGCCCGCGGCGTCGGCGAGTTTCATCGCGTAGGGATCAGCCGTCCAGCGTTGCCGCCGGCTCAGTGCCGGAAGTGACGCACGCCGGTCAGCACCATCGCGATGCCGCGTTCGTTCGCGGCGGCGATCACCTCGTCGTCCCGCACGCTGCCGCCGGGCTGGATGACGCAGGCCGCGCCGGCATCGACGACGACGTCCAGGCCGTCGCGAAACGGGAAGAAGGCGTCGCTCGCCACCGCCGATCCGACGAGCGTGAGGCCGGCGTTCTCGGCCTTGATGCTCGCGATGCGCGCGGAGTCGATGCGGCTCATCTGCCCGGCGCCGACGCCGAGCGTCATGCCGCCGCCACAGAACACGATCGCATTGCTCTTGACGTACTTGGCCACGGTCCATGCGAAGAGCAGGTCGTCGAGCTGCTGCGGCGTCGGCTGCTTCACTGTCACGACCTTCAGCTCGGCGCGATCGACCTCGCGGTTGTCGGCGCTCTGGATCAGCAGACCCGAACCGACGCGCTTCACGTCGTGCATGTTGCGCCCACGCGTCCAGGCTGTCTTGCCGTCGCGCTGTACGCCGTCGAGATCAATTTGCAGCACGCGTGTGTTCGCCTTCGCCTTGAACACCTCGCGCGCCTCGTCGGTGAACGCGGGTGCAATCAGCACTTCGACGAACTGCTTGGCGACCCGCGCCGCCGCCGCGCCGTCGACCGTCGTGTTGAATGCGATGATGCCGCCGAAGGCCGAGGTAGGGTCGGTCTTCAGTGCCTTGTCGTAGGCCTCGGTCGCGCTGGCGCCGATCGCGACGCCGCATGGGTTGGCGTGCTTGACGATGACGCAGCACGGTGTCGCGGCATCGAAGGACTTCACGCATTCCCACGCCGCGTCTGCATCGGCGATGTTGTTGTACGAAAGCTCCTTGCCCTGGAGCTGCGCCGCGCTGACGAGCGAGCCGGGTGCGGGGTAGAGGTCACGGTAGAACGCCGCGCTCTGGTGCGGGTTCTCGCCATAGCGCAGATCCTGCAGCTTGACGAAGCGGCCATTGCTCTGCGCCGCGTACTCGGCGCGCGTGCCGTCCGGCTGGAGCGACGACAGGTAGTCGCTGATCGCGGCGTCGTAGTTGCTGATGCGGTTGAACGCGGCGACTGCCAGTGCGAAGCGCGTCGTGCGGCTTACCGTGCCGTCGCGCTGCAATTCTTCGAGCACACCGGCGTACTGCGACGCGTCGGTCAGCACCGCAACGTCGTTCCAGTTCTTCGCCGCCGAGCGCACCATCGCCGGGCCGCCGATATCGATGTTCTCGATCGCGTCCTCGAGCGTGCAACCGGCCTTGGCGACCGTCGCCTCGAACGGATAGAGGTTGACGACGAGGAGGTCGATCGTCTCGATGCCGTGCGCAGAGAGCGCTGCCATGTGCTCGGGCAGGTCGCGTCGCGCGAGCAGGCCGCCGTGTACGGCGGGGTGCAGCGTCTTCACGCGGCCGTCGAGCATCTCCGGGAAGCCGGTGTGCTCGGCCACTTCCGTCACCGGCAGCCCCGCATCCTGAAGCAATTTCGCAGTGCCGCCGGTGGAAAGCAGCTTGCAGTCGAGTGCTCGAAGCGCGCGAGCGAACGCGACGATGCCGGTTTTGTCGGAAACAGAGATCAGGGCTTGCATGGTGTCCTTTGCAGCTAGGGCAATCGGGTCCGCTGTCCGGTCCCTCGCGGCGAACGGTGCACGGCCGTGGGCAACACGGTCCCCACTGCCCCTACTTGATGAGACGGTGATCGAGCAGCTTGCGACGCAAGGTGTTGCGGTTGATGCCGAGCCACTCGGCGGCGCGTGACTGATTTCCCTCGGCGTGCTTCATCACCACTTCGAGCAGCGGCCGCTCGACGACGCGCTGCATCATCTCGTGCATCGCGCTCGGCTCGGTCCCGCGCAAGTCCCGGAAGTACGTTTCCAGGCTGTCGCGAATGCATTCCTCGATGTGCTTCTTTGTCATGCGGCTTCCAGCAGGGGTTCGTCCTCGATGCAAGGGTTTGCCTCCGGCAGGCGGTCGTGACGCTCGCCCAGCGCGTCGAACCAGTCGCCCACCGCACGCAGTTGTTGCGCGCAATCGTCCAACGTGTTCATGCGCGCGCGAAACACCTCGCCGCCGGGCAGACCGCGCACCGCCCAGCCGATGTGCTTGCGCGCCGTGCGCACGCCGGCGAACTCGCCGTACAGCGCGTAGTGGTCATGCAGGTGTTCGATGAGCCAGGCCTTGACGTCGCGCACCTCGGGTGAAGGTCGATGCGTGCCGGTGGCGAGGTAGTGGGCGATGTCGCCGAAGATCCACGGTCGCCCTTGCGCCGCGCGGCCGATCATGATGGCGTCGGCACCGGTGCGCGCGAGCACCTCGGCCGCCTTGGCCGGTGAAGTGACATCGCCATTGGCCGTGACCGGAATCGCAATTGCCGCCTTCACCGCGGCGATCGTGTCGTACTCCGCGTCGCCTTTGTAGCCTTGCTCGCGTGTGCGCCCGTGCACCGCGATCATCGCGACGCCCGCACTTTCGGCGGCGCGCGCCAGCCGCACCGCGTTGCGCTCGGTTGCGCGCCAGCCGGTGCGCATCTTGAGCGTGACAGGCACGCCAAGCGGCGCGCATGCCTTGACGACGGCGTCGATGATCGAGAGCGCAAGCGGCTCGTCCTGCATGAGCGCCGAGCCGGCCCACTTGTTGCACACCTTCTTGGCCGGGCAGCCCATGTTGATGTCGATGATCTGCGCGCCGCGATCGATGTTGTAGGCCGCCGCCTCGGCCATCATCGGCGCGTCGGTGCCGGCGATCTGGACTGCGATCGGCGCTGTCTCGCCGTCGTGATTGGCACGACGCGAAGTCTTCAGGCTGTTCCACAGATCCTTGCGCGCGGTCACCATCTCACTCACCGCGTAACCCGCGCCGAGCCGCTTGCACAACTGGCGAAACGGCCGGTCCGTCACGCCCGCCATCGGCGCCACGAACAGGTGGTTGGGCAGATCGATGGCGCCGATGCGCATGGGTTGCAGTTCGAGGGGAGTGCTGAAAAAGGAGGCAGCAGTATAGCGGCCAACCGCTGCGCGACAGCGTCAAAACGTTGCACAACCGTGGTGCGGTCGCCCCCGGATAATGCGTCGCATGCCACCGTGGATGGAGTCGCTGATCGCGTTGCTTGCGCTGCCCAAATTCGGGCTGAGCACGGTGTTCATCATCTCGTTCGTCTCGGCGACCTTGTTGCCGCTCGGCTCCGAGCCGGCGGTGATCGGCCTCGTCAAGCTCGACCCGTGGCTGTTCTGGCCCGCGGTGCTGGTGGCGACGGCAGGCAACACGCTCGGCGGGGCGCTGACCTACTGGATGGGCTACGGCGCCGAACGGGCCTACGAGCGGGTGTCATCGCACAAGGCGGAGGCGCGCGCGCTGCAGTGGCTGCGTCGCTTCGGTGCCAAGGGCTGCCTGTTGTCGTGGTTGCCCATCGTCGGCGACCCGCTGTGCGCCGTCGCCGGTTGGCTTCGGTTGCCGTTCTGGCCGTGCGTGGTCTACATGGCGATCGGCAAGTTTGCGCGCTACGTGACGATGACGGCCGCCGTGCTCTGGTTGTTTCCCGGGCAGTTCACCTTCTGATCGCAGGCGGACTGCCGGGCACGCCGCCGCGCAAGAGCCGCGCTACTGGATCCCGTCGCGACCCGCCGAGGCGAAGCAGGTCGAGCCTTCCTGGTCCGGGCACAGCACGACATAAGTCGCACGCTTGCCGCATCCGCTGACGCCGATCGTGTATTCGGCACGCAGGACGCCGAAGCGAAACGAGATCGGTTGCAGTGTCTCGCGGCTCAACATTTGCGCTGTCGCCGCCGGGCAGTTGAACTCGAAGGCCGCGCGACGCTGGGCCATCGTCATCGCTTCAGGCTGCGCCTGGTCGATGAACGGCGGGCCGGAGGCGCAGCCTGCAAGCGCGAACGTCATCAACAGCCATGAAGCGGGAAGCATCTTCACAGGCATTCTCCTGTTCGGTATCGGGTGGAGACGAGTCTTCGTTGAACCCGTCGACGCCCGAATGATATTGCAGGCAGTTCCCCCGCGGAGCGGCGGCCGCGACCGTCCCCAAGCCCGCTCGCGCGGGGCAATCAGGCCGCGCGCCCCTCGAGCGCCACATCCAGGTCGTTGAGCACTTCCTCGAGTCGGCGTACCGCGCGTACTGCGGGTCGGCGCTTCGCGCTGCGCTTGTCGAGCAGATGCCGATGCGCGTCGTCGAGCACGGCGTCGTTGATTCGGATGCCGTGCGGCGCGAACTGCCGCGCCAGCACGCTGCGGCGCGAGCGCAGCATGCGCCGCGTCTGCTGGTAGGCATGCTCGGCGAGCGCGCGGCGCTGCTTGTAGCCGAAGGTGTTGGCGAGGAAGAGCTCGGCGTCGCGATGATCGGGCTCGAACAGCACGATCGTCGCCTCGGGATGGCTGCGCTCGTAGCCTTTGAGGCCGAGTTCCAGGCGCGAGTGGATCAGCGAGCGGAAGGTCTGCGACAGCACGACGGGCAGGCCGCCATCGACGAGCCGCGGGATGCGCTCCTCGCCGCTGCTCATCACGCGATGGCCCGGCGCGGCACTCGCGTCGAAGGGCACGAGCGGGTTCAGGCAGATCAGCAGATCGATCCCCTCGTCGAGCAAAACGGAGGCGTGCAGCGTTTTCTTCAGCGCGCCGTCCACGTAGTGCTTGCCATCGATCTCGACCGGCGGAAACAGACCCGGCAACGCTGCGCTCGCCTGGATCGCGCGCGAGATTGGCACATGATCCCAGCCCGGTTGGCCGAAGGGAGCGGCCTCGCCGGTATCGAGGTTGGTTGCGACGAGCACCAGCTTGCGCGACAACTCGCGGAAGTCGTTGCTGCGGCCTGGCGCGCTGAAGACCCGGCGCATCTGTGCTTCGAGCTGATGGTTCGAGAACAGGCCCGAAGGCAGCGCCCGTCCAAGATGCTCGAACGCGACGAGCAACGAGCGTCGGTCGACGACGTAGCGCCAGGCCGCCTGCGCCAGCAGCGCGGGCAACATTGCGAGGCGGTGGGCGTATTCGCTCCAAGCAGGGCGCATCAGGCTGGCCGGCTGCAGGATGTCCTCGGCGGCGCCGACGTTCTCGATGAACGCGCGGCAGAGTGCGTGCGGCGAAATGCCGTTGGCAAGCGCCGCAGCGATGAAACCACCCGCCGACACGCCGACGTAGCCCGTGCACTCCGTCAGCTTCAACCCATCGAGCGATTCCTCGAGCGCGCACAGGGC
The DNA here is from genome assembly GCA_963792765.1 of uncultured beta proteobacterium. Lineage (GTDB taxonomy): Bacteria > Pseudomonadota > Gammaproteobacteria > Burkholderiales > Burkholderiaceae_C > CAIKUF01. Next base: position 7,010 of record CAWBXT010000001.1, on the reverse strand, counting down.
GCCGATTTCGTAGATCGCGCCCAACGGCCCGCCGCCCGCGAGAGCCAAGCCGACGCGCGACCGTGCCGCGGCAACGGGCCGTTCGTCATGACCGCCCTTGGGCGAGCGCTGCGCAGCAGCGGCTCGGCCGCCGCCCGCGAGAGCCAAGCCGAAGCGCGACGGCGTCTTACGCGCTCGCGGTCTTGCGGGTGGCACGCTTCGCAGCAGGCTTGGCAGCCTTCTTCGCGGCGGTCTTCTTCGCCACAGGCTTCTTTGCAGCGGCCTTCGCGGCGCCAGCCTTCGTAGGCGCGCCCGACAGCTTGGCGACGCTCGCGCTGAGCGCGTCGATGCGCGCCATCAGCGCGTCCACGTCTTTCGCCGAAGGGACACCGAGCCGATTGAGCGCCTTGGCGACGCGCTCCTCGAAGATCGTCTCGAGCTTGTCCCAGTGTTGCGTCGCCCGGCCCGACAGGTCGCCGGCCATGTTCGTCATCTTGCTCGTCACTTCGGTGATCTTGTCTTCGGCGACAGTCTGCGTCTTGCGCTGTAGCGAGACGCCTTCGCGCACGAGGGTCTCGAACACCTTGCCGCCCTCGGCCTGCGCCTTCGAGAACGCGCCCAGGCCGGCGAGCCAGATCTGTTGCGCGGAGTCCTTGACCGTGCTCGCAAGCGGGCTGCCGAGCAACCCCGCAGGGCCGCTGGCCTGCTTCTCGCTGAGAGCTTTGAGTTTCTTGACCATGATCGATGCGCCTTTGTCGTGTCGCGTCGCTCCCCCGTGGAGCGACGAGCCGGAGACAACTATAGGCAGTCGGCGTGGAGAGGGCAGCCTAATTCAGCCGGTGAAGCGTGACGGCCGCGCGCGAGCGGCTTGGCGGCAACCCCACGCGGCGACCCCGGGAAAGCGCGCGTTGGGGGTGTCGCGTCATGGGTAAGAATGCACCTTCGATCGCCAACCGCCACAGGAGACCCCCATGCAGTATTTCGTCACCGGCGCGACCGGGTTCATCGGCAAACGGCTCGTCAAGATGCTGCTCGCGCGACGCGGCGCGACCGTGCACTTTCTCCTTCGGCCGGAAAGTGAGGGCAAGGTGACCGAACTGCTGGCGTACTGGGGCGTGACGAAGGCGCGCGCAGTACCCGTGCTCGGCGACCTGACGAGCAAGAAACTCGGCGCGAGTGCCGACGACATCAAGAAGCTCAAGGGCAAGATCGACCACATGTACCACCTGGCCGCGGTGTACGACTTGTCGGCCGACGAGGAAAGCCAGGTCAAGGTCAACATCGAAGGCACGCGCAGCGCGATCGAATTCGCCAAGGCGATCGACGCCAAGCATTTCCATCACGTGTCGTCGATCGCGGCGGCGGGCCTCTATGAAGGCGTGTTCCGCGAAGACATGTTCGACGAGGCGGAAGGCCTCGAGCACCCGTATTTCATGACCAAGCACGAGAGCGAGAAGATCGTGCGCAAGGAGTGCAAGGTGCCGTGGACGGTGTACCGCCCGGCGATGGTCGTCGGCGATTCGACCACCGGCGAGATGGACAAGGTCGACGGGCCGTACTACTTCTTCAAGCTGATCCAGCGCATGCGCCAGTTCTTGCCGCCGTGGATGCCGTCGGTCGGCCTCGAAGGCGGGCGCGTCAACATCGTGCCGGTCGATTTCGTCGTTGCCGCGCTCGACCACATCAGCCATCAACGCGGGCTCGCGAGCGGTAGTTGCTTCCATCTCGTCGACCCCGTGGGCTACCGCGTCGGTGATGTGCTCGACATCTTCAGCAAGGCGGCGCACGCGCCGAAGATGAACCTGTTCGTGAATGCCGCGCTGTTCGGCTTCATCCCGAAGAGCGTGAGGAAAGGGATGCTCGCGATCGCGCCGGTGCGGCGCGTGAAGAACGCGGTGATGAAGGACCTCGGCGTGCCCGAAAGCATGATGGCCTTCGTCAACTACCCGACGCGCTTCGACTGCCGCGATACGCTCGCCGCCTTGAAGGGAAGCGGCATCGAATGCCCGAACCTGCGCGACTACGCGTGGCGGTTGTGGGACTACTGGGAACGCCACCTCGATCCTGCGTTGTTCGTCGACCGTTCGCTGCGCGGCGCCGTCGCCGGCAAGGTGGTGCTCGTCACCGGCGGTAGCTCGGGGATCGGCTTGTCGGCGGCGTGCAGGTTCGCCGAGGCCGGCGCGATCACCGTCATCTGCGCGCGCGGCGAAGACAAGCTGGTCGACGCCGTCAAGCACATTCGCGAGGTGGCGGGCAAGAACGCCCAGGTGTTCAGCTACGCGGTCGACATCGCCGACGAGGCGAGTTGCGCCGAGTTCGTGCGGCTGCTGCAGCAGGAACATGGCGGCGTCGACTACCTGATCAACAACGCCGGGCGTTCGATCCGGCGCGCGATCGAGTCGAGCTACGACCGCTTCCACGACTTCGAGCGCACGATGCAGCTGAACTACTTCGGCGCGCTGCGCGTGACGATGGGCCTCCTGCCCGGCATGGTCGCAAGGCGCAAGGGCCACGTCGTCAACATCAGCTCGATCAGCGTGCTCGTCAACGCGCCGCGTTTCTCGGCCTACGTCGCGAGCAAGGCGGCGCTCGATGCCTGGACGGCGTGTGCGGCCAGCGAATACGCGGATCAGGGCATCACCTTCACCACCGTCAACATGCCGCTCGTGCGCACGCCGATGACGGCGCCGACCAAGATCTACGACAACATGCCGTTGCTCGACCCGCAAGAGGCGGCGGCGATGATCGTCAATGCCTGCATCGACAAGCCGGTGCGCGTCGCGACACGTCTTGGCGTGTTCGGCGCGGTGCTGCACACGGCCGCGCCACGCATCACGCAGATCATCATGAACACGACCTTCCGCATGTTCCCCGACAGTTCCGCAGCCAAGGGGGACAAGAGCGGCAAGCCGCAGCTCTCGGCCGAGGCGATCGCGATGGCGCAGATGATGAAGGGCATTCACTTCTAGGCGTCATCGGGCCGCACCCGGCCCGACCGCGAGCGCCGCGCCCGCGTTGCGATCCGTCAGCCGAGCTCGCGACCGAAGAAGCGCAGCGTGCGGTCCCACGCCAACTGCGCCCAGGCGGCGTCGTACTGCGTCTTCGGGATGCGTCCGCGGCCTATGGCTGTCTCGTTGGCGAAGCCGTGATGCGCGAGATAGCGGTGCCCCTGGTAGGCGACACCCGCGGTTGCGAGTTTCTCCTCCAGCGCATCGACGTTCGCGATCGCGAAGAATTCGTCCTGCGTCGCCCAATGCGCGAGCACCGGTGCCTTGATCTTGGCCGCGTCGATGTATTCGAGCGGCGGCATGCCGTACCAGGAGACACCGGCATCGACTTCGGGCACGTTGGAGAGGGCGAGCCACGTCAGCGCGCCGCCCATGCAGAAGCCCGTCACGCCGACCTTCGAGCCACGGGCCTTCAGGTTCAGCACGGCGCCGCGAACGTCCTGCGTCGCGGCGTCACCGAAATCCAGACCCGTCATCAGGTGGTGCGCCTCCTCGGCCTCGACGGTCGACTTGCCGCGGTACAAATCCGGCACGAGGGCGACGAAGCCGGCGTCGGCGAGCCGGTCGGCGACGCCGCGAATCTGATCGTTCAGCCCCCACCACTCCTGGATCACCACGACCCCGGGGCCGCTGCCGCCGTCGGGCTCGGCCAGGTAGCCCTTCACGCTTGCGCCGTCGGGACGCTGGAAATCGATCATCTGGGCCATGGCACTGACTCCTGCTTGCTTCGATCGGTCGAGTAGAAGCGAGGCTCGGGGGTGCGTCAAGTTGGCACGCCGCCGCCTCGCGCCGTTGAGCGGCATCGGTTGATCTCGAGAGTCACGTGTTCCAGGCTGGGCAGCCCCTCCAGCCGTGCGCGATAGGCGTCGGCACTGACCGGCGCGTCGGCGACCAGCGTGACGGCGCAGGCGAAGGCGTCGCTGCCGACGCGCCACAGGTGCAGGTCGGCGACCTTGGCGTCGCCGTCGCTCTCCAGTCGCTGGCGCAATTCGGCCGCGAGCGGATGGTCCATCTCGCGGTCGAGCAGGATGGTCGAGCTTTGCACGATCAGTCCGCGCGCCCACCACGCGATCAACGCCGCGCCGACGAGGCCGACGAGCGGGTCGAGCACGAGCCAGCCCATCCACTTGCCCGCGACGAGCGCGCCGATCGCGAGCACCGAAGTCGCGGCGTCGGCCAGCACGTGGGTGTAGGCGGCCTCGCGATTCAGGTCTCTGTCGGTGGGCGGCGGCGCTGTTTCAGCAGCGCCATGCGTGTGCGAATGCGCGTGCGAATGCGTGTGCGCAGGAGCGGGGCTGTGGGCGTGTACATGGGCCGGCGCGTGACCGTGCACGTCATCGTGCGCACCCTGGCCCGCATGCAACAACCGCGCGCAGATCAGGTTGACGATCAGGCCGATCGCCGCGATCGCGAGCGACTCGTCGTAGCCGACTGGCTCCGGCCGGTACAGGCGCACAAGCGACTCGGCCGTGACGCCGACAGCCACCACCGCGAGCAGTACAGCGCTGGTGTACGCCCCCAGCACCTCGACCTTCCACGGCCCGAGACTGAAGCGCGCATCGCGCGACCAGCGGCGCACGAGCCAGTAGGTGATGCCGGTGACGCCGATCGCCACAGCGTGCGTGCCCATGTGCCAGCCGTCGGCCAGCAGCGCCATCGAGTTCCACCACCAGCCGGCGCTGATCTCGGCAGCCATCATCGCAACCGTGATCGCGACCACGATCCACGCTCGGCGCTCGGTGGCGCGCCGGTCGTTCGCGAAATTGTGGGCGTGTTGCCAGGGGGCGAGGTCGTGCTGGTGCATGGCTGGGTGAACTTGACGCCAGTGACTTTAGCGGTGCAGGGTGAGCTTTGCCGACCGAGTGAAGCTCTACACTCCCGCCATGGCCTCCGTGTCGCGCATCCTCCTCATCTGGCTCGCCCTGGCGATTCCGCTTCAGGGTGCGGCCGCAGCGACGATGCAGTTCTGTGCGTCCAGTGATAACGCCCAGGCGGCGGGCCGGCTGGGAGCAAACCACCACGCGTCGGTCGCCGCGACGGACCACGCGCACCACGCCGAGCGCCACGCCGCACCTGGCGACGGGAGCGACCTGCAGGGTGAGGCGACGTCGAAGGCGAAATGCAATGTTTGCGCGGCGTGCTGCATCGGCTCGGCCCTGCTGCCGAACGGCCTGACGGTGCCGGTCGTCATGCCGCTGCGCGAAGCTCCCCGCCTCGTGTCGACACCCTATGTCGGCCCGGTCGCGTCGTGCCTCGAACGCCCCCCCAGACCCGAACTCGCCTGAGCTTCGCACGCGCTCCCTGAACAGGGCTGCGCTGCGCCTGTGGCGTCGCCTGCGGTGACGCCGTTTGCGGCTTACGAGGTTCGATCATGTTCAAACTTGCTCCAGCGAGGCCGCTGCTGTTGTCGGCCGCCGTCGCCTTGGCGTCGATCGGCGCTGCCCGGGCCGACATCCGGCCCGACGCATGCGATGCCGCTGCGCGCGTGCCGGCCGTTCGCTACACCTCTGCACTCGCCGGATTCCGTGGCCTCGGTGACGTCCAGCCCACGCCCTGGCGCGAGGCGAACGACACCGTGACACGCATTGGCGGCTGGCGCGCGTACGCTCGCTCGGCGCGCGAACCAATGGCTGCCGCTTCGGCGGCACCCGCCACGGGTTCGCCGCAGGGTCACGCCGGACATGACGGCCCGGTGAAGCCATGAGGGCCGACTCGAAAGTGTGCGGCGCCGTGCGGCGCGCGGGGCTGGCGCTTGCCGCGGTCGTGCAGGTCCTGGCGGGTTGCACCACGTTCAGCCCCGATGGCGGCTTCGGCGTCGTCGCACAGGCGGCGAGTGATCGCCTCGGCAAGGAGGTGCACCTGACGACGTCGGATGCCGACCGCGAGCTGGTCGCGTCGCGCGTCGGCGAATTGCTCGCCAAGCCACTCTCGGCCGACGACGCGGTGCAGATCGCACTGCTCAACAACCGTGGCCTGCAGGCGTCGTTTCGCGAGCTCGGCGTTGCCGAAGCCGACCTGGTGCAGGCCGGGCGCCTGCCGAACCCGGGGTTCGCCTTCGCGCGCAAGACGCAGGGTAGCGAGCTCGAGATCGAGCGCCTGTTCGCGCTCAACGTCGCCCGCGTGATTGCGATCCCGCTGGCGACGGAAATGGAACGGCGGCGCTTCGAGCAGACCCAGCGCCGGGTGACGATGGAGATGATCGGGCTGGCCTCCGAGGTGCGAAGGGCTTACTACATGGCCGTCGGCGCCCAGGAATCGGTGCACTACCAGCGCCAGGTGATGGTCGCGGCCGAGGCCGGCGCCGAGCTCGCCGGGCGCATGGCGCAGGTCGGCAACTGGAGCAAGCTGCAGCAGGCGCGCGAGCAGAGCTTCTACGCCGACGCAGCGCTCAACTTCGCGCGCGGCACGCAGGCTCAGACGGCGGCGCGCGAGCGACTGACCCGCCTGATGGGGCTCTGGGGCACGCAGGCCCCCTTCGAGCTTGCCGAGCGCCTGCCTGACCTGCCCCTCAAGGCCGACGATCTGCCCGATATCGAGCAGACCGCGATGGCGCAGCGCCTGGACGTTCAGGCCGCAAAGCTGGCGACCGAACAGCTCGCCGCCAACCTCGGGTTGACGAAGGCGACGCGCTTCATCAACGTGCTCGAGATCGGCGTCATCAACAACACTTTCAACAGCGGCGCCCCGAACCAGCGTGGCTATGAGATCGGCCTCGAGCTGCCGATCTTCGACTGGGGCGACGCGCGCATCGCCAAAGCCGAGGCACTCTACATGCAGTCGGTGGACCGCACCGCAGAGGCCGCCGTCAACGCGCGCTCGGAGGTGCGCCAAGCGTACCTGACCTACCGCTCGGCCTACGACATCGCGCGCCACTATCGCGACGAGATCGTCCCGATGAAGAAGCGCATCGCCGAAGAGAACCTGCTTCGCTACAACGGCATGTTGATCGGTGTGTTCGAACTGCTCGCCGACGCGCGTTCGCAGATTGCGAGCGTCAACGGCTACATCGATGCGCTGCGCGAC